>CAWGHS010000009.1:0-42243 GCA_963822425.1 uncultured beta proteobacterium
AGCGTGCCGTTCCGCCCGCCGCGACCTCTTCGCCCAGCACATGCCACGGTTCGATAGCTTGTCGCAGTTCCATTTCGATACCTTGATAGGCGACTGTGCCGAAACGCGGGAAGCGGAACTCGATGAACGGCGCGAACCAATCGAACTCAAAAGCATAACCGGCACGTTGCAGATCGAGTACCACGTCGCGCATATCCTGCGCAACGAAGTGAGGTAGCATGAAGCGGTCATGCAGCTCTGTTCCCCAGCGATTCAGATTGCCGCTGTAGGGTGTCTTCCAGAAGCGTGCGACGAGTGCGCGTAGCAGCAACATCTGCAGTAGCGACATGTGCGCATGTGGTGGCATCTCAAAGCCTCGGAATTCCACCAGCCCCAAACGTCCCGTCGCACTGTCAGGCGAATACAGTTTGTCGATGCAGAATTCCGCACGGTGTGTGTTGCCGGAAAGATCGACCAGCAGGTTACGCAGCAATCTATCTACCAGCCACGGCTGCTGGTTCTCTACACCGGGTTTCAGCTTCTCGACCATTTGTTGGAAGGCGATCTCCAATTCGTACAAGCTTTCATGGCGTGCTTCATCCACGCGAGGCGCTTGGCTGGTAGGGCCGATGAACATGCCTGAAAATAAATACGACAATGCAGGATGATGTTGCCAATAGGTGATGAGGCTCATCAGTACATCGGGGCGGCGCAAGCAGGGCGCATCGGCGGGTGTGGCGGCGCCCAGTGTCACGTGGTTGCCCCCGCCCGTACCCGTGTGGCGACCATCCAGCATGAATTTCTCTGTGCCCAACCGAGTCTGGCGCGCCTCCTGATAAAGCGTCTGCGTGTTCGCCACCAGTTGCTCCCATGTGCTGGAAGGATGGATGTTCACTTCAATGACACCCGGGTCGGGCGTGATGCGGAACTCCTTCACACGCACATCGGCGGGCGGTGTGTAGCCTTCTAGGCGCAGCGGCAATTTCAATGCGGCTGCGGTGGCTTCAATCGCCTCGAGCAGCACGATGAAATCCTCAAGTAAAGGCACGGGCGGCAAGAACACACACAACACCCCTTTGCGTACTTCGGCACACAAAGCGGTGTGTACCACTTCGCGCGGATCGCTTTTTTCTTTGCTGTTCGTGGCATTGGGTTTTTTGCGGGCACTCTTAGTAGTGGGTGCATCATGTGTCGCGTCGAAAGGATCGCGTCCGAACGCCTCTTCCTGGTCTTCCGGTAATACCCACGGCAGGGAGGCCAACGGCAGACGCAGTCCCAGCGGAGAGTCGCCCGGAATGAGATACAGATGTTCGCGTTTGATGGGCCAGGAACTGGAGCGGAATCCGGCAGCGACGATGGCCTTGCGGGCTCGTTGTGGTGTGGTGGGTGGCAGTGCCTTCAAGGGCAATACATAACCCACCGCTTCCCCCAGTCCGTGTTCGATGAGCTTGGCCAAACGGCGGCGCTCGTCTGTCTTTTTCAAGTCGGCCGAATGCGGATCGAAGTTCTCCGGCCATCGCAGTTCTTCATTGATGATTTGCGCCACATCTTCGTAGGCGGGGATGATGAAACCTTTATCGAGCGCCAATTCGCGCGCAAGTCCTTGCATGAAGTGCAGTGCATCGGCTGTGTTCTGTTTTCCACCGTCATCTGCCGTGACCAGCAAAGCGCGGTCTTTCCATAACGGTTCGCCATCTGTACGCCAGTAACAACCCAGCGCCCAGCGCGGTAAAGGCTCGCCGGGATACCATTTCCCCTGACCGAAATGCAGCATCGCACCCGGCGAGAAATGGCCTTGCAAACGCGTGAGTAAATCGCCCGCCAATTCCCGCTTTTTGTCTGATAGCGCGGTGAAGTTCCACTCGGGACCCTCCATGTCGTCGATGGAAACAAAAGTTGGTTCACCGCCCATCGTGAGTCGTACATCCTGTTTCTTCAACTCGGCATCCACTTGATAACCCAAGTCTTGAATGGCTTGCCACTGCGCCTCAGTGTAAGGCTGAGTGACGCGCGGGTCTTCATGGATGCGCGTCACTTTCATGGCGAAGTCGAATGTTGTCTCGCATACTTCAGTCGCGCCGATGACGGGGGCTGCGGAGGAGGGCATCGCAGTGCAGGCCAGCGGGATATGCCCTTCGCCCGCTAACAAACCAGAAGTAGCATCGAGACCGATCCAACCCGCACCCGGAATATAGACTTCAGTCCATGCATGCAGATCGGTGAAGTCATGCTCTGTGCCGGATGGTCCGTCCAATGCTTTCACATCCGCTTTGAGTTGGATCAGATAGCCGGATGCAAAACGTGCCGCCAAACCGAGATGACGCAATACTTGAACCAGCAACCATGCGGAATCCCGGCATGAGCCACGCTTCAGTTCCAATGTCTGCTCTGGCGTCTGCACACCTGCCTCCAGCCGCACGATGTAACCGACGGCGGCTTGTACACGCTGATTGATGCCCACCAGCACATCGATGGTGCGCATCTCTTTATTAAAAAACTCTTTACGTGCCAGTACGATCCATTCCGTCAACAAGGGCGTTGCTTCTGCTTTCTCTAGATAGGGTACGAGCTCGCGCCCCAAAGCCTCGGGATAGGCAAATGGAAAATGCTCGGCGTAATCCTCAATAAAGAAATCGAAAGGGTTGATCACTGTCATGTCGGCAACCAGATCGACGGTCACCTTCAGTTCCTCTGTCTTTTCTGGAAACATCAAGCGTGCAACCCAGTTTCCGAAAGGATCTTGCTGCCAATTCAGAAAATGGTCTGCAGGCTCGATGTTGAGGGAGTAACTCAATATCGGCGTGCGACTATGTGCGGCCGGACGCAATCTGATTTCATGCGGCCAGAGCTTTACGGCGCGATCAAAACGGTAAGTAGTCTGGTGATTCAGGGCGACACGGATAGTCATATAACTTCCTTCTTGTTTTTGAATTTGGCGTGACCGCGTGTTGCCAGACATCACAACTCATGGGCGCAAGCGGGGGTATGCTTCCCTGTGGGTTTTATAAAGCATGAACTGAGCCAGATAGATTTGTTCAATCAATCTCCGTGGTTGTGAGGCGCATCAGGATTGTGCGCACCGAAATAGGGCAGGCAAAAACGTGGTGCACAAAAAAGCCGCAGTAGCTTTCGGCTGTTGCGGCTGGTCAGCTGAGTGTGAGGCTAAACAGAAGAGCGTGTGCAGCTATTTGCGCAGCGAGATTGATTCCGAAGTGGCGGTCTCGTTTGAAGTGGATTCCCAATAGAACCTAGGTAAATTATCCAAAGCAGATACTAGTCCCATGTTCCAAGCTTCGGACAATTGCTTGGCGAAGGGGTCTTCTTCCGTCAAGCACATCTGATGGGAGAATCTCAGGCTATTTTTTTCGTAGATCAATAAGTCGATGGGTGCGCCGACCGTCAGGTTGCTACGCACGGTTGAGTTCATCGACACCAGCGCACACCGCGCAGCGGGATCGAGTTGTGTTTTACGGTTGATGACGCGATCCAAGATGGGCTTGCCGTACTTGATCTCACCGATCTGCAAGAATGGATGGGCATCGGATTCGTGTATGTAATTACCTTGCGGGTAGATCATCAAAGTTTCATGGTGTGACATGCCAATCTGGCCAGCCAAGATGAATGTGGCCTCGAAGCTCGTACTGCCTGTGTCGCGCACGACGTGCAGGTTCTGCACACTCATACTTATGGTGGCGACGTAATCGGCTGCCTCTTGCATGCTGTTC
This sequence comes from uncultured beta proteobacterium, assembly GCA_963822425.1. Lineage (GTDB taxonomy): Bacteria > Pseudomonadota > Gammaproteobacteria > Burkholderiales > Gallionellaceae > Sideroxyarcus. The sequence goes on from CAWGHS010000009.1 coordinate 3,705, forward strand.
ACGGAAAGTAGATTTGGTGTCACCGCGTTATCGAGATCCGCCTTGATGCGTTTGACTACCAATTGTGTGGTCGCCAGATTGCCTGCGGAAAGCAAAGCGAACACGCGACTGTCCGGCCACGCAAAGGTATGCATCTTGGAGTAGGTGGAAATGTTGTCGAACCCGGCATTGGTGCGCGAATCCGAACAAAGGACAAAGCCTGTGTCAGTGTTAATGGCCAAACAATAAGTCATTTGTATCCTTGTCTTGATTCTGGGTGGCGCTTTCGACTGTGAGACAGTAGCACGCTCGTCCTTAGACATCAAACGGATCATCGATGTCGATTTTTTCTACAGCCATTCGGTCGCAAAAGTTTTCAAGTGTCATGTGAACGGCGGCACTCGAATACAGTGTTACTTTCCAAGAAATCAGTGTATCAATACTCCCTAGTTCGAATGCCGGATGCGGCAAGGTGATCCGCCTGTGGACGTGCCTTTCAAATCCGCTACTGTTGCCGCAACGCTTGCGGGTGTTGCGGCGATGTGTCCAAACGTAACCGAATAATCACCAAGCTCACTTGGTTTGATTGATCTCCCAGGGGAAACTGGGCAAGCTCTCCAATGCTTGAATCAAACCCGCATTCCACGATTGCGAGATATTTTTGGCAAAAGGATCATCTTCAGTCAGGTTGAATCGTCGACCTCCATTTAACGAATCTTTTTCATAGATCATCATATCCACCGGTGGGCCGACGGTGAGATTGCTGCGCATGGTCGAGTTCATGGACACCAGTGCGCAACGTGCTGCTGCTTCTAGCTGTGTATGTCGTTTGATGACTCGATCAAGGATGGGTTTGCCATATTTGATTTCGCCAATTTGCAGAAATGGATGCTCACTCGATTCGTGTATGTAGTTACCCTGTGCGTAGATCAATAGCGTCTCCGGTGCGGCACTGCCGACCTGTCCGCCCAAAATGAATGTCGCTTCGTAGGTGCTGCTAGAGCTATCACGGATGGACTGCTGTTTTTGTACTTCTGTGCTTATCGAGGCTACATAGTCCGCCGCCTCATGCATATTGGTGACGGTCAGGAGGTTGGGTAAAAGCGATTGCTCGATGTCTACGTTGATGCGCTTGATGACAGACTGCGTCGTGGCCAGATTGCCAGCCGACAATAACACTAGGAAACGGTTTTTCGGCCAGACAAAAGCGTGCATCTTGGTGTAGGTGGATACATTATCGAATCCCGCATTGGTGCGAGAGTCCGAACAGAACACCAATCCTTCGTTGGTGTTGATCGCTAGGCAATAAGTCATGGTCTATGTATGAAGTTGCACCGTTATTGGAGTTGTTCCGCCGATGTCTTGCTCAGATCTTCGTGCGCGTGGAAATACTGGGTAGCCAGTGTGCTATTGATCTCCCCTAATTCCTTTTGTGTCATGTCCAATATTTCGTGGAGCTCACCAGAATCCAGTTCGTTCGCATTCAATCTTTGCAAGCTCGCCTGAGTCGTCTGCACGCTACTTAAGACCTTGCCGCTGAAAGGCATTGCTTGCAAACAAGACTCCGCCTCCTTCAAGCAATATTTCAGGCTGCGCGGAAAGCATTCGTCGTTGATGAAGAACTCAATCACGCCTGCGCCTGTGACATGTACCGCCTTCAGGCGGCGATACGTTTGGTAGGCGGACAGTGCTTTGAGCGTACTCATCCACAGACGCTCCACACTCACATCGTATAGCGGCATGTCTTTGGGGATGGATACGGCGAAGTTGATATCGAGAATACGGGTGGTCATGTCGGCACGCTCTATGTTGCGACCGAGGCGAATGAACTGATAGGCGAGGTCGTGCGCCATCACCCCCGAGATCAAGCCGACGATGGCATGGCGTTGTGCAACCACGTTCTGTAACACGATGTAACGTTCGCGGCGACTGAGCAGGGTGTGACTGGCGTTATTCTTCAAATACAGATACAGACTGTTGATGCGCTCCCACAACTCATCCGGCAACAGCTCGCGCAAGGTGCGTGTGTTCTCTCTCGCATATTTCACACAAGACAAGATAGCACTTGGATTACGCTCGTCCTCGATCATGAAGCGCATGATCGAGTCTTCGTTGGCTGTGTCGTAGAGTTTGCCGAACGATTCGTCCAGCCCCGCTACTTTGATGAGTGTATCCCACCCCAGTGTTGCCCCCTGCGGCAAGTCTAACAACACATCGGTCGTGCTGTTGATGAGGCGTGCGGTGTTCTCGGCACGCTCGAGATAGCGTGCCATCCAGTACAGATTCTCGGCGGCGCGGGCTAGCATGGGCCATCCTCCACGATCCAAGTGTCTTTGCTGCCGCCGCCTTGTGATGAGTTCACCACCAGCGAACCTTTGCGCAACGCCACGCGCGTCAAGCCCCCTGTTGTTGCATAGAGTTTGTCGGATTGCAGCACGAAGGGCCGCAGATCCAGATGGCGAGGTGCTAATTCGCCCTCGATCAACGTCGGCGCGGTTGAAATATCCAACGTGGGCTGTGCCATGTAGTTGCGTGGATTGGCGCGGATGAGTCGCGCGAATTGTTCGCGCGCCTCCTTTGAGGCCCGGGGCCCAATGAGCATGCCGTAGCCGCCAGATTCGTTCGCGGGTTTCACCACCAACTTGTCCAGATTCTTCAGCACGTATTCGCATTGGTCTGGATACATGCACAGATAACTTGGCACGTTGGCGAGGATGGGCTCTTCATCTAGATAGTATTTGATGATCTGCGGCACGAAGGCGTACACCACTTTGTCATCGGCAACACCGGCACCAGGTGCATTGGCGATGCCGACATTGCCTTTGCGCCATGCACGCATCAGTCCGGGTACGCCGAGGATAGAGTCCGGGCTGAAAGCTTCGGGGTCGAGGAAGTTGTCGTCGATGCGGCGGTAGATCACATCCACACGTTGCAAGCCGAAGATGTTTTTCATGTACACCACATCGTCCACCCCCACCAGCAGGTCTTGTCCTTCAACTAGGAAAGCCCCCATTTGTTGCGCGAGATAGCTGTGCTCAAAATAGGCCGAATTGTAGATGCCGGGCGTCAACACAACGATGACGGGTTGGTCGCCGGGGCGGGGCGAGAGCGCGGCCAGCGTGTGGTAGAGCTGGGTTGGGTAGTCATCCACGGGCAGGATGTTGGTCGTGCGAAACACCTCGGGGAAGATGCGCTTCATGATCTGGCGATTTTCCAGCATGTAGGAAACGCCCGAAGGAACGCGCAGATTATCTTCCAGCACATAAACGGTGCCATCCTTGTCGCGCACCAAGTCGGTGCCGCACACATGAGCCCACACGCCAAAACGGGGCGTCACTCCGATGCACTGATGGCGAAAGTTGACTGAACCTTCTAAAACCTCAGCGGGGAAGATGCCGTCCTTGATGATGTGCTGTTCGTTATACAGATCGTTGATGAACAGATTGAGCGCGGTCAGTCTTTGCTTGAGCCCAGCTTGGATGGGATCCCACTCACTGCGCCCCATCACACGTGGAATCACATCAAATGGCCATGCCCTGTCAATATTGCCCGCCTCGCTATAGATGGTGAAGGTGATGCCCATCGCCATGATGGTGGCCTCCACCGCCTGACGCCGTGCGGCCAACTCTGTTTGATCAAGCGTCTCCAGATAGTCGAATAAAGGCTGTGCTGCTGCGCGAGGTTGCAAATCTCGATCCAGCAATTCATCGTAGGCGGTGTTGCGGGTATATTCGGTGGTGGCGAGTTGCATGGCGATGTCCTATCGTTTTCCTGTTTCCATACAAAGCGAATACTGTGCCAATGCGTGCAAGCGCAAAATGAGCAGGGTCGATGCCGTGCACATGGATGACCTGTTAAGATACGCACCCTCTGAATTAATATTTTTCGCTCCATGTCTGCAATAGATTCCGCAATGACCCCCTTGGAACGCCGCGCCAGTATTGGCTTGGCGAGTATCTATGGCCTGCGTATGCTGGGCTTGTTCATCATCCTGCCGATCTTCGCTTTGTATGCGGAGAAGCTACCGGGGGGGCAAAGCCATTTTCTGATCGGGGTCGCGCTTGGTGCTTACGGGCTGACGCAGGCGATCTTGCAGATCCCCGCCGGATGGTTATCGGATCGTTACGGGCGCAAGCCAGTGATCATTGTTGGTATGCTGTTGTTTGCTGCAGGCAGCTTCATCGCTGCCGGGGCTGATGATATCTATTGGATCATCGTCGGGCGGGTGATCCAGGGTGCGGGCGCCATCAATGCGGCGGTGATGGCGTTGACTGCTGACCTCACGCGTGAGGAGCACCGCACCAAGGCGATGGCCATGATCGGCATCACCATCGGCATCACGTTCTCCATTTCGATGGTGTTGTCGCCGTTGTTGTACCGGCTCATCGGCATGTCTGGCATGTTCACGCTGATCGGCGTGCTGGCCTTTGTGTCTATCGCCGTGGTGGTGTGGTTCATTCCAAAACCCGCCATCACGCGTTTTCACTCCGATACCCAAGCCAATAGCAGCAAACTGAAAGAGGTTTTGCACAATAAAGACTTGCTACGCATGGATTTTGGCGTATTCACTTTGCACGCGATCTTGATGTCGGTATTCATGCAAGTGCCGTTCATCTTGCGTGCCGACGGACTGGATGCGCAACACCAGTGGCAGGTGTATCTGCCGGTGATGCTCATCGCCTTCGCGCTGATGGTGCCGCCCATCATCATTGCGGAAAAGAAGGCGAAGATGAAGCAAGTATTCATGTTTGCTATTGCGTTGGCTGCGCTGGCGCAATTGGGGATACTCTTATTCCAAGGCAGTGTGTGGGGCGTGGCGATCTCATTATTGGTGTTCTTTACTGCATTCAACGTGCTGGAAGCGACGCAACCCTCCATCGTGAGCAAGATCGCGCCGTTGGCGGCCAAGGGCACGGCGATGGGCGTGTTCAGCAGCGTGCAATTTTTTGGCGCCTTCTTCGGTTCGGCCATGGGTGGCTTGCTGATGCAGCTCTATGGCGGCAATGCGGTGTTGGTGTTTGCGGTGATCATGCTGCTGCTGTGGCTGGTGGTGGCCTCTTCCATGCGCGCGCCGCAGGCGCTGATGACCAAGATGTATCACCTACCCGAATTGAATGAAGAAGCGGCGGGTAAGTTGCGCCAGTCTCTGGCACAATTGCGTGGTGTGCGCGAAGTGCTGGTGGTGGCGAACGAGCAGATCGCTTGTCTCAAAGTGGAGATGAGCGGCTTCGACGAAGATGGAATTGAATATCTAGTGAAAGGGGCATGACATGTCGGTGAATAAAGTGATCTTGGTGGGACGTTTGGGTAAAGACCCTGAGACCCGTTACATGACCAGTGGCGAAGCTGTGACCAATGTCACGCTGGCGACCTCCGAAAACTGGAAAGACAAGAGCGGAGAAAAGCAGGAAAAGACCGAATGGCATAACCTCGTGTTCTACCGTCGTTTGGCTGAAGTGGCGGGCGAATACCTGAAGAAGGGTTCGCAGGTCTACGTCGAGGGCAAGATCCAGACACGCAAATGGCAGGACAAAGAGACCGGCAAAGACCGCTATACCACCGAGATCATCGTCAACGAGATGCAGATGCTGGGCAGCAAATCCGGCGGTGCGGGTAGTTTTGAAGTGGTGGAGAACCAATCTTCTTCATCGGCTCCGGCACGCAGTGCGCCAGCTGCCAAGCCCGCCACACCTGCGGCTAAAGGCAATTTCGATAACTTCGATGACGACATTCCGTTTTAAGGAATTCGTTCAGAAGCAGTGAGCAAGGCATTCACCCGCGAGTCCGACGACGCTGACGACGAAGATGAATCGTCAGCGTTGCCCGCGATTCCCGCAGGCACAAAAAACTACATGACCCCGGCGGGTTACCGCCGTCTCAAAGAAGAGTACATGCATCTGTTGGATGTGGAGCGTCCGGCGATGGTGCAGACCGTTTCTTGGGCGGCATCCAATGGTGATCGCTCCGAGAATGGCGATTACATCTACGGCAAGAAACGCTTGCGCGAGATCGACCGCCGCCTGCGTTTTCTTGCCAAGCGTATGGAAAATTCAGAAGTCATCGATCCGCAGCAGCGCCAAGGCTGCGAACAAGTGTTCTTCGGCGCGACCGTCACCGTGTGTCATGCGGACGGTGTGGAGCGCACCTACAGCATCGTCGGCATCGACGAGGCGAACGCGAGCAAAGGACATATCAGTTGGGTGTCGCCATTGGCGCGCACCCTGCTCAAATCACGCGCAGATGATGCGGTGAAGTTGCAATTGCCTAATGGCGTGGAAGAACTGGTCGTGATCGAGGTCGTCTATCAGAGTATCGAACTGGACGCACAATGAATTCTCTGAGTGCATTGCGTTTTGATAATGCCTTCATCCGTGAACTGCCGGGAGATGAAAGCGGGCAGGCACATTCGCGCCAGACGCCGGGTGTGTGTTGGGCGAGCGTGGCGCCGACACCCGTGCTGCGCCCCCATCTATTGGCCTATTCGCCGGAAATGGCGGCGCAGCTCGATCTTGCTGCGGCTGACATAAGCACCCCGAGTTTGCGGAAGTCTTCAGCGGCAACAATTGTTGGATGGCATGGTCTCGTATGCCACGCGCTATGGAGGACATCAATTCGGCAATTGGGCCGGGCAATTGGGCGATGGGCGCGCGATCAGCTTGGGGGAGGCAATCAATTCGCGCGGCGAACGCTGGGAGCTGCAACTCAAGGGAGCAGGCGGCACACCGTATTCGCGCCGTGCCGATGGGCGTGCGGTGTTGCGTTCCTCCATTCGAGAATTCCTGTGCAGCGAAGCGATGTTCTTTCTGGGGGTGCCAACGACGCGCGCACTGAGTCTGATCGGCACCGGCGAGGAGGTGCGGCGCGACATGTTCTACGACGGCAATCCGCGCAATGAGCCGGGCGCGGTGGTGTGTCGTGTCGCGCCGTCTTTCATTCGTTTCGGACACTTCGAGATACTTGCCGCACAGGACGAGCGCGAGTTGTTGCGGCGCTTGGTCGCATTCACCATCCAGCGCGATTTCGCCCATCTGACAGGTGGTGAGCAAGAGCGCTTTGAAGCGTGGTTCCGCGAGGTATGTGAGCGCACAGCCCAGTTGATGGTGGAATGGATGCGTGTGGGCTTTGTGCATGGTGTGATGAATACCGACAACATGTCCATCCTAGGGCTGACCATCGATTACGGCCCGTATGGCTGGATCGACGATTTCGATCCGGGGTGGACGCCGAATACCACCGATGCCGAGATGCGCCGCTATTGCTATGGCGATCAACCGAAGGTGGCGCGCTGGAATCTGGAGCGGCTGGCGGATGCCTTGTGGTTGGTCGCGCCTACACGCGGCATGCTGGAGGAGGGACTCGCGCATTTCGACGCGACGCTACAGGAGGGCATGCAAACCATGCTGGCAGGCAAATTCGGCTTGTCGCATTGGCGCGACGCAGACGCCACATTGATTAATGAGATATTCGATCTGATGCAGCAATGCGAAGTCGATATGACGGAGTTTTTCCGCTGCCTGGCTCGGGTGGATGTGTATGCGCCGCAAGTGGAAGTTCTTGCGCCGAGTTTTTATCAAATGCAGTTGTTGGACAATCACCGGGCGCTGTTTATGGCGTGGTTGGAGCGTTATGCCTTGCGTGTGCGCGAGGAGCAAGGCGCCGTCGCGCACAGAGCTGCGCGTATGAATCAAGTGAATCCACGTTTCGTACTGCGCAACTATCTAGCTCAAATCGCCATCGAGGCGGCGGAGCAGGGCGATCTCGCTCCCTTGCATCGCTTGCTGGATGCCGTTCGCCGTCCTTACGCCGCTGATTGCCCGGACGACCTTATCGCCAAACGCCCGGATTGGGCGCGCAATAAGGCGGGATCATCCATGTTGTCCTGTAGTTCTTAAGTTCTGCCCCCCATCGCCTTAATTCAGTCGCTTGACTTAATCAAGCGACTGAATTAAGGTTCGTCACCTCGTTAAAATTCCGGTGGCCATTCATGAGCACCAAAGCCAAGCAAGAAAACTGTTGTCTGTTGATGCAGACGGCGCAACGCCTGTTCGGTTACAAGCCGACTTCGCAGGAAGAGACGCGTTGGCGTCTGCTGCAGGCCGCGATGGAGGTGTTTGCCGAAGTGGGCTATCACGCGGCGACCACGCGTGAGATATGCAAGCGCGCCGAGGTCAATCTCGCTTCCATCCACTATTACTACGGCGACAAGGCCGAGTTGTATCGCGAAGTGTTCCGCCTGCCGTTCCTCAACCAGTGCAACGACTTCAATAAACTCGACATCTCCCAGGTGTCGCTGACAGAAGGGCTGCATGCTTTTTACCAATGGTTCTTCCCCTCATTTGGCGAAGACCCGATGCTGCAATTTTTCTTGCGCCTGCATGCGCGGGAGGAGGCCGAACCCAGTGGTGTGCTGGGTGATGCGATGGTGCAGGCGTTCCGCCCGAACCACGAGCGGATGCAGGCGTTGTTGTGTCGTGAATTCGGCCTGAAAAAAGCAGATGTGGAAGTGGATAGCTTGGTTTTCGCTTTGCTCGGTTTGGCGACTGTGTATTTCCATGGGCGTACGGCGATCAACGATCTGGCCCCTCATCTGGTCAACGGTCAGAAGGCGCGCGAGACGATGGTGGAACGACTGGTCGGCTATGGCGTCGTGTTGGTCGAGGGTGAGCGAAAGCGCCGTGCGGCAGTGACGCGCGCGAAAAAATAATTAACATCGAAGCAATACATCAATACTGCATAAGAACGCATCGAAAGGAAGAAGCATGAACATGATGAACATCAGACCGAATCAGCGCACGCTCAAGATCGTGTTGTCCATACTCGTGTTGGCAGGCGGTGCGGCTTGGTTGGCTGCAGGAAGTAAAGCGGAGCAAGCGCCTGCGCCTAGCGTGAGCCGACCTGCATTGACCGTGCGTACCACGACACTGCGCGAGGATAAATGGGCGCGCAGTCTGGGAGCGAACGGCAGCATCCTGCCATGGCAGGAAGCCATCATCAGCGCGCAAGTGCAAGGGTTGCGTATCGCGGAAGTGAAGGTCAGCATCGGCGATCACGTCAAGCAAGGCGATGTCTTGGTGACCTTGGATAACTTCTCGCGTATCGGTGACGACGCACATTCTGCACAAGGCCGCATCGTGGCGCCTGATGATGGCGTCATCTCGGCAGCGAGTGCCAATGCAGGCTCGATGTCGCAACCGGGAATGGAGCTTTTCAGATTGATACGCAAAGGGCGTTTGGAATGGCGTGCCGAACTCACGGCAGACGAATTGATGTTGCTGCGCCAAGGCATGAGTGCGGAAGTGATTGTGGGAGAAGATCGAGTCATCAAAGGCGTGGTGCGTGCGATCTCGCCCTCGGTGAATGCGCAGACGCGTTATGGCTATGCCTTGGTCACTTTGCCGGACAGCAGTGGGATCATCGCGGGTGCATTTGCGCGTGGCACGTTCGATGTCAGTGGCGGCAAGAAGACCTTGTTGTCATTGCCGCAGTCGGCTGTCATGCAACGCGGCAGCATGACTTATGTGTTGATCGTGGGCGCGGACGGACATGTGCATGAGCGTGAAGTCAAAGTGGGGCAGCGCGTCGGTGATCGTATCCAGATCAAACAAGGTCTCAAGGCGAATGAGCCGGTCGTGGAGAGCGGCGGCTCATTCCTGACCGAAGGCGATGTCGTACAAGTGGTGAAAGGCTAAATCTATGAACTTTTCGGCATGGTCAATCCGCAATCCGATCCCGGCGGTACTGGGTTTTGTGATGCTTACTTTCATGGGCGTCATGGCGTTCAAGGCCATGAAGATCCAACAGTTCCCCGATATCGACTTGCCGATGATCACGGTGACGGCATCGATGCCGGGCGCTTCGCCGGATCAGATGGAAGCCGAAGTGGTGCGCAAGATCGAGAATGCGCTGGCGAGTGCGCAGGGCTTAAAGCACATCTATACCCAAGTGAAAGACGGCAGTGCCATCATCTCCGCCGAGTTCCGTTTGGAACGTGATTCTCACGCGGCATTGGAGGACGTGCGCTCCACCGTCTCGCGTATCCGCAGCGACTCTGCCGAAAGAGATGCTCGATCCGGTCATCAACAAAGTCGAGCTGAGCAGCAAACCCATTCTGACCTACACCATCGCCGCACCGAACATGAGCGAAGAGGAGTTGTCCTGGTTCGTGGACAACAAGGTCACCAAATTGTTGTTGGGTGTGAAAGGCGTTGGTGCAGTTAATCGTGTAGGCGGTGTGACGCGGCAGGTACGGGTGGAGCTCGATCCGACCAAGATGCTGGCATTGAATATTGGTGCCGCCGAGATATCCAACCAGTTGCGCCAGATCCAGCAGGAAGCGCCGGGTGGGCGTACTGATGTGGGCGGGATGGAGCAAGCGGTGCGCACAGTGGCGACAGTGCAGACCGCAGAACAGTTGGCACGCATGGAGATCAGCTTGAAGGACGGGCGGCATATCCGTCTCGATCAAGTGGCGACGGTGAGCGATGGTATCGCCGAACGCCGCTCGGCAGCGCTGCACGATGGCAAGCAAGTGGTCGGCTTTGAGATCATGCGTTCGCTGGGCGCGGGCGATGTGGCGGTGGCGGATGGGGTCAAGGTCGCGCTGGCCAGCATGAAGAAAACCCACCCGGAGATCACCGTAGAGCGTGTGTTCAATATGGTGGATATGGTCTACGAGACCTACAAAGGCTCGATGGAGATGATCTTCGAGGGCGCTTTGTTGGCCGTGATCGTGGTGATCTTCTTCTTGCGTAATGCCCGAGCCACCATCGTGGCCGCGACCGCATTGCCGTTGGCAGTTATTCCTACGTTCGCGCTGATGTATGTGTTCGGCTTCACCATCAATGTGGTGACCTTGCTGGCACTGTCGTTGGTGGTGGGGGTGCTGGTGGATGATGCGATCGTGGAGATCGAGAACATCATGCGCCACTTGGAAATGGGCAAGGAACCCTACCAAGCGGCGATGGAAGCGGCAGACGAGATCGGCATGGCGGTGATCGCCACCACCTTTACGCTGGTGGCGGTGTTCTTGCCCACCGCGTTCATGAGTGGCATACCCGGTAAATTCTTCGTCCAGTTCGGCTGGACGGCGGCGGTGGCAGTGTTGTTCTCGTTGGTGGTGGCGCGTTTGCTGACGCCGATGATGTCTGCTTATTTCTTGCGCCCGCGTGTTGAACACCCGACCCCAAAATGGGTCGAGATATATCTCACATGGGCGCACTGGTGTCTGGAGAACCGCATCAAGACATTGCTCATCACGGCGGTGTTCTTCTTCGGCTCATTCGTGTTGGCCGGCACCTTGCCGACCGCGTTCCAGCCCAAGGACAATCAATCGCAAACTCAGGTGACCCTGACGCTGCCGCCGGGCAGCAAGTTCGAGCAGACCTATGCGCTGGCTGAACAGGCACGCAACATCGTCATACAGAATCCGAATGTGACGTTGGTGTATACGGCCATCGGCGGGGGTACGTCGGGCGGTAATGCATTCGAACCGGCGGGGGTGCCGGAATCGCGCAAGGCGGTTCTTTCCATCCAATTGAAGCCACGCGAAGAGCGGACATTACGCAAGCAGCAGATCGAAGATCAACTGCGCGAGGCGATGACAGTGCTACCGGGAGTGCGCGTCAAGATCGGCTTGGGCGCAGGCGCGGATAAATACCAATTGGTATTGACCAGCGAGAACGGTGAACTGTTGGCTCAGCATGCACTGAAGGTCGGGCAGGAACTGCGCACCATACCCGGCATCGGTAACGTGGTATCCAATTCCAGCATCTTGCGGCCGGAAGTGGTGGTCCGTCCCGATTTCGGACGTGCTGCCGATCTGGGGGTGACCTCCAGTGCTATCGCCGAGACTTTGCGCGTGGCGACCAATGGCGATTACGACCAAGCGCTGGCTAAATTGAACCTGCCGGATCGGCAACTTCCCATCATCGTGAAGCTACGTGATGATGCACGGCAAGACATCGATATGCTGTCGCGGCTCGTCGTGCAAGGCTCGCGCGGACCGGTGATGCTGGGTAACGTCGCGCATTTGAGTTTGGAGAGCGGACCTGCACAGATCGACCGCTACGACCGCCAGCGCAACATCAGCTTTGAGATCGAATTGGCGGGGCAACCTTTAGGCAAGGTGCAGGCTGCCGTACTGGCATTGTCCTCCATCAAAAATATGCCGACCGGGGTGGAGATGGCACCGATCGGCGATGCAGAGATGATGGTGGAACTGTTCGCCAGCTTCGGCTTGGCCATGTTCACCGGGGTGATGTGCATCTACATCGTACTGGTGTTGCTGTTCAAGGACTTCATGCAGCCCGCTACGATTTTGTGGGCGCTCATCTTGTCCATCCCCGGCGCCTTCCTCGCCTTGTTCCTGACGCACACCGCGATCTCGATGCCGTCGATGATCGGCATCATCATGCTCATGGGCATCGCCACCAAGAACTCCATCTTGCTGGTGGAATACGCCATCGTGTCACGCCGTGAACGCGGCATGAACCGGGCCGAAGCGTTGCTAGACGCATGCAAGAAACGCGTGCGCCCCATCGTGATGACCACACTGGCGATGGCGGCCGGCATGATGCCGGTGGCGCTCGACATGGGGATGGGCGATGGCAGTTTCCGCTCACCGATGGCGATCGTAGTGATCGGCGGTTTGATCACCTCGACCTTCCTCAGCTTGTTGGTCATCCCAGTCGTATTCACCTATGTGGATGACTTCATCGAGTGGATGCGTGCTATGGTCAAGAGGATTCAGACACGCGAACCTTTGCTATCAACGAGCGCAATGTCGAATCTTAAATTTTGGAGCAAATGATGAACCGTTCAAAACTCGCGATAACCGTGTTGCTTGCCCTAGGCCTCCTACCGGCGGCGCAAGCCACCGACCTGCTTGAAGTGTATCGTGCGGCACAGAGCCAAGACGCCGTGTTTGCCTCCGCCCGTGCCACCCGCCAAGCCGGACAAGAGAAACTCAACCAAGGCCGCGCCTTACTCCTGCCCAGCGTCAACCTCAGCGCCAACAGCACCTTCAACAGCGTCGACACCCAGTACAAAGGCGCCACCCTGTTCCCCTCCGGCGAGAAACGCTACAACAACCACGGCTATGCCGTCAGCCTCGTCCAACCCCTGTTCCGCGAACAGAACTGGGCCCTGTATTCCGAATCCGAACTCCAAGTCGCCCAGACCGAAGCCCAATTCAGACTGGCCGAACAAGACCTCGTCTTACGCGCCGCCCAGACCTACTTCGACGTCCTCATCGCCCAAGACAGCGTACAACTGACTGCCGCCCAGAAGACCGCCATCACCCAACAACTCGAACAAGCCAAACGCAACTTCGAAGTCGGCACCGCCACCATCACCGACACCCACGAAGCCCAAGCCCGCTACGACCTCATCGTCTCCCAAGAGATCGCCGCCCAAAGCACCCTGGAAGTGAAGAAACGCACCCTGCAACAACTCATCAACGCCGCCCCGGGCGAACTCAACCCGCTAGGTCAGACCCTGCCGCTCGACCCACCGCAACCGGCCAACCAAGACAAATGGGTAGAAGACGCCCAACTGCATAACCACCAGATCGCCGTCGCCCAAGCCGCCGCCGAACTCGCTGACAAAGAAGTCGACCGCAACCGAGGCGGCCACCTGCCCACCATCGACATGGTGGCCAACTACGCCAAGAACTCCGCCAACGGCGGCAGCTTCGGCGTCGGCAGCGACACCCGCACCACCTCCGTCGGCGTCCAGCTCAACCTTCCCCTATTCCAGGGCGGCGCCACCCAATCCAAATGGCGCGAAGCCGATGCCAACCGCGAACGCGCCAAACAAGAACTGGAGAACACCCGCCGCAACGTCGAACTCCAGACCCGCCAAGCCTACCTCGGTGTCGTGAGCGGCATCGCCCAAGTACAGGCACTGCAACAGGCCTTGAAATCCAGCGAGAGCCTGCTGGAAGCGAGCAAGCTCGGATATGAAGTGGGAGTCAGAACCAACCTAGATGTACTCAACGCCCAACAACAAGCGTATGCCACCCGACGAGACCTGTATCAAGCGGAATACAACTACCTGCTCAGTCAGCTACGCCTGAAGGCAGCGGTGGGTAGTCTGTCTGAGGATGACCTCGACTAAGGTCAATCGGGCGGTGCATTAAACGCATAGCAAGTTTTTAAGGATGGGCCGCCACAAAACCGCAATATCTCTCGACCATAATCATGTCGCCCAACCAGTTCTCCTTCCTCCCTGAAGCTTCACTCTGACTGGTTGGGTTTTTTCCACATGCGACGCACATGACCTTGGACGAGACAACCAAACCGAGTTCGCAGCAAACAGGACGGCATTTCTTGCACGCCAAGGAAGTGCGTTTCACGCTGGTCTTCCTGTTGGTATTCTTCGTACTTCAATACGGATATTCCGCCTGCCGCGATACCGCGTTCGAGCGTCTCGTGATTGATGTCGCCACCGTGCGCCCCAGCGTATCCATCATCAACCTGATCGAACCTCGCGAACAAGCTCAGGCCACGGGACATCGAATTGTCTCTCCATTGGGCGGACTGTCAGTGCTCAACGGTTGCGAAGGAACAGAAAGCATCTTTCTACTGCTGGCGGCCATTATTGCGTTTAACGGATCGTGGAAGTACAAACTGAAAGGTGCGCTCTTGGGCACCCTGTTCGTCTATGCGCTCAACCAGGGACGTATCGTCTCCCTCTATTTCACAGCGCATTACGACCGCCACTGGTTCGACCTGCTACATGGCTATATCGCACCAACCTTAATTATCGTGTTGGGCTGCGTGTTCTTCTTATGGTGGGCGGGACGGGATACGCTTGTCAGAAATGAACCAGCGTAGCCTGTTCATATCCACCGCCATCTTCTTGGTCGCCTATCTGGCATTGCTTGCACTATCCGTGCGCGATGGACAGCACCTCATTGAGTTGCTGCTGCCTATCTTTCGATGGGAGATAGGTTGGATCGAGCCTGACTTCCGTCTTCTGAGTTTTGGGCTACAGGACAATCGTGGCGAAGCCGTGGTGGCGCTAAGCCTCGAACTAAAAACTTACATCGTCTTTGCGGGGCGCGTACTTCATCCCGGCGGCGGCGTATCCAGCCTGACCTTGTCAGGGCACATCTTGCAGGACGCTGTGCTGATGTTGAGCCTGCTGGCGGCGTGGCCTGCCTGCCATTTCTATGAGCGCCCCTTACGCTTATTGCTTGCGTTCCCTTTGCTGCTGCTGGTTCAAATGCTGGATACACCGCTCATGCTGTTGGGTAGCGTCGAGGACATTCTGCTTGCCAATATTGCACCGGGCTCCAGTACGTTTCTGGTGTACTGGATGCACTTTTTGGATGGAGGAGGAAGATTGGCCCTATCTATTACAGGAGCGTTGCTGGCGATAACGGTAGGCAGATACCTGATACAGCGCACGATACCGAACTAAACAACGATTTATCCCCTAGTCCGTTCGGACTATAAAAATAGCTTTCAATATTGATGTGGCTGTCACAACTGTGCGGCACGATGCGCTCGACCGTATCTAAACGGTTCCTGAGTGTGCCCCGCTATGGAGGAGGCATGCAGTCCTCAAGGCGAATTAAGTCAATCCAACTTAATCGTATCTATTCGACGCGACATCAACATGGTCGCCGTCTCAGCATCATTGTTTTTAAAACTTGGTAGTCGTTGTAGCGCAGGGTCAAAATTAGGGGATATGACATGTGGCGTCTTTTTAGATTGCTGTTGACGATAGTTTTGTCTTGGACATTGTTCTGTCCTGCTGCGGCATTTGCCGCCAGTCCCTATCTCACACCATCCAAGCGTGCCGTCGCTTGGATCAACGCGGCACAGAATCCCGATGGTAGCTGGGGGACGACCGAAGAACTCAAACTCTTGTACACCTCCGAAGCCGTGCGCGCCTTGGCTGCCGTCAATCAACGCAGCTCGCAATACTATCTGGGGCTGGGTTGGCTGGCGAACCACAACGGCGGCAGCGTGGACTTCGAAGCGCGCCGCATCCTGTCGCTCGCCACTCATGGTGACAGCGTTGCTGCCAGCCAAAGTCTGCTGATGACGGCGCAACGTTTGATATTGCCCGGCAACGGCGGCTGGGGGTTGACCTCTGCTTATCAAGGTTCGCCTCTGGATACCGCGCTTGCGCTACAGGCGTACACCCAGATGGGCGTCACCACCAATACCGCACAAGCCATCGCTTATCTGAAAACCACTCAACTTACCGGACTCGACAAAGGATGGCCGTTGGCACAAGAAACGGTGAGCGATCCGTTGACCAACGCCCATGTGATCTTGGCCTTGGTACCGTTCCAGTCGGGCGATGCAACACTCACCACCGTTATCGCCAACGCTGCCGCTACCTTGAACACACAAGTCACCGGCACCTCGCCGTTGTCGTTGCAGGCACTGGCGGCGCTTGCTTTGCAGCGTGCCACCGTGGTGCCCACGGCACTGCTGACCTCGTTGCAGACGGCACAAGGCGTAGACGGCAGCTTGGGGGGCGACATTCATGCCACTGCGTTAGCGACCAGTGCTTTCGCCGCTGCCATGCAAACCGATCTGGCGGCACAGGCGCTCGGCGTCAACATGCCAGACCAGAACTTGCGTGCTGCCGTGAATCTGGCGCTGGGGCGCAGCAGCATGGACGCGATCACGCGCGGTGATCTGGCGAATCTCACCACGTTGAACGCATCAGGCATGGGCATCACCAACCTCGCCGGACTGGAGTTTGCCATCAATCTGGTCAACGCCAATTTGAGCAACAACAACATCGCTTCGTTCGCACCGCTAAACGGGCTGACCCAACTGGCCGTCGTGGATAAGACAGGCAATCCGGGTATCCAGACTTTTGTGGTGGCGGACTCGGATGTGCCGACGTTGCCGGAATGGGGCGCGATCCTCATGGGCGTGTTGTTGCTGTTATCGATGGGATATGCCGAGCGTCGTCGTCAGCGGTAATGATGAGTCCGGTGCAAACAAAACAGATGCTGAGGGAAGCAACATGAAAACAAATCACACAACCAAATTGATGACGGCTTTGCTGATGGTGGCGGTGTCGCCCACAGTATGGGGACAACAGCCCGTCAACCAACAAAAGCCAATCGGTGAACTTGCTTCTAGCCAGATAGAGGCGGTGAGAAAGATTGGGCAGGCGGTACTGGGTGCGAAGCACAGCTACATGCCTCCTGCGGCCTTGAGCGCGAGCCGTGCAGAACTGGAGGCGCTCAAGGCGGCCATCGACAAGACGCAAAGTTTGCCGCTCAATGCGTCGGCGCAAATTACCTCTGCGACATCGCTAGTCATCGCCGCTAAAAATCAAGAGACCCTGCGGGCAAAAGAAAAGCAGGATATAGATTTGCACTTACAGACGATGCGTGCGCGTCACGCGGAACTTGATGCCCATATGGCAAAAAACGCCGATGGAGAAGAAAAAGAGTTGGAGCGCGGCGCATCAGCCAAGTTATTGGAGCTGGAAACGGAATTGGCGAATGCACAAGCGCTGCCCGATGCAGAGAGATGGGTACGCCTGGGTGCATTGCGAGAAAAGCTGACGCCGCAGTCGTCTTCGCCAGCCCCCGCCAACGCTGAACCGACCCCCACCATTTCAACCATCGCAGAACACAGGCGCTAATCATGAAAAAGCAGATGATGAAAAAGTCGATTCAATGCTGGATGGCGTTAGCTGTCCTCGCTTTTGCATTCCCAATGCAGGCTTGGTCTGTGGATACCACGACGAGCGAAACCCCGGAAATACAATTCAGCTCGGCAGTGGCGGTTGCATTGAACACCAAGGCACAGGAACTGAATTCACCAGTGGCGATTTACGAATACCTGCGTAACAACCACGAATACGCCCTCTATCAGGGTTCACGTAGCGGTTCGGTCAACACTTTACTGGGTATGCGTGGCAACGATGTTGATCTGGCTTCAACAATGATCGCCATGTTCCGTGCGCCGCGCGGAGTACCTGCGCGCGTCACTCCTGCACGTTATGCCGTGTCTACCGTCAGAATGGCGGCGCCTGTCGCGATGAACTGGCTAGGGGTCAAAAACGCCGATCTTGCGGCCTCCATCATGAAAGACCAAGGTATTCAGGCGGTCGTTCTGAGCACAGATAAATCGACAATAGATTTTGAGCACACTTGGGTCGAAGTGCTGCTGCCCTACAACAACTATCGCGGTAGTGGTGCGGAAGCGCAGGCGGTTGATTGCGTCACTACGCCAGCATCCTGTCATTGGATATCGCTTGATCCGTCGTTCAAGCAGCATGCATACAATGGGCTGAACATCGATCCCTATCTGACATTGACTTTCGATTACACCGCTTACTACAACGCGATCAAGAACAACGACGTGACGCGGATGAACAAGAATCCACTGGAAATCTATCAGGAACAAGTGCTCGGCTGGTTGCGCACCAATTATCCCGGCAAAACGCTGGAAGATGTAGCTGATGTTGGCGCGATCATTCCAGAGAACAATGGCATCCTGCCCGCTTCGTTACCGTATGGAGTGGTCGGCGCGGTACGCCGCTACAATTCGGTGGCGGATCATGATCTGGCCGAAACAGTAAAGTGGGCGAAATATTTGACGCTGAACTTATTTACTCAATTAAAAGACGTGAACGGCACCCCCTTGTTTGACCAATATAACCAGCCGCTGCAGGACAAGAACGTAATCAGTGCGCAGAAATTTCTGCTGGTGGATCTCGCGACGCAACAACTGACGGTGACGTTTGAATCGGGAACGGTTGCTTGCGCTGCGCTTTGTGCGGTGGTGCGGAAAGGGCAGGTCGTCGTTCCGCTACCCGCACAACCCGCGCTGACGTTGAGCGAACCGTTGATTATGGGGCTTGCCTTGGATGGTTCCCCGTCGGCGCTTACTCCCATCAGCGCCACCTACTACGGCATCAAATCTGGGGGCGGTTCTGCGGGTGGCTACTACCTGATTGGTACGGGTGGCTTCAGTTCGAATTGGAGCCAAGTGCACCGCGCAGCGGATAATTTGCTCGCGGCTAATCAGCAATATCCCATCCTTAACAATGCAGCGGGTGTTCCTTATGTGGATAGCAACGGCAACGGCGTGATCGATGCCGGTGAGCCGCGCCTGCTCGATAACAAACCCGCCATGGACGCGTTGACTGGCGGTCTGCTGTATGTCGCGATGAGTCAGTATTTTGCCAAGTTCAGTGATGGACTCAACAAGCTAGATCACCTCAACCACGTCATTACGCCGATCGATGGATTCGTCGGTGTCGTGAGTTCGATGAACGATGTTCAGTATGTCGCCGGAACGGCGTTTTCCATTTTGCCGGGGGGATTGCTGATCGACATGAAAGGGCAGCGACTCAGCGGCACTTGGCGCTTGGATACACCAGCTACTTCCGCCACCAAGCATTTTGAACTGGTCGGACACATCATGTCCTCGTATGAACATGAAATCTGGCAGGAGTTGACCGGTTACGATGCCGTATCGACGGTGCGTGGCATCCAAATGGCATTGACCAACATCGGGTCGAGTCTGGTCAATCCGAAGAACGTGGCGGGAGTGAACAACTGGCTGACCGAGTATCCCAAGCTGCATTTTGGGAGCAGTCCGGGGCTGACGTACACAGCGTTCAACAATCTATTTTTGAGTGGGAAAAGTTTTGGTGCGTGGGGAACAACTCCAACTTGGCGTAACTACCAAATCAGCATGCTTTCTACGGGAGGGTATGGGGATGACCAATCCTTTGAAATGCTGCTGAAGGCTCCATCAACCTCGGTGATTCGGCAAGGGGCTTACAAATATACTTTCTTCTTGACACAGGCCAACTCGATATTCGACTGGCTGACTTGTTACCAACAAAGAGATACCTACCTCTATTATCTTGCCAACGGTTCGACAACAACAGGCTCTATATCTGGCTGCAACGGTACGGTTTACAGCGGTTATGTCTATAACGACTTTTTCCCGAATCAGAGCTTATGGCATCAGATCAAAAACGAATTCCTGACTTGGTATTTGCCGAGAATACCAACTAGTGCCAGCTTCCTTTCGACGACCGGATTCGACCCACTGGTGCCAACCGATTACATGTATCACGGGGCAAATATGCCAGCGATATACGACAACACCGGTTTGGCGTTGTCGTTGCGAGATAATTTGTATAAAACGCCGGGGAATGAATACCTCATTCCTTCTGAGCGTACGCAGACTGGCTTCAATGCTTTCACTGTCTATGTTGCTAAAAGATGGAGCGGAACAAACTTGGTGTCCCAGGCGTTCATTATCGAAAACTGGGGCGGCGGTTATGTACCGCTTCAGGGTGCTGTGCTGACTCCATCAACGTCAATTGCGCAGGCTGGTGCGACAGCACCGTCTATCCTACCCACTTTCAACAACGCGACTTTTAATGACATGACCGTGGTGAGCGCCGTCAATAACAACCTGCTCAAGACACCGTCCACCGCCGACCCGGTTTCCACCGTCACCGGCAACAACTACCACGACGAGACCGACATCACCATCAAGGGGCGCGGCCTCAACATCGCCTTCACCCGCACCTACAACTCCACCCCGTCCGCCAGCAAGACACTGGGCCCGCTGGGCTACGGCTGGACCCATTCCTACGCCATGAAACTCAAGTCGAACGACTTCGGCGCTTGTCCCAACTGCGGCGCGGGCGCCGGGCCGGGTCTGGCTCCCGAGAACGGCAATAACAAGACTTCCTCGATCACCTACACCGACGAGCGCGGCGGCGACCACAATTATCTGGTGAACGAAACAACCTTCGCGGTGACTCCGCCACAGGGCGAATTCGACACCCTCGCGTTCGACACCCCGGTCGCAGGCCAGCACACGATTACTTTCCGCAACGGCACCCAATACATCTTTGAGGGACCGAGCACGCTCAAGACGACACCCAATGTCACCGCGCGCCTCAAAACCATCCAGGATGCCTACGGCAACCAGCTCAACTTTGGTTACGACGCATCCGGACGATTGTCCAGCGTCACCGACAACCTCGCCATCGCCGGACGTACAGGGCTCACCTTCAGTTACATCGGCGCTGCGACACAAATCAGCAGCATCGCCGACTGGAGCGGTCGCGCCTGGAGCTTCGGCTATGACGCCGCAAACAACCTCGTCTCGGTCACCAACCCGCTGGCCAAGACCCTCCAGTACACCTACGCCCCCGGTACTGGCACCACCGCCAGCCATAATCTCAAAGACGTGATCCTGCCCGAACTGCGCAACGGCCTGGCGGTGAAGACCACCTTCGCCTACTACCAGAACGGCAAGACCTTCAACTACCAGAACGCACTGGCTCAGAGCGAGACGCTGGACTACGACCTGTACCGCAAGACCACGCGCGTCACCGACCCCAGAGGCGGCATCCGCCAGTACCAGTACGACAGTTCCGGGCGCATGACCAAACTGATCGAACCGGACGGCGCCGAGCTGCTGTTCGAGAACAGCCCCGACGGCCTGCGCAACAAAAAATACGACGGCCTGGGCTACGCCACCGCCTATTCCTACCGCAACGACAAAGCCTTAACCGGCGCCTCCGACACCTCCGGCAACGTCACCCGCGAACAGGACCCGCTGGGTTTCACGCTCGATTACGCCTACGGCCCCTTTGATCAGATCGCCAGCGTCAAAGACAAACTCGGGCGCATCACCAGCACCACTTACTACACCGCAGCCGGAACCTGTGCCGTCATTGGCAAACCCAACACCATCAGCATCGCCACCCTCAACGGCGCGCTCAACGTCGCGCTGCGCAGTTACTGCTGGAACCCCGACGGCACGCTGGCCAGCCAGAAGGATTTCATTGATGCCACCCGCTTCCGCACCACCAGCTACACCTACCAGCCGGGCGGCCTCAACGTGCAAGCGGTCACCATCACCGGCTACGATGGCAGCAGCACAAATCGCAGCTACACTTACGACAGCCTCGGCCGCAAGATCACCGAAACCCTCGCGCGGCGCATCTCCGCCACCAACCCCGCGCTGGCCAACCTCACCACCAGCTACCAGTACGACGCGCTCGACCGCATCACCCGCGTCACCGACGCCCTGGGCAACATCGCCGAGACGGTGTACGACGCCAACGGCCAGACCAAACAACTCAACGCCTATTACAAAAAGGCTGACGGCACCTTCATCACCCGCACCCTGGTCACCCGCAGCTACGACCAGGCCGACCGCATGACCAGCGAGAGCGACGTCTACGCCAACACCAACAGCTACGCCTACGACAACGCCGGCAACGTCATCCGGCGCGTTGACGCCAACGGCCACATCACCCGCTTCGAGTACGACGCGATGAACCGGCGCACCGCCGTCATCGACGCCAACGGCTACCGCACGACCACGACCTACGACCTGGCCGGACACCCGGTGGCCGTCACCAACCCCAACGGCAAGATCATCCGCACCAGCTACGATGCATTAGGCCGTATTACGCAAGTGACAACGCCGCTGGGGTACCTCACTCAATTCAGCGTGGACGCCAACAACAACGTCACCGGCATCATCGACGCCAACGCGCAGGCCGGGCTGCAACCCAAGAACCTCGGCGGCAATACCGTCACGCGCCAGTACGATGAACTGGGCCGCCTGATCGCCGAGACCGATGCGCTCAACGGCATCACCCGCTACAGCTATGACTTGGCGGGCAACCTCACCAGCCTCACCGATGCCAGCGGCAAAGTCACCACGAATGTGTATGACGGCCTGGGCCGATCGACCACCGTCATCGACCCGCTGATCGAAACCCCGGTGGACAAGGTGGTGAGCTACAGCTACGACGAAGCAGGCAACCCCATCACCAAGACCGACCGCTTGGGCAAAGTCACCCGCACCAGCTACGACGCCCTCAACCGCGCCACCCTTTCTGAATACCTGAGCGATGCCACTACAGAAACCATCGTCTACGACATCTACGGCAACCGCTACAGCGTGGCGAACGGCGCGGTGACCTACAGCTACACCTACGACCTCAAAAACCGCATGCTGAGCAAGACCGACAGCCGCCTGGGCAAGTCCATCAGCTACACCTACGACAAGGTGGGCAACATCCAGACCAAGACCGACTACCAGAACGACACCACCACCTACGAGTACGACGCCACCAACCGTCTGGTGGCGGAAAGCAACCCGGCCTATCTCAGCATGTCCTACCAGTATGACGGGGCCAGCCGCCTGCTCGGGCGCATCCTCTCCAACAATGCCCGAACCAGCTACGGCTGGGACGATGATGACCGGCTGACTTCACTCACCAGCGTCAGCGCCAGCGGCACGGTGGTGAGCAATGCCAGCTACACAAGGGATCGGGTGGGCAACATCCTCAGCACCACCGACCTCGACGGCCTCACCACTTATACCTACGATCCGTTGTACCGTCTCACCACTGCCGCCTATCCCAACATCGCTTTCAACGAGAGTTTTATTTATGATGCGGTGGGCAACCGCCTCACCCATACGCAGGGAACAGCCGTCCACGCCTACGAATACGTCCCGGGCAGCAACCGCCTCAAAGCCATCCACACCGGAACAATAGCGGGTGCAATCGAAAAGAGCTTCACCTACAACGACGAGGGCCAGCTCATCGCGCAGACCGGCACGAGTGCCAAGACTATCGCGTGGGATCAGAAAGGCCGACCCACCTCCATCACGCCGAGCGGCAAGGCCGCCAACACCTTCGGCTACGATCCGATGGACAGGCGTATTTCTAAATTTGACAGCAACGGCAGCCAGAGCTACCTGCTCGAAGGAGACCATCTGGAAGCGATTTACAGCGGCTACAGCCTGCTGGCAAAATACATGCGGGGCGCTGTGATCGACGAGGTGGTCAACGGCTACCAGAACGACAAGGCGGGAAACTGGACTAACTACACCTTCCATCACGACAGGTTACAATCGGTGCTGGGCTTGTCCGGGCATCAGGGGACGGTGCTGGCGACGCAGAGTTATACCGCTTTTGGCGAGAGCAGGGCTTCCACAGGAACCAGCAACAACAACCTGAAATATACCGGGCGGGAACTGGATAATGATAGCGGCTGCTACCAGTACCGGGCAAGGTATTATGATTCGGCCACAGGGCGGTTCCTGTCTGAAGATCCAAAAGGGTTTGCGGCGGGGGTGAACTTCTTTGCATACACTGAAAATAATCCCGTAAATGCCAATGATCCGAGTGGGTTGGAAGCATTTGTCTACGCTGCCCCACGCGCCCAAGGAGGTTTCAACTATCGTGCTTTCGATGACAATGGATCGAAAATGCTGACGGGCACCTTCAATGCGAATACCTGGGTCAATACACAGCAACTGCCTGCAGGTTCATACACGGTGTCGCCTAGGCCTTATCTCGATACCAATTATTTGCAGCAAGCCAAAGACCTCATCTTTGGAGACCGGAATGCCCATGCAGGGCGGCCCACTATTTCAAACACCGGCAACTGGAATACCACAGTGTTCCCCGATGGTTCGACTCATCAAGGTATCGAGATTCATCCGGGTCGCACAGCCGATGGAGGAGGAGTTTCGCTAGGCTGTCTAGTGTGTTCCGATGCTGCATATGGACAGATCAACGCCTTGTTCCAAAAAAATTACGATGACGGTGGCGTTAACTTGAGGGTGCTTTCTGGATCGATGCAAGACGCCTTTCCAAGTTTGAAAATCACGCCAAATGTACCGGCATACCAAGGCATGGGCGGTGGGTCGTCTGCTCCGCTTAGGCTTGACACGAACTTTGGTTCAATGTCGGATATTGGAGGAGCTGCTGGCGGATTTCTTCTTTACCCCAACAAGCCAAACACCAATCAGATGCAGTCGGTGTACAGCAAATGAGTCACTACAAGAAGAGCCAATTAAGCACCACAATGCTCCTGTTACTTTCTACACGTTGGCGGTCCAAATGAAACGTGCTTTACTTGCCGTTTGCTTTCTTCTCGTTTCGCTCTTGCTGGCGCGGTTGTGGCTCAATTCGGAGCTACTTTGGAGCGTCTTGTCCTATGTCCCAAAGAGGGTTTGGGAGGTGCTGGTACATGCAATTGAACCAATCACTTCTTCAAATGTTCACGCTAATGAGGAGTTGCTGGAATTCTTAGCGTCTTGGCTTGTCGCGCTGATTACACTAGCAATCATTGGCGGTGTTGGCTTACTTGCAAGGCATTTGGCACACGGCAAACAGCGCAAGGCCGGATGAAAACATGCACCTGCAAACTACATTCAACCTCTACCGAAAAACCACCCGCGTGACCGCCACCCTGTCCAACGGCGGCGTCACCTACAGCTACGCCTACGACCTCAAGAACCGCATGCTGAGCAAGACCGACAGCCGCCTGGGCAAATCCATCAGCTACACCTACGACAAGGCCGGCAACATCCAGACCAAGACCGACTACCAGAACGATGTCACCACATTTTTATACGACGGCGGCAACCGGCTGGTGGCGGAAAGCAACCCAGCCTACCTCAGCGTCTCCTACCAGTACGACGGCGCAGGGCGCTTGCTCGGGCGCATTCTCTCCAACAATGCCCGAACCAGCTACGGCTGGGATGATGACGGCAGGCTGGCTTCACTCGTAAGCGTCAGCGCCAATGGCACTCCGGTGAGTAATGCCGCCTACACAAGAGACCGGGTCGGCAACCTCCTCACCGCCGCCGACCTCGACGGGCTCACCAGCTACAGCTACGACCCTCTCTACCGCCTGAGCAGCGCCGACTATCCGGGCACCGCCTTCGACGAGAGCTTCACTTACGATGCGGTCGGCAACCGTCAACTTCACACCAAGGGCGGAGCCGTGCATGCCTACGAATACTACCCAGGCAGCAACCGCCTCAAAGCCGTTCACGCCGTAACCATCGCAGGCGCCATCGAAAAGGGTTTCACCTACAACGACGAAGGTCAGCTCACCAGCCAGACCGGCAGCGGCGCCAAGACCATCAGCTGGGACCAGAAAGGCCGCCCAACGAACATCACCCCGAGCGGCATCGCCGCCAACACCTTCGGCTACGACCCGATGGACAGGCGCATCGCCAAGACGGACAGCTATGGCAGCCAGAGCGAACTGCTCGAAGGCGATCATCTGGAAGCGATCTATAGCGGCACAAATATTTTAGCCAAATACATGCGCGGATCGGTGATCGACGAAGTGGTCAACGGCTTCCAGTTTGATACCACCGGCAGCTGGACCAACTACACTTTCCATCACGACAGGTTGCAGTCGGTGCAGGGGCTGTCCGGGCATCAAGGCTCCGTACTCACCACCCAAACCTACACCGCCTTCGGCGAGAGCAGGTCAGCCACCGGAACAAGCAACAACAACCTGAAATACACCGGGCGGGAGCTGGACAACGACAGCGGGTTGTATCAGTATCGGGCGCGGTATTATGATCCGAGCATTGGGCGGTTTATCAGTGAAGACCCGTTGGGGTTCGGGGCGGGGGTGAACTTCTATGCCTACACCAACAATAATCCGGTCAATGCGAATGATCCGAGTGGGGAGGAATTGGTGAAGATCGATTTACCTGGTAAGCCCGGGACGTATCTGGATAGTCAGTTCGTTCCCGCTGTCCAAAGTTTTATTGCAAATGCTGCCGCTAATGGGGTCAATCTGCATTTCAATAGTGCCTACAGAAGTCCAACGTACCAAGCGGGATTGCGGAATAATCCGACCGCAATTACCCCCGCTGATAATAGTCTCCACTCCGCAGGTTTTGCGGTTGATGTTAATTTCAGCACACTGCCGAGATCTCAACAACAAGTTATTTTGGATGCGGCAGGCCAATCTGGGATAAATTGGGGTGGCGCTTTCCGTCAGCCCGATCCACCGCACTTTTATGTAGAGCCGCTGGGGAGTCGCGATGCAGCTATACAGAATGCTACGCGAGACTATTTGCATCTTACAAATCCGGTTCCTGTCGTCTCGCCAATGGGGCCTCAGAGTTTTAACAGTGGCGGTGCGGCAGGAGGCTTCCTGATTTATCCTAACAAACCAAACACCAACCAAATGCAATCGGTCTATTCCAAGTAGACAAATAAAATAGGAGATTTCACATGCAGAAGCTGCTTTTGATCACTATGCTTTCTCTGGCGTCGTTCAGCGCAACTGCCGTTCCACCTACGACGAAAGTCACAGGCATATATTCCAATTTGCATTACATCGCAGAGGCTGGTGATGTCTTGGGAGCGGAAATTTTGATTGTGTTTGGTGGCGAGCAAGGATATTTTGCGATACTGCAATGTGCTGAAGGCTCACCCAGCAAGCCAGTTGTAGTGGCTGCTATTGTCCATGGTATGGAGGTTGAATTTGCGCCTCACGAAGATCCGAATAGCCATTGCCCCAAGGCCAAATTCAACGGCACCGTTACCAGTGTTGGTCTTCGAGGTAAATTTGAGGGTACAGATTATCCGGGACTGCTCAAGCGTAAGCAGAGCTATTGGCAATGACCTTTTGAATACCCTCGTCAGCTACCAGTACGACGGCGCCAGCCGCCTGCTCGGGCGCATCCTCTCCAACGGTGCGAAGACTGCCTACGGCTGGGATGATGATGACCGCCTCACCTCACTCACCAGCACCAGCGCCAACGGTGCCATCGTCAGCAACATCACCTACACTGTCCCGTCCATCTGTCCGCCAAGCATTTTTGAATTCCCGCACCTCAAAATTCCCCCGCTTTTAACCGCCCCGTAATCTCCCTATCAACGCTCATTCATCGAACCGACTCTTCTCCTTCGCATCTGCGACTGATGTGCGGCAATTCGAAATCATTTTTCCTCCCGCCCCCCGCATAGCCGAGCAACGTCCCGGACAACATCATTGCCCGCGCAAGAGTCCCGATTGTTTACGGCTACAGCAACAAATACTCGCCTTGTAGCAACCCATCCCAAGCCTCGAACCATTGTCGCTTTTTTGCACGGTGTGCGAATGGATCAACGCCACACCAAACTTCGTGTGGCGTGCGCCCGCCTAAATGCTGATGCGGGCGCACTTGGTTGTACCAGAAACTGAACATTTGCAAATCTCCAGCTAATTGCGCTGCGTCGGTGACACACCACTGATCGAGCTTCTGTTTCAGCGTGCCGAACAGCCGCTCGATGCGCCCGTTCTGCCACGGGCAATGCAACTCGCTGCGTTGATGCCGGATACCTGCCAGCAACAGGATTGTGCGAGACACGTGGCTGGTGAAACAGGATTCGTTATCTGTTCGGACGGTGCGTGGTTTGCCATATTTCCCGATGGCAAGAAACAAGTTGCCAAGCAGTGTCCACGAGCATTTGTTTGGCGTCACCGATAGCGAAAGTAAGGTGCGTGTTCCATGATCGAGCATGCCAAGGATCGTGTGGGTGTCGCCTGCCGTATCTCCCTTGCCGGTTAAATCCATCGCCCATACCTGATTGCGTGGTAGGGAGGAGGGTATGTGATGTTTAATCTTGCGCCGCATGACCTCGATCTCGTACCGATGTCGCCGTATCGTGTTCGCCACGAAGCTCTTGCCCACCGTCATCTTGCGGCTGGCTGCATAACGCCTGTTGAAGGTGAGGGAAAGAGTGCGGCAACCAGCAGTGGGCATCAATGCCTTGAGACGGATGATCTCGCGGGTGACCCATGCAGGTTTGGGTCGTGTTCGGTAAAACACAGCGTTTGCTGCTCTATGCCCCCGTCGTGCAGGCTTGCGCCGACGAGGGTGTGCGAACCACACCTCAATCCGTACCAAAATCCACCACCACAGCATCAACACCATGACCGCTCCCTACCAAATACAAGGAGCGTGACATGCGTGCATGACAATACAAATCGCTTAGCGACACCTCAGCTGTTTTAATCTTGTGCAGCGCGTAGGTGTTGATAGAGGTTTTGGGTGTCTAATAATCTTGGGGGGCGGTATGGTTTGTGTAGTGTTGCTATACCGTTTTACGTTCTAAAACTGCCGCAAAGAATCCGTCCGTGTTGTGTCGTTGCGGGGTGAGTTGCAGGTAGTCGCCCATCGGCAGGTCGATGTGGTGTTGCTTCAATACTTCGCCTGCGGGTAACAAGGTGAAGTCGGGATGGGCGGCGAGGAAGGCTTCGACGATGGCTTGGTTCTCTTCGTGCAACAGGCTGCAGGTGGCATAGACCAAGCGTCCGCCTTGTTTCAGCAGACGCGCTGCGGAGGCGAGGATCGCGGTCTGTTTCGCATTCAGCTCTGCCACGCTCTGTGGCGATTGACGGAATTTCAGATCGGGATTGCGGCGCAGTGTGCCGAGCCCGCTGCACGGTGCATCCACCAATACACGATCTATTTTTCCGGCGAGGCGTTTTACTTTGCTGTCGTTCTCGTGCGCGATGAGTTGCGGTTGTACGTTGCTCAAGCCGGAGCGTTTCAAACGCGGTTTCAGATTGGTGAGGCGCTTCTCCGAAATGTCCCACGCGTATAAACGTCCTTGCGAATTCATCATCGCGCCCAGCATCAGGGTCTTGCCGCCGGCGCCGGCGCAGAAGTCCACCACCATGTCGTTGCGCTTCGGTGCGAGCATCAGCCCCAAGAGCTGACTACCTTCGTCCTGCACCTCGAATTTGCCGGTGAGGAAGAGCGCGTGTTTGTTCAGCGCGGGTTTGTATTTGAGGCGGATGCCCATCGGTGAATAGGGCGTGGCTTGCGCGTCCATGCCCTCCGCTTGCAGCGCTTGTAGCACTTCGTTGCGTCCGGCCAGTAGGGTGTTCACGCGCAGGTCGAGCGGGGCGACGTTCTGCATGGAGCGTCCCAGCTCAAGGATCTCGGCATCGCTGTGATGCGCGCGCAGCTTATCGACGATCCAGTCCGGCAGTTCGGCTTGAATGGAAAGCGGCAGTGTGTCCATGTTGATGCTCTTGACGCTGCCCAGCCATTCCTCTTCTTTTACTTTGAGCAGCGGCTTCAGTTCGCGCAGGTTGTAGCCGCCGAACTTGACCCAATAGGCCAGTGTCATGCGGCGCGCGGTGGCTTGGCCTTTATCGTCCAGAGTGCAGCCGTGCTCAAGGAACAGGCGATGGCGCAATGCGCCGAACACGGTCTCCGCGACCAGCGAGCGTTCGTTGGAGCCGATGCGCTCCGCTTGAAAGAAATAGCGCAGCACGGCATCTGCCGGATGCTCCATTTTCAAGGCAGTACGCAACGCTTGGATGACTAGGTCTAGACGATATTCAGTGAGCAACATCTTTTTTTGTTTCCTCTTCAAATTCTGCGCGGATATCGGTGATGATTGTCTCGGCGGATACTTCACCGTTTTTTTCGATGATACGCACTTTTACCGGGAACAGCCGATATTCCAGCGACAGCCATATCTCCAGGCCTTCTTCGTCTGCGCCATGCAGCTTGCGCAGATGCACGGTATGCAGGTCACCCAACTTGGTGTGGATGGATTCGTCGGCAGCGATCTCGAACTCGTAACGTTCGATCTTTTTGCCATCGCTGACGAAGGCGGCAACGGTTTCCGTATGTGCCAAGGGCGGGAACTGGTAGAGGATGCTCAAAATATCCTGCGTGTCCGGTGGTAGATTGATCTCCCCGCCATGGGAAAAATGCGCGCGTTGTGTCACATGGTCAAAATTGGCGCTGATGTGCTGTGAGCCAAGTTTTTCTGTCCGTTCCTCGTTGAAGGTTTCCGACTGAAGGCCTTGTTTGGAATAACTGCCGCTACTGGTTTGCGTGATCTTGTAGGTCTTGAAGTAGCCGCGCCAAACCCACGGTCTCGATCTCTAATCGTAGTACGTAGTGACCGTCGTTGATCTCCAAGGTGTGCATCATCTCGCCGATCTTGAAATTGCTAGTGCCTTTGTTCACGGCGAAGATGAGT
Organism: uncultured beta proteobacterium; assembly: GCA_963822425.1. Taxonomy (GTDB): domain Bacteria; phylum Pseudomonadota; class Gammaproteobacteria; order Burkholderiales; family Gallionellaceae; genus Sideroxyarcus. Next base: position 34,482 of record CAWGHS010000009.1, read on the forward strand.
TGTGCGCGACGCGGGAGTGGCGGTCGGTCGACGGTTTTATTGGAAGTTGATTGCGCCAGTGTTTCGGTCGCCGCAGGGCACTGGCAGGAAGCACCTCGCTTGCTGCAGCCACGGCACTTGCGGCGGCGACTGAGCTGGCAGGGTAACTTCACTCGCTGCGGCTACAGCACTGGCCGGAATAACTTGGCTCGCTGCAGCGAGCAGCGGTTCTTTATCGGGGGTGACCTGCAGTTGTGCAGCGGGTTTGGAGCGCTTTTTATTTTTGTGCTTTTGCTTGGCTTTGGGGCGTGCAGGGATGTTCGGCAAAGGTTCGAGTTTTGCGACCAGCGCAGGCAGCGAGGATTTGAAACGCGGCAACTGGACGTTCGGTCCCCACAGCACGAAACCATGCAGCAACAAGGAGATGCCAATGGCGAAGGCGATGCGCCGCGATGGGGTGTCCAGCTTTAGTTTCACTGACTGATGCTCAGGGCGGTGAGGACTTGCGTGAATTTGTCGCCGTTGTCCTCGGTCACGATGATCTTGCACGGGAAGTTACCGTTCTCGACCGACAGCCATATCTCGGTCTTCCATGCAGTCTCTTCCGGTGCGGTACTGAGATAGGTTGTTTCCAGTGTGCCCATTGGCACAGTGATCATCTGTTTGGCTTGTATCAGGTACTGGCGTTTGTCGATCTTGCTGCCGTTGGTGATGTGCATGGTCAGCTCTTTATGCTCACGCAACAGCGGGATGTAGCGGAACTGATACAGCACGCTCAAGCGGTCTTGCGTATCAGCGGGCAGGGACTCGACGCGCTGACCGTAACGGTCATTGAGCATGAGGCTGGACTGACTCCAGTCGAAATTGGCTTCGGTGTTTTTCAGGGTCTCTTGCGAGCGCTTGTAGACAAAGCTCTGTGGGCGCAGCCCCTGCGCCGTGATGATTCCCTCGCTGACGACATAGAGAGTGTCCGGTTTGAACAGGGCAAGCAGGCCAACCGGTTTGGTGACACTCTCGATACGGTATTGCTTGTCGGTGCGCGTGAATTTTTCGGTGATCATCGCGATCTTGATGCCCTTGGTCACTACGTCGTAACTGGCCTCGATATGTGTCGGCGGAGCGGCGAACAGGGCAGGGGCGCTGCAGCACAAGAGTAGGGCGAGAAGCGTGCGCATGGTCTATTCCAATCCGGGTGAAATGAGTGTGGAGCCGAGCTGTTCAAGTCGGTCACTGGCGACGCGGCCTTTTTCATCCAGCCACATTTGATCGCGACATAGCCAGCGTACCGCTTGTGCATAGATACGGTGTTCTTCACGGAGTACGCGCGCGGAGAGACTTTGCGGTGTGTCGTCGCGCAGCACCGGCACGGCGGCTTGGATGATGATGGGGCCGTGATCGAGTGTGGGTGTGACGAAATGCACGGTGCAACCGTGGATCTTGATGCCATCCTGCAAGGCGCGTTCGTGCGTGTCGATGCCGGGGTAGGCGGGTAATAGCGAAGGGTGGATATTCACCAGCTTGCCACGGTAACGCTCGACAAAGCCGTCGGTGAGGATGCGCATGAATCCAGCCAGTACGATCACGTCGGGGGCATGGTGGTCGATCTCTTCCGACAAGGCAGCATCGAATGCAGCACGGTCGGGATAGTTCTTGTGTGGGATGACGGCAGTGACGACGCCGTGTTTCTTGGCGATCTCCAAACCACCGGCATCGGCACGGTTGCTGATGACGGCGACGATCTCGCAAGGCAAATTCGCTTCCAGCAGCGCTTGCATATTGCTGCCGCGACCAGAGATGAGGATGACGACCTTTTTCACAGATTAACGTACTTGCGTCTGATGTTCATCGCCGACACGTGCGCGGATGATGCCGATGCGTGAAACGGTTTCGCCGACAGTTTGCAGATGTTTGACCGCCGCATCTGCATCTTGTGCAGCCACCACAACCACCATGCCGATACCGCAGTTGAAGGTGCGGAACATCTCTTGCGCTTCGACGTTGCCGCCTTCGCGTAGCCAGTGGAATAACTTGGGCATCTGCCAGGTCTTGCTGTCGATGTCAGCCACTACATTGGCGGGCAACACGCGCGGCACGTTTTCGGTGATGCCGCCGCCGGTGATGTGCGCCATACCTTTCACGGTGATCTGCTGCATCAGCGCCAGCAGCGGCTTCACGTACAAACGGGTGGGCGCCATGATGCAATCGGCCAGCGAGCGCTCGCCGTCGAATTTCGCGTTCAGGTCGGGTTTGCTGCGTTCAATAATCTTGCGCACCAGCGAGTAGCCGTTGGAATGCGCGCCGTTGGAGGCAAGTCCCAGTACCACATCGCCCGCTTTGATGTGCTCGCCGGTGATGATCTTGGATTTTTCCACTACGCCGACGGCGAAGCCCGCGAGGTCGTATTCGCCTACCGGGTACATGCCGGGCATCTCGGCGGTCTCGCCGCCGATCAGTGCGCAACCGGAATCTTCGCAACCCTTGGCGATGCCCTTGATGACTTCGGTGGCGGCAGGCACGTCGAGTTTGCCGCAGGCGAAGTAGTCGAGGAAGAACAGCGGCTCCGCGCCCTGCACCAGAATGTCGTTCACGCTCATGGCGACGAGGTCGATGCCGACGGTGTCGTGGCGGTTCAATTCAAAAGCCAGCTTCAACTTGGTGCCCACGCCGTCGGTGCCGGACACCAGCACGGGCTCTTTATATTTTTTGGAGATCTCGACCAGTCCGCCGAAGCCGCCGATGCCGCTCAAGACTTCGGGACGCATGGTGCGCTTGGCAAAGGGTTTGATGTTCTCGACCAGTTGGTCGCCAGCGTCGATATCGACACCAGCGTCGCGGTAGGAAAGGCTATTGGAAGGGGTGCTCAAGTTGAGTTCTCGCTTTCTTCGGGATAAAGTGCTGCCAATTTTTTCGAAGTCGGATTTTACCCCAAACGCCCTGCGCACGCAGTGAACACCGGTATCACGATGCATACGACATGACACAACTCTTGCTGGGCATTGCGCCCGAGTGGATACCCACCCTAGAAAATTTCGTTGCCGGACGCAATGTCGAGTTGCTTTCGACGCTGCGCCATGCGCTCACCGCAACCCAAGGCGAGCGGTCTTTATACCTCTGGGGTGAAGCCGGGAGCGGCAAAAGCCATCTTTTGCAAGCTGCCATCGGGCAGGCGCAGACGGCGGGGCAATCTGCGGTCTATGCTTGTGCTGAGGTGCCAGAAGCGGCGCAGGTCGTGGCTGTGGACGAGGTGGAGAAGCTCAATGATGCGGCACAGATCGCTTTGTTCGCGCTGTATAACCGGCAGCGTGAAAGTGGTGGCATGTTGTTGGTGAGTGGTATACAGGCTCCGGCTTTTCTGGCATTACGCGACGATTTGCGTACGCGTTTGGGGTGGGGGCTGGTATACCAAGTGCATGCACTGAGCGAGGGTGAGAAAACGCAGGCTTTACAACAGCACGCACAAGCGCGCGGTTTGGTGTTGTCAGGCGAAGTCACAACCTATCTATTGCGCCACGGGCGGCGCGATCTGCCTGCTTTGTTGGCGACGCTGGATGCGTTGGATGAGCATTGTTTGCGTTTAAAGCGGGCTGCGTCAGTGCCACTATTGAAAGAGGTGATGGCAGCTGCGCATACGGGGTAGGCGTTCCCTGTTAAATCTGCGAGAATCGGCTGAGACGGTGTATGGGGTGTTTTCAATACGGTTTACTTTTGATGCATAACTTTGAGAAGGAGTGACTGAAGATGAAGAAGCAAGTCTTGTTGGCGGCAATCATGGCGGCGGTTTCGGTTCCCGCATTCGCGAGCCCAGATGTCGATTTGCATTTGGGTACCTTGGGTTTCGGTTTGGGCGTGGGTTTCCAAGCGACGGATTCTTTGGTGGCACGTGTTGGCTTCAACCAATTCAACAAGAACTTCACCACCACTTCCGGTAGTTTGAATATGGATGGCAAGCTGAAACTGTCCAGCTTCGACGCGTTACTGGACTGGCACCTGTTTGGTGGCGCGACTCACCTGACGGCAGGTCTCGTTTCCAATGGCAATAAGTTCAGTATGACGGCCACCCCCAATGCGGGCGGTACATACACGATCAACGGACAGACCTTTACTGCATCTCAAGTTGGGAGTTTGAGCAGCGAGGTGACCTTCAACAAGGTCGTCCCTTACTTGGGTTTTGGTTGGAACAGCCAACCGAAGAACAAGGGCTTGGCCTTTAAATCGGACTTCGGCATCATGTTCCAAGGCTCGCCCAAAGCGACGCTGACATACACGGGGACAGGGGCCGCACAACTGGCTTCGCAAATCACTGCCGAACAAGCGAACCTGAATAATAAGTTGAACAACTTCAAGTATTACCCGGTGATCTCGTTCGCCATCGGTTACGCGTTCTAAGCAGTTACGTTGTTGGTTTTGGAAGCTAGGTCTTGCAGCGGTGCAGGCCTAGCTTCTTGTTTTGGGAGAGTGTGGTGAACCTAGCATTATTCGATTTGGACAATACCCTATTGAGTGGCGACAGCGATTTCGAGTGGTCGCAGTTTTTGGTCGAGCAGGGCGTGCTTGACCGTGAGTTATTTGAGGCGAAGAACCTTGCCTTTTATGAGCAATACAAGGCGGGCACTTTGAACATCGAGGAGTTCCTGGATTTTCAGCTCAAGCCCTTGGCGCGGCATGCGCGCACAGTGCTGGACGGGTGGCATGCGGAATTCATGCAACGTAAGGTGCGACCGATGATGGGACAGATGGCGCGCGATCTGGTGGCTAAGCATCAGACTGCGGGCGACGTGTGCGTGATCGTCACAGCGACTAATAGTTTTGTGACGGCTCCTATCGCGCGTGAGTTCGGGGTGACGCACCTTATCGCCACCGATCCTGAAGAAAAAAATGGTGAATTCACCGGGCGCGTGGCCGGTACGCCGAGCTTTCGCGAGGGCAAGGTACTGCGCATGGAAAGCTGGTTGGCAGAACGCGGTTGGGGGTGGGGTAGCTTCGGTGAAAGTTGTTTTTATAGCGATTCTTTGAACGACCTTCCCCTGCTGTCCAAGGTTAGTCGCCCGATCGCTGTCGATCCCGACCCGACCTTGCGTGCGCATGCCGAGAAACAAGGCTGGGCGGTCATCTCGCTGCGTTAAAAGGCGTGAGCAAGAGGGCGGTGTATAATCTGCGTCCAGATGTCCAAGAATCGCCGCCTTCGCGGCGATTTCAACTTTTTGCTGACGATGATAAAAAGACTGATCAAACGGGTGTTCGGTAAGCCTGCTCCGGCGCGGATCGCCGGGGCTGCGCATGTGATTCCCTATGAAAAACATAAAGTGAGCCGCGATGGCATCAGCTACGGAGCCCGCCGAGTGACGGACGGGCTGCAAGCGGCTGGGTTTCAGGCATTTGTGGTCGGAGGGGCGGTGCGCGACCTGTTGTTGGATCGCGATCCCAAGGATTTTGATGTGGCGACCGATGCTACACCGGAGGAGGTGCGCCGCGTGTTTCGCCGTGCGCGCATCATCGGGCGGCGCTTCCGTCTGGTGCATGTGATGTTTGGCGAAGAGACGGTGGAGGTTTCCACTTTCCGCCGCGCAATCGAAGCGGAAGACGCGGAGACCGACGAGCATGGACGTATCCTGCGCGACAACGAGTTCGGCGACCAGGAGCAGGATGCGGCGCGGCGCGATTTCACCGCCAATGCGCTGTTCTACGATCCGACCACGCAAGAGATTTTCGACTATCACCACGGCTACGAAGACATCCGCGCCAATACCTTGCGCATGATCGGCGACCCGGAAGTGCGCTACCGCGAAGACCCGGTGCGCATGCTACGCGCGGTGCGGCTTTCCGCCAAGTTGGGTATGAAGCTGGATACGGCCACCGCCGCACCGATCTTCAAGATGAAAGAGTTGCTGAGCAACGTGCCGGAAGCGCGGTTGTTCGATGAGATGCTCAAGCTGCTGCTGTCCGGGCATGCGTTGGAGTGCATCAAGAAGCTGCGTGCGATGGATCTGCACCATGGCATGCTGCCTATGCTGGATGTGATCCTTGAACAGCCGCTGGGCGAGAAGTTCGTCATGTTGGCTTTGCAGAATACCGATCAACGCATCGCCGAGGACAAACCGACGTCTCCGGCCTTCTTGTTCGCGGCGTTGTTGTGGCATGAGGTGTTGGCGGCGTGGAAAGCCAAGCAGGAAGCGGGCGAACGTCCGGTCGGTGCGATGCATGAGGCGATGGATGAGGTGTTGGAACGACAACGCGCACAGCTCGCCATTCCGCGCCGTTACGATACGGTGATGAAGGAATTGTGGTTGCTTCAACCGCGTTTCGAACAACGCGGAGGTCAGCGTCCTATGCGTTTGTTAGTGTTGCCGCGTTTTCGTGCTGCCTATGATTTTCTGTTGTTACGTTGTCAAAGCGGTGAGACGGATTCCGAATTAGGTACATGGTGGGAAGAGTTTCAGCATGCCAGCGAAGAGCGCCGTGCCGAGATGTTGTTGCCGGATACAGGTGGCCCGAAGAAGCGTCGGCGTCGTAGCAAAAAGCCGAATGCAACAGCGCAGGCAGAATTGCCGATAGATTGATGAAGCACCTCCAACACGTTACCGACGAAGTCGGCCGTCTGCGGGAGGAGGTGTCAAGCGTCCACTCCCGCACCGAAGGGCTCCGCCCCACCGCGTCGTGGACGCACAGGGCATTTGTTGGATTGGGTAGCAATCTGGCTGATCCGGTGTCGCAAGTGTCGCTGGCACTGGATGCGTTGGCGCATCTGCCGCAGACTCGTGTGATTTGCCGTTCATCGCTGTATCGCAGCGCTCCTGTGGGCTATCTTGATCAGCCGGATTTCATCAATGCGGTGGCACAGCTGGAAACTGATTTGTCGCCGCGCGCCTTGCTGGATGCGTTATTGGCGTTGGAGCAGAAAAATGGACGCACGCGCGAGTTTCATAATGCACCACGCACGTTGGACTTGGATGTGCTGCTGTACGATGATCTGGTTCATCATGAACACGGACTGAGCATTCCGCATCCGCAGATGCATCTGCGTGCGTTTGTGTTGCACCCGTTGCTGGAGATCGCACCGGAATGCATCATCCCAGGAGCGGGGACGGCTGCAGAAGCTGCGCGGCGTTGCACAGGACAAACACTGGAGCGACTATAAATGTCTCTGAGTAAATATCGTTATATCGTGGTGGAAGGCCCGATCGGTGTCGGCAAGACCAGCCTTGCGCAGCGTTTGGCTGAGCATATCGAAGCGCAGCCGTTGTTGGAAAAGCCGCAGGACAACCCGTTTCTGGCGAACTTCTATCAAGACCCGCAACGCTATGCACTGCCTACACAATTGTTCTTTCTGTTCCAGCGTATCAACGAAGTGCGCGATATGGCACAGATGGACCTGTTCCGTAGTCGCACAGTTTCCGATTACCTGTTCGAAAAGGATGCGCTGTTTGCTCGTCTGACTTTGAGTGATGACGAATACAAGCTGTATCAGTCCATCTACCAAGGGCTGTCGCCGCAAGCGCCGATACCCGATCTGGTGATCTATCTGCAAGCGCCTACTTATGCACTGGCCGAGCGCGTGCGGCGGCGCGGAAATCGTTACGAACGCTCTATTCAGGACGATTATCTGGCGCGCTTGTCCGATGGCTACGGCGAATTCTTCCATCACTATGATGATGCGCCGCTGTTGGTGGTGAATAGCGAACACCTGAATTTTGTGGATAATGCAGATGATTTCGATCTGCCTCTTGAGCGTATCGGCAAGATGCGTGGGCGCAGGGAATATTTCAACGTGGGCAGGGATTGAAAT
>CAWGHS010000010.1:0-36765 GCA_963822425.1 uncultured beta proteobacterium
AGAAACCTTCCACCACCGATAGCAACCAGTGCCGCCACGATAGACAAAGCCAGACGTCCACCGCCGTTCATGAAGTTCATCCACGCCACCAAGAAGGAAGAGGTGTCGTGTCGTACGTTGGCAAGGATCAAGTCTTCTACGCTGCCCAGCAGCACTAATGGCACATCGAGCATTTCAATCAATAACAGGAGCGGCAAACTTAAGCACAACAATGCAATGCGGTGTGGGAGGTTGGCCGCAGGCCATGCGACGAGCAGACTCAGCAACACCAGCGGGTGTTGCAGTGCATGTCCGGTGAGTGTCGAGCTGGATACGCTGCCTCCGGGATGCAAGACTTGTCCGGCGAGGACGGTGTAGTGCACCAGATTCAGATTGAGGGCGACCACGCCTTCTCCCCGATTGTCAGCCAGCACCAAGCCGCCAATCTGAAAGTCAGGGAACAGCCAGCCGATCTCCCAGCGGTAGAGCGGCAACCAGAATCCAACATAGTGCTGACCGAGTTGCAGCGATAGTGCCAGCAGTACGATGTAAGCCAGCAGGAACAGGATGGCGAACTTAAGCAGCGCTGGTTTGTTCATGATTGCCAGGTGTGTTTGCGCTAGACCACCACAGGAAGAACAGGACGCTCAATACGATGATGAGTGTGGGGGCGATGGTGCCGTGCAACAGGTCGAACCATTTGCGATCCTGTTGGGAAGCGAAGAACAGACTAATGATGCGGATTTGGTTCAGCCCGTAGATAAGCAAGGTGCCTATCGCTGCACCTTTGAGCTTGTGCTTCCACGGTGCCTTGAAGGCCGCAATGGCGGCCAGCAACATGAACAGTGTCTCGGTGCCTTCACAGCCGTTGAGTATGGAGAGCGTACCCTGCGGCGATACGATTCTGTGCCCGCTGGCTTGGGCGTTGGCCTCGGGAGAGATGAGGTTAATGGCGACAGCACTGGGACGCACGGTGGCAATATCCAGCACCATACGTTCAACCATACTGCCCTGACAGGCTGAATAGCCGTATTGCAGCACAGCAAACAGCAGCAGGAAGATCAGGGCGAAGCGCAGTTCCAGACCGCAGAAACCTTCCACCACCGATAGCAACCAGTGCCGCCACGATAGACAAAGCCAGACGTCCACCGCCGTTCATGAAGTTCATCCACGCCACCAAGAAGGAAGAGGTGTCGTGTCGTACGTTGGCAAGGATCAAGTCTTCTACGCTGCCCAGCAGCACTAATGGCACATCGAGCATTTCAATCAATAACAGGAGCGGCAAACTTAAGCACAACAATGCAATGCGGTGTGGGAGGTTGGCCGCAGGCCATGCGACGAGCAGACTCAGCAACACCAGCGGGTGTTGCAGTGCATGTCCGGTGAGTGTCGAGCTGGATACGCTGCCTCCGGGATGCAAGACTTGTCCGGCGAGGACGGTGTAGTGCACCAGATTCAGATTGAGGGCGACCACGCCTTCTCCCCGATTGTCAGCCAGCACCAAGCCGCCAATCTGAAAGTCAGGGAACAGCCAGCCGATCTCCCAGCGGTAGAGCGGCAACCAGAATCCAACATAGTGCTGACCGAGTTGCAGCGATAGTGCCAGCAGTACGATGTAAGCCAGCAGGAACAGGATGGCGAACTTAAGCAGCGCTGGTTTGTTCATGATTGCCAGGTGTGTTTGCGCTAGACCACCACAGGAAGAACAGGACGCTCAATACGATGATGAGTGTGGGGGCGATGGTGCCGTGCAACAGGTCGAACCATTTGCGATCCTGTTGGGAAGCGAAGAACAGACTAATGATGCGGATTTGGTTCAGCCCGTAGATAAGCAAGGTGCCTATCGCTGCACCTTTGAGCTTGTGCTTCCACGGTGCCTTGAAGGCCGCAATGGCGGCCAGCAACATGAACAGTGTCTCGGTGCCTTCACAGCCGTTGAGTATGGAGAGCGTACCCTGCGGCGATACGATTCTGTGCCCGCTGGCTTGGGCGTTGGCCTCGGGAGAGATGAGGTTAATGGCGACAGCACTGGGACGCACGGTGGCAATATCCAGCACCATACGTTCAACCATACTGCCCTGACAGGCTGAATAGCCGTATTGCAGCACAGCAAACAGCAGCAGGAAGATCAGGGCGAAGCGCAGTTCCAGACCGCGTGAGAATGATGCGGCGGGATGTTGCGGGGTGCGGGTTGGCGGAATGGTTGGGCTCATTGGTAGCTTGAGTAGGTCAAAAATTGACTCACAAAAATTGTAATGGGTTCTGATCAGTATTTTGATTATCTATATCAGGTGTTGCTATTTTATTGCGCCAGTTAACAAGTTGTTCGATTGGTGCTGACTCAGTGCCCAATGTGACAAATTGGAATTACCAGTTAACTTTGGATCGTAACGGCTGACTGCGTTGGTATCGCGTTGGGTGGTCAAGTTCACAGTAATACACATCCGCTCTCTTGCGCTACAATGCGCAGCACTTTTTCAACTGCAAGGAATACGCAAATGAAGCAATACAGCAAACGTACCGCGCTCCTCCACTGGATCATCTTTTTACTCGTCATCGCCGCTTTCTACCTCGGCCACGAGCTGGACGAGAGCAAGAACACGGCGCAGAAGCTGTCGATGTTCCCTGCACATTTCCTGATCGGCGACTTAGCCTTGCTGCTCACCTTGCTGCGCATCTATTTCAGGAAGAAAGATGGCGAACCCGCCCCTGCCAATGCCAATCCGCTGCTGAATAAAGTGGCCACCGCAACGCATGGCCTGCTGAACCTCACCCTCATCGCCGTAGTCGTCTCCGGCATCACCACGGCAGCGACTTCCGGCGTGATCGAGGCATTGAAGAAAAGCGATCCGAGTCTGATCCCGGATTTCGAGAAAGTCGCCGCCAAGGGATTCCATGAGATATTCATCGCGGTGTTGCTATTGCTGGCCGCATTCCACGTCGTCGCTGCGCTGTATCACCAGTTCGTCGTCAAAGATAATCTGTTGCGCCGCATCATGATTCGGCGCTTCAAGATGACTAAGGGAGTCAGTTCCCATGAAGATCCCTGCACGCTACAGCCACCTGTTGTTCGGTGGTCTGCTGTCCGCCATCATGGTCACGATCATATCAGGCACGGTGCTACTGATGAACCGTGGTTATGGCGAGGGATTCTTTCTGGATTGGTTGCAAGGTTTCGCGACAGCGTGGCCTGTCGCCTTCCCCACCGTGCTGGTGGTCGCACCGCTGGTGCGACGCATGGTAGCCAAGATCACAGCCTGATCAGTTCTTTTTCCAGCCAATCAGCACTGCAAACACCCCCAACAACACATACCAGAGCAATGACCACTCGGGGATGCCGAAGGTCAGGAACGTCCAGCCCTTCTCCGCGCATTCGCCGGAGCCGTGCATCAGTTCTTGCAGCACTTTGGACATCGGAAAATGATTCAGCATGAAATCCAGACCGGGGCCGCACGCAGGCACCTGGTCTTTGGGCAGATGTTGTATCCAGATGTGACGCGAGGCAACGGCGATACCGATCAAGGCCAACAAGGCGATCAAGCCGGAATAGATGCGCGCGCCGATCTTTTTTGCATTGTGTAAGGCGGCGATGAAGAACAACACGCCGATGGCGATGAACAGAACGCGCTGGATCATGCACAACGGACAGGGATCCTGAAACAGCACATATTGCAGATAGAGCGCTGCCGCGAATAACACGGACACCGTCAAACCGCCCCCCAGATACAGCCAGCGCTTGGAAGTCCTATTCCAAATATTCAACATATCATTCCGCCTCGTCGATCCATGTTGCTTGGATGGCTTCCAGCACCTTTTCGCCACCATGACTATGATCGTCGTCGAAGCCCGGCAGGTCGACCACGTAATTGTGCAGATCGACGAAGCGCACGCTGCGCGGGTCGATGTCGGGATGTCTTTCAATCAAGGCGATCGCGATGTCGCGCACATCGATCCATTTCATTTGAGAACCTCCACAAATTGTTGCGAGCGATCCGAGAGCAAGGCGCACGGAGCGCAGAAACCGGAATGTACAACTAGTACATGAGGATTTCGAGCACCGCGCAGACAATTCCGCATCTGGCTTGCCAGATAGCGGATTGCGTACCTTTGGTGCAACGCAGCTATCGGGTCGCGCAGTAAATTTGTGGGGGGTCTCATTTGGAATGTCCTTCCTTTGCCATATTGATGGTGTACTTGGGTATCTCGATCACCATTTCCTGCTTGCCGATGATGGCCTGGCAGCTCAGGCGCGAGTTGGCTTCCAGCCCCCATGCTTTGTCCAGCATATCTTCTTCCAGTTCCGTCGCGTCCGCCAAACTATCGCCCCCTTCACGCACGATGACGTGGCAAGTGGTGCAGGCGCAAGACTTTTCGCACGCATGTTCGATATCGACACCATGTTCAAGTAGGGCGTCGCAGATCGAGGTGCCCGGCTCCGCATCAAACAATGTCCCCTTCGGGCACAACTCCTCATGTGGCAAAACAATAATCTGTGTCATCTCATTTCTCCAATTCCGATAGTTTATGTCCAGTCAGCGCATGCTTCACGCTTTGATCCATGCGGCGTTGCGCGAATTCTGTGGTCGCCAGATTCAATGCCTCGATGCCGCGCTTGATCGCAATATGATCTTTCCCTTGCAGCAGGGAACGCAATCCCTGCATGCTATCGCGAATGTGCGCCAGCGTCTCCGCATCCAATAGCGCTTCGCCATCTTGTTGCAGTGCATTCCCCACGGCTTCCAGCAATTGTGCCGCCTCGGTCTGTTGTTCGCGTAGCGCACGCGCCAACATGTCGTCGCGTGCATGCTGTGTGGCGTCTTGCAGCATGCGGGTGATCTCTGCGTCGATCAAACCGTACGACGGCTTGACCACGATGCTGGCTTCCGTACCGCTCGCCATCTCGCGCGCGGATACACTCAACAGGCCGTCGGCATCGACCTGAAAGGTGACGCGGATGCGTGCCGAGCCCGACACCATGGGCGGAATGCCGCGCAATTCGAACTTCGCCAGCGAGCGGCAATCGCTCACCAGTTCACGCTCGCCCTGCAGCACGTGGATGCTCATGGCGGTCTGCCCATCTTTGTAGGTGGTGAATTCCTGCGCACGCGCACTCGGAATGGTGCTGTTACGCGGAATGATCTTTTCCACCAGCCCGCCCATAGTCTCGATACCCAGACTGAGTGGGATCACATCCAGCAGCAACCAATCATCACCGCTACGATTGCCTGCCAGTACATTGGCTTGGATCGCCGCGCCCAGCGCGACGACTTTTTCCGGATCGAGATTGTTCAGGGGTGTCTGTCCGAAAAACTCACCCACCGCATGTTGCACCTGCGGCATGCGTGTCGAACCACCGACCATGACCACACCTTTGATGTCCTGCACCGCGAGCTTGGCATCACGCAATGCGCGGCGTGTCGCCTGCAAGGTACGTGCGACCAGATTTTGCGTCATCTCGTAGAACGCCGCGCGCGTCAACGTCATATCCACCAATTCGCCGTTGCCCAATATCGCCGTAATTTGGGTCTGCACATGCTCCGTGAGTTGCTCTTTGGCCACGCGCGCATGTGTCAGCAACAGGCGGGTGTCGTGTGCATTCATCGCGGACAGTCTGGCCTGCTCCAATATCCAGCAATAGATGCGATGATCGAAGTCATCGCCTCCCAGCGCCGAGTCGCCGTTGGTTGCCAATACTTCGAACACGCCTTTGGATAGGCGCAGTATGGAAATATCAAACGTGCCACCACCCAAGTCGTACACCGCATAGATACCTTCGGCGGCGTTGTCCAAACCATAAGCGATGGCAGCCGCAGTCGGCTCATTCAACAAACGCAACACATTCAATCCTGCCAGCTTGGCCGCATCTTTAGTGGCTTGGCGCTGGGCATCATCAAAGTAGGCAGGCACGGTGATGACTGCACCGACCAAATCCCCCCCCAAAGAAAGTTCGGCGCGCTCACGCAACACCTTGAGGATATCGGCGGAAACCTCCACCGGACTTTTGATCCCGGCGGCGGTGCGCAACTGCAACATGCCCGGAGCATCGACGAAGCGATAAGGCAGATTGCCGATCTCGCCCACATCTTTGAGCCCGCGCCCCATAAAGCGTTTCACCGAGACGATGGTGTTGTGCGGGTCGTCGCTCTGCACTGCTTGCGCCGCGTGGCCGACCTGCGCCGTGCCGTCTGCCGCATAGCGCACCACCGACGGCAACAAAGCGCAGCCATGGATATCGTTCAGCACGGTGCTGATACCGTTGCGTACGGTCGCTACAAGTGAATTGGTGGTGCCAAGGTCGATACCGACAGCCAGCCGATGCTGGTGTGGTGCGGCGCTCAGGCCGGGTTCTGCGATTTGAAGGAGTGCCATTGGGTAATGAGTCGTAATCGTCAGTGCGTATGGGTTCTAACTCATCTCTAAAAACTAACGTCCAGCAACGACTTTAAGTATCCAGTTCGTCGAACGCAGAGCCGATCTCCTCTGCGAGCTTCTCAAGAAATTTGAGCTTGCGCACTATACCGGAAGCCGCTGCAAAATCGTGCGTCTCGTCGAGGTCGCGAGCCAAGTCTTGTTCCAACGCACGCTTGGTGTGTTGCATGCGCTGCTCCATCGCATCCAGCGCGGTCGCGTCTTTCTCCTGCTTCGCCTCTTCCAGCGCCTCGCGCCATTCCATCTGCTGCATCAGGAAGTCGCCGGGCATCGCCGTATTGGTGTCTTCCTGCGTATCCACACCGTGCAGCGACAGCAGATAGCGCGCTCGATTCAGGGGGCTGCGTAAAGTCTGGTAGCCTTCATTGACGCGCGTCGCCCATTGCATCGACAGGCGCCGTTCAGCCTCGGATAGATGCGCGAATTTATCGGGGTGGACTTGCGCTTGCAGCGCGCGGAAATTCTGCTCCAACGTCGTGCTGTCAATCTGGAAGCGGGAGGGCAGATTGAAGAGGTGGAAGAAATCCTGCTGAAAGTCTGCTGAAAAGATATCCATCAGACCTTGAAGCTCTCGCCACAACCGCACGCATCCTTCACGTTCGGGTTGTTGAACTTGAAACCCTCGTTCAGCCCCTCACGGGTGTAATCCAACTCCATGCCATCGATGTAAGGCAAGCTCTGCGGATCGACCAATACGGTGACGCCGTGGCTGGTGAATTGCAGGTCTTCGACATCCAAGGTGTCGGCGAATTCGAGTTTGTACGCCATCCCCGAACAACCACTGGTGCGCACACCGACACGCAGACCCACCCCCTTGCCGCGTTTGCTCAAGAAATTCTGCACATGCTTCGCCGCATTCTCTGTCAATGTGATCGTCATGTCGCCCACCTACTTGTTGCCGTTGCAGGCAGCGGTCTCGACCAGTGCACCGTGTTTGGCTTTGTAATCCGCGACGGCTGCTTTGATTGCATCTTCCGCCAAGATCGAGCAATGGATCTTCACCGGCGGCAACGCCAACTCCTCCGCGATGTGCGTGTTCTTGATGTCCAACGCTTGATCCACCGTCTTACCCTTGACCCACTCGGTGACCAAGGAACTCGACGCGATGGCCGAACCACAACCGTAGGTCTTGAACTTCGCATCTTCGATGATGCCGTCCTTGCCAACCTTGATCTGTAACTTCATCACATCGCCGCAGGCCGGTGCACCGACCATGCCGGTACCCACAAAAGCGTCTTCCTTATCCAAGGAGCCGACGTTGCGCGGATGCTCGTAGTGATCTAAAACTTTTTCGCTGTAAGCCATGATGTTCTCCTTAGTGTGCAGCCCATTCGATGGAGTTCAGATCCACCCCATCCTTGAACATCTCCCACAATGGAGAGAGCTCACGGAGTTTGGCAATCTTTTCCTGCAACAGTTTCACGGCGTAATCCACCTCTTCGACTGTGGTGAATCGCCCCACGGTGAAACGGATAGAGCTGTGTGCCAGTTCGTCGTTGCGCCCCAAAGCACGCAACACATATGACGGTTCCAGGCTGGCCGATGTGCAGGCCGAGCCGCTGGAGACGGCGATGTCTTTGATCGCCATGATGAGCGATTCACCTTCGACGAAGTTGAAGCTCACGTTCAAGTTATGCGGCACGCGCTGCCCCATATCGCCGTTGAGATAGACCTCCTCCATACCGGACAGGCCTTTCCACAGACGGTCACGCAGCATGCGGATGCGCTCGTTCTCAGCCGCCATCTCTTCTTTGGCGATGCGGAATGCTTCGCCCATGCCAACGATCTGGTGTGTCGCCAGCGTACCCGAGCGGAAGCCGCGTTCATGGCCTCCACCGTGCATCTGCGCTTCCAAACGCACGCGCGGTTTGCGCCGCACATACAGCGCACCGATCCCTTTGGGGCCGTAAGTCTTGTGCGCCGAGAAACTCATCATGTCGACCTTGAGTTTTTGCAGATCGATCATCACCTTGCCGGTCGCTTGCGCCGCATCCACATGGAACAGGATGCCCTTCTCACGGCACAACTCGCCGATGGCGGCGATATCCTGAATGACACCGATCTCGTTGTTCACATACATCACCGATACAATGATGGTATCGGGGCGCAATGCGGCTTTGAGTTTTTCCAGATCGATCAAGCCGTCCGGCTCGGGATCAAGATAAGTCGCTGAAAAACCCTGCCGCTCCAATTCCCGCACCGTATCCAGCACCGCCTTGTGTTCGGTCTGCACAGTGACGATATGTTTGCCCTTGCTGGCGTAAAAATTCGCCGCGCCCTTCAGGGCAAGGTTGTTCGATTCGGTCGCTCCCGAAGTCCACACGATCTCTTTCGGATCAGCGTTGACCAATGCGGCGACCTGTTCCCGCGCACGCTCTACCGCCTCATCCGCCACCCAGCCAAAAGAATGCGAACGCGAGGCAGGGTTGCCGAACTTTTCGGTCAGATAAGGAATCATCGCCTCAGCCACACGCGGATCGACCGGGGTGGTTGCGGAATAATCCATATAGATGGGCAGGTGCAACGTCATTTCTTCCTTCCTAGGCGATAGCTCGCGTCGAAGCGGCATTCTTCGTCACAGTGATCGGTGTGGTATCCGATGCATGGCTCAACTGACCATCCACCAGTTGTTGCAGATTCACTTTACCGAGGTAATCGTGGATCGCGGTGTTCAGACCGAACCACAAATCATGCGTCAAACACGGCTTACCATCTTGGCAATCGCCCTTGGTACCGCAGTGCGTCGCATCCAACGGCTCATCAACAGCGATGATGATATCGACGATGTTGATCTTGTTCGCCGGACGTGCCAGACAATAACCACCACCCGGCCCGCGCACACTGGCGACCACATTGTTCTTGCGCAACTTGCCGAACAACTGCTCCAGATACGACAACGAAATCTTCTGACGCTCACTGATACCCGCTAGCGTCACAGGGCCTTTACCCCCGCGCATCGCCAAGTCAACCATCGCCGTCACTGCAAAACGTCCCTTAGTAGTCAATCGCATGTTCTATAGCCTCTCTCAGTAATGGATTCATGGGGCAACTGCCGCGCCCTTGATACTTCTGAGGGGAATCATAGAATACCCGATTTTTTTAGTCAACAATCTTATTCAGGTAGTTTGGATCGAACTTGTCGGCGGTCGCTTGCTCGTCTTCGACCCGCACGCCGAGCTTTTCGAGTTGCTGCAAGATGTGTTCGATTCGCTGATCCACCGTCACGCTATGCCCGATCAGACCGTGCAAAGCTTTGGCGACAGGATCGTTCTGGTCGTTGCTGATTCCGTAGGCGTTGAAGCCCGATGTCTTCTTGGCGTCATCCAAAATGCGCGCCGGAATGCCTGCCGCCGTTGCGCCCGCTGGGACGTCCTTCACCACCACCGCATTGGAGCCGATCTTCGCACCCGCCCCGATGTAGATGGGACCGAGTATCTTGGCACCCGCCCCCACCACCACGTTATTGCCCAAAGTGGGATGGCGCTTACCTTCTTTCCATGACGTACCACCCAAAGTCACACCGTGGTACAGCGTCACATCATCGCCGATCTCGGCAGTCTCACCGATCACCACACCCATACCGTGGTCGATGAAGAAGCGCCGCCCGATGGTCGCCCCCGGATGGATCTCGATACCGGTGAACCACCGCGCAAAATGCGAAATGAAGCGCGCCATCCATTTAAAACCGGCGTGCCACAATTTATTAGTCAGACGATGAAAGATGCGCGCATGCAGACCGGGGTAGCAAGTCAGCACCTCGAAGGTAGTGCGCGCTGCGGGATCGCGGTCGAATACGCTGGATATGTCTTCGCGGATATTTTTAAACATCTTTGTGCTCTTCTATATAGCGTTGTCTCAGGCGCGCATTGTACTCGGTCGCCACGGCCAACAATAACGAGTAGGCCACAATATATTTTCAAAACCCAAAATCACTTTGATCTTCAACCCACTCACTCTGATCGCGCTTTACCATTTAATGCGAGGGCGACATGACATGATGGTTCAGAAAACATTGCGGAGCCGCCTCCTTTAGTTTGGTTTTCTAAATTGACTGGAGCGAGGCGGTCAGATAACCTCACATGCACAGTTAAAATTTCCATCCTTGTCTCTTTATCCTTTTTTTGTTAAGTCTAAGTTTGCTCTCAGAATATGATTGAACAATTATGTCGCTTGCTGTTGCTAATCTCACTCGGATGTTTTTCCACATTAGGTTGGTGCGCTGAGATAAATCCGGGCGGCAAAGGAAAAATAGAAAGCGGCTGGAGTAATAGTTGCTTTAGGCCAAAGTCAGATACCGTCTTAGAGGTTTGTTCCAAATATATTATCAATTGGAAGATGTGGTCATTGATGGGAGAGCCCGTTGGAGACTACAACCTGACCTGGCAACTGGTCGGCATAACGTTAAAAGACCCACAAGGTAGAGGCGACAGCAACGTTGTTTTTCAGACAGCTCAGTTGCCGAACGAATTAAGAAAAGCAGCTAAAGCCATCGAGTTATATGTTGATGGCTATACCTCCGTCAACGCAAGTGGAATGAGTCACCGTTTCAACACTGGCGTACCCGTGCGCGCGGGTGCCGGTAGCTCTTACAACACACCTGCCAGCCCAAATTGGGATAGGCTTTTTGTAAGTGGTGGTAATGTTTGTGACGATAAAACAAAAATCTACTATCAAGATGTTAAAGAAGCTAAAAACATGTTTTCACATGGCATACAACTTAACTCACCAAATTTTACTTTGTGCCCAACATCCGGTGTTTCAGAGTTAAGCGCTATTGAAGGAGCGATTTCAAAACTTTGTGAAAAACCCAACTCAGATTTGAATTATCGATTCTGTTCCAAGCGCAAAGAAAAATTAGAGAGAAGAAATGCAGCCGAGACTGACAAAGTAGTTTCTGGCGATAAGGGAATAAATAACAAGCCGCATGCGTCATCGATAAGTTCTGAGGCTAATCCACTCGATGGTGCAGTCAACGGTTCCGAAAAAGGGGCTGAGGTTGGTAGCCTTCTGGATGAAAGTGCCGAACGCCCACAAATTGAAAAGCGCTTGGCACAGGAGAGGGCAATCTATCGCCATAAGTCCGAGCCCGCCTGTAATGCCGCAATGAAAAATATCAATGCATGCTATGCAAAATCAGGTTGCTTACGAGCTGCGGAACGCCCTGCCGTTGATCAGTGCAACGCCATTCCCGCGTATCCCGCATCAGGATACTCTGCTCCAGTGATCGTGCTGACTCAAAGACCAAGTCCTGGTGAAGTCTGTTACTACGAAGATGCGGAGTGTCGTGCTGTCAGGGCTGAAAACAAAAGAATTGAAGAAAGAAAAAAAGCAGAAGCTGCGGAGATAAGAGGTCGCAAACAAGCCGAATGGACTTCACGCTACGGCACGTTGAGTGAGGAATGCAAGTTGAGAGCTCAGGAAAGGGATGTATTTGATAGTTGTCAGAGACAACACAATGCTACTTGCAATCCCAAGAAGTTTAATAGTGTTAGCGATTGCTTGGATGATAAAGTTCGTAGCCAAGGTCCAACCCTAAAAGATGCGCAAGAGCTGATGCATAAAGAATGGGGGAAACGCTCCAAAACTGGTTCCTCAATTACCAAGAGTATTCTGGATTAAATTTTGTACATACAAGGAGACAATCACATGAAATGGTTGGTTATATTTTTTGTTGCGCTATTTTTTTCTGAGGCCACATTTGCATTGCCCCCCGCAGTGGAATTAGATCGCCTTCTCTTGCAAGCCAAATCGGCACTCGATGCAAAAGATTATGCGCAAGCAACAGAGAGTCTTTCAAAAGCTGAAAAGCTAGGAGTAAAACTACCTGCCACCTTCTACTATCATTATGGACTGGCCTACGCCGGCACTGGTCAACTTGAGAAGGGGCATAGCATGCTGGAAAAGTATTTAGAACTTTCAGGCACCAAGGGAAAGTTCTACCGGGAAGCGCTGGAGGAATTAAATAAAATTGAAGCTGCAATTAAAGCAAGGGATGCTAAAGCTGATCGAAATGCCAAAAAGATGGCTGACTTTATGTTGGCAAAAAATGCACAAAAGGGAGAGTTAGATCATTGTTACCATTTGGCTGAATTATCAGCCAAAAACTGGGAGCAAAGTTGTAAACAAGCCGAAGCTGACTGTCAGAATAATCATGATAAATGTTATGACCCACACCACGGCTGGACCTATTTCGAAGATATGGAGCGTATATGTGCTAAATCTTATACTGTCCTTGATGATAAAAGGGACGCATGTGATAGAAAATGGAAGGAACCCAAAAAACCAGAGTTGGAATAAATAAATTTTGCTAGTGACCTGCCTAACGAAAGGTACCTTTAATTCGTACCTTTAATTCAGGATTTGGATTTTGTAATCGTGACTTTGCAATACTTGATGGACGTAGGTTTTACCGACAGCAACTTTGTGTGACGCAGCGAAGCGTCGGTTGCAGATGTCGGAGATGGCGCAGCATCCGGCTTGCGAAACAAAACTAGCCGCGATCCTTATCATGGGAATGCTCTTCTATATAGCGTTGTCTCAGGCGCGCATTGTACTCGGTCGCCACGGTCAGGATACCGCGCAGGATATTGATCTCTTCATCCTCCAGCCGTGTCCGCGAGTACAGACGGCGCAAACGCTGCATCAGTCGCGCCGGGTTCTGTGTGGTGAAAAAACCGATCTCGAACATGGTCTTTTCCAGATGGGCATACAAGCCCTCCATCCGCTCATGCGTGGCGGGCTGAATTTCAGGCACCGCGAGCGTGTACGAGTCTGCCGCCACACTCAACTCATAGGCAATCACTTGCACCGAAGCCGCGATGTTGAGCGAAGAGAAATCCGGATTGGCTTGGATGTTCACGCCCAGTTGTGCCTTGCCCATCTCCTCATTGGTAAGGCCGGACATCTCGGTGCCGAACAACAGCGCGACCGGGTGCGCGGCGGCTTCTTGCAACACCTGAGGCATCGCTTCGCGCGGCGTCTTCACCGCGATGGAGATGTCGCGCAGCCGCGCTGTCATCGCCGCCGTGAACACCACGCCGTGCAAAGCCTCGTCGATGGAAGTGCACACCACCGCGTTGCGCAGGATGTCGTCCGCGCCTGCTGCCATGGCCGTCGCCTGCTCGTCGGGGAAATGACGCGGATTGATGAGGTACAGATGGCGCAACCCCATGGTCTTCATCGCCCGCGCCGCCGCACCAATGTTACCCGGATGGGTGGTATGACTTAGAACGACCCTGATGTTTTTAAAATGATTTTGTTTATTCAAAACGCAATACCAACTAAAATGCACCCCTCGCAACCAAGGCAACTTCGTTACGAGCACGCAGATAACGCAACAAGCTCAGTCGTTGGCCGCAATCCATCGTTCATTAAAAAGGTCGTACTGATTATGCACCCCATGCTCAACATCGCGGTGAAAGCCGCACGTCGCGCCGGAAACTTGATTCACCGTGCCGCCGACAACCTCGATCACCTCACCGTGACCAAAAAATCCCATGCGGATTACGTCAGCGAAGTGGATCGCGCCGCCGAGCGCATCATCGTAGAGACCTTGCTGGAAGCCTATCCCAGCCACGCGATTCTAGCAGAAGAGGGCGGCGCCCAAGGCGAGTCCGAGTACATCTGGATCATCGACCCGCTCGACGGCACCACCAACTTTCTGCACGGCGTACCGCAATATGCCGTATCCATCGGACTGCAACACAACGGTGTGCTGACCCAGTCCGTCGTGTACGACCCGACCAAGAACGACCTGTTCACCGCCACGCGCGGACGCGGTGCTTATCTCAACGACAAACGCCTGCGCGTCAGCAAACGCAAAGAGATGGCCGATGCGCTAATCGGCACCGGCTTCCCCTACACCCGCTTCGAACACATGGACGCCTACATGGCGATCTTCCGCGACCTCATGCAAAAGACCGCCGGCCTACGCCGCCCCGGTGCCGCTTCACTCGATCTGGCATGGACTGCCGCAGGCCGTTACGACGGCTTCTTCGAGACAGGACTCAAACCGTGGGATATCGCCGCTGGCGCGCTGCTCATCACCGAAGCGGGCGGTATGGTGAGCGACCTTGCAGGCAAGCAGGACTTTTTGACCAGCGGCCACGTCTGCGCGGGCAACCCGTTCGTGCATGAACAGTTGTTGCAGATCATCGCGCCGCATCTCACTGCCGGACTCAACACCTAACACAGCACTGCGGAAGGATTGGCATGATCGAAATCACCGGACTGACCTTCGACTACCCCGGCCATCGCGCACTCGACGATGTGACATTGACTGTCGCCAACGGCAGCGTCACTGCGCTGGTCGGCCCCAATGGCGCGGGCAAGACCACGCTGATGCGCTGCATCGCCGGACTGGAGACACCACTCAGCGGCAGCATCACCGTCGGTGGTATGGACGTCATCGAACATCCACGTGAAGTGCACCGCATCATGGGTTACCTGTCGGATTTTTTCGGCCTCTATCAAGACCTCAGCGTCGCGCGTTGTCTGGGCTATGCCGCTGCCGCGCAAGGCCTGCCGGAAGGTGACATCCCCGCCGCGATCGAACGCACGGCACAACGTCTCGACCTCAGCGACAAATTGCATCAACTCAGCGGCAGCCTGTCGCGCGGGCAGCGCCAGCGCGTCGCGATCGGCCAAGCCATCATCCACCAACCCAAGGTACTGCTGTTGGACGAGCCTGCTTCCGGCCTCGACCCTGAAGCACGCGCCAGCCTCGCCGCGCTGTTCCGCCAACTGCAAGCCGACGGCATGACGCTGCTGGTGTCCTCGCACATCCTAGCCGAACTGGATGAATACTCCTCGCACATGCTGGCGTTGCGCGACGGACGCATCCTTGAGAACCGCGCCCTGAAACCGATGCATCAGTCGGATGAGCACCGTCACCTGCATCTCGATCTGGCACATGCCGATGCGCGCCTAGCCACTTGGCTGCAAGCCTATGCGCAGGTCACCCTGCAAGCGGCGACAGAAACCTATGCCGAGTTCGACTTCCACGGCGACCTGCCCGCCCAGTCCACCTTGCTCAAAGCCATGCTGCATGAAGGCTTCGCCGTGAGCAGCTTCGCCGAACACAAAGAGAACCTGCAACAGTCCTACCTGCGCTCGGTCGCCGCCCATCTGGAGAGTCAACAATGAGCAACCCTGAATTCAAACGCAATCTGTGGCTATCCTTCTCCACCCACCGCCTCATCGGTATGCCTGCGCTACTAGCGCTCACTTTTTTAACCATCGCACTCGCCGAGCATCAGAACAAAGTCGCTGACAACCTGTACACCGCCGCCATCTCGCTGTTCATCTTCATCGTCTGGCTGTGGGGCGCACGCAACGCCAACGCCACCATCGTCGATGAGTTGCGCGACAAGACATGGGATCAGCAACGCATGAGCGCGCTCGACCCGTGGGTGATGACTTGGGGCAAACTGTTCGGCTCCACCTCGTTCAATTGGTACGGCGGCCTGATGTGTCTCGCGGTCGCCGTGGTCTCCGGCATCGGCGCGGACAAACCCGACATCTTCATCACCGTCATCACCCTGTGTGCGGTCGGCGTGATGCTGCACGCCGCACTCATCGTACTCAATCTGCATACCAGCCAATTCGAATCGCGCCTCATCCAGCGCGGCGGCATGGGCTGGCTGATGATCGTCTTCGTCTTCATGTTCATACCCGCCTTCACCGTCGATCAGACGAAGCTGATCTCCTGGTGGGGAATGGATATCGCACGCCCCCTGTTCTGGTTGGATAGCGCCCTGCTGTTCGCCGCCTGCGCCACCTTTGCCGCATGGCGCGTGGTCAGCAACGCCTTGCAAGTGCGCACCCAACCTTGGGCGTGGCCAGCCTTTGCCTGCATCCTCGCGTTCTACCTCGCCGGGTTCATGCAAGACATCGGTGACATGGGACGCATCCAACCAGTGTGGCTGGTCGGCCTGTTCGTCTCTGTCGGCATGACCTACGCCGCGATGTTCAGCGAACCCAGCACCCTGCTGCGCTGGCGCAAGCTGCGCCTGCTTCAGAGCAAAGAGGATTGGCGCGGCTGGCTGGAGAACCTGCCGCTCTGGCCGACCACGCTGGTGCTAAGTTTTCTATTCGCTTTTCTGCTCGTGCTGACCGCACACGACATGCACACCGGACATGGCCGCATGGATTTCCTGCAACCGCAACACGCCATCACCTTGGCGCTGATGCTGTTGCGCGATGCCTGCGTACTGCTGTTCTTCTCCTTTGCCGCCAACAGCAAGCGCTCCCTCGCAACCGCCATCTTGTATCTGGCGGTGCTCAACATGCTGCTGCCTTTCCTCGCGGGCGTCGCTGAATTGGATACGTTGCGCTATTTTTTCCTCCCCTTTGATAAAGCCAATGACCCGTGGAGCAGCGTACTCGTGATGACCATCCACACCGGCATCGCGCTCGCCCTCGTCAATTGGCGGCTACGCACCTCGGAACCAGCATGACGGAGAATTCCCGGTCACAGGCAAAGCAAGGCCAAGGCGGCATTGCGCAACCTGCGGCGGGGAATCACACGCCGATGATGCAGCAGTACTTGCGCATCAAAAGCGAGCATACCGACAAGCTGCTGTTCTACCGCATGGGTGATTTCTACGAGCTGTTCATGGACGATGCGGTGCGCGTCGCCAAACTGCTCGACATCACACTGACCCAGCGCGGCGCCTCCAACGGCAACCCCATCAAGATGGCAGGCGTGCCGTATCACGCTGCCGAGCAATATCTCGCGCGCTTGGTGAAGATGGGTGAGTCCGTCGCCATCTGCGAACAGATCGGCGACCCCGCCACCAGCAAAGGCCCGGTCGAGCGCAAAGTCGTGCGCATCGTCACGCCCGGCACCGTCACCGATTCCGCGCTGCTCGAAGAAAAGCGCGACAACCTGCTGCTCGCTTTGTCTTTCTCCTCCCCTGATAAGGGGAGGCCGGGAGGGGTTGAAGTCGGCCTCGCGTGGCTCAACCTTGCTTCGGGACAATTCACGTTGGCCGAAGTGTCTGCCAAGCAACTGTCGGCAGAGCTGGAACGCCTGCAACCTTCCGAGATCTTGTTCGCCGAAAACAGCGAGCCCCCCCTCTCCCTCCGGGGGAGGGCTGGGGTGGGGGACACTTCTGGCGTACCGTTGAAATCATTACCCGATTGGCACTTCGACCGCGACACTGCGCACCGTGCGCTGTGCCAGCAGTTCGGCACACGCGATCTCGCCGGGTTCGGCTGCGAAGAGTTCACTGTCGGATTGGAAGCCGCAGGCGCATTACTCGGCTACGCTAAACTCACGCAGGGTCAGAGCATCGCCCACATCCGCAGTGCGCAGACCTACCACGCCGATGAATACGTGCGCATGGATGCCGCCACCCGCCGCAATCTGGAGATCACCCAGACCCTGCGCGGTGAGCCAGCACCCACCCTGCTCTCGCTGCTCGACACCTGCGCCAGCAACATGGGCAGCCGCTTGCTGGCGCACTGGCTGCACCATCCGCTACGCAACCGTGAGGTGCTGCGCGCAAGACTGGATGCGGTGAAACAACTTAATTCATCAACCCCCAACCCCTCCCAACCTCCCCTTGTCAGGGGAGGAGCAGAGAGTGGCGGCGCAACAGTCACCTCCCCTGACAAGGGGAGGTTGGGAGGGGTTTTATTCCGTTCAGTCCACGACCAGCTCAAATCCAGTGTGGACGTGGAACGCATCACTGCACGTGTCGCATTGAAGTCTGCCCGCCCACGCGATCTTTCCGGCCTGCGCGATACGCTCAAACAATTGCCAGAATTGCATGCACTGCTGGCAGGCGTGAATGCGCCGCGTATCCGGCAACTGGCTGATGCCCTTAACCTGTCCGCATACCCAACCGTTCGTCCTGAGCCTGTCGAAGGATCGGCGCGCAGCGCCGGCGAGTCCGTTCATGCTTCGACAGGCTCAGCACGAACGGGGATAGAGTTGGTCGAACTGCTGCAAAAGACACTCAAGGAAGAACCCTCCTCCGTCCTACGCGAAGGCGGCGTGATCGCCGACGGCTTCGACCCCGAACTGGACGAATTAAGAGGCATCCAAACCAACTGCGGCGACTTCCTCCTCGAACTGGAAACCCGCGAACGCGCCCGCACCGGCATCGACAAGCTCAAAGTCGAATACAACCGCGTGCACGGCTTCTACATCGAAGTCAGCTTCGCCAACGCCAGCAAAGTGCCGGACGACTACCGCCGCCGCCAGACGCTAAAGAACGTCGAGCGCTACATCACGCCGGAACTGAAAGCTTTCGAGGACAAGGCGCTCTCCGCCAACGACCGCGCACTGGCGCGCGAAAAGTTGCTCTACGACCAATTGCTGGATGCGCTCGCGCCCTACATCCCGCAACTGCAGCGCATCGCCGCCGCCATCGCCGAACTGGACGTGCTCGCCACCTTCGCCGAGCGCGCCGCCACGCTCAACTTCAGCGCGCCGCAATTCAGCGACGATGCACAACTCGTCATCAAACAAGGGCGCCATCCGGTTGTCGAAGCGCAAGTGGAACAGTTCACCCCGAACGACACCACACTCAACGACGCGCGCCGCACGCTGCTCATCACCGGCCCCAACATGGGCGGTAAATCGACCTACATGCGGCAGACCGCCATCATCGCGCTGCTCGCGCATGTCGGCTGTTTCGTCCCCGCGCAGGAAGCCGTGCTGGGCGAGATCGACCAGATCTTCACGCGCATCGGCGCATCGGACGACCTCGCCAGCGGACGTTCCACCTTCATGGTCGAGATGACCGAGGCCGCCAACATCCTGCACAACGCCACCGACAAGAGCCTGGTGCTGGTGGACGAGATCGGGCGCGGCACTAGCACCTTCGACGGCCTCGCCCTCGCCTACGCCATCGCGCGCCACCTGCTGGAGATCAACCGCAGCTACACCCTGTTCGCCACACACTATTTCGAACTCACGCGACTGGCCGAAGAATTCAAACAACTCGCCAACGTCCACCTCGCCGCCATCGAACACCAGCACAGCATCGTCTTCCTGCACAGCGTCAACGAAGGCGCGGCCAGCCAGAGTTACGGCCTGCAAGTCGCCGCACTCGCAGGCGTACCGAACAGCGTCATCCGCAGCGCGAAGAAACAACTGGTGAAGCTGGAACAGAACAGCGCCGCGCAAAACCCGCAGGGCGACCTCTTCACCACCGCACCGGAAGCGCCGGAACCAGAAGAACATCCACTGCTGTCGGCACTACGCGATTTGCAACCGGATGAGATGAGTCCGAAGGAAGCGCTGGAAAAGATATATCAGTTGAAGAAGCTGGTGTAGCTATACCAAGAAATTGGACGCTGACCTGAATTCGGCATAGGATTAACCCCGTCATTTCGCACCGTAGCCCAGGAGCAACCATGAAATTTTCTACACAGATCAAACCGTTGAGCTACCTCAGCGATCATGCTGCCGAAATCATCAGAGACATCTCTGCAAGCCGCGAGCCCCTGCTGATCACACAGGACGGCGAAGCAAGGCTGGTTGTCATGGATATCAAAAGCTACGAAGAACAGGAACAAACCGTCGCACTTCTGAGAATGCTTGCCCTCGGCAATAAGGAAATTGAGCAGGGTAAATTCCGCGATGCGGAAGACGTATTTGCCGAACTGGATAAGACCGCTCAGCAATGAGTTACAGAATCGTCCTTCTTGCTTCTGCCGAACAGGACATGAAGGAACTCAAAAGTTACATCATCAAAAACTTCTCCCGCGCTGCTTGGCAAAACACCTACGACAAGCTCAAAGACGCCATCCGCAATCTGAGGGATTTTCCGTTTGCCGGATCAATCCCTGAGGAGCTGGCGCGCCTGGACCTAACGCAATACAGACAAATCATCACAGGCATGAATCGGGTGATCTATGAGGTAAGGCAGGAAGTCATCTATATCCATATCGTTGCAGATACCCGAAAAGACATGAAAACACTCCTTACGCAGAGACTGTTGAGAAACACCTGAAAGAAAGGACGAGACACTGATGAAATACTCAATCTGCAAGACCGGAGAAACCCACCCCGGCACCACTACCGTGACGCTGCAACGCGACAACAGCGTTGTCGTCATTCGCGATGTTCCTGCTGAAATCTGCGAGAACTGCGGGGAGTACTACCTGAGCGAACCCACTGCCAGCCGCGTGTATGCCGATGCAGATGCAACCGCACGGAGACATGTTGAAGTTGAAATTCAGCGCTACGCAGCGTAGAAAACCGTGGTCTGTCCCCGAATATTCTGTTGTTCAAACCCGCTGAACACTGGCCGTCGCCGGTGCGACGAAACATGACACTCAGAGTAGCCTCTCTTCCGCTTGCCCTCCTTGTCGCTCCGGTGTAAATTGCCGCATCACTATCGATCAAGGATTCGTAAAATGAGCACCGCCACCTTATCCAGCAAATTTCAACTTTCCGTGCCCAAGGCAGTGCGTGAAGCCATGCATCTTCAGCCCGGACAACAGTTCGAGATGATACCGATAGGTTCGGTTATTCAACTCGTACCCAAGACCTCCATCAAGGAACTGCGCGGCATTGCCAGTGGGGCGAATTCATCAAAATACCGTGACCGGAAAGATCGCGCCTGATGTTTCTGGTTGACACCTGCGGCTGGATCGAATGGATGACTGATTCACCGTTCGCCAAAAGCTATTCGCGCTATTTGACCTCCCCCGACAAACTGATCGTACCCACCCTGATTCAACACGAACTGTATAAATGGCTGTACCGGGAAATAGACTATCCCACGGCCATGTCCGCTATCGCGGCAACCCGCACCGCAACAGTCATCCCGCTCGATACTTCGCTGGCTCTATTAGCCGCAGACATCACGCGCGAATTCAAACTGGCAACAGCAGATGCAATCATCTACGCCACTGCGCGCCAGCAAAAAGCGACATTGGTCACCAGCGATGCGCATTTCGCCGATTTGCCACATGTAAAGTTTTTCCAGAAATGAGTCCGGCTTACCCAACTAAATCAGTTTCGGAATTTAATTCGAACACGACCCCTTTTAACTTACGTGGATAACTTGATAAAAAAGGTGTCTGATAACTTCAAGGTTATTAGTGGGAAAGCAACCGCCCCATTCATTGATGATGTACAGAAAGCTGCCGATGAACATCGAAACGCCTTAGGCTTCTTACCCAAAAGCGTATATGAAGAATTTTCAAGACGTGGCTACTTGTATGTTCTAGTTGAAACAACACCAAATGGCTACGCATATGCAGGGCACTTATTATTCGATTGCACATTTCCAAGAGCCAAAATTGTGCAAATGTTTACACTCGAGAAATATCGCCGAAATGGACTCGCCACTAAACTGATTAACTATTTGCAAGAATACCTAACTCAAAAAAGTTTTATATCAATCTACGCCCGCGTAGCTGAAGACTTGACAGAAGCTAACGCATATTGGGATCGACAGCGATTTTATATTCAACGAATCGAAGAAGGCGGCTCCACTCGCAAAAGGAAAATACTTGTTCGCTGCCACGAATTGGCTTCGCCTCAGCTAATTCCTTCTAGCGGAATAAACGCTGATAACCCGCTTGGACTAGCCCCGTCTTCTTCGGGCGACACACCTCTTTACTTGCTTGACCTTAACGTTTTGTTTGACATATCACCACGACGGCTACGCCATGACGAAGTCGTCAGCTTATTTCAGGCTGAACGAATGAACTTTTGTCGTCTCGCAATTAGCACTGAAATTCGCGAGGAGTTGCAACGGACAGCCCATCAAGGCAAGACAGACCCGATG
Organism: uncultured beta proteobacterium; assembly: GCA_963822425.1. Classification (GTDB taxonomy): domain Bacteria; phylum Pseudomonadota; class Gammaproteobacteria; order Burkholderiales; family Gallionellaceae; genus Sideroxyarcus. Next base: position 22,164 of record CAWGHS010000010.1, read on the forward strand.
GAGTCATTCATCAGCATCTTTCCATCTTTCCCCCTTTTTCAGGACAATAATTCCGAAGCTCTCCTTGATGATTTAGCCGCGATAATTTTTCCTGACAGGAAAGAGAAATCAGCACTAAATTCTAATGACAAATCAGATTTGCGGCACGTAGCAACCACCATCCAGCGCAATCTAGCGGGTCTAATTACAAATGACGGGGCAATCCTGAATGCATCTGATCAAATAAAGTCCAAGTATGGGGTTGAGGTTCTATCACCTTCCGCCTTTAGGCTTGAAGATGCTGCACCACAAGGAAGCAATCAATTTGCCACATTCAATGACTCCACCTTGTCGCTTCTGGAGGTTTCCCGAGCAGATGAGGTGGCAGTACACGCACTACTAACAAAACTCAAACTGCCCGGGTCTACCATTTCCACAGGTTGGTTACCAACTGACTTAAATGGGCGAACCACAACTCGTTTCGCCGTATGGGACGAAGAATCTCTCATTGGATATTTGTCTTGGTCTCCCCGAGATAAGACGGGAGGCGTAGTCGCTCACATAGCCGTGGATGAAACAAACGTGCTCGCACTTAGTGCGGCGCGAATCCTGCTGATATATCTGCTTGAGCAGCTATCACCCAACGGTCCATACCTAGTTCGCTTGGAACTACCCCTCCATCAGTCGCACGTGAGAGAGCTCGCTTTCGGCTTTGGTTTCAGCCAATCAACGGAACTGAACATCTTATCCAAAATCATTTTGGGTGGTGTACTGACCAGCGCGACATGGGCTGCCTACCAAGAGAGGCTAGCGCAGAAAAGTAAGCTCAAGCTTCCCGCAATCATTCCGACTTACCAAAACTTCGACCAGCAGATACAAGTCTTGACACCTGATGGTAATCAAAAACATGTAACTTTGGATGCTCTTGAAACGCTTCTGTCCCCCGCTCTATTTTGCCTACCTGGTCGGCCAGCCGTGATTACGCCTGTTCAACGCAGTTTTTCAGAAGCACTTCTTGGGCATTCAAGACAAGCATCCCTTCTTCCAATGAGTACCGCCTCACTATTTCAGGATCGACACTATCTGAGCAGCCCACGAACGCTGCCACACTTTATGCGCGGAACTTTGATTTTGTTTTATGAATCTACAAAACACAAGGGAAGAAGTGAAATAGTTGCAATAGCTCGCGTGCGCCAAGCATTCCTTAAACCAAGCAACACATTTGACGAGTCTGATCTAACGCAATCAGTACTTACTGCTACGAGTCTTCCTAATATCGGAAAATCCCACATGAAAACCGTCACAGTATTCGACAACATTTACCCGCTTCCTAACCCTGTGCCACTGAAAACATTACAACGCATTGGATGCGGTCGCCCGAACGATTTAATAACCACACACCCAATCAGTGATGAACAACTACAGGAAATTCTCCGAGAGGCATTTAAATCGTGAGAAATGAAGAACACATACTTATCTCGCTAACACCGCGACATGCAGAGAATATCTTTACTGGTCACAAATTGGTCGAACTTCGTCGTCGAAACATGCATATCACACCAGGCACTAAAGCTTGGATATATGTGAAGCTACCCGTCGGCGCAATCATTGGCAAAGTAACCATTAGAGCCATGCACAACTCAGCCCCCTCAACGCTATGGCGTCGTTTCGGCCTTGTTTCTGGCTTATCCCGAAGCGAATTCTTCGATTACTTTAGTGGTGTATCCAAAGGCGTTGCTCTTGAGCTCGAAGATGTAAAGATGTTGCGCCAACCAGTTTCTCTAGCCGCACTTCGAAAAGTATCCAGCGAGTTTCAGCCACCGCAATTTTTCGTTCGACTCGCTCCAAGCAATTCCGTACTTAAGAGCATCAAAGGAAAAATGTTTCTGGGAAACTAAAGAGGTCACATTTCCACGCAAGCCACCCAACCACAACAATCAGCCACCCTAGTTCGATCAATCCAATGCAGCTAAAAGGTCTAGCTAAAAGGGTCAGCTTCACATTTCCTTGAGCGTCCTCACTCCAGAATCTGATACGGTTCCATCGTCACCGACTCTACGCGGTCACCGAGCATGGTGACTTCCCCCTCTCTTCTGCTGTTGCCCGTTTCGCTGAATTCAAAACGATAGGTGCGACGCAATATGCGGCGACCGTTCGCATCGCGCGCCAGGGCGAGGCTGGTACCGGCGACGGTGTCATCCAGAAATTGCAGCTCTTCTTTGTTGCAGGCGCGTCGGCCTGCTTCGCGTGCGATCTCGAGGATGCGGATGCTGTGCAACCAGAACCAACCGAGTGCCACCAACATCAGTAGCGCGAGCAAACTCCAGATATCCATTTATGTTCCCGTTCAAAAAAGTGATTGGTAAGGGCTTCAGCCGATGGGCGAGAAGCGCGGCACGGTCTGCCCTTGGTGTTGCACCGCTTCAAAGAATACATCCTTAGGCCGCGCCCAGATCATGCCTTCTTCGGATTGGTAGATCATCAGGATGACTGTGGGGTCGGCCTCCAGCTTCGCTTCGCACACGATCTCGTAGATGCCGCCTTTGTAGTGCCGATACTTCATTGTTCGTTCTCCTCGCCCCGGATACTTGCCTATACGCTCATTGTGCCTGATGAGAGACACCGTACCGAAATGAAATTGATTTAGAATCTTTCCGCCGGATTCATCATCCCCGGAAGGAGCAACACTATGACTGAACGCTATTTCACCAAAGAGACTTTTGCCTTCCTCTCTGCTCTGGAGGCAAACAACGAGCGCGAATGGTTCACGGCGCATCAGCAGGAGTACGAAGACCTGGTGCGCACGCCTGCGCTGGATTTCATCAGCGATATGTCGGACGAGATGCCTGCGATCTCGCGCCATTTTTTGGCACAGCCGAAGAAGGTGGGCGGTTCGCTGATGCGGGTGTATCGCGATACGCGCTTCAGCAAGGACAAGACGCCATACAAAACCAACATCGGCATCCAGTTCCGCCATGAGGTAGGCAAGGATGTGCATGCACCGGGCTATTACCTGCACATCGCAACGGATGAGTGTTTCGTCGGCGTCGGGCTGTGGCATCCCGATGCGGGTGTGTTGTTCAAGATTCGCTCGGCCATCGTGGAGAAGCCGGAAGCGTGGAAAACGGCGCGCGACGACAAGGCTTTCTGCAAACACTTCTCGCAGGAAGGCGATTCTCTCGCCAATGCGCCGCGCGGTTTTGCCAAGGATCATCCGCTGGTGGAAGACTTGAAGCGCAAGGATTTCATCGGCCTCGCCTCGCTCAGCCAAGCCAACATCACGTCAGCGAAATTGCGTCCACAGGTGGTGGAGCACTTCCGTGCCGCCGCGCCTTACATGGGCTTCTTGTGCAAAGCGCTGGATCTGCGTTTCTAAAACGCAGGAAATGCACACACTTTAGTCCAGCGATAATTCCAATTTAGGCAATGGCGCTGCGGGTTGCGGTTTTTCTGCCTGTGCCGCCGCTTGCTCTTCTTTCTCGCGTTGCAGCTTAGCAAGTTGTTCTGCTTCGAACTGGCGCTTGTGTTCTTCCTGCGCGGCGAGTTCTTTCTTACGCTCTTCTTCCAGCTCTTCCGGCGTCTTATGCACGTGCAGCGACAACTCCATGCCCGACGCAGTGGCGGGTTCGCCGCGTTTGCTCTTGAGCTTGATGTTCAGGCGCAGTTCGTTGGCCGAGTCGGCGTTGCGGATGGCTTCTTCGTAGGATATCTGGTCGTCGTTATATAGCTCGAACAAGGACCAGTCGAAGGTGCGCATGCCCAGCTCGCGCGATTTCTCCATGATGCCTTTGATCTCGTGGAATTCGCCCTTGAATATCTTGTCGGCGATGATGGGGGTGTTGAGCAATATCTCGATAGCCGCCCGCCGCCCTTTGCCGTCCGGTGTGCGCACCAGCCGCTGCGAGATGAGCGCGCGCATGTTGGCGGAAAGGTCCATCAACAACTGGTTGCGCCGCTCTTCCGGGAAGAAGTTGATGATGCGGTCTATGGTCTGGTTGGTGCTGTTGGCGTGCAAGGTACCGAGACACAGATGGCCGGTCTCGGCAAAGGCGATGGCATGTTCCATGGTCTCGGCATCGCGAATCTCGCCGATCAAGATCACGTCCGGTGCCTGACGCAAGGTGTTCTTCAGCGCGTGATGCCAGCTGTGCGTATCCACACCGACTTCGCGGTGGGTGATGAGCGATTGCTTGGATTGGTGCACATACTCCACCGGGTCTTCGACGGTGATGATGTGGCCTTTGGAGGTGCGGTTGCGGTGATCGATCATCGCGGCGAGCGAGGTGGATTTGCCGGAACCGGTACCGCCGACCACCAGCACGAGGCCGCGCTTGTGCATGATGACTTCTTTGAGGATCTCGGGCAGGCCGAGCTTCTCGAAGTTGGGTATCTCGGCGGCAATGGTGCGGATGACCATGCCGACGTTGCGCTGCTGCACGAACACGTTGACGCGGAAGCGCGACACCCCCGGCACGGAGATGGCGAAGTTACATTCCATCTCTTTGTCGAATTCGGCGCGCTGATCTTCGTTCATCAGCGCATAGGCAAGTTGACGGGTGATCGCACCATTCAGATTTTGCGAGGTCATCGGCGTCATCTCGCCGTGCGTCTTCATACTGGGCGGGAAGTCGCTGGAGATGAACAGGTCGGAGCCGCCTGCCTTACTCATGGCGGTGAGCAGTTTGATGATGTATTCGTATGCTTGCTGATCGGTAAGGCCTGACATCACATCTCCTGATAACGGTTGTTGCAATAAGGGCGGCCGCGCATTCTAGCAGCATGCGCTGGCTATTTTTATGACGAAATCGGGTGATTTTCTGATGCGACGAGGCTCGCTGTTGCACCACCGTAGCTCATAGTTGAATGATCTACTCAGACATACCCGCCGCGTGATTTTTTTTATAAAAGAATTATGCTAAATTTTCGGCGGGATAAATTTTCGCCCATTGACCAATCACTCTGGAGGAGGCCTGCATGAACATTCTGAACACTATACTTATCGTCATTGGCGGTGCCGTAGTCTTTGGCATCGGTATCGCGATCATTGTTGAAAAACTAAGAAGCAAGTAAGACGCATGGGCTTGGTTCGATAGAGCCAAGCCCACGTTGGTCAGGCGTTAACGACCAACTTCCCCGCCTCGGCGATGCTGGCGATCTTGTTGATCACGCCGTTCAAGTCTTTCAGTTTCGCTTGCAACGCCTCGATTTCTTTGTTCTTGGCTTGCAATTCAGCGGACTGGTTCGCGATGCTAGCTGCTTTGGCCTGTTCTTGTTTGATGCTTTCCCTGAGCTGTTCGATGGTCTTGGATTGTTCGAGTGATTTTCTTTTTTCTTCTTCCAACTGAGCGTCTTTTTTGGCGCGCTCACTGGCTTCCAGCGCAGCGAACTCTTTAGTCTTGAGTTCTAGGTCTGCAAGTTTTTTGCTCAGCTCGACCACTTTGGTCTGTTCCTGTTTGAAGGAATCGCGCAGTTGTTCGTTGGCCTTCAAGTGCTCTAGGGATTTTTTCTTCTCTTCCTCAAGCAGGGTACTTTTCTTAGCCAGCTCCAGCGATAGGTTCTGATCCGCCGCCGCATTGCCCTTGGCTACCTCGCTCTTGGCAGGTTCGCTATAGGCGCGAAGTTTGACTGTCTTATCCATGATGTCGATTCCCTGAATTTTTTGATTATGTGTTCGATTGGCCGACATTATAAAAGGTTTGCCCGGATTATTTATAATCACGTCACTATTCGCACCTCCCCCCAGCCCATGCCCCATCTCGTCGTTTCCATCTCCGGCCACGGTTTCGGCCATGTGGCGCAGACCGCCCCCATCCTGAATCTGCTGCATGAGCGCATGCCACAGTTGCGCCTGACCGTGCGCTCTGCTACGTCGCTCACCCATTTGCGCTCACGCATCCATGCGCCGTTCGACCACTTACCCAGCGAGGGCGACATCGGTATGGTGATGACTTCGGCGCTGGATGTGCATGCCGAACATAGCCGTGCTGCCTATGCAAGATTCCATACCGATTGGGGGGCGCGTATCGCCGACGAGGCGCAGCTATTGCGCCAGCTCGGTGCGGATATGGTGTTCTCCAATGTGGGTTATCTACCGCTTGCGGGGGCACAGCGGGCGGGCATTCCCAATGCGGCGCTGTGTTCGCTGAACTGGTTCGACATCTATCAGTACTATAGGGGCGATGCCACCATCGCCGCACAGATATGGTCTTGCTATGCCAATGCGGATGCCTTTCTGCGCACCACGCCGGGCATGGCGATGAACGCACTCCCCAATCTACAGACTGTCGCCCCCATCGCTGCCGTGGGTCAAAACCGGCGCGCCGAGTTGAACCGCCATTTGCAGTCAGGGACAGCGGAAAAGCTGGTGCTGGTCAGCATGGGCGGCATCACCAGCCGCTTGCCCATGGAAGGCTGGCCGCGCATCGATGGTGTGCGCTGGTTGGTGCAGGCGAGTTGGCAAGTGCAGCATCCCGATGCCATCGTGCTGGAATCGTTGCCGCTGAATTTCAGCGATCTACTGGCCAGTTGCGATGTGCTGCTGTGCAAGCCGGGCTATGGCAGCTTCGTCGAGGCTGCGTGCGGCGGCACGCCAGTGCTGTATGTGGATCGCGGTGATTGGCCGGAGACGGCAGCCTTGACCGAATGGCTGCAACAGCAGTGCGTGTGCCGCGAGATATCACGCGACACATTAGAGCGCGGTGATTTTGCGAACGAGTTGCACGATCTGTTGCATGCGCCCCACCCCGCACGCCCGCGCCCCGAGGGCGCAGCACAGGTTGCGGAGTGGTTGCTGCAAAGGCTGGGGCACTAACTTCAGGCAATAAAAAAGCCCTCTTCCGAGGGCTTCTCAGTGGCAAGGCAGCTTAGTGGTGATGTCCACCATCGCCATGCACGTGACCATGTGCCAGCTCTTCTGCGGTGGCGGCGCGCACGCCGGTGATGACACCGGCGAAGACCAGCGATCTGCCTGCCAGCGGGTGATTGCCATCGACCGTGACTTCGTCGTCCGTGACTTCGGTGACGGTGTAGAGCATAAAGTCTTCGTCGTCATCGCCCTCGGAGCCACCTTCGAATTGCATACCCACGGCAACGTCTTTCGGGAACATATCGCGCGGTTCAGCCCGCACGAGGTCGTGCTCGTATGCACCGAAGGCATCATCCGGCTCCATGCTGACCGAGAACTTGTCGCCCACTGCTTTGCCGTGCAGTGCTTCTTCCACTGCGGGAAAGATGCCATCGTAACCACCGTGCAGGTAGCTGATAGGATCGCTGTTCTTTTCCAGCAACGCGCCGCTGGCGTCGGTCAGTTCATAGGTCAGCGTGACAACAGCGTTCTTTTCTATCTTCATTTCATTTCCTTTATCAGTTTAAGAATCTCTTGGGCGTGTCCGTGAGCGTGAACCGCATACAGGACGTGGCGCAACTTGCCTTGCGTGTCGATGATGAAGGTGGATCGCTGAACGGCGATCTTCTTATGCCCGTCCACTTCTTTCTCATACAGCACGCCGTATTTCTTGCAGACATGCGCCTCGACATCCGCCAGCAACAAGACCGAAAGTCCGTATTTGTCACGGAAGGAGGCATGGCTGATGCAATCGTCACGGCTGATCCCGACCACGATCGCATTGAGGTTGTCGAATTCGCGCTCGTGGTCGCTGAACTCGTTCGCCTCCATCGTGCATCCCGGCGTGTCGTCTTTGGGATAGAAATACAGCACGACGTTCTTGCCACGCTGTGCGTTCAAACTGAACATCTGCATGTCTGCATCGGACAGCTCAAACTGCGGCGCATCCGTTCCAACCTTTAGTACGACTTGTGATTGCATGGCGCCCTCCTGCCGGGGCATTCTAACTGAGATTTATTTCTTTTTGCGACCATGGGAATTTATTTTGTGATTTGGGGGGCGGGACTATAATCGGCACATGAAAAATAAACTTTCTCTGCTAGGCGGCCTGTCCGTCAACGAGTTCCTGCGCGATTACTGGCAAAAGAAACCGCTGCTGATACGTCAGGCAGTACCCGGCTTCAAAGGCCTGCTGGATCCGCAGCAGTTGATGGACTTGGCCTGCCAGGATGACGTACAGGCCCGTCTGGTCACCCATCAACGCAATAAGTGGGCCTTGCGCCATGAGCCATTCACGCCGGAAGATTTCGCGGGACTTTCCAAAAAGGGGAAATGGTCGGTGCTGGTGCAAGGGGTGAATCACTTCCTGCCGCAAGCTGCCGAGCTGATCAAGCAATTCGATTTCGTGCCGCATACGCGGCTTGATGATCTGATGGTAAGTTATGCCCCCCAAGGCGGCGGGGTCGGCCCTCACTTCGATGCCTATGATGTGTTTCTGCTGCAAGGGCTTGGGCACCGGCGCTGGCAAATCTCCACACAGAAGGATCGCACCTTGATCGAGGGCGCGCCATTGCGCTTGCTACAGAACTTCAAGGTGGAACAGGAATGGGTGTTGGCGGCGGGTGACATGCTCTATCTGCCGCCGCATTGCGCACACAATGGCATCGCCGAAGATGACTGCATGACCTATTCCATCGGCTTCCGCACCCCGGCCTATCAGGAGTTGGCGGAACAGTTCCTCGTGTATCTGCAAGATCGCATCTGCGTGGAAGGCATGTATGCCGATCCCGATCTGCAGACGCAAAAACATCCCTCGGAGATCAGCGACGACATGCTGCACCAAGTGGCGCAGGCGATCCGCAAGGTGCAGTGGGATAACGAAGATGTGGCCAACTTTCTGGGCTGCTATCTCTCCGAACCCAAGCCACACATCTACTTTGATGCACCGGTCAAACCGCTATCCGCAGCGCGTTTTGCGCAGGATGTGCAAATGCGCGGCGTGACGCTCGACTTGAAGACACAGATGCTGTGCCGTGACACGACGGTCTTTATCAACGGAGATGCGCATCCCCTCGGCAAGGCCGCCTACCGTACCCTGCGCGAGCTGGCCGATACCCGCACCTTGCCCGCACACACCAAGTCCACGCAAATGGTCGAGGCGCTGCTTTATCAATGGTATGTAGACGGCTATCTCGCTCCATCCCCCAGCACAAGGAGGCGTTCATGAACGACGAAACAATGAAGCATTCTCCCTTCGATGGCGTCGCGGATTACATCGCGGCGCTCGACACCGTCTGCGGTCTGGCGCAACGCACACTGAATATCTTTGAGAAGGATTTTTCAGATATCGGCTTCAATTCAGAAGTGCGCTACAACACCTTGCGCCGCTTCCTGCTGGCCGGCACCAACCATCGCTTGCAACTGTTGGCACACGATACGCAATTTTTGGTTCGCTACTGTCCGCGCATGATGCTGTTGCTGCGTGAATTCAGCCACAGCATGTTCATCTACCAGACGCCACCGCACCTGCTGAATGTGACCGAACCTTTCACTGTCGCCGATAACGCCCATTATGTGCGCCGCTACCACTTCGACGATACGCGTGGCCTCCTCGCCAACAACGACCCGGAAGGTGCGCGCTTATTGAACTCGCGCTTCCATGAGATGTGGCTCTCCTCCCATCCCGGTGCCACGCCGACCCGCCTCGGACTGTAGCCTACCTTTTGACTCTGGTATTTCCCCCGAAAATTGGTAGAATGCCGCGCCTTTTGCAGTGGGGAGGTTGCTGTGAAAGTGTCGTGTAAATGAACCTCCACTTGTGTAATTCTGTTGATCGATAGGAAATATAGAAAATGAAACGCTCTGCTCTGATCGCTGCTCTGTTGGCTCTGTCCTTGTCTGCTTGTGGTGAAAAAGCCGCCGCTCCTGCTGCTGCCGTTGCTGCTCCAACTGCTGCCGCATCTGCCGTTGCTGCTGCTCCAGCTGCTTCTGCTGTTGCTGCCACTTCCGCACCTGCTGCTACTGAGCCTGCAAAGCACTAAGCTGCCAAGCTTGTGTAAAAAAAGCCGACGCAAGTCGGCTTTTTTGTTTTGTGACAGACGCAAAAAATTGCCGGATCAAGCCGCTTTCCAAACCTCCCACCACTTCTTTGATTTCGACATCAGCGCAAATTCTGCAGTGGCTTCACGCTCCCACGAAGCCACGGAAAATCCAGCTTGCTGTAGCGCGGCACTGTATTTCGTGTCCACACCCTGGATATGTTCTTTTAGCCAGGCTTTCAGGAAATTCAGCATCTCGAAATAAATGGCCTTTTCTTCGAGCAGATGCTTCTTGCAAAGTTGGTCGAGTTCGCCGATCAGCTTCCGGTGTTCCTCCATATGCGACTCAATATCTTTGTATTTCGCTTGGCGCATGAGGCGCTCCTCTAAGGCAAAGTGAGTTTGGGTGTAAGTCATCAGCGCATCCAATATTCCGGCAATGGCTTTGTCGCCTTCACGCTTGGATACGGCGATGAACAGCCGGTTAAGAATGTTGACCAGCTCTTGGTGTTGATCGTCAATGGTTTTGATATTGACGCTGTAGGCAGAAGACCACTTAAAAAAAACTTCATCATTTGACATAAGCACCTCCGGTAAATCGTTACAAAACAATCATGCGATTCTAAAGCGCGATGCAAGTTCATCCAACTGTCCACTCAGACCTTCCATCTCCTTTGCCGAACTGGCCGTTTGTGCCGATGCCAAGGTATTCTCTTCCGTCCCTTGGGATATCTTTTCGATACGCAACGCAATTTCGCGTGCCGCCAGCGATTGTTCTTGTATTGCCTGCGTGATGTCTTCCACTGCTTGCGAAGCCTGCTGCGCGGCCTCGCTGATGCTGCTGACGGAATTGCCCGCATCGCGTGCCAATCCGACACCCTCACTGACACGTTTTACACCGATCTCCATTTCACTGGCCGCTTGTTTGGTTCCCTCCTGTATTTTGGAAATCATGCCTGTGATCTCTTTAGTGGAAGCAGCCGTGCGTTCAGCAAGCTTGCGCACCTCATCTGCGACCACAGCAAAGCCACGTCCTTGCTCCCCCGCACGAGCGGCTTCGATGGCTGCGTTCAGTGCCAAAAGATTAGTCTGATCAGCAATCTCGCGGATGGTGTTAACGATACCGGATATCTGCGCGGAGTATTCCTCTAAACCCCGTATCGTTCCAGCCGCATGATTCACTGCAGTGGCGATGTGTTCCATTTCGCTTGCTGCGCGGTGGATGATGCGCCCCCCTTCACTGGCTTGCTCGCTAGATAGTTGGCTGACGCGATGCGCGTCCTTGGCATGTTCGCTCACTTGATCGATCGAGACAGATAGCTCTTCCATCGCGGCCGCCATACCGGCTGCCGCTTCGGATTGCATCTCGGTCGCTTGCAAGCTTCTGTGTGCCGAGGTCGAGACATCTCCCGAGTTTTTCTTCAAAGAAACGATGCCCTCATGCACATTGGCGATCAGCTCATGCAGGTTATTGCGCATCACCGACAGCGCCGCATTCAGCTTACCCAGATCATCTTTCGTCGCAACGGGAAGAGGGCGCGCCAGATCACCTGCCGCAATGGACTCAGCCGCCCCTATCGACTCGCGCATGCATTGCTTCAGCTTGCCGCTCATCAGCCAAGCTTGCGTCAATAATGCGAGCGCACCTAAAAAATACAACCACTCCAGCGGCAAATGCTCAAGGCCAAATCGCCTGTCTGCGACGGCCAGCATAAACCCAGCCATAGCCCCCCCTGTCATCAGCCATAACCGCGTCACAAACCCGATGCCGCTCAGTCGCATCACCAGTTTGGCCAGTACATTACCGCTGACAAGCGCTCCCTCATCCAACTTGATCTTTTTATCAGTGCGCATCTGAGCATAGAGTTGCTCTGCCGCATTGGCTTCCTGACGAGAAGCGGCCACTCTGACTGACACATGTCCCGTGCCATCAGCCAAAGGGGAGGCATAAGCGCGTACCCAATAATGATCCCCATCTTTGCGCCGATTCTTCACGACACCACTCCATGGGCGCCCCTTCTTCAAGGTGTCCCACATATCTCGAAAAGCCTCTGGCGGCATGTCTGGGTGACGCACCAGATTATGTGAGCGGCCAATCAATTCATCTTTTGTGAATCCAGACAATTCGATAAAAGCGTCGTTAGCACGCGTGATCTGCCCTTTTGGGTTGGTGTAGGAAATGACTGTTTCCCCTTGTGGAAAGGGGTATTCGCGGCCGGTTACCTGTTGGTTATTGCGCATATTGCATCTCCTGACAGTTTATTTTTGCTCCGTACACATGGACTGATTTTGTCCAAAGTTACCCATTAATAAAATCACGCTTCCTATCCTTCGTTATCCGCTGACTCCATTCGATTTACAGTTGATTGCAGTAGTTTTTGTAACTCTGCCGCAGGCATAGGATGCCCAAAGTAATAGCCCTGCACCTCGTCACACCCCTCTCTACGCAAATGCTCAGCCTGCTTCTGAGTCTCAACCCCTTCGGCAATGACTTTTAATTTCAGATTGTGGGCGAGTTGAATCACGGAATGGACAATGGCTGCATCATTTGCATCATTGGTCATGTTGCACACAAAAGATTGGTCGATCTTTAATTTATCTACCGGGAATTTTTTCAGATAGGCCAAACTGGAATAGCCTGTACCAAAATCATCAATGGATAGCGAAACCCCCAACTGCTTCAATTCTTTTAACACCTCCAGCACATACTCAACATCCTGAATGAGTATGGATTCGGTCAGCTCCAGCTCTAGAAATTTAGCCTTGAGACCGGAACTTTTAAGCGCCCCCTTTACGGTCTCCACAATATCCCCGCGCCTGAATTGCACGGCGGATAAATTGATCGCAATCGTGTGTGTGAAGCCCCCCTGCACCTGCCATGCACGTGCTTGGCGGCAGGCCTCATACAACACCCATTCACCAATTGCTATGATCAACCCGCTCTCTTCCGCCGCCGGAATAAACTTGGCGGGCGAAATAGTCCCTTGTTCACCATGCCAGCGTATCAATGCCTCTACGCCGATCAGCCTGTTCCCGTCCGCTTCGAACTGTGGTTGATAATGCAGGGTGAATTCGGATTTTTTGATCGCTTGGCGCAATGCATTCTGCAGATGCAGCTGCTCGACCGCATCCACATTCATTTTTTCCGTAAAAAAGCGGTAGGTATTTGAGCCGTTTCTCTTTGCTTGATACATCGAGACGTCCGCCATTTTCAACAGCGTATCAAAATCCATCCCATCACCCGGATAGCAAGCGACTCCTATGCTTGACGAGGAGTTCAACTCTATATCTCCAATGAAGAAAGGTTCAGACAGTTCCGCAAGGATTTTTTCTGCCGCGACAGGAATAGCACTTTCATCGCGCAGATTCGTCAACAACACCACAAACTCATCGCCACCAAAGCGAGCCACCGTGTCACTATCACGCACAGATCGCGTCAATCGCTCACTGACTAACTTGAGCATCTCGTCACCCACCACATGCCCTAGTGAATCATTGACCTGTTTGAATTTATCAAGATCAAGGAAGAGAAAGGCAACCATCGTCTTCTCTCGTCCCGCGCTTGCGATCGCTTGTTCGAAGCGGTCTCGCAACAACATTCGATTGGGTAACTGCGTTAACGGATCGTGATACGCAAGAAATTCGATCTTCTCCTCAATCGATTTTCGTTCGGTCAAATCGGAAAAAATGCCTACGTGGTTTGTCAGGTGGCCGTTTGCATCGTGAACCGTGCTGATATCAAGCCACTTTGGGTAGATTTCACCACTCTTTCTCCGATCCCATACCTCTCCACGCCAAACCCCTTCAACACCGATCTGCCGCCACATCGATTGATAAAAACTGGGGGCGTGACGACCTGAAGAGAAGATTCTGGGGTTCTTGCCAATAACCTCTTTTTCGGCATAACCCGATATGGCAGTAAAAGCACGGTTGACCGACAAAATTTGATTATTAGCATCAGTGATAACGACCGCCTCACTGCTGTTTTCCAAAACATGGTCGGCCAGCATGATCTTATCCGTAGCGGACTTGATCTCTGTCACATCATGCCCGTAGATAACCAGCACATTCCGGTCGCTGTCTTCATGGCAAGCCGGCAACCTTGTCACTTCTAGGTAGCGCTTGATTCCGTTGGCCTGAACAACCATTTCGAGCGATTTGGTCGGTAACTTATTTTTCCATGCGAGGGCATCTGAACTTGCCCATCCCTCTAACACTGATTGATAGACAGGAGGCAATAGTTCAACCAACTCTTGATCGGTCTTGCCCAACCAATCTCGCATTTCCAAATTGAATAATTTTTGAGCCGCCAGATTTGCCGCAAGCCACCGCCCTTGGTCGTCCTTGAACGCGATAAAGCTAGGTGAAAGATTGATGAGGGTATTGAAGCAGTCCTCGCTTAAATAACTCAGACTGGAAGTGACTTCACCTACGAAACAATAACCCTTCCCATAGGTTGTTTGAATAAGTGCGGACGAACCCGGCGCGGCACTATCCAAGGCAGACTTGATTCTTGAGATACATCTTGCAATGCTGGAGTCGGACGGTACCCGGTCACCCCACACCACCTTAGACAACTCATCTTTAGTAACCAAACGCTCCGCATACCGAACCAACAGCTGGAGCACCCCTAATTCTTTGGTCTGTAGTTTTACTATTCCTGCTTTTTCATGCCATATACCCAACGTTTGATCCAGGTGAAACCCATTAAAACTAGCTCGGAAATCGCATTTCATTGTGA
>CAWGHS010000011.1:0-44269 GCA_963822425.1 uncultured beta proteobacterium
AGACGGCGAACTTCTCGTCAAGCGTTTTGTAAACAAATTTACACATTACTGTGCTCTCGCCCTGCGATCCGCTCGAACCGTACAATACGAATCTCAAAAATCAGAACGAATACGCACCATGAAATTGGTATTGGGCATCGAATCCTCCTGCGACGAGACCGGCATCGCGCTGTATCACACCGAACGCGGCCTGCTTGCGCACACCTTGCACTCACAGGTCGCACTGCATAATGAATATGGCGGCGTGGTACCCGAACTCGCCTCGCGTGACCACGTGCGCCATGCCTTGCCGCTGATTCGCAGCGTTTTGCAAGCTGCTGATTGTGCACTCAATGACATCGACGCCATCGCCTACACACAAGGCCCCGGACTCTCTGGCGCTTTGTTAGTCGGCTCCAGTGTTGCCTGTGCACTGGCCTACTCCCTAGACATTCCCACCATTGGCGTCCATCACTTAGAAGGGCACTTGCTCTCGCCACTCCTCTCCAAACCCGCTCCAGAATTCCCCTTCATCGCACTGCTCGTCTCCGGTGGGCACACGCAATTGATGCGTGTGGACGGCGTGGGGCGTTACCTCCTATTAGGCGAATCGGTAGACGATGCGGCAGGTGAAGCTTTTGATAAGAGCGCAAAGCTGCTAGGGCTCGATTATCCCGGTGGCGCTTTGTTATCCGAACTGGCGCAACGCGGCACACCGGGACGATTCAAGCTGCCGCGCCCGATGTTGCACAGCGGCGATTTGGATTTTAGTTTCAGCGGATTAAAGACGGCTGTACTTACACTCACACAACAGCACGATCTCGACGAACAGACGCGCGCCGATATCGCCCATGCTGCACAAGAGGCCATCGTGGATGTGCTGAGCAACAAGGCTCTGTCCGCGCTCGAGGAAACTGGATTGACCCAATTGGTCGTAGCGGGGGGTGTGGGGGCGAACCGACGATTGCGCAGCCGTTTGAGCGAAGCCCTCAGCAAGCGTGGCGGCAAGGTCTTTTATCCAGATCTAGAGTTCTGCACGGATAACGGCGCGATGATCGCTTTCGCCGGTGCGCTGCGGCTACAGCAGCAGATGGCGCAGCGCGACTACCGTTTCAACGTGAAGCCGCGCTGGGATCTGCGGGAATTGAATTACGCTGATTGAGCTTCTTTCTTCTTGCCGCCAATCTTGCTTTCTTTTCCCGTCAGCAGATTCTGTATATTGCTCTTGTGACGCCAGATCAGCAGCATGGACATGATCGCCGTCGCCAGCACTAGCTCCAAGCGCAAATGGATCAGCATGGCAAAGATCGGAGCGGCGATAGACGCCACCAGCGCCGCCAAGGAGGAATAACGAAACACCACGGCCACCAGCAGCCAGGTCGCCAATACGGCCAACCCTATCCAAACATTCAACGCCAGCAATACACCCAGCGCAGTCGCCACTCCCTTGCCGCCCTTGAACCTCAAGAAGACTGGAAACACATGACCGAGGAATACGGCCAGCGCAACCAATGCCACCAGCAACGCGCCCTGGTCATCATGCGATGCAAAATGCATCGCCAACCATACGGCTAGCCAGCCTTTCGCTGCATCACCCAACAGCGTCAGCGCTGCAGCCGCTTTCTTGCCGCTCCGCAACACATTGGTCGCCCCGGGATTGCCGGAACCGTAAGTACGCGGATCGGCTAAACCGAACGCTTTACTCATCAACACAGCGAAAGACACCGAGCCGATCAGGTAGGCACATATAACAAAGACAAGAGTGGTCATCTGGAATACCTTAAAATGCGAACGGCGGATTTTACTTGAATGCGCCACCGCCACCAAACGAGCCTCTTCACACCCGAAAATATGGACATCATCTTTCTCCGCGAACTCAAAGTCGTGACGCTCATCGGTATCTATGAGTGGGAAAAACGCGTACCGCAGACATTACAACTCGACCTAGAGATCGCCCTGCCTAACAGCCGCGCCTGCCAGAGCGACGACATTCAGGACGCACTGGACTATGCGCAGGTTGCGCAACACATCCAAAGCGTCCTCAGCGATGGGCATTTCTCCCTGCTGGAAACCTTGGCTGAGCACATCGCCCAGATCATCCTTAAAGACTTCAAGGCACCTTGGGTCAAAGTCAGCGTCGCTAAACTGCAAGCCATCAAGAACTGCAAAATGGTAGGGATCAGCATAGAACGCGGTCAAAATTAATAATTCTGCAACCCTCTCCCTGTTATATGGTCAACAGAACGACCACTTTAGAGAAGTTTATCCTGCCGTCTAGGCAGCTATGAAAAAGGACAACATGGGAGCTCATATCAAAACACTGGCACTATCATTGATGGCCAGTTCATTAACCATACCCGCAATGGCTGACGGCCTACTCCAACCCCAATCCTATCTCTCGCTCAGCGCCGGACTCTCTAATTCACCCGGCACCTGTGCGTCTCTATATACCTCAGGCGCCTCGTGTTCCGAAAAAAGCAGCGTTTATCGACTTGGCTATGGCTATCATTTCACCCCAACTTGGGGGATGGAAATCAGTTATGGCGATTTTGGACGAGCCAAAGAAGAGGGGATGTTTGCCGTCCCGCCCCCCGGAGTTCCCGGTGGCGGGCCGATTCCCTACGTTTGGACATATGAAGCTGTCGGATGGGAAATCGCCGCCACAGGAACTTTGCCGTTGAACGAATCTTTCTCATTGATTGGCAAGCTGGGTTTCATACGCGCCAATATCGGACAGGAAACCAGCATGATTACCACGACCAACGAGGTATGGCATAGCGTCTCTCACGATGACAGCAACCACATCAGCCCTAGCCTCGGCGTCCAATACGATTTCAACAGAGATTTCGCATTGCGTGTTAGCCATGACCGGTTTGGCAAACTGGGTAAGTCGTTCAAGACAAACGTGAGTGCCACCTACGCGAGCCTGATACTGAAATTCTGACCGGTCGCTCCTACCTCCATCCCCGCGACAGGGAAAATCCACAATGCGGGCGAATGTCAAAAGGATTTGCCCAACCCCCTCTTTTTATGGATAATGCGCCCCCTTAATCGGTATCCGTGCGCGTACAAATGCCGCGCCCAACTTTAGCAAGGAAGACAAAATGAGAGCCTCCATTCACCCTGAATACAAAGAGATCGCAGTGACATGCAGCTGCGGCAACAAATTTAAGACTCGCTCCACCATGAGCAAACCGGACTTGCACGTTGAAGTCTGCTCCGAGTGCCACCCGTTCTACACCGGCACACAGAAGATCGTGGATACCGCAGGTCGCATCGAGAAGTTCCGCAGCAAGTACGGCACTGGCGCCAAGACCGCTGCTTGATGGAGCTTTGTTAAGAGCAAAGATCATAAGGCAGCCTTGGCTGCCTTTTTCTTTTTTGGGAACAACGTCATGCGTAATCACCTCCTCATTCTCTTTATCCTGAGCGCGCTAGCATCGAGCGGATGTGCGACCAATCCGGTGAGCGGCAAACAAGATTTCGTGATGATGTCGGAATCACAAGAGATCGCTCTAGGCCGTTCATCCGATGTCGAAGTGCGCAAGCAATACAAGGTCTATGCCTCACCCGCCTTGCAAAGTTATGTCAATCGCATCGGACAGGAAGTCGCCAAACACAGTCATCGCCCCAATCTGAACTATCACTTCACCGTACTCGATTCGCCGGAGATCAACGCCTTCGCGCTTCCCGGCGGTTACGTCTACATCACGCGCGGCATCTTGGCGTACCTCAACTCCGAAGCAGAGATGGCCGCAGTGTTGGGGCATGAGATCGGCCACGTCACCGCGCGCCACGGCGTACGCCAGCAAAGTGCCGCACAAGCCACCAATTTCAGTCTCTCCATCGCATCTATCTTCGTACCCGAACTCAACACCCAACTCGGACATGACCTGAGCAATCTGTTCGGCGGGGCATTGCTCTCCGGCTACGGGCGTGATCACGAACTGGAAGCAGACCGCTTAGGCGCACAATATCTGGCGCGCACGGAATACGACCCGCAAGCCATGATCCGCGTAGTCGGCGTGTTGAAGAATCAAGAGCTGTTCGATGCCGAGATCGCCAAAAAGGAAGGACGTGAGCCGCGTCGCTATCACGGCACCTTTGCCACCCATCCGGATAACGACACGCGCTTACAGCAGGTCGTTGGCGAAGCCAGTCACCTGAGTGTCGCCAACCCCCACGAAAACAAAAATGAATTCTTGACGCAGACCGACGGTCTCGCCTTCGGCGACAGCATCGAAGAGGGCGTCGTACGCGACAACAAATTCGTACACCGCGACCTCGGTATCGCGCTGACCTTCCCTGCCGAATGGAGTGTGAAAAATACGCCCACGCAATTGGCCGCGCTCAGCCCCAAGAACGATGCAGCCATCCAGCTCAAGATCGACGACGGGCAGACCGGCAACGTCACCGAATATACGCGGCGTCTGCTGGGTAGCGGCGCCACCATCGACTCCCTCGAGATCGAGATGATGCACGCCGCCATCGGTAGCAACAAAAATACTCTGCTCGGCGTCATCTACTACGACCGCAAAGCCTTCCTCATCCAGTGCAACGCCAAGACGCCAGAGCTCATCAACGTCTATCGCGAGGCGATGCAAGCCACCATCCGCAGCTTCCATATTCTGAGTGCGGATGAAAAGAAAGCGATCAAGCCGTTCACACTCAAACTCATCACCGCCAAGAAAGACGACACCTATGCCAAACTGGCCCAGCGGTCACCACTGGGCAAAGGTGCAGAAAGCTATCTGCGCCTCATCAATGCACAATATCCGCAGGGCGAACCCACGGCCGGGCAGTCCATTAAAGTCATCGAATAAAGCCGGATGTACAGCTACTACTCAAAATTAAAAGAACCCGAGATCACCCCGATCAAGGCCGCACTCTTGTTCCTGCTATGTGCCGTGTGGGTGCTCATGGGCTTGGTCGGTCACGACCCATGGAAACCGGATGAAGCTTACGGCTTCGGACTGATCTATCACATCCTGCATAACGACAGCTGGATCGTGCCGACACTGGCAGGCGAACCCTTCATGGATAAGCCGCCGCTGTTCTATTGGACAGCGGCACTCTTTGCCAAACTATTCGCCCCCATCCTGCCGCTACATGACGGTGCACGCCTCGCCACCGGCTTCTACACTGCACTCACCTTGCTATTCGTCGGTCTCACCGGACGCGAACTGTTCGGCGACAACCGTGGCTGGCCTGCCGCCATCATCCTCATCGGCTGCTTGGGTATGCTGGTACGCGCGCACGAACTCCTCACTGACAACACCTTGCTCACTGGCTGCGGCTTGATGCTCTACGGTTACGCACTCAGCCTGCGCCGCGCAAAACTGGCAGGCATACTCATCGGATTGGGCCTTGGTATCGGCTTCATGAGCAAAGGCTTCATCGCGCCTATGCTGTTCCTGCTCATCAGCGCCAGCCTGCTGTCGTTCCAAAATTGGCGCACCAAGAATTATTTCATCACCTTGGGCATCGCACTCCTGTGCGCATTGCCGTGGCTCACCATCTGGCCGTATCTGCTGTATCAGAATTCTCCCGCCTTGTTCATCGAATGGGCATGGACGCGCAACATCGGACGCTGGTTCGAATATGTGCGCGGCGGCGACTACGAAAAAGTGTTCTACTACCTGCAAGCCTTGCCCTGGCTGGCTTGGCCGGCCGCCCCCCTCGCCGCGTGGACGGTGTGGGAAGCGCGCAAACGGATATTGAACGAAGCCGAGTTCCAACTTCTGCTGACCAGCTTCATCGTGATGTTCATCGCCTTGAGTTTCGTGCGCGACATCAACGACCAGAACGCCATGCCTATGCTGCTGCCCATTGCACTGCTCGCCACTGCGTCTCTCTCCACCTTGCGTCGTGGCGCGGCAAATGCGCTGGACTGGTTCGGCATCATGACCTTCGCCTTGTTCGCACTGGTGCTGTGGTCGGGCTGGACCGGCCTGCTGGTGGATAACGAAGCGTGGCTCACACATCGCCTGAAAGAGTTCCAACCGGGTTTCCAATCCGAGTTCGACCCTCGCGCCTTCTGGGTCGCCGTCGTCGCCACCGTGTTGTGGGTCGTGCTGGTATGGCGTGTCGGTCGCTCCGTGCGCCGTTCACTCATCAACTGGGCGGGCGGCATCACCTTGCTGTGGATACTCACCATGACACTGTGGATGCCGTGGCTGGATACCGGCAAAAGCTACCGCCACATGGTCGATGACCTCAAGGCCAATCTCCCGCAGAAATATAAATGCATCGCCGGCTTGCACATCGGCGACAGCCAGCGCGCCATGCTGCAATACTTCGGCGACATCAATCCGCGCCGCAAAGCATCGCGTGTGTGTGATCTATTGCTGGTGCAGGGTAACCGCGTGGCAAAACCCATCGAAGATGAGATCGGCTGGGAAAAGATATGGGAAGGTAGTCGTCTCGGCGATCAGAACGAACGCTTCCGTCTCTTTCGCCGCGTCAAAGAATAAAGCATCAGCGCGTTCCGCCCACCTCGATGATGCGGATATCCTCTAACGGCTCGATGCCTTGTGCCATGCGCAACAACTTCGGCAGCGTGCCCGTCTTGTGCACCACCCAGCGCCCTTGCCCCACCTGCTCAACGCCGCCCAAGTTGCCGCGTAACTGCACGAATTGCTCCGCCCTGACCAACAAAAAATAGCGCCCGCTCGTCGGTAGCTGCGCCGCATCATCCACCGCATAGCAAGGTGCACGCTGATACAAACCCAGCTCACGCGCCACGATGTCCATCTGATAGACGTAGATCGACGCCTCTGCCTTCCCTGCCAATTGTCGATTCGCGTTATACGCCACACTATAAGCAGTGAACGCCTGCGCCGTCGTCAGCACCAGAAAGGTGTAGAGCATCACGATGCCGAATACCGGAAACACCAGCACGACGCTGCTACGCATCTGCTGACGTGCAACATAACCATAGCCCAACAAAACCACCAGCAGCGCCAGCTCCACCGTCAACACCAAGGGATTGCCGACCCGCACACTCAAGCCGATGGACAAACCCACCAGCAAGACCGTCAGCACCCACTGTGCGATACGCAGCGGCTTCCCCCCTTCAGCTTGTGTCAGTCGCTCCGTCAAAAACTTTCCACACAGAATGGCCGCAAACGGAAACAGGATCACCGTGTAGTGATCGAGCTGGAACTTCGTCGCACTGAACAGCAGGAACGTGATGAAGAACGCACCGCACAGAAAGATAAAATGCGCACGCGCCGCAGTGCCACCTGCCCAGAACTGACGCACACCGGAGACCATCGCCGCCACGAACACCACCACCCACGGCAAGAACGCCCACAAAAAAACCGACACGAAATACCACACATGCCCATCTTGGTTCTTGATTGGCCCGGTGTTGAAGAAACGTCCGAACTGGCTATCCCACAAGAAGAACTTGATACCGGAAACTTGCGTCTGTCCGAACACCACCTTCTCCGGATGCGCATCGAATTGCACATACAGCGCGATCACTTCCGGCACGGTGAACAGCAGCGACAGCGCAAATGCCAGCAACCATTTACCGCTCCACAACTTGCCCCACTGTTTTTGATACAACCACATGCACACCAGCCCACTGCTGATGGTGATGAGCGTGAACACCCCCTTGGTCATCACCGCACACGCGCTGAACGCCGCACCCAGTAGCAGATATTTGATCCTGCTTTGCGCGTCGTAGCGTAACCAGTAATAGCACGCCCCCATGATGAACGCCGTGAGATACGTTTCCGCCTTCACCTCGATGGAAGAATCCATCAGGTGATACACCGACACATACACCAGCAAGGACAGCCACGCCGTGTCGCGGCCATAGAACAAACGCGCGATGCGATAGGTGTAATAGCCGCCGATCAGATGGAACAAAAAGCCCGGCAGGATATAAGTGAAGGCGCTGATGCCTCCGACCTTGAAGAACAGCGCCGTGATCCAGAACGGCAGGTGCGGCTTGTCCAGCCAATCCTTACCGTCGAGCATCAGCGATGCCCAATCGTTATTCAGTGCGATGTATTGCGACAGTGCCGCGTAGGTGATGGAATCGCCGCCGTTGATGACCGGAGACAACATGGCGACGGCGTTGATGAGTAGGGTGAGGAGGACGAGCCATTTGGCTTGGTGGGAGATGTTCATTGTTGCAATGCTACCTTTTTAACCCAACTTCGTCGGGGGTAGCCCGACAGCTAGTCACTTTCTTTTGCTTCGCCAAAAAGAAAGTGACCAAAGAAAAGGCGACCCCAATCCGCCATCCCATCGGGATTCCCTGCGTTGCTCGACGGGTCAGGCTTCCTCATAAACTCGCACGATCCGCTTCGCGTCCACGTGCTCAAACATATTCGTCAGAATTCCCTGACCCGCCTCCGCTACTCGGTGGCGGAACAGGGGAGGGAAAAGCAAATTCAAAAACAAAACCTCCAAACCCGTAGTTGGACGCAAAGCGCCCAACTACCCACAAACAAAAAGTGTGGGCTACGCCCACACAAAACCGCTTTTGAATTTCTTTTCCCCTGTGCGCCGCCTCAATATTTCGCCAACAAGCGGAGGTTTAGGCGAGCACTGTCCGAGTTCCGCGGCAGGACACGTTTTGTGTGCCCTGCTAGGGCGAGTTGCGCAGCCCCGCTTGTTGGCGAAATATTGAGGGAACCCCGCAGGGGCGGCGCACCGGGGGCGACTTTTCTTTGGTTCCTTTCTTTTGGCGAAGCAAAAGAAAGGAACTTGCTGTCGGGCAACCCCCGACGGTTTGCTTTGAATCCATATTAAATGCTGCGAGAGTTGTTAATTTGACAAGGCGACGACAATCAATCCTATCGTTGCAAACCCCATCAACCACAAACCAACCGTGTGATACAACTTACTCTTTGCCGCACATTTCATACAGTACTTAAAAGCCCCGCCTTTATGGTGTTGCACCATTTCGGCATTCACCATTTCCGTTCCACAAGCATAACAACAGTCGCGCTTATTCCTTTTTTTGCCACGAACATCGCGATAAATGTGCAGCCCCAATAAACCGAGCGGAATTAAGCAGATTGTGACAACGAAAACCATTGGCGCTTTCTACCGCAATTTCACCGTCTCACAAACCACATCCCCACACTGCGCCCGATGGCGCAGCGCATGATCAATCAACACCAACGCCATCATCGCCTCCGCGATCGGCGTGGCGCGAATTCCCACACAAGGATCATGCCTACCTTCGGTAGAAACCTTCACCGCTTCACCTGCCTTGTTGATCGAGTTGCGTTCGATGCGGATGCTTGAGGTCGGCTTGATCGCATAGTGCGCAACGATGTCCTGACCGGTGGAGATGCCGCCGAGAATGCCGCCTGCGTTGTTCGATGCAAAGCCATTCGGCGTGAGTTCATCGCCGTGTTCGCTACCGCGCTGCGTAACGCAGTTGAAGCCCGCGCCGATCTCCACACCCTTCACGGCGTTGATGCCCATCAGCGCATGCGCGATGTCGGCGTCCAGCCTATCAAACACCGGCTCGCCCCATCCTACGGGTACGTTGTGCGCAACGACAGCAAGCTTGGCGCCGATGGAGTCGCCGGATTTGCGCAGTGCGTCCATGTACTCTTCCAGTTGCCCGATGTAGCTCGCATCCGCCACGAAGAAGCTGTTGCCTTCTTCGTGCAAATCGCCCCAGCTCTTGAACGGGATCTCGATCTCGCCCAGTTGTGCGAGGTAGCCGCGCACTTCTACGCCGTAGGTTTCGATCAGCCATTTCTTGGCGATGGCACCGGCGGCCACACGGCCTGCCGTTTCGCGCGCCGAAGCTCTGCCGCCACCGCGATAGTCGCGGATGCCGTACTTCTGCCAGTAGGTGTAGTCGGCGTGACCAGGACGAAAGGTATCGGCGATGCTGCCGTAGTCTTTGCTGCGCTGGTCTTCGTTGCGAATGAGCAGTGCGATGGGCGTGCCGGTGGTCTTGCCTTCGAACACGCCGGAAAGAATCTCCACTGTGTCTGATTCGCGGCGCTGGGTAACATGGCGCGAGGTGCCGGGCTTGCGCCGATCAAGGTCGATCTGGATATCGGCTTCGCTCAACTCCATGCCGGGCGGGCAACCATCCACGATGCAACCGATGGCCGCACCGTGCGATTCGCCGAAAGAGGTGACGGTGAACAAAGTGCCGAATGTGTTTCCAGACATGATGTTGTCTCGCTTAATTAGTGGCTGAAGTTTAACATAGCGCAAACCCCTCCCAACCTCCCCTTCTCAGGGGAGGAGCGGCTTGACTCCCTCCCTGAGATGGGAGGGCTGGGGTGGGTTGGTTTTACTGGAGAACATCAAATGAAAGCCATCCTCGCCACCGCCGCAGGCGGTACAGAAGTGCTGCAACTGCGCGACGTCCCGAAGCCGGAACTGCCCTCGCCGCATCACCTACGCGTGAAGCTCGCCGCCGCAGGTGTGAACCCGGTGGATACCAAGCTGCGCGCTAAACCCGCTTACTTTCCCGACAAGCTGCCCGCCATCCTCGGCTGCGACGGTGCAGGAACCGTGGACGCTATCGGCAGCGCGGTGACGCGCTTCAAGATCGGTGACGAGGTGTTCTTCTGCAATGGCGGCATCGGTGACGAGCCGGGCAATTATGCGCAATACACCACCTTGCATGCAGACTACTGCGCAAAGAAGCCCGTCAATACTAGCTTGCAGGATAGTGCTGCATTGCCGCTGGTGTGCATCACCGCGTGGGAATCGCTGGTGGAGCGCGCAGACGTGCAACCGGGACAAACGGTTCTTATTCATGCGGCGGCGGGCGGTGTAGGACAGGTGGCGGTGCAACTCGCTGGCCATCTGGGTGCTCGCGTGGCAGTGACGGTGAGCGATGAACACAAAGCCGGCATCGCACGCAGCCTCGGTGCGGAGAAGATCATCAATTATCGGTCGCAGGATTTCGTGCAGGAGACCTTGAATTGGACAGGCGGCAAAGGCGTTGACGTGGTGTTCGACACCGTGGGCGGCGACACCTTCTTGCGCTCACTCGAAGCCGCACGCATCGGTGGCAAGGTGGTGAGTCTGCTCTCCACCCCGCTGGATGCCGCGCATGCGCAAAAGGCGCGGCTGCGCAATCTGTCGCTGTGTTACGACCTCATGCTCACGCCGCAAGCGATGGGATTGACGCAAGAACGCATCCGCCAGCGCAAGATATTGGAAGCATGCACGGCGTTGGTGGAGAGCGGAAAACTGAAAGTGCAGGTCTCGCATCGCTTGCCCTTGGAACAAGTCGCCGAGGCACACCGCTTGATCGAAGCGGGCGGCATGATCGGCAAGATCGTGCTAACCATGAATCCATGAATCCATGAATTTTGTAGACACCCACTGCCATCTCGACGCCACCGAATTCGGCGGCACGCAAGACGACATCGTGCGCGATGCCGTCTCTGCGGGCGTGCAGCACATCGTCATCCCCTCGGTGGAGCGTGCCAACTTCGACACAGTGCAGATGTTGTGCGCTCGATTCACCAACTGCTCACCCGCTTACGGCATCCACCCGATGTACACCGACCGTGCCATGCCGCACGATCTGGATGTGTTGCACGACCAGCTGCAACAACACAATCCTGTCGCCGTCGGCGAGATCGGTTTGGATTTTTTCATCAACCATTACGATCAGGCCTGCCAGGAATATTTCTTTGTCGAGCAACTGAAGCTGGCACGCGAATTCGACCTGCCCGTGCTGTTGCACATCCGCCGTGCGCAGGACACCGTCCTCAAACACCTGCGGCAACACAAGGTGCATGGAGGCATCGCGCACGCTTTCAACGGCAGCCGCCAGCAAGCCGATGAGTTCATCAAGCTCGGATTCAAACTCGGCTTCGGTGGCGCGATGACCTACCCGCGCGCCACCAAACTGCGCGAGCTCGCCGCGACTTTGCCGCTGGAGTGCATCGTGCTGGAGACCGATGCACCGGACATCCCGCCGGATTTTTTGGAGAAGGGATCACCGAACGGGCAAGCCCGTTTCCCCCACCCTAACCCTCCCCCGATGGGCGAGGGGACGAGCGCATCTCTGCGCGAGAAAAGAATAAACGAACCGAAATATCTGCCGCGTATCGCGCAGACCTTGGCAGAATTGCGCGGCATGACGTTGGCAGAGGTGGCGCAGGCGACAACGGCGAATGTGCTTGCTGTGTTGCCAAAACTAAATCCTCCGTCATTCCCGCGTAGGCGGGAATCTAGTCCAATAAAGAAAGTTCTCCGCAACGCGGAGACAAAACCTTAAAGGCATTTTGAATAGAAGCACTGGATTCCCGCCTTCGCGGGAATGACGGTCACCCTTATAATGCGCGCCATGCAAAACACCACCCCGCCCCAATTCACCCGCACCCATATCCTGCTTGGCGATGAAGGCATCGCCAAACTCAAGAGCAAGCACATCTTCATCGCCGGACTCGGCGGTGTCGGTTCTTATTGCGCCGAGGCGATGGCTCGCGCAGGCATCGGACGCATCACCCTGCTCGACCATGACAAGGTGGTAGTGAGCAACATCAACCGCCAGTTACCCGCGCTACTTTCCACGGTGGGACAATCCAAGGCGGAGTTGATGCGGGCTCGCATCGCGGACATCAATCCGGAATGTCAGGTCACCTTGTTGTTCGATTTCCTCACCATCGACAACGTGAACGACCTGGTGCCCGCCGATGTGGATTATGTGATGGATTGCATCGACTCGCTGTCGTGCAAGGTGGCGCTGGTGGTGGAAAGCCACAAACGCGGACTGAAAGTCGCGTCCAGCATGGGGGCGGGCAACCGTCTCGATCCGACCCGCATCAAGGTGGCGGACATCAGCAAGACGGACAAGTGTGCATTGGCGAAACAGATGCGCCTCAAATTGCGCAAACACCACGCGATATACAAGGGCATCTTGACGGTGTTCTCGGACGAGCATCCGCGCAAGCCGCTCCCGCCGGAGCCCACGGGACGTGGTCGCCCGCGCGCGGTGAACGGCACCATCAGCTATATGCCGCCGCTGTTCGGTTATATGTTGGCAGGTGCGGTGATCAAGCGTCTGCTGGAGGCTTGATCACACGACCTCCCATTCCTCGATCTCACCGCTGATCATCTTGAACAGCGGGTGGATGGTTGGTTGTGCGACATGGCTCAATCTTGCATAAGCTGCAGGGTCGCGCACCTTCAGTTTGGCTTGCAGATGCGCCAGCTCATACGCCACTTGCCCATCGGTGACCGGTATTTTGATCTTGCTCCCCGCCTGCAATATCTTGCTCGCATCGAAGTGATAACCGCGCCGTTCGGCCTCATGTTGCACTGCGAGGAGGTAGGCGGCGATCGCCGCCAGTGGTTCGGGATGGTTCTTGAAGCGCGTGAGTTGCGGGTGATTGCGATAACCTTTTGTCTCACCGCACAACACTTTTTGCGCCAGCAGTGTCTCCCGCCACAGGGCCACCAAGCCTTTGGCATCAAGGTGTTGCGGATGCAATGACCAGATGCGCATCAGCACCCTCCTTGCAATGGAAACTGTGCCAGTACTTCGTAGCGCGCACCCGATGCACCGTTCAAAGACCTGACCAGCACGAAATCGTCGACCCGCCAATCCACGGCAGGCATGGATGGTAGCGGATCGCCTATCTTGGGTGCATCACCCCAGTGCGCGTTGCGGAGCAAGGTGACATGCGGCTTGTAGGGTCGGACATCGAAATGGAAATGATGTTTGTGCAAATTGCGTTCCAATTTGTCCACCAACTCGACGAGGGGCGGAGGGGCAACTTCAGGCGCGGCATACACGATGTGGTTATGCCCCCAGTAATGTGCTTCTGCCAGCGACCAGACGAAATGCGGGCTGCTCACCTCTTGTGCCGCCAGTTGCAAAGCCTCCAAACGCTGCGCCTCCACCTCGCCCAAGAACACCAAGGTGGTGTGCAGCGTATCCATCTGCATCAACCTGCCACCGCACAGCTTGTGCAACGGCGCTTGCCATGCAGCCAAAGCAGCACGCGCCGCGACATCCGGCCATAGCGCAAAAAACAGGCGCGAGCGATTCGGGGGGATGGATTCCATGCCGCCGATGCTAACCCCATTCCCGCGTCGGGGTCGAGCATCGTCGCGCAATAGAGTAGAATGCGCGCCTTGTTGAGCACTAGACCATGACCGCACGACTGCGCGAAATCCCCTACAACTACACCTCCTTCTCCGACCGCGAGATCGTTTTACGTATCTTGGGCAGCGAAGCGTGGGACATCATCAACACCTTGCGCGGCGAGCGCCGCACCGGCCGTTCTGCGCAGATGTTGTACGAAGTGCTGGGCGATATCTGGGTACTCGCACGCAACCCCTATCTGGAAGACGACCTGCTTGCCAATCGCAAGCGGCGCGATGCCTTGATCGGCGCCTTGCGCCACCGCTTGAACGCCATCGAATCGCGACGCGGCGAGAATGAAAAAGTAAAACGCCTGCTCGAACTCACCCATTCTGCGGTCGATCAATTCGCCGCCGAGTTCGAGCACACCTTGCATTTGCGCAAACGCGCATTGCACGCATTGAGCCGATTCACGCGCCGCGACAACATCCAGTTCGACGGCTTGGCGCGCGTCTCGCACGTGACCGATGCCACCGACTGGCGCGTGGAGTATCCCTTCGTCGTACTGCATCCGGATACCGAGGAGGAGGTCGCGCCGCTGGTGCGTGCCTGTATCGAACTCGGCCTGACACTGATCCCGCGCGGCGGCGGCACCGGCTATACCGGCGGCGCGATCCCGCTCACCAAATACGCGGCCGTCATCAACACCGAGAAATTGGATGCGATCTCAGCCATCGAGACGCTGATCTTGCCCGGACTGAACACGCCCTACGCCACCGTCCATTGCGGTGCGGGTGTGGTGACACGGCGCGTGATGGAAGCGGCGGAAGCGCAAAAGCTGGTGTTCGCAGTCGATCCCACTTCAGCCGATGCTTCGTGTATCGGCGGCAACGTGGCGATGAACGCAGGCGGCAAGAAGGCCGTGCTGTGGGGCACGGCGCTCGACAACCTGGTGTCGTGGAAGATGGTGACGCCGGATGGGCTGTGGATGTTCGTGGAGCGCCTCGATCACAATCTGGGCAAGATCCACGATGCACCCACCGCACGTTTCCGCGTCTCCCGCTTCACGGCAGACGGCAAGACACCGCATGGCGAACCGGAGATATTGACCATCCCCGGCAGCACCTTCCGCAAGGCGGGACTGGGCAAAGATGTCACCGATAAATTCCTGTCCGGCCTGCCCGGCATCCAGAAGGAAGGTTGCGACGGCGTCATCACCTCGGCACGTTTCATCCTGCACCGCGAACACACCTTCACGCGCACGGTGTGTCTGGAATTCTTCGGGCAAGTGCGCGAGGCCGTACCCGCCATCGTCGAGATCAAAGACTATCTGGACAAACACCTCTTGGCACAACTGGCCGGATTGGAACATCTGGATGAGCGCTATCTGAAGGCAGTAGGTTATGCCACCAAAGCCAAGCGCAGCCTACGTCCGAAGATGGTGCTGATCGCGGATGTGGTGGGCGACGATGAACGCGCCGTGGGCGAAGCCGCTTCCGAGATCGTGCGCCTCGCCAATCTGCGCCACGGTGAAGGCTTCATCGCCGTCTCTGCCGAGGCACGCAAAAAATTCTGGCTGGATCGTGCGCGTACCGCTGCCATCGCAAAGCACACCAATGCCTTCAAGATCAATGAAGATGTGGTGATTCCCCTGCCGCGCATGGGCGACTATTGCGACGGCGTGGAACGCATCAACATCGAGTTGTCGCTGCACAACAAGATCAAGCTGCTGGAAGCGCTGGCAGAATTCTTCGCGGGCGAGCTGCCCTTGTACTATCAGGACGATGCACAGCTGGGTGACGCCGAACTACTGGGCAATCGCCAGCAACAAGCACGTGATCTGCTGGCCGAGGTCTGCACGCACTGGCAATGGATGCTGGACAATCTGGATGCGCCCGCCAGCACGCTACTCGGCAATAGTGAACTCAAGGGCAGCGTGTTCCAAACGCTGCAAGACCGTAGCGTGCGTGCTTCGTGGAAGCGCGAGGTGCGCGAGCCGTTGCGCCAGATATTCAGCGGGCACACCTATCAGACCATCCTCGAACAATGCGAAGCGATCCATGCGCGCGTGCTGAAAAGCCGCGTATTCGTGGCGCTGCACATGCATGCGGGCGACGGCAACGTACACACCAATATTCCGGTGAATTCAGACGATTACACCATGCTACAGCAGGCCTATGGCGCGGTGGATCGCATCATGCAGTT
This sequence comes from uncultured beta proteobacterium, assembly GCA_963822425.1. GTDB lineage: Bacteria > Pseudomonadota > Gammaproteobacteria > Burkholderiales > Gallionellaceae > Sideroxyarcus. The sequence continues at coordinate 16,232 of CAWGHS010000011.1, forward strand.
GGCGAAAGACTTGGGCGGAGTGATCTCGGGTGAGCATGGCATCGGCATCACCAAGTTCGATTTCCTTGAGGAAAGCGAGATCGCGCCCTTCACTGCATACAAACAGAAGGTCGATCCCGAAGGTCGATTCAACAAGGGCAAGTTGCTCAAGGGCGGTAACCTCGAACGTGCCTACACGCCCAGCTTCAACTTGATGGAACTGGAAAGTCTGATCCTGGAAAAAAGTGAACTGGGCAACATCTCCGATTCGATCAAGGATTGTTTGCGCTGCGGCAAATGCAAGCCGGTATGCAGCACACATGTGCCGCGCGCCAATCTGCTCTACTCGCCGCGCAACAAGATCCTCGCGACCTCGCTGTTGATCGAAGCTTTCTTGTACGAGGAACAGACGCGACGCGGCGTCTCTATCGCACACTTCGATGAGTTCAACGATGTGGCCGACCATTGCACCGTATGCCACAAGTGCCTCAATCCGTGCCCGGTGAACATCGATTTCGGTGATGTATCGATGGCGATGCGCAACTTCTTAAGCAAGCAGGGCAAGAAGCGCTTCAACCCGGTCACCACGACCTCGATGTTGTTCCTCAATGCCACCGACCCAACCACGATCAAACTGATCCGCAAGGTGATGATCGAATGGGCATACCAAGGGCAACGCATCGCGCATCGCTTGGCCAAGAGTTTCGGCTTGCTGAACGGGCAGACCAAGCATCCTCCTGCCACGGTCGGCAAGCCTTCGATCAAGTCACAGGTGATCCACTTCATCAACAAGCCGATGCCCGGCGGATTGCCGAAGAAGACTTCGCGCGCCTTGCTCGATATCGAAGACGATACCATCGTACCGGTGATCCGCAATCCACAGAAGGTGAACGAAGACTCGGAAGCGGTGTTCTATTTCCCCGGTTGCGGTTCAGAGCGACTGTTCGGTCAGGTGGGGCTAGCGACGCAAGCGATGTTGTACGACATCGGCACCATCACCGTGCTGCCGCCAGGTTATCTGTGCTGCGGCTATCCGCAGAATGCTTCCGGCTTGGCGGACAAGGCGAATCAGATCACCACCGACAATCGCGTGCTGTTCCACCGTGTGGCCAACACACTGAACTATCTCGACATCAAAACCGTGATCGTGTCGTGCGGCACATGCATGGATCAGTTGCTGAAATATCAGTTCGAAAAGATATTCCCCGGCTGCCGCTTGCTCGATATCCACGAGTACCTGCTGGAGAAAGGTGTCAAGTTAAAGGGAGTGCAAGGGACGCGCTATCTCTACCATGATCCCTGCCACTCGCCGATGAAGACCTATCAACCGCTCAAGGTGGTGAACCAATTGATGACGACACCGGTCGCCTTGAATGAACGCTGCTGCGGTGAATCCGGCACCTTCGGCGTCAGCTTGCCGCACATCGCCACCCAAGTGCGCTTTCGCAAAGAAGAAGAGATGCGCAAGGGCGCAGATGCATTGCGCGCCGACGGCTTCGCTGGCGAGGTCAAGATACTCACTGCCTGCCCATCCTGCCAGCAAGGCTTGGCGCGCTATACAGAGGATGCCGGCACGACCACGGATTACATCGTGGTGGAGATGGCCAAACATCTATTGGGTAAAGATTGGCTGCCTGACTACGTCGCTCAGGCCAATGCCGGTGGCATCGAACGCGTTTTGCTATAGACTTAGCTCACCATGTTAGCGCTTGAGCCCACCGACGATCTCGCCAACCCTGCGTTCAAGGATGCCGTATCTTGCTCAAAATGGTTGGGGCAATTGCAACTGACCAATCTGAATCTGGCACACGGGACGCTGCGCGCGCAGTTGGATGAATTCAACCGATTCCCCCTGCGTGGCAAGGAACGTCTGTTGACCTTGGAAGCACTACGCGAAACGGTCGCCACCGTGCAGGCAGATTACGTTAAGAAACTGTTCGGCAAAAAACTACCTCTCGCGGATGACGAATTCACCGTGCTCATCACGCTCTCCAATCTGTGGCAGAGCATGCTCAATGGTTACCTGCGCTGTTTACAGTCGCGCGAAGCGGGCGATGCTTCGCTGGCGGCCGAGGGCGCGCTGCTCTCTCATCGCAGCCTCTTATATAGCGGCCTGCAACTGGGCGAATTCCTCCGCGTCGGCTGTGAGCCAGACGGCAAGTCGTGGCAGCGCTTTCACGAGATCTATGCGCACATCGAAACGGCTGGTTTACAACAAGAGGCGGTCGCGGATAAATACGGTCGTACGGGACATGCTGTCTCATGCCGCACACTCTACGCCAAGACGCTGTTGCTGCATCGCGCGCGGTTACTCGCGCTGTCACGCAGCCAATGGCACATCGTGGATCGTTGGCTGGATCTATGGGGCGACACGCTGAGCGTCGAGCCACGTTGCAGCATGAGCAAGGAAGATGCGCCGCCACTCGCTGTCGATCTGGATGGGCCACATGGGATCGTGCCGATACAACGTGCGACCGCGACACCCAGCATGCGTTTTCTGGCGATGGTGCCGCTGTCCAAGCTGATCCGTGTCAAGACCATCCTGCTGCAACAGGGGCAATCACCAGAGCAATTGGGATTGGGCAACGAGCTGAACAGTAAGGATTGCACCGAGCTGCTCAATAAACTGCATGCCTGCTGGTGCGAGCATCGGGCAGAGTCGATGGCGGATGAGCCTCGCGATGCCCCCACCATGCAACTGTGTAGCGGGCTGGAGAACATCTACGCGCACATCGCGCGCAAACCATTCAAACAACCGAGCACTTCCGGCATTGCGGATAAGGAAGCCCAAAAACAGATCGAGACCTTCGGGCGCGTGCTCGATGAAACCGACCGTCTCAACCTGTCGCAACTGGGTTTTCTGGCGGAAGAGTGGCTGGTGGAAGAAGATGGGCTGTTGCATGGGCGCCTGCTACGCAAAACAATCATCGGCGAACGCATCGGACTGAACCAGATCGTCTCCGTCAACAAACTAAATTCCACCACCTATAAACTCGGCGTAGTGACATTGGTCAGCGTCACGCGTAGCGGACAACTCTACATCGGCGTGCGCTATCTTCCCGGCAGCCCGCAAGTGGCTGTGGCGCGCGGCAGCGGTGGCGTGGGCAACACGCTTTCCGGCGCAGCGGCAGCGCTGGTGTTGCCCGAAATGGTCAATCTGCGTATCCCTGCCAGTATCATCCTGCCACGCGATTGGTTCCATGCCGGTCGCAGCATCGAAATCGCGCATGCCGACAATCAGAAGCAAAGCATCGCGCTAGGGATCAGTGTAGAAAAAGGCGGTGATTTCGAACGCGCCAGCTTCAGCCTTAAAAGCTGACCTCTTCCCATTTCCGTTTCGGCGGGAAGACGATACTGAAGGTGCTGCCCTGACCTTCTTCGCTGACGATGTCGAGGTGCGCCTGATGGCGGATGACGATATGTTTGACAATAGCCAATCCCAAACCTGTACCCCCTGTTTCGCGTGAGCGGCTGCGATCCACACGGTAGAAGCGCTCGGTCAAGCGTGGGATATGTTGCAAAGAAATGCCGATGCCACTATCTTTCACGCTGAATTTCAAGTGCCCATCCGCCGTCTCATCCCAGCGCAGCACGATATCGCCCCCTGACGGTGTATAGCGGATCGCGTTGCTAACCAGATTGCCGAAAGCGCTATGCAGCTCGTTGTTACTGCCGACGAGTTTAGCTCTACTGCCGATCTCTAGTTTCAATTGATGGTGTTTATTACTCAGCGAGACGCCTTCCTCATGCAGCGTATACATCAGTTGCGGCACATCGACCGTCTCTTCCTGCAAGACGTTCTGCTCATTTTCCAGTCGCGACAAGGTCAGCAGATCGTCCACTAGGTTTTCCATGCGACTGGTCTGCTCGCCCATCAGATGTAACGCACGCCGCGCCATATCGTTCTCAAGATTGCGCATATCTTGCAATGTCTCAACAAACCCGTTGACCACGGTCAACGGGGTGCGCAGTTCATGCGAGACATTGGCGACGAAATCGCGGCGCATGGTCTCGATGCGTTCCAGATGAGTGATGTCGCGGCTGATGAGCAGACGCTTATTGCTGCCGTAGGCGATGAGCTTGATGGATAGCACAAGGTCATCCTGTCGCGCTCCGCGCAGCACCAAAGGCTCCGTAAAATTATTCATTGCCAGGTAACGCACAAACTCGGGCTGTCGTGCGAGATAGGTGATCTGCTGCCCGGTGTCACGCGCTATGTCTAAGCCAAAATGGATCTCAGAGCGTGGATTACACCACTCGATGCGATCCGCTTCATCCAAGATCACCACCCCTTCCGGCAGCGCCGAAGTGGCTTGCTCCATCTGATGTAGTGCGGCAGCGTGTTGCTCGCGCTCGTTGCGCGATTGTTTAGCCTGTTTGTTGAGTTGAGAAAATATCCCCTCCCACAGGCCTGACCCTGCCGGTATTTTTTTTGTTTCGGGATCCTCTAGCCACTTGCGTAATTCGCTCAGATTGCGCAGATGGAAAAACAAGCGCAACGACATGCCGATGCTGAAGAGCAGCGTCGCAGGCAAAGCGCCTGCTATCGCCCATACCAGCAAGGTGAGTAGAAACAAAAAAAGCGGATACACAAAAGCACGCTGCCAGAAATCGCTCACGGCGGAACCTCAATATTTGACCGGCCGCATTATACGGGGGGATGTACTTCCAAGAATTCGCCGAAACGCTATTCCTTGGAGAAGCGATAGCCACTACCACGCACGGTCTGCACCAAGCAATCCAAACCGGACGGCTCCAATGCCTGTCGCAGGCGACGGATATGAACATCGACGGTGCGCTCTTCCACAAACACATGGTCGCCCCACACTTGGTCGAGCAGTTGCGCGCGGCTGTATACACGTTCAACGTGAGTCATGAAGAAGTGCAACAGGCGAAATTCGGTAGGCCCTAGATCGACATTCACGCCATTGGCATTGACACGGTGCGTGGTCGGCGACAATTCCAACCCTTCAACACGCACTGTTTCATCGCTCATCTGCGGTGTGCGGCGACGCAACACGGCACGGATACGCGCCATCAGTTCGCGCGGTGAAAAAGGTTTCGTGATGTAGTCGTCGGCACCGGATTCCAACCCGAGTATCTTGTCGCGTTCATCGGTACGTGCGGTGAGCATGATGATAGGAATGTCGCGAGTACGCTGATCGGCGCGTAAACGGCGCGCCAATTCCACCCCTGAAGTACCCGGCAACATCCAATCCAGCAAGATCAGGTCGGGGAGAGCGAGATTGATCTGCACCAGTGCCGCTTCCGCATCTTGCGCTTGAATCGCACGATAACCACATTGCGCCACATTGAACGCAAGCAACTCTTGAATCGCAGGTTCGTCTTCTACCAACAAAATGTTTGCAGTTGCCATCATCCGATCACTCCATTAATTTCATCGACTCGCGATGGTATGAAAGAATTATGACAAGAGCGTGACGCAATGCCAAACAATTATGGAGCCCCCTCTCCGTGCGAGGCGGAATGATGAGTATGGGGATGGTCAGCCACATGCTCAGTATGGCTTGCCGCAAGGTGGTGCAACTTCGCATGCTCCGGTTCTTGCGGCAAGGGTCTGGGCAAGATGCTGGGCAATAACGAGCCGACGATCATGCCGATGATGCTGGCGATGACACCTGCGAACTGTGCTGGAAAGAAAGGTTCTTCCGCGCCGAATTTCAGAATAGAGAGCCATACCGTCAGGCCGCAAAAGATCGCCAGCAAGGCGCCTTGGGTGGTGGCACGTTTCCAGAACAATCCTGCGACCAGCGGCACAAATGCCACTACCAAAGTGATCTGGTAGGCATTCTCGACCATCTTGAAGATGCTGGCCTTGGAGTTGATCGCATAGAGGGTGACGAGAAGCGTGAACACCACCGTCACCCAGCGCATGGTATGCAGCATCGCACTGTCAGATAACTTGTGCCCTAACATCGGCTTGAGGATATTCTCACTGAATGTCACCGAAGGCGCGAGCAACGTGGCCGAGGCGCAGCTCTTAATCGCAGAGAGTAGCGCCCCGAAGAACATCACCTGTGCGAATAAAGGCGCATGCTGCATCACCAGACTAGGTAAGATCATCTGCGGGTCGACATCGATCAATCCCTCCACCATCTTCGGGTCGATCATCGTTGCCGAATACGCGAGGAACATCGGCACAAAGGCAAACAGGAAATACAAACCCCCTCCCAGCACGGATCCCCAAATGGCGATCTTCTCGGTCTTCGCCGACTGCACCCGCTGAAACACATCCTGTTGCGGGATCGAGCCGAACATCATGGTGATCCAAGCGGCGGTGAATGCGATGACTTCTTTGGCATCCAGGGTCGGCCAGAAGTCGAACTTACCTGCCTGCATGGCATGCTCGACCACCACACCCACACCGCCCACCTGACCGCTGATCTCATGGCCGATGAACAGCATACCGATGACGATGATGATCATCTGAATGAAGTCGGTGATGGCGACCGCCCACATACCACCGAAAAAGGTGTAGATGAGAATGGTGATGGAACCGATCCACATGCCGCTCAACTTACTGATCTCACCAGCGGAGACCACATTGAATACCAGCCCCAATGCCGTGATCTGCGCCCCCACCCAACCAAGATAAGAGACTACGATGGCGAGTGTGGTCAGCACTTCCACACTACGTCCGAATTTTTTCTTATAAAAATCCCCGATAGTCAGCAGATTCATGCGATACAGCGGGGCGGCGAAAAACAAACCCACCAGTATCAGGCACATCGAAGCGCCAAAAGGATCGGCCACTACACCATGCAAGCCCTCCTTGAGAAAGGTGGCAGGAATACCCAATACCGTTTCGGAACCGAACCAAGTTGCGAACACGGTGGCGGTGACCATATAGAACGGCAGGTGCCGCCCCGCAATGGCAAAGTCTTTGGTGTTATGCACGCGGCTAGCGGCATAGAGGCCGATGCCGACCGAGATGATCCAATAGGCGATAACGAACCAGAGCAACATGGCGTCAACTAGCGAATATAAACACGGTGGTTATTGTAATTCATGTCAGGTGAGTGGCGCCGCGCCCTTGATACGACAAAGGCTCCCGTGGGAGCCTTTGTCGATGAACAACGGGTTGCTTACAGCTCTTTAGCATGCGAAGCCAGATACTTGGCTACGCCCTCTGTCGACGCATTCATCCCAGCCTTACCTTTGCTCCAGCCAGCCGGGCAGACTTCGCCATGCTCTTCGGTGAATTGCAATGCATCGACCAAACGCAAGGTCTCATCAATATTGCGCCCCAGCGGCAGATTGTTCACGTATTGATGCCACACCAAGCCGGACTTGTCGATGAGGAAGGTGCCACGGAATGCCACGCCGCCGTCGGACTCAACATCGTAGGCCTTGGCGATCTCGTGCTTCACGTCAGCCACCAGTGTGTAACCCACTTGACCGATACCGCCTTTTTCTACCGGGGTGTTCTTCCATGCCAGATGGGTGAATTGGGAGTCGATGGACACACCGATCACTTCCACGTTGCGCTTCTTGAATTCTTCCAGACGGTGATCGAACGCGATCAGTTCGGATGGACACACAAAGGTGAAGTCCAGCGGATAGAAGAACACCACGGCGTATTTGCCTTTGGTGAATTTGGAAAATGTAATCTCTTTAATTTCGTTGTTGCCAAGAACGGCTTGAGCGGTGAAGTCGGGGGCTTGCTTACCTACGAGTACGGCCATGATGATCTCCTTGAATGACGGCTTTGGTTGACTGAATTGCTAGGGTATGGAATTTACCAGATGCGCGACATCTGTCAACCGGACGACGGAAATATCTTTAGGCTTCGCCCATGCTGAACTGGATACGGTGCAATTGTGCATATACCCCACCCTGTGCCAGCAACTCATGGTGAGTGCCGACTTCGACGATATGGCCTTTTTGCAGAACGACGATGCGGTTTGCCTTCTCGATGGTAGACAAGCGGTGGGCAATCACCAATGTCGTGCGTCCTTGCATCAAGGTTTCCAGCGCCGCTTGCACATGGCGCTCGGATTCACTATCCAAGGCGGAAGTAGCCTCATCGAGAATAAGGATAGGCGCATTCTTAAGAATGGCTCTGGCGATGGCGATACGCTGTCGCTGCCCGCCTGATAACCGCACTCCCTTTTCGCCGACCAAGGTCTCCAGCCCCTGTGGCATGTCGCGGATAAATTCCATCGCATGTGCTGCTGTCGCCGCCGCGATGATCTCGGCTTCCGGCACCTCGCGCATCTGCCCATAGGCGATATTGGCTCCGAGCGTGTCATTGAACAGCACGACCTCTTGACTCACCAGCGCGATGTTGGCGCGCAGATTGAGTAGGGCAAGATCATGGATGTCATGCCCGTCTAGTGTGATGCGCCCAGCGGTCGGTGTATAGAAACGCGGCACCAGATTCGCCAGCGTACTCTTGCCGCTACCGGAAGCACCAACCAAGGCAACTGATTGTCCGGCAGGAATGTCGAGACAGATATCATGCAACGCCACGCGACCATCCGCATGATAAGAAAACTCCAGATGCTCGAAAGCAAGATGTCCGTTGGCTCGTCCGATGTCGGTCTTGCCGTTATCCACTTCGCCCGGCGTATCCAGCAACTCAAAGATGCTTTCCGCCGCCGCCAGCCCGCGTTGGGTGAATTCGGTGACGCTGGTGAGGCGCTTCAATGGCGCGGTCAACATCAACATGGCGGCGACGAAAGAAAGGAACCCGCCGACGGTAGTCGCATCACTCTCCGCCTGTACGGTCGCCAGATAGATGATGATAGACAAGGCGATCGCCGCCACCATCTGCACGATGGGCACATTCGCCGCTGCCGCCGCCGCTTGCTTCATGGCATAACGACGCACCCAATTGGTCTCGACATTGAAGCGCTCGTTCTCATATGGCTGACCGCCGAAGAGTTTGACCACTTTATGTGCGGTCACACTCTCTTCGATCACTTGCGTGATGCTCCCCATCGCGCGCTGCGATTCGCGGCTGGATTCACGCAATTTGCGATTGATGACGCTGATGACGATGGCCACGATGGGCGCCACCACAAGCGAAAGCATGGTCAGCTTCCAATCCAGATAGAACAACCAGCCCAGCAACCCGGCGATGATGATGGAATCGCGGATCGTGATGGTCACCACATTAGTGGCAGCGGCAGTGACTTGCGTCACGTCATAGGTGATCTTGGAGATCAACACGCCGGTAGCATGATCGTCGTAGAAGCGCGTGGGCAAGGACAACAACTTTGGCGAACATCTGCGCACGCAGATCCATCACCACCTTATTCCCCACCCAATTGATGGCATACGTACCGATGAATCCGGCCACCCCGCGCACGAAGAAGATCACAAGGATGAAGATCGGCGCCCAGCGAATGATGCTGTCATCCTTCTGAATGAACGTGCCATCTAGAAAAGGCTTGAGCAAAGCGGGCAACAACGGCTCGGTGGCCGCAGTGATCGCCATGCACACGATGGAGATGGCAAACACGCGCCAGTACGGACGGACGTAAGTGAGCAGACGCAGGTAGAGCTGGGCGGAAGTCATAGATGGATCGCTAGGCCCTACACGTCCGTCAGCGGCACACATCAAACGGCTTTGGTATCGCGTTGCTCCTTGCGCATCAGCATGGCATACAGCATCTGCACGACCACGGCACAACCGATATAGATCACTGCCACTGCAAGGTAGGAAACATAGTATTGCGCCACACGAGACGCATATTCGGCGATGCTCATGCTGCCGAAATATCCAGCCAGCAGATAAAAACTCACGTTGGCGATCAAGAATGCCACACTGCCCGCAGCGACCGCGACAGCGAATAGGCCAAGCAACCCTTTGCTGCTCAAGTCATGATGTGGCGCGAACCAGCGTCCGATGAACCACAGCGCGGCGTACGCAACCGCGAGAAAACCGTAGGCTGAGGTGACACACCACGCACTCACCTCGTTGAAGCTGATCGCGCAATAATCCACCAACGCGGCCTCGGCCAACAACAGCGTCAATACCACCAACGCAACACGCATCCGCCCCAGATATAAACCACCCAAGAAAAATACCGCATACGAGGCGTCCGGCAGCGTCACCGACGAACCAAAGTGGTTATAGCGTGTCAGCGCCATCAACAGCATCAAGGCCGCCGCGATCCATGTCGTCTTATTTTGCAAGGTTTGCATCTCCATCTCCCAGTGCGTTTTGCCAATCCAATATTAGCGGGAACTTTAACAGAAAAGGCAGGGGTAAGCGACAGCTGCACGCCCCTGCCGTTCTGATCAGCGATAGCTCAGGCCTACAAACAGCGTACGACCCAAGGTGTTGTAGCCATGCGCCAGCATGTAATCCGTATTGAACAGATTATCCACTCGCAGTGATAAAGCGAGTTGTTTATCCAAGGCATAACTCGCCGTCAGATTCACCACGTCATAAGCCGCCAGCGTCGTGCGCGCAAAAGTGGTGATGCCGATGTCCGCACGCTCACCACTATGCTGCCACTGCCCCCCCAGCTTCAGCGCACCAAGTTGCTGAGTCATGCCGACACTGGAAAAATTCTTGGCGCGGCGCAACAAGGTCTGCCCGGTTTTGGCATCGCGCGGATTCTGCTGTGTCGCTGCCAACCTTACTCCCGTATCGCCGAACTGGCCGTTGTAGGCCAATTCAACGCCGTCGCTGCGCGCTTCGTCTAGGTTGATCATGGTCGCGGCAGGCAAGGTGTTGATGACGATCAGATCACGAATCTGGTTGTCAAAATAGACCGCATCCAAACGTTGCCCATCATTGGCGTAATGCAATCCCAATTCAGTATCGCGCGAACGTTCCGGTTTTAGAGTCGGATTGCCCGCATACGAAAAGCCAAAACCGTAATTGACGAATGGATAAAACAGATCGTTCAAGGTCGGCGCTTTGAACGCCGTTGCCATGCTTGCCGTCACGCGCCACGCATCCGTTACATCGAAGCCATAACCGAGCAACCAAGTCTTCGCCGTACCGAAATCCGAATACTTGTCGTGACGCAGATTAAGCTGTACTTGATGCACACCGTAATTGCCGGTGTAACCCGCAAACAGGCTGTCATCGGTGCGGCTGGTACGCGTATAAAGCGTACTGCTTGCGACCTGCTGCTTCAATTTCTCCAGTCCGACGACCAGCGAATTATTTTCCCCGATGTGCAAGTCGTTCTGCCAAGACAATAGGTCGCTGGTCGTTTTGAACTGCGCCCCCAGCCCGATGTCCGGCACGCCGTTCAGAAAGTTTTGCAGGTCGTCCATCCCTTGCGACAGTTGCAGCTTGCTCTGCCAGTTTTCATTGAAGCGATCCTCCAGCACCAGCGCGACCTTCTGGATGTGCAGCTTGCTGTTGTTCACATCGGATTTTGCACCGAACGCATTATCCGTCTGGTTGGTAGCACCACTATCGAACACCGATGCCGACAATCCGTGGGTCTCGCTGAAAGCATGGCGCACATTGGCCGACACGCTGGCGTTGTCATAGCCGTCCTTGTCCGGATTCACCCCGGGTACGATACTGGATTTGATCGCCGATACGCCATCGGTCTTGTACTTGGAGACCTGCAAATTGAATGAGGTACCTGCCATCTCGCCGCCAAAACCTGCGGAAGCTCGTTGCGTGTTATGCGAACCCGCACCGATGCTGCCATTGAGGGATGGCTCGCCTTTGCCGCGCCGCGTGAATATCTGGATCACCCCGCCGATGGCTTCCGAACCATACAAACTACTGACGTTGCCTCGCACCACCTCTATATGATCGATCTGGTCTGGCATCAGTTGATCGATCGCGGTCATGCCGCTGGTCGCGGAATTAATACGCACCCCATCCAGCAGCACCAAGGTGTGGCTGGAATTCGAACCGCGCAAAAACAAACTACTCTGCTTGCCGATACCCCCGCTCTGATAGATCTCCACACCTGCAAGGTTCTTCAGCAGCGCGGGCACGTCGGCCAATTGCGCGGCCTCGATGTCCTTGCGACTGATGAGCGTCGTGTGCGACAAGGTTCGAGTCAGCGCTTGCTCGGTGCGTGTCGCAGTGACCACCACTTCATCCAGACTATCGGTCGCGGCATGAGCCATAGAAGTCGCCACACACAGCAGTGCGGCTAAAAGTTTTTTTTGTTTCATTTTGAGTTTCCTGAGTTGCGTTCCAATCGTCCCCGTTGGAACATTGAACAAAATCAGGAATGCGGCGGGAAGAAAGAATGACTCTTGAACGACGGACATCCATGCGCCCCACGCGCATATCCTGAACCTCGCTCAAGGCCGGTATCCGGGCTCACAAGTCTTGATTTGCCGCCTTCCCATGCTCACGCACAGTGGCTGATTGACAAACCCACACTTGCTTACCGTTGCGGGGGCAGCACAGGCATCGGAGTTAATACTTCCTCACCTGTTTCCCGTTTAACTGAAAGGCTCATGCCATCCAGCACCTTGAAGCGCCGCAGATTCTATCAGAACTTTTACCGAAGGCTGCCCGCCAAAATTCCAAAGCACTTGCAAAACACTCCGTTAGCGATTGACTTAACAGGCTTTTTAAAATTATAGTTCGCCCATGCATAGCGAACTCGACACCCTCGACCAAAAATTGACCCAACTGGTGCAACTCACCCAGCGTTTACGCGCCGAGAACATGCAACTGCGTCAGGATGTCGCTGCTGCCTTGAGCCAGCAGCGCAAGAGCCAAGATAAAATAGACGAAGCCGCTCAACGGCTGGAGAAACTCCTTTCCCAATTACCCGAGGATGCCCAATGAGCAAAGTCAGTTCACTGGATGTGACCATCCTCGACCGCGAGTTGCGCGTCGCCTGCCCCGATGACGAGCGTGCCGAACTGCTCGATGCCGTTGCTTATTTGGATAAAAAGATGCGCGAGATACGCGATGCGGGCAAGATCGCATCCATCGAACGTATCGCCATCATGGCCGCCCTCAACATCACTCACGAGCTGCTCACCACGCGTGTCGGCGGTGGATTTGACCTCGCCGATTTCAAGCGTAGAATGAACTCCATGCAGGCAACCATCGATGCGACGTTAGCAGAACAAGATGAGTTGTTTTAGTTTGTCCCTGCGGTGTTCGTGAGACTCATAATTCTTTGAACCAATGAGCTAATGCTTAGGTTGCGACCCATTCAAGTTACTGTTGTGAGCATCCCCTGCGGATGCACCTGATGTAACCGGGAACCGACCCACTTGAACCCAGGTTCAAGACATTGAGTCAACGGCACAGGCGGGGGCTTTATTCGAGATGCGGCTTCGGCCGCATTTCTTTTTCAGCGGGTGAATATCGTGCGTTACTGGTTGATGAAATCTGAACCATCCGATTGCAGTATTGATGATCTGGCCAAGCTACCGAACCAAACTGTCGCGTGGTACGGCGTGCGCAACTATCAAGCGCGCAATTTCATGCGCGACCAGATGCAAGTCGGAGACGGCGTACTGTTCTACCACTCCAATTGCAAAGAACCCGGCATCGCCGGTATCGCTCAAGTCAGCAGTACAGCGTATCCCGATGCCACGCAGTTCGATAAGAAGAGCAAATACTTCGACCCCAAGGCCACACACGAGACACCACGCTGGATGAACGTCGATGTGAAACTGGTGAAGAAGATCGCGCTCATCTCCATCGAGGAACTGAAGCGCCATCCCGAATTGGAGAATCTGCGCACACTGCAAAGAGGCAATCGCTTGTCCATCACCCCGCTCGATCCGGCGGAGTGGAAGTTCATCACCACAAAGTTGGTGCGCGAAATACACAAGATGTAATAAATTCAGAGGCCGTCACACCGGCGAAGGCCGGTGTCCAGTCAAATAAAACACTGGATTCCGGCCTACGCCGGAATGACGATTTTAGGGACACTTCAATGGAATGGTACGCAACATATTTGGTGTTGGGTGCAATCGCCGGATTCCTCGGCGGCATGTTCGGCATCGGCGGCGGCACGATACTGGTGCCCGTGTTGCTGATACTGTTCGAGGCACAACATTTTCCAGCCGAACACAACATGCATCTGGCACTGGGTAGCTCGATGGCCGTCATCCTGTTCACCTCCATCGCCAGCATGCGCGAACACCACCAACACGGCGCCGTGAACTGGCAAGTCGTGCGCCGCATCACCCCCGGCATCCTGCTCGGCACCGCCATCGGCTCACTCGTCGCTGCCAGCATCTCGCCGTATTTCCTCGACCATCTTCTTCGCACTGTTCATGCTGTTCGCAGCAACGCAGATACTGCTCGACGTACAACCGCACGCCTCACGCCAACTGCCCGGCATCGTCGGCATGACGCTCACCGGCACGCTCACCGGATGGCTGAGCACACTCGTCTCCGTCGGCGGCGGCACCATCACCGTGCCCTTCCTCATCTGGTGCAACGTACCGATACGCCACGCCATCGGCACCGCCTCCGCCATCGGCCTCCCCATCGCAGTCGGCGGCACCATCGGTTACATCCTCACTGGCCTGCACGCCAGCGGCTTGCCTTCACTCCAGCTTGGGTTATGTCTATCTGCCCGCCATGCTGGGTTGCGCGATCGTGAGCGTCATCACTGCACCGATTGGTGCGAAGATGGCGCACAGCGTGAATGTGGCGGTGTTGCGGAAATTGTTTGCGGTGATGTTGATTGGGTTGGCGGTGAAGTTGTTGTGGAAGGTGTTGGGTTGATGGCTTATTGAGTCATCCATAACACCGTTCGTGTTGAGCTTGTCGAAACATGAGTTTCAAAATCAACACCGTCGGGGGTTGCCCGACAGCTAGTCACTTTTTCTTGCTTCGCCAAAGAAAAAGTGACCAAAAAGAAGGCGACCCCGGTTTGCCACCCTTCGGGTTCCCTGCGTTGCTCGACTGCTCAGGCGGCTGCGGAACTCGCGCTACGCGCTCAGACAGTCCTCGCCGAAATCCCCTGACCAGCCTGCGCTACTCGGCGGCGCACAGGGGAAGGAAAGTCAAAACCTAAAACCACCGCGTGGGCACTTCGTGCCCACCCTACTAGACTAGACTGATACTATGGTTTTTTAGTGCCAATTTTATTGAGAAGCTTTTCAGCCAGGTCGATCGCATATTCGATTTGCTTTCGATCAATCGTAGATGAATGAACTTGTTTGTTACGAATAAATCTCAGTTCAGTTAATAGGCTCGCATCCTCGCCAGTAAGAATACCCTGTTGTATCGCAGCCTCCCAAAAGAAGGTATTACCACGATCAATACCTGACTCATCCAGTCTCTTCTTAAAGTTCTCTTCAAGACGATTCCATAACATGATTAGATGTTCCAATGTTGGTGCCGGCCTTGGTTCTACGTGCTTAACTTCAAACAAGTTCCGCAAAATAATGGCAGCAATTTGTCGATATGCCAGTAGGTATTGTTCATCTACGCTTAAACCAGTTCCGTCGTGATATAGCTTATTTCGAATTCTGTGGTAGTGCTCAATATCAGAATCATCCAAACCTGTTAGTTTTTGTGCAGCATGCTTCCAGAGCAGCGCCAACAATTTTGGAAAGCTATTTTCTGCATCTTCAATGTCCTTTCTTGGCACTTGAATACCTGAGTTCTTTCTAGGCAAAGAAAGAAACGTTCTAATCATGGTTTCCACCGCATTATCCACACTGATAAATGCGATTCGTCTATCGAATGCAGAATCCAGGTCAATATGCGAGTCAGCATGTCGAAGTAATTCGACGGCTCCAGAAGCCCAAGTATTCTCCATTGTTTTCCCCTCATTGCTTACGCAAAACTACGTCAAGCCCCCAGATACGCCCTCTGCACCGCCTCACTCCCCAGCAACTCGCTCGCCGCACCCGACAAGGTGATCGCCCCGCTCTCCAGCACATAGCCGCGTTGCGCGGCTTCCAGCGCCAGCTTGGCGTTCTGCTCGACCAGCAAAATAGTGACGCCCTGCGCGGAGATGTCGCGAATGGTCTCGAATATCTTTTCTACCATCAGCGGAGCGAGCCCCATACTGGGTTCGTCGAGCATCAACAAAATCGGATGACTCATCAGCGCGCGCGCCATGGCGACCATCTGCTGTTCGCCGCCGGAGAGCGTGCCCGCGAGTTGTGCGCGACGTTCGGCGAGGCGCGGGAACAAGGCGTATTGGCGTTCGAGATCGGTAGCGGTCTCGCCTTTGTTGCTGCGCACGTAAGCGCCCATCAGCAGGTTCTCTTCCACCGTGAGTCGCGCAAAGATGCCGCGGCCTTCCGGCACGAGGGCGATACCGTTGGCCACGCGCTGGTGCGCGGCAACATTGAGCAGGGACTTATCCTGATAGTTGAGCTTGCCGGAGGTGGGGGACAGCAATCCGGCCAGCGCCTTGAGCGTGGTGGTTTTGCCTGCGCCGTTGCTGCCGATGAGAGTGACGAGTTCGCCTTGTGCGATGCTGAGGCTGATGCCTTTGAGCGCCTGGATGCCGCCGTAGCTGACTTTGAGGTTTTCGATTTCGAGTAGTGGAGCGCTGGTCATACTGAAACCTCAAAAATATCGTCACACCGGCGAAGGCCGGTGTCCAGTTGATTAAAAACACTGGATTCCGGCCTTCGCCGGAATGACGAATTAAAAATTATTGTGGTGACCATTTGTCGCCCCTCACCCTAGCCCTCTCCCGCTTGCAGGAGAGGGGACGTGTCAGTGGTAGTTGCTTCGCCACCAAGATAAGCGGCGATCACCGCCTTGTCGCGGCGCACTTCTTCCGGCACACCTTCGGCGATCTTCTTGCCGTAGTCCAGCACGGCGACACGATCACACAGACCCATGATGAGTTTGACATCGTGCTCGATGAGCAGTACGGTGATGCCGCTGGCGCGTATCTTTTGCAGCAGCGCTTTCAAGTGCGACAGTCTCGGTTGCATTCATGCCGGCGGCAGGTTCGTCCAGCGCGAGCAGTTTTGGTTCGGTGGCGAGGGCGCGCGCAATCTCTAGGCGGCGCTGTTCGCCATAGGAGAGATGCTTCGCCAAAGTCTGATGCGCAGCGCTAATGCCGACGTAATCCAGCAGTTCACGCGCACGCTGCACGGTGGCGCGCTCTTCGGCACGCGCCGCGGCATTGCGCGTCAGTGCACCCCAGATGCCGGTGCGCGTACGCAGATGGCGGCCGACCATGATGTTTTCCAGCGCGCTCATGTTGGCGAACAGGCGGATATTCTGGAAGGTGCGCGCGATACCGGCTTGCGCCAACAGGTGCGGTTTGCAGCGGGTGTAGCTTTGTCCGGCGAATTGGAATCCACCGCTGTCGAGTTGGTACAAGCCAGTGACGACGTTGAACAACGTGGTCTTGCCCGCACCGTTGGGGCCGATGAGTCCGTATATCTCGCCCTGTTGATGTGCAGCGAAACACTCGGCCAGCGCAATCACGCCGCCGAAGTGTTTGCCGACATTCGTAAGTTTGAGCAGAGTGTTATCCGATGCAGTCATAACGCAATAAAACCCAAATTTCTAAGCCAAGCTAGGCGCGCGCGAAAAATCGCAGCGCCGCATATGGCGTATATGTAAGCAAGATTTTTCGCGAGCAACAACGTATGGCGACGAAACTTTGGGATTTTATTTGGAGGCATCGTAAATCGTCTCCTGTTCCTGATGTAGCACACCGTCATCGGCATCGAATTCGCGGCGACGCTGTGTAGAGGGCCATAGCCCGGCGGGTCGCCACAGCATCACCAGTATCAGCGCCAAGCCGAACATCAACATGCGCAGACTTTCCGGGTCGACCACGACTTTGCCGAACAGAGCTTGCTGCACCGGCCCAGCCGCGTTGCGGAACAGCTCCGGCAGTGCCACCAGCAGCACGCCGCCCAACACCACGCCGCCGACGTTGCCCATGCCGCCCAGCACCACCATGCACAGCACCATGATGGATTCCATCAGACTGAAACTCTCGGGACTGACGAACCCTTGGAAACCCGCGAACAAGCCGCCGGAGATGCCGCCGAAGGTGGCGCCCATGGCGAAAGCGAGCAGCTTGATGTTGCGCGTGTTGATGCCCATCGCCGAAGCGGCGACTTCGTCTTCGCGTATCGCCACCCAGGCGCGGCCGATGCGCGAATCTTCCAAACGGCGCGAGACGAAGATCACCAGCAGGGTGAAACCGAGGAACAGGTAGTAGTGCAGGTGCACGTCATCGATCTTGAAACCAAACAGGTCGTGCGAATTGCCGAACGAGAAGCCGCCGATCTGCAGCGGATCAATGGCGCTGATGCCCTGCGGCCCGTTGGTGATATTGACCGGCGCATTCAGGTTGTTGAGAAAGATGCGGATGATCTCGCCGAAGCCGAGTGTAACGATGGCAAGGTAGTCGCCGCGCAACTTGAGCGTGGGTGCGCCGAGCAGCACGCCGAAGCCGCAGGCGATCAGCGCGCCCAACGGCAACACCACAACCATCGGCCAGTGCAGACCAAACTGCGGCGATCCGAGCAAGGCATACGTGTAGGCGCCCACCGCAAAGAATGCGATGTAGCCTAAATCGAGCAGGCCCGCGTAGCCGACCACGATGTTCAGACCGAGTGCCAGCATGATGTAGAGCAAGGCGAAGTCGGCGATGCGCACCCAGCCGTGGCCGAACAGCGCGTCGATGATGAAGGGCAGCGCCAGCAGGGCGATGGCGAGGGTGAGGTGGCCGGAGGAGCGGTGCAGCTTCATATCAGACAGTCTTTTTTTCGAAATGAAACTCAAACCCCCTCCAACTCCCCCTTATCAGGGGGAGAGCAGATGCCGCTCCTCCCCTGACAAGGGGAGGCTGGGAGGGGTTTGGATTTAATGAGTTATCTGGCTTCATGCGCGCTCCGCCAATTTTTCGCCGAGCAAACCGGACGGACGGAAGATGAGCACCGCGATCAACACAAAGAACGCGAAGACGTCCTGATAGTTACTGCCGAGAAAACCGCCGGTGAGGTCGCCGATGTAACCCGCACCTAGGCTCTCGATCAGCCCCAGCAGCACACCACCCAGCATCGCGCCGCGCAGGTTGCCGATGCCGCCGAGCACGGCGGCGGTGAATGCTTTGAGGCCGAGCATGAAGCCCATGTAGTAATGCACGATGCCGTAGTTGGCGCTGACCATGAAGCCAGCGATAGCAGCAAGCGCAGAGCCAAGCATGAAGGTGATCGAGATGACGCGGTTGATGTCCACGCCCATGAGTGTGGCAGCGGAAGGATTCTCAGCCACGGCACGCATGGCGCGTCCGGTACGTGTGTGATGCACCAGCCACATCAGGCCCGCCATGATGATGAGCGCAACAATGACGATACCGATCTGCACATCGTTCACTATTGCGCCGCCGAGCTGGTGCGAAGCGCTACTGAACGGCAAGGTGAAAGAATGGTATTCGCGTCCCCAGGTCATCATCGCGAGATTCTGCAACACGATGGAGACGCCGATGGCGGTGATCAGCGGCGCGAGACGCGGCGCATTGCGCAGCGGGCGGTAAGCGATGCGCTCGATGCCGTAGCCCAATGCCATACATACCGCCATCGCTGCCAACAGACTGAACAACACGGCCAGCACGGGTGCTACCGCCGCCGCCAACAGGGCTTGCAATGCGGTGAGCGCGATCATCGCGCCTATCATCACCACTTCACCGTGCGCGAAGTTGATGAGGCCGAGGATGCCGTACACCATGGTGTAGCCCAGCGCCACGAGGGCATACACGCTGCCTTGCACGAGGCCGTTGATGATCTGTTGAAAAAGAATGTCCACGATCAATCCGTCATTCCGGCGCAGGCCGGAAAACGAGCCGCTGGTGGCGAGTTTCGAGGAACGGCCATCCAGCGGTTTTATCTAACATGCTTTTGATTTTGCCCCTGCTTTGCAGGGAATTGTTTTCTTGCTTGGATTCCGGCCTGCGCCGGAATGACGAACACTTAAAGAGCGCCATCAATGTGCTGCGGGCGCGCCGCCCATCGTCTGCACCGCCGCCCATTGTCCTTTGCGCACTTGATAGATGGTGACTGCACCGCCCTTGATGTCGCCCTTTTCATCAAAGGCGATCTTCGCCGTCACACCGTCAAGTTCGACCTTGCCGATCTCCGGCAGATATTTTGCGGGCTCGGCAGAACCGGCTTTTTGCATGGCCGCGATCATGACGTTGACCGCATCGTAGCAATACGGCGCGTAGAGCTGGATGGGCTGATGGAAGCGTGCTTCATAGCGTTTGGAAAAGTCGCGCCCACTCGGCATGTTGTCTAGCGGCACGCCAGGCAAGGAAGCATAAGTACCGTCTTCCGCACCACCGGCGAGTTCTATCAGCTTGGGTGTGTAGCCACCGTCACCCATCATGAATTGCGTCTTCATGCCCAACGCGCGCAACTGTTTCACCATCGGCACGCCCTGCGGGTCCATGCCACCAAAGAACAACAGCTCGGGCTGCTTGCCCTTGATCGAAGTCAGCACGGAAGTGAAATCTACCGAGTGATCGGTGGTGTATTCACGTGCGATGATCTTGGCACCGTTAGCCTCGGCAGATTTGACGAACTCATCCGCCAAGCCTTGGCCGTAAGCGGTGCGATCATCGATCACGGCGATGCTCTTGAGCCCCAGTACTTTGGTGGCGAACTCACCCAGCGCCTTGCCCTGCTGCGCATCGTTGGTCATCACGCGGAACGCGGTCTTGTAACCCTGCGCGGTGAATTTGACGGCAGTGGCGGAAGGCGAGATTTGCGGGATACCGTTTTTGAAATAGATGGCAGAAGCGGGAATGCTGGTGCCGGAATTGAGGTGGCCGATGACGCCGTTCACTTTGGCATCCACCAGTTTCTGCGCCACGATGGTCGCAGTCTTGGGGTCGGTCTGGTCGTCTTCGCTCAACAGCTCAAAGTGTGCTTTTTTGCCGCCGATGATCACGCCCTTCGCGTTGGCGTCGTCGATGGCCATGCGTGTGCCGTATTCGTTATCTTTGCCGATGTGCGCTTGCGGGCCGGTGAGCGGTGCAGCGGCTCCGATCTTGACGGTTAATTCATCCGTGGCGGCGGATGTTGTCGAGGTGGTTTCGGTTTTTCCACAGGCGACGAGTACAACTGCAAGCACGAACAGCAAGGAGATTTTATTAGTGGGCATATCGGAGCGGGCGGTTTTTTAGGGGACGTTCGGATTATGCGTAGCCCTATAACCCTTGTCAATTCAGCATAGTTGGACAACAAAAAGCCGACTTGCGTCGGCTTTTTCAATGACTTGTCTTTGAGCTTATTTAGCCAGACCCAGAATGAATTTGACCAGTTCTTTAATATCGGCTTCCTTCACAGCAGGCGCATTGGCTGGCATCGGCATGGATCCCCACACACCAGAACCACCCTTGGACACCTTAGCAACCAGCTTCGCTTCTGCACCAGCGTCACCCTTGTATTTTTTAGAGACTTCCATCCAAGCCGGACCGACCACTCTCTTGTTGATCGCGTGGCAGGAAGTACAGTTATTTGTCTTGGCCAGCGAGGGCATATTTTCAGCAGATCCACTAGCAGAAGCAACCAAAGCAGGCATGGGACTGACCTCTTTCGCTGGAGATGATGTCTCTTCTTTTTTGTCACAAGCAATCAGCAAAGACGCACAGCAAACGGCCAAAAAGACAGTACTTTTTTTCATGGTATCCCTAACTTTCAATAGTTGCTCTCGACTAACCAAAAAATAAAGCCGACCGCAAAGTCGGCCTTATTCTGCTACTAGCTGATTATTCCAAACCTACGATGAACTCGGCCAGCTTTTTGAGTTCAGCTGGAGACTTCGAAGTGCCGCCTTTTGGAGGCATGCTGCCGAGCTTCCAGCCAAAGCTACCACCTTTAGTGATGTTTGCGACGATCTTGTCTACGGCACCAGCGTCACCCTTGTATTTTTTGGCCACGTCGTTCCATGCTGGACCTACTACCTTTTTGTCGATCTTGTGGCAAGCAGCGCAAGCGGCGGCATCTTTAGGCATTTCAGCAGCCATTGCGGAACCAGCGACCATCAGACCTGCTGTTGCGATCATGCTAATAACGATAGATTTCATGTTCTCTCCATTTTTTAGGTTTGATTACTATTTACTGAGCGGAGTGGTTACCCCGATTGCATTCTAAACAACCCGGCCCGATTTGCAAACTCGCGCAACGGTCAACTACTAACGCCTATGCGCTTTATGGCGTTGACACCTCTAGAATTAAGATTGCTCTTCAGAATGTTCCAACCAATTAAGCAGATACGCCCATTGTTCAAGCTCGCGCTCGGACAATGAGGGAGGCAGGTCAAATAGCGTCTTGCCCTCGAATGCTGCGTTTACATAGACCTGCGCCTCGCGCAGGTAAGCCAACACAGGCATATCCAACCCTTTTAAAAATTGCTCCAGCGTGAGTGCAGCCCGTGTGCGCGGATCCATACGCATCCCGACCACCCCGACGAATATCTTGCCTTTGCGCACGGTCTTCTCATGGTGCAGCACCCCCAAAAAATCTCGGCTTGCCTGGATATCGAACGCGGAGGGCGCAATGGGCACGATCACCTTATGCACAAGCTTTAAGGCATGCTCCAAATTTTTGCCGTGCAATCCAGCCGGAGAGTCGATCACCAGCCAATCCACCGGCACATTCTTTTCCATCTCGGACTGCATCAACTCGATACTGGACAGATGTAATGGCCGATTGGACAGCCACTGGGTTGCGGATTTTTGGCGATCCAGATCGAGGATTGCGACTCGCTGGCCTCGCGAAGCGAGGTAGCCCGCGATATTGGTGGACAACGTGGTCTTGCCGCTACCGCCCTTGGGATTCGCAATCAGTATGGCTTTCATTTCTCGCCCCCTCTATATAACGCCGCTACCTCTCCACTTGAGACACATCGCGCACCGCACCTTTATCCGCACTCGTCACCATCGCCGCATAGGCGCGCAATGCTGCCGATATTTTGCGTGGGCGCTCTGTAGCGGGCTTCCATGCCTGCTTGCCTTTGGCTTCCATCGCAGACCGACGCTTGGTCAGCTCGGCGTCAGAGATCGCCAGGTTGACGGTGCGATTCGGGATATCGATCTCGATACGGTCGCCTTCCTGCACCAGCCCGATGGCACCGCCACTCGCTGCTTCCGGCGAAGCATGGCCGATACTCAAACCCGACGTGCCGCCGGAGAAACGCCCGTCGGTGAGCAGCGCGCACGCCTTGCCCAGCCCTTTTGATTTCAGATAAGAAGTCGGATACAGCATCTCCTGCATGCCGGGACCTCCCTTGGGACCTTCGTAACGAATGATGACCACATCACCGGCCACAATCTGGTCGGCAAGAATGCCTGCAGTGGCCGCATCCTGACTCTCGAACACGCGCGCACGTCCGTTGAATTTCAAAATGCTATCGTCCACACCTGCTGTCTTGACGATGCAACCGTCCAGCGCGATGTTGCCGTGCAACACCGCCAGACCACCGTCCTGTGAATAGGCATGGGCTTTATCACGAATACAACCTTTGGCCCTATCCGCATCCAGATCGGGATAGAGCATGGATTGCGAGAAGGCGATGGTGGTAATGATTCCGCCAGGTGCAGCGCGGAAAAATCTCTTCGCATCTTCGCTTTGCGTCTGCACGATGTCCCATTGCTTGAGCCCTTCGCGTAGCGTCTTGCTATGCACTGAGCCAACTTCACCATGCAACAACCCGGCTCGATCCAATTCGCCCAGGATCGCAGCGATACCCCCCGCACGATGCACGTCTTCCATGTGATATTCGGACGACGGCGCGACTTTGCACAAAGTCGGCACATGGCGCGATAACCTATCCATGTCTTTCATGGTGAAATTCACTTCTGCTTCGCGTGCGATGGCCAGCAAATGCAATACAGTGTTGGTCGAACCACCCATGGCAATGTCCAGCGTCATGGCATTCTCGAATGCATCAAAACTGGCGATGCTGCGCGGCAGCACCGAGGCGTCGTCCTGTTCGTAATATCGTTTGCTAAGCTCGACGATCAGGCGACCTGCGCGCAGGAATAATTGTTTGCGCTCGGCATGCGTCGCCACCAGCGAACCGTTACCGGGCAACGACAACCCCAGCGCTTCGGTCAGACAGTTCATCGAGTTCGCGGTAAACATGCCGGAGCAGGAACCGCAGGTGGGGCAGGCGGAACGCTCGATGGCGTCCACTTCTTCGTCGCTCACGCGGCTATCGGCGGCAGCGACCATCGCATCCACCAGATCCAATCCTTTCACCTTGCCCTGCCAGTTGACCTTGCCAGCTTCCATCGGCCCGCCGGAAACGAATATCACCGGAATGTTCAGGCGCATCGCGGCCATCAGCATGCCGGGCGTGATCTTGTCGCAGTTGGAGATGCACACCAGCGCATCGGCACAATGTGCGTTGACCATGTACTCCACCGAGTCAGCGATCAAATCGCGACTGGGTAGCGAATACAGCATGCCGTCGTGCCCCATTGCGATGCCGTCATCCACCGCGATGGTGTTGAACTCCTTGGCGATGCCGCCTGCTTTCTCGATCTCGCGCGCCACCAGTTGCCCCATGTCCTTGAGATGAACGTGGCCGGGCACAAATTGGGTGAAGGAGTTGGCGATGGCGATGATGGGCTTGCCGAAGTCGCCGTCGCTCATGCCGGTGGCGCGCCACAACGAGCGGGCTCCGGCCATGTTGCGGCCGTGGGTGGAGGTGCGGGAACGATATTGCGGCATGATGTCTCTCTAATGTAAAAACAAAGCACGTATAATCCGGTCACTAATTCTAACCGATTCGAACTATGCTCGTTCACCCGCAATTCGACCCCGTTGCCATCCACCTCGGCTCCTTTGGCATCCACTGGTACGGACTGATGTACCTGCTCGGTTTTGTCGCCTTCATCTGGCTGGGTAGAAAACGTTTGCGCGCATTGAACCAGCCCGGCTGGGACGAGAAATTCCTCGACGACTTGTTGTTCTATGGCGTGCTAGGTGTGGTGTTGGGCGGACGACTGGGCGAAGTGTTGTTCTACAACCCTAGTTATTATTTTTCGCACCCGTTCAAAATCCTTGCAGTATGGGAAGGCGGTATGTCGTTCCATGGCGGATTCCTCGGCGTGCTAGTGGCGATGGCTATCTTCACCCGTAGCCGCAACATCCAATGGCTAGCACTGATGGATTTCATTGCCCCGCTGGTACCGCCCGGCTTGGCATTTGGACGCCTCGGCAATTTCATCAACGCCGAACTGTGGGGACGCCCGACCGATGTGCCATGGGGCATGGTATTCCCCAACGTGGACAATGTGCCGCGCCACCCTTCGCAGCTTTACGAATTTGCGCTGGAGGGCTTGGCGCTGTTTGCACTGCTCTGGATATACTCGAAGAGGCCGCGTCCGGTAGGGGCTGTATCTGGGCTATTTCTGATCGGCTATGGCAGCTTCCGCTTTCTTGGCGAATTCGCACGCACACCTGACGATGGTATCTTCGGACTGATGACTTTCGGCGTCAGTATGGGCCAGTGGCTGAGTCTGCCGATGGTGTTGACCGGAATCGCGATGCTGCTTTGGGCCTATCGCCGCGCGCCTCGATAGCCTCCTCCCGCGCGGTTGACACTGCCAGCTCGCTCCCAGATACTGCGCGCATCGCATTAGTTAAGGCTGTTCGCTTTGGACGATTTCTCACTGGGCACACTGTTCGTCGCCCTTCTCATCATTCTACTCTGCTCCGGTTTCTTCTCGGCTTCCGAGACCAGCATGATGGCGATCAACCGCTATCGCTTGAGCCACTTGGTACGCAAAGGCAACAAAAGCGCCAAACTCACTGTCAAATTACTCGCACAAACCGACAAGCTGCTTGGCTCCATTCTGTTGGGCAATACGCTACTGAATGTATCTGCTGCGACATTGACCGAGATCATCGTGTTACGTTTGTTCGGCCACGACAATAGCTCAGCACTGCTCGTCGGCTCGCTGACCATCACCTTCGCCATCCTCGTCTTCAGCGAGATCATGCCCAAGGTGATCGCCGCCAGCCATGCAGAGCGCGTCGCCCTGCCTTCCAGCTTTCTGTTGGCCTTCATCATCAAACTGTTCTATCCCGTGGTATCTATCGCCACCGCATTGGTTCGCAGCATGTTATGGCTGTTGCGCATCAAGGTTCAAACCGACCACAGCCATCACAAAATGAGTTTGGAAGAATTGCGCTCGCTAGTGTTGGAGGCGGAAAACTTCCTCCCGCGCAAACATCAAAAGATGCTGTTGAACTTGGTGGATCTGGAACGTGTCACCGTCAACGATGTCATGATCCCGCGCAATCAGATCGAGGCGCTGAACATCGCCAGCGAACCTGCCGAACTACGCCAACAGATCATCACCTGTCATCACACGCTGTTGCCGGTCTATGAAGAAACCCCTAGCAATGTCATCGGGATTCTACATATCAAACGCGCGCTACCCTTGCTACAAGAGGAGTCGTTGAACATCGTGCAACTGCGCGAGGCGCTCTATGACGCTTATTTCATCCCATCCGACACCCCATTGCTCAAACAATTGCAGCAATTCCAAGAACGTCAGACCCGCATAGGGTTGGTAGTAGATGAGTACGGCGAACTTCTGGGTATGGTCACGCTGGAAAACATCCTAGAAGAGATCGTCGGTGACTTCACCACGCAATCCCCATCGCAAACTGGCAAGTTCATACGCCATGATGACGGCAGCCTGTTGTTGGAAGGAAGCAGTAGTCTGCGCGAATTGAACCGCAAACTGGGTCTGCACTTGCCATTGGGCGAAGCCAAGACACTCAACGGCCTGATCCTCGAACACTTGCAAGACATCCCGGAGGCCGGAACCAGCCTCAAGATCGGCGGCTATCCCATTGAGATCATCCAGATTCAGGATCGCGCCGTCAAAGTCGCGCGCATCTTCCCCTTACAACGCCTCAAGTCAGACAGTTAGCCGCTTTACAAAGAATCGAAAGCCGTGCATCATGTAAAAACCCTTTAGAATCTGGTGTATCTGTGCAGATTTTGATAATTAGCGGGAAGTTTTCCCTAGCGGCATTTGAATTGAGGTAAGCGGATGGCTAACGTAAAAGCAGATAAACTCAAAGAGTACCAATACAGTTGGGAAGGCAAAGACAAGGCCGGCAAGATCGTCAAGGGCGAGATGCGTGGCGCGGGCGAAGCTAGTATTTCGGCACATTTGCGCCGTCAAGGTATCACGGTCACCAAGGTCAAGAAATCGGCTTCTCGTGGCGGCAAAGTCACCGACAAAGACCTCACACTATTCACGCGTCAACTGGCCACCATGCTGAAATCCGGCGTGCCGCTACTGCAAGCTTTCGACATCGTGGGCAAGGGGCATGAAAATCCTGCCGTTGCCCGCTTATTGCTCGACATTAAAACCGATGTAGAAACAGGTAGCAGCTTGGAACAATCGTTCCGCAAATTTCCGCTCTACTTCAATGATCTGTACTGCAACCTGCTGGGCGCGGGTGAAGCCGCAGGTATTCTAGATAGCCTGCTGGATCGTCTCGCGACCTACATGGAAAAAACGCAGGCGATCAAAAGTAAGATCAAGTCTGCCCTGTTTTATCCCGTCTCCATCATTGTCATCGCCTTCGTCATCACCGCCGTCATCATGATCTTCGTGATCCCGGCGTTTAAAGATCTGTTTAGTAATTTCGGCGCCGACCTGCCCGCACCCACCCTCGTCGTGATGGCTATCTCCGATTTCTTCGTGACTTGGTGGTGGGCGATCTTTGGCGGCATCGGGGGTGGTCTTTATTGGTTCATGTACACCTGGAAGCGCAGCAAGCTCATGCAGCGACGCATGGATCAAATGATGCTCAAGCTGCCGGTGTTCGGCCCTCTGTTACGCAAGGCGTCCATCGCGCGTTGGTCGCGTACGTTGTCGACCATGTTCGCCGCAGGCGTACCGCTGGTTGAAGCTTTCGATTCGGTAGCGGGTGCGGCCGGCAATGCCGTATATTCTGACGCGACCAAAGCCATTCAACGTGAAGTCACTTCGGGTGTCAGCCTGACCGTTGCCATGCAAAACACGGATGTCTTCCCGAGCATGGTATTGCAGATGGTCGCCATCGGCGAAGAGTCCGGCGCGCTGGACAGCATGCTGAGCAAAGTCGCCGATTTCTTCGAGGCGGAAGTGGACGATGCGGTGGAAG
>CAWGHS010000012.1:0-32882 GCA_963822425.1 uncultured beta proteobacterium
GTCGGCGATATCCCAATTCTTCAAACGCGCTGCGCTGGAAGTGGCGAGTTGTCGCATGCCTGCTTGCGCTTCCTCATCGGCATCTTTCAATGCGGCCAGACCTTGTACAGCAAGTTTGAGTTCGCTTTGTGCAGAGACCAACTCAGGACTGTACACATCGAACAGCGGCTGCCCTTTTGCCACTAGTTGTCCGCTGGTATTCACATGGAGTTTTTCCACCCAGCCCTCGAACTTGGGGGCGATGGTATAGGTGCGTCGCTCATTGATCTCAATGCGTCCGGTCACGCGCAATGTCCTTTTTAGATCGCGCATCGCAGCCGCTTCACTCTTCACGCCGAGTTTCTGCACCTTGTCGATACTGATGTTGATCGCGGTATCGCTACCCGGTTCGGCATCGCCTGCGTACACCGGCACATAATCCATGCCCATCGCATCTTTCTTGGGCGTGGGGGATGTATCTGGCAAACCCATTGGATTGCGGTAATACAGCAGCTTGCGCTCGGCCTTACTGGAGTTCGTGGCTTCCTTACTGGCGGAAGTCGAGTGGGTGCCGAGCCAGTATCCGGTTACCGCGACACCGAGCAACAACAGTGCACCCAAGATCAGTTTGACGGTGTTGCTCATAGTTCTTCTCCTAACAGTTTTTCGATGTCGGCTAGACGTAATTGCATATCCGTCTGTGCTTGCAGTTGTTGCTGGCGCGCTTTCAATATCTGTTTCTGCGCTTCGATGAGCATGCTGAATTCCACCTTGCCAGTCTCATAACCTGTCAGTGCGGAGCGATAGGTGAGCTCCGCCTGAGGTAGCAAGCGAGTAGTGATGAGGGTGTCGGTTTGGCGTGCGGCCTCAAGTGCGGCGAGCGCTTCCGACAAGTCGGACTGCATCTGATTGAGCAAGGCTTCTTTGCGCGCATTCGACGCGGATAGCATCGCTTCTGCTTCGCCCTCTTGCGAGCGGCGCGACGATTGCTGCAAGGGGATGTTGAGTTCCAGCATCAGATCCCAGCTCTTGATGGCACTGCCGGCCTGGGTGGGCGCGACTCCCAGAACAAAGCCGGGATAGCGGTTGTTGTAGGCCAGGTCGCGGCTTTTGGTGGCAGATTGGATGCTAGCTTCGGCGATCTGTAGTTGTGGATTGCGTGCACGCAGACTTTCCAGCAAGGTCTGTTCATCCAGTTTGGCGGCGGGTGGCATGCTGCGCAGTTGTGCAGGCTCGTCCAGTGATGCATTGGTCGGGCGCGATAGCAAAGCGTTCAAGCGTGCATGAGTATGGTGCGCCTCGCTCTGTAACGCGATCAGCTCGGCACGCAACATGGTCTTTTCGACTTGCACGCGAATCACATCCTGCTGTGCGCCGAGTCCGTTGGCGTAACGAGCCTGTGCGCTTTGTTCCAGATTATCCAGCAAGCCCAATGTCTGCCGCGCTAGTTGCTCGCTGGTGGTGGCGTAATAATGCATGGCATAAGTTTGTTTGATGCGTGTCGCGAGATCGCTCCAACTCACGGCGACCTGCCCATCGGCCTGCAACGCCTGTGCGGTGGCGAACTCCCTTTGCAGCCCGCGCTTGCCGAACCAGGGCAGGCGTTGCATGAGCGTGTATTTGGTGGCGGAGATGCCGTTGCCTACATCCATCGGCTCGATACGCAATACCGGATCGTCCAAAGTGGCGGCAGATTCGCTACGCAAGCGCACTGCGTCAGCTTCATGACGGGTGGCCGCCAGCTGGGGATTGTGTTCGTGTGCATAAGCCAGCAATCCGCCGAGGTTGCTACCCAATGGCTCTTCGGCACTCGCTGGGGGGAGCCAGAGCGCGTAGGGTAGTAAAAAAAACAATATAGGTGATTTCATAATCCGCATCCCGTTGCTGTTGCAATGCAATCGGACAGCCGAAAGCGACCGCCGAACAGCGCAGGACGAGAATCAGAGGTGAAAACTACAGACGGACTCGTCCCGCGTTAAGCGCGGGCGAGAGGAGGCGGAACCAGCGGGGCGGAAGTGAAGGAGTGGATTGCGACGAGATAAGGGGTGGATTCGCGCGTGCTTGCCTGTATCTCGCTCATTTCGAGTTCAGGTGCAGCCATATAGCCCGTGCAGGCTAGATGGCAGACGCCGCAAGCGTTGCAGCTCGGTGTGTGTTCGTCTGCTATAGGAGACGGGTCGCCATGATGTTGGTGCTGCTCACCCATATCTTCGTGTGCAGATGCTTCGTGGCAGGCTGCTTGCGGCAGCTGCATAGATACCGTTGCTGCCAGTGCGCTACCGGTAAATACGGGCAGCCACAGCAACATCAATATCGCAACGAATTTTTTGGTGAGTCTTGTCATGGGCGTCAGTGTGGCAAAGTAATGCGTGGCAGTCAATCTGTCATACTTGGATGGCCTTATGACGAGGAGGAATTTATCCATTGTCAGTATCGCTGGTCAGGGTTAAAGTTAGCCCATTCCACAATTAAAAACAGAGGGCGCGACGATGGCGATTTTGATAACAGTGGTGGTGTTTGCGGTAGTGCTGTTGCTGGCTTTTTTTCGGGCGTCGATATGGAGTTGGTTGATCGCGATCTCGGTGCTGGTGCCGGTGATCGCTGTCGAAAGTCGTATCTCTGGCGATGCCTTGCAAGCTGTCTATATCGCACTCGGTACATTCGTGTTGGTGTTGGGTGTGCCTTTCCTGCGCCGGTTGTTGGTCAGTAGTTTCATCCTCAAGATATTCCGCAAGATACTTCCGCAGGTTTCACAGACGGAGCAAGAAGCGCTGGATGCCGGTACCGTGTGGTGGGATGGCGATTTATTCAGCGGGCGTCCGCGTTGGAGCAAGTTGTTGTCCTTACCCAAGCCGGGATTGAGCGACGAAGAGCAGTCCTTCCTTGATAACGAGGTCGAGCAACTGTGCGGCATGCTGGACGACTGGGATATCACCCATACCCGTCAGGATCTGTCGCCGCAAGCTTGGCAGTTCATCAAGGATAAAGGTTTCTTCGGCATGATCATTCCGAAGGACTACGGTGGCTTGGGCTTCTCCGCGCAGGCGCATTCCGCCGTGGTGACCAAGATCGCTTCGCGCAGCGGGACAGGCGCAGTGACGGTAATGGTACCGAACTCATTAGGCCCGCCGAATTGCTGCTGCATTACGGTACGCAGGAGCAAAAGGATAAATATCTCGCGCGCCTCGCTAAGGGATTGGAAGTGCCATGCTTCGCCCTCACCGGGCCTTTCGCCGGTTCTGATGCGGGTGCCATCCCCGATGTCGGTATCGTGTGTTACGGCGAATTCAACGGACAAAAGAATGTGCTTGGTGTGCGTGTCACGTGGGAGAAGCGTTACATCACGCTGGCACCGATTGCGACCTTGCTTGGTCTCGCGTTCAAATTGTATGACCCGGATCATTTGCTGGGCGCAGAGCAGTCACGTGGCATCACGCTGGCTTTGATTCCGACGGACACGCCCGGCGTAGAAGTGGGGCGTCGTCATTTCCCGCTCAATTCCGCTTTCCAGAATGGACCGACACAAGGCAAGGATGTGTTCATTCCGATGAACTACATCATCGGCGGTACGCTGCGCATCGGCCAAGGTTGGCGCATGTTGATGGAGTGCTTGGCCGCAGGGCGTTCCATCTCATTGCCGGCGAGTGCGACCGGCGGCGTCAAGCTGGCGGTGCGCACCAGCGGTGCCTACGGGCGTGTGCGCAAACAATTCCACGTGCCGGTGGGCAAGTTCGAAGGGGTGGAAGAGGCGATGGCTCGTATCGGGGGCAATGCTTATGTGATGGAGGCGGCACGGGTGATGACCGCGCAAGCGATCGATATGGGCGAGAAACCCTCGGTCATCTCAGCCATCGTCAAATATCATTGCACCGAACGTGGGCGTGTGGTCATCAATGACGCGATGGATGTGCATGGTGGCAAGGGTATCTGCATGGGGCCGGATAATTACCTCGGGCGCTTTTATCAGCAGACACCGATCGGTATCACCGTGGAAGGCGCGAATATCCTGACGCGCAGCCTCATCATCTTCGGTCAAGGTGCGATACGGGCGCATCCCTATGTGCTCAAAGAGATCCATGCGGCGCATGATCAGGATACGGGGCGTGCGATCCGTGATTTCGACGAAGCTTTGTTCGGGCATATCAGTTTTAGCTTGAGCAATGCCGTGCGTACCGTGCTGTATGCGTGGACAGGCGGACGCCTTATCCCCGTGCCGACGGAACCGCCAACAAAATGCTATTACCAGCAATTGACGCGTTACTCGGCAGCCTTCGCGTTCACGGCAGATATCGCCATGCTGGTGTTGGGAGGCGGGCTCAAACGCCGCGAGAAGCTCTCCGCGCGCATGGGCGACGTGTTGAGCCAGATGTACCTATGCTCTGCGGTACTGAAGAAATTCGAGGACGACGGACGTCCAGATGACGATCTGCCCTTGTTGCATTGGGCGATGCAAGACGCGCTCTATCGTATTCAAGTGGCTTTCGATGGGGTGCTGCAAAACTTTCCGAACCGCTTCTTTGCGTTGATGTTGCGCGCCATGATCTTCCCGCTGGGGCAATGCCGCAAACCGCCTTCTGATGAGGTCGGGCATCGCGTTGCGGCTTTGATGATGAAACCGGGTACGGCACGAGACCGGCTGACCGCAGGTATGTATCTGCCGTCCGATGAAAAAGATGCGGTCGGTGCATTGGAGGCCTCGCTGAGTAGCACCTTGGTTTGCGAACCGTTGCAAGCCGAAGTTGAGAAGGCGCGCAAAGAAGGCAAACTCAAGGCGCGCGACGAGTTGCAGCAGATCGCCGAGGCGCTTGAGCTAGGCATCCTCAATGCCGGGCAAGCGACACAACTTGAGCGCGATTATGCGCTCCGGCGCAAGGTCATCATGGTGGATGATTTTGCGCCGGAGCAGCTCCGGGCGAATCAGGGATGAGCACCTTGCACGGTAAGGTGATCTTCGTCACCGGTTCCAGTCGTGGCATCGGGCGCGAGATCGCGTTGCGCTGCGCGCGCGACGGGGCCAAGGTGGTCATCACCGGCAAAACGGTAGAAGCGCATCCGAAGTTACCGGGCACTATCCACAGCGTGGCGGATGAAGTGGTCGCGGCGGGAGGTCAGGCGTTGGCGATCCAGCTCGATGTGCGGGATGAAGCTGCGATCAGCGCTGCCGTCGAGCAAGCCGCAGCGCATTTCGGTGGTATCGACATCCTGATCAACAATGCCAGCGCCATCAGTCTCACAGCGACCTTGCAGACACCGGCCAAGCGTCTTGATCTGATGTGGGATGTGAATATGCGTGCGACCTTTCTCGCCTCGCAAGCTTGCATCCCGCATCTCAAGCAAGCAGTCAATCCGCATATCCTCACCTTATCTCCGCCGCTCAATATCGACGCGAAATGGTTCTCGCCGCATGTCGCCTACACCATTTCCAAATACGGGATGAGCATGGTCATGCTGGGCATGGCGCACGAGTTCGCGGCAGAGAACATCGCTTGCAACTGCCTGTGGCCGCGCACCACCATCGCGACCGCCGCCATCGAATTCAATTTTCCTGAGGCTATCCTGCGCGCCTCTCGCAAGCCAGCCATCGTGGCCGATGCGGCACATGCCATCTTGCTGCGCGATAGCGACATCTGTAGCGGCAACTTCTTTATCGACGAAGAAGTATTGCGGGCATCAGGCGTAACGGACTTCGATCAATATGCGGTCAGTGTGGGGACACCGCCGTATAACGACCTGTTCTTGTGATTTGAAGACAATAAAAAGGGGGGAGCAATGAAGACACCGGGAAATGGCGAACTGTCGAATGCGGATGTGATCTCCCCGGTACAGGCGGGAACCTTGTACGGTTTGTTTTTGGAACGGGTGCGACGCACGCCGGATAAAGAGGCTTACCGCTACTTCGATCTGCCGCGCAACCAATGGGTGTCGTTGAGCTGGGAGCAGGTGCGTATGGAAGTGGCACGTTGGCAGGCGGCGCTCTCCAAAGAAGGATTGGCAAAAGGTGATCGCGTGGCGCTGATGTTGCGCAACTGCCCGCAATGGGTGATGTTCGATCAGGCGGCGATGTCGCTCGGTCTCGTCACCGTTCCGCTGTACACCGTGGATCGCGCCGAAAACATCGCCTATATCGTCAACGATTCGCAGTGCAAAGTGTTGCTGTTTGAAACCGCCGACCAATGGAAGGAGCTTTCCGGTGTGCTCGGTCAGATGGAGTGTGTACAACGCTTCATTTCGCTGGATAAGTTGCAGGGTGACGATGCACGTCTGATAGGCGCGGCAGAATACCTGCCTGCAAGCGTCGAACTGAAAGCGCCGCCAGCCTGCGGCGGCGATGAGCTGGCCAGCGTCATCTACACTTCTGGCACCACCGGCAAACCCAAGGGCGTGATGCTCAGTCACAACAACATGCTCTCCAATGCTTACGATGCCATGGAGACGTTCTTGGTGCGCAAAGACGACCTGTTGCTGTCGTTCCTGCCGCTGTCGCACACCTTCGAGCGCACCTGCGGCTACTACCTGCAAGTGATGACCGGTGCGACTGTCGCTTACGCGCGTTCCATCCCCTTGCTGTCGGAAGACCTGCTGACCATCAGGCCGACCATTCTGGTTTCCGTGCCGCGTATCTACGAACGCATCAATGCGGCGATCAAATCCAAGCTGGACGAAGGCTCTCCACTGAAGCGCACCCTGTTCCATCTGGCGGTAGAGGTCGGCTGGTCGCGCTTCCTGCGCGAGCAGGGGCGTGGGAGCTGGAGGCCATCCTTCCTGCTGTGGCCGTTGCTGAATGCCTTGGTGGCGAAGAAGATATTGGCGCGTTTCGGCGGGCGTCTGCGCACTGCCGTGAGTGGCGGCGCGGCACTGCCTGCCGAGATCGCGCACCTGATCGTCGGCCTCGGCTTGCCGGTGGTGCAGGGCTATGGCATGACCGAGACCAGCCCGATTGTTTCCGGCAATAAACTGGAAAACAATTTCCCCGATAGCGTCGGCCAACCGATCCGCAATGTGCAGGTGAAGCTCGGCGCACAGAATGCGCTGCTGGTGAAGGGGCCGAACATCATGCTGGGTTACTGGAACAATCCCGAGGCAACCAAAGCCATGATCGATGCCGACGGTTGGCTCAACACGGGCGACATCGCGCACATCAGCGAAACCGGGCACATCTACATCACCGGTCGCCTGAAGGAGATCATCGTGCTCTCCAACGGCGAAAAGATTCCGCCTGCCGATATGGAGGCGGCCATCCTCAACGATCCGCTGATCGACCAAGTGATGGTCTATGGCGAAGGTAAACCTTATCTGGTGGCGCTGGCCGTACTCAATCCGGTGGTGTGGCCGCAGGTCGCCGCCAAGGTCGGCGTGCGTTCCGATATGCCCGAATCACTGACCGACAGCAAGGTCGAAGCCAAGGTGCTGCGGCGCATTGCGCGCAACATCAGCAGCCTTTCCCGGCTATGCCAAGATCCACCGCGTGTTGCTGTTGAGCGAACCATGGAACATCGACAATGGCCTGCTCACGCCCAAGCTGAGCTTGAAGCGCGACAAGGTCGTGGCGAAATTCGGCAAGCAGATCGACGAACTCTACAAAGGACATTGAATGATGAATACCGAGATGCCGACCCCATTGCCGGATCGTCAGCCGACGCTGCGTGTGGCCGCCATGCCATCGGACGCCAACTACACCGGTGACATCTTCGGCGGCTGGCTGATGGGGCAGGTGGATGTGGCAGGCAGCATCCCCGCCGTGCACCGCGCCCGGGGGCGAGTGGCGACGGTGGCAGTGAATTCCTTTGTGTTCAAACAGCCCATCTTTGTGGGTGACGTGGTGAGCTTCTATACCAAGATCGTCAAGATCGGTACCACCTCCATCACTGTCGATGTCGAAGTCTATGTGCAACGCGATCCCGAGAATCCTACCTGCCATAAAGTGACCGAAGCCACGCTCACTTATGTGGCTGTGGGTGAGGATCGCAAGCCACGCCCTGTACCACCCGCCAATCAAGGAGTGTAGAAGATGAGTCAGAATTTCCAGATACGTAAGGTCGCCGTGCTTGGTGCAGGCGTGATGGGTGCGCAGATCGCCGCACATCTGGTCAACGCCAACGTCGAGACGCTGCTGTTCGAGCTGCCCGCCAAAGAGGGCGATCCCAATGGCAACGTGAACAAGGCGCTGGACGGGCTGAAGAAGCTTGACCCCGCACCCATCGCCAGTCCGGCCAAACTCATCTACATTCAAGCGGCGAACTATGAACAACATCTGGAAAAGCTGCGCGAATGCGATCTGGTGATCGAAGCCATCGCCGAACGCATCGATTGGAAATCCGACTTGTATCGCAAGGTCGCGCCGTATCTGGGGGCGCGCACCATCTTCGCCACCAACACTTCCGGCTTGTCCATCAACACATTGGCTCAAGCCTTCCCCGAGAACCTGCGTCATCGTTTTTGCGGCATCCATTTTTTCAACCCGCCGCGCTACATGCATCTGGTGGAATTGATCGCCTGCAAAGGCACGGATGTACCCTTGCTCGATCAACTGGAAACCTTCCTCGTCTCCACGCTGGGTAAAGGCGTGGTGCGCGCAAAGGACACCCCGAACTTCATCGCCAACCGTATCGGCGTATTCTCCATGCTCGCCACCAAGCATCACGCTGCTGCATTCAATCTCGGCTTTGACATGGTGGATGCACTCACCGGACGCTATCTCGGTCGTCCCAAGAGTGCCACCTTCCGCACATTGGACGTGGTTGGCCTTGATGTGTTCGCGCACGTGGTCAACACCATGCGCGAGAACCTCACCGACGACCCGTGGCACAAACACTTCGAATTGCCGAGTTGGTTCAACTACCTCGTCGACCAGGGCGCACTTGGACAAAAGACCAAGCGCGGCATCTATCAAAAGATCGGCAAAGAGATACATGTGCTCGATCTGCACACGCGTGAATACAAGCTGTCTGATGCCAAGGTGGATGACGGCGTAAAAGAGATTTTGCGCGAGCGCGACTGGGCGAAGAAACTCGCCGGATTGCGTGCCAATCCGCACCCGCAGGCGCAGTTCCTGTGGGCGACGTTCCGTGACGTGTTCCATTATTGCGCACTGCATCTTGAAGTCATCGCCGACAACGCACGCGATTTCGACTTTGCCGTGCGCTGGGGTTTCGGCTGGGACAGCGGTCCGTTCGAGATATGGCAAGCCGCAGGTTGGCAGCAAGTGGCCGGTTGGATCGCTGCTGACATCGCCGCAGGTAAGTCGATGGCCAACACTCCGTTACCGGCATGGGTGACTGAAACTTCACGCACCGGGGTACACACCCCGTTGGGTTCGTATTCCTCTGCTAGCAAGACTTACCATCTGCGCTCGATGCTTCCGGTCTATCACCGCCAACTTTATCCCGATGCACTATTGGGAGAGACCCGCAAATATGGCGAGACCGTGTTCGAGACCGACGAAGTGCGTCTGTGGCACAGCGGCGACAACATCGCCATCCTCAGCTTCAAGACCAAGATGCACACCGTCAACAACGAAGTGCTGGATGGCATCCTGCGTGCGGTGGATGAAGCCGAAGCGCATTTCAGTGCGCTCATCCTGTGGCAGAACGAGCCACCGTTCTCGGCGGGTGCGAACCTGTTGCAACTGATGCAGGGTGTGCAGGAAACACCCGACACCGGCATGTTCGGCAAGCTCAAGGGCGCGGTGAACCGCGTCAAATATACCGCTGCGGGCGGTGGTGGCATGGGCGACCTGTTCAACGCGGCAACGGGTAATGTGCCAAAAGTGGAAGCCGTGGTCGCCAAGTTCCAGCAAGTCTCGATGCGTCTCAAATATTCACAAGTGCCCACCATTGCCGCCGTGGATGGACTCGCACTTGGCGGCGGCTGTGAGTTCTCCATCCACTGCACGCGCATCGTCGCTACGCTGGAAAGCTACATCGGCCTGGTCGAAGTCGGCGTCGGCCTGCTGCCCGCAGGCGGCGGCTGCAAAGAGATGGCACAACGCGCGGCACAGGAAGCGCAGCGTTTCGCCAACGACAACCGCATCGACGTCTTCCCCTACCTGCGCCGCTACTTCCAGAACATCGCCATGGGCGAAGTCGCCAAGAGCGCCGAGATGGCAAGAGAGATGGGCTACCTCAGACAGTCCGACCGCATCGTGCTGAATAAATTCGAACTGCTGCACATCGCCAAAGAAGAAGCCAAGGCGCTCAACGCCACCGCCTACCGTCCTCCGCTGCACCAGCGCCAGATCGCCGTCGCCGGACGCACCGGCATCGCCACCCTCAAAGCCGCGATGATCAATATGCGCGAAGGCGGCTTCATCTCCGAGCATGACTACAACATCGGTTGCCGCGTCGCCGAAACGCTATGCGGCGGCGATGTGGAAGCGGGCAGTCTGGTGGATGAGGATTGGCTGCTCGATCTGGAGCGCAAGAACTTCATGGAACTGCTGGCAACGGAGAAGACGCAGGCAAGGATCGAGCATATGTTGAAAAATGGGAAGCCGTTGCGGAATTGATAAAATTTAAGTGGGAAAAATTTTGACAGATCTAAATGAATCTATGCAGGTTGTGCCTAGCTTGCTAATTGATGTTCAAGTCGATGCGACAGTGAGCTATGCCTCATATCAGAATAATGTCCCTCTTGTACGATTCATATCAATTACCAACAACGGCGAAGAGCCACTATATGACCTTGAAATTCTCGTGCAATGCGAACCAGAATTTGCAGAGGCGTTGCGGTTGCGGTTCGCACGGTTAGATGCACGAGAAACACGTCGCATCGAAGCGGTTGATCTTAAATTCCAGCACGGCTATTTGGCGGAACTGAATGAAGCCGAACGCGGTCGAGTTTCTTTCAAAATAACAGCTCGCGAAATCGAGATAGCCAAAACTGATCGGGCAGTCGATGTACTTGCCTATGACCAGTGGGCAGGCACACGGGCATTGCCCGAATTATTGGCAGCTTTTTCGTTGCCGAACAATCCCGTGATTGACCGTTTGATATTTCAAAGTGGCGAACTGTTGGCGAAAGCCGCTGGCGGCCAAAGCATGAACGGCTACCAATCAAAAAATCGCGAAGACGCTTGGGCGCAAATTTCTGCGGTATATAGCGCGATTGGCGCAGTCAATTTGAATTACAGCGAACCGCCCGCATCGTTTGGGACAGACGGACAAAAAATCCGCACTCCAGACCGCGCCCTGTCGGGTGGAGTAGTGACTTGCCTCGACTCGACAATGTTGTTGGTATCTTGTCTGGAACAAGCCGGTCTCAATCCGATTGTCCTGATGAAGAGAGGACATGCTTGGGCTGGTTGTTGGTTAATTAACACAACATTCCCGACTACCGTATTTGACGATGGTCAGGCTGTCCGTAAGCGCGTCGCCAGCGGTGAACTGTTGGTGTTTGAAACCACCACCTTGACGCATCGCCCGGTCACCTCACTCAGGCTGGCCTGTGAGCGTGGACACGAGCACCTGCAACTGGAAGATGATTTTTTATATGCGATTGACATCAAACGCGCCCGCATGGAGCAGATACGCCCTTTGCCATTTCGCGGACAACCCAATCATGAGCCAGACAGGCCGCTGGCAAATGCTGAACCCACCATAGAACCCCCGCCAGTTTTACCATCACTGGATAGCGAGTCTATCGTTCTTGATGAGACTGATGAAATCATTGAAACCCCCGATGGGCGATTGGCTCGCTGGAAATCCAAGCTGCTGGATTTAACGCTGCGCAACCGCCTGATAAATTTTAAGCCTACCAAGGTAATGCTGCCGCTACGTGTACCCAATCCCAGTCATCTGGAAGATGAGCTGTCCGATGGCAAAGAGTGGAAATTTAGACCGTTACCCCAAATCATGCAGGGAGATGATCCGCGAGTGGCTGCTGTTGCTATGCGTCGCACGGGCGAAGACCCCATTGAAGCTGCCGCTCTTCAAGCCATGCAAACGCATGAGCTGCTGGCGGCAGTTGATACCAAAAATCTTGATGCACAATTGTATGAAATTTTCAGTGCGGCACGGCTTGGACTGGAAGAGGGTGGAGCAAATACGTTATATTTGGCACTGGGTTTTTTGCGCTGGGCGGAAGACGAGCGGGCTGAAAAGATTCGTCTAGCCCAATTCTATTGGTGCTGTCACGCTCACACGCTGTCAGTGCGCACCGGTTACTCATAAACAGCATGACGACGAAAATCGTCAACGACGTAATTAATTGTTGGGAGAAAACTTTAAGGGAGCAGAAATTACGGAAGATAATCCCAACGTTTGGATTTGAGCTTGGGTATGCAATTGCTTGTGGAAAAGAGGTTGTCCTCATCTGTTCTGCCCAAAGAAATTCAAAGTTCCCTTTTGACATACAACACCAGAACAATCATCACATACACAACAGAGTCCCCCAGCGAATCTATGGGCGCGAGTGAAGACTTGGCGACACGTCATGATATGGATGAGCGCCACCAACCGATGGACTGCTACGCCATTGTTAGCCGATTCGTCACAACTAAACGCAATCAGCCGCGCTGGCGCTGGGCATGATTTCGCTTGGAGGGTCCACCTGGAACTGGCAAATCTCAAACGATCACCAACCTGATTGCCCATTTTTTGGGGCAAGGTAAAACCGTATTGTTTGTTTCTGAAAAAATGGCGGCACTGGATGTTGTTGAGCTCAGACAAACTCACGATTAGGACCATTTTGTAGAAAATCAACGGCGATACCTGAAAAAGCAGAGGTACTAACAATACGCACGGCGATGAACGTGTCGAAGCAACATACCGAGGACGA
The DNA here is from genome assembly GCA_963822425.1 of uncultured beta proteobacterium. GTDB lineage: Bacteria > Pseudomonadota > Gammaproteobacteria > Burkholderiales > Gallionellaceae > Sideroxyarcus. The sequence continues at coordinate 12,754 of CAWGHS010000012.1, forward strand.
CTGGAAACGTGAGGCAGAGCGTCTTGGATTGTTGCGCGCAAACCTTAACGATTTAGTCCGGGCATTACATCGCGCCTATCCTCATGGGCTAACCGTTCGCAACGCCACAGATTGGGCGATTAGTTATAAACACTGGCTACCGGCAGCTATGCCTTGGTCTGATCCTGAAACCCATGATCGTCGAGCACTTGAGCAGTTGCGCGAAATAGTGCGAGATATGCAATCGGTCGTCAGTGGGCTAGGCACAATGCAACATCATCCGCTGTCTTTGGTGTGCCACACCGAATGGTCAAATGCTTGGGAAGAGACGCTGCTTAAGGCCGCAAAGACATTGGACGAGGCAGCGGCGGAAGTGCAAGGAACTTTAATCGCACTCGAACCCGCATTGGGCTTAGTTTTTGGCGCACCGTCACAGATATTGATGGAGGCTGTTGACGGTTTGATTGACGTATTGTTGCAGGCTCCAAAAATTCCAACAGGATTCGCCAGCCAAGGTAATGATGTAAAAATTCGCACGGCTGTTCAACGATTGCGGGAACATGGCGAACGCCGTCAAGCGTACTGGAAAGAATTGTCTGGTCTCGGATGCAAGCCCAACATTTCCCAAGCCAGCAGAGAGGAGTTGGCGAAATCATGGAGTCTCGCATCTTTAATGTGGTGGCCTAAATGCTGGTTTACCATGCGAGCGGTTACCGGGCGTCTGAGATACTCACGCAACTAGCAGAAGGATTAGATCAGCATGAAGTTGTTGCACTAGCTGCGAATGATACACAAAACCTTGAGCAGCCTAGAAGGACATGCTTCAACTTGGCAGATAAAACGTGATATGGAATCAGCGGATTTACTGGGTGGCCGCGACGCTGGCATTGAAAAGCGCCTTGTTCAGAAGAGGCACAATTGTTGTATCGCAATAACGAGTCAGTCGCTGATACCTCACTAACTGATCGACTGAGGAAGTTGGTCAGCGAACAACGCGATCAATTGAATCCTCAAGGTGCGCTGGCTGTGCGGCTGACCGCATTTCGTGATGCTTTGCGCGTATTTAAATTACAGCTCCAGCAGGTAGCTGAACTTTCGGCATCGGGGCATGGCCTTGCGGGAGAATCTCACTCGGCGGGGCTACCTAGTCGCATACGTTCTATCGTCGCAGGTTGGTATTCGAGCCGTCGCTTATTACGCGATTGGTGTCGGTGGCGCAGATTGCGTGAGCAAGCCATCAGTGCTGGCCTAAGTGAAGTAATAGCGGCCTTGGAAGTTCAGCGTATCGAGGTTAAGGATTTAGATTCGTATGCCGAATATTCTTATCAGGTTTGGTGGCTGAAGGCTGTAACTGATCGTGAACCAGTATTGCGAAATTTCTCAAGCGCTATTCACGATCAGAAAATACGAGAGTTTCAGCAAACCGACGAACGTTTTCAGCAACTAACGGAACAGTACATTACTGCGGTACTCGCTGGCAAAGTGCCTCGCATACAAGCAGGCCAAAAACCGGACACCGAGACAGCCTTGGTGCTACGTGAACTTGCCAAGCAAAAAGCACACTTGCCTGTACGCAAACTGGTGCATGGGATTCCAACCCTGCTGCCCAAACTCAAGCCTTGTTTGTTGATGTCTCCGCTATCGGTAGCTCAATATCTTGACGCAGCACATTCCAGTTTTGATGTTGTTGTGTTCGATGAGGCATCACAAATTTTGGTATGGGATGCAGTTGGAGCAATCGCACGCGGCAAGCAGTTAGTCGTAGTTGGTGATCGCAAACAATTACCGCCAACTAGCTTCTTTGCGCGCTCCGACGATGACGACGGAGCGGACGAATCTGAAGATGGTGCAGTCAAGGATTTGGAAAGCATTCTGGATGAATGCATGGGGGCTGGGCTGCCAACGCTTCGATTGGAGTGGCACTACCGGAGTCGCCATGAAAGCCTGATCACATTCTCTAACACCCGCTATTATGACTCGCGTCTCATTACGTTCCCATCGCCTGTCACGCACGACCAAGCAGTTCGCCTTGAAATGGTTTCAGGTATTTATGATCGAGGGGCAACTCGTACCAATAGGGCTGAGGCTGATGCAATCGTTAAGGCTGTAATTGAACATTTTTCCGACGATGAGCGTCGCAAGTTGACACTAGGCATTGTCACATTTAATCAGCCTCAGCAACGCCTGATTGAAACCCTGTTAGATGAGGAATTGGGTAAATCTCCAGAATTGGAACAGCGAATTGGTGAGCATGGTTCCGAGAAATTCTTCGTTAAAAATCAAGAAAATGTACAGGGTGATGAGCGTGATTTAATCTTGTTCTCGATTGCTTACGGCAAAGATGCTGCAGGTCGCATGGCAATGAACTTTGGTCCACTCAATAAAGAAGGTGGACATCGCCGCCTGAATGTCGCCATCACTCGTGCGCGCATTGGTGTAACTATTTTTAGTTCGATCAAACCAGAGGACATTGATTTATCACGGACTCGTGCTACTGGTGTAATTGATCTAAAAAATTACCTTGAATTTGCTCAGAGAGGCGCTCGTGCGTTGGTCGAACAAGCTATGCCGACTGGACGTGAACCGGACAGTCCGTTTGAAGTTGAAGTTATTCGAGCCCTGCGCGATAAAGGCTGGATTGTTCATCCTCAAGTTGGCTGTTCGGGCTATCGCCTCGACATTGGGATCGTGCATCCACATGAACCCGGAACATATTTACTCGGTGTCGAATGCGATGGGGCAACCTATCACTCCATGCCGACGGCGCGAGATCGTGATCGGCTTCGTCAGTTGGTACTGGAAGGCCTTGGTTGGAAGCTCCACAGAATATGGTCTACGGACTGGTGGACAGACCACCAGAGGGAAATGCAGAAGCTGGAAACAGTGTTGAATTCACTAGTAACTGTTAAGGTTAACTAGATAAGCCCTGTCTAAATTCAAAGTTGAATAAAAAATCATAAATAATAGGGAACGTACCAAGGTATTTTCTAATGAGTGAGCGCGCTAAAAATACAGGCATAGCAAAAAGTCAGGACAAAGGACTTGCCGCGCCCAAGCTAGGGGGCGAGAATGCGGCCACACAGGAGAATCACCATGACATCCAGCCAACTGCAACAACTCGAACAGCGCCTCAGCCAATGGCGGGCAAGCCACGCGAATCCGGCGCAGGTGCGGGAGGCTTATCGCCAGCAGGTGGTGCGCTTCACGCTGAGTTCGATGGCGCTGGAGAACGAGCCGGTGAATCCTCAGCGCTTGGCGCATCTGCTGAATCAACCCGTCCGCTAGACGCCACGCGCGAACTGGCGACCACAGCCGGGGCGCTTACTTATACCGAAGTTTCTGAACGCCTTGCGGTGAACATTGCGCATTGCCTCGCTGATATGGGGTCAGCATCATTCATGATTTTGGCAAAGTGTCACCACTAGTAGTAATAGGCGTCGGAGTCGATTTCTCTACCCTCACCAGAAGCTGGAGACCATTGCGGAGACCTGTTTGGCACGGGTACTGTCCACGTTGATGGCGTTGCAGGCAGGGTTGCCGTTACTGGATTTCAGCTTGATCGCCGACAAGAAGAAAGAGAATTATTTTGCGGCGGTGAGAGCGGGGTTGGATAGGAACTATTGCTCGATGGAGCGAATCTTCGCCGAGCTTATCGAGCGGAGCGTTGCGGGGGGGGCTTGATGGGGGGGTGGGAGTTTTATTCTCCATTCTTGAAATAAGAATATTGACTCCGTCCCCAGTCAGATATTAGTATTCGGCTATCTATTCTCATTTCAAGAATTAAGAATATGGCCAAAATAAGTAGTAAGCAGCCTGTACTCAAGCCGCAAGATTTGTATGTCTTGCTGGCGTTGTTGAGTCGTGGCGGTGGAAGTGTGGGGTATCCCGAATTGGCGGAGCAGACGGGGCTGGCGGTGTCGGCGGTGCATGCGGCGTTGAAGCGTGCGGCGGCGGCGCAGTTGGCGATGTTTCAAGATCGTCGCCCAGTAGTGCTGAAAACGCAGTTGCGTGAATTTTTGCTGTACGGAGCAAAGTATGCTTTTCCTCCGGTGTGGGGTTCGCTGACGCGTGGTGTACCGACTGCTTATGCGGTAGCTCCATTGAATAAGTTGATTGTTCCCTCTGCGGATCCTGTGCCTGTGTGGCCGCACCCGAAGGGGGAGGTACGAGGTGTAGCGTTGGCACCTTTGTATCCATCAGTTCCGGCTGCGGCGCTAAAGGATGAGCGCTTGTATGCCATGCTGGCATTGTTCGATGCGCTGCGCAGCGGTCAGGCGCGTGAACGCAATGTGGCGCAGAAATTGTTGGAGGAATTCTTCCAATGAAGCCGCAACGTCCGAACGTGCCGAAGATGGAGTTGGTGGCGCGGGCGCTGGGTGATTTGCGTGAGCAGTTGGTGTTCGTAGGCGGATGTGCGGTCGATTTGTTGTTGACGGATGCTGCGGCCGCGCCGTCACGGGTGACTTACGATGTGGATCTGGTGGCACAAGTGGCCGGGTTATCGGGTTACCACAAGTTGGAGAGTGAGTTCGGCAAGTTGGGATTCAAGCGCGACACCTCAGACGGCGCCCCCATCTGTCGCTGGAGGCTGGAAGGTTTGGAAGTGGATTTGATGCCGACGGAAACGCGCATTTTGGGTTTCGCCAACCGTTGGTATCCATTGGTGATGCAAACCGCACAGTGGGTGGAGTTACCGAACACGCTGAAGGTACGTTTGATTGCCGCGCCTGTGTTTTTGGCGACCAAATTTGAGGCTTTCGCAGATCGTGGCAAAGGCGATTTTCTGGGTAGTCACGATTTGGAGGACATCGTGAATGTGCTGGATGGTAGACCGGAGTTGGTCTCAATGAGGTAAGTGCAGGTTCGATGGAGTTGCGCGAATATTTGGCAGAGCAATGTGCGGCATTGCTGGTGATTCCAAAATTCAGAGATGCGTTGCAGGGAGTGGTCTTCCCTGATGAATCGTTAGATGAAAGAGTGCAGATGTTGGTTGATCGGTTTCGGCAGATCGCTGAAATGAAGCGTGCATAAATAAACTGTCAGATTGTTGCACTGGATAAGGAGAACACCATGAGCAAACAAGTTCAGGAAGCCTACATCGTCGCCGCCACGCGTACCCCTGTGGGTAAAGCGCCGCGCGGCATGTTCCGCAACACACGTCCCGACGATCTGCTGTCGCATGTGTTGAAGAGTGTGCTGGCGCAAGCGCCGTCGCTCGATCCGGCCAGCATCGGCGATGTGATCGTCGGTTGTGCGATGCCGGAGGCGGAGCAGGGAACCAATGTGGCGCGTATCTCGTTGCTGTTGGCGGGCTTGCCGAACACGGTGCCGGGGCTGACCATCAACCGTTTTTGCTCTTCCGGTTTGCAGGCAGTGGCGCTGGCGGCGGATCGCATCCGTCTGGGCGAGGCGGAGGTGATGCTCGCGGCGGGTACGGAGAGCATGAGCATGGTGCCGATGATGGGCAACAAGATCGCGTTCAATCCAGCCATCTTCGAGAACGAGCATTACGGTATCGCCTACGGCATGGGACTGACGGCGGAGAAGGTGGCGGAGCGCTGGAAGGTCTCACGCGAGGCGCAGGATGCGTTCGCGTTGCAGAGCCATCAGCGCGCCATCGCGGCGATCAACAACGGCGAGTTCAACACTGAGATCACACCGTACCTCATCGCCGAACATCTGCCCGATATGATTAGCCGTGAAGTGAAGACGAAGACGCGCGAGGTGAAGCAGGATGAAGGTTCGCGTGCGGATACTTCGCTGGAAGCGCTGGGTAAATTGAAAACGGTGTTCGCGCAAAAAGGCTCAGTGACGGCGGGCAACAGTTCGCAGATGTCGGACGGCGCAGGTGCGGTGTTGCTGTGCAGTGAGGCTGCACTGAAGCGTTACAACCTGACGCCTATAGGGAAGTTCCTCGGTTTTAGTGTGGCCGGTGTGCCGCCGGAGATCATGGGCATCGGCCCCAAGGAAGCCATCCCGCGCGTGTTGAAGCAGGTGGGACTGAGTTTGAACGACATGAGCTGGATCGAACTCAACGAAGCTTTCGCCGCGCAATCGCTGGCGGTGATCGGCGATGTCGGCCTTGATCCTGCCATCGTCAATCCGCTGGGTGGTGCCATCGCGCTGGGTCATCCGCTCGGTGCGACTGGAGCGATCCGCACGGCAACGCTGTTGCATGGACTGCGCCGCCGCAAACAGAAGTACGGCATGGTGACGATGTGTATCGGGACGGGCATGGGGGCGGCTGGAGTGTTTGAGGCTTTGTAAGCGAAAGGGAAGAATATGAAAAAACTATGGCTGCTGGTTTGCGGCGCTTTTCTGAGCTGGCATGTGAGTGCGCTGGAAGTTTCCGGGGTGAAGTTGGATGAGAAGATTCAGCTCGATAAGCAAGAACTGGTGTTGAACGGTGCGGGTGTGCGTACCAAGGTGGTGTTCGATATCTATGTGGCTGCGTTGTATCTCAAAGAGAAAAGCAAAAAGGCAGATGTGGTGTTGGCCGATGCAGGCAGCAAGCGGGTGCTGATGCACATTCTGTTCGGGTTGAAGTCCGATACATTGATGGAAGCCTTTAAGAACGCGTTCGAGGCGAACCATAGTGCTGCCGAGTTATCTGCGCTGGACGTCCAACTGAAAAAATTCTATGCGATCTTCGGCACCATCCCGGAGGTGAAGAAGGGGGATGTGATTCTGCTGGACTATACCCCTACGACGGGAACGAAGGTGACGGTAAATGGTATCGAGCGCGGTATCGTCGAGGGTGCAGAGTTCAATCGCGCATTGCTCAAGATATGGCTGGGTAACCGACCGGTGCAGGATGACCTGAAGAGGGATATGCTGAATTCTTGGTGAGGGCGAGGTGGATTGACTTTGTTCCCGTGTTGACTAGAATGCGGATAGATCAAGGAGTTAAACGATGAGTTCGCTTTCAGTGACATCCGTCAATAACTACCAAATACAGTCTCTGCTGGCTCAGCAGCAGGGGAAGGCTGATCGTGTGGCTGTCCAGCAGGGCGAATCCCAAGTAAAGCGAGATGAGATGCAATTGCGTCAGGATTCGGCGCAATTGGATCGCGATTCTGCGCGCTTAGCGGCGAGTGAGCGGCGAGCAGCTGAAATGCAGCAAGCGACGCAACAGTTTCAGCAGATCCAAGGAGCTGAGGCGCAATATGCTGGGGTGGCAAAACTGTCGCGCAATGCTCAGGCAGCCCAAGCAACCATACCTGTTGTTAGTACATCTATTCCGGTATCTTCAACGAGTTCGACTACAACAACGGGTTCCAGCAGTGGCAGTATCGGAACCCGTATCAACGTTGTTGCCTGAGATCACTTTGATACTTAAGAGAGGGCTCGTATTGCCGACAGCTTATGGCTCTACGGGAAAAAACTTTGAGTGTTCAGTGAAAAGATGGCGCAGATGATGAATCTCAATGTCGGAACACATTCGGTTGTCGTGAATCGCGCTGTGCTGAATCGGATGCTTTCGGCTCAAGGAAAGTTGTTTTCCGATGCCATTTTGCCCGAACATGCGCTTTTGTTTTCTGACGCCATTCTGTTCATTACCTCCGAGCAGGTGGTGCAGATGCAGATGGTGATCGATGCGGTAGAGGCTGTGCTGGTGCCATCTGAGTGGCCGCGTGCGCGCAACGGTGATGTTGCGTCGAGATGCAACGGTGTGTTCTACGGTTACGACTTCCATCTAAATACGCAGGGGGCTCATCTCATCGAGATCAATACCAATGCGGGCGGAGCTTTTCTCAATGCCTTATTGATCGACAGTCAGCACGACATTCCTTTTCCTGGAACAACCGTGGCTGACGAGAATCTGGAGCCGGTATTCATCGAGATGTTCCGCAATGAATGGCGCCTAGAGCGTGGTGATGTGCCACTTAAGACGGTTGCCATCGTGGATGAGCGGCCTGAGTCGCAATATCTTTACCCTGAATTCTTATTGGCACAGCAGATGTTCGAGCGCGCGGGTATCACCGCGCATATCGTCGATCCCGCCGCGCTGCATGTGCGTGAGGATGAATTGTTTTTCAATGGGCAGCGCATCGATCTGATCTATAACCGCCTGACCGATTTCGATCTGCATCAATATCCGGCGATCCGCACCGCATGGGAGATGCGGTTGGCCGTATTGACGCCGAATCCGGCGCATCATCAGCGCTACGCGGACAAACGTAAGCTGGCTCTACTCTCCGACATTGATACGCTACGCGCTGAGGGTGTCGCGCAAGCCAGTATCGACGCCCTTCTACAAGGGGTTCCCCAAGCTAGGATAGTCGAGGCGGAGAATGCCGAGCAATGGTGGGCGGAGCGCAAGCAATGGTTCTTCAAGCCGGTGAGCGGTTACGGCAGCAAGGGTGCATATCGCGGCGACAAGCTGACTAAGCGCGTGTTCGAGGACATCATGCTGGCGGACTATGTGGCGCAACGCCTAGCGATGCCAGGAGAGCAGAAGGTGAGTGTAGAGGGCGAGGAGCGATCGTTTAAGTTCGATGTGCGCTGCTATGTGTATGACGGCCATATCCAGCTTATCGCCGCGCGCCTCTACCAAGGGCAGACGACTAATTTCCGTACACCGGGCGGCGGTTTCGCCCTAGTACGGAAACTCGATTAGAAGATCACTTGCCCAGCAAGTGCTTCACATGCTCGCGTTCGTCGAGCAGTTCTTTGTAACTATCCAGCATGTGCTTGCGACCTAAGTCGCCAATCGGCAGGTCTTTGACGATGGTGTAATGGCCATTGCGGCAGGTGACAGGAAAACCATAGAGGACGCCTTCCGGGATGCCATAGCTGCCATCCGATGGCACGCTCATGGTGACCCAGTCGTTATGGTGCGAGTGCAATAGCCAGTCATGCACGTGACCGATAGCGGCATTGGCGGCGCTGGCAGCGCTGCTCAGGCCGCGAGCTTCGATGACTGCCGCGCCGCGCTTCTGCACGGTGGGGATGAATTCTTTTTCGCTCCAGTCGTCCCAGCCGTTCTGACGCAGGATGTCGTTCACCTTGCGCCCGCGCACTTCGGCGTGGGATAGGTCGGGATATTGCGTGCCGGAATGGTTGCCCCAGATCACCATTTTCTTGATGTCCTGAATGGGTTGAAACAATTTCAATGCGACCTGTGTGATGGCGCGGTTATGGTCGAGGCGCATCATGGCGCTGAAGTTGCGGGGGTCGAGGTCGGGGGCGTTCTTCATGGCGATGAGCGCATTGGTGTTGGCCGGGTTGCCGACGACCAGCACTTTGACGTGGCGTGCGGCGACCTCGTTGAGTATGCGTCCCTGTTCGGAGAAGATCGCACCGTTGGCTTCCAGCAGGTCTTTGCGTTCCATGCCCTTGCTGCGCGGTCTGGCGCCAACCATCAACACCACTTCGGCATCGCGGAAGGCGATGCGCGGATCGTCAGTGGTGATGACTTGTTGCAAGTTGGGGAAGGCGCAATCTTCCAACTCCATCGCCACACCGCGCAGCATCTGCTGCGCCGGGGGGATGTCCAGCAATTGCAGGATGATGGGCTGTTCGCGCCCGAGCATGTCGCCATTGGCGATGCGGAACAACAAGCTGTAACCGATCTGACCTGCAGCGCCAGTGATGGCAACGCGGATAGGTGCTTTCATGCGATTCTCCTTGATGTTGTTGTGGGGGCATTCTGCCAGCGTTCGCTACTCAGGCAAAGCAGATTGTTGTGTGATTCAGTTGCGCCAAACTTTTGCCGTTGGGTGTAAGATTGCACCCAACTGATTGTCGTTGCGTAGCGTGACCAAATGATAAAAAAACGCCCGAAGCACCTCGCGCTCCACCAGATCAAATTACCGCTTCCCGGTATCGTTTCCATCTTGCATCGCGCCAGCGGAGCGGCCTTGTTCTGCACCTTGCCGCTACTGTTGTTGATGTTGCAATACAGTTTGAATTCCATCGAAACGTATACGCAGCTCATCGAAATATTCGCTCATCCGCTCAGTAAGCTGGTCCTAATCGGCTTGCTATGGGCGTTCTTGCATCATTTCTGCGCGGGTATCCGCTATCTGCTCATCGATCTACGTATCTCATCGAGTCTTGCCGGCGCGCGCATCAGCAGCAAAGTGGTGATGCTGGTCAGTTTGGGCTTAACCGTGTTGCTGGGAGTGAAGCTATGGTGAATCGTGTAGTGACTGGTGCTCATTACGGTCTGCGCGATTGGCTGGCGCAGCGCATCACAGCCGTGGTGATGGTCGTTTATAGCCTGTTTATCGCTGAATATCTGTTGACTCAACCATCGATAGATTATGACACGTGGTCGGCTTTGTTCTCCGGTGACCTGATGCGCTCGTTCACCTTGCTGTTCTTGCTATGCGTGTTCTATCACGCTTGGATCGGTGTGCGCGACATCGTGATGGACTATGTGAAACCTGTTGCTGCGCGGCTGGCGATACATGTCGCCGTGATTCTGGCGCTGGTGATGTATGTGATTTGGTCAGTACAGATATTGTGGGGCATGTGATGGCGATAACAAAAAGAACATTCGATGTGGTGGTGGTCGGTGCGGGTGGCGCAGGCATGCGCGCCGCGCTGACACTGTCCGAGGCAGGTCTCAAAGTCGCCGTATTGTCCAAGGTGTTCCCGACGCGCTCACATACCGTTGCAGCGCAGGGCGGCATTGCTGCGTCGTTGGGAAATGTGAACGAAGACAACTGGCACTGGCACATGTACGACACGGTGAAAGGTTCGGATTATCTCGGTGATCAGGATGCCATCGAGTACATGTGCCGCGCTGCGCCGGAAGTGGTGTACGAGCTGGAGCATTACGGCATGCCCTTCGATCGCTTGGATAGCGGCAAGATATATCAACGTCCGTTCGGCGGTCACATGCAGGATTACGGCAAGAATCCGGTGCCGCGAGCCTGCGCTGCCGCCGACCGCACCGGACATGCGCTGTTACACACGCTGTATCAACAGAATGTAAAAGCCAACACCAACTTCTTCGTGGAGTGGATGGCGCTCGATTTGATCCGCGATCAGGATGGGGATGTATTGGGCGTGGTGGCGATGGAGATCGAAACCAGTGAGGTGATGATTCTGCAAGCACGCGCGACCTTGTTCGCCACGGGCGGCGCGGGGCGCATCTTCTCCGCCAGTACCAATGCCTATATCAATACCGGCGACGGTCTCGGCATGGCGGCGCGCGCCGGGCATCCCGCTGGAAGACATGGAGTTCTTTCAGTTCCATCCGACCGGCGTGTACGGTGCCGGCGTGCTCATCACCGAAGGGGTGCGAGGCGAGGGTGGTTATCTGGTGAACAAAGACGGCGAGCGCTTCATGCCGCGTTATGCGCCGACCGCCAAAGATTTGGCGAGCCGCGATGTGGTGTCACGTGCGATGGCGACCGAGATCAAAGAGGGGCGCGGCTGCGGGCCGCACGGCGATCATGTGCTGCTCAAGCTCGATCATCTGGGTGACGAGGTGATCCGTCATCGTCTGCCGGGCATACGCGACATCGCACTGAAGTTCGCGCATGTCGATCCGTCTCAAGCGCCGATACCGGTGGTACCGACCGCACACTACATGATGGGCGGCATCCCTACCAACTATCACGGACAAGTCGTGGCGCCGCACGGTACCGCGCCGGAAGATGTGGTGCAGGGTTTCTACGCGGTGGGTGAATGTGCGTGCGTCTCGGTGCATGGTGCGAACCGGCTGGGTTGCAACTCGCTGCTCGATCTTATTGTGTTCGGTCGTGCGGCAGCACGGCAGATCATCGAAGACTTGAAGAACAATCCGAATCCGAAACCGTTGCCTGCCGATGCGGCAGAGCGTCCTCTGGCACGCTTGGCGCGACTGGAGAACCAAAAGAACGGTGAACGAGTCTCGGAAGTGGGTGATGCGATGCGCAAGGTGATGCAGTTGCACTGCGGCGTGTTCCGTTTCCCTGACCTGATGGCCGAAGGCGTGAGCAAGATACGCGAAGTGGCGGAGCGGGTGCGCAGCACCGAGATCAAGGACAAGAGCAAGGTATTCAACACGGCACGCGTCGAGGCATTGGAGTTGGACAATCTGATCGAAGTCGCACAAGCGACGATGACGGCAGCGGAGGCGCGCAAGGAAAGCCGCGGTGCCCATGCGCGTGAGGATTTCCAGGAGCGCGACGACAAGAACTGGCTGAAGCATTCCCTGTACTACAGCGAGGGGCATCGCCTCGATTACAAACCGGTGCATCTGAAACCGCTGACAGTGGATTCATTCCCGCTCAAAGCGCGGGTCTATTAGAGAGGTTGCGATGAAATTTAGAATCTATCGCTATAACCCTGATGCGGACAAAGCACCATACATGCAGAACTATGTTCTGGAGATGCAGGCTGGCGATGCCATGTTGCTGGATGCGCTGATGTTGTTGAAGCAGCAGGACGATAGTATCGGTTTCCGCAAATCCTGCCGTGAAGGCGTGTGTGGCTCGGATGCGATGAACATCAACGGACGTAACGGACTGGCCTGCATCACGCCGTTGTCTTCGCTCAAACAGCCGATCGAGATACGCCCACTACCGGGACTGCCCGTCATTCGCGACCTGATCGTGGATATGACGCAGTTCTTCAAGCAGTACCATTCGATCAAACCCTATCTGGTGAACAACGATCCGCCGCCGGAGACCGAGCGTCTGCAATCGCCTAAAGATCGTGCTGAGTTGGACGGCCTGTATGAGTGCATCCTGTGCGCTTGCTGCACCACCGCCTGCCCCTCGTTCTGGTGGAACCCGGACAAGTTCGTCGGTCCCTCCGGCCTGCTGCAAGCCTATCGTTTTCTTGCGGACACGCGCGACCAAGATACGGCTGCACGTCTGGATAATCTGGAAGACCCGTATCGCTTGTTCCGCTGCCACACCATCATGAACTGCGTGGATGTGTGCCCGAAGGAATTGAATCCGACGGAAGCAATAGGCAAGATCAAAGATATGATGGTGAAGCGCGCAGTTTGATTTTATTCCCTCTCCCCTAGTGGGAGAGGGTTAGGGAGAGGGGGATGAGTTCATCCCGACAAGACTTTGCCAAGCAGCTCCGTCGTAATATGACAGAGGCTGAGCTGTTGCTTTGGTATCACCTGAGAGGGCATCGGTTGAAGAGTGTGAAGTTTAAACGCCAGCAACCTTTGGGGGGGCTACATCGTTGATTTCGTTTCATTCGAGAATAAGCTAGTGATTGAGGTGGATGGTGGTCAGCATTTTGGAAGTGCTGCTGATCAGCAACGTGATGCATGGCTGCAGGGGCAGGGGTTCAGGACGCTGCGATTTTAGAACAATGAAGTGTTGGGTGAGACGGAAGCTGTTTTGGAAAAAATATATCAGGCGGTATCTCCCTCTCCCCAACCCCTCTCCCACGAGGGGCGAGGGGCTAAGTCGCTGGAGCGCGTGCGCTGGCGCTGTCGGCGCGGACTGTTGGAGTTGGATATCGTGCTCGGGCGTTTCATCGAGCAACGCTATGCCGGTCTGGATGTGGAACAACAAGCGGCATTCGATGCGCTATTGGACATGCCGGACACCGTGCTGTGGGATATGATTACAGGCAGAGGGACGCCACCACAAGAAGCTCCGCAGCTTAGGTTGCTGGAGTGGCTGAAGACGGCTTGATCGTCGCAAATCAACGATAGGGATCGGATTATGGAGAAGCAACGTAACGCAACGCTGACACTGGACGATGGACGCAGCATCGAGCTACCGATCCTCTCCGGCACGCTGGGGCCGGATGTGTTGGATATGCGCAACATGAGCAAACTTGGCGTGTTCACTTACGATCCCGCGTTCTTCGCGACGGCGAGCTGTACTTCGGAGATCACGTTCATCGATGGGGATGCCGGGCTGCTGTATTACCGGGGTTATCCGATCGAACAACTGGCGGAAAAATCCGACTTTCTCGAAGTGTGTTATTTGCTACTGAACGGTGAGTTACCAAGTGCGGCGCAAAAGGAAGAATTCACTGCCAAGGTGAAAGAGCACACCATGGTGCATGACCAGATGGCGCGCTTCTTCACCGGCTTCCGTCGTGATGCGCATCCGATGGCGGTGATGGTGGGGGTGGTCGGCGCGTTGTCTGCGTTCTATCACGATTCGCTGGACATCAATAATCCGCAGCACCGCGAGATATCGGCGCTGCGCCTGTTGGCCAAAGTGCCTACCATCGCGGCAATGGCGCACAAGTATCACACCGGTTTCCCCTTCATGTATCCGAAGAACAAGTACGGCTATGTGGAAAACTTCATGTATATGATGTTCGCCACGCCAGCGGAGGAGTATGTGCCGAATCCGGTGCTGGTGCGCGCGTTGGAGCGCATCTTCATCTTGCATGCGGATCATGAACAGAACGCATCCACTTCGACCGTGCGTCTGGCCGGTTCCAGCGGAGCCAATCCGTTCGCCTGTATCGCTTCCGGCATCGCCGCATTGTGGGGGCCAGCGCATGGCGGCGCCAATGAGGCGGCGTTGAAGATGTTGGAAGAGATCGGTGATGTGTCGCGTGTGCAGGAATATGTGCAGGGCGTGAAGGATAAGAAATACCGGCTGATGGGTTTCGGACACCGTGTTTACAAGAACATGGATCCGCGCGCTTCGGTGATGCGCGAGACCTGCTATGAAGTGCTCAAAGAACTCAAGCTGGAGAACAACAAGCTGTTCGAGTTGGCGATGGAGTTGGAAAAGACTGCCCTGAGCGACCCTTATTTCATCGAACGCAAGCTGTACCCGAACGTGGACTTCTATTCCGGTATCGTGCTGCGCGCCATCGGTATCCCGACCAATATGTTCACGGTGATCTTCGCCTTGGCGCGAACCATCGGCTGGGTATCGCAATGGAACGAGATGATCGCCGATGCCGAACACAAGATCGGACGTCCGCGCCAACTGTATCGCGGCGCCACCAAGCGCGACTATCCGACTAAAGGGAAGCGCTGATCCGCAATGGCAGCAGTAGATAAAAATGCGATGCAGGCGCTGTGGGCTAGCTCACAGCTTTCCGGCGGCAACAATGCCTTCGTCGAGAGCTTGTATGAGGATTATCTCGCCGATCCTGCGCGTGTCCCAGTCGAGTGGCGTACCTATTTTGACCAATTGCAGGCCACGCCAGGCGCGGCGCATGAATTAGCGCATTCTCCCATCCAGCGCGGCTTTGCGGCTTTGCCTGCCGGTCATGTTCAGCACACCACGACGCAGACCGATGATGACCGCAAGCAGGCGTCGGTGCTGCAACTCATCAATGCACATCGCTTCCTTGGTGTACGCGTGGCTGATCTTGACCCGCTTGCGCGCCATGCGAAGCCGCAGATCGCCGAGTTGAATCCGGCGTATTACAACCTGCTCGATTCCGATCTCGATTCTATGTTCAACACCGGTTCCCTCGTGGGCGGTGCGCGCATGACGCTGCGCGAGATACTGCAACGGCTCAAGCGTATCTACTGCGGCAGCGTCGGTGCCGAGTACATGTACATCAGCGATATCGCGCAGAAGCGCTGGATACAAGCCCGCCTAGAGGGATTGGAGGGTGAGGCAGAATACTCGGCGGCAAGCAAAAAACGTATTCTCGAGCGACTGACTGCAGCAGAAGGACTGGAACGTTATCTGCACACCAAGTATGTCGGGCAGAAACGCTTCTCGCTGGAAGGCGGTGACACCTTGATCCCCTTGTTGCATCACATGCTGCAACGCGCGGGTGAGCAGGGAGTGAAGGAGACCGTCATCGGTATGGCGCATCGCGGACGCTTGAATGTGCTGGTGAATACGCTGGGCAAGTTACCCAAAGATCTGTTCGCCGAATTCGAAGGCATCCATCATGAACACCTCACTTCCGGCGATGTGAAATATCACCAAGGTTTCTCTTCCGATATCGGCACGCCAGGCGGCACGATGCATGTCACGCTGGCTTTCAATCCTTCGCATCTGGAGATCGTCAATCCGGTGGTCGAAGGTTCGGTGCGTGCCCGCCAGCATCGACGCAAAGACCATCAAGGCAAACAGGTGTTGCCGGTGTTGCTGCATGGCGATGCGGCTTTTGCCGGACAAGGCGTGAACCAAGAGACATTCAATCTGTCGCAGACCCGTGGCTATCGCACCGGGGGAACGATGCACGTTGTCATCAACAACCAGATCGGTTTCACCACTTCAGATGCGCGCGACACACGCTCTTCGCTATATTGCACCGATGTGGCGAAGATGATCGATGCCCCTATCTTCCATGTGAACGCGGACGACCCAGAAGCCGTGTTGCGCATTACGGAACTCGCGTTCGATTTTCGTATGCAGTTCGGCAAGGATGTGGTGATCGATATGGTGTGCTTCCGCAAGCTCGGCCATAACGAACAGGACGAACCGTTGGTCACGCAGCCTTTTATGTATCGCTATATCAATCAGCATCCCGGCACGCGTGCGCTGTACGCCAAGCGACTGGTGGAGCAGGGTGTGCTGAAGGAGAACGAGCCGGATGCGATGGTCGCGGATTATCGGCGGGCGATGGATGAAGGGCGCGATCCTTTGCAATCGGCGCGAACCGGCGTCAAGCACGAGTTCGGAGTCAACTGGTCGAAATATACGGGCAATGTGCCGTGGAATGTCGCGGTGGATACGCGCGTGTCACGCGAGCGTTTGCAGCAATTGGCGGAGCGACTGACCGCGATCCCGGAAAATTTCAAACTTCACTCCCGCGTCGAGAAGATCATTGCCGATCGTGTTGCTATGGGGAAAGGCGAACTGGCATTGGATTGGGGGATGGCCGAGAACCTCGCTTATGCCAGCTTGGTGA
This sequence comes from uncultured beta proteobacterium, assembly GCA_963822425.1. Classification (GTDB taxonomy): domain Bacteria; phylum Pseudomonadota; class Gammaproteobacteria; order Burkholderiales; family Gallionellaceae; genus Sideroxyarcus. The sequence goes on from CAWGHS010000012.1 coordinate 29,491, forward strand.
CGGAGGGCTATCCGATCCGTCTATCCGGCGAGGATTGCGGACGCGGTACGTTCTTTCACCGGCATGCGGTGCTGCACGATCAGAACCGCGTGCAGTTCGATCAGGGCTATCACATTCCCTTGCAGAAGATCGCGCCGGATCAGGCGGATTTCATCGTCATCGATTCCATCCTGTCGGAGGAGGCAGTGCTCGGCTTCGAGTACGGCTATGCCACCGCCGAACCGGGCACGCTCACGATCTGGGAAGCGCAGTTCGGCGATTTTGCGAACGGTGCGCAAGTGGTTATTGATCAGTTCATCGCATCCGGCGAGGCCAAGTGGGGCAGGCTGTGCGGGCTCACCATGTTATTGCCGCATGGTTATGAAGGGCAGGGCCCCGAGCATTCATCAGGCCGCATCGAACGTTACTTGCAGCTATGTGCCGATTACAACATCCAAGTGTGCATACCCTCCACGCCCGCGCAGATGTTCCATCTGTTAAGGCGGCAGATGCTGCGACCTTATCGCAAGCCGCTCATCGTCTTTACGCCCAAGAGCCTGCTGCGTAGCAAAGATGCCGCCTCTCCGCTCAAGTGGCTGGCCGATGGCTCGTTCCAGCCCGTGATGAGCGAGGCGGATACATTGGACGCACTCAAGGTCAGACGCATCATCGTGTGCGGCGGCAAGGTGTATTACGACTTGATCAAATCCCGGCGCGAACGGGGCATCAGCGACATGGCCATCATCCGTCTGGAGCAGCTCTATCCATTCCCGCATGAGGATTTCGCCGCGCAGATTGATGCTTATCCCAATGCCAGCGAAGTCGTGTGGTGTCAGGAAGAACCGGGTAACCAGGGCGCATGGCATCGCATCCAGCATTATCTGTTACGGCATATGCGCGAGGATATGCGCCTCGATTATGCGCTGCGTCCCTCGTCAGCATCTCCGGCGGCGGGCTACCTTGCCGTACACAACGAACAGCAGAAAGCGGTGGTCGATGCCGCTTTCCGTCCCGACCTAGATGTGAAGAACAACCCAGGAGCAATACGCCATGAACATTGAGATCAAAGTGCCACAACTGTCCGAATCGGTCACCGAGGCCACGCTGCTGAGTTGGCATAAAAAAGTGGGCGAGGCAGTGAACGAAGGCGAGAATCTGATCGATATCGAGACCGACAAGGTCGTACTGGAATTGCCCGCCATCAAGCGCGGTGTATTGAGCAAGATCATCAAACGTGACGGCGAAAAAGTGACTGCGGGTGAAGTCATCGGGATGTTGGATACCGATGCGGTCGCCGCCGCCCCTGCTTCGGCAGCAAAAACAAAGACGGAGGCCGCTCCCGCTGTGACGCCGTCAGCGCGTAAATTGGCGCATGCGAATGATGTGGATGCCAGTCAGTTGCAGGGCAGCGGACGCCACGGAGTGGTGACCAAAGAGGATGTTCTGGCGGCAACCGAGAAACCGCAGGCCGTCGTGCCACACGCCCCAGCGGGAGAGCGCATCGAACAGCGTGTGCCGATGACACGCATCCGCCAGCGTATCGCCGAGCGTCTGCTGCAATCGCAACAGAACGCCGCCATCCTCACCACCTTCAATGAAGTGAATATGCAGCCGGTGATCGAGCTGCGCAACAAATATAAAGATGTGTTCGAGAAAAAGCATGGTGTGAAACTGGGATTCTCTTCTTTCTTCGTCAAGGCGGCGGCAATGGCTTTGCAGAAATTCCCCATCGTCAATGCATCGGTGGATGGCACGGATGTCGTGTACCACGGTTATTTCGACATCGGTGTCGCCATCGGCAGCGAGCGCGGACTGGTCGTTCCCATCATTCGCGATGCAGACAAACTGTCACTGGCCGACATTGAAAAACAGATCGCCGATTTTGCCGCGCGTGCCAAGGACGGCAAACTCACGCTGGAAGAATTGACGGGTGGCACCTTCTCTATCACCAACGGTGGTGTGTTCGGTTCCATGCTCTCCACCCCCATCATCAATCCGCCGCAAAGCGCCATCCTCGGTATTCATGCCACCAAAGACCGTCCCGTGGCCGAGAACGGGCAAGTGGTCATCCGTCCGATGAACTACCTCGCACTGTCTTACGACCATCGCATCATCGATGGACGCGAAGCCGTGCAATTCCTCGTGGCGATCAAAGAGGCGCTGGAGTACCCGGGCCGCGTGCTGCTGGATCTGTGAACGCCTTCCGCTCCTATCGCATCGACGAGGAGGGCGGACGCTCCATCGGCTTTCGTCGATCTGTCGTTGGATGATCTTGATCCGGGTGAGGTCGTCATCCGGACTCTTACTCCAGTGTCAATTACAAAGATGCACTGGCGGCAACAGGGGCGGGCAAGGTGATTCGGCGTTTCCCTTGTGTGGGTGGAGTTGATGTATCCGGCGTAGTGGAGAGTTCATCTGATGCTCGCTTTAAAGCGGAGATGAGGTATTGGTAACGGGCTATCACATGGGCGTGGCGCATGATGGTGGCTATGCCGAATACGTGCGCGTGCCCGCCGATTGGGTAGTGCCGTTGCCGCAGGCCTGACTTTGTTTGATGCGATGGTGCTGGGTACGGCCGGATTTACCGCAGCACTATCAATTCATCGCCTGCGAGCAGAACGACTCGCGAGCCCGAAAGGCAAGGTGATCGTGACGGGGCGACAGGTGGCGTGGGTAGTATGGCTGTGCAGTATGCTGTCGCAGCTTGGCTATCACGTGGTTGCGCTCACCAGCAAAGACAGCGAGCATGATTATTTAGATCACTGGGTGCGATGAGATTTTGCCGCGCAGCAATATAGATTTCAACAGCACGCGTCCTCTGGAAAGAGCGCAGTGGGCCGGCGCGCTGGATGCGGTGGGCGGCGAGACGTTGTCGTGGTTGCACGTAGCATGCAGCAGAATGGTGCCATCGCTAGCTTCGGCAATGCGGTGGGGCTGAATTGCACACCACGGTGCTGCCCTTTATTTTGCGCGGCGTAAGCTTGCTCGGTGTGGATTCCGCTGCGACACCCATGCCGCTACGTCAGGCAGATATGGCAACTGGCCGAAAGAATTGCGGCCGCGACAGCTGGACAAACTTGCGCACTCTGTTTCCTTCGAGCAGCTTGCCACGTTGTTTTTCAGCAAATGCTGGACGGTGGATCACGTGGCCGTACAGTAGTGAAAATTTCTGTTTGAATTCGCTAGCCTTAGTTTTTTAATGCGTGCTTATTGCGTCCTCAGAACTACGGTGCGAAAGTGGCGGAATTGGTAGACGCACTGGATTTAGGTTCCAGCGCCTCGCGGCGTGAGAGTTCGAGTCTCTCCTTTCGCACCAGTCTATCTGCCTGACTGAGCCAGCTTCAGGCTATTCACTCCATCATCAACTCCCTTTCAGTGTGCGGTATAGGTGTGTCTGACGTCGGGCGGTGATG
>CAWGHS010000013.1:0-11800 GCA_963822425.1 uncultured beta proteobacterium
CTTGTTGGCAGAGCGCTCTTTATTGAGCTCGCCGGAACAGGTGGTTTAGCGCCGTAGCTTGGTAAAGTCTATGGGTTCCCATTCTCGCATTGCCAGTAAAAATCCAAATCCGCGCCGTTTGGCTAATGGTGCAGACAGACTTTCCTCATGCAGCTCGGCGAACTTGCGCCGCAGCCTGCGTAACTCGTCCACTATCTGTGCCAGAGCCTGATCGGTGAACATCCCGTGTACAAAGGCTATCGTTTCAGCTTCTTGAGAAAAATCGCTTTTCAAAAAATCATTGATGCCTTTGTTGCGAAAGTAGTGCCTGATTGGGCCAGACGGTAACCAGTCAAAATCGCGCGAGACGTTCAATCGGATGCGATTGCCGGGCAACAGATCAATGATGCGTAGCTTGTCGAGGCACAACAGGTGTTTGATGCATTCGGTATTCGTTACATGGTAGACATCAACGATTTCATCCATTGTCCAATGATTCAACGCACAGACCGCAATCAGCAACAGTGTGGGGTCGGAGATTACTTCGCGTTCCTGTTTTTCAGTCAGCGTGCGCAACTGCGGTTGCGCTGTCTGCGCCTCCTTGGAAAGCTCAGACAGCGTAAATCCCAGCAAATTACTGATTTGCACTAGGCGCTCGACGGTAAGGCGGCCTGACGCAAACATGCGCTTGATGCTGGGCTCGGAAATCTTGAGCGCACGAGCAAGGTCGCGGTAAGTCATTCCTTGGCTCTTCAATTGTTTCTTGATGGTGGCGATAAGCTGAGTGGTTTCAGACATGGCAAACATATCGTATTTCGATACTTTGTAGTCTACGTTTCAACACTATGTCGGTCAAACATTTAACTTGGCGATCCTATTGGCTAGTCTGGCGCCACTTTCAACAACACAAGGGGGATGCCGGTGCCAAATTTATTTAGTCATTGCTGGTTGTCGAGAACATGCGTGCTGTGTGTATTGCTTTGGCAATATGATTCGTTCCTTGGTAACGTGGGAGCGTTTCGGTTGCAAATGGATTACTTGGTGCGAGACTGCATACGGATATGGATGTCGTATCCGTTGGCCATATCGATCATGTATTAAAAATGGATTAAGGGAGAGTCATGCAATGAGAAGCATCATCCGCTTTGTTCTGAAAAACATTTTTCAACTGCTGTTTCGTATTCGCATCTCCGGGCTGGATAAAGATATCGATACCAATAAGTTGCTGGTCATCGCTAACCATGAATCGTTCCTTGATGGCCTGCTACTGGGCCTCTACTTGCCGTTCGATCCGGTGTTCGTGGTGCATACCGGCATCACGCAGAACTTCTGGTTCCGCCTGATCCTGAGTCAGGTCGATTATCTGGCGGTGGATCCCACCAGCCCGATGGCGATCAAGAAGATCATCCGTTTGATCGAGTCCGGTCGTTCGGTGGTGATCTTCCCCGAAGGGCGTATCACGGTGACGGGGTCGCTGATGAAGGTGTATGAAGGCCCGGCATTCGTTGCCGCCAAAACTGGCGCGACGATATTGCCGGTACGTCTGGACGGCCCGGCGCGCACCTACTTTAGCCGCCTCTCCGGCAAATATCCGCATCGCCTATTTCCGCGCTTCACTATTTCCGCGCTGGCGACCACCGTCATCGCCATGCCCGAAGGCGACACCACTCGCCAGCGTCGGCGCAAGGCGGGCGATGCGATGCGCAAGCTGATGCAGAAGATGTTGTTCGAATCGCACCCCAAGCAAACGCTGTATTCCGGCTTGCTCGACGCGATGGACATTTACGGTCGTGACCGTCGCGTGCTCGAGGACGTGAAGCAGATCGAGTATTCCTACGGCGACCTGCTCAAGATGACGTTGGCCTTGGGGCGACTGGTCGCAAAAAATAGCCAGCCGGACGAATGCGTCGGCATCCTGATGCCCAACCTCGCGGCCACCGTGTGCATGATGATTGGCAGCGGTGCGCAAGGCCACGTGCCCGCCATGCTCAACTACAAAGCGGGCGCAGGCGGCATGCAGGATGCCTGCACAGCGGCGAAAATCCGCACCATCATCAGTTCGCGCGCCTTCATCGAACAGGCGAAGCTGGAAGCCGATGTCGCGGGGATACAGGGTGTGAAGATCTTGTATCTGGAGGACCTGCGTCCGACCATGACTGTGGGCGACAAGCTATGGGTGCTGTTCGGCATGCTGTTCCCGCACATGATGGAAAAGCGCAGCGATCCCGAGAGTGCGGCGGTGGTGCTGTTCACCTCCGGTTCGGAAGGCAAGCCCAAGGGCGTGGTGTTGTCGCATCGTGCGTTGCTGTCCAACATCGCGCAGATCCGCTCCATCATCGATTTTTCGGCGGAGGACAAAGTGCTCAATGCATTGCCGATCTTTCACTCCTTCGGTCTCACTGGCGGTGCGCTGCTGCCCATCATGACCGGCATGAATCTGTTCCTCTACGCCACGCCTCTGCATTACCGCGTCATTCCGGAAGTGGCCTACGACCGAAATTGCAGCGTGATGTTCGGCACCAGCACCTTCCTCGCCAACTATGCCAAGTTCGCTCATCCCTACGACTTTTTCCGCCTGCGCTACGTCGTAGCGGGGGCAGAAAAATTATCCGCCTCGGTGCGCGAACTCTGGTTTGAAAAATTCGGCATCCGCATCCTAGAAGGCTACGGCGCAACCGAAACTGCCCCCGTGCTGGCGGTAAACACGCCGATGGCCTATCGCAGCGGTACGGTGGGGCAGTTGCTGCCCTGCATCGAGCACCGCCTCATTCCCGTACCAGGTATCGAAAAAGGCGGCATGCTGCACGTGCGCGGCCCCAACGTGATGTCCGGCTACTACCGCTTCGACAACCCCGGTGTGCTGCAAGCGCCGTCTTCCGAGGCGGGCGAAGGCTGGTATGAAACGGGGGATGTGGTGTCGATTGACGATGACGGCTTTGTTTCCATCGTTGGGCGCGTCAAACGCTTCGCGAAAGTGGCGGGCGAAATGGTGTCGCTGGAGGTGGTGGAAAAACTGGCGACGCAAGCTTCTCCCGCAGCGATGCACGGCGCAACCACCCAGCCTGACGGTACACGCGGTGAAGCCATCGTGCTGTTCACTACCGATGCGGCGCTGACGCGCGACGCGTTGTCAGCTGCCGCCAAATCGCTGGGTATCCCGGAGATTGCCGTGCCGCGCAAGATACAGCGCGTGGATGCCTTGCCCCTGCTGGGCACAGGCAAGACCGATCATGTAACTTTGAAAAAAATGGCGGAGGCGTTGTGATGAACGAAAGAAGAACTTTAGATATGCCGTTGTTGTCGCTGGGCATGATGTCGGTGCTGCTGGCGCAGTTCTTCTCGGCGCTGGCCGACAATGCCATTCTGATCGCCGCCATTGCCATCGTGAAATCACAAGGGTTGCCGAATCTTGTGCCGCTGCTGCAAGAATCTTTCGTCGTGCCCTTCATTTTGCTCGCCCCCTTCGTCGGGCAAATCGCGGACGGTTTTCCCAAAGGACGTGTGATGCTGGTGGCGAACTTGCTCAAGCTTGCGGGTGCGCTCGCCATGCTGTCCGGTGTCAATCCGCTTACTGCTTACGGCATGATCGGTATCGGCGCGGCGATGTACTCGCCGGCCAAATACGGCATCCTCGCGCAGATGTTCGGCCCGGCTTCGCTGGTGCGGGCGAACGGCATGATGGAAGGCTCGACTATCGTCGCCATCCTGCTCGGCGTGATATTGGGCGGCTGGCTGGCTGACCATTCGCTGAGCTGGGCGTTCACCGGCGTCGTGGCGGCGTATGGCATAGCCGCATTCGCCAACTTGTTCATCCCGGCGCTGCCTGCGGAGAACGCTGGCGGAAGTTTCCACCCGTGGTTGTTGCTCAAGAAATTTCTGGCAGCGCTGTCATTGCTGTTCAAGAACCCGGACTCCCGTTTCAGCCTGTTGGGCACGAGCGTGTTTTGGGGGAGCGGCACAACGTTGCGCCTGATGTTGTTCGCGTGGGTTCCCGCCGCTTTGCTCATCACCGACAACCAGACGCCGGCCAATCTGATGGGCGCAGTCTCCATCGGCATCGTGCTGGGTGCTGTCGGTGCTGGTTTGTGGATATCTCTGGCCAACGTCAACCGCGTACTGCTCGGCGGCCTGTTGCTCGGTCCCGTCATCCTTGCTCTTGCCTTTGTGCATGGCCTTACCCTCGCTTATGTGCTGATGGTTGCCATCGGCATCTGTGGTGGTTCCTTCGTCGTTCCGCTCAATGCCTTGCTACAAGAAAAAGGACACGAGAGCATAGGTGCTGGCAATGCTCTGGCCGTGCAGAACTTTGCCGAGAACATCGCGATGCTACTGTTCGTGGGTATGTATAGCTTGGCCACTGCGGCAGGTGTTTCGGTTACGACGAGTGTCACGATATTCGGCTTGGTCATGCTGATGGTCATAGGTACGCTGACAAAGTTCAGGCTCAATCGCCAAGTGAATCTGGAAGGAAATTGAATATGGTCAGCATCTATCAACTTAAGCCACGTTTTCAAGCCATGCTGCGCCCGTTTGTTGTAAGGCTAAACGAAAAGGGAGTGAGCGCCAATGTGGTGACGCTTTTGGCAATGGTGGTTTCGTGCGCAATTGGAGCACTGCTGCTTTGCGTGCGCGCTCCCGAACTGTTTTTACTCCTTCCGCTGTGGATGTTCCTGCGCATGGCTCTCAATGCAGTGGACGGAATGCTCGCACGAGAGTTCGGGCATAAATCGCCGCTAGGCGCCTATTTAAACGAGCTGACCGATGTAGTTTCTGACGCAGCGCTTTATCTGCCATTTATAACGGTTGTCCCGTTCGGCTGGGCCAGTGTGGCTGCAGTGATATTCCTGTCCGGACTTTCCGAAATGACGGGCGCTATTGCCCCTATGATTGGTGTCGAGCGCCGTTATGATGGACCCATGGGAAAAAGTGATCGTGCCTTTGTTTTCGGCGCACTTGGGTTGTGGCTGGGTATGGCAGGCAGTCTGCCGAGTTGGGCATTCTGGATCATGCCTGCTGTCGCTCTGCTGATCATGCTGAATATTGTCAATCGCGTACGCAACGCATTGAACCAACTTTCTCCTTCAATCCAACGAGGTACATGATGACCAAGTCGCGGAGATCCGAAATCATAATGATGGCGCACGGATGGACTGCCTTGCCTAGAGTGTCCGCTGTTTGTGTGGCACACCCCAAAGTCATCGCCGACCAACTGCGGCGGATATAGCAAATGTGGTTATCCCATTTGCTTATCGGAAGCGTGCGCCTGCTGGTCGGCGCAACCCCGCGCTGGATTGGTTCGACCCCAACAAGTACCCAACGCATCTACTTTGCCAATCACTCCAGCCATATTGATACGGTTGCGCTATGGTCTGCACTCCCTCTCGAATTGCGCGTAAGGACGCGTCCGGTTGCAGCTGCCGATTATTGGGGGACGGGGCGATTCAAGCGTTATGTGGCACTGCAGGGATTGAATGCGGTGCTCATCAACAGAAGCAGGACAGAGCCAAGTGCCAACCCGCTTACTCCGCTGTTCGAGGCGCTCGACCAAGGCGATTCGCTCATCATCTTTCCAGAAGGTACGCGCCAGCTGCAAGCTTTGCCGGGAACGTTCAAATCGGGACTGTTCCATCTTGCAGAGTGTTATCCGCATGTCGAGCTTATTCCGGTGTATCTCGAGAACTTGCATCGCTGCATGCCGAAGGGCACCTTCTTTCCGGTGCCTATCATCTGCACCGTACGCTTCGCTACGCCTTTGGAGCGAATCGCCAATGAAGATAAACAAGCCTTTCTCACTCGCGCACGTGATGCTGTCATAGGAGTCGCACAATGAATCCCCAAGAAAAATTCTATTGGTTGATTGGAGGCATCGTCTGTCTGCTCATTGTCGCCTCGCTCATAGGCTGGGTCTTGCGGCGTCGAGCTAGCAGCGAAGGTTCCCATGCCGTGATCGACAACCTTAATGCGCGGGTGCGCGCATGGTGGTCGATGGTGGCCGTCTTTTTCGCGGCCTTTATAATTGGCACGAACGCCACCATTACCATGTTTGCCTTCATCTCGTTCTTCGCTTTGCGTGAATTCATCACCCTTACTCCCACTAGGCCGGGTGACCATCGCGCTCTGTCATTGGCCTTTTTTGTGCTGATTCCGATTCAATACTGGCTCATCGGTATTCACTGGTATGCGCTCTTCGCCATCTTCATTCCCGTTTATGGCTTCCTGCTCCTGCCCTCGTTTTCCGCACTCTCGCAAGATGCAGAGCACTTTCTGGAGCGCACCGCAAAGATACAGTGGGGTATTATGGTGACCATCTACTGCATCAGTTACGTTCCAGCATTGCTGTTACTTGACATTCCCGGATATGCAGGACAGAACGCCTTGCTGCTGTTCTATCTGGTACTGGTCGTGCAAATCAGCGATGTGTTGCAGTACGTCTTCGGTAAACTATTCGGCAAGACGAAGATCGCCCCCATCGTCAGCCCTTCCAAGACCGTCGAGGGCTTTGTCGGCGGTGCCGCCAGCGCCACCTTGATTGGCGCTGCCATGTGGTGGATCACACCATTTACACCGTTACAGTCGGCGGGTATGGCATTCATTATTGTGCTGATGGGATTTCTTGGGGGGCTATCACTGTCTGCGGTGAAGCGTAGCCTAGGTGCCAAGGACTGGGGCACTATGATCAAAGGTCACGGCGGCATGATGGATCGAATGGATTCGGTCAGCTTCGCGGCACCGATTTTTTTCCACCTCACCCGCTATCTTTTTACTTGAAAAAGCGAGTTATTGGCTAACCTGAGGCTTGAGCATTTTTCTAATGTTATTGGCACTAGAACTTCTCATCCTCACGCAAATATCGCCACTGTCCTTGCGGCAGGTCGCCCAAGCGTACTCTACCGATACGCACGCGTTTCAACGCGGTGACTTTTAATCCCACCATCTCGCACATGCGGCGTATTTGGCGCTTTTTGCCTTCGACCAGAATGAAACGCAGTTGGTCGTCGTTCTGCCAACTTACTTTTGCGGGCTTCAATTTCTTGCCATCCAACGACAGGCCGTGATTGAGCATGGCGAGTCCGTTCGCTGCAAGCTGGCCTTGCACGCGCACCAGATATTCTTTTTCAACCGGAGAATCTTCGCCGACCAGTTGCTTGGCGATGCGACCATCCTGTGTGAGCACCAGCAATCCGGTGGAGTCGATGTCGAGGCGTCCGGCTGGCGCGAGGCCAAGGAGTTGGCTGCGGTGGAAGCGGTGCGGCACAGCGTCTTGTTCCCAGCGCGTGCTGCTATCCAACAGCAGGATGGCTGGTTTGTAGCCTTCCTCGGCTTGCCCGGAGACGAAGCCGACCGGTTTGTGCAGCAGGATGGTGACGCGCCCATGCTGTTTGGCTTGCGCCTCGCGCTCCAGCGTGATCTTTTGTGTCGGCAATATCTTGCTGCCGAGTTCGCTGACGGTCTCGCCGTCCACTTTCACCCAACCTTTGGCGATGTAGTCGTCCGCCTCGCGGCGTGAGCACAGTCCTTGTTCGGACATGAGTTTTGAAAGACGTACTTTTTCCATTTTTATTCCAAGTTATTTATAGCCGTCATTCCAGCGTAGGCCGGAATGACGGCATATTTATCACCCCAATGCAGGGAACAGGCCGCGCACTCCCCCCGCGATAAATTCCACCGCGATCGCGGCGAGTAGCAGCCCCATCATCCGCGTGACGATGCTACTGCCGATTTTGCCCAAACGTTGCGATACCCACGGAGCGATAAGGAAGGTGAGCCACACGGTAAAACTCAAAGCGACCAACACCAGCGCCATCGCACCGTAATGGCCCACATTGCTTCCCTTGTGTGCATCGAGGATCACCGTGCTGATCGCGCCGGGCCCGGCCAAGAGCGGCGTGGAGAGCGGCACGATGGCGACGGAGGAGGTCGCATCACCGTCAGCTTCATCGGGTGTCAGTTTGGGTTTGTCACCGATGAGCATGTTGATGGACATCAGCAGCAGCAAGATGCCGCCTGCCGTGCGGAAGGAGTGGATGCTGATGCCGAAAAACTCCAGAATCGCCTCGCCCAGCAGCAGGGCGGCCAGCAAGATGAAGAGCACTGAGAGGGAGGCCATGCGCCCGACCCGTTCGCGTTTTTGCGCCGTCATGCCCGCAGTGAAGGCAATGATGATGGGAATGATGCCGACCGGATCGATGATCGCGAACAGGCTGATGAAGATCTTGGTGTATTCGGTTAAGTCGAGCATTGGGTGCCTATCAGACGATGTGATCGACGAGCTGCCCTACCGCCATGCGCAGGCGGCGCGACAGACTCACTGCGATGGCGCGGATGACGCGTGCCGCGATGCGCGGGTGTTCTTCCAGCATCTGATCCAGCGCCTCTTTCGAGAGTGTCAGCAGAATGCTGTCCTCCGCAGCTTGGCAAGTGGCAGAGCGTCGCTCTCCATCCAGCACGGCCATCTCGCCGAAAGCGCGGCCATGCCCCAGTTTGACCATTTCCACCAACTCCTCATTCTGGTTGGCCTTGATCACCGCGATGCTGCCCGAATGCACGATGCACATAAAGGTACCGACATCGCCCTCGTTGAAGACAGCCTCATCGTGAGCGATCTTGTTAATGCCGAAATAGTGTGCGGCGGCACGCAACTCCGCAGGGGGCAGGTGATTGAACAGGTCGCAATCGATCAGCATGGTGCTGATCTCTTCGAGCAAGGCGGAGTGGTTGGACATGTTGCGAGTCGGGGTAACGATGACGTGCGGCGGAAGTTACACCGTATAATCTGGCGAATCAACTTTATCGCCACCCGCTGTGAATAAAATCATCACCTCGCCCTATCTAAAAGCATTCGTTGCCGGAGCCATCGCCGTATTCGGCTTCGCGCCGTTCGGCATCTTCCCTTTACCCGTCCTTTCTCTTGCGGTGTTGTTCTGGCTGTGGAGCAAGGCCGGCAGCCCTAGGCAGGCCGCAGGGTTGGGCTTCGCCTTCGGTATGGGATTATTTTGTGTCGGCGTCAGTTGGATCTATGTCGCCTTGCATGAATACGGCTACATGCACCCCATTCTGGCGGCAGCGGCCACCGCCTTGTTCGCTGCCGTGAATGCCGCACTACCCGCAGCAGCGGGGTATGCGCAGGCGAAACTAAAACCGTTCATGGTGAGCCCTTCGACTGTGCTCAGGACAGGCTCGTCGAATCATGAACAACCACCCTTCGACATAACCAGCGACTTGCCCGCTTGCGGGCTTAGTCGAATGGCTAGTAGCTCCATCAGGCTCAGGGCGAACGGTGCATGGATATTGCTGATTATGCCCGTCATGTGGACACTCGCCGAATGGCTGCGCGGTCTGCTGTTCACCGGTTTCCCGTGGCTCTCGTTCGGGTATTCGCAAGTGCCCGTTAGCCCGCTGGCAGGCTATGCGCCCGTGCTTGGCGTGTTCGGCGTATCGCTCGTTGTGGCGTTGAGTGCGGCGCTGCTGCTCTTGTTTCAGCGAGCACTTCCCTCTCCCATCGGGGGAGGGCTAGGGTGGGGGAACAAGCCTAGCGCGCAGATGTTCCTGTTCCTGGCACTACTTTGCATGTGGGGATGTGGTGCAGTGTTAAGCAACGTTGCATGGACACAGCCACAAGGTGAACCACTCAAGGTCGGCCTGCTGCAAGGCAACATCGCGCAAGATACCAAGTTCGAGGAAGACAAACTCGTCAGCACCTTGGAAACCTACCGCCGCCTAGCGCAAAGTAGCGATGCCCGTTTGATCGTCTTGCCCGAGACCGCTTTGCCACTGTTGCGCGACAATGTGCCGGAAACTTATCACATCATTCTGCGCGAACACGCGCGCAAGAATGCGGGCGACATCCTCATTGGTGCTTTCGAAAAAGAACATGGCAAGTACTACAACAGCGTGTATTCGCTGGGCAGTGCCGAAAGTCAGCATTACCGCAAAGACCACCTCGTGCCCTTCGGCGAATTCATTCCCCTGCGTGGAGTGCTCGGCTGGTTCATCAACGATGTGTTGAGTATCCCCATGGGCGATCTTGCCAGCGGCGGCGATCGGCAAGCGCCGCTCACTGTGGCCGGACAACAGGTCGCGGTGGACATCTGCTACGAAGACGCCTTCGGCGAAGAGATCATCCGCGCTTTGCCCGAGGCGACGCTGCTGGTGAACGTCACCAACGATGCTTGGTATGGCGATTCGCATGCGGCCATGCAGCACAATCAACTGTCGCAGATGCGCGCGCTGGAGACCGGCCGCATGATGCTGCGCGCCACCAACACCGGCGTCACCTCCGTCATCGGTGTGGATGGCCGCATACAGGCCATGCTGCCGCAGCATGAGGAGGGTGTGCTTACCGCACAAGTGCAGGGTTATGCGGGCAGCACGCCGTATGTGAGGTGGGGGAATTGGGGGATGCTGGTGTTGGTTGGGGTGATGTTGGGAATAGCGTGGGGGATGGGGCGAAAAGGCCGTTCGTCCTGAGTGCCTTGCGCAGCAAGGTGTATCGAAGGATGGGCGAAGCCCGCTGGTTCTTGTCCCCTCTCCTTCCGGGGGAGGGCTAGGGTGGGGGAAGGCTCGTTGTATTTCCTCTCATCTTAAAAGCAAAACCGTCGGGGGTAGCACCCGCAAGGAGTACGCCGTGGTTGTAAGGGGCTAAAGCCCCAACAACCACGCTGCCCGACAACTAGTCACTTTTTCTTGCTTCGCCAAAGAAAAAGTAACCAAAAAGAAGGCGACCCCGGTGCGCCGCTGCTTCGCAGTTCCCTGCGTTGCTCGACTGGCCAGGCCTCCTCATAAACTCGCACGACCCGCTACGCGGTCACGTGCTCAAACATATTTGTCGGACTACCCCTGACCAGCCTGCGCTACTCGGCGGCGCACAGGGGAGGGAAAAACGAAGATCAAAACCGCATGGTGGGCAGCAAGCTGCCCACCATAGTCAAAGCAATTTGACTCCGGTACATTGGAACTTGGGTACAGTTGTAACCGTTGCTCACTTCAGGAGATTCCAATGCCAACGCTTTCTAAATCAATTTGTTTGATAGCAGCAATACTCCTTCTGTTTGGGGTTTGCGCAAACTCTTGGGCGGCACCTAAAGTCACTATTTTCTACTACAACGAAAAATGGCAGCCGATAGTAAAGCTTGATCGGGTAAATCCTCTATCTGAGGGATTGAAAGCAATCTTGGCTATGTATGCGCTGCAAAATAGCGCTGGCTGTGAGGGGGGTAATAACGATATCAGTTGCGGACTCACTGACGCTTTGGAACTTGGAGGGCAGTGTTCTGAAAAACATATTAGTCTGGTTCGTGCATGGTTTAAAGGAAGCCTGCTAAAAATGGGTAGATATATGGATTGGGCATACGATGTCCAGAAGCCAGGTCAATTGGAGTCTTCTTGTTATATGCAACCAGATACTTCGACCTTCCAAGATAAATGGGACAAGATTCAAGTGACTCAAGATGGAAGCCATGTGGTTATTGATGCCCACGGCACAAGTCTTTCTCATGAAGACTCGACAAGCTTCAAATTTTCAACTGAGTATGAAATATTGGATCACACCATAAGAGTCATTTCTCATAAATCAAAGTAGTGTGGGCGCGAAGCGCCCACACTGTGGTATTGACTTTCCCTCCCCTGTGCGCCGCCGAGTAGCGCAGGCTGGTCAGGGGTAGTCCGACGAATATGTTTGAGCACGTGGACGCGTAGCGGATCGTGCGAGTTTATGAGGAAGCCTGACCAGTCGAGCAACGCAGGAAACCCGAAGGGCGGCAAACCGGGGTCGCCTTTTCTTTGGCTACTTTCTTTTTGGCGAAGCAAAAGAAAGTAGCTTGCT
>CAWGHS010000014.1:0-87506 GCA_963822425.1 uncultured beta proteobacterium
AGGAAGCGCAGCAGTGCGAAGGTGAGCCAGCCGATCACCACCAAGCCGACAGAGAAGAGGCCGTAAGCGACTGGCCACGAAATACCTTGCGTCATCATCGAGAATTCGGACATGCCGCCGATGCCCGCGATCACGTTGAGGGGCATGAACACCACGCTGAGTACGGTGAGCTGCTTGATGACTTTATTCTGGTTGATGTTGATGAAGCCGACGGTGGCGTCCATCAGGAAGTTGATCTTGTCGAACAGGAAGGCGGTGTGTCCGTCCAATGATTCGATGTCGCGCAATATCTGCTGCGTGTCGTCCAATTGATCCTTGTTGAGTGAGCGGCTGCGCATCAGGAAGGACACAGCGCGGCGCGTATCCAACACGTTGCGACGCACACGTCCGTTGGAATCTTCTTCGTGCGCGATGCCGGTCAACAACTGTGCCGCTTCATCATCCGTCACCTGTTTGCTGAGCACTTGTTTGCCGACATCTTCCAAGCCGCGATACACGTCTTCCAGCACATCTGCCGAATATTCCACATCGGCGGCATACAGATCGAGCAAGACGTCGCGGCAATCGGACACGTAGTTCTGTTGCGAGAAGGCGCGCAGGCGTTGCAAGCGGAACACGGGTAGCTCTTCCTGACGGATGGAAAACAAAATGTCCTGATGCAGGATGAAGGTAACGGCCACGTTGCGCGATAGCACTTCTCTGTCCAGCAAGAAATCCGAGTGCAGGTAGATATCGCCGCTCTCTTCCACATAGAAGCGTGCACTGGCCTCTAGGTCGCCGCCCTTGTCCGGGTCAGGAAGCTCGACACCGAAGATGTTGTTTACCCACAGGCGTTCATCGAAGGTGGGATTGACGAGATCGACCCAGATCGGCTTGGATTCGAGCAGGTCTTCACGCGAGATGATGATGACTTCGCGCATCCTACCGTCGATCAGTTCGAAGGCTTTGATGCCCTGCCCTTCGCCTTTGTATTCTCGCCGTCCCAACACTTGAATGACGGACAAGGGCACTTCGCGCAATACTTGCTCCTTACGTTTTTCGGCGAGCCGGTCCCAAATAAACAGCTGCTCTTCGGGCGTCAGCGCCTCGAACAACTGCGAGATTTCTATCGCCTCCATCTGCTCCAATATCTGATCCATGCGCGCCAGATTCTGCTTGCGCACCAGCGATTCGACCAGATCGTGATGCGGCATGTCTTGTTTTAGCACGACCTCCACCGCCAGCTGATTCTTTTGCAAAAGATGCAAAACAGCTTCTTTTCTTTCTTGCTGTTTGGTGCTGATGTCGTCCGTCATCTTCTTTACCGATCAAACCGTTCCGAGTGTTCGCACCCTAGCCAGATACCTTGCATTCGTCAACATTTAACGCCGTTATCGCATGACGCCGAGACCGCCAAAATTTTGCATGCCGAGCTAGGCGAATTTATTTACAATCCAAGCAACGCCCCGTCCGCCAGACCATGACCGATACCCTCGACACCGCCGACACCGAAAACGTTCAGGATCACCTCCAGCAGGTGCAACGCTTGCTGGAAAAACACGCGTTGCTGGAGACAGTCACACGCAATCAGGAGCTGCCGCGCGAAGAGCGCAATGAACTGTTGGAAAAGATGCTGCACAAACGGCATCTGACGGAACTGCGCGACAAATTGGACAAGCTGCATTCTGCCGACATCGCCTACATCCTGGAGGCGCTACCGATCGAGCAACGGCTGCTGGTGTGGGATCTCGTCAAGGCGGATCGCGACGGCGATATTCTGATCGAAGTCTCCGATGCCGTACGTGAATCGCTGATCGCCAGCATGAGCCGCGAAGAGCTGTTTGAGGCGGCAGAGCAGCTGGACACCGACGAGATCGCCGACCTCGCCCCCGATCTGCCGCAGAACGTGATGCGCGATGTGTTCAAGTCGCTGTCCATCGAAGAGCGCGAGCAGTTGCGTGCGGCCATGTCGTACTTGGAGGATTCGGTCGGCGCACTGATGGACTTCAACATGGTCGAGGTGCGCGAGGATGTGACGCTGGAGGTGGTGTCGCGTTATCTGCGCCGTTTCGACGAATTGCCGGATCACACCGACCAAGTGTTCGTGGTAGATCGCGACGACCGCTTCAAAGGGGTGTTACCCATCAACATGATCGTGGTCAACGAACCGGAGATGGTGGTCAGCGACCTGATGTTGACCGACACCATCAGGCTCGATCCGGATGAAAAAGCGCATCAAGCCGCGCAAGCGTTTGAACGCTATGACCTCGTTTCTGCGCCCGTGGTGGGCGAGGATGGCAGGCTGGTGGGACGAGTCACGGTGAACGTGGTGCTGGACTTCATCCGCGCCGAATCAGAGACTGAGCTGTTGAATCAGGCGGGTCTGCGCGAAGAGGAAGATATCTTCGCTTCCGTGTGGAAATCGGCGCAGAACCGCTGGGCTTGGCTGGCGTTGAACCTGTGCACTGCGTTTTTTGCCTCGCGTGTCATCGGCGAGTTCGAAGGTACCATCGAAAAGTTCGTCGCCCTCGCCACGCTGATGCCTATCGTTGCAGGTATCGCAGGCAACTCGGCAAACCAGACCACCACCATCATCATCCGCTCCCTCGCACTCGGCCAGATCACGCAAGGCAACGCGCGCCGTCTGCTGACCAAAGAGCTGGCGATCAGCGGCTTGAACGGTTTGGTGTGGGGGGGCATCGCCGGACTGTTCGCCTACTTCCTCTATCACAACGTTGCACTCGGGCTCGTGATGACCAGTGCCATGTTGCTCAACTTGTTGGTGGGCGCCATCGTAGGTATGTCGATTCCGCTGGTCATGCAGAAGATGGGGCGCGATCCCGCTATCGGCTCCAGTGTGATGATCACCGCCATCACCGACAGTGGCGGCTTCTTCATCTTCCTAGGATTGGCAACGATCTTCCTGATCCGCTGAACGAGTACCGGACAGCAGGTCGCCGATCACCGGTACTGCCCACCGCTCCAACCATCTCGGCAACTCATCGGCAGGCATCGGGCGTCCGATGCCATAACCCTGTCCGTATTCGCAACCCATCTCCAGCAGCGCTTGGAACAATTCATCCGTTTCCACCCCCTCGGCCACGATCTTGCGGTCGAAGGCTTTGGCCAATGCGATCACACCCTGCACGATGGCACGATCCCCTTTGTCCTCCAGCATGTCGCGGATGAAGGACTGATCGATCTTGAGTGTATCCACCGGCAGACGCCCCAGATAGGACAAAGACGAATATCCGGTCCCAAAATCATCCAGTGCGAAACTGACACCGATCTTGCGGCAACGTTCGATGGTCTGGCTCACCCGGGGAATGTCCTCGAGCGCCGCCGTTTCCAGCACTTCGATCTGCAAACTGCCAGCGGGCAGGTTCGGATAACGCAACATCTTACGTTTCAATTTCCAAGCGAAATCGTTCGCCTGTAGATGCCGTCCAGAGATATTGATACTCAATTCCATGTGCATTCCGGCACGTTGCCATTTTTCCAGCTGTGCCAAGGCGGTCTCTACCACCCAATCTCCCACTTCGATCTCTAATACTGAACCTTCGACCGCAGGCAAAAATTCAGCCGGTGAAAGTAGCCCGCGCTCCGGATGATTCCAGCGAATCAGTGCCTCAGCGCCGATCAGACGCAGCGAACGCATATCGACCTTGGGCTGGTAATACAGCTCAAACTCGTTCTTTTCCAACGCGAGGGTCAAGCGGCGCAAGAACTCAAGATGCGTGCGCGCGCGCTGGTCGTGTTCGGCATCGTAGAGGTGATAGCGATTTTTGCCGGATTGTTTGGCTGTGTACATCGCCTGATCGGCGTGGCGCAACAGCGTGTCGGCATCATGATCATCACTCGGGTAGAGCGCGACACCGATGCTGGCACTGACCTCGAATAACTTCCCCCTGATCTCGATCGGTTGAATGATCGCTTCCAACAAGCGATTCAAACTGGCCGAACATTCTTCCGGCGCATGCAGCCCCATCAACAAGACGGCAAATTCGTCGCCCCCCAGGCGGGCGACCGTGTCATCCGCACGGATCGTATCTTTGATGCGCTGGGTCACCTCGATCAACACCTTGTCGCCCGCTTCATGTCCCATCGTATCGTTAATGATCTTGAAACTATCCAGATCGAGGTAGCACACCGCCAGAATCGATTCTTCGCGCTTGGTATGTGCCAATGCCTGCTGGATACGGTCAGCCAATAGCACGCGGTTCGGCACCCCCGTCAGTGCATCATAGTGCGCGATGTGCTCCAATTGCTTTTCATGCTGTTTGAGTTGCGTGATGTCGGATAAGGTGCCGACCATCAGCGCGTATCCTCTCGCTTCCTCCCGCTGTGTGAGCGTCCCCCTGAAAAATAGCCATTTCCAACTGCCGTCTTTGCACATCACTCGCATCTCAGAAACATAGCTCCCGTTGTTCTGTTCCAGATACGCTTGCAATTCGCTTCTGACCCTAGCCTCGTCATCGGGGTGGAGTATCTTGAATATCTGTTCGGAATGCGGCTCCAGGTCGTCTTCGGCGTAACCCAGCATCTCGGCAAAATGCCTTGAGTAGTGGAACTCTCCGGTTTTAGGGTTCCAATCCCACACCGCATCTCCCGCGCCTTCCAATGCGTGCCTCCAACGCTCCTCGGTCAGTCGTAGCACCTTGCGCTCTTCTTCGTGCGCGTGTTGTGATTCTTTGAAGACCTCATAGTTTTCAAAAATAAGGAACAGTGCGATGAGGTATAGGCAGGTGGTGAGTATGTCGATGTGAGAATAGCCGGTATCGAAATACGGTAAAAAATGAATGGTGACGATGGTCGCTAGGCTTCCGATCAACCAGCACCGACCAGTCTTACGCCCCTTCAGAAAGAAAGCTGCCGCCGACAGCAAGAAGAAGAGCGATAGGCGCATCGTGTTATACGGTGCCAGTACATAGATGGCCAAGAACAAGCCGAAGGACAGTACAAGGGCGGTCGAAGCCACCCGTTCGATTTGATCCCGATGTCTATGCAGATAGGCAAGCAACAAGAAGTTGATGCCCGCAAACCCGAAATCGATGACTCCCATCATCACGCTGGCTTTCCAACGAATGAAGCCCATTCCAAAAGCGACAATTCCGGCAAGCAGAAATACGCTGTTCAAAAAGATGATCTTATATCTATCCCTTTGCTCACTTTCCGAGAAAAGTAGATTGAACGACAAAAACTTTGTCGGGATGTTTCTCATCGAAATGACTCTCTCCTACCTAGAAGGTGCTGCGGTGTTTTTCTCCCAGCCAAAAGTGGGATTTTATTCACTGGCTGGAACAAGCTACCTCTTCCACTAAAAATCGATAGCCAGCAAAGCCGCCTGTGTGCTACTTTCCACAACCGTACGCTATCTAACATACCTATCATCTGTGACAATCTTATCATGCACCTGATACGAAAATGAGTGACCAACAAGCGGGACTATCTCTGACCACCGATGTACATCTTGAGCGCGCACTACTTGATGTGGGCATCCCTCCCTGCCCGGATATACTCAATCGCATCATGGTGGAGATGCAAAAAGAAGAACCTGACTACCATCGGTTGAGCATCATCATCAGCGCAGATGTTGCCCTTTCTGCCGGGCTCATCAAAACCACCAATTCGCCCTATTTCCTCCGCTCACAACGCGCGCGTTCGGTGCACGATGCGCTATCGATACTCGGACTTAGGGTCGCTAGCCACACCATCGCTGGCATCATTCTACGGAATATCTTTCCCAGCACACCAAACATGATCCGCTTCTGGGATGGTTCTGCGCGCACCGCACGGCTTTGCGCTTGGCTCGCACAGCAGTTGGATATCCCCGGTTTGGTGGTTGATGATGCCTACACTTTCGGCTTGTTCCATGACTGCGGAATCCCGGTATTGATGGGGCGATTCCCCAACTACAAAGAAGTCTTAGGCTTGGCGAATGACGATTCCAAACAGGAATTCACGTTGATGGAAGAATCCCTGATTCAGACCAACCATGCCGTAGTCGGTAGCACGCTGGCTCAAAGTTGGTGGCTACCGGAAGAGATGTACGTCGCCATCTGTCATCACCATGAGATCAATATATTAAACACGGACTCAATCTTGCCCGAGCTTAGTCGCCAACTGATTGCAACCACTCAGTTCGCAGAGCATATCTCTCAGCAACAATTGGGGCTGGGTGTCACGCAAGAATGGCCCAAGCTCGGCGAGGCCTGCCTGCGCACGCTCAAGATCGACGATGAAGATCTGGAATTCCTCTACGCCGAGGCCAAGCAGATCGTCGCCACGTCCCACTGATCGTTAGACATTCTAAAAACGCTGCCAGTAGCAAGGCGGCGAGCCAGTCAACAGCCCAACAGAAAAGCCGTCCGCAGGACATTCTTCGCTCATGCGCCCACTTTTAACAACGAGAAAAAATCAGGTGGATACAAGACACTTACGCTAGACATGCGCAAGATGATGCGGGTAAAAGCTGTTGCGTTCGCTAAAGAGACTCAACAAACACAGAACACAAACAAGCACTACCCGGCCAAGACAGGAGTCGCAGAAAGGGCGAAACGCAACTTACCCGGCGCCCGCCCCAATCTACGAAGCTTAGGCGCCGAGGATGCCTTTACCTGCTGCAGGAGCAGATTTCGCTACCGCTTTCTTAGCAGGCTTCTTAGCTGCTGCTTTTTTCACTGCCGGTTTTTTGGCGGCTACTTTTTTAGCGGCTGGCTTCTTAGCTGCTGCTTTTTTCACTGCCGGTTTTTTGGCGGCTACTTTTTTAGCGGCTGGCTTCTTAGCTGCTGCTTTTTTCACTGCCGGTTTTTTGGCGGCTACTTTTTTAGCGGCTGGCTTCTTAGCTGCTGCTTTTTTCACTGCCGGTTTTTTGGCGGCTACTTTTTTGGCGGCTGGCTTCTTAGCTGCTGCTTTTTTCACTGCCGGTTTTTTGGCGGCTACTTTTTTAGCGGCTGGCTTCTTAGCTGCTACTGCTTTCTTTGCAGCAGGCTTCTTTGCGGCAGCCTTCTTGGTCGTGGTGCTCTTTGCTTTGGTTGTTGCAGCCATTTTCATTCCTTATAAAAATTGATGGACTAACCAGTTACAACATTGCGTGCACCAACTGCACTCCCGATGCGTCTTTCGACTACTTGAAATCTCCCAACACGCACGGTGACTGCATTCTATGCGCGATTAAAAAAAATGCGCAACACTTTTATGCATTATTTGCGAAAATAATTTACGCGATGACCTTCTCTGAAGCATAGAGCTGGCGCACTGTTTCGCGTTCCCGGACGAGGTGCACTTCTGCTCCATCCACCATCACTTCGGCTGCCCGCGGACGTGTGTTGTAGTTGGAACTCATGCTCATTCCGTACGCTCCCGCCGACATCACGGCCAGCGCATCGCCTTTATCCACGGCCATCTCGCGGCCATGGCCAATAAAATCACCGGTCTCACAGATCGGGCCGACCACCTCATATTGCTGTGTTTTGCCCGTGCGTTTTTGCACTGGCAAAATGGCGTGATAGGCGTCGTAAAGTGCCGGACGCATGAGGTCGTTCATCGCCGCATCGATGATGGCGAAGTTCTTTTCTTCGCCATGCTTGAGGTATTCGATGCGCGTCAGCATCACCCCTGCGTTACCAACTAACACCCGCCCCGGCTCGATAATGAGTTTTTCGGGACGACCATTGAGCGCGCCCAATAAGGCTTTGGCGTATTCGGCGATGGATGGAGGCGTCTCATCGTCGTAACGGATGCCCAAGCCGCCGCCAAGATCGAGATGCTCCAATTTGATGCCTGCGCCAGCCAGCTGATCCACCAGCACTAACACTTTTTCTGCTGCCGCGATGAACGGGCTGGTCTCTGTAAGCTGCGAACCGATGTGGCAATCCATGCCTGTGATACGCAGATGGGGCATGTCTGCCGCCTTGCGGTACAAGGCCAATGCCTCGGTATAGGCGACCCCGAACTTGTTCTGTTTGAGCCCAGTGGAGATGTAGGGATGCGTCTTGGCATCGACATCCGGATTCACACGCAGGCTAATGGGCGCGATCCTGCCCATACTGCCCGCCACTGTCGTTCAGCCTGTCCAACTCGGGAGCCGACTCGACGTTGAAGCAGAGAATCTCGGCCTCCAGCGCCTGCCGCATCTCGGCCTCACTCTTGCCCACACCGGAGAACACCACCTTGTTCGCTGCCCCGCCCGCCGCCAGCACCCGTTGTAACTCCCCGCCGGAGACGATGTCGAACCCAGCGCCGAAGCGTGCGAAGAGGTTAAGGATCGCCAAATTGGAATTGGCCTTAACCGCATAACAGATCAAATGGTCGCGACTCTTGAACGCCTCGGCAAACTGGCGATAGCCGTCGCTCAGCGCGGCACGCGAATAGACATAACACGGAGTACCAAAGCGTTGTGCGATGTCGGACAAAGCGACGTTCTCGACAAACAGTTGGTCATTTTGATAGTGAAAATAATCGGTCATGGTCACTTCTTGCTTTCGGTTGTTTCGGTAGCGGGTTGTGCGGGAACGGCTTGCGGGGTCGCTGTTGGCGCGGGCGGCAGGAACAACGGGCCTTTACGACCGCAGCCTTGCAGGATGATGGCCAACAGCAACATAATGCCGAGGATGCGCATAGCTTTGTCTTTCTTAATATTGGGGATCAGAACGAGCGGGATTATATGACGGAAAGCCTAGGCAACGAACCGAGCAGCGCCCTATTCGCCAGGATCCAGCAGATGGTGAACGAGCGCGGTGTGGACATCCGCCAGAGCTTGAGTGGTAATGCACTCAAGCTGGAGTTCGCGGACGGACAACGCATCCTCATCAATTTCGATGCGCTAACGCGCAACGTGTGGTTAGCGGCACGCTCTGGCGGCATCGAATTCGTCCACCGCGATGGAACTTGGCGCACTCATGACCAGAGCGAATTGTTCAACAGACTACGCGAACTGATCGAGCAAACCATCTCTAGCAACCCGCTCAATGCGCGCGCGCAGCAGCCTGTCCGTCCAGAGCCTGTCATTTATTATCAAACCAAAGAGCGTCATGGCATACGCAATGTACTTATCGTGCTATTGGCGGGCCTGATCGGTTTCTGGGCTGCGCAACAATCAAGCCGCCCGCCGCAGGTAAGCTTGGGCGGGAAACAGCCTCAAACCGTATCACTCAACAAATCAGTGGAAGGTCTGCCATGCGAGAGCGGCTTCCCTGCCAATGGCAACGTCACTATCTTCCCCAACAGCGGCCTCCATGCCGGCGGCCCTAACGATCCGGAGATCACGCTCAAGAACGATCATGCCCATCCGCTGCTCTTGATCCTCAGCGCGCCACAGACGACCATCCCCGCCCTCTCGGTGTTGGTGCACGCCCGCCAAAGTGCCACTGTGCACTTGCCCACCGGCCAATACGACATGATGTTCAATGTCGGTGACACTTGGTGCAACTCGCACAATGGTTTCTCCGATGGTCATTTCCTGAAGTTCGACAAACCCCTGACCGTGCAGATGGATAAACCGATGCAGCTGGCCATGCAGACTTCCGGCGCGGGCATGGAAGATTTTCAACTGTTCGTCAAAACCGCCAACCCCGAGCAGGCAGCGCCCGCGCCGATCTTCTCCGGCGATGGCAGCATGGAAGTACAGCGCCAAGCCAATGGACACTTCTATCTACCCGGTACCATCGAAAACGTCCCAGTCACCTTTATGGTAGATACCGGTGCCTCGGTCACCGCCATCTCCAGCGATCTCGCACGGCAAGCTGGGCTGCACAATTGCAAGGAGGTGCAGTTCCAGACCGCGAATGGCACCGCGACTGGCTGCATCGCCCTCGTGCCGCGCATGACGCTAGGCAATTTCGTGTTGCAGAACATCACGGTGGCGGTGATGCCCAATATGGAAGCCAATCTGCTGGGTGCAAATGTATTGCGTAATTTTCAAGTGAGTCAGGGCGACAGCAGCATGCTGATCGGACGCCGTTAATCAACTAAAAGGATAAACATGACAGAAAGCGAATTCAACGAAGTTGCCGATGCGGTCTTTGCCCGCATCGAACATGCGATCGACAGCAGCGATGCAGATATCGAGTACGACAGCAACGGCAGCGTACTGGAAATGGAGTTCGCCGATGGCAGCAAAGTCATCGTCAACCGCCATGTGCCGAATCAAGAGATCTGGCTGGCCGCGAAATCGGGCGGTTTCCACTATGCTCTGCAAGACGAGCGCTGGTTCAGTCAGCGCGACAACAGCGAGATGTTCACCAAGCTCAGTGAACTCGTGCAGATCGGTACCGGGGAAAGACTGGACTTCTAAAAGAAGCCAAGCGGAAGCTATTCTTTCATCCGGGAGGAGACTAAGGGAATCGCGTCCTATCCGCTTGGCAGAACGAACTCTAATGCTGATCTCTCCGTTTTGGAATGCGTCAAATTGTCGCACCGCAGAACACCAGCTTGATCGCGCTATTCCGCCACTCCGTAGCTGCGCAATTCCGCACGACACTGTTTGTAATCCGGGCACGCACCCTCAACGATCCGCCAGAAAGCAGGCGAGTGGTTCATCTCGCGTAGATGTGCCAGTTCATGCACCACCACATAGTCGATCAGATGCAAGGGCATCTTCACCAATTGCCAGTTCAACCGTACCACGCCGCGCGCGGTACAACTTCCCCACTGGGTGCGCGCCGCCGACAACTTGAGTTCCTGCGGTGTGACCTTCATCAACGGCGCAAAGTGCTCGACGCACTCCTCGAACACGCGTAGCGCCTCGGTGCGATACCAAAGCGCCACGGCCTTTTCGATACTTGCCGCATCCGCCTCCGCTCCCACGGGGACGTGCAACACCTCTCCGAACAACTGCGGTTTTACGCCACGCAACTTGGGCGTCAGTGTCAGCACAAACGCTTCGCCACGGAACGGGATGCGTGCACCTTCCGCCCAGTATATCGGCGGTGCCTTCTTCGCCTGCCACCCGTTCAGCTTCTCAACTACCCAGTCGGCCTTGTCGTGCAGCACACTGTGCAGCCATTTTTCGGAAGCGCGCAACGGCGCATTGACGGTAAGACCCCGGTCATCGATACGCAAACTGATGCTGCGACGGTAGCCGCTGCGTTTGAGGGTGTAACTGATCTCTTTACCGGAAAGGTGGATGTTGCGTTGTTCGACGACAGGTGTTGGTGACTTTTGACGTAATGCTTTGAACATCAGTCAAGCTTGATCATCTCGGCCTCGATCCACGCCTCGACACGGCGGTTGATCTCTTCCGCCTTGAGGCCCTTAGGATCGATGGGCTGGCCGATACTCATCACAACGGTGCCGGGATGCTTCAGAAAGGCATTGCGTCCCCAGAATTTACCCGCGTTATGCGCCACCGGCACCACCGGCGCACCCGTGCTCTCGCCCAACAGGGCGCCACCGATCTTGTATTTGCCATGCACGCCGTAAGGCATGCGCGTCCCCTCCGGAAAGATCACGACGCAAAAACCGTCATCGAGGCGTTGCTTGCCTTGCGCCAGCAATTGCTTCATCGCCTCCTTGCCTTTACTACGATTGATCGCAATGGGGCTGGTCAACGCCAACCCCCAGCCAAAGAAGGGCAACCACAGCAACTCTTGCTTGAGCACCCACACCTGCGGCGGGAACACCGTCTGCAAGGCAAAGGTCTCCCATGCCGACTGGTGCTTGCACAGCACGATACACGGCTGCTGCGGGATGTTCTCCGCACCGCGCACCTCCATGCGAATACCGCAGATCATGCGCAACAACCAGATCACGCTGTAAGCGAGACCGGAGATGAGACGATAGCGCGTGTGGGGGCTGAGCGGAAAAGTGAACAGCGACAACGTGGCATAGATCGGCACCCACACCAACTGCACCAGCAAAAAGAGTAGGGAACGGACGAGTGTCATACCAGTGTCGCGACCACCGCCGCCAGATCGGCGAATATCAAGGTATTGTCAGGCAAGCCACCTTTGGCCTGTGTCTTCGTGCCTTTGCCGGTCAGTACAAGATAGGGCTGCGCGCCCAGGCGCACTGCGGATTCCAAGTCGCGCAACGAATCACCGACTGCGGGTACGGCCTCCAGGCTGACACCGTAACGCGTGGCGATCTCTTCCAGCATGCCGCTCTTAGGTTTGCGGCAGCCGCAGTTCGATTCGTTGGTATGCGGACAGAAGAACACCGCATCGATGCGCCCACCCACCAGTGCACACGCCTTGTGCATCTTGTCGTGAATGGCATTCAGCGTCGGCATGTCAAACAAGCCACGCCCGATGCCAGACTGGTTGGTCGCCACCACCACGCGGTAATCGGCCTGCGTCAGGCGCGCGATCGCTTCCAGACTGCCGGGGATGGGTTTCCATTCTTCCGGGTTCTTGATGAATTGATCGGAATCGAAATTGATGACGCCGTCACGGTCGAGGATGATGAGTTTGCTCATGCCGCCAGTTTCGAAATGTCCGCTACTTGATTCATCAGAGCGCCGAGTTGCTTGAGTAGCAAGGCACGGTTGATGCGCAACGCCTTGTCCTCACACATCACCATGACTTGATCGAAGAAATCGTCGATGAAGGGCTTGAGGGTGACCAGACCTTTGAGGTTCTGTCCGTATTCGCCACGGCTGAAATAGCCTTGTACGAACGGCGTGATGTCCATGATCGCCTGATGCAGATTGCGCTCGGCCTCGTCTGTCATCAGGGCGGCATCGAACACCGCGTTCGCCATCGCCGCCCCCAGCTCCTCGTGGTTCTTGCGCATGATGTTCTGCACGCGCTTGTTGGCGGCAGCCAAGTCTTTCGCCACGGCCAGCGTAGCAAAGGTACGCACACCTTGCAGACGCGGCAACACTTCATGCAGACGCCCGTTCAGCACAGCCAACACGGCCTCGATATGCGTCACGTCGAAACTGCGGTCACGCAGATAACCACGCAACCTATCCATCATAAAACCTTCCACGTCGGTCGCCACGGTCGCGCTCAACATCCCGTCCGGGAAATTGTCTGCGGTAGCTTTGAGCAATGCGGGCAATGACAGATCGAATGGTGTCTCGATCAGGATACGCAAGATGCCCAGCGCCTGCCGGCGCAGACCGAACGGGTCTTTGTCTCCGGTCGGTACCTGACCGATGCCGTAGATACCGATGATCGTTTCCAGTTTATCGGCCAACGCCACGGCACACGCCACCGCGCCCATCGGCACCGAATCTCCGGCAAAGCGCGGGTGGTAATGCGCTTCGATGGCATTCGCCACTTCCAGATCTTCGCCGTCGTGGAACGCGTAATAACGCCCGATGATGCCTTGCAGTTCGGGGAACTCACCCACCATGTCGGTGAGCAGATCGGCCTTGCACAAACGTGCCGCCAATTCGGCCTTGGCTTTATCCGCATCCAGCAGACGCGCGATGGTGCCCGCCAGGGTAGTGATGCGCGCGACGCGCTGCAACTGAGTACCCAGCTTGTTGTGATAGACCACGTTGCCCAGTTTCTCGACGCGAGACTCTAGCTTCTGCTTGCGATCCTGATTGAAGAAGAAGCGCGCATCGGCCAGACGCGGGCGCACCACACGCTGGTTGCCTTCGATGATGTGATGCGGGTCGCTCACCTGCATGTTGGACACGATGAGGAACTTGTTCAGCAGCTTGCCGGTGGTCGAATCCAGCAGCGGAAAATATTTCTGGTTCTGCTGCATGGTGAGGATCAAACATTCCTGCGGCACTTCGAGATATTCCTGCTCGAACTCGCCAACGTACACCTCCGGCCATTCGACCAGCCCAGTCACCTCATCCAGCAGGGTACTCAGCACACTGCGCTCTTCATTGGACATCGATAGCAATTTCTCCAGATCGAAATTGGCATGCCCCACCCAGATCGCTTCATTCTGCTCGGACAACTGATCCAGCCGCGCCACGATGCTCTCGCGCCGATTTGCAAAGCTGACCACCACACGTCCGTCGCGCGCCATCGTCGCCTCGTAATCGTCCGCGTGCTCGATGGTGACGCGCTCATTGCACATGAAGCGGTGACCGCTGGTCACGTTGCCACTGCTCAAGCCCAGCACCTCCGCCGAGACCACACGGTTACCGTGCAGTATGGTCAGGCCATGTACCGGACGCACGAACTGATGCTCGAAGTCGCCCCAGCGCATCAACTTCGGCACCGGCAATTTCTTCAAAGCCTGCGTCACGATGTCCTGCAGATACTCATCCAGCGCTTTGCCTTTTTGCTCGACGCGCGCCACAAAGCATTCTGCCTTGCCCTCACCCACGCGCTGCAATTGCGCCAAGGTGACGTTGACCGAGCGCATGAAACCTTCCAGCGCCTTGGTCGGCTTGCCCTCGGCATCCAACCCTGCGGCAACGGCTGGGCCTTTGCGCTCGATGATGCGGTCCGGCTGTTGCTGCAACACCTCGGTGATACTCAATGCCAAGCGGCGCGGTGTCGCATATGGCGTCAGCGCACTGGCTTCACCCAGCAACGCCTGCTCTTTCAATGCCGCGAACACTTCGTTAGCGAAGGTGGTGGAAAGTTTTTCCAGCACCTTAGGCGGCAACTCTTCGGTGAGCAGCTCGATCAGTAGTGTCGCAGTCGTCATTCAGATTTCTCCAATTGTTTAGCCATGGGGAAACCCAATGCTTCGCGTGAATCGTAATACGCCTGCGCCACCTGTCTTGCCAGGGCGCGCACCCGGCCGATGTAGGCCGCACGCTCGGTCACCGAGATCGCACCGCGCGCATCCAGCAGATTGAAGGTGTGCGAGCACTTCATCACCATCTCGAAGCCGGGCAAGGGCAGCCCGGCGTCCATCAGGCGCTTGGCTTCGCCTTCATATTCATTGAAGTGACGGAACAACATCTCGACATTGGAATGCTCGAAGTTATATTTCGATTGCTCCACTTCGTTCTGGTGATACACGTCGCCGTAAGTGATGACCGTGTCGCCGTTCTTCGCCCACACCAGATCGTACACATTCTCCACACCTTGCAGATACATGGCCAAGCGTTCCAAGCCATAGGTGATCTCGCCCAGCACCGGCTTGCAGGTGAGCGAGCCGACTTCCTGAAAATAAGTGAACTGCGTGACCTCCATCCCGTCCAGCCACACTTCCCAGCCCAAGCCCCACGCGCCCAGCGTCGGCGATTCCCAGTCGTCCTCGACGAAACGGATATCGTGCTCGTTGGTCTTGATCCCCAGCGCACGCAAGCTATTGAGATAGAGCTCCTGGATGTTGTCGGGGGAAGGTTTCAGCACCACTTGGTACTGGTAGTAATGCTGCAAGCGATTGGGATTCTCGCCGTAACGCCCGTCCTTAGGGCGACGCGAAGGCTGCACATAGGCTGCACGCCAAGGTTCGGGGCCGATGGCACGCAGAAAAGTCGCTGTGTGGAACGTGCCCGCACCCACTTCGATATCGTAGGGTTGCAGCAACGCGCAACCCTGCTTATCCCAAAATTGTTGAAGCGTCAGGATGACTTGTTGAAAAGTGAGCATGTACTAGGTAACCGACTGAATTCGCGAAAGGCCGCATTTTACGGGTTTTCGGGGCACCCCGTCATCCCCTTACAAGCAAGCGACAAACGAACAACCCGCGCATGAATTTCACCAAAACGTCCACTGGCCGGTATGTAACACCCACAATCCAAGCATGCCATTGGTCACTGCGTGAGCCAGTATCGGCACCCAAAGATTATTGCTCTTCATGTAGAGCCAGCCATACGCAAGTCCAGCGAGTATCCCTGCCAGCCACAGAGCATGCTCCACTCCGAACACCACAGAACTTAAGATCAACGCCTTCAGCCCAACTTGAGCCGGTGTTACACCGATAAATCGCGGATGGGCGATCCAGCGTAGCAGGAATGAACGCCAGAACAATTCCTCCATGATCGGCACGACCAAAGCCGCCCCGATCAACCTTGGCAAAGCCATAGACCAGTTGATTTCGCCAGCGGCATTGCGTGGATCGAACCCGGTCGATTGTCCAATGTTCATCCAGCCTTCGCTCATATTGATCCATAGCACGAAGACTGCGATGCCGACAGCGATTCCCCACATCCACTCCCGTGGTCGAAGCTTGAATTTTGCGAGTTCCGTATAACGCTTCCAGAAGATCAGCAGAAGTAAGGCGACGCAAGCGATCTTTACCGGGTAAAACAGACGCATATCAATGGCAGTAGCCTCGACCAAACTACTGCCGACGATATCTTCCAGAAAAAGGAATGCGATATAGACGGCAAACGGAACCACCATGGGGAACGCAGCATGGCGCGGAAGCTTTGTTATTGTTGACCACATATCAAGGGAGTTCGGCATGATGCCACCCAGAATAAAGTCCGCATCTGACCGAAAAAGCGTTAGTTGATGATTGGCTGCGCAGGTTAAGCCAAGTTGGTTGCAGTCTAATTAAATCTGCCTTGTACCGTGCCGGATAATCTTCCGCGCCTTTCATCCGCTCTTTGCGCACAGTGCCAGTTTTTGGATTCTCGGCAGTCTTTTTATTTCCAACTCACGCTTCAAGGCAGTGGATTTGTCTGCGCAAGGTTCGCGATACATCAGTTTCACCGGCGTTCGTCCGCGCGTGTACTTGGCACCTTCGCCCGCATTATGCGCGGCGAGGCGCTTGTCGAGATCGTTAGTGATGCCGCAATAGAGGGTTTGGTCGGAGCATTGGAGGAGGTAGCAAATCCAAGGGTTGTTCTGTGATTTCATTTTGTGGATTGCCTGATGACCGTTCGTCCTGAGTGCCTCTCGTCCCCTCTCCCTCCGGGGGAGGGCTAGGGTGGGGGAAGGCTCATTGTGTTCCCTCTTGCTTTAAACCCAACACCGTCGGGGGTAGCCCGACAACTAGTCACTTTTCTTGTCTTGCCAAGAAAAGTGACCAAAAGAAGTCGCCCCCGGTGTGCCGCCCTTCGGGTTTCCTCCGTTGCTCGACTGGCCAGGCTTCCTCATAAACTCGCACGATCCGCTACGCGTCCACGTGCTCAAACATATTCGTCAGAATTCCCTGACCAGCCTGCGCTACTCGGCGGCGCACAGGGGAAGGGAAAGCAAAAAACTAAAAGTCTGATGGCGCTATCGCGCCATCAGACTTAATTTGTAAAGCGACTTGGTTCAAAACGAACAATTCTAGCTAAATACGAAATTTCCTCGGTTCCGTTAAACACCTTCTCGCAGTCCAATGCTTCAGCCGTTGTTTTGAGAGAATAGTCTCCCGATTTCGTCCTGTATTCAATAATAAGCTGGCTTGACTTCGTAGCAACCCACAGGTTGTATACAAACTGTGACGCATGTATCGAGCGTACAGTCTGATCTTGCTCTGTTACATCAATCATTAATGCTCGTGCCTTTTCTTCTGACACTTCTAAATCAATAACCTCAAATCCTTGTGATGCAGCGCCAACCGCAAATTGAAAGAGTAGGTCTTTCTCCCTTCTTTCGAAGCCTTTGCAGTGTGAAATCAGAATATCAGCGTGATCCAATGTAAATATCGTTTGCGCGGTTCGTACCGTTGCAAATAGCTGCACTAAGTCTCTGGCGATATCCAATAGCTCCGATCTCTGAAGTGAAATTGAGTGTTGCAGTCGTGAGCCATATTGGCAAACAATCGTAGAGCCACTGGAATCCATCGAATAGTGCTGCGCAATATTTCTCCACTGGTTGAGCGGAACATTCCAAGGAGATAGCGTTAAGAATGTGGAGATATTTGCTTTTTCTCCAACGAGGCGCACAGCAGCCCCCAAATCCAATGATTGAATATCGGAAAATGATGTTGGCTCTCCACGCAATCTTTGAGCTAGATGCAGAAGTTCCTTCAGGTAGACTTGTAATGTTCCTTCGATTAGCGCACCAATGTTTCGAAATAATTCATACGCGAATTCGTCAAGCGGAAGATTAGATTTTTCTTGTTCAAAACGCACTGCGTTCCAGTATAAGGAAAGAGCCTTACCAATATGTTCTTCCCAGTAGGCGCAGGTTTCTGCACACTCGCCAGAATTCATGACTAAGTAATCTTGCCTAATGCCTATGCAGCGGTCGTAAAGTTCAGAGGCCCAATCAATAGAACGAATCTTGGTTATGTTTACCGTCTTCGACGGCAAGTAGATCTATGCCATATCTTTCGAGCATTTCTGTACTTTCGAAACTCCTCGATCAACGTTTCCATGACGCTTGCTTTTATGTCATCAGCCGCGTATCCAGTCTCGATACGCTTGCAGCATTTTCTAAAGCTCGAACCCCTCGAAGAATGTTTTTGCTTTTATTCACCCCGAACTCCCACACCATGGAACTGCAATGTACCGGAGTCAAATTGCTTTGCCTATCTACAAGGTATGGTGGGCAGCTTGCTGCCCACCATGCGTTTTTGATCTTTGCTTTTCCCTCCCCTGTGCGCCGCCGAGTAGCGGAGACCAGACAGGGGTAGTCCGACGAATATGTTTGAGCACGTAGACGCGTAGCGGGTCGTGCGAGTTTATGAGGAAACCTGGCCAGTCGAGCAACGCAGGGAACTGCGAAGCAGCGGCGCACCGGGGTCGCCTTTTCTTTGGTTACTTTCATTTTGGCGAAGCAAAAAAAAGTGACTAGCTGTCGGGCAGCGTGGTTGTTGGGGCTTTAGCCCCTTACAACCACGGCGTACTCCTTGCGGGTGCTACCCCCGACGGTTTTGCTTTTAAGATGAGAGGAAATACAACGAGCCTTCCCCCACCCTAGCCCTCCCCCGGAGGGAGAGGGGACAAGAACCAGCGGGCTTCGCCCATCCTTCGATACACCTTGCTGCGCAAGGCACTCAGGACGAACGGCCTTTTCGCCCCATCCACCACGCCACCCCCAACATCAAACCAACCAACACCAGCATCCCCCAATTCCCCCATCTCACATACGGCGTGCTGCCCGCATAACCCTGCACTTGTGCGGTGAGCACCCCTTCTTCATGCTGCTGCAGCATGGCCTGTATGCGGCCATCCACACCGATGACGGAGGTAACGCCGGTGTTGGTGGCGCGCAGCATCATGCGGCCGGTCTCCAGCGCGCGCATCTGCGACAGTTGATTGTGCTGCATGGCCGCATGCGAATCGCCATACCAAGCATCGTTGGTGACGTTCACCAACAGTGTGGCTTGCGGTAAGGCACGGATGATCTCTTCGCCGAAGGCGTCTTCGTAGCAGATGTCCACCGCGACCTGTTGTCCGGCCACAGTGAGCGGCGCTTGCCGATCGCCGCCGCTGGCAAGATCGCCCATGGGGATGCTCAACACATCGTTGATGAACCAGCCGAGCACGCCACGCAGGGGAATGAATTCGCCGAAGGGCACGAGGTGGTCTTTGCGGTAATGCTGACTTTCGGCAGTGCCCAGCGAATACACGCTGTTGTAGTACTTGCCATGTTCTTTTTCGAAAGCACCGATGAGGATGTCGCCCGCATTCTTGCGCGCGTGTTCGCGCAAAATGATGTGATAAGTTTCCGGCACATTGTCTCGCAGCAGCGGCAAAGCGGTCTCAGGCAAGACGATCAAACGGGCATCGCTACTTTGCGCTAGGCGGCGGTAGGTTTCCAAGGTGCTGACGAGTTTGTCTTCCTCGAACTTGGTATCTTGCGCGATGTTGCCTTGCAGCAGGCCGACCTTGAGCGGTTCACCTTGTGGCTGTGTCCATGCAACGTTGCTTAACACTGCACCACATCCCCACATGCAAAGTAGTGCCAGGAACAGGAACATCTGCGCGCTAGGCTTGTTCCCCCACCCTAGCCCTCCCCCGATGGGAGAGGGAAGTGCTCGCTGAAACAAGAGCAGCAGCGCCGCACTCAACGCCACAACGAGCGATACGCCGAACACGCCAAGCACGGGCGCATAGCCTGCCAGCGGGCTAACGGGCACTTGCGAATACCCGAACGAGAGCCACGGGAAACCGGTGAACAGCAGACCGCGCAGCCATTCGGCGAGCGTCCACATGGCGGGCATAATCAGCAATATCCATGCACCGTTCGCCCTAAGCCTGATGGAGCTACTAGCCATTCGACTAAGCCCGCAAGCGGGCAAGTCGCTGGTTATGTCGAAGGGTGGTTGTTCATGATTCGACGAGCCTGTCCTGAGCACAGTCGAAGGGCTCACCATGAACGGTTTTAGTTTCGCCTGCGCATACCCCGCTGCTGCGGGTAGTGCGGCATTCACGGCAGCGAACAAGGCGGTGGCCGCTGCCGCCAGAATGGGGTGCATGTAACCGTAGTCATGCAAGGCAACATAGATCCAACTGACGCCGACACAAAATAATCCCATACCGAAGGCGAAGCCCAACCCTGCGGCCTGCCTAGGGCTGCCGGCCTTGCTCCACAGCCAGAACAACACCGCAAGAGAAAGGACGGGTAAAGGGAAGAGGCCGAACGGCGCGAAGCCGAATACGGCGATGGCTCCGGCAACGAATGCTTTTAGATAGGGCGAGGTGATGATTTTATTCACAGCGGGTGGCGATAAAGTTGATTCGCCAGATTATACGGTGTAACTTCCGCCGCACGTCATCGTTACCCCGACTCGCAACATGTCCAACCACTCCGCCTTGCTCGAAGAGATCAGCACCATGCTGATCGATTGCGACCTGTTCAATCACCTGCCCCCTGCGGAGTTGCGTGCCGCCGCACACTATTTCGGCATTAACAAGATCGCTCACGATGAGGCTGTCTTCAACGAGGGCGATGTCGGTACCTTTATGTGCATCGTGCATTCGGGCAGCATCGCGGTGATCAAGGCCAACCAGAATGAGGAGTTGGTGGAAATGGTCAAACTGGGGCATGGCCGCGCTTTCGGCGAGATGGCCGTGCTGGATGGAGAGCGACGCTCTGCCACTTGCCAAGCTGCGGAGGACAGCATTCTGCTGACACTCTCGAAAGAGGCGCTGGATCAGATGCTGGAAGAACACCCGCGCATCGCGGCACGCGTCATCCGCGCCATCGCAGTGAGTCTGTCGCGCCGCCTACGCATGGCGGTAGGGCAGCTCGTCGATCACATCGTCTGATAGGCACCCAATGCTCGACTTAACCGAATACACCAAGATCTTCATCAGCCTGTTCGCGATCATCGATCCGGTCGGCATCATTCCCATCATCATTGCCTTCACTGCGGGCATGACGGCGCAAAAACGCGAACGGGTCGGGCGCATGGCCTCCCTCTCAGTGCTCTTCATCTTGCTGGCCGCCCTGCTGCTGGGCGAGGCGATTCTGGAGTTTTTCGGCATCAGCATCCACTCCTTCCGCACTGCAGGCGGCATCTTGTTGCTGCTGATGTCCATCAACATGCTCATCGGTGACAAACCCAAACTGACACCCGATGAAGCTGACGGCGATGCGACCTCCTCCGTCGCCATCGTGCCGCTCTCCACGCCACTCTTGGCGGGGCCAGGCGCGATCAGCACGGTGATCCTCGATGCACACAAGGGAAGCAATGTGGGCCATTACGGTGCGATGGCGCTGGTGTTGGTCGCTTTGAGTTTTACCGTGTGGCTCACTTTCCTTATCGCTCCGTGGGTATCGCAACGTTTAGGCAAAATCGGCAGTAGCATCGTCACGCGGATGATGGGGCTGCTACTCGCCGCGATCGCGGTGGAATTTATCGCGGGGGGAGTGCGCGGCCTGTTCCCTGCATTGGGGTGATAAATATGCCGTCATTCCGGCCTACGCTGGAATGACGGCTATAAATAACTTGGAATAAAAATGGAAAAAGTACGTCTTTCAAAACTCATGTCCGAACAAGGACTGTGCTCACGCCGCGAGGCGGACGACTACATCGCCAAAGGTTGGGTGAAAGTGGACGGCGAGACCGTCAGCGAACTCGGCAGCAAGATATTGCCGACACAAAAGATCACGCTGGAGCGCGAGGCGCAAGCCAAACAGCATGGGCGCGTCACCATCCTGCTGCACAAACCGGTCGGCTTCGTCTCCGGGCAAGCCGAGGAAGGCTACAAACCAGCCATCCTGCTGTTGGATAGCAGCACGCGCTGGGAACAAGACGCTGTGCCGCACCGCTTCCACCGCAGCCAACTCCTTGGCCTCGCGCCAGCCGGACGCCTCGACATCGACTCCACCGGATTGCTGGTGCTCACACAGGATGGTCGCATCGCCAAGCAACTTGTCGGCGAAGACTCCCCCGTTGAAAAAGAATATCTGGTGCGCGTGCAAGGCCAGCTTGCAGCGAACGGGCTCGCCATGCTCAATCACGGCCTGTCGTTGGATGGCAAGAAATTGAAGCCCGCAAAAGTAAGTTGGCAGAACGACGACCAACTGCGTTTCATTCTGGTCGAAGGCAAGAAGCGCCAGATACGCCGCATGTGTGAGATGGTGGGATTAAAGGTCACCGCGTTGAAACGCGTGCGCATCGGCAGAGTGCGGCTGGGCGACCTGCCGCAAGGACAGTGGCGATATTTGCGTGAGGATGAGAAGTTCTAAGAACCAGAAACAAGCCAAAACATTCGTTCGTATTGAACTTGAACTGAGCCGCTCCCGATTCACTCATCAAATCCCATGCATACCCGCCCCCGGAGGATTATCGCTGTCATCTCGGCTGAATCCATGATCAGTTTCAGTGTGACGCGGCGCCACCATAAGCGAATGAACCAATATCGCTCCAAAAACCGGAATCAGCCAGATGATTATCAGTTGCCACGCCTTTTGAAAGGCTGTGTATCCGCAATAAATCACTAGACGGATTGAAACGTAAATATTGAATAGTGCGAAAACACCAAGCAGCACCTTCAAAGCCAACCAAAATATATTGGAATCCTGCATCACATTCGTTATCTCTAAAAGATGCCGACCGTGCACGCTACCTAATAGCGCCCCAAAGAACAATATGCCAAACGGTCTAGTTGCCTAGGTATTTCCGTCGCATTAGTGAAATAAAGGCCGCTAACTATTCAGTATCGGTGGCATGGTGAACATTTGCTGCACTATACCGCTCACAGATTTTCAACGGTTACACGCATGTTTCCATCTAAACACAGCCAGCACCCCAATGGCTATCAGCAAGATCACGCCGAACACCATGAGGCTTGTCGCAACAGAAATGCCTACCGTAGCTGTCCAACCGTATCCGCCCACGAACAACAGCATGGCGATGTTCTCCACGAAATTCTGCACTGCCAATGCATTGCCCGCACCGATACTTTCGTGCCCGCGCTCTTGCAACAAGGCATTGAGCGGCACTGCAAAAGCGCCACCACAGATGCCGATGGCGATCATCAACGTGTATGCCCAAGAAAGATCGTGAACAAAGGCCAGCGCAAAGATGAGCGGACCGAGCAACAGACCACCGAGTAGTGCACGATTGACTTTGGCCAACGATATCCCGAAGCCCGCCCCCACTGCACCGATGACGATGCCGATGGAGACTGCCCCCATGAGGTTGGCCGGTGTCTGATTGTCGGTAATGAGCAAGGCTGCTGGCACCCAAGCGAACAGCATCAGGCGCAGCGTGCTGCCGCTACCCCAAAACACGCTCGTTCCCAACAGACTGAAACGCGCGTCTGAGTTCTTGAACATCAAGGACAGGGAGGTAATGAACTGCTTGAGCAATAACCACGGATGAAAATTTGTGCCCGTTTTTTCTGCAGACAATGACGGAATGAACAAGTTGGCGAATGCCGCCAAGCCATACGCCAAAACGACGCCGGTGAATGCCCAGTTCAACGAATGATCCGCCAACCATCCCCCTAAGACCACCCCCATCAGAATGGCGACGATGGTGGAGCCTTCCATCAAGCCATTCGCGCGCACCAATGCGGCAGGGCCGAACATCTGCGACAGGATGCCGTATTTGGCAGGGGAATACATAGCTGCACCGATGCCGATCAAACCATATGCAGTCAGTGGATTGACGCCGAAGAGCATGGCGAGAGCACCCGCGAGTTTGAGTAGATTCGCGACCAACATCACGCGGCCTTTGGGAAAACTATCGGCGATCTGCCCGACAAAGGGGGCGAGCAGAATGAAGGGGACGACGAAGGATTCTTGTAGCATCGGCACAAGGTTGGGAAAACCTTGCGCTTTAACGATGGCGATGGCTGCAATAAGGATGACATTGTCGGCCAGTGCAGAGAAGAACTGCGCCACCAGCACCGCCATCATGCCCAGTGACAGCAATGGCATCTCAGATGATTTTGTCTGGTTCATCGCGGGCAGCGTCAATCCTGTCCAGCCACTTCAAGCAGCGTCCGTTCAACCAACAAGGAATGCAACCTGCGACTATCTGCGCGCATCACGGTGAATTGCCATTCGCCGATCTGGATACGTTCACCCCGTTTAGGGAGTTGACCCGCCGCTTTGAGTACCAGACCGCCGATGGTGTCGTACTCTTCATCGCTGAAGTCGGTGCCGAGTGCGGTGTTGAAATCGGCGATCTCGGTATCGGCCTTGACCCGCCAGTGCTCGGCATCGGCACGGATGATATTGTCTTCATTTTCGTCGAAGTCGTATTCGTCGGCGATATCACCGACGATCTGTTCCAACACATCTTCGATGGTGACCATACCGCTGACGCCACCATACTCATCGACCACGAGCGCAAGATGATTGCGGTTGCTACGGAAGTCGCGCAGCAATACGTTGAGGCGTTTCGATTCCGGCACGAACACCGCAGGGCGCAGCATATCGCGCACATCGAATTCTTCGCCCGCGTAGTAGCGCAGCAAGTCTTTCGCCAGCAGGATGCCGATGATGTTGTCCTTGTCGCCGTCGGCGACGGGGAAACGCGAGTGCGCGGTTTCGATGACGTAGGGAATGAATTTTTCCGGCGGCTGGCTGATGTCGATGACGTCCATCTGCGCACGCGGAATCATGATCTCGCGCACTTGGCGCTCGGAAACCTGGATGACGCCCTCCATCATGGAAAGGGCATCGGCATCCAACAGGTCGCGCTCGTAGGCGCTGTGCAACAATGTGATGAGCTGTTCGCGGTCTTCCGGCTCACGCAACAACATCATGGAGAGCCGTTCCAACAAGGTGGGTTTCTTACCGTTACTTTCTAAACCGTCCATTACAAAAATCAGGGAATAAGATAAGGAGCAGGATACCTTAATTTAAGCATCAACGCAGTCTCGCGCGCCTCCATCTTCTCAGCTTCGCGCTTGTTTTCGTGGTCATACCCTTGCAGGTGCAGCGCCGCATGAATGGTGAGATGGGCATAGTGCGCGAGCAAGTCCTTACCTTGCTCTTTCGCCTCACGTGCCACCACCGGCGCACAGATGACAACATCGCCATACAAAGGAGCCGTATCGTCATAGACGAAGGTCAGCACGTTGGTCGCATAATCCTTGTGGCGATAACCCAAGTTCAACGCGCGACCTTCGATCTCGTCCACGATGCGCAACGCCATCTGCACATCCTGCTCCAATGCGACTTTCACCCAACGACGGAATTGTGAGCGTGTGGGCAGTTTTTGGGCATTGCTGGCATATTGCACCGACAGCGAAATTTTGTGGACATCAGTCATGATTTTGCCGGTTCATATTTTTCATAAGCGGGATCGCTCCTCTGTACCAATTCGCCACGCAAAGTGTGCATCGTTCCTGACAGGATGCGCACATCCACATAGCGCCCCAACATGCCGGGAGAACCGACAAAATTCACAACCCGGTTGTTTTCGGTGCGCCCCGCCATTTCCAGTTCGCTCTTGCGCGAGATGTTCTCCACCAGCACGCGCTGCACACTTCCCGCCATCGCATCGC
The DNA here is from genome assembly GCA_963822425.1 of uncultured beta proteobacterium. Lineage (GTDB taxonomy): Bacteria > Pseudomonadota > Gammaproteobacteria > Burkholderiales > Gallionellaceae > Sideroxyarcus. The sequence goes on from CAWGHS010000014.1 coordinate 25,649, forward strand.
TGACTTGTCTCTCCAGCTCCGCGATGCGTGTTTGCACCCGATGCAGCCGTGCCAACTTGGTCTCATAAGGCGTATCGTCCTTCATCTCGGCGGCTGGCGTACCGGGACGCGGACTAAAGATGAAGCTGAAACTGGCATCGAAGTTGACTTCATCGATGAGCTTCATGGTCGCCTCGAAGTCGTCATCGGTCTCTCCGGGAAAGCCGATGATGAAATCCGAGGTGATGGAAATATCTGGTCGCGCTGCGCGCAGCTTGCGCACAACAGATTTGTATTCAAGCATCGTATAACCTCGCTTCATTGCCGCCAACACCCGATCCGATCCGGACTGTACCGGCAAGTGCAAATGCCCGGCCAGCTTGGGTGTGGTGGCATACAGATCGATCAGACGCGGCGACATCTCACGCGGATGCGAAGTCATGTAGCGCAGACGTTGCACGGCGGGCAGCGCAGCCACGGCTTGCAACAGGAAGGCAAAGTCGACCGTGTCGCCATCTTCTGTCTCACCCAGATACGCATTCACATTCTGTCCCAGCAGCGTGATCTCACTCACACCTTGCAGCGTCAGACTTTCCACTTCACGCATCACATCGGCAAAAGGTCGCGACACCTCTTCGCCTCGCGTAAAGGGCACCACGCAGTAGGTGCAATATTTGCTGCATCCTTCCATGATTGAAACCAATGCAGTACCGTGCGATGTCTGCGCCGCTGGCATGTGATCGAACTTTTCCACTTCTGGAAAACTGACATCCACTTGCGACTTGCCGCTTGTGCGCCGTGCTGCAATCAGTTGCGGCAGGCGATGTAAAGTCTGCGGGCCGAACACCACATCCACATACGGCGCGCGCTTAATGATGGTCTCGCCTTCTTGGCTCGCCACGCAGCCCCCCACGCCAATCAGCAGATTCGGGTTGCGCTGCTTCAATGCCCGCGCTCGTCCCAGATCAGAGAACACTTTTTCTTCCGCTTTCTCACGAATGGAGCAGGTGTTGAACAGAATGATGTCCGCCTCTTCCGGCTGGTCGGTCTGCACCATACCTTCGCAAGCGCGCATCACATCAGCCATCTTGTCCGAGTCGTACTCGTTCATCTGGCAACCATAGGTCTTTATATAAAGTTTCATTTGCACGTTAGCAATTTGATTGTTCGACACTTTTTCCTGCACCCACTTTAAAGACCTAATTTTTATAAGCCTTATATAAATTGTGTGAATACCCAACCAAAATATTTATATAATCCGAAAAGCTTTAGTCAACTATTATCATCGCGACTTTAGTTGACCATTGCCATTATAGATGTCGATTTAAATCGAATTCATCAGGGAGAGAAAATATGTCGTTCATTGCAGATGTTTCATCGATATTCACCGTAACACTCGCAGTTGTATTCGCTGCGTGGATGGTCACTCAGCTGTTTAAAAAGACTAGCTAAGCTAAGCTCGCCGGGAAGTTCTCAACAAGAACTTCCCGTTTCTGTATCTCCTACTAAGCCTACGGGTTACTCCCGTCAGGCTGTTTGCGCTTTCATAAAACACTTGCCATAAAAATAAATTCTGCTAGGATTTGTCCCGCTTGGCCTTGTTGTTATTGTGTTCAACCTAACGCTCTTGGAGGAGAAAAAAATGTCACTTATCGCGGATATCAGTGCAATCGGTACTTACATCGTTGCAATAGGTTTTTCGCTGTGGATGGTGAAAGAGTTGTTCACCGGTCGCTAAGACGCAAAACGCGTCACCGATACAAATAAAAAACTCCAGCCGATGCTGGAGTTTTTTATTTGGTGGGATAGGTGTCTTTGAATCGCTTGCCAACATTGACTTGCAAAGCACCACTTTTCAAGTTACTCACACTATTACTCACAATACCAGCCCCAAGCTTCTATCTCTCACTACACACATTAACGAATCACTCGTCGAGCCGGAATCTTCAATTTTTTCGCAGCAGAAATCATTCCGATATCTAATGTGGCTATGAATTCCATCCCATTGTTTTGCGCCACAGCCAGATGCAAAGCATCTGGCTCTCGCAACTGAGTCGAAAAATTGGCAACGTATTCTTTTGCCAGATCGAAATCATTGGCACTTGGAGCCAAGACAACCAGCGATTCTGTCACCAGCGAATCAAATTCTTCTATTAGCTTCTTACCTTGAGCAGCTGTGAGCATCCCCATCCGCACATCCCGGGATGTCAGGCTTGCAAATTCGACAGAAGCCCATTGGCTAATTGCCAGACTCCCTGCAACCTGCCGAGAAAGGAAATCTGCAACTTTCGAAGAGGTAGCCTCCTCCCGAAATAGTGGAGCCAAAAAGCTAGTGTCCAAATAGATCATTCTGCATCGCGCAATTCACGCAACAAGTCTGCACTACTACCTTGCCTGGCTGGAACTTGTTGGCGAAGCTTCGCTAAACGTTGCAAGGGCATCACTTTCTTGGCCGGAGCAGCTGGAAGAACTCTCGCAACAGGACGCCCGTGCCGTGTAATAACGACTTCCTCCCCCAATTCGACTGTATTGATCAACTCACTTAAATGCGCTTTAGCTTGAGCCAGACTCATTGCATGCATATCGCCTCCACTTAATGACTATAATATTGGTCATATTATACAGCACACTGTTTACTTGCAACAAGACGCTATCACCTGCCATTTCAGTCGAGATTGCTGCGCGCTCGTTCAAAACAAATCACTGCTTCCATTTGGACAAAGAATAAGCCCAGGCTGGCGGGGCTTATTCTTACGGATAGGTGCCACTGAATCATCCTTTACAAGCCACGCCAGTCAAGGTTTTGCCGCGTTCGACTTTCGCAGATACCAACAAAAATACCAACACATGCTTGCCCGAGCCCGTCAGGCGGCGGTGATCTCGTTATGCCGCCACTAACTCAGCGCGTTGAACCTTGGGCGCACCAGCCTTTCGTACTTGCCACAAGTCATATGCCGACTGTTCTGCTATCCATACGTCAGCCCGTCCACCATTCTCAACGCCTAGCCAACCTTCCAGTCGTAGCGCCATTTCCGGAGAAATTGCTGCGTGCTCATTCAGTACACGAGACAGAGCGGCACGCGTAACACCTAGCTGCTTCGCAGCAGCGGTAACCGTCAGTCCCAACGCGGGTAATACATCTTCCCTCAAAGTAGCACCGGGGTGTGGTGGGTTGTGCATTCTGCTCATTGTGTTTCTCCTAGTGGTAATCCTGATAATCGACAAGCACAGCATGTTCGCCATCAAAGTCGAACGTCATACGCCAATTGCCATTTACCCAAATCGACCAATGCCCTGTTGATAATTGGTGCAATCTCCATCCTGGCACGTTCATATCAGCATGTCTTTTGGCAAGGTCCAAGCGCAACAACTGCCTCTCCAGCTTTGACGCATGGTGGGGCTGTAGCCTGCTTTGCTACCCGTCTCAAAGAATACCTGCAGCCCTTTGTGCCGGAATGTCTTAATCATGCCAGATTGCATAGCGTAGCGTTTCGGATGTCAATTCAAGATCATCGCACTCTGTTAAATTGAGTCTATCTTGAGCACCTAGCTTAGGAATCGGGCATTCGAATTGGCGACCTCTCTGATCTCAGTAAGTTTCTCCAAATATCCAGCGCGGAAATCGCACATAGAAACACCATCATCTTTTGTAAAGCTTTCGCAATATTCTTCAAAGTTCTGCTCCATTTTATCCAAACGATGACGAAGTATTGTTGGATCAGTAAGAGCGTCACTGTCCAATAGCATAATCAACACACACAACGCTCCGTTCTGCTTGCCTATAAATCCTTGATACTTGAGATGATGCGACTCACGACGCAATTTTGATTTCATCTGATCCAGATCAGCATAAATTCTGTCATGGTCTTTTTTCAAACTTCTTCTAACTTTTTCATAATTCCACATCATTAAACCTCATAGATCGTAGCGCAGCTCTTTGTGTCGGAATGTCTTAATCATGGCCGACCGAATAGCGTAGCGTTTCGGGCGTCAAATCAAAATCGTCGCAATCTGTAAAATTAAGCCTATTTTTTAATCATTCCATCGAGGAATATTCTTAAGTAATGGCTCCGCCCCACCGAGTAATGCTAATCGTTTGGCGCTCTCGCGCTGGATCAATGCGTTGAGGGCTTCGCGAACCAAGGCTGTTATATCTATCGAGCCTGTGAGTGCTTGAGCTTTTTCAAGCAATTCGTCATCAAGCACTAACGTAGTACGCATATTATTTATCCCCTCTTAATGATGCACGCCATAAGTCATCATATGAGGACATAAGTGAAGTCATTTTTAAATCACACTGCCGAACGCTTGTCTGAACTAAGGCTATCAGCCCAAGCCTGAATGCTAAGATGGTCAATAACTTGCCCCAATTGAACATCGGTCATTGCTTCAATCGTCATGAGATGACGTTCTTCCTCTTGCTCAACCCATGCAGATAATGCCTGCTGGACAATCCAACCCCTTGAACGCCCGATACGGACGGCAAAATGATCAATTTTCTCAACAAGCGGTGTTGGCACATGTACTGTTAATACTTTCGTATTCATTTTAACTCCCATGGATTACGAGTTATCAAAGTGATTACTTTTGACAATGCAAGTTACCAATATCCAGGAACCAATTCTATTCAACCCGAACCCTACCTCTTCGAACATTACTGATGGAGTCTCCAAAGCCTCTCAGCCACCACTCCAACATTGCCGAATCCACAACAGTCGCTGTGATTGCGTAGGAGTCTTCTAGTTCACGCACTTGCTGATCCGCTGATAATGGTGATTCCAGTAGGTGATAGCCAGCATCTTTCCCGATATGGAAGGAAAGTTTGATACGGTTACCTTCACCGAAACCGAATCGCCCATCGTTATCGTAACTTTCAAGATCAAAGTCCTTGGGACGCTCAAATGTGAATGATGATGCTTCGGCGGAAACAATGCGGTGGAGTGCAAGACTGCGCTCATTGTCGAAACCCTTGAAGCGGCATACAAGATAAAAACGGGGGCCTTGTTGTGCTAAGCCAAGAGGCATTACTGTTGCCTGTGTACGCTTTCCAGATGAATTCTCATAATCTATATCCAGCCACAAATTTGAATACAGGGCATTACTGACCTGCTCAAACACATCTGGCTTAATCTTTGGCGGTAGTAACGGCTGTGTTGTGCTGACCACACGCACTTTAGATAACCATTCTCGTTCACGTTTTGCCTTGCCTTTGGTCTCATTAAGCGGCGCAAGATTTGCGCGTGCCTGAACAAAGAATCCATCCATCGACTTCATCAAGCTAGCGGGCAACAAACTACGCAGATGCTGTTCTGCCAAAGAGAGCAGCAATGACTCCTGCTCAGTGAGCACGGGCAACTCCATACCTCGCGCACGCTCCTTCCAGCAGTACCTATAAGTTCTCTCGCTATCGTCACGTTCGATCTCAAAATAGTCACTAAGCATATCCAATTGCCGTTGGATAGTACGCTCACCTCGTGCCACTTTAGTTTCGGCTAACTGCTCTTGCATCTCCTTCACTGTAATGGTGCGACCACTGCGCTGGTGTGGAATGCGCCTCAACATTTCCAGTGCAAAAAGGACAGTTTCTAGGGTATCGGATCGTTTAGCCATAATTCCTCAAAATTTAAGTTCGCTACGACCAGCCAGGAACTGCCACAGTCTCACCATAGCAAAAGTATCCAGACCGCAATATTCCAACAGTTGATGCTCAATCTCGTCCTTGCGCTCAGGCGAAGTATCGGGATGTATTGCCTCAAGGTACGCCTCCATTGCCATCCCGCCGTTCTGAACCCCATCCAGTTTTTCATAACTCAGGTCAGGTGCAACGGCTGGCAGCACTGCTTTGATGCTCCAACTACCATGCTGACTGGGATGGTAGTAATTCGCTTTTGTAATTGGATGCAAATCAACTAGGCGACCCTTGATCGCCAACAAGTCAGGAGCCAGCCTCCTGAAACGCTCTGCAAGTTCATTGATGCGCGCACCTTCGAACCCCGCGTTATAAACAAAGATTGGGCCTTTTTTCCCGCATACCGAAATTAGCGACTCGGCAAATGCCTTAGATGGATCACTACCCGACAAATCAAGAAAAGCCTTCGAATCTAAATTATCTTTGCCATTCAGAGTGTGCAGACTGAACTGAAACGGAATCTGCTGATACGGACGCGTACCTTTCCAAATTGGCACGGCAAACTGGATGGTTTCAAAATCCAGGAAGTACGCAGGCAGCTTATGTCCCTTAAGTGCGGTAGCAGCACCTGCCTCATCGAAATAGACTTTCCCAGCGAGTGAATGCTCCTTCACACGAAGCTGCAAATCGTTCAACAATTCATTGGGGGTTTCGCGCAAATCAAGAGCCGGATGTTCAGCCACATATTCTTTAAGTGCTTTTGCTTGAATTCTAGGCAGCCAGTAAACGGGATATTCTGCTTGAGGCTCTTGTGACTGGCAGTATTCAATGAAGCCGCAAGCAAACGGAGAGTTGCATTGTTCTCCAGTACAGATTTTCGGCTCTGCTTTTTTGGCTACCGTCTTATGTGCCCCAGCAATCCATTCCTCAACTTCTTTTTCCCGACCGAATGCTTCAGTTGTAAGGTCGCATTCAATCAACAAGCCGTCATAATCGCCATCACCAGGATAAGTCCAATCACTATCAATATGAGCTAAGGCTATCGAAGCAAGTGGCACGCCAGCATTACGAGCAATGTAGGATTGAATAGCCACATCATCTCGGTGATAGTCTTTAACTCCAGTGGACGATTTCACCTCAACCATGTCCCAAACACGCTTACCTTTCTGTTTTGCAGGAAGCATCACGTCAGCAAGTGCTAAAGCCCCATTAAATGCGTATCCAGCTTCAAATATTGGCTGTAAAGAATCAAGCAAATCCTTGCTACGCTTAAATACCTGATCAAAACCATCGCGTTTTGCATCCAACAAGACTCCCTTTCCCGAAGGATCGTATAGCTGGCGAGCAATGTCTCCAACTACATTACCGACCTCAAAACTGGCCTTTGTCTCTGCCGAATCGTTCCGTAAAGTAGGCCGATGTACTTCCAACCACAGACGTTTTGGACATTGCCGAAAAGCGATTAACTTAGATTTTGAGAGATTGCGCATATGTGGCCACGTGTTTTCAATTCGCTCATTATGTATTGATTAGCGACATTATGTGTCGCGTTCAAAATTGAGCCTTTTTGAATCTCAAAGACTGCCAACAACCATTTCACAACCTTATTCAATCGGGGCAAATTCCTTATCGGACACAAGCGTGCTAATCAGAAATTTATTCTGATCACCGCAGGTACATAGGCCATTTCAGCACGTAGCTTCTCTGTTATTTCGGATAAATACTTCGGATATGTCAATCCATCCCTTCCAAATAACACTGAATATGAAGCGGCAAGGTGGCCTTCAGTCAAACGACCAAGAATATTTTGGATTATCACTTCTGGATCGCTACCGAATTCATACTCAAAGATCAGTTCCGATTGTTGCAAATACCATCTCAGCAAATCGGCATCATCTACCCACGACATTCCAGTGAACGCCGAACGAGCAAAGTGACAAAACAAATGATTAAGGAGCATGAGTTCAACGGGAATACTTTCATTCGTTGTTTTGTTCTCCTCGATCATGCATCGAATTGCTATTGATTTGGCATTAGCTCAAAGTTGTGACATCACCCTCAAGGTAAAAACACGCTCTACTACATTCTGGGCAGGAATCTCTGCCAGTTCGAATGAATAGGTGTTCGCACCTACCAGCTGTCTATCCTTGCTATAAACAATAGCGCCTCCCAAAGTGGAAAATCCGAAGAGCTGCCGATTCATCCGGTACGACGCAAATAATTATTGGCGCACCGTAATGGTCTATATGTTGGTAATTATATTTGTACATTTTTCATCTCTGTTTCGATTAACCGCAACGCATCCAATCCGCCCATTTTTAGCGACACTCCTTTGCCCGGACGCAGCCAATAGTCTGTCGGGTTCGATACGAATCACTTTGCCATCCTGCCGCTCATCCACCTTCTGATCGTGGGGAAAACGGCTCCGCACCGATTTCAATAATAACGAGTTTGCTGACACCAGCCAGCCAAGCATTCAGGCGCATCAGTTGATGTTCCAGTCTTTCCGACGCATCTCGATCCCCAATCGCCGAACATGAGAATGTTTGGCCGAGCGATGCTACCGCAGGCAGGGCAGCGCGGCAGTTCTGAAATCAGGAGGCACTGAGCTTCATCAACCTTGGGCATAAATGTTTGTGCCGACCACGTTTCACAGTAGCCATCCATACAGCGTATACGATGAATAGAACCATGCACCTCGACAATGCGTTGCTCGGAGAATCCAGCCTTCTGTAAAGTGCCCATCAACATTACTGGTGGCGACGAACGCACCGTTGGATAGCTTTTCTGCAAGCTCACGCAGAATACGGAAGCCGTCATGCGGGATGGTTTTGCGATAAAGGTTCAAGCGATGTCCGAAAGCCCCAAGCCAACAACGGGTCTTCATGAAACGCCTGCGGACACGCGATCTTTGAAAATCCCTATTGCAGCTTACCCAACGCGGGATACGCATTCCAAAACCCTTGTTCACTCCTGAATCCGGCAGACCGGAATCCATTCCCCTGCCCTCACCGGCAGTTATAAGAAGTCCGTCCGCTTCACGGATGGCTTGTGCAGCTTGCTGTAATTTCTCTTCCAAAGTGTCGTCTGTATTCACTATGTCCGAGTCATTTCGATTTGGTTTGCGCCTCGCAAACAGGTAAATAATGATGTGAATGTGTTTGGCACAATGTAGCGATATGCCTTTAAGTGGTTAGTGCTCCTCGTTGTCCGCACTGTTCACATATTTGTAATGAACGATTCAATGCAGCAAGCCGAAATTCACTGATGCGCTCACTTAACTCTGGCTGTCCTTCCACCGCAAAAAAAACAAAGCGCAAGGAGCCAAACTTTTCCTTTACCTGCCTGCACAATGGCCAATCAGGTGAATCAGGATTCATTCCGCCTTCACGCGCTGCAACCTCTATGCTTGAGATAGCTTTATAGATCAGATCAAGCCAGCCATCCCCACACTCAAATCCACGCTGCATAGATGATTCATTAGGGTTGCGAAAAAGTTGTGGGAAATCGTCAAGCAGCTTTTTGGATAACAAAGCATTCATAACTAAACTCCTTGATGAGCCTTGGCAGGTTTCAGGCAACTAGTATCTGGCTTCAACGAAATTATCCAATTCGTGACGCCTTCCGCGCCGCCATCGTAGATTGGTTTTCCATCGAGACGCTTAAGCTGCTGCATAAGGTGCAACGTGTGATTTGATTCGGACGATGCTATTTCGTCTCGCAACAACTGCGCCCAAGTAGAGCCATATTCACCAATAGAAGATAACTGTAGCCAACGTGCGGGTGCGAGCACTTCGTTGACCCATTGCAGGAAAGGCTCGAAAAGATGATCCTTCCACAAGGCTTCACGGCTAGGAAACATCATTACTTGCTTACCATCTTCATGCACGCAATGCTTACACTGGTAACCGCCAAGGGTGGGAATGGACTTGCGTCCAAGTCGATCAAACAGTCCCAATAGTTTTCTTGCCATTCCACATGTACGCTAAGCTCATTGCTGACAAGCCAAACGGAAATGCAATCTGGATAGTTTTTAAAACGAAGTTCAACGCCTTTGCCGCTGATTTTCGATATGCGAGTGGACACCATGAAGCAGTGCTGGTTCTTGTTTAACCAGCTCACAAAAGAACGTTGTAAACGCGGACGCGGTAGCTGTTTGATGAACATGTGTCATTCCCAGGCCCAAGTCGTCCAGATCAATAAAATCCCCCGTGATCTTCTCGGTCACTCGGCAATAATTGCCGTGCTTGGTTGGCGTAAAAGCGTAAGTCAGCCCTTCACCGTTTTCGCCATAGTAGGGAAGTGGACGTGGGTATGGTTTTTTGAGTTGGGATAGCAACCACTCTTCCTTATCCGATAGTTCTCGGAAAGTAGCCATCCCCATCAGCTTTTCAACCATTCTGGGGCGCCAGCCCCTTTCAGCCACCACTTGCTCTTCTGCTGCTTGTTGCATCACTCTAACTAACCAATCGTTCAGCCTTTTATTCTGTTCTTGGCTCAGCTCAAATCGTGTTTGAGTGGTTGGAAATGGTGTAACCACCTCTGCTATACGGCCTTCACTTTCTTCACGAATGAAATCACTGGCACTTGGTGTTATACCGATAATTGCGCTTAGTTTTGCTAAATGAAATTCGGATAAACCCCAACCTTCAAAGGATTCCGTGGATATTTGAGGATTGTTCTCCAACATCCGTGCTATATCACCCAAGGCTTGATATTCAAGTCTTCGATTATCACTGGCATATAGCTTCAACACGATCATGCATTCAAGGCTTGCAACCTTAAGTCCATCGTGTACGTCATATGCCGATTTTGCAGGTAGTACTTTCGGGAAATTCAATGTGTCAGCCAATTGCAGTCTTGCGCGTAAGTCAAAACCAGAATATTTAATAATTTCGGTTACAGATTCTGGCAAGTGAAGAGTCTCTGGGGAATGAGTCCGAACTTCTATCTTGGAAGTGGTTTCCTGAAAGACGCCTTTGTGATGCCTTGTAAAACCGTTTACTCCACCCGGAATTTCGCTTCCATCTGGGTAATAGATTTCTACTCTGTGCGTAAATCTGGGCTTTGCATAAAAACTCATGGCCAAATCGCCTACAAGCATTCCCTTATCGCCAATGGACTTGCTTCGCAAGAAGGTTGGAGAGGATCTCCATTTGTCCAGAGCTATTTGTACCCTCGGAACAAGAGCGACACGAGAAAGTTCACGAACTGGACTTTGGCCAAAGCTCATACGGCGAATTGAAGGTTGTTGATTCGTGCTGCTTCCATTTTGTTTTTCCATGTTCGCTCCCTCCTTCTGTTTCATGACATTTCCTCTCTCTACCCCTTCACACACACTACCTGCTTTAACGTATGCAACACCTCAACCAAGTCGGATTGATTTGCCATCACTTGCCCGATGTCTTTGTAAGCGCTTGGTATCTCGTCGATCACGCGTTTGTCTTTGCGGCAGATCACGCCTTCCGTTTGCTTGATTAAATCTTCTTGCGTGAATTGTTGTTCGGCTGCGGTGCGGCTCATGCGCCGACCTGCGCCATGCGCACACGAGGTAAAACTTTCCGCGTTGCCTTTGCCGCGCACGATGAAACTCTTCGCGCCCATGCTGCCGGGGATGATGCCGAGGTCGCCTTCACGTGCGCGTATTGCGCCCTTGCGGGTGACATAGACATCTTCGCCGTAGTGATGTTCGATGGCGACGTAGTTGTGATGGCAGTTCACCACTTGGTTGATGACGCTGAATTCCGGCAACAGGCGACGCATTCCGGCGAGAATCAAATCAAGCATGGACTGGCGATTTTGATAGGCGTATTCCTGTGCCCAATGCACCGCTTCAACATAATCATCGAAGTATTCTGTGCCCTCGGTGAAGTAGGCCAGATCACGATCCGGCAAGTTGGTCATCAGGCGTTCCATATCCTTGCGTGCCAGTTGAATGAAGTAATCAGCAATGCCGTTGCCTATGCCGCGACTGCCGGAATGCAGCATGACCCAGACCAGGTTGTTTTCATCTAAGCAGATTTCGATGAAGTGGTTGCCGCCCCCCAGCGTACCCATCTGGCTTATCCAGTTACTGAATTTGCCGAATGATTTGAGCAAGTCGGGATGCTTCTGCGTCATGGCGGTCAGTTGCGCCTCGAATGGCTTGGCGGCAGTAACCAAAGCGCGATCAGCGTTGTGCTGATTGCGCCCGACCGGAATGTCGCGGCTGATTTGGTGGAACACTTTTTGCAACGATTTTTCGTCGATGTCATTGGCGGTCAGCGAAAGTTGGCACGCCAACATACCGCAGCCAATATCTACCCCGACCGCCGCCGGAATGATCGCTTTGTGCGTGGCAATCACCGAGCCGATCGTTGCACCCTTACCAAGATGCACGTCCGGCATGGCGGCAACGTGATGGTGAATGAAGGGCAGCGAGGCAACGTTGGTAAGCTGTCTTTTGGCAACACTATCTATATCATTCGTCCAAATTTGGACGGGTACTCGTTGATCGCATAGGGTTTGCATGATCGGCATATTTTTTCTCCTTACTTTCACATATTCAATTTGAGTATTAACCGACAAATCCGATTTTTCCTGTCGCACCGCCTTTAACTCTGCACTCTTCAAGCAATTGTCGATGCAACTCTGCCGCTGTAGCAGGTATATCCAATATTGAAAGCTGACGGGCGGCCACTGCAAAATCTCCCGGCGTTAGCTTGGCAAGGTCGCGCACTTGCTTCTCCCATAGGGCTGCGCTTTCGGCATCACCGCCCAATCGACCGAGTTCCTGTGTAAACATTTCCCAGCGCTGATCCGGATTGAGGTAATCAAATTTCACTTTGAAGGCAAAACGCCTCAGGCTTGCTTGATCAAGTTTTTCCATCAAGTTGGTGGTGCAAACAAAAATGCCGTTGAAGGCTTCCATCTGGGTAAGCAGTTCGTTTACTTGTGTCACTTCCCAACTATGATGCGCATCTCTGCGATCTGCCAGAAAGCTATCTGCCTCATCCAGCACCAGCACGGCGTCTTGCTGGCGCGCTTCGTCAAACATGCCGGCAATATTTTTCTCGGCCTCGCCCACCCACATGCTGAGGATGTCCGATGCACGCTTGACGATGAATGGCATGCCAAGTTCGTCAGCGATGTGTCTGGCCAGCTCGCTCTTACCTGTACCAGCCGGGCCATAGAAACAAAATGTGCCGCGCTGTTTCTTCTTTAAACCACTGATGATGTCTGCCATCGCCATGCTGGTATTGGCAAAGCGCAGGTCGTAGCCGGTGTGCAGAGTATTGCGCGAGGGCATGCGCTTTTGTCCAAGCAGGGTTGCACTACGATCTAAAGCCTGTTCAACCAGTGCTCTGGCATGTACTTCATCACCATCACTGCTGATGCGCGCGAGTTTGGCTGCACTTTCGTATTGAGCAGGAGTCATTTGTTCGTTGGATGCAATCTGCGCCAGCCATGATTCAGAGGGATTGAAACACCCAAGGTGGTGCCGAGCGATTTCCATACGCACCGTTTGCGGCGGTATAGGGAATCGAATGGAGTAATCAAAACGGCGCAAATAGGCAGGATCGATATTCGCATTGTTCGTAATCCAGATAGCAGGCGTTTGGTTACGCTCAAGGGTACGGTTGACCCATGCCTTGCTCGACTTATCGTTGCCACTGTCTTCCTCAATACCAAACAGTGCACGCCATCCATCTCTGCTGGGGAATACATCTTCGATCTCATCGAACATAAGCAGAGCTTTGCCCCTTCCCCTCAATACTCTTTGGCATAGGTTGTAAGCACGTAAACGCTCATGCCCTGTGATGGGATCTCCCTCATTATCGGAGAAGGAAATTTCATACAAATCTACACCCAGCTTGTGAGACAACGCCTTTACAAACTCTGTCTTGCCGGTACCAGGAATGCCATACAGAAGGATATTTGTTCCATACTCATCGTTGAGTATCGCGCGCTCAATATATTGCGCCAGTGTTTGCGCATCTTTTGTCAGATGCGGGAAATTGCTTAATTGCAATTTGGGTTTGTCAGCTCGTTTCAAGAAACGTGAAACCAGAGCATCAGCATCTTCATGATCTAGCGTAAGTAGATTTCCCACACCATCCAACAAGGACAATCTGTCTTCAATATCGTGACAGTCGGAGGAAATCTGAACGATGCCGGCGGAAATCAACGCAGACTCCACATGTAGTCCCTTCATCACATCCGCTTCCTTTTGACCTGACACTAGCGCAATGAGTGCCGCAGCTTCTTGCATGGAAGCACTCGTCTTCTTGTTGGATATTGCTCGCCTAAAGTCCGGGAATATTTGCAGCGCCGCAACAAAGACAAGTATGGCTCTCTCTGCTTGAGTCAATCCAATCACATCGCCGAACATGGCGGTATTCTTGAACAGATTTAGGCTATCAAAAACCGGTTTCTTACTAAAAAATGCCAAGCGTTTTTGAAAGATTGTGGCAATCTCTGCATCGGTGAACTGATGCACTTTCCCATCAATCTCAAGTGTTTTATTCCCTTCAGCATCACGGCCACTCTCAAAGTTGAGGCCAGTGATACTGGCAAACTCATCCTCTTCGAATGGCCAAAGACGTTTATGTTGTTTTTTGTACCAGCCCAATAACAGTGCGATTTTCAGCACCCAAATAGCCAGCATGGGCTGATAACCTTTCATCGCAGCTAAAGATTTTGAAGCAGACTTATCGGTGTCTTTGTTTGAAACAAGAAATTCCGGAAGGTTGTTCATGATGCGCGCCTTTTGTTCGTTGACTAAGTACCTATTGTCAACTTCGATACGTCATAATGTGTCGCCTAAACCATTGCCATTTCAGCGCCCTGCTTTAACGCTTCTCCATCACTGTCAGCGTTCTTGATACCACGGCTCCCATTTGAAATTCCCCTTTGCGCCCCCTTCCCGTTTTAAGTAGATAGTCCTCGTTAACCAACACATTCACTCTGCCATGTCGGCATCGCTTGCTGCCTTCTGGCTGCACGACATAAGCATTCCGTTTCTCCCGCTTCACTTTGACGTTGTGCCAATCGGGGTCGAACGCCTCTATCCAGCCGTTGGCTTTGCCCGTCAAGAGAATCGCATGACCTCCCGCAAAAATGTCGCACACAGCTACTTGCTTCTTGAAGTTCAACTTTCTTACTGCAACCTCAACATCGGCTCCCATGTAAACTTGAACGCGCAGCCCTGTGCGAATTTGAACTGCCTCCATGACCGTCACCCAATCATGCCGCGCGCGCCCTTGTGTGGACACTCCTTCATCCGTCAGTACCGAGTGCAGAAAACGATAGACCAACCCCGACATGCGATTCTTGTCTCCGTACAGCAATAGCAATCCATTCAGCATCGAAGTCACCCAGCATGAGCACGGGAGAATTTGATATGACAGCGGCTGCACGGCAGTTCACCAAATCTTGCCAACGGGATTGTCTGTGAACAGGTGTCCGTCACGGATATATCGCCGCATCACTGTTTCCGATTGATGCCCCGTCTGCTGACAAATCTTCCACGCACTCACACCACTCGTCGCCGCACTGGTGACCAACCCAGATCGCAGGCTATGCCCTGAATAGTCTTGGGCATCGAGTCCAATTGCCGTAGCATGTTCTTTGACGATCAACGCTACTGACTGTGCAGTCAGTCCCTGTCTCATCACATGCCCATATCGCTCGACTCGCCTGAACAACGAACCACTCTCAATTTCAGCCAACTTGATCCAGTCCTTGGTGGCTTTGACGGGGCAACACTTGCCGCGTACATAGGGGATGGCAATCTCCCGTCCTCGTCCTGCTTGATCGGTTTTACCGCGTCGCAAGTGAATGAGGATTCCTTCCTCAACAAATTGAACATCTTCCACTTGCAGTGATACCAACTCGGAACGGCGGAATGCACCCGCGAACCCAATGAGCAGCAACGCCTTGTCACGCGTCCCTTTCATGCCACTCAACCCCGCCACCATCTGCTTGATGTCACACAGCAACGTTGGCTTGACGCGTCGTTGTGTGCTTCCATATATCCGGCGCATCCCGCGCAACGTCGCTTTGACCAACTCCGAATGCGTGGGAGACGGAAGACGTTTGACGGTGTGCGCCTTTCCTATCGCCACCACTCGCCTGCTCAGTGTTGCCACTGCTAGACGTTCTGCATGTACTGCCACGTAGGATGCAACGCTCTCGGGTGTGGCGGGGATGCGCCCTCCCCACTCCAGGAAATGCTGGATGTCATTGCTATAGGCGCGTCGGGTGTTCTCAGAGAGGGATGCTTGCAGATACTGCCCGACCAATGGGGACAACTTTCCAGAACCACGGTGAGTAACGATCAATTTATTTTTCATGATCGCCCCCTCACTCGACGCTAACAAAACGCATACACGTTTGCAGCAGATGATCGTAATCACCCTGCGTCGCTTCCTGCATGAAATCCTGTTCGAGTTCAGGGTGGTTGCTTTTGCGTATGGCACGACGCACTACGCCGATGATCGAGAATGCGTTGCCGTCCTTCCCCGTCAGCTGCACGACGGCATCGGTGAATGGGATCTCCAAGCAGGATGTCTTTTGTATTTCGTTCATGATCTTCTTCTCCAGTAAACTTCTTCATGAATGAGGAATCACAGCCAACTAGTCATAGTGAGTATTTGAACTATCCAGTGACTGCTTCCCCAACTTGCTTCAAAAAATGAGCCCGCTTGGTTTGTTCAACTTTGCGGGCCGAGTGGTGTGGCGTTTTCATTTATTTTGCTCACCATAACGCCACCAAAGGAGCTTGTTGTTTATTGCGCGCAAGGGTTTACCTGCCTGTGTTCTGGCCTCCTTTCTGGACTACTGTGATTTGCTAATTGACTGCCTGATGTGCGGCAGTGGATGTGATGTGCTTCGAGTTACAGTTTATTGATCAATACTCTTCTGGTAACAGCAACGTGGTGCTACTTCGATCTGCTTCAGTGATGATCCATAGCCGATCTTCACCCACGGTATAGCTCGACAGAATCCGGTTGCCATTGACGACAGCGTGATCATTCTCTTCGGCATCATCTGGTGGCACGTTTCCCCAGTCGCCGCTTTGGTGTCGCTGCAATAACTCAGCTGCATTCACCGCAGCATGATCCAGCAATTCAAGTGCACCTGGTGTCGCGACAATTTGTCCCAAAGGAAAGCTGATGGTCTTGTTTCTTGGGTCTTCGGTTTGCGCGTGGTCATTCACAGCAATCATGTTGCTTCTCCTTTCGATAGGCGAACGAAAGCCCCACGAGCTAAATGCTCTTGGTTTCAATCGTTCAATTGGTTTGGTTTGCTAGGGGGTAAAACCAGGAAGTGTTGCGACGTGCCGCGTGCGGAAAATCAGCCAACTTTTACAGCCAATTTGCCATGCGTGAAAAACTGCACGTGGTTGATTATACAGTCAATTATAGTGAAAAACAAGGGGTTTTATCAATATATTCAATGCGTTACATGCTGCTCACTGCGCCAGCTTCAGAGTGCTTTTTCTTTAAATTTTCTAAGTTTTCCTGAAAATTGCCATGTTTCGCCTTGCAGCCACTTTCCCTCCACTTGGCAGCGTAGCTGTTTTGCGGTCGGCATAACAACGTCGAACTGGATCGTTGCATGATCGTCGCTTTCTTTACCAAATCCTTGGTAGTCAACTTTTACCTGATTGGCAACATAAGTCCCTCTGCTGGTTATCATCGCGGTTCCTTGAGCCTTAAAGTCGCCGTCTCCATCAGATCCAGAAAACATGAATGCCACAACTCCTTCTCTAATGACAAGGCGGTCTGCATCTAAAATAAACGCGCCACCTTGAACTTCTAATTCACCCGAGTAAGCATACATAATTGATCTACCTGATATGTGCCATGAAGTATCGATATCAAAATATTTAAAGATTTTTCGAAATCGCTTGAAGCTTGCTGGTAACTCCTTGTGACACTAATTTCTTTTTTACTGTTAAGTTGATAGCCTTCTTAATTTCACTATTCAGAATTCCTACAAGCTCTTGCTTCTTTTTACCGTCATAAATGCATTTCTTTACATCAGCCCCACCTCGGGAAGTATGTGTATCCTCCCACTTAATCATTGCGCCTTGAATTAGCGCATACACTGACACACTCATATTTTGCGACTTGTCAGGCTCTACCATAAAACTTAGACCATACTCAACTTGAGTCCATGGAGTCTTACAAATTGTTTCTGTCGCATGAACAAGAATTTCCCCCCCCGTTCTTGCACTTGGGTCTGGTCTGAGCTCATCGTTTTCTTCTGACTTTATGGCCTTTACCAACTTACCTTTTGAGAAATACGGATAGATAGTGAAATCAACCGTAGCTTTGCGATTAATTCCTTTCAACTCGTAGAACTGCGGTGAAATATCTTGTGCAACAAGCCGCATATTGTTAAGCAAATTCTTGAACTGATCCGGCCCACTAGAAAGCTGTCCTTCTGACACCTTATGGTTTGATCCTCCATAAGGATTTACAAATCTATGAAAAAATTGGAACAGCGCTTTGGAATCAATATTGTTCACAATCACACCTTTGTCCTGAAGGAATTCCAACAGCATCTTTGCAATGCCACTTTTTGATTCAACTAAATGGGGAAATAAACTTCCAAAATAGTGATGTTGGCCGCGACTTCTTAATTTGCCAATTAGAGATAACTCTTTAATGAGTAATGAGTCTTTGGTTAGTACAAACAAATTGCATGTTTTGTGCTCAAGACAATACTGAACATAGTCTGTTAGTTGTTCGCGACCAGTTTTCCTATCCTCGATGGGCTTGTCGTTCCACTTTATTTCGATTAATACAATTGGCGCCGTATCACAGTCATCCGAAAATATGGCTAAATCTGCTGCTCGCCGTTCATTTCCGGGTTTATAGCTAAACTCTGCTTCAAGCCGATAACCAAGAGGCAACTTGATCTCAAGTTGCTTATGAATGAACGCCCTAAATCCGGCACGGTCTTCTTTCTGCCATTCAAGAATTATTTTTCCGATGTACCTACCATCGAAGCCCCCAATAAACCAATTTTGTAGTTCAGAAAAGAATGCCATCTACCCGAAATCCAGTGTTTAACAATGATCACGCTTAAGCGGTACATGTACCGTGGCTCAGCGCGCATCATAGTTGAATCATGCGGGCATGCCAAACCTATCAAGCAATCGTCAAGACCCCGCACTGGTTGCGCTTGGGGCAGCAATACGACGCATCCGTCTATCCAAGGATATTTCTCAAGAAAAGCTGGCGCTCATGGCTGAAGTAGATCGAAGCTATGTCGGTCGTGTTGAGCGCGGCGATAACAATGTTGCCATCCTGACCCTGTCCAAGTTGGCTCTTGCCATGGACATTACTCTTGAAAAATTGATGCAAGAAGCAAACCTTTAGCATTCTTACTCATCCTCACTTTGGCAACAGTGCTAAGTATTTGCCCCTTCCAAGCAGCCCTCGATAATCTGTTTTTCGGTCAGGCCTACTTGGTTTCGGATCAAGGATAGCCTCTCCATCAAATGCAACCCAGTGCCAATAGTTACCATCCTTTGTGTGATTAACGGCGACGATTGCTTGCCCTTGCATCTTTCGCCACGACTTGAATTTCTTGTACTTCACCGCGCAGCCCAACTTTTGGAGTCCATCACGCAGATCGTTGTGCCACGTGTAATACTCATCTTCATCTTTGGCGAATCCCAGCGCATTCCGTGCTTCTTCATACGTACACCCAGCAAGCATCGCCACACACGCAATTCCACAATCCCCAAGTCTGATTGATTTCTGCTGCACTCGGTCCATTGTTTAATACCCTTCTATCTCATATCATGATGACTTGAAGGACATCAGGCATTGGCTTGCGCGAATATTCCGGCTCATAACCGGTACATGAACTGACATGCACGTGCTTGCAGTTCATCTCATCGCGTCCAAATTTGATGAATTGGTCACTAGTCTTAACTGACCACCGACAATTGGCTGGATTAAGCCATGTGTACATTCCAACTATCTTCGTTGCATCCTCAATCGGGAATGGCCACTCTTCTACAAGGTCGTAGGGGGTGATCAGATTCTTGTTCTTTCTGTCGTCCCAATAGCTGACCAACACCCCTTTCTTGCTTTGTCCAATCACGGTGATTAGATCAGATATGCTCCCGGCCACCTCATCCGTACTTCGCCCTGTATAGGTGGCGAACGCGATGTCGTAGATGCTATTCACCAAGTCATATCTGCTGACAATCACTGCATTGAATTGTGGAGCCTTATAGCGTTTCCCTTCAGCACAAATTAGCAGCTTGATTTGATCATCATTGGACACAGAAACCAGCTCATTGACCCGTTTCATGTCCTCACCGTTCAGATTGGAGACTGCAACGATCAACACACCGCCACCATCGCGCAAAGTAAAACTCTCGAAGTCGTTGAATGAGTCGTCGGAGGGACAATCGTCCCCCAACCATTTAGGAACCTTGTCATCAAAGTCCACGTCTGGCTCATCCGAAAAATAGGCTACGGTGATGTTCAATCCCTCAAATCTGAATTCGCGTCCTTGGATATGCATGGTGGCTTCTGCTATGAATTGTTGATAGAGCAATTATCACGACCAACACGTCATAATGTGACGCTACGATCTACTGGATGTAACCTGGGGAATTCGATGTTTACACGACCGACTGATGCTTTAGACATTGCCACTTGGGGTAGCAAAGGATAGAAAGCGGACGCAACTCAACTAGCTGCTGAGAGCGCCCGACTGAAATTGAACTGCGAGATTTACGAATTGAAAATAATCACCTTACATGGACAACCTTCATAATCTTGATGATGTCTTTTGCCTGAAGTTTCTTGTTGTTCATCGTCCCTTCTACGGTTGTTACTCCCTTGTCAGGGAAACCGACCATTTTGACGATCAATGGAGATTTTTCGTACATGGCATTCAGCGTGTAAGAATTGCCACTAACATCCCACTTGATGAATGTTGTCTTCTTTGACAAGTCATCCAGGAAGCCTTCGACGGAAGTTAGCAAATTAGGTGTGGCTGCTGATCCGTCAATTTCAATGACCTGAGAAACAAGGAACGACTCGCTCAGTGTGTAGCCAAGATGTTCTCTTCTCTTGGCTTTAATCAAATCAGTTCTTGCCGAGAGCGCATCAGCCATTTCTCCAAAAAGCGCATCAATAGGTTCAAACTTGTTACCTCCGTCAGTTACACACTTCTTGAAGTCACTCATGCGCTGATTGAACTCACCCCTTGCTTCATCTGTCTTTCGATTGGAAGCATCGGTCGTAGTACGAAAATCTGGCTCACTCAACTTCAAAGCAACGATGTAATTGAGGAGGGATCGGTTAGCAAATGCAAGTGTCTCAGCAAATCCACATTTATCTGCGCCTAGATAGCGATCAAACGAAATTGCGAGTGGCACGCCATATTCAGCTTCAATAATCGACTTTACGGATTTGGCAAATGCTGTATTGATTTTGCTCAACGCTCTGTCTTGCACTGTGTCGTCTGCCTTCCTAAAGCCAAATATTCTTAACGCCTTCACTGAATAAAATAATCCTTTTCCATCTTTGATGTCTTGCAACAACTCGGCCTTGCTTGAGTAGATAGGAATTTCCGGTTCTGGAGCTTTTTCGATAGCTCTGGCGGGTTCGAATCTATTGATAATGCTTTGTGACTGACCACTGGTCTCGGCTGCTTGCGATGTGAAACTCAATGTCAGCAACATAGAAACAACCAACACAACAATATTTAAATTCTTCATAGTTACTTCGCTCCTCATGTTTAAGTAAACATTCTCACCATCTGCGCTATTCGACGAATAGCCACGAGGAGTTTATTGCGGTCACGCGTCAAGACGTGTCGTTATCTAAATTCCCTAACAACTTCTGATTTTTTGCCTGCGATCTGTACCGCTTTTTTGGCATGAGACCTACACAATTTCCAAACCTGTTGAAAGCACCGTTAAGCAAAAGTACATCTCATTTTTGCTCCAGTCATTCGGCTCAACCGAAACGATGAACTTCGCACCTTTGCGCCAATATGAATAGCCATCCCTTTTAAAGTGATCAGGCATTTGCAACGCAGCCAAAACTTCAGTGCGGAGTCTTTCAAGCATATCGGGGTGTCCTGACACGCGAATGACTGCACCAGTAGCAGTCATCGACTTTCCATCCAGTCTGGTAGCCCACCCGCTGGTCTCGAACTCAATAGCTTCTTGTATTGCCTCAGCCGCACTACTGCCCATCCCAACTGCGCAACTAATCCTTGATGAGTCCGCAACCATCTTGCTAAATACGTCGATATGCTGACTCTTGGATACTTGGGAAATCATCGCCAACGCTTCATCCTGATAGTGCCAATGCCACCGAACGGACTCGCCGATGCTTCCACCCCAATTTCCTTCATCCAGAATCACGGGATGCCCATTGTCAATCATGTTTGTGACCACCCTATCACTCGCCTTCGCCAATCTTCTACAGCGATCACGGTTTTCAGACATTCCATAGTGCGGGGTAGCCACCAACCCAATGACTCTAGCTCCGACATCACGACACATCTGCGTCACTTCATCGCAGGCGACAATAGCCATCCCGTTGTCCAAGGATGCGACCAAATATATCCAGTCCGCTGCTTGAATGAAACGAGCAATGTCTTGACGTGAATCGTTAAAATATTTTTTGAAGTCCTCAATACGGCTAATGTCCCGTTCGAACCCATCCCCTTCAGGAGAAAATTCCCACCACAGGGGATCTTGATCTTCAGGACGTGGCCCATGAAATATCCTGCCCGTGCGCCCAATGAACATGATTTGTTCTGGAGCAAGGCCAAGTGATGGATACATGTATGAACGGAAGTAATGATGATCAAGGAATTTCCAACCACCACTGCCGACTGAGATGACTCTTATCTCGGGAAATAGACCACCGTTCTTGTAGGAACCATTCTGATCTGCAATCTGAGTGCTTCCCGATACCTCAAACGAATTTAAGAATGGCATCGCACACACGGTTTTAATGAACGTTCTCCGATCCATGACACTCACTCCTTTGTTGATCAACATGACAAAGAGAGTCTATGCACCTGAGCGTCATAATGCGTCGCGACCATGATTAGACCGATATTGAAATGCAACAAATCATATTTCTTGAAACCACTAATAGGCAGCATGAGAGCTGCGACATATTTTGTCGCCCTCTTGCCTTACACTTCCAACAGTTGCTATTGCCACCCTTACTGAGCCAAAGTTACTTCGCTTATATTTAAATAATTCACAGTGAACCGAGCCCTAAATAAGAAGCTTCCAACCATGACAACACCCAATTACGCGAAGCTTAAGGCTACATTTACTCGATCGGAGGATGAGTTTTACGAGAAGTTCACAAAAGACATCCTCATTGCGAGGTCGGTCATAGCCACAATCGCCAACGCAAAAAATGACGGTTTATGGCCGCTTGCCATGCTGCGTGCTTTTCAACCTCAGTTATCTAATGCTCTTTTGCACTGGACTGCAGGAGAGTCCGAGAACATCCGCAAAGAGCAAGAGTCTCGCATGGTCAAAGTAGGAAGTCATGCTCACCATATGGAGCAATATTTCTCATTGCTTCCTGTGTGGCACAATGAAGCGTTCCATTTTTCCAAGGATCCAGCGTGGTTCAAGAAGCTTGAATGCGGATCATTAGAGCTTAAGAGTTTTATGGGGTGCTCATCTCCGGGGCACACCTTTTCGTACACACTCCCTCATGCAGTCGTCTTGAGGTTCTCATCACTGAAAACTGCAAGGCTAGTCGGTGCGCTAACTACAGACCATTTGGAAGGTGAGATACTTCTGCCGAGACGCGCTACCTATCGTGTCGTTAATATTCACAAGCGGTCAAAGACTATTTACTTAGAAGAGTATGTCCAGAACGTCCAGAACGCACAAACAGAAACCTAAGTTAAGTATTTATGCTGCATCAACTGTATTGCATTGATATTTTTTGACCGGAAATTGTCTGGCTAGTGATAAACGCTGTTACTGATACTCATGAATTGCCAAACTAATGGCGGCAATACTCAACTAAGCAGCCGTTCATGCCTTGTCGAAGATCGTTGTTGGAAGGGCAAGTAGTAACCCAAAGCGGTCTTCCGAGGTTCCGAATAACACACGCACAGCAGAGTCTTCAAATCAGCCATCCAATACTGATTAAATTAACAGTTTGCTCCGTTTTTTCATCTATGCGCTGACAAGGCAAATATTGGAAGATAAACAACCGCACCAGCAATAAATAAGGCCCTCTCTACTGGGTACAGTGCCACATCAGCAGCGATAGCAAATGGTAATGACGCTACTGCTGCATAACTAATTGGGGGTTTGGTATCGGGCGAATTGTATAAATTGAATGGCCGGTGTACTGATAGACTCGACAGCTGTTCATTGGTAAGTTTGATTGGGGGATAGAGCACCCCTTCAATCGCAACTTTCTTTTGGTATATGGTATTGCTACCGGATTTTACTGGCACAAAACCTACTGCTTTAAGTTGAATTATTTCAGCAGAAGTAATTCCACTGTCATCACCGTAGGTAAGTGTTAAATCACCCCATACCTGCTTGTCTTTTAAAAAGAGTTTTTTACTTGTTTCGGAATCAATTCTCATATGTTTACCATCAAGTTGCTGTTGTGCAACCTGCACAAGCTCATCACCTCCCTTAAAAAGCACATATGAATTTTTGAATCCTAGAAGTGCAATTGCGTGCTTCTGCCCTATCATCTTTTTCAAAGAGTCATCGGGAAGTCCCAATGCAAAAATTGAATCCGTCAACGCTGGGGTGAAATAGTATTCATTTGAAGTTTTATTCTGCAGTTTTGCAGATATGTTTCCTGTAAAAAAACACCCTGTTAAACCTATCGACATCGCACAAAAAAACAATATCGCACCAACTGAACACATCCATTTTTTCATTTTTACTCCTACGTCTAAATCTCAAGAAGAACGACGCGCTTACGCAGCAGCTTAAGATGGCTCGTTCAACGGTCTGTAAGTGGCGTCGAACGACGGCTCTTGGCCGCCCTGAGCCCGCCGACCATTCCGCAGTCCAATGTCCGCTGCTTCTCAACTAGCCGACATCACCTCACCAGTTGTGAAGTATTGCTGATTGGCCCGCATTTTCTGAAGTGCTGCAAGGATAAATCAATGGCTATGCAATTTTTCCTGCAACCACACTTTGATCAAGGACTGGTAGGGCACATCCCGTGAGTTCGCTGCAGCCTTAATGGAATCCAGAAGGTGCTGGGGCAGCCGCAGTGAAATCGTTTTTGTCGTTGGCTTCAAATTGGGTAGTACGGCCCGTTGTGCTTTCGTCCAATCCAAATACTCTGTGGAGTCGTGCGTTTCCCAAAAAATGCGCTCTTCTGTTTCATTGGCAAATTTGGGGACCGCTTTAAGTTGTTTGCTCATATATCGTCCGCTCCTTCCTGTGCATGTCTCTGGCCGAAATCACCCGGATCTTCTCGCCAGTATTGCGTAGGGTGAAAGTGATATGCAATGTTCGCCCTTCGTCCGTCTTACCTAATGCGTGAAAGCGTGACTCACCTTCACTATGTTTCATGTCGGCAATCAGTAGTAGTGGTTCATTGAAAAAGACCTGCTCTGATTCAGCCATTGAAACGCCATGCTTTTCATTCTTGCGAGCGTTTCCTTCGTCCCAGTCGAAATCGACAATCTTGGTAAGATCAATCATTGGCGTATATTATGGTGATATACAATGTAAAGCAAGTTTGGTCGTTATTAATGCCAGTTGGAAGGGGTGCCTGTTGAATTGCGTTTAAATCTGACCCACCAATTGCATTGAATTTTGACCCACCCTTGAATTATCTCTGAACGTTTCAGGTTGTGGATAGTTTTCTAGTTTTGCCTCCCTTTCCAGATTGAGTTGAACTGTTTCTGAAGCGGTAACTGTCGTTGCCGGTCTCCACGATGTGGCAGTGATGCGTCAGCCTGTCGAGCAACGCCGTCGTCATCTTGGCATCCCCGAACACGTTCCCCCATTCAGCGAAGCTCAGGTTGGTCGTGATCACCAGACTCGTGCGTTCATAGAGCTTGCCAATGAAGTGGAACAGTAATGCTCCTCCCGCCTGACTGAACGGTAGATAGCCCAACTCATCCAGAATCACTAGATCGGCATACATCATCCGACTGGCAAGCTGTCCTTGCTTCCCAGCCGCCTTCTCCAACTCCAGTGCATTCACCAACTCGATGGTCGAGAAGTAGCGCACACGACGATGCTGGTGTTGTACCGCCTGCACACCGAGTGCGGTCGCCAGATGCGTCTTCCCAGTGCCAGGACCGCCGACCAATACGACGTTGTGCACCTGATCCAAGAACTCGCAACGGTGCAGTTGCCGGATCAGTGCTTCGTTCACCACGCTCTGGCTGAAGTCGAAGCTCGCCAAGTCTCGGTACACAGGGAACTTGGATGCCTTCATCTGGTAGGCGATAGAGCGTACCTCACGTTCCGCCATCTCCGCCTTGAGCAAGGTGCCCAACACTTCCTGTGCACTCTGATAGGCAGGTGAGCCTTGGCTGGCCAGTTCATCGACCGCCTGCGCCATGCCGTACAGCTTGATACTCTTGAGCGTTGTGATCATGGCTTCATGCTGCATGACGCACCTCCCGCAGTTGGTCATAGCGGCTGACGTTGGACTGCGGCTCGACCACAAGTGCTAGATGAGTCGGTGTATCGACTGGCGCCGGAGGTGCAGGCTCAACCAATCGCTTCAGAAGGTTGAGCACATGCTGTTTGGATGGCACACCGTTCTCTAGCGCCAACTCGACTGCGGTCAGGACCGCAGACTCTTCGTGTTGCATCACCAGTGAGAGTATCTCCACCATCTCACGATCACCACCCAGTCGTTTGAGCAAGATGGCCTGCAAGCGCTTGAAGCCTTCCGGCAGTTCGACGAATGGTGCGCCGTTGCGCAACGCACCTGGCTTGCGCTGTAGCACGCTCAGGTAGTGATGCCAGTCATAGATCGTGCGTCCGATCTTGGGGCCGCGCAAGAACACACGGACATGCTCGGCGATGATCTGTCCTTCAGCCACGAACAGCAGTCGATCGGCATACACCCGCAAGCTGATCGGGCGGTTGGCATAGGAGGCAGGGACGCTGTAGCGATTGCGCTCGAAGGTCACCAGACAGGTCGGTGAGACCCGTTTGATGTGTTCGACGAAGCCGTCGAATGGACAGGACAGCGACATCAGGTGTTCGCGCTCGGTAGCATAGACTTCAGCGATGCTGAGTTCTGGCTGCTCTGGATGATGGATCTCTTGCCAGAGTGACAGGCAGCGTTGGTGCAACCATTCGTTCAGTTCTACCAAGCTCTTGAACTCTGGAAGGCGGTGCCAGATGCGATGCCGCGCATCCTGTACGTTCTTCTCGATCTGTCCTTTCTCCCAACCAGAAGCCGGATTGCAGAACTCGGCATCGAATAGGTAGTGGCTCACCATCGCTTTGAAACGGATGTTCACATCACGCAGCTTGCCTGACCGCACACGGTCTACAGCAGTGCGCATGTTGTCGTAGATGCCACGAGCAGGCACGCCGCCGAAGGTGGCTAGTGCATGGTTGTGTGCGTCGAACAACATCTCGTGTGTCTGCAACGGATAGGCACGTAGATAGAAGGCACGGCTGTGACTGAGTTTGAAGTGGGCGATCTGGAGCTTGGTGCGCTCGCCCGCGATGACTGCCCAGTCTTCACTCCAGTCGAACTGGAAGGCTTCGCCAGGTGCGAAGGTGAGCGGGATGAAGGTGCCGCGTCCTGCCGTCCGCGCCAGTTCCTGTTGTGCCTGTCGCCATCGTTTGGCGAATGCAACCACACGGTCATAGGAGCCGTTGAAGCCTAACTGCACCAAGTCACTGTGCAGTTGCTTGAGGCTGCGCTTCTGTTTGCGTCCTTTGCCAGACTCTGTTTTCAGCCATGCCGTCAGCTTGACTGCATAGTCGTCTAACTTGCTGGGAGTCTTACGGTTGGGGTACTTGGGCTCAACGACCTTGTTGGTCAAATACTTCCTGATGGTGTTGCGGGAGAGTCCGGTCCTTCGAACGATCTCTCTGATCGGCATGTTATCGCGCAAATGCCAGCGCCTGATGCTGCTTAATATCGCCACGTTGATCACTCCTGTTTGCTCCCGCTCAAATATTGAGCAGGACAGTATCTATACGTGGGTCAAATTTGGATGCAATTTACTGCGCTAGGTGGGTCAGATTTGGGTGCAATTCAACAATGGGCAGTTTCCAAGGCTCCGCGAGACTCTATTTTTCTGATTACGACTAACAGTTCTTGCGCAGTGATTCCTGCAATTTGTCGTTTCCCCAACCACGGGAAAATGTCATTTTCAAGTCGGCCCTGAATTTTGGATGAATGGTTATCTTCCCAATTTAAGCTTTTGCGATGCTTTTCAAACCAGTCCCGAGCAACGAACTCAAAAGTGCTGACTTCATTTTGAGCCTGATCCTCTTTCTGAACTGCAATCGCAGCTCGCACCGCCAACTTTTCAGCAGATGGATCGATGTTATTGGCAAGTTTCTTCTTGGACTCGAATACCTTATCTCTGGCTTCCCTCAATGAAACTATGGGATACACGCCAATTGATAACGTCTTGGCCTTTCCGCCATACCTGTATCTGAACCACCAAAACTTGGTTCCATTAGGCCTAATGATCAGTGACAGACTGTCACCATCGGAAATGCCATATTGCTTTTCTCGTGGTTGTGCTGCCTGTACTGCTTTATCAGTTAGCTTTCCCATCGTTAAGTCCTTGTGAGTAATGATTTAATTCATGTTACTCACACGAGCTTAAAATTGCAATCATTACTCACAGAATTACTCACAAAGTGATGAGATTTTATGGCATTTATTGACACCAAATGAATACATCTGAGACAACAGCAATATCGATGAAACCATTGCTGCCATTGCGATAGACAAAGAAAAAGCCCCGACTGGCGGGGCTCATTCTTACTACGTTTGGTGGTGATAGGTGGACTTGAACCACCGACCCCAGCATTATGAGTGCTGTGCTCTAACCAACTGAGCTATATCACCGAAACCTTATCCACATCGGCCAAACCGCTCCGATTCAAAGAAGGGCGGCATTTTGCTGATTTCACCCACGCATGTCAATTGCCGCATGCCGATACTTTGAGTTCGCTGTCAGGAAATTCCTTCTGCATCGAGTTCAACTTGGCCTAGCATTCCTGCGTCCAAGTTCTTCATCACAAACACGATGTATCTGAGCTTGCTGACACGCTCACCGATTTTTGCCGTGCGCACGCCCTTGGCCTGCAAACTGGCCAGAAATTTTTGCGCGGCCTCCTCGCTCTTGAATACCCCTAAAGAAATGGCGTTCTGCCATCTCCCCTCTTCCTGCACCACGAAATAGTCCTCCACTCCGCGCTCTTTCAATTGCGCGATCTTTCTTTCTACTTGAGAGCGTTTCTTCAATGGCGGGATGTAGACCCAGTAACCATGATTACGCTCCACGCTACGCTGCGCTAAACCTTCTGCCAATTTCAACGTAGCCAAGGATTGTTGCGCTCGCGCAAGGTCACTACCAGAGAACTCACCCCATTCCGCGCAGCTTGAGACTTTAGGCTGCACATACGCCACTGCGGATGCAGAAACCGGCAACACCGAGGACACCACCGTGACCGCAGGCATAGCAATCGGAGACAACGTCAGTGTCATCCCGGAGGTCGTGCTCACCCCTGAAGCAACCGCAGAAACGGCTGACCACTCCAACAATTTGATTTTGTCAGCGTTCAGCGCAGCCTGTGCCATGGGGGTATCAACCTCTGCCGTCAGTGTATTTCCCCACCGCATCCAACCGAAAAACGCGAGGTTAACCAACAACAAACTTACGATCCACTTCGTCATGCCTTTGACTCTCCGATGATCTGTAATCCTTTTAATACTAGGTTGTCCACTCGCTCCAACGGCAGCCCAAGATGCGGTTGCACAACATCTGCAGCCCCACCACCGAGCAGGCAACGCACGTCACCACATCGTGTCCGCAGCAACCCGAATTGATGCTGTATCGCGCCCAAGGTGGCATGCAGCATTCCGCTATGGATGGCATCAGCGGTGTTGCGCGGAAAGTCTTGCAACGTGCCTTGTTCAGCACTGAGTTGCGCCGTATTCGTTGCCAGACTGCGTTGCATCAGACTGACCCCGGGCAGAATGATTCCGCCCAAAAACTCCCCCTGCGCAGATAGCGCATCTACCGTCGTCGCTGTACCGCAATTCACGACCAGACAGGCTCCATGCACGCGACTCCATGCCGCGATCAACGCCGCCCATCGATCACTACCCAATCGCTCGGGACGTTCATAACCATTGCGCACACCATCTTGCTCCGCACTGGCCGTCACGAATTCCAAAGGGAGATTCCACATAGCACAGACTCCGCACAAGCGTTGCGCCATCGCCTCGCCCGCCACATTGGAAACCAATATGCGGGAAGGCTGCGACAAGCGGGCGAATGCGTGCTGCAAGGATGTCCACTCGGTATTGCCTGCCGCACCTTGACGTACCCACTCCCCAGCTTGTATCAACGCCCACTTGCAGCGGCTATTCCCCACGTCCAGTAACAACACCTTATCCACCTCTCAAGCTAACTTCGCCGGAATTGAATATCCGTTCGCCCTGCTCCGTCTCTAGTCGCAACGCGCCTTCTTTGGTCACACCCAGCATTTTGCCCCATACGACTGTGCCATCAGGCGAAGACACTTTGACCACTCTCTGTTGGAATGAGTTATAACGTTCCCATTCTTCACGCAACTGAATGAAGTTGTGTTGCGTGAACTCACGCAGCACGCGCAGCAGATGTTTCAATGATACCGCAAGCACTTGATTGCGACCCGCAGGGGTTTGCAACGCACTGAGATCACTCGCCATCTGATCGATGCGTTCACGTGCCTGCGGTGACAAACGCAAGTTAAGTCCGATACCGATCACGACCGCGCTGGGACCGAGCATATCGCCCTGAGCCTCAAGCAATATCCCGGCAAGCTTACCTTCACCCAGCAATACGTCGTTCGGCCACTTCAAACTCACCCCCTGCACACCCAGCTCATGCAAGGCGCGCACCATGGCGACTCCAACTGCCAGACTCAAACCAGACAGCGCAGCCAGACCGCTCTCGAAACGCCACAACACGGAAAAAGTCAGCGCCCCCCCCAAACCGGATTGCCATGTCCGCCCCAACCGACCACGCCCGGCGCTCTGCCACTCCACAGCCAACACGCTACCACTCGCCGCCCCTTGTCCCGCCCGCTGCAGCAACAGGGCATTACTGGAAGTTGCATGATCAAGGAGGTCAATCTGTAAACTGCCGCGCGCCTCGTCTAGCTGCGCCTCGATCTGCCCGACATCCAACCATTCAAAAGGTGCGACCAACTGGTAACCACGTCCGCGCACCCGATGTAAGACCAAGCCATATTGGGCTACATCTTGCAGCGCGTTATGCACGGTGGTACGGGCCACATCGAATTGTCGGGCCAAGCTTTCGCCCGAGTGGAATTCACCATCGGCCAACCGTCGCAGCACGGCGAAAGTCAGTGGATTGTGCACAGACGTTCCGCTCATTGCGACAGATCGCTATCAGCGGCAACAGGAGAACAATCTAAGAAACGCAGTATCTCTTCGCGACGTTTGAGTGCATCTTGATAACCCAGATCGATCAACGCACGACAGTAATGTTTGTCGAACAACAGATAACTCACCAGATTCGCGCCGCTACGGCGCATCACGCCAACCGAGCGCAACAGTAAACGGATAGTCCATGGCAACTGTGCGATGTGACGTTCGGCGATCTTTTCCAAAGGTTGGCTGGGCGAGATGACCAAGACATCGATGTGGCGCAAGTTGATCCCCGGACGCAAGTCTTCAGGGATCATACTGACCGTGCGATTGATACGCTGCAGGCGCTCCAGATCCACCTCCAAGCTATCGAGAAAGATACTGTCCAGCGCATGCCCGGCTATTTGCGCCAACGACGGATAGTTGTCCATCTTGCTGCGCCTTTCCTCATCCGCGTCGGTGCGGTGTGCCATCCCAACCACCAATACGCGCTCCGCCCCCAAATGCAGCGCGGAACTGATGGGTGCGATCTGGCGCATGGAGCCGTCACCAAAGTATTCACGATGGATATGTACGGCGGGAAATAAAAAAGGAATGGCGGAAGACGCCATCAGATGTTCAAGGCCAATCTGGGTTTCCACCCCCAAGCGTCGCGCACGTTTCCACGGCTTGAGTTCCGGCACGCCTTGATAAAAAGTCACCGAATGCCCTGAGCCATAACCCGAAGCGGTGATACTCAATGCATGCAATGCACCCGCATCGATGTTCTCTTGTATCTTCTCGCAGGGCAGCGCCTGTTCCAGAAAAGTCGCCAACGGGGCGTTGTCCAGCAAGGAGACTCGATTCATGCGGCTGATGCCGACGATACTCAATACCAGACCCGATGCCCAGCGTCCGCTGTTCTTCAACACGCCCAGCACATCGGAACGGTAGATGTCGCTGACTTGGGAATTGTTCCAGATGCCCAGCAGATACTTCACGCCTTTGCGAAAATGCTGCGCGTTCACCGCCAGCGTAACGGCATTCAATGCCCCGGCAGAGGTGCCACAGACGATGTCGAAAGGTAAGCGCGCACGGCGTGGCGTGAATTCCGCGATCGCCTTGAGTACGCCCACCTGATAGGCCGCGCGCGCGCCACCGCCAGTGAGGATGAGACCGATCTTTTGCGGAGCCTGAAGCATCATCGTCTCGCGGATTATCTTTCGTCAGACTCCGCATGAACCGATTCCAGGGCGTCTTTGAGCGTCTCTTCCGGCAATTCGTTCAGCGCCTCCGACAGCATCTCTGCCGCATTCACCGCATTCGGTTGCAGCAATTTTGCATCCGCATTCGCCACCAGCACCGCCGCCGCACCGACCACTTTGAGCAAGCGTACTCGCTCGTTCATCAACATCTCGATCTCTTGGCTCAACAATTCGACTTCTTGCTTATTCATCGCAACCTCCTAGTGTGTCGTCACGCCAGCCACTGCCAGCGCGCTCATATTCACGATACGCCGTACCGTTGCCGTCGAAGTCAGGATATGCACCGACTTGTCCGCCCCCAGCAAGATCGAACCGATAGTGATGCCTTCGCCCGCCGTGATCTTGAGCAGGTTGTAGGAAATGTTCGCCGCATCCAGATTCGGCATGAT
Source organism: uncultured beta proteobacterium (assembly GCA_963822425.1). Taxonomy (GTDB): domain Bacteria; phylum Pseudomonadota; class Gammaproteobacteria; order Burkholderiales; family Gallionellaceae; genus Sideroxyarcus. The sequence continues at coordinate 58,485 of CAWGHS010000014.1, forward strand.
GAGGAGATTCGCCTCGCCCTTCAAACGTGAAGCCGGGAAAGTCTGTGCGCGCAGGCTTTCCGACAATGCCGCATCCCCGTGCATCTCGCCTTCCACCTCCAATTCAGGTGCGAGTTGCTCCAGCAACTCGCGCGCCTGACTCATCTTGTGTGCAGAAGCATTCTTGTGACTGCCAAAATTAGAATGCGATAACAATGCGACCTTGGGCTCCAATCCGAAGCGTCTCACCTCTTGCGCCGCCAACAGCGTCATCTCTGCAATCTGCTGCGCGGTCGGGTCCAGATTCACGTGCGTGTCGCAAATGAATAAAGTATGACCCGGCAACATCAGGATATTCATCGCTGCATAGACGTTCGCACCCGGACGCTGACCGATGACCTCGTCGATATAGCGCAGGTGATTCAACGGCTGCGACACGGTACCGCACAACATGGCATCCGCCGAATCCATATGCACCAACATCGCCGCGATCAGCGTATTGCGGCGGCGCATCTCGCGTTTAGCCGCATCCGGCGTCACACCTTGGCGCTGCATCAAACGATGATATTCGTTGCAGTATTCACGATAGCGACTATCATTTTCCGGATTCACCAACTCGAAATGTTCACCCGCGCGGATGCGCAATCCCAGCTTGGCGATGCGTTGTTCGACCACCTCCGGACGACCAACGAGAATAGGATGCGCGATACCTTCATCCACCACCATCTGTGCCGCATGCAACACGCGATGGTCTTCGCCTTCGGCATAGACCAGCCGTTTCGGATGCTTCTTAGCAAAATCGAACACCGGCTTCATCAGCATGTTCGAGTGATAGATGAACTGCGACAACTGCTCGCGATAGGCCGCCATGTCCGCGATGGGCCGCTCGGCGACACCGCTATCCATCGCAGCTTGCGCCACAGCAGGGGCGATGCGCGTGATCAGACGCGGATCGAAGGGCTTGGGGATGAGGTGCTCCGCACCGAACGAAAGGTTCTCGTTGCCATAGACCGCAGCCACCGCATCCGACTGCTCAGCTTCCGCCAACTCGGCGATGGCATACACCGCCGCACGTTTCATCGCTTCGTTGATGGTGGATGCGCCGACATCCAACGCGCCACGGAAGATATACGGGAAGCACAGCGCATTGTTCACTTGGTTCGGATAATCAGAACGTCCGGTCGCCATGATGGCATCCGTGCGCACTGCCTTGACTTGCTCCGGCAGGATCTCCGGTGTCGGGTTCGCCAACGCAAAGATGATCGGCTTGGCCGCCATCTGCTTCACCATCTCCGGCTTCAACACGCCTCCGGCAGACAAACCCAGAAAGGCATCCGCTCCGGCGATGACTTCACCCAAAGTGCGCGCCGAGGTCGCCACTGCATAGCGCGCCTTGTTATCGTCCATCTCTTCGGTGCGGCCTTGGTACACCACGCCCTTGATATCGGTGACGATGATGTTCTCCATCTTCACACCGAGATCGACCAGCATATCCAGACAAGCCAGTGCCGCCGCTCCCGCGCCACTCACCACCAGCTTGATGTCCCCGATCTGCTTGCCAACGACCTTGAGACCGTTCAGCAACGCCGCGCCGACGATGATGGAAGTGCCGTGTTGATCGTCATGGAACACCGGGATGTGCATGCGCTCGCGCAACTTGCGCTCGATGTAAAAACATTCCGGGGCTTTGATGTCTTCCAGATTGATGCCGCCGAAGGTCGGCTCCAGCGCAGCGATGATGTCCACCAGCTTATCCGGATCGCGCTCGTCGATCTCCAAATCGAACACGTCGATACCGGCAAACTTTTTGAACAGCACACCTTTGCCTTCCATCACCGGCTTGGCAGCCAACGGGCCGATCGCGCCCAATCCCAACACCGCCGTGCCGTTGGTGATGACCGCAACCAAGTTGCCGCGCGCCGTCATGTTGCGCACCTCAGCTGGATTCTCCACGATGAGCTCACATGCCGCCGCCACGCCGGGTGAATAAGCCAGCGCCAGATCGCGTTGCGTGATCATCGGCTTGGTCGCGTTGACGGAGATTTTGCCTGCCGGGGCTTGGCGGTGATATTGCAGCGCGGCTTCGCGCAATTGCTTGTCCATTACTTCCTCGTAAATTCCAAATGAATCCCGCGCCGATTATAGCGCAGCGGCCTGCCGCACAGCATGACGGATAACGATATTCGGAAGGCTTCTCGAATCTGCCTGACCGGATTTGGTAGAATGCATCACCTTTTCGACTCTGCTTCGAACAATGAACCCCATCACGCTGACCGGCGGTGAACATGCTGTACTGCTCATCCATGGCCTGCAAAGCAGTCCAGCCGAACTCTTACCCTTGGCCAAACGCTTGCAGCAGGCGGGGTACACCGTGCATCTACCGCACATCGCGGGCTACGGCTTCATCCATGGTGACACGCCACGTTCGGTCACGCACTGGCAAGATTGGCACGCTAAGGCGTTGGAAGAATTCCGCACGCTGAATAAGCAGTACAAGACCGTGTCCGTCGGCGGGCTGTGCATCGGCGGCACCTTGTCGCTCAGTATCGCCGCCGAGCTAGGTGACGAAGTCGCCGCCCTGACACTGCTCTCTACCACCCTGTGGTACGACGGCTGGGCCATGCCCTGGTACCGCCCTTTGCGCTATCTCGGCTATCTGTGGCCGATCCGCAACTGGTACACCTACAAGGAAAGCGAACCGTTCGGATTGAAGAATGAACAACTGCGCAAATGGGTCGCCCGCGAGATGGCACATAAAGACGCTTCCATGGTCGGCGCCAGCCGCCTCAACCTGCCCGCCATCCAGGAAGCTGAGCGCATGATCAGCTCGGTGAAAAGATCCCTGCCACGCATCACCGTGCCCACCATCATCATCCATGCCGTGGAAGATGAGGTCGCCTCCCCCCGTAGTGCCCGCTACATTGCGGAAAACATCGGCGCCAAAATGGTAGAGAGCGTGATGCTGCACAACAGCTACCACATGATCACGGTAGACAACGACCGCGAACAGGTCGCTACCGACACCCTCCGCTTCTTCGATCAAGCGCGCTCCCAAGGGAGCGCAAGCTAAAATCCGGCTTCTGTTATAATCTGCCCCGATTTCATTCGGAAGCATGCACTGATGAGTTCCCTGCAAACCATACAAAACATGATGGTCAAGCAATTCGACCTCAAACTGGAAGACCTGACCCCCGATGCCACGTTGGAAGGCTTGGGGCTGGATTCGCTGTCAGTGATCGAATTCACCTTCAATCTTGAAGACGAATTGAAAATCACCATGCCGGAAGAACGCGTCGAACTCAAAACGCTGCAAGACGTGGTCAATCTGGTAGACAAGATCGTTGCCGAGCAAAAAGACGCTGCCAAGTAAGCCCCATGAATAGGCGCGTCGTCATTACCGGCTTAGGCATCATCTCACCGGTCGGCAAGACGCCTGTCGAATTCTTTAGCAACTTGATGGCCGGACATTCCGGCATCAAGCGTCTGCAAACCGAATTCATCGAACAACTCTCTATCCGTATCGGCGCCCCAGTGGTGGGATTCGACCCCTCCGACCACTTCAGCAAGATACAACTCAGCGGCATTGAGCGCTTCAGCCAGTTCGCACTGGTCGCCGCAGAACAGGCCGTACAGGATGCGCAACTTGTGCTGAGTGAGGCCGAATATCCCCGCGCCGGCGTCTGCATGGGCTCTTGCCTAGGTGGGGCCAACACGCTGGAAGAAGGTTATATCGAAACGCTGCAGCGCCACCCGCCGCGCGTCAAACCATTGAGCGTACTGCTCAGCATGAACAATGCCGCCGCCTCGCATCTCTCGATCAAATATCATCTGCAAGGTGCCAACATCACCTATTCCACCGCGTGCTCGTCATCGGCCATCGCCGTGGGAGAAGCCTATCGCCAGATCAAACACGGCTATGCCGATGTGATGCTGGCGGGTGGCTCGGAAGCGATGCTCACCTTGGGCGCGATGAAGGCTTGGGAGGCATTGCGCACGCTGGCCCAGGAAGACCCTCGTGATGCAGGGGCATCGTGCAAACCGTTCTCCAAGAACCGTAGCGGCCTAGTGCTCGGAGAAGGAGCTGCTGTACTGGTGCTGGAAGATGCCGAGCGAGCGACACGGCGTGGGGCGAACATCTATGCTGAACTGGTCGGTTATGATTGCTCCTCTGACTCCAGCCACATCACCAAACCGGATGCTGCCGGACAGACGCGCACCATGCTCAATGCCCTACACGAAGCGCGGCTGCAACCGCAAGACATCCACTACATCAACGCCCACGGCACCGCCACCTTGGCAGGCGATATCGAAGAGACCAAGGCCATCAAGCAGGTGTTCGGTTCGCATGCACATAAGGTTCCGGTGAGTTCGACCAAATCCATGCATGGCCACCTGATGGGTGCGACGGGTGCGGTCGAATTCATGGCTGCGGTGCTGGCTCTGCACAAGCAAGCCATTCCCCCCACCATCAACTTACATGAGCCGGATCCCGAGTGTGACCTCGACTATGTGCCGAACCAGGGTCGCAGCGATGTCAAACTCGATGCGGTGATGTCCAATTCATTCGCCTTCGGCGGCAGTAACGCGGTGTTGATCGCGCAACGTTTTAATCGATGAAAGAAAAAATTGAACACTGTTAGTTTTGCCGATCTGAAATTGGCACCCCAGATACTCAAAGCCCTCACTGAATCCGGATATACGACACCGACCCCAGTCCAAGCCCAAGCTATCCCAGTCGTTCTGGACGGGCACGATCTAATGGCCGGCGCGCAAACCGGCACGGGTAAGACCGCCGCCTTCACGCTACCCCTGCTGCAAAAACTATTACCGCATGCCAGCGCCAGCACGTCACCGGCCAAACATCCGGTGCGCGCGCTGATCCTCGTACCGACGCGCGAACTGGCGATACAAGTAGAAGAGAGCGTAAAGACTTACGCCAAGCACACGCACTTGCGCTCACTGGTCGTGTTCGGCGGTGTGGATATCAAAACGCAAACGCCGCATCTAAAGACGGGCATAGAGATACTGGTGGCGACACCCGGGCGTTTACTGGATCACATCGAACAAAAGACCGTGCAATTGAATCAAGTGCAGATGCTGGTGCTGGATGAAGCAGACCGCATGCTGGACATGGGTTTTATGCCTGCCTTGAAGCGCATCCTCGCCTTGCTGCCAAGGCAACGACAGAGCCTGATGTTCTCCGCCACCTTCTCCAACGAGATCAAGAAACTGTCGGAAGAGTTCATGAACTACCCGACGCTGATCGAGGTCGCGCGCAGCAATGCCACGTCGGAGAACATCACGCAAAAAGTCTATCTGGTGGAAAAAGAGGACAAGCATCACCTGCTCGCGCAGTTGTTGCGCGGCGACGATGCGAAGCAGGTCATCGTGTTCACCAAAACCAAGCTCACCGCCAGCCATCTCGCCAAGCAGTTACAGCGCGAAGGGGTATCTGCCGATGCCATCCACGGCGACAAGAGCCAACTGGAACGTATGCAGGCTCTGGACGCTTTCAAACAAGGCAAAGTCAGCGTACTGATCGCCACCGATGTCGCCGCACGCGGTCTGGACATCGATAGTTTGCCGATGGTCATCAACTACGAGATCCCGCATGCGGCAGAAGATTATGTGCACCGCATCGGGCGCACCGGTCGTGCGGGTGCTTCCGGCACCGCCATCTCTCTCGTCGCGCCGGAAGAAGAAAAATACCTGCTGGAGATCGAGAAGCTCATCAAAACGGAAATACAAAAAGAACGCGCAGTGGTTCCAGAACATACTGCGAAAGCACATCGTGCCTCACGCGGCGAACAGCACGAACCGCGCCGCGAACACCACGCCCCTGCGCCGAAGAAACCCAGCCATGACGCATGGTTCGACAAACCGTACGAACCGAGTGTCAGTTCGTCCGAACCGGTAAAAAAATCAGAAGCGCCTATCAGCAAACCCAAGGCACAGATTCCCGCATTGTTCGTGCGGCGCAAAAGCTAAATCTGCGCCAGCATCTTCTCCAGCCGTTTCGCCGATACGATCACCGGCGTCTTCAACTCCTGCGCGTAAAGCGACACGCGCAATTCCTGTAGCATCCAGCCGAAATCTTCCAGTCGCACATCGACTTCGCCTTGTTGCGCCGACAGCCGACGTTGCCACTGTTGCAACAGCGAATGCATCTGCGCCATATTCTGCGCATCACGCGCCGGATTGGGGCGCAGTTTCTCCAACCGTACGTTGATCGCTTTCAAATAACGCGGCATGTGCTGCATACGTTCGAACGGCGTGCGCCCCACCCACTCTTTACCCAGCAGCCATTCGCATTGAGTGCGGATGTCCTGCTGCACTTGAGCTTGCGCCTTGAATGCAGGCAACGCTTTTTGCAACGTGTGGTATTCCGCCAACACCGCACCAACTAAACGCGCGATCTCCTGCGCCACCAGATTCAGGCGCGCCTTCGCATCTTTACTGCGCGTGGCGAATTCCTTTTCGCTTTCCGGCAAAGGATCGTTCAGACAGCAACGATCGAACGTCACCGCGAGGATCTGTCGCTGCAAGTCCTGCTGCGAACCGAACGGTAGAAACTGCATCGCCATCGCTTGCAGCCCCGGCAGATTTTTCTCCAGATACTTTACCTGCTCTTTCAACGCGAGCTGAAACAGACGCCGCAGACCTAGACGATGCGCGGCTTGTGCAGCATCCTGCGTATCGAAGCGCTGCAACGTCACTGCATCGTCCTCATCCACCAGCGCGTTAAACACGGTGATGGTCTGCCCGGCGCGCTGCTCGGTGCTGGTGGGTTTGAAATCTCCGAAGTCCCAAGTGGTGTGGCGCTTCAACTCCTCCCCCACCCCAGCCCTCCCCCGGGGGGAGAGGGAGCCGGATTTGCGCTGTGCGGGGTTTAGTCCCTCTCCCCCCGGGGGAGGGATTAGGGTGGGGGTCGGTGCCCACTCGCCGCGCAACGTTGCAAAGTTCCTGCCCATGCCAAGCTGCCGCCCATGCTCGTCCACCACGCGGAAATTCATCAGCAGATGTGCGGGCAATTGCTCCAGCCGGAACGCGTCCAGCGGCACATCGAGTTGTCTTTGCTCGCGGATGAAGCGCGCCAACGCCTGCAACAACGGCGTATCTGAAGGCTTCACCGAAGCAACAAAGAATGCTGCGAATTCCGGCACTGGCACACAATTGCGGCGAATCTTTTGCGGCAGCGATTTCACCAACTGCGCGATCTTCTCCGCCAGAATGCCCGGTACCAGATATTCGCAACGCGCCGCCGACACTTGGTTGAGCAAAGTCTGCGGCACAGTGAGTGTCACGCCATCGTCGCTCTTGCCCGGCGCGAAGTTGTAGGCCAGCGCGTAGCTCACGTTATTCATCAGCATCTGCGGCGGGAACTGCTCGGCGGTGATGCCCGCCGCCTCGTGGCGCATCAGGTCGTCTTTTTTTAGATGCAGCAACTTCGGCTGCTCGCGCTCCGCTTCCTTGCGCCAATGTTCGAACGCCGCGCCGTTATGCATGCCCGCTGGGATGCGCTCATCGTAGAAAGCAAAGATGAGTTCATCGTCCACCAGCACATCGGGGCGGCGCGCCTTGTGTTCCAGCGCTTCGATGTCGGCAATGAGTTTCTGGTTGTGCGCAAAGAACGGTGCCTGGGTGTTGAATTCGCCGTTCACCAATGCCTCGCGGATGAACACCTCCCGCGCCTCCTGCGGATTCATCGGCCCGTAATGCACACGCTTCTTCGGGTTGATGAGCAGACCGTGCAAAGTACTGCGCTCCCACGCCGCCACCTGCCCCGCTTTCTTCTCCCAGTGCGGCTCGAAATAACTGCGCTTGATCAAATGCGCGCCAACCTCTTCTAGCCACTCCGGCTCAATGCGCGCCACGCAGCGCGCGAACAGCTTGGTCGTCTCCACGATCTCCGCTGCCACCACCCACTTGGTGCCTTTCTTCGCCAGCACCGAGTTCGATGCGATGAAGAACTTGATCTCGCGCGGGCCGAGGTAATACGGCTCCTTGTCCACACCCTTGCAGCCGATGTTGCCCAGCAGTCCAGTGAGCAGGGCTTTATGGATTTGCTCGTAGCTGGCGGGAGAAATACTTCCGCCATTAGGAAGCACTACCACCTCGTCATTCCGGCGAAGGCCGGAATCCAGATTATTTTCAATATCCCCACGCAGTGGGACAACACCGTTTTGTCCGCTACGCTGGATATTTTTCTCGACTGGATTCCGGCCTTCGCCGGAATGACGGCCTATTCGATTGTTTGGCTCAAACAACCCCATCTCCGACACCTGCGCATGCAACTGCTGATGCAACTCATGCCATTCGCGCAGGCGCAGTGGCGACAGGAATTTCTCGCGGCACTCGTTCGCCCACAGCTTGTTGGTCTTCTTATGCTTGATGCCTTCCTGAAACCACGCCCACAACTTGATATACGCCAGAAAATCCGAACGCTCGTCGTTGAAGCGCTGGTGCGCGGCATCCGCCGCCTCGCGCCGTTCAGCCGGACGGTCGCGCGGATCTTGCAAGGCCAGCGCACTGGCAATGATGAGAATCTCGTTCAGGCAATGGTATTGCCGCCCCGCCAACAGCAGCCGTGCCACCTTGGGATCGAGCGGCAGCTTGGCCAGCTCATGGCCGAGCGGCGTGAGCTGGCGAGGGTTGCTTTTCCCCACGCTTTTTCCCCCACCCCAACCCTCCCCCGATGGGAGAGGGAGTGTCCGCATTCCATCGTTCGGAGAGAGTATGCCCCCTCTCCCTCCGGGGGAGGGTTGGGGTGGGGGAACACTCTCCACCATTGCACCCAATTCAATCAATAGCTGGTAACCGTCGGCGATGGCGCGCGAACCCGGCGGCTCGATGAACGGGAAATTCTTCCACCTCGCCCAAGCCCAACGCGCTCATGCGCAGGATGACGGTGGCGAGAGAGACGCGGAATATCTCGGCGTCGGCGAATTCGGGGCGTTGCAGGAAGTCCGCTTCTTCGTACAAGCGGATGCAGATGCCACTCATCACCCGCCCGCAACGACCGGCGCGCTGGTTGGCGGCGGCGCGCGCGATGTTCTCGATGCGCAGTTGCTCCACCTTTTGCCGCACGCTGTAGCGGTTGATGCGCGCCAGGCCGCTGTCGATCACGTAGCCGATATTAGGCACAGTCAACGAAGTTTCCGCCACGTTGGTCGCCAACACCACGCGCCGCACGCCAGAGGCGGGCTTAAACACGCGATCTTGCTCGGCGATGGACAGGCGCGAGAATAGCGGCAGTATCTCAATGCCCTTGTGCTGATGCTTGCGCAGCGCCTCGGCGGTGTCGCGTATCTCACGCTCACCAGGCAGGAACACCAGCACATCACCTTTGAGACCGCCGATGCTCAACTCATCCAGCGCACCGCATATCGCCTGCGGGATGTCCTGCATATCGCCTTCTTCGTTTTTCTGCGGCGGGCGGTAGCGAATCTCGACGGGGTAGGTGCGGCCAGAGACTTGGATGATGGGGGCTTTGGTGCCCTCAAGAATCACCCCCTCCCCAACCCTCCCCCGGTGGGAGAGGGCGTCAGAGTTAAGGAGCACAGGGTTTAGTCCCTCTCCCACCGGGGGAGGGATTAGGGAGGGGGTTTGCGCTCTCAGCCAATCAAACAACGATTGCAGCACTCCCTCGGTATTCGTCAGCACTTCGTTATTCCAAAAGCGCAGCACAGTAATACCCTGCTCTTGCAACCATGCACTGCGTTTTTCATCATGCTTTAGTTGCGATTCCTCAGCATGTTGCCCACCATCCAGCTCAATCGCCAGCTTCGCCTCATGGCAATAAAAATCGAGTATGTACGAACCCAATGGATGCTGACGACGAAAGCCGAAACCGTTCAGTTGATTTCTGCGTAGCAATTGCCAAAGCAGGTTTTCGGCATCGGTTGCGTTTGTGCGTAACTCGCGTGCGTAGGTAAGGAGGGTTTCCGGGAGCGCAGCGTGGTGCTTGGCTTTTTCCCCCACCCCAGCCCCTCCCCCGGCGGGAGAGGGGTTCGATGGCTCTCCGCAACTCAGTTCCCTCTCCCCCCGGGAGAGGGCAGGGGTGAGGGCTGCACTCGCAAAATGCTTCGCGAACCGCTCCGCATCCAGCGTGGCTGAAGTGATGATGAGTTTTAAATCGGGGCGACGCGGCAGCAGTTGGCGCAAATATCCAAGCAGGAAATCGATATTCAGCGAGCGCTCGTGCGCCTCATCGATGATGATGGTGTCGTAATTCCTGAGATTCGGATCGTGGTGTATCTCGGCCAGCAGAATGCCGTCCGTCATCAGCTTGATGCAGGTGTCGGGCGACACCTTGTCGTTAAAACGCACCTTGTAGCCGACCAGCCCGCCCAGTTCCGATTTCAGTTCATGCGCGATGCGCGCACCAACGGAGCGTGCCGCCACTCGGCGCGGCTGGGTATGACCGATAACGCCGAGCACCCCGCGCCCCAAGCTCAAACAAATCTTCGGCAGTTGCGTAGTCTTGCCCGAGCCCGTCTCGCCGCACACGATGATGATCTGGTGTTTCTCGATGGCCTGCGCCAATTCCTCGCGCCGCGCGACGACGGGCAAGTCGGCGGGATATTCGATCTCGGAGAGTTGCTGGATGCGCGCCAGACGACGCTGGGCGATGGGAGACAAAGCAGGATTCATGGCGCGCGATTTTACCGCATCGCGCTAGAACTTCTTTGATAAACCGGCTTGCTTCAAAACAGCGTTGGCATCCAAAAGTTCAGGAATCAAAATTTGCAATTTTTTAAGCAGCCCTTCTTCAGTTTCCGCCTCGGCAACTAATCCCGGAACATCATCACTAGTAGCCACCCACACATTGGCGTCTGCATCCCGCTCGGCTCGAATAAGCATTGGCTTCATCACAGATTGTTCTTAGGCCTTAAATCCCACCCCCTTGTAAAGGGGATCTGGAGGGAAGTCACCCGTGCTTCAGCCCCTTGGCTAATGACATCGGAATGTTCGGACTTAAGGGGTTGACCGTTACCCTCATTCGCGCCGGCTCAACGATTAAATCCATATCCTCCATCGGAATCGCCCCCAGCAACACTTGGTTGCCCATTACCAGCGCCCCCGTAAAACATTCCCTGCCAAGCATGGAAATTTTGATTGGCCCGACATAATCAATCAGATGAGATTTTCCGTCGGCTGTTTGTACTTCGCGCTGCTTTAAAGTGGTTAACTGCAACTGCAACGCTAGGTGCTCTGGGATGCATAAGTGAAGCGCCCCCGTATCGACCAACGCCGAGGTATCTATTTCTTCCAGGTCGGGGCGCGCCTGATTCCCCAATCTTAAATCTGCGTAGGTAATACCCATATATTTCTCCTGAATCGTAATACGCTCTATAACCGATGCCGCATTGTTGCCGATAGCCACGATTGATGCAATTGAATCGCACGCACAAAAAACAAGGGAGACCGAAGTCTCCCTTGTTCATTTACTGCGCAACTTCCGCACGATGGCCTACGCGTGATGCCTCTCCGCTGGATGTGCGTCTTTATGATTACCGGTAGCAAAAGCCAACAACAATGCAATCAATCCAAAGAGCAGTACAGCGCCCATTCCCAATAAAGCAGCAAGTTCAAAAGTCATATCAATCCTCCAATGCAAGAAGTAACGTTGCAATAATTTGGCAGGCGATCCACCACAAAAATGCACTCAACAACAAGAGCGGTGCATTAATCGAATAGCCCAGTATGCCAAGACCTATCCCGCCAAAGGTTGAAACCTTTTTCAACTCATCTGCGATTGATTTGCGAACTTCTTTGTTGAATTTGAGTTTCATGGAATTAGTCTAGCAAAACCGCTACACATCTCCAAGCACAAAAAACAAGGGAGACCGAAGTCTCCCTTGTTTATTTACTGCTTAGCTTGTGTGATGGGTATCGCTACGCTCCACCCATCCTACGTCAGCTTTAAATTACCAAGCTGCTTCGAACAAGAATGTAGTCAGGTTCTTGCCTGTGCTGCCAACAACTGTGCTGTCGTTTGCGCCACCTGCATTGTACGAAGAACCATTGCGGATACTGTGGTTCACGTGCAAAGCAACGTTTTGCGCCAAGTCATACACAGCAGTGAGCGTGAACGAGTCATCAACGTTCAGAGTCGCTGCACCATTCTTAGCCTTACGAATCGCGCCACCGATATGCAGCGTATGTGGAATCACACTGTAGTCAATGCCCAATGTCAAAGCAGTCTTGGCGTTGGTTGTCGAAGCATTGTAGTAGTTGGCTTGAGCAGCAGTACCCTTAGGAGCTGAAGCATATTGCGCGTAGATACTTGTATCGTTGCCACCCAAAGCACCTTGAGCTTGCAAGTCAACGATCAGACCCTTGGTATCAACCTTGGTGGCAGCTGTTGCTGGTGCAAGGTAGTTAGAGCCGCTCAGAGAAGCCACACCGATATGCAAGCCCCAGTCAGCCACTGTCGGCGTTGCAGCAATACGGATCCAGTTGGAACTCATTTGCACAGCAGCACCGGCCGCATAGGCGAAGTTAGGCGAGTAACGGCTGAAGTTGATATAGCCCATGTCGTTTTGCACAACAAAAGCTAGACCGGAAGCAGCAGTTGCACCCACGCCTACATATTGAGCGGCGGATACATCAACACGGTGTTCTGCCCAACGCACGCCACGCACAGCACCAGTGCTGGACAATTCAAAACCATAACCAGCGCCCAGAGAGTCAGTCAAGTAAGGGATCGCTTGGATTTTAGCAGCGCCCAGATCGAAGACCACTGGAACACGCAAGCCAGCAACGATACCGCCCAATGGGCCACCAACCAGATTGTTTTCCATCATGAAGCCGATGTTCTCAGCAACACGACCACCGAAGAACAAGCTCAGCTCGTCAGGGATTTGCCATTGACCACCGTTTGTAGTTGTACCAGAAACAGTACCAGCCACATCGGAGCCATTGGTCTTTTGATAACGCGCTTTCAGCAAGATAGCTGCGTTCAGTGTGTCAGGGATAGACAGGTGTTCGCCTTCAATCTTGCCTTGTGCGCCCATCAGGGTGAAACCAGACGCCTTAAACGACTGACCGAATGAACCCAGCACTGGGAAATGCTGGAAGTGGCAAGCAGTACATGCCATACCAGTTTGACGTGCAAACGCTGGAATAGCAGAAGCTTCAGGAGCAAACGCTGCTGCTGCCAGCACGCCTGCCAAAGAGAGAGCTACTTTTTTCATCTATTTCTCCTCGAGGAATTTTAAACTGCGAAAGATCACAACACTGATAACCGCACAACTAACCCTTTTGCGACCATCGGAGGCGGAAGATAACGAAAGCATCAAGGGAGTGTCAAAGGTTTGTTAATGATGTTGTGTTTTTACAACACTTAAAATCACCCTATGCATCCGTCATTCCCGCGTATAACCAGCGACTTTGCTGGCGTATTTTGCCAGCTTAGTCGAATGGCTAGTAGTTTCATCAGGCGGGAATCCAGATGATTAAAATCCCCACGCAAGTGGGACAACATCATGGTCTTGTCCGCTTTGCGGAGTACTAGTCGGCTGGATTCCCGCCTGCGCGGGAATGACGACCTCCACCTCAAGTCGCTTGAGTGAGCTCGAACCTGACCTTGCCTGCGGTGTTCTCGGCCAGCGCCAACTGATATCCACTTTGCGCCGCCCACCTGCTTACTTGATATAGCCCCACCCCCAGCCCGTCCTCTGAGGGCAGGATGGTATGCATCAATTGGCGCGCGGCGGCATCGGGAATGGCGCTGCCACTGTCGCCCACGCTAAGCATGAACGGCGCTGCACACAAGGTCACGCTGATGCTGATGCCGGGTTCACGCAGTTGTTTGTTGCAGGCATTGTCGATGAGGTTATCAGCCACGCAGTCAAATAGCGGGGCGGGAATGAGGTGCGCATTATTTTGCGGTTGTGGTTGGGGGTGTTCCCCCACCCCTGCCCTCCCCCGGTGGGAGAGGGAGTCAGCGAAGTGGAGTGCGTCGTTTATCCCCTCCCCCGCCAAGGGAGAGGGAACTGGCGTTGCGCTCTGCTGAGTGAATCCCCTCTCTCGGTGGGAAAGGGAGTCAGCGAAGCGGAGTGCGTCGTTTATCCCCTCCCCCGCCAAGGGAGAGGGAACTGGCGTTGCGTTCTGCTGAGTGAATCCCCTCTCCCTCTGGGGGAGGGTTAGGGTGGGGGCGGCACTTTGCGAGTCAAACACCCACTTAATATCCCGGTGCTGGTGGCGTTGCCGCAGACTCTCCCACCAGATTTCCAAAGGCAGCTCAGCCGCATCTTCCTGCACATGGGGTGACTTGAGCTTAGCCAAGATGAGTTCGATACGCTGGGTGAGCACAGGCAATTGCCGCTGCAAGATAGGTTGCGCCTTGTCGGGCTGGTGTTGCGCCACAGAGGTGAGGGCAAACAATGATTGCAACATGTTCTTTAGGTCATGCGTCAGGCGCGCACCTGTCTCGTAGATGGTTTGCAAGCGCGTGATCTCGCGCAGGTGTTGCTCGCGCCGTTTGGCTTGATAAAAATGCCCGAGCAGTTGGATGAGCAAGCGGACATGCAGCAACACGGTGGGGGATACGGCTTGGCGACTGAATAAGGTGAGCGTCAAATCTTGGTCGGACATCTCGATGCGGTGCATGCTGGCCACCCCCAAGGTGCCATGCCCCCGATCCGAAGCCCACGACAGCCCGGTGATCCACGGCATCTCGATAAGATATTCGGTGGCGCGCGCCAGAAAGGTTTCCGGGTTCTGTTCTTGCTGCGCAGCTTCGGCGAGTTGTTTGAGCCACACTTCGAGCGGCGTACCCAGCGTCAGCAGATAGCGAGAAAACAACGCCTGCAAGCCGGCGAAGCCCATGCGCGGATTCCACAATCCCCCCAAGACCAGCAAGGTCAGCGCGATGATGAACAAGGTCCGCAGCAGCGCCTCTATATAGAGGACATGCCCCAAGGTCATAAAGGCAAGACTGCCCAACACCAACAAGATCAACAAGGTGAACAGCAGCAGGACATAGATAAAGTCCACCGCCTGCGAAGATTCGACCTGTTCACGTTCGACCGGGATGAAGGCCATCACGAGCAACAGCAGCGGCAAACCCACGTTCATCAGGTTATCCATCACCTCGCTCAACCCCGACAAACCAAACAACTGCGGTGTCTAGGTACAGAACTAGGATAGCCAACAAGTAGGCCATGACCAACAGATAATACAGACGTTGCCAGCGCGTTTGGAAAGCGAACACGCGCCCGCCCACCAGCGCGAACAGCCCGCTCACCCAAAAGGCAAGCACCCACAGATTGAGCCAAAGCAGCGTGACCAGGCTGATAGCGACGATGAGCACAGAACTGCCCGCGCGCAATTTGCTCTCGCCGCGCCACAGCGGCTGCCATAGAAGGAATAACCCCAAGTGCATCAGCAGCAATGGCCGCGTCCAGAGGCCCTGCATCCCCAGCCACAACGCGAGGTGCAAGATCGCCAGCATGGCAAAAGACAGCCAGCGACTGGAGCTCGTCAAACGTCTCAATGTATGCGTCAGCATCTCGTCATCACTGTCAAAATGTCGTCGGATTTACTTGAAATTCAGCTTCGGCCAAAACCATCCCCTTGCTGAAACCCTTTATTCATCGTATTCCCATCAGCTTCCAACAACTGGCACGAACGTTGCATTTACTCCCCCTGCAAGGCTTACCGTATTTTAGAAAACCAACTTTGGGAGTAGATCATGAAACGTAATCAATCCGGCTTTACTTTAATTGAAATCGCCATTGTGTTGGTGATTATCGGCCTGCTGCTCGGCGGCGTGATGAAGGGTCAAGAACTCATCAACAGCGCCAAGGTGAAAGAATCTCGCGGCGGACTTCAAGAATGTCTCGCTATACATCTATAGCTATCAAGATAAGTACCATGCCTTGCCGGGTGACGATGCACATGCTGCAAGCCATGTAACAGGAGCAACAATGCCACTGCAGGAACAAACCTCGGCAATGGCAGGATTGACGGTAAGTGGGATGATTATTCCGCCGTGTCCACTAATGAATCTTTCCTTTTCTGGGAGCATGTTCGCAAGGCAGGTATCGCAACAGGGGTAATACTCACTAGCGACTTGGTTGGCTACACCCCAAGAAATACTAATGGCGGCATCATAGGCGTTACGAATTCAGCAACGGAGCAACCAATTACAGGCCTGAAGGGTGCTTACATCATCTGTCCAGCAATATTCAAGGTAAATTGCTAAACAACTGGACATCATGATGGACGATGGTGCGACCAACAGTGGCTCCATGATGACTCAAGCCAATAATGCAGGAGCCTCTTGGAATGCTGGCACCGTTGGTAAGGGTGCCGAAGGCAATCCTCAAGACACAGAGCTTTACACCGTCTGCTACGGCGTCTAATCCACTCCGGCGTGACAATCAAAGCCCGCTTCGGCGGGCTTTTTTCTTGTCTATCGAAAATAAAATGACGTGTTAAGATTCACATGTATACATACACAACGAGGCCATCATGGAAACGAGTATTTTGACTCTACGAATTCCTCAAGAGATAAAAGATCAACTAGGAAAGTTATCTGAGGCCACCCATCGCTCCCAGTCTTTTCTCGGGGGCGAGGCAATTCGACGGTACGTTGAATTGGAAGCTTGGCAAATCGCGGAAATCCAACAAGCCATTCAAGAAGCCGATGCGGGGGATTTTGCCACCGAGGATGAACTCGATGCGGTGGTGAAGAAATATGCAGGTTAAGTGGCTGCGCAAAGCATTGCCTAATCTTGACCATGAAGCAAGCTACATTGCGTTGGACAATCCCAAGGCTGCCGCAGAATTCGTGGTGCATTTGCGCACAAAAGCTTTGATGCTTGGCGAGCAGCCAGATATGGGGCGTCCGGGACGCATTCCGGGAACAAGAGAACTTGTCTTCACTCAGTTTCCATACATCCTGCCTTACAGGGTTCGCAATGATGTCGTCGAAATCTTGCGTGTATTTCACACCGCACGAAAGTGGCCTGAGGCTCTTCGTTAAGGGACCACTGGTTTAATCCGTTCGCCCTGAGCCTGTCGAAGGGCTTTGGATTTATCGTTTTATTCCCCCTTCATGGTTCGATAAGCTGAGCGTGTGCTGTTGAGGCCGCTTCGACAGGCTCAGGACAGGCTTTAGCCCCTTACAGCCACGACCGACCCCTTGCGGGTACACCACGAACGGGAGAATGATTAGCGTCTAATACCATTACCCCTTGCGCAGGCGCTGCTCTGCCGCTTCTAGCGTGACCATCTGTCCAAGCAGCACCAGCACATCGCCCGCACGCAACACCATGTCGCCGGAGGGCTGGCTGCCTTCCACGTTGTGGCGGCGCACGGCATTCACTTCGACGCCCAGTTCTTCCAGCCTCATCTCTTTCAGGCGTTTGCCGACTGCGGCATCCTGTTCGTTGAGCAGCACGTTGCGGAAGCGCGGCTGCAAACTTTCCGCATCCTCACCTGCCGCCTCGGGTGGCGGGGCATTGCGGAAGTAGCCGCTGAACATGCTGTAGCGACGAGCTCGCGATTCCTGGATGTGGCGGATGACGCGGCTGAGCGGTACGCCGGAAAGCAGCAGCGCCTGCGAGGCGAGCATGACACTGCCTTCTGTCACTTCGGCCACGACTTCGGCGGCACCCGCCTGCTTCAGCGCGGCGATGTGCGTATCATCGGCGGTGCGCACCACCACCGGCAGGTCAGGACGCGCGCGCTGCACATGGCTCAATATCTTGAGTGCGGAATGTTTGTCGTCGTAAGTGATGGCGAGCGCTTTAGCGCGCATCAGCCCGGCGGCTTGCAGCACTTCATGCTTTGCCGCATCGCCGTACACGACCTTTTCCCCGCTGGCTGCTGCTTCCCGCACGCGACGCGGATCGAGATCGAGCGCGATGAAACTGATGCCCTCATCGGTCAGGAATTTCGCCAGTGCCTGCCCGCTGCGTCCATAACCGCAGATGATGATGTGCTGGTCGCTCGCCATGCTGCTGACGGCGATCTGATGCATGAGCATGGCGCGGTTCATCCATTCTTCCGGCGACACGCGGCGCACGATGATCTCGGCATGCTGGATCAGGAAAGGCGCGATGAGCATGGAGATGAGCATGGCCGCCAGCACGTTCTGCATCACATCCTGCGGCAGCAACTGCACTTCTCCCGCCAATGTCAGCAGCACGAAACCAAACTCGCCCGCTTGCGCCAGGCCCAGGCCGGTGCGCAGCGCGGTGCCCCACTCGCCCGCGAAGGCGCGCACCAACAAGGCGACCACAGCCGCCTTGAACGGGATGAGGATCAACAACAGCAAACACACCCATTTCCATCCGGCGATGACCGCGCTCACATCCAGCATCATGCCGATGGTGACGAAGAACAGGCCGAGCAACACATCGCGGAACGGTTTGATGTCTTCTTCCACCTGATAACGGTATTCGGTCTCGGAGATCAACATGCCTGCGACGAAGGCGCCCAAGGCCAACGACAGGCCGCTCAACTCGGTGAGCCATGCCATGCCGAGGGTGAACAGCAACACGTTGAGCATGAACAGTTCAGAAGACTTCTGCTCTGCCACCAGATGGAACCACGGGCGTAATAGCTTTTGCCCGAACATGAGCAATGCCGCCAATAACACAGCCGCCTTGAGCATCGCGATTATGATCGTGCTGGAAAGGTCTCCCCCATGCGAAGCCAGCGCGGGGATGACGATGATGAGCGGCACCACGGCCAGATCTTGGAACAGCAATACGCCCATGATCTTTTGCCCGTGCGATGCATTCAACTCGGCACGCTCGACCAACATCTTGCTGACGATGGCGGTAGAGGACATCGCCAAAATGCCGCCCAGCGCCAAGCCTGCACGCCAATCCAGATGAAAAAATAATGTCGAGAGCATCACCAACACCATGGTGGCGATGACTTGCGCCGTACCCAGCCCGAACACCAGCCGTTGCATGGCGCGCAAGCGGGCGAGGCTGAATTCAAGACCGATGCTGAACATGAGGAACACGACGCCGAACTCGGCCAGATGGCGCGTCTCCGGCGCATCGGGAATCCAACCCAGCGCATGCGGCCCGATGGTGATACCAACCAGTAGATAACCTAACATCGCGGGCAGATGCAGAATGCGACACAGCACCACTACGCCGACCGCAACCGCGAGCAAAATGAGGATGAGATGGAGTGAGCTGTTCATAGTCCGATGATGCCTCAACTTGGCGTACTTGCAAAATTGTTCCGCAAGCGAACTCTATTTAGGCCGTCATTCCGGCGAAGGCCGGAATCCAGTCAATTGAAAATACTTGCCAAGCAAGACAACACCCAAAGGCACAGTGAATAACAAAACTGGATTCCCGCCTGCGCGGGAATGACGCTGATATAATCTGCCGCATGAATAAACCGCTTACCGCCGCACCGCATGCACTCGACCTTGCACGCCAAGTCATCCTCATCGAAGCCGATGCCGTGCGCGCCCTCACCGAACGCGTCGACGATCATTTTCTGCAAGCGCTGAATCTCATCCTTGCCTGCAAAGGCCGGGTCATCGTCAGCGGTATGGGCAAGTCCGGACACATCGCGCGCAAGATCGCGGCGACCATGTCCAGCACCGGCACACCCGCGTATTTCGTGCATCCGGGCGAAGCCAGCCACGGCGACCTCGGCATGGTCACGGCGCAGGATGTAGTCATCGGCATCTCCTATTCCGGCGAAAGCGAAGAGCTGCTCACCATCGTGCCGGCCATCAAACGCCAAGGCGCGCATCTGATCACGCTGACCGGCAATCCAAAATCCAGCTTGGCGCAAGCCGCCGATGTGCATCTCAACGGTTACGTGGCACAGGAAGCCTGCCCGATGGGACTGGCTCCCACCGCCAGCACCACTGCGGCACTCGCGCTGGGCGATGCACTGGCGGTCGCGCTGCTCGATGCCAAAGGTTTCGGCGAAGAAGATTTCGCGCGCTCGCACCCCGGTGGCAGTCTCGGTCGCCGCCTGCTCACGCGGGTACGCGACGTCATGCATGCCAATGCCAGCATTCCTTCCGTACACGAAGGCGCGACGCTGGCCGATGCAGTGCTAGAGATATCGCGCAAGGGTTTAGGTATGACGGCCATCGTCGATGACAGCAGACATTTGCTGGGTATCTACACCGATGGCGATCTGCGCCGCACGCTGGAGAAGAAATTGGATTTCAGCACCACACCAGTCAGCAGCGTGATGTCGCGCAAACCACGCAGCATCGGTCCCGATGCGTTGGCCGTCGAAGCCGTGCAACTGATGGAGCAATACAACATCAGCCAGTTGGTGGTGGTAGATGCCGACAAGAAGCTGGTCGGCGCGCTGAATATGCATGATCTCCTGAAGGCCAAGGTGATCTGATGCAACTCTCGGAAAGAATCAAACCGCTCCGTCTCGTCGCATTCGACGTGGACGGTGTACTCACCGATGGCGGGCTATACCTTTCCGATTCCGGCGAAGAGTTCAAGCGTTTCAATTCACTGGATGGGCATGGCCTGAAAATGCTCAAAGCATCAGGCGTGGAGCTAGCCATCATCACCGGGCGCACCTCGAGATGCGTGGAGTTGCGCGCAAAGAATCTCGGCATCACCCATCTGTATCAAGGTATAGAAGACAAACTTGCCGCCATGCAATCACTGTTGGCCGATTTAAAACTCGCGCCGGAAGCCGCCGCGTTCATGGGCGATGACGTGGTCGATCTGCCGGTGATGCGCCGCGTCGGCGTGGCCTTGAGCGTACCCGGTGCGCCGCAGATCGTTCGCGACCACGCGCATTATGTCAGCCAGCGCGAAGCGGGACAGGGTGCCGTACGCGAGGTGTGCGAAATGATCCTCGCTGCGCAAGGCACATTGGATGCGCAACTCGCGCGTTATTTAAAATGACCTCTGCCACCCATCTCGTCGAAAAAGCACGTGCATGGCTCCCGCTGTTGCCGTTGCTGTTGCTATTGGCGGCTACCTATTGGCTCAATCAACAAGTGCAGCCACTCTCACAAGTACAGAGCCAGCAACGTCACGACATCGATTACGTCATCAACAACTTCTCCGCCACCACGCTCAATCTACAAGGCCAACCGCGCTTCACGCTCGTCGCCGAAAGACTGTGGCATTATCCGGACGACGACACCACGCACCTGCAGATGCCCCAGCTCACCAGCCTGTACCCTGACCGACCGTCAACACATACCACAGCACAGACCGGCAAGATATCCAGCAAAGGCGATGATGTGTTCCTGTACGATGAAGTGCGTATGGTGCGTCCCGCCAGTGACGGTATCAGTGAACAACGTTTCGCCACCGACTATCTGCATGTCGTCCCCGACCGCGACTGGGCGGAGACCGACCAGTCGGTGGTGATGACCGATCCGCATAACACGCTCCGTGCCGTCGGCATGGAACTCGATAACAAGGCACGCATCGTCAAGATGCTTTCACGCGTCAGAGCGACCCATGAACCGATCCACGATTAACGCCGTATCACTCAGTATGCTACTGCTCGCTTGGAGCGGTTGGTCGTATGCCGAAAGCGCAGACCGCGACAAGCCCATCCATCTCGAATCGGATCGCGTCCTCATCGACGACATCAAGCAGACGAGCGTGTTCGAAGGCAAAGTTCATCTCACCCAAGGTACGCTGGACATCCAAGCAGAGAAGATCGTGCTCACGCAGGATAAACAGGGTTATAAGCACTGCACCGCCACCGGCAAACTTGCCAGCTTCCGCCAGAAACATGAGGGTGCAGATGAGTACATAGAAGGCTATGGCGAGCGCATCGAATACGACACGCGCGCCGAGACGGTGGATTTCTTCGGTCAAGCGCGCGCCAAGCGTAACCAAGACGATGTGCAAGGTGACCACATCTCCTACAGTACCCGCACCGAGATCTTCCAGGTCAACGGCGACCCCAATCATGCCGATGATCCGGACAAAGGCCGTGTGCATGCGGTGATCCAGCCCAAGAGTAAGGACGCCGCCACGCCGAAAGAAGCGCCGCTCACTATCCAATCCAGCCCCACGCTGACTAAATCCAAGCACTGACAGACCATGAGTGAACTCCGTACCGTCTCGTTGAAGAAACGCTATCGCGCCCGCACTGTGGTGCAAGATGTCTCGCTCTCCGTCAAGAGCGGTGAGGTAGTCGGCCTGCTGGGGCCGAACGGCGCGGGCAAGACCACCAGCTTCTACATGATCGTTGGATTGGTCGCCGTGGATGGCGGGGACATCTTCATCGACGAACAGAACCTCACCCATTTCCCTATCCACCGCCGTGCACGCCTCGGTTTGGCGTATCTGCCGCAAGAAGCGTCCATCTTCCGCCGCCTGACCGTGACCGAGAACATCCAAGCTGTGCTGGAACTGCAAGGTCTCGCCCCCGCCGAGATGGAGACGCGACTCGAAGCCTTGTTGAATGACCTGCATATCACGCATATCCGCAACAACCCGGCCATCAGCTTGTCCGGCGGCGAACGGCGACGGGTGGAGATCGCGCGCGCGCTGGCGACCGATCCACACTTCATTCTGCTCGACGAACCCTTTGCCGGTGTCGATCCCATCGCCGTGCTGGACATTCAGAAGATCATCCGCTTCCTCAAGGAACGCGGCATCGGTGTACTCATCACCGACCACAATGTGCGTGAAACATTAGGTATCTGCGACCGCGCTTACATCATCAACGCCGGTTCTGTGATGGCCGAAGGCAAGCCGGATGAAATCATCTATAATGAAGGCGTGAGGAAGGTGTACCTAGGCGAGCATTTCAAGTTGTAACCGCACTCACACAGAACAGCCACAATGAAACCCGCTCTTCAACTCAGGCAATCGCAACAACTGACGCTCACGCCCCAGTTGCAGCAGGCTATCAAACTGTTGCAATTGTCGACGCTGGAGATCAATCAGGAAGCCGCACGCCTGCTGGATGAGAACCCCTTCCTCGAACGCGAGGACGACAGTACCAACCAGACCTACAGTGGCAACAGCAGTACGGAAACACCCGTCTCTTCAAGCAGCGCAGAAACCCCTGCCGCCGAAAGCGAATCGCGCAGCAACGACAACAGCGAATGGCCGGAACCTTCCTTCTCCTCTTCTTCCGCCAGTCCGGATGACGAGGACGATGGTTACTCCGAGGTCGCCGCCGAAAAACCCAGCATGCGCGAGCACCTGCTGTGGGAATTGAACATGAGCCAGATGGATGGCCGCGACAAGAAGATCATCGGCCTACTCATTGATGCGCTGGACGAGAATGCCTACCTGTCACAACCGCTAGAAGAGATCGTCGAGTTCCTGCCGCCCGAACTCGACATCACACTGGACGATCTGGAAACCGCGCTGGTGCAATTGCAACATCTGGATGCGCCCGGCATCGGCGCACGCACGCTGAGCGAATGTCTCGCCCTGCAACTGCAAGCCATGCCGGAGGATGTGCCGGGGCGCGACTTGGCACTCACGCTCGTCACCAGCCATCTCGATCTGCTCGCCGCACGCGACTTCAACAAACTGAAAAAAGCCTTGCACTGCGACGACGATGCCCTGCGCTGCGCACAAGACCTGATCGTGCATCTACAGCCCAAGCCGGGCATGGCGTTCGAACATCGCGCTGCCGACTATGTGGTGCCTGACGTGTTGGTTGAACGGCATGGCGGCATCTGGCGTGCACGCTTGAATCCAGAGGCGATGCCGCGCCTGCGCATCAACCAGGTGTATGCCAACATCCTGCAACAGCGCGGCGAGAAAAGCGCGCTGGACATGTCGACCCAATTGCAGGAAGCGCGCTGGTTCATCAAGAACCTGCAACAGCGCTTCGAGACCATCTTGCGCGTGTCGCAGGCTATCGTCGAACGCCAGCGCCAGTTCTTCGAGCATGGTGACATCGCCATGCGCCCCCTAGTGCTGCGCGAGATTGCCGACCAACTCGAACTGCACGAATCGACTATTTCGCGCGTGACAACGCAGAAGTTCATGCTCACGCCACTCGGCATCTATGAATTCAAATATTTCTTCGGCAGCGGTCTCGCCACCGAAGCGGGAGGCGCCTGTTCCTCCACCGCCATCCGCGCACTCATCAAGCAACTGGTCAGCGAAGAAGATCCAAAACGTCCGCTCACTGACAGTCGCATGTCCGAAATCCTGGCACAGCAGGGCATATTGGTCGCCCGCCGTACCGTGGCAAAATACCGCGAGGGGATGAACATCCTTCCGGTAAATCTTCGTAAATCACTCTAACCAAAAGGAGCAGGCCATGAACCTCAACCTCACAGGACGTCACCTCGAAATCACCCCAGCCATCCGCGAACATGTGCTGAGCAAGCTGGACAAGGTCAAACGCCATTTCGACAACGTGATCGACATCAACGTGATCTTGTCGGTAGATAAACTGGTGCAGAAGGCCGAAGCCAACGTGCATATTTCCGGCAAAGATATCTTCGCCGAAACCGAGGACAACAACCTGTATGTCGCCATCGACGCGCTGGTCGATTCTCTGGATCGCCAAGTGTTGAAGCATAAAGAAAAACACACCGCGCGCCGCCACGATGATTCCGGCAAGCACCAAATCGCAGAATAAAGTAATGCGGGGTTCTCAGGGATGAGAGCCCCGATTTTTTATCGGTGAACAAGTATGAGTCTGATCAGCAAGATACTACCCCTAGAGAACGTGCTGTTGGATAGTGAGTCTGCCAGCAAAAAACGTGTGTTCGAGCGCGTCGGATTGTTATTCGAGAACACCCACAACATCGCACGCAGCCAGGTGTTCGACAGCCTGTTCGCCCGCGAGAAGCTCGGTTCCACCGGATTGGGACAGGGCGTCGCCATTCCCCACGGTCGCGTCAAAGGTCTACGCGACGCAGCCGCCGCCTTCATCAAGATGCAGAACCCCATCCCCTTCGATGCCCCGGATGGACTGCCAGTGAATTTCATCTTCGTGCTGCTCGTGCCCGAACGTGCGACCGACTTGCACCTGCAACTCTTGGGTGAGCTGGCACAGATGTTCAGTGACAAATCGTTCCGCGAAAAATTACAGAACACCGACATCCCCGCCGAGATCCACCAACTGTTTACCGACTGGCGGAGCTAAGCAACATGGCTCAGGTCAATATCCGCCAACTCTTCCAAGACAAACAGGAGCGCATGGGCCTGACTTGGGTCGGTGGCGCGGAAGGTGCCGACCGCGTGCTGGATAGCGAGACCGTCAATGCCTCGAATCGTGGCTTGATCGGCCACATGAATCTGATCCACCCGAACTGGGTGCAGGTGTTGAGCAGCACCGAGTTGGATTATCTGCACACGCTCTCCCCCGCCGAACTTGCCACCTCGCTCACCCTACTGGAGCGCGGGCAACCGTTATGCCTGATCGTGGCGGGCGATACCGAGATACCGAAAGGTCTGCTGGATTTCGCCAACCGCACCCACACGCCGCTGTTCCATTCGCCGCAAGGCAGCGTGCAACTGATGTGGATGATCCGTCACTACATCGTCAAAGCGCTGGCCGAATCGACCACGCGACACGGGGTGTTCCTCGATGTGCTCGGCGTGGGTGTGATGATCACCGGCGACAGCGGCGTGGGCAAAAGCGAATTGGCGCTGGAACTCATCACACGCGGTAGCGGCTTGGTGGCAGACGATATCGCCGAGTTGTACCGCATCTCACCGGAGACACTGGAGGGACGCTGCCCGGAATTGCTGCGCGACTTCCTCGAGGTGCGCGGCTTGGGCATGCTCAACATCCGTACCATGTTCGGCGAGACTGCGGTGCGCCGCAAAAAAAGCCTCAAGCTCATCGTGCACCTGTATCGTCCACCGCATGACGATCTCTCCAAGTTGGATCGCTTACCCACCTCCGGCATCGAAGCGATATTGGGGATCAAAATCAGCAAGGTGGAGTTGCCAGTGATGGCAGGCCGCAATCTGGCCGTGTTGGTGGAAGCCGCTGCGCGCAATTTCGTCTTGCAGCAACGCGGCATCGACACCATGCAGGAATTCATCAATCGCCACGATCAGCATTTGCAGGATCAGTAGCCATGCAACTCTTCCTGATCAGCGGTCTATCCGGTTCCGGCAAGAGCGTCGCGCTCAATGTGTTGGAAGATAGCGGCTATTACTGCGTGGACAATCTGCCCACCGAATTGCTGCATGTCCTGACCGACAACTTGACGCAGGCCGGGATCCACAAGGTCGCCGTGAGCGTCGATGTGCGCAGCGGCAATAGTGTCGCGCTGTTGCCGCAATATCTCGACAAGCTCAAGCAACAAGACGTGGATGTCCACCTACTGTTCCTGGACGCGAAGAATGAAACACTGGTGAAGCGCTTTTCCGAGACGCGCCGTTTGCACCCCTTGAGCGACGGGGTCAAAACGCTGCCAGAATGTGTCGCGCGTGAACGCGAGTTACTCGCCGAGATCGCCAGCATCGGCCATCACATCGATACCAGCGACCTCAATGCCAATGCCCTGCGCGCTTGGATAAAACAATTCATCACGGTCGATCGAGCGCGGCTCACCTTGCTGTTCGAGTCCTTTGCATTCAAGAACGGACTGCCGCTGGATGCGGACTTCGTATTCGATGTGCGTTGCCTGCCCAATCCGCATTACGACCCCGTACTGCGCCCGTTCACCGGACGCGACCAGCCGGTGATCGACTTCCTGGATGACACGCCGCTGGCTCAGAAGATGTACACCGACATCAGCAGCTTCGTCGAAAACTGGCTGCCCTGCTTCATCGCCGACAACCGCAGCTACCTCACCGTGGCCATCGGCTGCACCGGCGGACAACACCGCTCGGTGTATCTCGCCGAAAAACTTGCGCAACATTTCAAAGCGCAACAACAAGTGCTGTTGCGCCATCGCGAACTCACACAACAAGCCTAGCGGACGCTCTAATGAGGTTACTTTGTCGTCCGCTCCCCCTCTCCTGCTCTCCCCCGAAGGGAGAGAGTGATAAAGACTCGTTGTGCGAGTTTCCTCATTAGCTGTGCTGCGCCACATCAAACTCGGCGATTACCTCACCCTGTTGGCCGGAGCATTGTTCACGCTCTGGATATCACTGACCGTCTGGTCTGGCGGCATCGCCGACACTGCGCTCATCCGTAGCGGCGGCAAGGTGTTCAAGGAAGTATCGCTTTCGCGCGACCAGCAGATCGAAGTACCCGGCCCGCTTGGAATCAGCATCATCACCATCGAGAAACGCAAGGCTCGCATCAGCAGCGACCCCAGCCCGCGTCAATACTGCGTACGTCAGGGCTGGCTGCAACAAGCTGGTGAGATCGCCATCTGTTTGCCGAACGAAGTGAGCGTGGAATTAACGGGGGGGCAGAAAAAATATGACAGCCTCAATTACTAGGATTTTGGGTTTGGGAATTAGGATGTCGGAAAAACCAACCCCCTCTAACTCCCCCTTGTCAGGGGGAGAACAAAGCGGCTCCTCCCCTGACAAGGGGAGGCTGGGAGGGGTTGGCTTTTCCTCAATCCTGCTCAACGCCACCCCCGAGGACCACCACATCGCCAAGATGGCCGCAGTCGCGCTCGGCCTCACCGTGCTGGAGAACGCCGTCCCATCGCCACTGCCGGGCGTCAAGCCGGGGCTGGCCAACATCGTCACACTCATCGTGCTGGCACGCTATGGCTGGCGCACAGCCGCATGGGTGTCGCTGCTGCGCGTGGTCGCGGGCAGTCTGCTGTTCGGCAACTTCCTCGCACCGGGATTCTTCTTGAGCCTGAGTGGTGCGCTGTGCAGCCTCGCCATACTCGCGTTGAGCATGCACTTACCGCAACGTTTCTTCGGCGCTGTCACGCACAGCATCCTCGCCGCCTTCGCGCACATCACCGGACAGATAGCCGTGGTCTACCTGTGGCTCATCCCGCACAGCGGCATCGCGTATCTGATTCCCATCTTCGCTACTGCCGCCTTGGTGTTCGGCACGGTGAACGGATTGATTGCGGCAAGTTTCATGGATAATACACAGAATCATCCCCTCCCCCTTGATGGGGGAGGGTTAGGGAGAGAGTGAAATTTTGCAGCCCCCTCTCCCTACCCCTCTCCCACTGGGGGCGAGGGGATATAACCCGAGATGCAGATATGAAAACAATAACGTTAGCCCTCACCGGTGCCTCCGGCCTACCCTACGGCATGCGCCTGCTCGAATGCCTGCTGCAAAGCGGACAGCGCGTGCATCTGGTGTATTCGCAAGCCGCACAGATCGTCGCCAAACAAGAACTCGACTTCACGCTCCCGACTCGTCCGCAAGATGCAGAACAATTATTCAAAGAACGCTTCGGCAGCTTCAGCGGCGAACTCAAAGTGTTCGGCATCCAAGACTGGTATGCACCGATGGCCTCCGGCTCCAACCCCGGCGACGCGATGGTAGTGTGTCCGTGCACCATGGGCACACTGGGCAAGATCGCGGGCGGCATCAGCGACGACCTCATCTGCCGCGCGGCGGATGTGATGCTGAAGGAAAAACGTACGCTGATCTTGGTGCCAAGAGAGATGCCGTTCTCGGCCATCCATCTGGAAAACATGCTGAAGCTATCGCATGCCGGCGCGGTGATCATGCCGCCGAATCCGGGGTTCTATCATCATCCGCAGAGCGTGCAGGATATTGTGGATTTTGTGGTGGCGAGGGTGTTGGATCACCTTGGGGTGGAGCAGACGTTGATTGAGAAGTGGGGGGAGTGAAGGTGTTGTCCCCTCTCCCGCCGGGGGAGGGTTAGGGTGGGGGAACACTCTTCGCACTCCCTCACACTTCAAAACCAACACCGTCGGGGGTAGCACCCGCAGCAAGTTACTTTCTTTTGCTTCGCCAAAAAGAAAGTAACCAAAGAAAGCGACCCGGTACGCCGCTGCTTCGCAGTTCCCTGCGTTGCTCGACTGGTCAGGCCTCCTCATAAACTCGCACGACCCGCTACGCGGTCACGTGCTCAAACATACTCGTCGGACTACCCCTGACCAGCCTGCGCTACTCGGCGGCGCACAGGGGGAAAAAAAGCGAATACAAAACCACATGGTGGGCAGCAAGTTGCCCACCATGGTCAAAACAATTCGACTCCGGTACATTGGA
>CAWGHS010000015.1:0-21818 GCA_963822425.1 uncultured beta proteobacterium
GGGCAGGCCATTGGCCTGCCCTTCTTCATCGCTACCTTACCGCTTAGTCTTTGTCCGCTTCGACCGGCGAATAGAGCTTCACTTCGTCGCTGACCAAGGGGACGAATTTCGCCATGCCGAACTGGGTGCGCGAGATGGTGGCGGAGATGTTGCCACCGCAGCGCATCTTGTGCGTCATCGGGTGTGGTGCGCAATTGAAGTTGTCGACGCGCAGGGTGAGCGGGCGTGTCGTCTCCAGCAGGGTGAACTTACCTTCTGCACCGACTACCTTATCGCCCTCGAACAGCAGTTTGTCCGAGACGAAGTGGATGCTGGGGTGTTGTTTCACGTCGAAGAAGTCCGGGCTCTTCATATGCTCATTCCATTTTGCAAACCCCATGTCGAGTGAGTCGGTGTCGATGGTGATATCCACGCTCCCCTTTTTGGCGGCGACATCGAGTGTGATCTTGCCACTGGATTTGTCGAAGCGTCCGCGTTGCGTGGAGTAACCCAAGTGGTTCACTTCAAATGTCGGCCAGGTGTGGGTCGGGTCGATGGTGTAGCTATCGACTGCGTAAGCGGGGAGGGCGAACAAGGTGGCGAGTAGGATGCTGAACGATTTATTCATGGCGAATCTCCTTTGGGTTGGTTACTTCTTTCTTGCGACAGTGAAACGAAAACGTATCTGTACTTCATCGGCCACGGTGTCGGTATCGCCCCAGATGCCGGAGCCGATGCCATAGTCGAGACGTTTGAGCGGGAACATGCCGGTGATGACGAGCGCGTCGGATTTTTGTTCCAGTGCGAACGGGGCTTTGATCTCGCGCGTCACATTGCGGATGGTCATCTTCCCGGCGACTTCATAGTGCGCTGCTGCGGTGCGCGTCACCTTGCTGGAAACGAAGCTGGCACGCGGATATTTTGCGGTGTCGAACCAAGAAGGGCCGACCACTTCCGCATGCGCCTCCGCATTGCCGACATCGATGCTGGCGAGGTCGATGTCGATCTGCGCCGAGCCTGTTTCCGGTTTGTTTGGATCGATCACAAGGCGCGCATTGAATTTTTTGAATTCACCTTCAACCGGTACGCCCATCTGTGTGGAAATGAAAGCGAGGCTACTCTGCA
Source organism: uncultured beta proteobacterium (assembly GCA_963822425.1). GTDB lineage: Bacteria > Pseudomonadota > Gammaproteobacteria > Burkholderiales > Gallionellaceae > Sideroxyarcus. The sequence continues at coordinate 1,105 of CAWGHS010000015.1, forward strand.
GGGGTTGTAGTACGCTGAAATCAGCTGCGGTTGCAGCAGAGACGCTGACGAGCAATACCAGCATGAACCAGTTTCTCATGGCTTCCTCCCGAGGAACGGCAGCATGCGTTCGAGGATGTCATCCCGTTCAATGAAGTGGTGTTTGATCGAGGCGGCGATATGGGCGCACACCATCACGAGCAGAATCCAATTGAAAGACTCGTGCACCTGTTGCAAGAACTCGCCTAAAAACTTGTCCTTATTAATTATGTCTGGCAGCGGGATCACGCCGAACAGCACCGTCTGGAAGCCTTTGGCGGAACTCATCAACCAGCCGCTGAGCGGGATGGCAAAGAGCAGGATGTACAGCATGTAATGCATGCTTTCGGCGGCGAGCTTTTCCCAGCCCCGCATGCTGTCGGGCAGTGCGGGCGGGCGGTGCGAGACACGCCAGGATAGCCGAATCACGGCAAACAGCATCACGCAGACTCCAAGCCACTTGTGATAACTATACAAACGCAATTTATAGGGCGACAGGGGCAGGTCGTGCATATACAGCCCCAGCGGAAAGGCGGCGAAGACCAGCAGGGCGATCAACCAGTGCAGTGTGATGGCGGTGTGGGTATAGCGAGCCGACATAGAGGTTTTCCGATAAAATCGCTGGGTTAATGCTAGTGTCATTGATGCCAGATGGCAAGTGAACTTCTTGGGCGTACGCATATCGAACGACGCGCTTGAAAAACTGGGAAGCCACCCCATGTAGCAGACCGCATCGCCACGCCTGACACAGGCCGGATGTCCTCATTTTTATCAACGGAGAAAGTTGTATGAAACGTATCTTTTTGTTCATCCTCACCAATATTGCGGTACTGCTGGTCATCAATATCACCCTGCGTCTGCTGGGCGTGGATCGGGTGCTGGATCAAAGCGGCGGAATCAACTTCACGGCGCTGATGATCATGTCGGCAGTGATCGGTTTTTCCGGTTCCATCATCTCGTTGCTCATCTCCAAATGGATGGCCAAGCGATCTGTCGGCGCTCAAGTCATCGAGAATCCGCAAGACCCGACCGAGCGTTGGTTGGTCGAGACTGTGCGGCGTCAGGCACAGACAGCAGGTATCGGTATGCCGGAAGTGGCGATCTACGATGCGCCCGACGTGAATGCCTTTGCCACCGGCTGGAATCGCAACAACGCTTTGGTCGCGGTGAGCACCGGCTTGCTACACAGTATGAGTCGTGATGAGGCAGAAGCGGTGCTGGCGCATGAAGTGAGCCATGTAGCGAACGGCGACATGGTCACGCTGGCGTTGATTCAGGGCGTGGTGAATACCTTCGTGGTGTTCTTCGCTAAACTGTTCGGTATCCTGGTGGATCGCGTGCTGCTGAAGAACGATGGCCGTAACGGCCCCGGCATCGGCGCTTTCGTGGCCGAGATCGCGGCGCAGATCGTGCTGGGTATCCTGGCTAGCATCGTCGTGATGTGGTTCTCGCGCCAGCGTGAATTCAGAGCCGATGCGGGTGGCGCGAACTTGGCCGGGCGCGAGAAGATGATCGCCGCACTGGAACGATTGAAGGCGAATCACGAGCAGGCTGCGATGCCACAGAACATGGCGGCGATGGCGATCTCAAGTCAGGGCGGCTTCTCCAGATTGTTCATGACCCATCCGCCGCTGGATGAGCGTATCGAAGCATTGCGTGCCGGACGCTAAGTTCAAATAAAAACGGCGGGTGATTCCCGCCGTTTTTTATTCTTCCTCGTCATCGTCCTCATATTTCTGGCGCGGCGGATTGCCGTCATACACCAGACTCTCGCGGCGCATCATATAAGCGTCCCGAATGAAACCGTAGCGATCCAGCACTGCATCATCCAGCACCTTCTCCTGTTCCAATAGGTTGGCGCGTGTATTGATCGCCTTCGCTGCATAGGCCGTGTTGCGGGTGGGGATGTGCTTTGTGTTGCTGATGACACTGACATAGCTGTCTGCGTAAAGCCCTGTTCCATCCCGCACCGAGCTCGGGCCTAAGAACGGCAACATCAGATACGGGCCGCTGGGTACCCCCCAATAGCCCAGCGTCTGTCCGAAATCCTCGTTGTGTTTGGGTAAGCGGTCGGTGACGTTGAGCAGGCCGAATAAACCGAAGGTGGTGTTGAAGAGTACGCGGCAACCATCGCTGGCGGCTTGTTTGAGTTTCAATTGCAGCACATCGTTGGCTGTCACCACCACATCATCCAGATTCGAGAAGAAGTTATTGACCATCGTCTTGCCGGGGGCGGGCATGCCTGTGCTATAGCCTTTGGCGACGGGTTTGAGCACCGCCTTATCCAGCACGTCGTTGAACGAGTACATGCTGCGATTGAATGATTCCAAAGGGTCATGCACATTGGCGTGGGCGTTGGAATGGACGGAACTGCAAGCTGTCAGGAGCAGACTGCCGAGCAACAGGGATATTCGCATCAATGGCATGTAACTGGGGGCGGAACGAATGGGTCGGCGCGATTATAGGGGGAAAGTCCTGCATTTTGCATCTGGTCTTGTTGCAGATAGTGCAAAACGATTAGTATGCGCGCCATGGATACTTCCTCATCTTCGACCCCACGGCAGATATCGTTACGCATCGGCGCTCTGTTTCTGGTGCTGGCATTCTTCGAGCTGACTTGGCTGCATAGCCTGTCTCCGCTGGAGAATCGTCTGTCCGATTGGTTCGTGCGCCAGCAATCACAAGACCTTAAACCAGATGCGGATATCGTCATCATCGATATCGATGACAGTAGCTTAGCGCGCATGCAGGACTCGGCAGGAAGCTGGCCGTGGCCGCGCGCGGTGCATGGCGAGTTGGTGCGTGGCATCGCCAAACAAAAACCCAAAGCCATCGTCTTCGACATCCTGTTCAGCGAGCGTGATGAATATCGCCCGGACAGCGACCGCGCTTTCAATCAAGCACTGCAAGGGCAGAACAACGTGTTCTTTCCTTTAGTCAGACGCGACGCTGCGATGGATGCGCAGGGTGCACCTGCGGCACAGATTGCCCCCATGTTGGGTTTGCAGCGTACCGAACATGCCGATGACAAGGCGCGCATCGCCTTGTTGCCGCCCTTGGCGCTGGATCCCGCGCACTGGCGCGCAGGGAGTATCAATTTTGTGGAAGACCCCGATGGGGTAGGGCGGCGTTACCAGCTCTATACCGATGCCTACGGTTGGCTCATCCCGTCGTTGCCAGCGCGCGTGGCGCAAGATTTGGGCTACACCGTGCCGCAGCAAGCGGACATGGTGCTGGCATGGCGCGGCAGACCCGGTGCGTTCCAGCATATTTCCTATGCTGACCTGTATGAAGACTTCAATCGCGAGCGCCCGCAACGTGCCATCGATGAACTGAAAGACAAGATCGTCATCATCGGCACGGCCGCCACGGGCTTGCACGATGTGCGTGTGACGCCGATGGAAAGCCTGTATCCGGGGATGGAGATATTGGCGACCGCCATCGACGATCTGAAGAACCAGCGCATGATGCGCAGCACCCAAGGCGACTTCGCGCTGTATTTGACCTTGCTGCTGCTGGCGGCATTAAACATCGCCTTTTTGCGTGGTGTGAACGCGATCAAGACCGGCGTGGCGTTGGTGGCTACCAGCCTGTTTGCTTTGCTGGTCAGCTATTTCGCGGTGACGCAGTTGTATCTGTTGCCGGTACTGTCGCCCTTGCTCTTCGCCTGGGCTTGTTATTTTGCCTTCGCCCTGCGCGAATATCTGCGTGAACGCAAATCGCGCGAACAGGCGGTGCAGATGTTCAGCCGCTTCGTCAATCCGCATGTGGTGCAAGAGCTGGTGGCGCATGGCGGTTTGAGCCGTGCGGGCGAGAGTCGCCAGATCACCATTTTGTTCTCCGACATCCGAGGCTTCACCACGCTGTCGGAAAAGCGTACACCGCAGCAGGTAGTGGAGTTGCTGAACCGCTATTTCACTTTGCAGGTCGAGGTCGTCTTCCGCCACGGCGGATCGTTGGATAAATTCATCGGCGACTGCATCATGGCGTTCTGGGGCGCACCGCTCGACGATCCAGAGCATGCGCGCCATGCGGTGGAAGCCGCCGTGGAGATGGGCGAGGTGTTGCAACGCTTCAAGCGCGAGTTGGGTGATGAGGATGCGGACTTCGATGTCGGTATCGGCATCCATACCGGTCCGGCGGTGGTCGGCTTGATCGGCTCCGAACAGCGGCGCGAATACACCGCCATCGGTGACACAGTGAATCTGGGTAGCCGTATCGAAGGCCTGACCAAAGGCGTGTCACGCATCTTGGTGTCGCGCGAGACGATGGAAGCCTGCGGCGATGCATTCGAATTCAAATCGTTTGGTTCATTCAAAGTAAAAGGGCGCGAGCAGGATGTCGAACTGTTCGCCCCGCTTGAAAAAGGAGGAAAGTCGGAATGAGAAACATCGTTGTGTTATGCCTGTTGCTCGGTTGCGTGCCGACGGTGTGGGCGGCAGAGTTCGCCTACACCGTGCGTCCCACCGAACTGAAAACCAAACCCTATAGTGATGCGCAGACATTGACCACGATACCGCCGCGCAGCCGGGTCGAGGTGCTGTCGCGTCAACCGAGCTGGACGCAAGTGAAATCGGCCACCTTCAGCGGGTGGGTGAAGATGTTGAGTCTGCGTTTGGAGGTGGATGGACGGAACAAACGCGGCGACAACGGCTTGAGTTCCTTGTTCAATGTCGCCTCCACGGGCAGGAGCAGCAGCACCGTGACCACCGGTGTACGCGGCCTATCCGAAGAGCAAATCATGAACACCAAACCGAATCCAGAGGCATTGCAAGCGGCGAAACGTTTTGCGGTGAGCCGCGAAGAGGCGCAGCGCTATGCCGCTGAAGGCAAATTGAACGCACAGAGCGTCGGTTATTTGAGCGGAGGCCAATGATGAGAACGAATCAAACAATCAGCATCTTGTGTCTGTTGGGGGCGGCGCTGCCCGCAGTCGCCTTCGACTTTGGCGACATCGATTGGAAGAAGGCAGCACAGACCGTTCAAAAAGTGCAAAAGGCCAATGCCGAAATCAGTGAGCCGCAAGAGATCAGTTTGGGTGATGGCATCGCCAGCAACTTGCTGGGTGCCGCGCCATTGCTGGACAACCCGGCGGTGCAGCAATATGTGAATCGCATCGGACGCTGGCTCGCCCTGCAAACGGAACGCCCCGATCTGCCGTGGCAGTTCGGTGTGTTGGACGACAACGATGTGAACGCGTTTGCCGCACCCGGCGGCTATGTGTTCATCACCAAAGGATTGTTGGCACGTATGAACAGCGAAGCGGAACTGGCGGGGGTGCTGGCGCACGAGATATCGCATGTGCTGCACAAACACCACCTGCAAGCCTTGAAGAAAGGGGCGCGTACCGAACTACTGTCCGATCTGGCGAACGATGCGATCAAGAGCAACGGCGGTGACCCGAGACTATCGAAACTCGTCAGCGCGGGCACCGAGATCTATGCACGCGGACTGGATAAAAAAGACGAATTCGAAGCGGATCGCATGGGCGTGGTCATCGCCGCACGTGGTGGCTACGACCCTTACGGTCTGCCTGCAGTATTGCAGACATTGAAAGCGATGAACCCCGGCGACTCCAGTTTGGCGCTGATGTTCAAGACCCACCCGGCATTGGCGGACCGCCTGAACCTGCTCGACCAGCAGATGGCTGGCCAGTTCGATAAGTTCAGCAATCAACCCGATCTGGCGCCACGCTTCTTTCAAGCCTTGGGTAAGAAATAAAACGGGATGCGACCGTCGAAAAGATATAGGCCGTTTTGCATATTGACCGATGTGATGATGGAGATTAGGGTTCGCATGGGTGTCAAACTGACTGATTGAACGCACTTGGAAGCAGTCATCCAAGTGGAAGTAAATTGATTACCGATGGGGCAGTAACCGGCCATTTTGGCTATTCGCCACCAGCTGCTTTGTGGCATTCAATATGGCGAATTGAAGTTTGGCAAAGTATCGTGAGCCGCATGTCAGCTTTCTGGTGATATATTGGCATGCCTTGAATTTTTGGTTCGCGTTAAGTGCAATTAGTCGCGTAGGTTCTACATGGCCTAGCCTGCCGGTTGATGCGGGTTCAGCACCGTCGACTCCCAGTTCAATCATATCCTGTTCATCGATAAACAAATTAATGAAGCGAACCGGATTGTCTTCGCTGATGTAGTCGTCGAGGCATTCGGGGAGTAACGTGACCTGATTCCGATTTTCGCTCTGAATGAATTGTTTCATCTGTGAGCCTCCAACATACATTCATGCATGCATGCATGGGATTAACGCACGAGGCGTATTTGGCGATTACAGGACGGTGGCGTTTTCAGACAGCCTAGGTTAATAGCCGACACACAAAATTAAACAGCCTAGTAATTTGTGCTCCACAGTTGGTTGCCCGATGTAAACTTTGTCCCTATGCACATCCATAACGAATCCCGCTGGTCTCACCAGCACACATTCCACTCAGGCAATCCCGCCGCCGAACGCGGCACACGCGCGGTGATGTGGATCACCGCCGCCATGATGGTGGTGGAGATCATTGCCGGGTGGTGGTTCAATTCGATGGCGCTGCTGGCGGATGGCTGGCATATGAGTTCGCATGCCTTTGCTATCGGCTTGAGTGCCTTTGCGTATGCGGCTGCGCGGCATTATGCAAATGATCCGCGCTTTGCGTTTGGCACATGGAAGATCGAGATTCTGGCGGGTTTTGCCAGTGCCATCTTTCTGCTCGGTGTCGCTGCGATGATGGTGTTCGGCTCGATGGAGCGTTTGTTTTCGCCGCAACCTATCCATTATCAGGAGGCGATCATTGTGGCGATCATCGGTCTGCTGGTGAATATCGTTTGTGCCATGATTCTTGGCAAGGCACATGACCACCACCACGGACACGGGCATGATGCGCACGCTCACCAAGAGCATCCGCATGAGGATTCACCGCAAAAATATCGTCGGGTGCATCCGCGCCCTAAGCATGCGCATCGCCATCAAGAGCATGCTGCGCATCCTCATCATCAAGACTTGAATTTGAAATCAGCCTATGTGCACGTCATCGCCGATGCGGCGACTTCGGTGCTGGCTATCCTTGCACTGGTGGGCGGGCTGATCTATGGTTGGTCGTGGCTGGATCCTGTCATGGGGTTGGTTGGCGCGATATTGGTGGCGGTATGGGCAAAGAGTCTGTTGCTGGAAACGGGCAAGGTGCTGCTCGACCGGGAGATGGATCATCCGGTGGTGGACGAGATTCGCGAGGTCATCGCCTTGCTGGATGATGGGAATGAGACGCAACTGACCGACCTGCATGTGTGGCGCGTGGGCAAAGAGGCTTATTCTTGCGCCGTGAGCATCGTGACCCGCAGCGCGACGCTGACGCCGGAACAGGTGCGCGAGCAGTTGCGCCAACATGAAGAGATCGTGCATACGACGATCGAGATACATCGCAGGTAGTCCCATACTGTTTTTGAAAGGGGAAAGATATGCGTACCTTTTTGCTCACGTTTCTGATTGCACTGAATCTGCTCGCAGTGTCCGCTGTGGCCGAAGCGAAGCCGGATAGATCGCTGGCGGGGCGCTGGCTGTATCAACAAGGCGCGGCGAGTTCGGAAATGGTGCTGGATGCCAAAGGCGGCGGCACTTTCGACGGCGTGGCGCTGAGCTATCTGGTGCAGGGGGATCAACTCATTGTGTCGATGAACGGCGGCATGGTTGCCTACCACTACCAACTCAAGAAAGATCGGCTTCTGCTGCAAGGGGGAGACTTGAATGGTGTCGCGCAGTTCGTGCGGGCTGCCCCCGCCAACACGCGCGGCGCTGAAAACAAACAAGGCGCTAAAGGTAAAGACGAGCCGCTGACGAAATTGTTGCTCTCGAGCGATTGGTGCTCGTTTTCGTATAGCGGAGGAGGCGGTGGCTATAACTCGTCCGGCAGCTATGGGCGTAGCTCTACCACCCGCTTCCACCTTTCTGCGGATGGCACTTTTAAAAGTTCATCCGGTTCGGAAAGCTATTCCAGTAATGCGAACGGCAGCATTGCGGGGCAGGGCGGTAGTGGCGCTGGAGGTCGTTGGCAGGTGCGCGCAGGGGTGTTTTATATCTCGGACGCGAACGGGGCGATGCAACCGGTGCAGTTGAGCGTCACTCGAAACTCGAATGGTTATCCGATCATCAAGTCGAACGGCGTTGAATATATGCAGTGCAATTAGACCGGCAGCAGGCGGCGAATATCAAGATACCTTACGCGAATGTCCCGATGAGACTACACTATCGACGTGGCAGTGCGCGATTCGTCTCTAAGCATAGCCAATATCATCAACAATTTAGCTTAATCGGCAGCGTGGTAAATATCCTATGAAAGAAATCCTACAACACTTGAAAACACATGGTGAGCAACTGGATAGTCAGATCGCCGAAGCGGTCGGCCTCTCGCTCGCCAATGTGCGTATTCAGTTAGCCAAATTGGCCGAACAAGGTGAGGTGATGGCTTGCCTTTCCATTCGTTACGAGAAGGGCAAAGAGATCGAGGCCGTCAAATGCCGCTTGGCTGGCTATATCCCGCCTGCCGCACCGGGACGCAAATCCAAATCACAGTTGAAGATATAGCGTTTGTCATCGGGCTGCGCGCATTGAGAAAGCGCCAGCCATTTTTGTCACCCCACTTTTTGTCAGTCATTTGCGATGACTAAACACACCACACCAGACCATGCGCGACTTGATCGCGTCGTCGCCGAAGCGCGCAAGCAGCGCGAAGCGCGTGAGGCGGGCTATCGTGAGCAAGCGCTCAAATTATTCCCGTGGATATGCGGCAGATGCGGTCGAGAATTCTCCGGCGTGCGCCTACGCGAACTCACCGTCCATCACAAAGACCACAACCACGATAACAACCCGTCCGATGGCAGTAACTGGGAGTTGCTCTGTCTGTATTGCCACGACAACGAACATTCGCGCGTGATGGATGAGGTGGTGCGCGAGCGGAAGGCGGAAGGGCCGGCCGTGGCGACACACAATCCGTTCGCCGATTTGAAATCGATGCTCAAGAAGAAAGCAGATTGATTTTTGTGGCAACGATGAATCCAAACACCCCACAAGCCCGTCATTCCGGCGTAGGCCGAAATCTAGGTGGATATATCTTCCCCGCGAAGCGGGACAACACCAAGGCTTTGCCCGCTTCGCGGAGTGTTGCTTTTGCTGGATTCCGGCCTACGCTGGAATGACGGAGGTGTTCTCTGTATGAAATCTGACCACCTGCAACTCCTCGTCACGCGCGAAATGCCTTACGGTAAATACAAAGGGCGGCTGATCGCCGATCTGCCTGGCAACTATCTGAATTGGTTCGCGCGCAAAGGCTTCCCGCCGGGTGAGATCGGCATGCTGTTGGCGTTGATGCAGGAGCTGGATCACAACGGCCTTTCATCTTTGCTAGACCCGCTTAGAAAACACACATGAAAACTCCCAAGCGCTTACTCCCCTTGGTTGAAGATGGCCTCGTCGACGAGGTCATCCGCCAACTCATGAGCGGTAAGGAAGCTGCTGTGTATGTGGTGCGCTGTGGCGATGAGATACGCTGTGCCAAGGTCTACAAAGAGGCCGACAAGCGCAGCTTCCGCCAGAGTGTGGATTACACCGAAGGTCGCAAAGTGAAGAACAGCCGCCGCGCCCGTGCCATGGAAAAAGGCACCAACTACGGCCGCAAAGCGCAGGAAGAGGCGTGGCAGAACGCCGAGGTGGACGCCTTGTATCGGCTTGCCGCTGCGGGCGTGCGCGTGCCCAAGCCGTATAACTTCCATGAGGGCGTGCTGTTGATGGAGTTGGTGACCGACAGCGAGGGCAATGCGGCACCGCGACTCAACGATCTGCTGCTCAGCGCCGAGGTCGCGCGCGACTATCACCGCATCCTCATCACACAAGTGGTGCGCATGCTGTGTGCGGGAACCATCCACGGCGACCTTTCCGAGTACAACGTACTGGTGGATGGCGAGGGGCCGGTCATCATCGATCTGCCGCAAGCTATCGACGCCGCTGCCAACAACCATGCGCACGAGATGCTATTGCGCGATGTGCAGAACCTCGCCACTTATTTCGGCCAATTCGCCCCCGAACTGCTGACCACCGATTATGGCAACGAGATTTGGGCGCTATTCCAGAGCGGACAGCTAAGCATAGAGAGCGTGTTGAGTGGACACTTCGAGCGTGTCGAGAAAACGGTCGATCTGAATAGCGTCATGCGCGAGATCAACGATACACTCAAGGAAGAAGAGGCGCGGCAACTGGCGATTGCCATTCGCTTGGCGCGTGAACGCGCGGGTTAAAATCGGCGGGGATAGCCAAAGCGATGCGGCTCAGGTACATTGCATTCAGGAGAGCGGGGCATGCTTTCCTCTGTACTTTCTCGTTTCGCGTCACTCGGTAAATTCAACCACACAAGGAGAACGATCATGGCAAAAGGACAACAGCGCAAAAACAAAGAAGCAAAGAAACCCAAGAAGAAACCAACTCCGGCGATCTGAGCCAATCAGGTGCGGTGATCCAACTACGTTGCATCTTGCATCAGGAATAAAGACTCATGGACATCAATACGAACAACACCGCCGTGCAGCCCGGCACCCCCATCGCAGGAACGCCGCTCATTAAAAGGGCGGCGGCTCTGGAAGGCCAAACAGCGTTGACGTTGATCAATGCCATCCAGTCACCGCAACAGATAAGCGCTGCCAATTTGCCGCCTAACTTGGGGCAAAACATCAACACTACGGCTTGAGTTCGGCTACTTGCCTCCGTCAAATTATTTAACCGGCTATCCACCTGCGGTGGTCGAGCAAGTGCAGGCTTTGCTTGCGCAAGGCAAGTTGGCCGATCTGTTGCGGCAAAAATATCCGCTGGCGCACGAGGTGCGCACCGACAAGGCGCTGTACGACTATGTGCTGGAAATTAAAAACGAGTATCTGCGCAACGTCGGCCAACTGAGCAAGGTGGCGTATGACAGCAAGTTGCATGTCATTAAGAACGCGCTAGGCACGCACACCACCATCTCGCGCGTGCAAGGTGTCAAATCTGAAGACCAAGCGCGAGATTCGCGTGGCGACTTTGTTCAAGGAGATGCCGCCGGAGTTCTTGCGCATGATCGTGGTACACGAGCTGGCACACATGAAGGAGCGCGATCACGACAAGGCGTTTTATCAACTGTGCATGCACATGGAGCCGGAGTATGGGCAACTCGAATTCGATCTGCGGGTGTACCTGACTTATCTGGATGCGGGTGGGGACAAGCTATGGGGTGGAATTGCGTGATTGCATCGAACGACTGTTTCTCGGCCTTTGCGGTCATAAAGAACCACTGGGTGTTACTTCCGCTTTCGACCCATTGCAGACAGTCGCACTTTCCGGAAAGCAGTCGTTCAACGTGCTATGCATAAGGCTTAAAGTCAAAAACCAGCATGCGCGAGCGCTTGTTTAAGCTTGCGTTGAAGCTCGATATCAAGAGCATGAAGTTGTTCGGCAATTTTGCGGATATATGTCCCGTGATACCCCTGTATGCGAGGGCAAAGATAGATCAATAATTTCGCTGTCTCCGTCTGGAATCGGGTTACTAGATCACTTTCCTGCATCTCATAGGTCAAATGAGCGTGTTCAATCTGAGTGAGCGGTGCTGATATGGCCAAAGTAACACCTTGTGGATATAACTCACCGAGATGCGGGAGCCACTCCAACATCTGTTTCACTTCGATATCATCCAACGGCAATGGAACAGACTGCAAACGATTTTTCCAGTAGCGATGTAGCCAACGCTCCCAGAGATTATGTCGTGCAGACTCATCCATTTGTCGCAGAAAGAATCCGAGCTGCGAAGCGAAAGTACTTCGGTCTTCCAGAGTGCCATTTTTAAATAAATCCGGTAACAGTTGAATAGTTGGATCGTCAACGTGAAAAACAGCCAGCACTGTAAAAAATTCAATGAAGCGTTGGCGGCGATCCGCAAGGTCAGTGTCTAATCTTGCGAGTGCCGCGAGAAACGCTGGCAGCAATGCATCCACCAACGGTGTGTTGAATCGCCCCCATACAAGGAAACCGTCCCACGCCTGCGAAAACTTTTGAGCATCTGGCGAAGAGAACAAAGGAATGATGTGTTCACGAGTCCAGCTCTCATCGAGACCAAACAAGAAAGCTACTTGGCTTGCCAACAGACTTCGTCCCAATCCCCCAACAATGGTCTCGTCTTGCACAACGGATGTGAACCACTCGCGATAGTTGCGCGGCAATATTCTCTCATCTCCAGATTTATCGTGGAGGTGCAGTGACAGGCCGTTAATCCAAAACTCAACCACCACACCTGCTGGGCGATTGATTGCTCTGGAAAGCCAATCGTTTATTACACTTTCCTCGTCTTCGCGCGGAAGCGATTGCCAGAGATCGAAGGCAATGATGTTGGCTTGGTCTAGCAGGTCTAAGGCGAAAGGTTTGCCACCATCACGTACTATCGCGTATAGCAAATCTGCAATTGAGTACGCATGCTTGGTGTAAAGCTCATGTCGGGAAATACAATTTAGGGCGCGCGCCCAGTCGTCAAGCGTTAGCTCTGCATCCCGCAAACCACGTAGCATGGACGCCCATAAATCGGAATCCCACAGCGAACGCGCAGATATCGTTGCATCGAGATTGAATGCCCATGTGGGCTGCTGCTTACAGGCTTCCTGAATGACCGAAAGCAAACCATCCCGATCAGGGCCTCGAAACCAGTCTCCCTGAAAGTTCAGTAACTCTTCGAGTTGTTCGGCGGGTGATTTGGAAAGTACTTGCTCAACTGTCCACGGACTACGAGGCCCCACCCAACCAGAACTCATCCAATGCGTCATGTCTGGATGCTCGTCTCGTGTCCAATCTGGGTAAGCAGACTTGATTGGGGAGAGAGCTGCTTGCAACAATGCACAGGTCGGATCAGCTTGATGCAACCAATCCAGCCAGTCGAAGTGCGCTCGCGCGGTTCGTTCGGCTGCTGTCCAATTTTCGGCATCCGGTAATTGATGGTGGATGATCGTATCAATCACAGCTTGTCTCACTGCGCGACTTGATGCAGGGTAAGCCAGTGATGTCAGACGGTGTATTTCGTGGTGCTCCACAAGTGCGTGCAATTCCACATGCCCCATTAGCCAGTTCAAGCGATCATCAGCGGATTTATCTGGGTGTACAGTGAGCGCATGGATCGACAGCCGCCTTAGTAACGGTACATCAGAGATAATAAGTCGCTCCATCCAAGCATCGAGTAACACTGACTGGTGGAGGGCAAGCCATTCCAAGGCATCACGTCCAGCATCTATCAGTACATCTAGTGCCCCAGGATATTTATCTTGCTCATGCGGCTCGATAGCCGAGCGACTCCAATTTGCACTGTCCCAATTACGATCAGCCTTGTTCCAAGCCGACAGTGTGTGATGGATTTCCTCCATTTGCCGGACAATGCCAGAAAGCAAGGGTTGTGCAATGTCAGCAAGATTGGGCTTGATATATTTCTCCCAAACCTCATTCAATTCATAGTGGTCGCCACGTAGCGGGGTCTGCACATCAAAGCGTGTAGCTTTATCTTCGCTATCGTTACTTGACCAATCGAAACCGGGTTTAATCGTCAAGCGGTGTCCTCCCATAAACAGGAAGAGTTCCAGCGTCATCCGAATGCTGCCTTGCTTTGCACAGCGAGCCGCCAGCCAAGCAAGCACATGGGAGTTCGTATTAACAGGTGAGCTGGTCAGCAGGATGAGAACCCAACGGGCGAGCGTGCTATCGTCCAGCGTCTTTTGATCATCAAGTCCTAATTCGCGCCCGATAGCCCACCAGAAATCCGGGTTCAGCCGCATGTTGTGAGCAGCGATTAGTCCAATAACCTCGTCCGCGTGGTCTATGGCGTAGTGCTCTGCCAACCACCGTGCCAGCAAATTGTCTCGTTCATTCAGGGGGGCGTTATCGAACAGGGCGTCAATCTGTTTACGGGTATCAAGCCATTTCGGCCATTCCGGCAGACGCGCCACATTGATCAGGAACCGAGTAGTGTGGACTTCCCGCAAGGCGTGTTCAACTTCACCTATAGTTTCGTCATCTGCGGGCGGCACCCGGTTGCCGATTTCGGCAAGCTTGCTTTGCCAGTCAAGCGCATCTCGCGTAGCGCGTTCGGCAAGGCAGCGGACGCCGGCATATAGTTCATAAAACGCGTTCGCCCCCTCGCTCCTGTGGAAGGAAATGGGCGTAATGCCAAGCAACTTCCAATTGCCATCTTCTTCAGTCAGAGCGTAGCGGTTCGCGGTTCCATCGGAAGGTAGTGCCCGTGCGAGGTAATTCATTACCACATCGTCATGGCTGTATCCCACGAACAACACGGTATAGGTTCTGAATACATCCACCAGAAAACGTCGCGCCCAACCTTCGGTCAAGTAGCCACGACCAAAGTCCGCATCAGTCAACACCATTTCCTGTGGGTGGGTGAGCGCACCATGTACATGCACCAAGCCACGAAAGTCCCGCCCGAGCGGTAGGGCTGGTGCTCTGAATGTCTCGGGACATGTCCCGAACACAGTTTGAGCGGCAGTCTCGAAATGACGATCAAAATTCGTGGTCACCAGTCGTACACAATCAGGGCTGCGGAACAGCCGCATCAAGTCAAGGTGCAACTCTGTTGGCGAACTTGTAGGGTTGGATAATAGCTGTGCCGCGAGTTGATGAACCTTCACACCCTTGTGCTCAAGTTGTCCTAGGAAACGGTCAACTGGTTCCTGTTCTTGGAGAGCCAGTCCAGTGCCTGCGGCAATATCATTGGCGAGTTTGACGAAATTTGGAAGATTAGCAGGCTCCCCCATTGAAACACCTGCGCCAGCAAATACCACGAGTCGATCATCCCGAATCGCATCGAGTATGCGGTCATTAATCTGAAGGGGTCCGAGATTGGGCATCATTTGTCCCAGTAGAAGTGAAGGAAAATTTCCTATGGAGTCATTCTACCAGCCACACGAACTGGATTTTGGAGTTGACTGTCAGCTTATTGGCACATAACGGAAGTGGTTGTGAGTTCCTGAAATAGTCCGCTATGGCCGAGAAGCTGCCCCACTAAATCTCAATCCTCCAGCGCCCTTACCTTCACCGTCTTACCTTTCACCTTGCCCGCCGACAATCGCTTCACCGCTTCGCGCGCGATGTCGCGGGTGACGGCGACATAAGTGGACATGTCGGTCACGGTGATCTTGCCAACTTGTTCGCGCGTGAATCCTGCTTCGCCCGTCAGGGCGCCCAGCACGTCGCCGGGGCGTATCTTTTCTTTGCGACCGCCGAGTATCTGCAGCGTGACCATGGGTGGCACCAGCGGTCCTTTCTTTTCGTTTATCAGCGAATCCATCGTGTGCCACTCTGGTTCGATGCCCATCATCTTGGCGATGTTGGAGATGCGGTTCATGTCGGCGGGGCTAGCCAGACTCAGCGCCCAGCCTTCCTCATCGGCGCGGCCGGTACGGCCGATGCGGTGGATATGAATCTCTGGGTCGGGCGTGACGTCGACGTTGATGACGGCTTCAAGTTGCGAGATGTCCAAGCCGCGCGCCGCGACATCGGTCGCCACCAGCACCGAGCAACTGCGGTTGGCGAATTGAATGAGCACCTGATCGCGTTCGCGTTGTTCCATGTCGCCGTTCAGCGTCAGCGCATGGATGCCTTTGGCATGCAGAATATCCACCAGGTCACGGCATTGCTGCTTGGTGTTGCAGAAGGCCAGCGTGCTGACCGGGCGGTAGTGCTTGAGCAAAACGGAAACGGCCTGCAGACGATCCTCATGCTTGATCTCGTAGAAGCGCTGTCGTATTTTGCTGCCTTCATGTTGTTCCAGCAGTTTTACTTCTTGCGGCTTGCGCATGAATTTCTGCGCCAGTTGAGTGATGCCTTCGGGATAGGTCGCCGAGAACAGCAGGGTCTGGCGATCTGTCGGGCATTGCTTCACCACAAAGGCGATGTCGTCGTAGAAGCCCATGTCCAGCATGCGATCGGCCTCGTCCAGCACCAGCGTGTTGATCGCATCCAGCTTTAGATTGCCGCGCTCGATGTGATCCATGATGCGGCCCGGCGTGCCGACCACGATGTGTGCGCCGTGTTCCAAGCTGTCGGCCTGCGGGCGCATGGTGCTGCCGCCGACCAGCGAGAGGATCTTGATGTTGTCGGCAAAACGCGCCAGACGGCGCATCTCCTGCGTCACCTGATCGGCCAGTTCGCGCGTGGGGCACAGCACCATGGCTTGCACGCCGAAGTGGCGCGGGTTGAGCTTGGTGAGCAACGGCAGCGCAAAGGCTGCGGTCTTGCCGCTGCCGGTCTTGGCTTGCGCGATGAGGTCATGCCCGGCCAATGTGATGGGCAGGCTGGCTGCCTGTATCGGCGTCATGGTGCGATATTCGAGCTGTTGCAGGTTCGCCAACAGTGCAGGCGACAGCGGCAGTTCGTTGAAAGAGTGCTCGGTAGCGGGAAGGGGGGAGGCAGGTGTATTTTTTGTCATGCGCAATTATCCTCGTCTGCGCGGCGGGGTGTCTGAAAAATTTTGAATCCAAGGTGATCGATCATTTGAGCTCCCTGCTTTTGATCAATGCATAGATCACCGGGATCACCAGCAGGGTTAATACTGCCGAGGAGATCATACCGCCCACCATCGGTGCGGCGATGCGGCGCATCACTTCCGAGCCGGTGCCGCTGCTCCACAGGATGGGTAAGAGGCCGGCCATGATCGCGACCACGGTCATCATTTTCGGGCGCACGCGCTCGACTGCGCCGTGCATGATGGCATCGTGAAGATCTGCGCGGCTCGGGAGCCGCGCGGCGTTTGCCCCCTCTCCCTCCGGGGGAGGGTTGGGGAGGGGGAGTCTTGAACATTCCGCCAATTTTTCCTGCCAAGCGTGTTCCAGATAGATCAGCATCACCACGCCGGTCTCCGCTGCCACCCCCGCCAATGCGATGAAGCCGACGGCGACAGCCACGCTCAGGTTGTAATCGAGTAGCCACAGCAGCCACACGCCGCCGACCAATGCGAACGGCACCGACAACATCACCACCAGCGATTCCGTGACGTGCTTGAAATTGAGATACAGCAACAAGAAGATGATGAGCAAGGTGATGGGGATCACGATCTTCATTTTGGCGGCGGCGCGTTCCATGTACTCGAACTGTCCGCTCCAAGTGGCGTAATAACCGGGTGGGAATTTCACCTGATTGTTCACTGCTTGGCGTGCCTCAACCACATAGGTGCCGATGTCGCGCTCGCGGATATCCACGTAGATGTAGGCGGAGAGCAGGGCGTTCTCGGTGCGGATGGAAGGCGCGCCCTTACTGATGCTGATATGGGCGACTTGACCCAGCGGAATCATTGCGCCGTCGGTCGCTGTCACCAGCACTTCACGGGCGATCTGTTCCGGCGTGCTGCGCAGTTCGCGCGGATACCTTACGCTCACACCGAAGCGCTCCAGACCTTCCACGGTGGTGGTGACCATCTCCCCCCCGAGCGCCGTAGATATCACATCCTGCACTTCGCCCACGGTCAGTCCATAACGTGCCAGCGCCAAACGATCCGGTTCGATGTTGAGATAGAAACCGCCGGTGATGCGTTCGGCGTAGGCACTGCTGGTGCCCGGTATCTTCTTGACCACGGACTCGATCTCTTTGGCGAGGCGCTCCATCTCATCCAGATTTTTGCCATACACTTTGATGCCGATGGGCGTACGGATGCCGGTGGAGAGCATGTCGATGCGGGCCTTGATGGGCATCGTCCACGAGTTGGCTACGCCGGGGAACTGCAATGCCTTGTCCATCTCGGCGATGAGTTTGTCGGTGTCCATCCCCGCGCGCCATTCCTCTTGTGGCTTGAGATTGATCACCGTCTCGAACATCTCCAACGGTGCCGGATCGGTGGCGGTCTGTGCACGTCCTGCCTTGCCGTACACCGAGGCGACCTCGGGGAAGCTCTTGATGATCTTATTCTGCGTCTGCAACAGTTCCGCCGCCTTGGTCACCGACATGCCGGGCAGCGAGGCAGGCATGTAGAACAGCGTGCCTTCGTTCAGTGTCGGCATGAATTCGCTGCCCAGTTTCATGGCGGGGTACAGTGACAGCAACATCACTAATGCCGTTACCACCAACGTAAATCTTTTGTGTTTTAACACCGCTGTGATGAGCGGGCGATAGGCCGCAATGAGCCAGCGATTCACGGGGTTCTCCGCTTCCGATTTGATCTTGCCTTTGATGAACAGCAGCATCAGCACCGGCACCAGCGTGACGGAAAGCAAGGCTGCGCCTGCCATAGCGAAGGTCTTGGTGAAGGCCAGCGGTGCGAACAGCCGACCTTCCTGCGCTTCAAGTGTGAACACCGGCAGGAAAGATACGGTGATGATGAGCAGCGAGAAGAAGAGGGAGGGGCCGACCTCTTTGCAGGCGGCGAGGATGGCGGCGGCGCGCTGTTCAAGCCCTAACCCACCCCAGCCCTCCCTTGTCAGGGAGGGGGCAGCGTCACCTCCCCTGACAAGGGGAGGCCGGGAGGGGTTTGATTCCAACCTCTCCAAATGCTTATGCGCATTCTCAATCATCACAATCGCCGCATCCACCATCGCGCCGATGGCAATCGCAATGCCACTCAGGCTCATGATATTGGAGTTCATGCCCAAAGCGCGCATGGCGATGAAGGCGATGAGAACACCCACGGGCAACATCAAGATGGCGACCAGTGCGCTGCGTGCATGCATCAGGAACACCATGCACACCAAGGCTACGATCAAGCCTTCTTCCAGCAGCGTGTGCTTGAGCGTGGAGATGGCGCGCTGGATCAGTTCGGAGCGGTCATAAACGGCTTGTATCGAAACGCCGTCCGGTAATCCCGGCGTGATCTCGGCGATCTTGGCTTTAATGTTTTCGATGACCTCCAGTGCATTCTGGCCGTAGCGTGCCATCGCGATGCCGGACACGACTTCGCCTTCGCCGTTGAGTTCGGTCAGTCCGCGCCGTTCATCGGGGCCTAATTCAACTCGCGCCACATCACGCAATAACACGGGTGTGCCACGCTCCACTTTCACCACCAGATTTTCGATGTCACTGATGCCGTGCAGATAACCTTTGCTGCGCACCATGTATTCGGTCTCGGCCATTTCCACCACACGTCCGCCCACGTCACGGTTTGAATCACGGATCACCTGCGACACCTTGCTGAGCGGAATGCCGTAAGCGCGCAGCTTCAGAGGGTCGACCGTCACTTGGTACTGCTGCACGAAGCCGCCTATGGAAGCGACCTCGGCCACGCCGTGAGCCTTGGTGAGTTGATAGCGCAAATACCAATCTTGCATGGTGCGCAGTTGCGCGAGGTTATGTTTTTCGCTGAGCACAGCATACTGGTATACCCAACCTACGCCGGTCGCATCCGGCCCCAGTTGCGGCGATACATTTTTTGGCAAACGCCCTGCGATGCTGTTGAGATATTCCAGCACGCGCGAACGCGCCCAGTAGATATCGGTGCCATCCTCGAAGATCACATACACGAAGGAAGCGCCGAAGAAGGAGAAGCCGCGCACCACCTTGGATTTCGGCACGGCCAGCATTGCCGTGGTGAGTGGATAGGTGACCTGATCTTCTACAACTTGCGGTGCCTGCCCCGAATATTCGGTATAGACGATCACCTGCACGTCGGACAGGTCGGGTAGGGCATCCAGCGGCGTCTTCACCAACGCGTAGATGCCCGCCAGCGTGATGAACAGGGTGGCGAGCAACACGAGGAATCGGTTGCGCGCAGACCATTCGATGATGTTGGAGAGCATGTCAGTGACCCTCGTGTGGCTGCTGCGCTTGCAGCTTGGTGATCACGAATTCGCCTGGTGAACGCTCGACCAGTTCGAAGCTGATGTGGCTGCCCGGCTGGATACCCGCGACCAGTGAGGAATTCGCCAATGCGAAGTCCATCGTCATGCCCGGCCAACCCAGCGATTTGATCGGCTCGTGTGTGATGCTGACGGTGCCGTCGTCGTTGATGGAGTCCAATGTGCCGCGCGCCTGATGTCCGACTGATTTTGCTTGCGGGCTTACCTTGGTCGTCACCTGCGCACGACTATCGGCGGTGGTAATTGGCTCAGTCATTCCGCTTAACACCGCCTTGAGGTTGCTCTCTGCATCGATCAAGAAGTTGGCGGAGGTGACCACGGATTCGCCGTCTGCAACGCCAGATAACACTTGCACGTAATCATCACTGCGCTGCCCCAGACTGACTGCCCGCGGTTCGAAACGACCTTCAGCCAAACGCACCAGCACCACTTGTTTCTTGCCACTGTCAATCACCGCCGAACTGGGTACGGTCAGCACTTTCCCGCCTTTTCCGATATCGATTTGCGCGTTAGCGAACATGGCGGGCTTGAGCAGGGCTTTGGGATTGCTGATCTCGATGCGCACTTGCACCGTGCGGGTCGCGCTGTTCAAGGTCGGGTAGATGAAATCGACTTTGCCGTCGAATGCGCGGTCCGGGTAGGCATCGACTGTGACTTGTGCGTGTTCGCCGAGTTGAATGTGTGCGATGTCCTGTTCGGGCACGTCGGCGATGACCCACACCGATGACAGGTCTGCGATCTGGTACAGCGCTTCGCCAGGCATGAAGCGCATGCCTTCGATTGCTTTCTTCTCCAGCACGATGCCGCTGACGGGCGCACGGAAAGTCACACGGGACTGGCCTTGTGCCGAGTTCATCTGCT
>CAWGHS010000016.1:0-20065 GCA_963822425.1 uncultured beta proteobacterium
CAATTCAACGTTTTACCGCGTCTAACGCAACACACCTACGGGCTCAACCAACAGAAATTATCGGCTTAACGGCTTGTGTGGGGGATGCGAAAAACAGAGGCAAGCTCAAAAATCTTGGTTGAGCAAACTCTGGACATCCTCTCATCCAAATTAGTAGTGATTCACTCGCCAGACTTTGTAGTGGGTACTGTTGTCGGGTGGCTTGGCTTATGTATGAAGTTGTTTGCTAACGTGAGAAATAACGGTGTCGGGCAGACCAAGCGCGAGCAGAGTTTGGCAATGAATGCGGCGGCCATTAAAGGCAGAATCATGTCATGGTTGTCCGTCAGTTCCATGACGATCACGAAGGCAGTGATCGGAGCTTGAGTGACTCCCGCGAAGTAAGAAACCATGCCGAGAATGATTGCTGCGCCTGCGGGTACGGAGGTGAAAAGGTGGGCAATGTTGACCCCGAAGCCCGCACCTGCTGAAAGTGTTGGCGCCATGATTCCACCGGGAATACCACTGACATAGGAAACTACGGTGGCAGCCATTTTTAAAAGTCCGTAACTTTCCGGCAATGCGGCACTGCCATCCAGTAATGATCTGGCCTCGCTATACCCACTACCGTAAGTGTTGTTACCGGAGGCCAAGCCGATCAAAGCTAACAGAAAACCGCAGGCGGCAGCGAATGCAATCGGTTGTGCGCACATCCATTCTCCCAAGTGCCCTACCAGTCCTTGGTTGACTTTGATTAGCGCACGACTGAATGCACCGCCCAGCAAGCCCCCGGTGATGCCGCAGATGACAACGATGTCCCACTCCCGTCCCCAAGCCAGTGTCTCTGAGGTGTGTCCGAAGTAGGAGTAGTTGCCGAGTAGCGCAAGAGAGACGATGCCGGCGAGGATTACTGTCATGAGGATGGTCGAGCTGTTGTGTTCTTCGAAAGAGCGGCTCATCTCTTCGATGGCGAAAACGATACCGGCTAGCGGTGTATTGAATGCGGCTGCGACCCCAGCAGCGGCACCAGCAAGGATGAGTCCTTTCTCCAGATCGTGTTTTGGGAAACGTGCCAGACTGCCCAGTTTGTGCATGATTGATGCTCCGATCTGTACGGTGGGGCCTTCGCGTCCCACCGAGGTTCCGCACAAGAGCCCAAGGATAGTCAGCATGACCTTGCCTATCGTCACTCGTAGTGACAGCACTTGCTCGCGAATCTTGCTGCTTTCGTTTTGATCGAGCGACGCGATTGTCTGGGGGATACCGCTGCCTTGAGATCCAGGAAAATATCTGCGGGTGAGGGTGACGATCAACACAAGTCCGGCAGGGGTGATGAGCAAGGGAAGATAGGGTGAAATAGCAAGTAGCTTGTGGAAATATTCATTTGCCCATTCACATGCAAGCGCGAACATGATCGCGGCCAAACCCACGCTGATCGCGCCAATCCAGAAGACCAGCCGACGCTTCCAGTCCAAGATCAGTGTGCTATCTAGCAGCCTAGATTTCATGGGTATCCTAGCGGTAAGAGGTGACGAAGCGGGTTTGCCTATCGATCATGCTGCTCCGGGATAAGATAGAGTCATAGATCGGTTAAGTCGCTATCAATTGGGATCACGCTGCGTAGTCACATGGAAGGCGGGCGCATGATTTTGCTTGTCCTGCCCTGCATAGACCGTCAAGTGAGGATAGGGTATCTCGATACCATTCTTATCGAAAGCCACTTTCATCCGAGCAAGGAACTCCCGTCGTACCCCCCATTGTTCAAGTGATACGGTCTTGAAGCGACATCTCAATTTGACTGCGGAATCATCCCAGTTCTCGACGCCAGCAATTTCGATATCGTCGAGGATTTTGCCGCTGAAGTTTGGATCGGCTCGCATCGCTGCCCCGACTTCTCGCATGATCGTGAAAGCTTCCTCCACACTTTCGCGGTAGGCGATGCTTAGATCGATCAATGCGTAGGCAAAACTGCGGGAGCGGTTTGTGACTGTGGTGATCAGGCCGTTCGGGATGTAGTGGACGCTTCCTTCATAATCGCGCAAACGTACATGGCGTAGGGTGATGTCCTCGACCAACCCACCTTTGTCGCATATCTCCACCACATCTCCCTGTCTTATTTGGTTTTCCATCAGCAAGAAGAAACCGTTGAAGTAATCCTTGATCAGACTTTGTGCGCCAAAGCCGACCGCAAGACCTACAACACCGGCTGCACCGAGAATGGGGGCGATGGATATTCCCAACTCACTCAGTGCCAGCATCCCTGCCACCAATGATATGACTACGGTGGAGATATAGCGGAACACGCGTGCAAGGGTTTCGATGCGCTTACCCTCTTCGGCAGAGTCCGCGTGCTTGGCCATGTAATTGCGAAAAGCGCCGATCAGTCGGCGGCTCAAACCTAACAACAACCATGCGAGCGCTAGGATGACGATGACATGCAGCATTTCTTGATAATCGAATAGCCCGGAAGCGTTAGTGGGAAGCATCATTTTCTCCTAGCATGTTACCCGGTGAGCCATAGGCAAGTCAGAGCCGGGAAGGAAATCGTATCGTTTTCTACGGCGATGCGGGTGCCGGAGCAGAGGTCTTTTAGATCTCCTTGCCTGAAGAAGCCGTGGGATTGTAATTCACTGATAGGCAGTACTTGTGGCTCGGTGTTGAAATTGCTGACCACCAATACTCTGTTGCGGCTGTTTTGTGGATCCGTTCTGGAGAAAGCTAGCAGATTTGGGTTGTCTACCGTCAACAGCAGACGATTGTCGAAATCGGCAAAGGCGGTCGTTTCTTTGCGTAGCGCGATTATCTTTTTCAATGAATTGAAAATCCGGTGTTCTATCGTGCCGGGTTGATGGCGATAGGCGGCCTTGTGCCAATCGAAATGAGAACGATTCATCCAGCGATTGTCCTCACGTTTGGAGGGGTCGGCGAGATATTCGAGGCTATTGAGCATACCGATTGCATCGCCGTAGTAAAGCAGCGGTATGCCTCCGAATGCTAGGATCACGCTATGCAACAGCAGGATGGTCTTGATTGCCGTATCGATGGAGGCTTCGTCTTTATTTGCCAGAGCGGTCTCTAGGCCGACCAAGGAGGCGAGAGAACCGGAGATGCGCGCATCGCCTGTCTTTGGGTTCTCTCCGAACGGTAAACCTTTGGCGGGTGAACCGGCGAACTTCCCGGTGAAGTAATCGATCAGGAAACGTCTGTGCAACACGGGATCGTATCCGGCCAGCCGCACATCTTTATCATCAAAACCGAGCCCGATGTCATCATGGCAGCGCACATAATTGAGCCAGGTTGCCCGCTCCAATTTGGCGGGTAGGTTTTGGACGCCAAGTTTCAGCAGTTTCACGTTCTTCGTGGCGGTCGCGTCCCAGAGTAGCGCCATGAGTGTCGCGTTGTAGGCGATCTCACATTCTTTGGCGTTGATGGCGTCCTCCCCAAAGTATTTGGCGATTTCGCCGGGTGCGACGATGGCTTCGGCGATGAATAGCACGCCGGGGGCAGTCACTTGGCAGCAGTCTTTCATCAATTGCAACAGCAGATGTGCCTCTCGTTCATTCTGGCACGCACTGCCCATCTTCTTCCAAAGAAAAGCCACTGCATCCAACCTTAGGATGTCGGCTCCTTGGTTTGCCCAGAATAAGATGATGTCGATCATTTCGATCAAGACCGCCGGGTTTTGATAATTCAAATCCCATTGGTAGTTGTTGAATACGGTCATTACCCACTTGCCCATGGCTTCATCCCACGTGAAGTTGCCGGGTGCCGTGGCAGGAAAAACTTCCGGCATGGTTTCTTCGAAGATGTCGGGTGATTCGCGGTCATCAAAGATGAAATAATAGTCCTGATATTTCTTTTCGCCATTGCGCGCTCTTTGTGCCCACTCATGTTCGTTCGAGGTGTGGTTGACTACGACATCGAGCACCAACAACATGTCACGCTTCTTGAGCGTAGCAGCTAAGGTGGCGACATCTTCGTTTGTTCCGTAGCGCGGGTCGATTTTACGGAAGTTGCGGATTGCATAACCACCATCGTTGTTGTCCGGCGGGCAATCCAAGATAGGCATGATATGCAACAGGTTGATGCCCAATTCTTGCAGGTATGGCAGCTTGGTGCGCAAGTCTTTCAAGTCATCGGCGAATCGATCACAGTACAGCGCCATGCCGATCCATTTTTGACTCAGGAACCAGTTATAGTCTTTCTCCCGTGCCAAATCGGATTTTCGCAAAGTGGACGACCGCTCGATATAGCGTGAGGCAAGTGTTTCGACGAGGCTGACCATGTGTTCCTTGGCATCGGGACGGTGGCCAAACAGCAGGTGGAATAAAGAGTGGATGGCATAGAAGTTTGCTCCGAGCCGAGTATAGAAATGCCGTAACCGCAGGTTCCCTATCTCGGGCTTCAGCTGGTGCAGAATGTCATTCAATACGGAGTGGGATGCTTGCTCGTACATGGCTCTTTGAATCAGCGCATTTCGCGCAACGACTTTCCGACTTCTGGCCAATAGTGGGCGATCCCTTCAAGGATGCCTGCACGGTAATTTCCATTCATTTTCAGAAAGTCACCTTTTGCAATATACAAAAAATCCGGGTTTGAATTCATTAATCTTTCTTTGATATCTTCATCCGCATTGGCGACCAGTATGGAAGGGACTTCGTCGCTCAACAATACATCCAGATCGTTGCCGCTATCGCCTGCAAAAAGGGTGTTCATGCGGCTGAATCCATAGTCTTGCATAAGGAAGCAGATGGCATGCAATTTATTGGCGGTGGCAGGGAGTATATCCAGCAGACCGACATGGGCGGCTTCATCGATACTCCAGATCAAGTTGGCTTTAATGCCAGAAAATTGTAGATGTATCTTTATTTCGTTGATCAAATTCCGCACATCCATGTCGAGCGTGACATAGAAACTAAGTTTGTGGGTGCTCTGTTTTTCCTGCTCCTGCAGTCGCAATGTGGGAAACACGCTCAATGATTGGTAGATTTCATTGTGAGTCCAGCCATTCCAACCCCGGGTGACCTGCTGTTCCCATCTGTCTGATGGGAGCCAATGAGATGACTCTATCTCATAGATGGACGCGCCAACATCGGCGATGACGAAATCTGGTTGCGGTAGGTCGAAATCTGCAATGGCTTGTTCTATGAGGGCGCGGTGGCGACCCGATACATACGCGAGCATCATGGGTTCGCATTCGATTAAGCGTGTGAATCGCTCCTTGGCCATCGGAGATTCCGGCTGGATCCCGTTGGGGATCAGCGTACGGTCAAGGTCGGTACATAATAGATAACGCTTCATGAGCCCACTCCTTTGGGGTTGTCCGAGAAAAAATCGTAGTGGTCTATCGCTTCTAAGATACCGCTAGCGTTTTGCATCTTTGCAAAATAGATCTTTTCGATATTTGATAGGCCAGACAATTCGCTAAGGTGTCGATTGTCTACCACTACACCTAAGGTGTTACCACGCAACATATCCGCGTCGGCGCCAGTGACGCCGGAGACCAGCGTATTTTCCAACTGGAAACCGAACTGTTCAGCACACCAGCGCAGAGCCAATCCCTTCGAAGCTCGCACCGGCAGGACATCTAAGAATTGCCCAAACGAAAAGATGGTGTTCACAGCTTGCTCATTGCGCAATAAAATTTGTCGGATGTCGTGGATGTTAGCGATGGAGTGGTTGATGTAATAGCTGATCTTGAAGTTACTTTGTTGATTTTTGGGTTGCATCGTCAGCCCGGGAATGTCCTTGAGGACGTTGCGTACCTCATGGGGATTCCACAAGTGATTGATGTGGCGTTTCCAAGCCGTATCCTCTGTCAGGTTGGGGGCATAGTTGATCTCAGTTCCCTGCCCGGTGATCAATACATCGGGCTGGGGGATGTTGTACTGCTTCAGTGTGGCCAGTGCATCATCTAGGGGACGACCGGTCGCAATGCCAAAGATGGTCGATTTACGGTGCGATTGCATGGTTTGCAGTAGCGCCGGTAAAGAAGATCTGTCGCCGATTAGGTTCAGATCCAAACTAGTGAAGATGGCACGATCACGAAATACACCAGTACGTCGACTCAAATTTATTCTGGCGAGCGGCTCTGTTTTGTCTACCAGCGGTCGGATGACTTCTAGATATTTTTCAACATGCGCCTGCCAAGAGTAGTGGTGACGTACTCCTTGAATGCCGTTCTTCGCTAAACGCCGCCATGCCGGTTTGTCTAAAAGCACTTTGAGCAGGATTTCTGCCATCGTATTCTTATCCAGCGGGTCGATCAGATAGCCGTTTTCGCAGTTCTTGATGATATCTTTCGGACCACCGTCTTCGGTCGCCACGATCGGCAGGCCGCAGGCGGCCGCCTCGATTAAAGTCAGTCCGAATGGTTCGGTCAGCGCAGGGTTGACGAACACCCCTCGAGATACCGCCGCCAGACGATAGAGGATCGCCACTGTTTTCTGTTCGTGATGTTTAGGGTAGGCCACCTTGCCATATAGATCATACTTGTCGATAGCGAGAAGTATCTCGTTGAGAACGCCACTTGATAGGGCGTCCATATCTTGAATATCGTCACGATTGCCTGCCACGATCACAAGATTGGCAACTTCCTGCAATCGAGGTGACTCGCCATATGCTTCAATCAAGGCGACGATGTTTTTCCTAGGGTCGGGGCGGGACAGCGCAAGAATGAGAGGCTTGTCGGGTTGTTTCAAAAAGCGTTTTAATTCGTTCGCAATCTGACTATTCTGCTCATCTCCTTGCGGGGGAGAAAACTGTTCCAGATCGGTACCGGGTGGTATCACCCGCATGCGGTCGGGCTGATAGAAATCATACAAACCGTATTGCTGCTCGATCTCCTGTTGCGTGCTGGTGATCACGCGTTCCGCGACGCCGAGCGTGGTTTCTTCCGCTTCGATACGGCGTGAGATATTGTATGTCGCCTCGATCAAGCTAGGTTTGACACCACTGGCCAGCAATTGTTTGCGCTTATTGTGTCCGAGAGAGTGTCCGGTATGCACGAGGGGAACGCCTAATTGATGCGAAAGCCGCGAACCAACATAACCAGCATCTGCGTAGTGGGTATGGATGATGTCAGGAATGCGTTCTTGACTCTTCAGGTAGGCGAGCGTGTTGTCAGAGAAGTTTTCCAGTGAATCCCACAACATTTCTTTGCGCAGGTATTTGGGTTCGCCACACTCGATACGCACAATGCTGACTTTTTCAGACAGTTGTTCAGAGAATGCTGCGTAATCAGGGCTGACTCGTTCGTCGATCACGCGACGAGTCAGCAAAATCACCTTCTCCACATCTGAACGCTCGCCTAGTGCACGGGAAAGTTCAACCACATACTTGGTTTGTCCGCCCGTATCCGCATCGCGCCCCAATTCAAGATGGTGTCCACGAATCAAGCCATGCACGCTGATCAAGATGATATACAAAGGTTTTTTTGATTTCGTGGTGCGTTGCCTCATATATCCCATTCCTCGATGAAAGGGGTGTAAAAGACATCCTGCTCTGGCACCGCACCGCGGATACCGCAGACCGCCGATGCAAAAGAGTTGGCTCGATTCAGCGTTACGGGCATGGGCCAGCCGCGCAGGGTTCCCAGTATGAAGACGGCGGCGAATCCGTCGCCCGCACCTACGGTATCGACTGAGTTGATGAGCGGGTGCGCTGGGCTGGTGACCGCTTTGTTGTTCTGGTTGATCAACCAAGCGCCTTCTTCTCCGCAGGTGACGAGAACCTGATTAAGGTCGAATCTATTGAGTAATTCGCGCCCTTGGGCTTGTGCGTTAACGCCCTCTAATTCGAACATTCCTGCCAATAGCTCCAGCTCTTCCTTATTCAGTTTTACTACGTTCGCATAGTGCAAGGAGCGCTCGAGGATATTTTTCTGATACCACGGCGCACGTAGATTGATATCTAGGAATTTCATGGCACTCGTACTGCGCATCAGAGCTTTGAGTGCCCGACTTGATATCTCGCCACGTTGTGCCAATGTGCCGAAATACACTAATTTAGGATTGACCGAAAGGGAGATCATCCTCGCTACGCTGGGATGAATGAAGTCGTAAGCTTGCCTAGGAAGGATATCGAAGTGATGTCCGTCACTCGTCAAACGCACTTGCACTTGGCCAGTGGGATGCCGGTTGCTGCATTGGACTCCCAATGTATTCATTTCATGCGCAGAAAATTCGCTCATCACGCGCTTGCCCAAAGCATCGTTGCCCAAACGAGAGATCAGGACTGGGTGCTCCCCAAGGGCTTGCAGATGCCTCGCAACGTTGAACGGGGCACCGCCAATCACTGATTTGTCAGGGAAGACATCGACCAATACCTCGCCGAATAGCGCGCAGTTGGACGCCGTATGGGCGCCACCTTGAGAAGAGATGGGCATTGGATTAGGCGCCCAGATTTCCTATGAAGTCGACTCGACGATTTACGCCCCAGCAATGTTCATTATGACAGGCTGATCTGGGTTTTTCCTCACCTAGTCCGACCACGATGAGTTGTCGGTTTGAAACGCCTAAATACGCCAATGCATCACGGACTGCATTGGCCCGGCGCTTGCTCAACTCAAGATTGTATTCATTGCTACCACGTTCGTCTGCGTTACCTTCTAGGGTGACGAGGAGATTTTCATGGGCATTGATAAAAGCAGCTTGTTTAATCAGCAGGTTTTTGAATTCGGGCTTGATGATCGACTTGTCGAAATCAAAGTAGATGCTCTCTTTACGCATATCGAGTACTTGAGTTGCCAGAGTCTCATTTTCGATTGCCACGACACTAGCAGATGGCGAGCCTGTTGCAGATTGCCCAAAAGAGCTGGAGCTCTCATTTGTCTGGGTTTGCGCCGTAGTGGTGGAAGTAGAGTTACATGCGGTTAAAACAAATAACATCAGAAAAAAAGTAGATAGTCTTGCTTTCATCATCACCTCCGGGGGAATTCACAGCGCAAATATATTTACACAATATATATTGTTATAAATATATATGATACGCACGGCAAGCGCAATGCTCATGCGTCCGTGGCGATGTCTCGTGAGGCTCGCATCCCTGTTACTCATGAGGTTTTGCGCATTTAACGGTGTTTAGCCATTAAACTTTTTTTGGCAATGGCCGATACATCTCTTACAGGGGCATGTAAATGAAAGCTCCGAGATGAGGAGGTGTGCTATGACCATCGTGATGAATATGAGCG
Source organism: uncultured beta proteobacterium (assembly GCA_963822425.1). Classification (GTDB taxonomy): domain Bacteria; phylum Pseudomonadota; class Gammaproteobacteria; order Burkholderiales; family Gallionellaceae; genus Sideroxyarcus. Next base: position 9,170 of record CAWGHS010000016.1, read on the forward strand.
GATATGAAGTCGAGCGCGAAGTATCGGTGAGCGAGGAATACGGCGACGAAGTGATGTGCGCGGAGTGGAATCCGCAATTGGCTCTGGTGAGTGAGCTGCCCGTCGCAGCGGTGGATAGGCATATCGAGTTGCCGCGTGAGTTGGCGAACGTGGATGTCGAGACCTTCCTGCAAAAGATGTACAAGTTTCAGCGCTGAAAAGAAGTAGTTGCAGACAGCCAGCCTTGCTGGGGCTGTCTCTCTGTAAGCCTTATCCCACGCGCTATTCGGGGTGTTTGTCCGACCTGCCGTGCGGCGCACTGTGATATTCTTGCCCTAGGCTATCTCCAGATTCATCGCATGAAATTCATTTTGCTTCTTTTGCTGTCGATGCCGCTGTTGTCGATGGCGACTCCAGAGTCAGATTTCCGTGCCGCACGCGAAGCATTTCGCGTCGGTCATGCCGCACGCCTGGCGCAAGCTGCCGCACATTTGCAGGACACCCCGCTGGAACCGTATGTGACTTACTACCAGTTGCGGCTGCACTGGAATACCAAGGACAGCGCCGCGATCAAGGCTTTTCTCGCGCGTAACGATGAAAGCCCGGTAATCGATCAGTTCCGGGGCGAATGGCTCGAATATCTGGCTAAGCATGATCGCTGGGACGAGTTCGCCGAAGAGTATCCAAAGCTGGTGAATGCCGATGACGAGTTGAGTTGTTACGGTCTGCAATTGCGGCAACATAGCGATACAGAGGGCGCACTGCGCGAGTCGCGCAAGTTCTGGTTCAACGGCAATGGCGTGGCGGAAAGTTGCTCTACGTTGTTCGAAGACGCATTGAAGGGCGGTTTCATCAGCGAGAGCGATGTATGGCAGCGCATGCACCTTGCATTGGAAAACGGGAATGCGACTTTGGCTAAGCAACTCATCAAACGTCTGCCGAAAGGACATACATTCCCTGCGGCAGAATTGAGCATGGCAGCCAGCAACCCCCGCTACTATCTGGACAAGACCAAATTCGAAGGAGCCAGTGATGGCCGACGCATGGCGGCGCTGTTCGCCTTGCAACGTCTGGCGAAACGTTCGCCGGAAATGGCCTATACACGCTGGGAAAAGATCGCTGCGCATTTTCCAGAAACGGAACAGCGCTACTTCTTCGGTTGGTTGGGTTACGAGGGCGCGCATGTTCAGGACGATCGCGCGCTTTCTTGGTTTGCGGCAGCGGGGGATGCTGTGCTGAACGAACAACAATTGGCCTGGCGCACACGCGCCGCGTTGCGTGCGCAGGACTGGCACGAGGTGTGGGCGAGTATCAACGCCATGTCAGCACAACAACAGAGCGAAGGTGTGTGGCGCTACTGGAAAGGGCGCGCACTCAAGCAGTTGGGGCGCACGGCGGACGCCGAAGCTCTGTTCATCGACTTGAGTCGCGAATACAATTTCTACGGACAACTGGCTGCGGAAGAGCTGGGTGCCGCTCCGGGTGCGGGCATGATTTCGGCGAGTTATCAGCCGACGGATAGCGAAATTGACGCAGTTCAATCATTGCCTGCGATACAGCGGACGCTGTTGCTGTACCGCATGGATATGCGGACGGAAGCCGCCAAAGAATGGGCGTGGGCGACCCGCAATTTCAACGATAGACAGTTGCTGGTCGCAGCTGAAGTGGCGCGCCGCAATGAGATGTATGATCGTTCCATCAACGCGGCAGATCGCACGGTGACGCTACATGATTTCAGCCTGCGTTATCCTGCGCCATACCGTGAGAGCTTGCAGGAGAACTTGCGCAAGCATGGTTTGGAAGAAGCGTGGGTATATGGGCTGATGCGGCAGGAGAGCCGTTTTGCCACCAGAGCGAAATCCGATGTTGGTGCGGCGGGGTTGATGCAGATCATGCCGGATACGGCGCGCTGGGTCGCGCGGCAGATCGGCATGAAAAGCTATCGCAAGGGACTCATCCATCAACTGGATGTGAACATCAAACTTGGCACGTATTACATGAAGACCGTCTCGCATCAATTCGATGACAACCCGGTGCTGGCTTCCGCCGCCTACAACGCGGGGCCGACGCGGGCCAAGCAATGGCGCGGTTCGCAGCCGATGGAGGGAGCGATCTATGCGGAAACGATCCCCTTCGATGAGACGCGTGACTACGTCAAAAAAGTGATGAGCAACACCATCTACTACTCCAAAATTTTCGGTCAGTCGTCGCTATCGCTCAAGCAACGGTTGGGCATCATCGACGCTGCGACGGAAAAAGACCAGAAGGCCAAACGCCATGAGCGCTAAATTGGGAAAGACATATTTCGTTTGCCCCCTCTCCCTCTGGGGTAACCAACGACTTGGCTGCGGATTTTGGCAGCCTAGTCGAATGGCTAGTAGTTCCATCAGGGTTGGGATGAGGGAATTGCGTTGAGCATCTCTGAACCCCAAATCTACTGTGTCGGCGGTGCGGTGCGTGACAAGCTGCTCGGTCTGCCAGTGCAAGATCACGATTGGGTGGTCGTGGGCAGCACACCGGAACAGATGGTTGCGCGCGGATTCAAGCCGGTGGGTAGCGACTTCCCCGTGTTTCTGCATCCCGATACGCATGAGGAATATGCGTTGGCACGCACCGAGCGCAAGGTGGCGCAGGGCTATAAGGGTTTCACTGTTTACACGTCACCTGACGTCACACTCGAACAAGATCTGCTGCGCCGCGACTTCACCATCAACGCCATCGCGCAGGATGCCGACGGCAAACTCATCGATCCCTACAACGGCCAAGCCGATCTGAAGGCAGGCATCCTGCGCCACGTGAGCGATGCCTTCGCCGAAGACCCCGTGCGCATTTTGCGCGGTGCGCGTTTCGCCGCACGCTTCGGCTTCAGCTTTGCGCCAGAGACCTTGGCGTTGATGCGCGCCATGGTGGACAACGGCGAGGTGGATGCTTTGATGGCCGAACGCGTGTGGCAGGAGCTCGCGCGCGGCCTCATGGAAAAACAGCCCTCGCGTTTCTTCACCACCCTGCGCGAATGCGGTGCGCTGAAAAAGATATTGCCCGAAGTGGATGGCTTGTTCGGTATCCCACAACCCGCGCACTACCATCCCGAGATCGATTGCGGTGTGCATGTGATGATGGTGCTGGACGATGCGGCAAAATACGAACGCTCTCTCGAAGTGCGCTTTGCCGCGCTGGGACATGATCTCGGCAAAGCGACCACGCCGGAAGACACGCTGCCGCGCCACATCGGCCACGAGCAGCGCAGCGTCGATCTGCTTAAAGGGTTGTGTGAGCGCCTGCGTGTACCGAGTGAGAGTCGCGATCTGGCACTACTGGTGGCGCAGTATCACAGCCATGTGCACAAGGCCAAAGAACTGCGCGCCGACACCATCGTGAAGCTGTTCGACCACTGCGACCTGTGGCGCAAACCGGAACGCTTCGCATTGATCTTGCAGACGTGCGAGTCCGATGCGCATGGCCGAACCGGCCATGAGAACGACGCATATCCGCAGACCGCTTATCTGTTGGCTTGTGCCAAAGCGGCGCAAGCAGTGAATGCGGGAGACATCGCACGCGCCTGTGCCGACAAGAACCTCATCGCCGATAAGGTGCGCGAAGCGCGCATCGTGGCGGTGGAGGCGGTCGTCAAAAAGATATAGGCCAAACGGCATATTGTTCTGAGTTGAGATGTCGGGTAGTGTCCGCACAACTGTGCGGGGCGCTTAGTTCAGAACGAATCCACTCGGGTACATTTTTTCATTTGAGAGGAGAGTGGCATGTTGACTTCAGATGATTCTTTAATTTCTTCTTCTCGAAGGGCAAGGGAAATGGCCGCAGCCAGATGGCTTGCAAAATGGTCGTATCGATTGCAAGTCTTGTTTGCTTCGATTGGATTTTTTGTTGTTTTACTTCCCGTGCTAAATAAATCATGGCGGGAAATCATCGAGACATATTCACCAACGGCATGGATTTTTCATGAATTCTCCGCATTGGGAGGGTGGGCGCTCTTGCTTCTTGGAGTGCTCTTGGGGGCGCATCTCATCTTGAATTTCATGGTTAAAGACTACCCGGGCGGATGGAATCCTACCAAGGAGTGGGGGTTTCCTAGTCCAGCACAAATTGTGGAAAAGAGGCTATATCCACAAAATCGAAGAGAAGAGTTTGTCTTCTGGGTAGGCATTTTTATCGGCACAGTCGGAACAACATTTTGGTTATACCTTCCATTTGGTGTACTTGCATATTTTATTAGGACAGAATGAACTAAATAAAATGAGTGAAGTGGATCAGCATCGCAATTATTTTTACTGAATATCAAGTGCGTGAACCACTAGCCTCCCTTCAATCCTGGAGCAAAGCTAGTGATGCGTGGCATGTGGGATCACAAGCTGCGCGATAGGTCGCCGCGCAGGAATCCCGCCAGCGGTTGATCCAGTCCCTTGCCCAGCGCGATGACTTTGAACAGTTCGCCCATCTCGGCGGGGCTGGTGAGTTTTTGCACTTGGGCTGAAAGTGGTGCATACACTTTTACCTCCTGCGGCGAAACCTCACCCAGCAGATCCAGTATGCCGTTGTTCATGAGGAAATGCGCCTGCGAGGTGTAGCCGAGGAAGTGTGCGCCGCTATCGATAGCGGCTTCGGCGATGGCGGTGAAATCCACATGTGCGGTGATGTCCTGCAGGCCCGGAAGATAGAAAGGGTCGTCATGTGCATGATGGCGGTAGTGGCACATCAAGGTGCCGCGATTACGTTGCGGATGGTAGTACTCGCGCGCACCGAAACCGTAGTCGATGAACAGCAGTGCGCCTTTGTCCATGCGTTCGCATAGGCTGGTGACCAGACCGCGCGCAGCGAGAGAGACTTCGCTTAGATAATCGTCGGTTGTATGCAGATTGTGCGCGATGTCGAGTAGCGCGGTGTTTTCCGGCAGGCGGTCTTCCCAGACGAAATGCTTCGCTGCGCTCGCGACACCGCGCTCAAGTACTACCTTCCCCCTCCCCAGCCCTCCCCCGGCAGGAGAGGGAGGCCAATGCAGCAGATGTACTGGTAGCGCATCCAACACTTCGTTTCCGATGACTGCCCCGTTTATTTTGTCCGGCAAAGTGTCCAGCCAATGGATGCGGTCGACCAGCTGCGGCAATTTTTCTTGCAGCAAGTGTTGCTGACGTTGGCGTAGATCGGCGCTGACTTCCAATATCGAATAAGTTTCCGGTAGCGCATCCAATCGCGCCAATTCACCGAGGATATCTACGGCCAACTTGCCGCTGCCTGCACCAAGCTCGAGGATGTGCGGTGTGCTGGCTTGCATCACTTCGACCAATTGTTTGGCCACGGTGCGGCCGAACAAAGTGGAGAGTTCCGGCGCAGTGATGAAGTCGCCTGCTGCGCCGAACTTGCGCGCGCCCGCCGTGTAATAACCCAAGCTCGGTGCATACAAGGCCAATTCCATGAAGCGTGAAAAGGGTATCCAGCCGCCTTGCGTGGCGATGTCTCGGTGAATGAGCTCACATAGCTTGGCGCTATGAACGAGGGCATCGGGATGGGGGGTGGGCAGGTTTGCAGGCATGGTCGGGTATAATTCTTCAAGTCGGCATAAATCTACTGCGCAATTTGGACGAGTTGGCGATGGGGCGAGTTTAGTGGGGAATAGGATGCAAGGCAAAACGATATTGGTGACGGGTGGGGCAAAGCGCGTCGGCGCGGCGATCTGCCGCCATTTGCACGCAGCGGGTGCGAACATCGTTATCCACTTTCGCAGTTCGATGTATGACGCATTCGCCTTGCGTGCCGAGTTGAATACGCTGCGTGCGGATTCTGCCTGCTGCACACAAGCCGACCTGTTGGATATCCATTCCTTAAAGGGCATGGTCGAGGAGGCGGTAAAGCACTTCGGACAATTGGATGCGCTGGTCAATAATGCTTCCAGTTTTTATGCGACGCCACTGGCAGATTTGGGTGAAACACACTGGCGGGATCTGGTCGGCACTAACCTCAAAGCGCCGTTGTTTCTGGCGCAAGCGGCAGCGCCTGAATTGCGCCGGCATCACGGCTGCATCGTGAACATCGCCGACATCCATGCCGAACGCCCGATGCAAGGGCATCTGCTGTATAGCGTGGCCAAATCCGGATTGGTGGCATTGACCAAAGGGCTGGCACAAGAGCTCGCACCCCAGATACGGGTGAACGCCGTCGCCCCCGGTGTCATCGTGTGGCCGGAAGGCGAAGAGTGGGAGGATGAAGAAAAGCGCCGCAAGATCGTGGCGCACACGCTGCTTAAGCGCGAAGGTGAGCCGGACGACATCGCCAAAGCCGTGAAATTTTTAATTGCCGATGCCCCCTATGTGACCGGGCAAGTCATTGCGGTGGACGGCGGGCGCAGTATCAATATTTAACGAAGTGTACTTAACCGACCGTTCGTGGTGAGTAGGCCGTAGGCCATATCGAACCATCCGGCGCGGAACGCGTCGGGCTAATCCCTCGATACACCGTGCGTTGCACGGCACTCGGGACGAACGGCAAATAGGAATTTTATGAACGACATCACCCACCCCATCCATTTCGAGCACCACTCCACCAACTTTAACCGTCTTAAGGGCCGGCTGGAGAGTTCGGTCGGCAAAGCCATCGGCGACTTCAACATGATCGAGGACGGCGACGTGGTGATGGTGTGCCTATCCGGTGGCAAGGACTCTTACACGCTGTTGGATATCCTGCTCACGCTGCGTAAACGCGCCCCGATCGACTTCAAGATCGTGGCGATGAATCTCGACCAGAAGCAACCGGGTTTTCCCGCCAACGTGTTGCCGAATTATTTAAAAAATATCGGTGTCGATTTCCACATCGAGACGCAGGACACCTACTCCATCGTCAAAGAAAAGATTCCCGAAGGCAAAACCACCTGCTCACTGTGCTCACGTCTGCGGCGCGGCATCATCTACAAGGTGGCGGGCGAGTTGGGGGCAAACAAGATCGCGCTGGGACACCACCGTGACGACATGGTGGAAACTTTATTTTTGAATATGTTCTTTGGCGGCAAATTGAAAGCGATGCCGCCCAAGCTGGTCACCGACAAGGGCGACCACATCGTCATCCGCCCGCTGGCGTATTGTGCGGAGAAAGACATCGCCCGCTATGCGCGCGGCATGGAGTTCCCCATCATCCCGTGCAATCTGTGCGGCTCGCAAGAGAACCTGCAACGGCAGAACATCAAGCAGATGTTGCACGAATGGGAGCGCCAGTATCCGGGGCGCACGCAGACCATCTTCACTGCGATGCAGAACGTCAAACCATCACATCTGCTCGATGGTGGTTTGTTTGATTTCAAGAATATGCAATTGGGTATGGCGGTAGATGAGGGCGATGTGGCCTTTGACGAATAAGATTTGGTGAAGCTGTCTTTTAGCTAATGGCGGTATTTCAATAGGGAGTGAGAAACATGAATGCTTGGCAGAATTGTTCATTAGGTTTGGTGTGTGCGGTTCTATTGGCGGCGTGTGCGACACCCGTGGCCAGCAATATCAAAGTGTCCGAAGCGCATACCGCGAAATATAGCGAGCTATCGGCACTGGATGTGGTGGCGACCTTGGAAAAGAATGTGAATGAAGCCAAGAGTGCCAATATGCCGTTTCTGGCACCCAACTATTTCCGCGAAGCCGCGCAAGTTTTGAGCGAATGTCAGAGCGCATTGGGCAACCAGACCAAAGATGTTCTGGTGAGCAATGCGGCCAAGGGCGAAGCCATCCTGGAAAAAGGTCGTGAGGTGATGGCGATCGTGCAATATCGCTTTGCCAAAGAATTGGAACTGAAGTCGCAACTGGATGAGCATAGTGCCGCGAAGTTGTTGCCCAAGGACTATGAAAAAGTGACGGGTGATTTCTCCAAACTGATCGAGAAGGTGGAGCGCGAGCAGCCGGATAATATCGATAAGGAAAAAGAATCCTTGCTCAAAGAGATGTTGGATATGGTGATCAAAGCCGTGCAGGAAAGCGCATTGCATGAAAGCGAGGTTATCAATGCCGACAATAAGAAAAAGAATGCAGATAAACAAGTACCCATCACTTATGCCGATGCACTGAAAGTCTACCAAGAAGCCAAGACGCAGATCGCTGCGGCTCACCATGACAAGAAACTGGTGCAGCGTTTGGGGCAAGAAGCGCTATTTGCAGCGCACCATGCACAACAGGTCAATGATCGCGTTGCGCTGTTGCAAACCCAACTCAAGATCAGCAGCAGTGGGTCTGTGGCGTTGAGCGCGACGACAGCGACAGTCGCGGCAGCCTCGTCTGAAACCCAAGTGGAAAACAAGCCAGCCGCAGCCGAGAAAGTCACGCTGGAAAAGATCGTGCTGCAAGAAGAAGAACGCTTGCAGGGCATTGCGACGGCATTGGGACTCAAAGACCTGCGCGACCAATCTTTTGAAAAACAAGTGGAAGAGATCAAACATGCAGCAACGGAAGCGACTCATCGACCAGATGGTGATGCGATCAAGCGCGATTTTGAAACGCGCCTGAAAGCGGCCAACGACGCCACTCAACAGCTAGGCGCCGAGCTGAATGCAAAGGATCAGCAGATCGCAGAGAAGGACAAGCAACTGGCGGCACAGACCACGCAACTGGGCGAGAAGGACGCACAGATCAAGAATCAGAAAGAACGCATCGACAAGCTGGAGTGGGAGAAACCCGCAATGCCGGTGAAGAAACTGAAGCCGACGGCCAAGGCAAAAGACGCGGCGAAGAAGTAACGCTTGTATTTATTGCACGAAGCTTTTAGATCGCCGGATTCACCGCCACCTTAAAGATCACCTTGCGTATCGTGCCGCTTCCAATGAGCGGTGCATGCGCATCCTCCGGGAAGAAGATGCAGAAGTGATCCGGCGGCACCGGCACGTAGGAGGCCGGTGCATCGTGGAAGAAGCGGATGTCCTTCTCCATGCTGTGTTCACTCACCGGATTCAGACAATCCGCCAAAGGCTTCCAGCCCATCGTCTCATCACCCTCCAACACCAACTGAATGTCGATATAACGCCGATGCGCTTCCAGTCGCGCCAGCTCCTTCGTCTTGGCAGGCACCTGCTCTACGATGGCGATCAGGTCTTCACCCACGATGTTGTAGCGCCCAGGCGCAAGCGCGAAGAAATCCGTGTCGCGTATGTGATCGAACGCGCGCTGGAACAGTGGGTGTTGGGCGGTGTAGCGGGAGGATTGGGAGAGAGAGGAGAGGATCATAAAGTTAATTCGTATGATTTATATGGCATGTTTTTTTCGACAAACGAACAATTCTTTTTCATATTCAATTTTGGCGATAACGGACTTAAGAAGTAACTGCACTCGGCGTTCCAACTCTGAGTCTTTAACATAATTGGCTGGCGCAATGAAATTTACTCTTCCAGCTTGCAAAAGATTTTTGCAAGTCGCTAAAGTTTTCTTCGCACGGGCACTCTTTCCTGATTTGTAAACCGCTATAGAGTTGCCGCCGTTTTGGCGTGTAAGTGCCATGCTTGGAACATCTGTTTCTCCATCTCCTATGTAAATCATGTTCTCAAATGGAATGGGACGATCCTCTTGGGGCATGTGCTGATTTATTGACTCCTTGAGACTTTCTTTTCCCTTGTTGATTCTGAAAAGAAACTGGGTTTTTGTAGTGTCTGTAATGAGCAGCTTGGGGAAGGTGGCTGTATCGTGGTGGTTATAGTGGTACTCGGAAGCAAAAACATTTTCGAAATGCTTGTTAATGGAAACACCTTCAAGAATTTCCTTTAATCCGGCAGAAATAATGTAATGACGAACTTTGATATTCCCATTTCCGTGCTTGGTAACGAAACTGTTTACCCTTTTAAACCAATCTCCAACGCCGTTAAAAAATTGGACGTCTTTCCCCAGTTCCTTGAATTCTCTGCGCCCTATATGCAATCCCCTGCTTTCGGCTTTTTCAATCAGCAGACGCATATAGGTGAGCATTGGTTCCTCACCTAGCACTTGGCTTTGCACATTTACCTCACCCCAAAAATCGGCAGGCTTAATTCCAATTTTAGGAAGAACCGTATATTCCTGCATGGGCTGTGGTGAGAGGGTTCCATCAAAGTCGTAAATAAGAGCGATAGTGTCTTGGATAAATTTTTTTTGTTGCTGCGCCATATACTTTCTCCGTAATTGCAAAGCGCCGGGCTAGTTACGCCGCCTTCTTTAGCCTCATCTCCAACCGAATCTCCGCCGCCGCGAGCATATTGACTAGCGTATCCAGTGAGAACACATCGATCTTGCCGCGCATCAGGTCGGAGATTCGGGGCTGGGTGACGCCGAGAGTCTTGGCGGCTTCGGCCTGGGTCATGCCGCTGCTGCGGATGTATTCGGTGATGGCGCGCATCAGTTCGGCGCGCGCTCTCATGTTGGCGGCATCGCCGGGGGTGTCTTCGATGGCGTCCCACACGCTATTGAATCGTTGTTTGCTCATTTCGCACCTCGCATGAGTTCGTTAAATCGTTTGCTTGCCAGCGCGATGTCTTGCGTGGAAGTTCTTTGTGTTTTTTTCTGAAAGCAATGCAGTACATAGACTGCATCTTTGAGTTTGGCGAGATAGATCACGCGGAACGCGCCAGCCTCATCCTGAATCCGTATTTCCTGCACACCCGCACCGATGGTTTTCATCGGTTTCCAGTCGTCCGGCTCATCACCGAGCTGCACTTTGTCGATTTGATACCCGGCTTCACGACGGGCAGAAAGCGGGAAGTCGCGCAGGTCGTTTAATGCGCTGCCGAGAAACTCAACCGGTTTGGGTTGCTTGTGCATGAGGCGATTATACACAATTTTGTATAACCGAGAGGTGGGGTGTGGTTAGATGAAACGAGCGACCATTCCTTTGGCGAACTCTCCCTGCAACGGTATCTGCACGCGATGTCCACTGCCCGGTGCGACAGTGAGTGACTCACCAGCAAGGTTCTTC
>CAWGHS010000017.1:0-31694 GCA_963822425.1 uncultured beta proteobacterium
TGCTGATGACGGCGACGATCTCGCAAGGCAAATTCGCTTCCAGCAGCGCTTGCATATTGCTGCCGCGACCAGAGATGAGGATGACGACCTTTTTCACAGATTAACGTACTTGCGTCTGATGTTCATCGCCGACACGTGCGCGGATGATGCCGATGCGTGAAACGGTTTCGCCGACAGTTTGCAGATGTTTGACCGCCGCATCTGCATCTTGTGCAGCCACCACAACCACCATGCCGATACCGCAGTTGAAGGTGCGGAACATCTCTTGCGCTTCGACGTTGCCGCCTTCGCGTAGCCAGTGGAATAACTTGGGCATCTGCCAGGTCTTGCTGTCGATGTCAGCCACTACATTGGCGGGCAACACGCGCGGCACGTTTTCGGTGATGCCGCCGCCGGTGATGTGCGCCATACCTTTCACGGTGATCTGCTGCATCAGCGCCAGCAGCGGCTTCACGTACAAACGGGTGGGCGCCATGATGCAATCGGCCAGCGAGCGCTCGCCGTCGAATTTCGCGTTCAGGTCGGGTTTGCTGCGTTCAATAATCTTGCGCACCAGCGAGTAGCCGTTGGAATGCGCGCCGTTGGAGGCAAGTCCCAGTACCACATCGCCCGCTTTGATGTGCTCGCCGGTGATGATCTTGGATTTTTCCACTACGCCGACGGCGAAGCCCGCGAGGTCGTATTCGCCTACCGGGTACATGCCGGGCATCTCGGCGGTCTCGCCGCCGATCAGTGCGCAACCGGAATCTTCGCAACCCTTGGCGATGCCCTTGATGACTTCGGTGGCGGCAGGCACGTCGAGTTTGCCGCAGGCGAAGTAGTCGAGGAAGAACAGCGGCTCCGCGCCCTGCACCAGAATGTCGTTCACGCTCATGGCGACGAGGTCGATGCCGACGGTGTCGTGGCGGTTCAATTCAAAAGCCAGCTTCAACTTGGTGCCCACGCCGTCGGTGCCGGACACCAGCACGGGCTCTTTATATTTTTTGGAGATCTCGACCAGTCCGCCGAAGCCGCCGATGCCGCTCAAGACTTCGGGACGCATGGTGCGCTTGGCAAAGGGTTTGATGTTCTCGACCAGTTGGTCGCCAGCGTCGATATCGACACCGGCGTCGCGGTAGGAAAGGCTATTGGAAGGGGTGCTCAAGTTGAGTTCTCGCTTTCTTCGGGATAAAGTGCTGCCAATTTTTTCGAAGTCGGATTTTACCCCAAACGCCCTGCGCACGCAGTGAACACCGGTATCACGATGCATACGACATGACACAACTCTTGCTGGGCATTGCGCCCGAGTGGATACCCACCCTAGAAAATTTCGTTGCCGGACGCAATGTCGAGTTGCTTTCGACGCTGCGCCATGCGCTCACCGCAACCCAAGGCGAGCGGTCTTTATACCTCTGGGGTGAAGCCGGATGCGGCAAAAGTCATCTCTTGCAAGCCGCCATCGGGCAGGCGCAGACGGCGGGGCAATCTGCGGTCTATGCTTGTGCTGAGGTGCCAGAAGCGGCGCAAGTCGTGGCTGTGGATGAAGTGGAAAAGCTCGACGATGCGGCACAGATCGCTTTATTTGCGCTGTATAACCGGCAGCGTGAAAGCGGTGGCATGTTGCTGGTGAGCGGTATGCAAGCCCCGGCTTTTCTGGCGTTGCGCGATGATTTGCGTACGCGTTTGGGATGGGGCTTGGTTTATCAGGTACATGCGCTGAGCGAGGATGAAAAAACGCAGGCTCTGCAGCAGCATGCACAAGCGCGCGGCTTGGTGTTGTCAGGCGAAGTCACGACCTATCTATTGCGCCACGGGCGGCGCGATCTGCCTGCTTTGTTGGCGACGCTGGATGCATTGGATGAGCATTGTTTGCGTTTAAAGCGGGCTGCGTCAGTGCCACTATTGAAAGAGGTGATGGCGGCTGCGCATACGGGGTAGGCGTTCCCTGTTAAATCTGCGAGAATCGGCTGAGACGGTGTATGGGGTGTGTTCAATGCGGTTTACTTTTGATGCATAACTTTGAGAAGGAGTGACTGAAGATGAAGAAGCAAATTTTGTTGGCGGCGATCATGGCGGCGGTCTCGGTTCCCGCATTCGCGAGCCCGGATGTCGAGCTGCATTTGGGTACCTTGGGTTTCGGTTTGGGTGTGGGTTTCCAAGCGACGGATTCACTGGTGGCACGCGTTGGTTTCAACCAATTCAACAAGAACTTCACCACCACTTCCGGTAGTTTGAATATGGATGGCAAGCTGAAACTGTCCAGCTTCGACGCGTTACTGGACTGGCACCTGTTTGGTGGCGCGACTCACCTGACGGCAGGTCTCGTTTCCAATGGCAATAAGTTCAGTATGACGGCCACCCCCAATGCGGGCGGTACATACACGATCAACGGACAGTCTTTTAATGCAACACAAGTTGGCACGCTGAATGCGGAAGTCACCTTCAACAAAGTCGTACCGTATTTGGGTTTCGGTTGGAACAGTCAACCGAAAAATAAAGGCTTGGCCTTTAAGTCGGACTTCGGCATCATGTTCCAAGGCTCGCCCAAGGCGACGCTGACATACACGGGGACAGGGGCAGTACAACTGGCTTCGCAAATCACTGCCGAACAAGCGAACCTGAATAATAAGTTGAACAGCTTCAAGTATTACCCAGTGATCTCGTTCGCCATCGGTTACGCGTTCTAAGCAGTTACGTTGTTGGTTTTGGAAGCTAGGTCTTGCAGCGGTGCAGGCCTAGCTTCTTGTTTTGGGAGAGTGTGGTGAACCTAGCATTATTCGATTTGGACAATACCCTATTGAGTGGCGACAGCGATTTCGAGTGGTCGCAGTTTTTGGTCGAGCAGGGCGTGCTTGACCGTGAGTTATTTGAGGCGAAGAACCTTGCCTTTTATGAGCAATACAAGGCGGGCACTTTGAACATCGAGGAGTTCCTGGATTTTCAGCTCAAGCCCTTGGCGCGGCATGCGCGCACAGTGCTGGACGGGTGGCATGCGGAATTCATGCAACGTAAGGTGCGACCGATGATGGGACAGATGGCGCGCGATCTGGTGGCTAAGCATCAGACTGCGGGCGACGTGTGCGTGATCGTCACAGCGACTAATAGTTTTGTGACGGCTCCTATCGCGCGTGAGTTCGGGGTGACGCACCTTATCGCCACCGATCCTGAAGAAAAAAATGGTGAATTCACCGGGCGCGTGGCCGGTACGCCGAGCTTTCGCGAGGGCAAGGTACTGCGCATGGAAAGCTGGTTGGCAGAACGCGGTTGGGGGTGGGGTAGCTTCGGTGAAAGTTGTTTTTATAGCGATTCTTTGAACGACCTTCCCCTGCTGTCCAAGGTTAGTCGCCCGATCGCTGTCGATCCCGACCCGACCTTGCGTGCGCATGCCGAGAAACAAGGCTGGGCGGTCATCTCGCTGCGTTAAAAGGCGTGAGCAAGAGGGCGGTGTATAATCTGCGTCCAGATGTCCAAGAATCGCCGCCTTCGCGGCGATTTCAACTTTTTGCTGACGATGATAAAAAGACTGATCAAACGGGTGTTCGGTAAGCCTGCTCCGGCGCGGATCGCCGGGGCTGCGCATGTGATTCCCTATGAAAAACATAAAGTGAGCCGCGATGGCATCAGCTACGGAGCCCGCCGAGTGACGGACGGGCTGCAAGCGGCTGGGTTTCAGGCATTTGTGGTCGGAGGGGCGGTGCGCGACCTGTTGTTGGATCGCGATCCCAAGGATTTTGATGTGGCGACCGATGCTACACCGGAGGAGGTGCGCCGCGTGTTTCGCCGTGCGCGCATCATCGGGCGGCGCTTCCGTCTGGTGCATGTGATGTTTGGCGAAGAGACGGTGGAGGTTTCCACTTTCCGCCGCGCAATCGAAGCGGAAGACGCGGAGACCGACGAGCATGGACGTATCCTGCGCGACAACGAGTTCGGCGACCAGGAGCAGGATGCGGCGCGGCGCGATTTCACCGCCAATGCGCTGTTCTACGATCCGACCACGCAAGAGATTTTCGACTATCACCACGGCTACGAAGACATCCGCGCCAATACCTTGCGCATGATCGGCGACCCGGAAGTGCGCTACCGCGAAGACCCGGTGCGCATGCTACGCGCGGTGCGGCTTTCCGCCAAGTTGGGTATGAAGCTGGATACGGCCACCGCCGCACCGATCTTCAAGATGAAAGAGTTGCTGAGCAACGTGCCGGAAGCGCGGTTGTTCGATGAGATGCTCAAGCTGCTGCTGTCCGGGCATGCGTTGGAGTGCATCAAGAAGCTGCGTGCGATGGATCTGCACCATGGCATGCTGCCTATGCTGGATGTGATCCTTGAACAGCCGCTGGGCGAGAAGTTCGTCATGTTGGCTTTGCAGAATACCGATCAACGCATCGCCGAGGACAAACCGACGTCTCCGGCCTTCTTGTTCGCGGCGTTGTTGTGGCATGAGGTGTTGGCGGCGTGGAAAGCCAAGCAGGAAGCGGGCGAACGTCCGGTCGGTGCGATGCATGAGGCGATGGATGAGGTGTTGGAACGACAACGCGCACAGCTCGCCATTCCGCGCCGTTACGATACGGTGATGAAGGAATTGTGGTTGCTTCAACCGCGTTTCGAACAACGCGGAGGTCAGCGTCCTATGCGTTTGTTAGTGTTGCCGCGTTTTCGTGCTGCCTATGATTTTCTGTTGTTACGTTGTCAAAGCGGTGAGACGGATTCCGAATTAGGTACATGGTGGGAAGAGTTTCAGCATGCCAGCGAAGAGCGCCGTGCCGAGATGTTGTTGCCGGATACAGGTGGCCCGAAGAAGCGTCGGCGTCGTAGCAAAAAGCCGAATGCAACAGCGCAGGCAGAATTGCCGATAGATTGATGAAGCACCTCCAACACGTTACCGACGAAGTCGGCCGTCTGCGGGAGGAGGTGCCAAGCGTCCACTCCCGCACCGAAGGGCTCCGCCCCACCGCGTCGTGGACGCACAGGGCATTTGTTGGATTGGGTAGCAATCTGGCTGATCCGGTGTCGCAAGTGTCGCTGGCACTGGATGCGTTGGCGCATCTGCCGCAGACTCGTGTGATTTGCCGTTCATCGCTGTATCGCAGCGCTCCTGTGGGCTATCTTGATCAGCCGGATTTCATCAATGCGGTGGCACAGCTGGAAACTGATTTGTCGCCGCGCGCCTTGCTGGATGCGTTATTGGCGTTGGAGCAGAAAAATGGACGCACGCGCGAGTTTCATAATGCACCACGCACGTTGGACTTGGATGTGCTGCTGTACGATGATCTGGTTCATCATGAACACGGACTGAGCATTCCGCATCCGCAGATGCATCTGCGTGCGTTTGTGTTGCACCCGTTGCTGGAGATCGCACCGGAATGCATCATCCCAGGAGCGGGGACGGCTGCAGAAGCTGCGCGGCGTTGCACAGGACAAACACTGGAGCGACTATAAATGTCTCTGAGTAAATATCGTTACATCGTGGTGGAAGGCCCGATCGGTGTCGGCAAGACCAGCCTTGCGCAGCGTTTGGCTGAGCATATCGAAGCGCAGCCGTTGTTGGAAAAGCCGCAGGACAACCCGTTTCTGGCGAACTTCTATCAAGACCCGCAACGCTATGCACTGCCTACACAATTGTTCTTTCTGTTCCAGCGTATCAACGAAGTGCGCGATATGGCACAGATGGACCTGTTCCGTAGTCGCACAGTTTCCGATTACCTGTTCGAAAAGGATGCGCTGTTTGCTCGTCTGACTTTGAGTGATGACGAATACAAGCTGTATCAGTCCATCTACCAAGGGCTGTCGCCGCAAGCGCCGATACCCGATCTGGTGATCTATCTGCAAGCGCCTACTTATGCACTGGCCGAGCGCGTGCGGCGGCGCGGAAATCGTTACGAACGCTCTATTCAGGACGATTATCTGGCGCGCTTGTCCGATAGCTACGGCGAATTCTTCCATCACTATGATGATGCGCCGCTGTTGGTGGTGAATAGCGAACACCTGAATTTTGTGGATAATGCAGATGATTTCAATCTGCTGCTCGAGCGTATCGGCAAGATGCGTGGGCGCAGGGAATATTTCAACGTGGGCAGGGATTGAAATTGTCTTCCACGATTGCGCTCTCCCCCGCAGGCGGGGGAGAGTTGGAGAGAGGGATATGATGCGTAAGACGCTATCGACATTGCAGGCCATGCGTAACAAGGGCGAGAAGATCGCCGTGTTGACTTGCTATGACGCCAGTTTTGCTACGCTGCTGGAGAACAACAGCGTGGATGTGCTATTGGTCGGCGATTCGCTGGGCATGGTGATCCAAGGGCGCGAAACCACGCTGCCGGTGACCATCGAACAGATGGCGTATCACACCTCCTGTGTCGTGGCGGGATCGCAGCAGGCTTTCATCGTTGCCGACATGCCGTTCGGCACTTCGCAGTTCAGTGCGCGCGAGACTTTTTCTCATGCCGTGCAACTGATGGCGGCAGGTGCGCAGATGGTCAAACTGGAAGGTGGTGCCGAGATGGCGGAGACCGTCGCTTTCCTCACCTCACGCGGCATACCGGTATGCGGGCATATCGGCCTCACCCCGCAATCAGTACATCAGCTTGGCGGTTACAAGGTGCAGGGCAAAGGTGATGTTGCTGCGCAAAAATTGTTGCACGACGCGAAGGTGTTGCAACAAGCAGGTGCGGGCATGATCGTGCTCGAAGCCATCCCCGCCGCGCTAGGGGCAGAAGTGACCGCACAAATTTCTATCCCTACCATCGGCATCGGTGCGGGTGTGGACTGCTCCGGCCAAGTGTTGGTGCTGCACGACATGCTTGGTATCTACCCCGGCAAAAAAGCGCGCTTCGTTAAAGACTTCATGCCGGGTGCAGCGTCCATCGCGCAGGCCGTGGCGAACTATGTGGTCGAGGTGAAATCGGGCACCTTCCCCGCAGCGGAACATTGCTTCTGATGCAAGTCATCCATAGCGTTGCGGAGTTGCGTGCACGACTGGCGAATGAAAAATCCATCGCTTTCGTGCCAACGATGGGCAATTTGCACGAGGGGCATATCGAATTGGTACGGATCGCCCGCCAACGTGGCACTTGTACCAAAGGTACGCAATCCGCTAACCAGCAAACTGGTTGCGGAGTTGTCTGTGCGGTGGTCAGCATCTTCGTTAATCCCTTGCAGTTCGGTCCTAACGAGGATTTCGATAAATACCCGCGTACCCTAGAAGCAGACTGCGAGAAGTTAAAAGGCTTGGCGGATGTGGTGTTCGCGCCATCGGTGAGTGAGATGTATCCCGAGCAACAGACACTGTTCGTCGAGCCGCCGCCCATTGCGAAGGAGCTGTGCGGTGCGTTCCGCCCCGGCCATTTTCGCGGTATGGCGACGGTGGTATTGAAACTTTTCAACCTGGTGCGGCCACATATCGCCATCTTCGGCAAAAAGGATTATCAGCAACTTGCCATCATCCGGCAGATGGTCACTCAGTTCAATTTGCCCATTGAGATCGTCGGTGCAGAGACGTCGCGCGCTACGGACGGTCTGGCTTTGTCGTCACGCAATCAATATCTTTCTCCTGAAGAGAGAACCGAAGCGGCTTTTTTGAATCAGACGCTGCATGAAGCAGGGAATATCCTGACTGAAGGCCGGGGCGGCTACCGCGAGGTGGAGCAGAAGTCTGTTGCGGCGCTTGCCAAGCGTGGCTGGCAGGTGGAGTATGTTGCGGTGCGCAGGCAGTCCGATCTGGGAATCCCGAATCAGGGTGAGCGCAAGCTGGTGGTGTTGGCAGCAGCTCGACTGGGCAAGACCCGCCTGATCGATAATCTGGAGGTTTGTCTTTAAGTCTCTGGCGTTTATAATGCGCGCCCCCGGATCTCGGGCGGAATTGAAGATTGCTTTTCTCGTTTGCCTCCTCGCCCGCTGGCGGGAGAGGATTGAGGCGAGGGCACAGGAGGTGACCATGCAACGAACCATGCTACAAGCCAAATTGCACCGCGTGCGCGTGACGCAGTCTGAGCTGCATTACGAGGGTTCGTGCGCTATTGACGACGATCTGTTGGACGCTTCCGGTATCAGAGAGTATCAGCAGATCGATATCTACAACGTCACCAACGGTGAACGCTTCACCACTTACGCCATCCGTGCGCAACGCGGTTCGCGCACTATTTCGGTAAACGGTGCGGCAGCGCACAAAGCCTCCCCAGGGGACATCCTCATCATCGCAGCTTTTTCCATCTATTCCGAGATGGAGTTGCAAAAATACCACCCCACGCTGGTCTATGTGGATGAGCATAATCAAGTGATTGCAGAGCGCGTGAGCATCCCCGTTCAGGCTGCCTGAATTTAGTCCCTCCTACGGTTAAAAACACCACCTCGAGCCGCTGTATATAGTCCGTTTTGCCTATTGACCATGAAGGGGCAAGGGGGTACGCTGAACCCGTCTGATGGTCTGTATTTTTCGTGGGGAAATCAATGAAAAGCGTGCTTCAAATTGTTATGGGTGCGATGGCACTATGTGTTGCTGTCTCTTGCTTCGCGGCAACGCCTGCTGCAAAGGTTAAAGGCAAGACGGATAAGCGAGTGCAGCAAGTTCAACAAGCACAAGCCCTCGTGCAGGCGGGTAAATTTCCAGAAGCCTACAACTTGTTGCAGCCACTGGAGTTTGATTTGGCCGGTGATGTGCAGTATGACTACCTGCTGGGGGTCAGTGCGGTGAATTCCGGCAAGCCGGATCGCGCGACTATCGCCTTGGAGCGCGTTTCTGCGACCAATCAGAACTATGGTGATGCGCGTCAATGGTTGGCCATCGCTTATTTCCAGTCGGGCGATATAGAACGAGCCAGAACCGAATTCAATTTTGTGTTGACCCAAAATCCGACGCCTCAAGTCAAAGCGACCGCCGACCAGTATCTGGCTGCGATAAAGCAACAAGATGACGCAAAAGAATTGGCAGAAAAGAAGGCCCATCAGCCTTACCTGCTAGGTATGGTTGAGTTGGGAGCAGGCCGAGATAGCAACATCATGAGTGCGCCGGGAGACCCAGTGTCTGCCTATTTCACTACGGCTGGATTGCCGGATACGGCGAGAACGAATGTAGACTTCATGAATTCGCTCGCCTCAAGTTTGCCAACGGGGATTTCGGACAGCTTTGCTCAGGCCAATGCAAACATTGAGGGGCGGGTTCCTTTTTCGGGGGCGGGAACCTATGGCTATATGTCCTTTGATTCTACCAATCGCGCCTATAACGCGAATGCCATGATGAATTCACATACCAATATGTTGAAAGGGGGGATGAATCTGGTCTCCGGCAGACACACTTACCGTTTCGATTTTTCGCGGCGTGATTATCGCCAAGATGGGAAAGGGGCAAGTCAGGGATTTCCGAATGACAATGCACAAAACTCGATTGCAGGCGATGCGCGCTTCACGTTGGGTGACCGCGACTATCTCGGTGTCAACTTGCAACGCAATACGCCGCGCTTCACTAAGATTCCCTCACAAGATACGAATCAGGTTGTGCTAGGAACGAATTACACGCATGTATTCCCTTACACGGGGTCGCCCATGCTCTATTTCGCGTTAAATCACACGCGTGATCGTGCAGTGAGTCAGAGCACGCCCTACGGGACAGTGACCGATGTCAGCAGGAATACCAACGCCTTCATCGTATATTCGCAATACACCTTCGTTGAAAGCGCAGATGTCACCGCGATGTGGATGAGTAGTCGGCGCAATGACAGCAGTCCTTTTGCTAGAAGTGCCGTATTGGCTTATGGAAAAGACGAGATGCGTGTGGCGATGTTAGGGGTGAATTGGCGACCTGCCAAAGATTGGACAGTGAAGCCCCAACTGATGCGTATTCAGAATGCGTCGAATATCCCGCTGTACTCGTACCAGAAGAACGAGATCAGCATCAGTGTCAAAAGAGAATTTAAATGATTCATTCATTGCGGAGGTGCGATATGAAGACCAAATCACTTTTAGGGTTCGTTGTGTTGGGTACGGCGCTGGCGACCAGTGCCTATGCCGAGGTTGCGGTGGATCATGAGACTGTAAGCACGAAGGTGCACCGAGCCACCAAGCACCATGTGGTTAATCAACCGGGTATCGTTCAGAGTCCTGCTCAGAACATTCCCGCAACTTCACCAGCCGGTGCAGGGACACCTCCGGTATCACCCACTGCCAATGCCGGTATGCCGCCTGCGGCACCTCCAGTGGCAGGTACAGCTCCAACGACACTTCCGGTCGCGACTCAAACCACAACGGTGGCTAATCCCGCCGCTGTGACAACGTTGATGCCCAAACCGCTGATGCTGATGGCTCCGCCCCCAGTGGCGACGGCGGTAGCGCCAGCCCCGGCACCAGCCGTAGTTAATGTGCCACTGACCGCTGTGAAGCCTATGGTGACCACTATTGCGCCACCAGTGACTCCCATGATTGCGCCGACGTTGACCACAGTAGCGCCGCCAATAACAACGCCTCCAGTAGTTGCGCCTGTTGTCACAACGATGATGCCTCCTCCGATTGTCGCGCCTATCGTAACGCCAATCGCACCGCCTCCAGTAGTTGTGCCTGTGATGACGACGATTGCTCCGCTGCCTCCCCCTCCTCCGGTCTTTGTGCCGACGCCTGCCGTTATCCAGATGCCGTCAGTCGCCGCATTCACACCACCCCCATCTCCTCCTCTGCCGTCGGCTGTGACGGCACTACCTTTACCAACGAACGTGATTACGCCGCTCCCGCTGCCGACGACAACGACAACAACAAGAACCACCACGATTCGGCTGTCAGATCGCCGCGTGAAGATGAATATCCATCGTATCGGCACTCACCGTCTGGGCATCGGCATCTACGAATACGATTACGTTTGGGGTGAACATGCCATTGGCGTGATGGCGGATGAGGTCAAGACGGTCATGCCGGAAGCGGTCATTCGCGGTGAGGATGGTTATGACCGCGTTGACTATTCCAAGTTGAATTGAGTATGCAAGTTAAGGAGTCGAAAATGAAAAATATCGTATTCGTTTGCGGCCTGCTGGCGGCGTTGCTGTCATTGCAGGTAGAGGCTGCTGCGGGACGTTTTCAATTCGTCTCGGGCGAAGTTAAAGTGACGTCGGCAGCGGGTAAGGAACGTATCGCACACAAGGGTGATGCGGTCGATCAAGGCGATACCATCACCTCGTCTGCCGCCTCCTCTGCACAAGTGAAGATGGCGGACGATGGTTTGGTCATCGTCCGTCCCGATACCAAGCTGCGCATCACAACATTTGAGTACAACGGCAAGGCGGATGGATCTGAGCGCAGCTTGATCTCGCTGGTGCAGGGCGGTTTCCGTGCTATCACCGGCATGATCGGCCGTATCAACAAGGAGCACTACAAGATCGAAACACCGACTGCGACCATCGGTATTCGAGGCACCGATCA
The DNA here is from genome assembly GCA_963822425.1 of uncultured beta proteobacterium. GTDB lineage: Bacteria > Pseudomonadota > Gammaproteobacteria > Burkholderiales > Gallionellaceae > Sideroxyarcus. The sequence goes on from CAWGHS010000017.1 coordinate 11,374, forward strand.
CGAACCGATGTTTATCCCTAATCCCGTTGCAGGGAAAGTGGCGGTCGCAACGCCGGGTACCTATGACAAAGTGAATAGCGGTGCAGCAGTGCTGTCGACGGCGCGAGGCATGGTCGTCATCAACCCTAACCATGCTGGATTCGTCCCGAATGTGGCGAATGCCGCGCCGACGGTATTGGCGAATATCCCGACGTTTTATCGGGCGCCCACCAAGGATGAGCCGCAGATCGTTCCGGGCGCAAGCTTGCAACCGAATGGCGCACCTAGCGCACAACAACCGGCACAAGCAAATGCCTCTGGAGGTACGACGGGCGGTGCCACACTGACTAATCAGGCTGTAGGGACCTCAAGTGGTACGCCAACAAGTACTTCTGCTGGGGCAGCACTTTCGACAACGACCCTGACGACCAAGACGGGTGTTATTACTAGTATCGCGCCGACAACCACAACGTTGACGACGGCCAATACAGGTGCTTCGACAAGCATTGCACCGACGCTTTCTACGACCACACTAACGAAAACAGGTGTGATTACAAGTGTCGCGCCGATGACACTCACGACGGCGATCCAACCCATAGCTACCACCGCGATTGCGCCAATCAGCACGACGACGGTTCAGCCGATCACGACAATCGCGCCGACGACACTCACGACGGCGATCCAGCCCATGGCTACCACCGCGATTGCACCGATCAGCACGACGACGATCCAGCCGATCATGACAATTGCGCCGACGACACTCACGACGACGATCCAGCCCATGGCTACCACCGCGATTGCACCGATCAGCACGACGACGATCCAGCCGATCATGACAATCGCACCGACGACGATCCAGCCCGTGACCACCACCACGATTGCGCCGATCAGCACGACGACGATCCAGCCGATCACGACAATCGCGCCGACGACACTCACGACGACGATCCAGCCCGTGACTACCACCACCACGATCCAGCCGCTCACGACGACGATCCAGCCACTCACTACTTTTTCTGATCGACGTTTGAAAAAGAACATCAAACGCGTGGGGACACACCGTCTTGGTTTCGGGATATATGAGTTCGATTATGTCTGGGGCGGGCACGCTATCGGTGTGATGGCAGACGAAGTGAAGAAAGTCATGCCAGAGGCCGTTAGCAGAGATGCCAGTGGTTATGACATGGTGGATTACAGCAAGATATATTGAGTGCCGATGTGTCAGACTATCAGCCCCGCTTCGGCGGGGCTTTTGTTTGTCTGTGCGTTCTAGGCAAGCGATAAAGACACCGAATGCAGACACATCGTGCATGCTGAGCCGATTGGGTAGAATGCCATGCTATGAACCCCCTCAAGATCGCTACCTATAACATCCACAAAGGGTTTTCGCAGTTCAATCGGCGTGTCGTATTACACGAGTTGCGTGAGCGCCTGCGTGAACTGGATGCGGATATCGTCTTTTTGCAGGAGGTGCAGGGCGAGCATGCACATCATGCGCATCGCCATCCAAGCTACCCATCCCATCCTCAGCATGAGTTTCTTGCGCAGGAACTGTGGCCGCACCACGCTTACGGCATGAACTCTGTGTACGATGCAGGGCATCACGGCAATGCCGTCCTGAGTCGCTTTCCCATTGTGCAGTCGATAAATACGGATGTGTCCGCCCATCGATTCGAAAGTCGAGGTTTGCTGCATTGCGAAGTCGAGTTGGCTGGGTGGCGAGTACATTGTCTATGCGCACATTTTGGTCTGTTTGCGCGAGGGAGAAGGATGCAGACTCGCGCTTTGATCGAATACGTACGACGGGAAATACCCCGTGATGCACCGCTGCTGATCGCGGGGGATTTCAATGACTGGAGCGATCAGTTGAGCCATCCCTTGGCGAGCGAGCTTGATGTGCATGATGTGTTCCAGTTGCACGGAGGTAAGTTGGCGCGCAGTTACCCTGCAAGTATGCCGCTCTTTCGCTTGGATCGTATCTACGTGCGCGGCTTCGAGGTACAGCACTGCGATGTACATATCGGGGGGAAATGGCGGCGATTATCTGACCATGCGGCACTGTCTGCTCAATTGAAAAGATCATGAATCGGCTGCATCGAATTGGCAAAAACGAATTGACGCTGTTGCAGAACGGCGTGGAATTTTTTCCTCAGTTGTGCGCGGATATCGACCTTGCACACAGCTCAATCTATCTGGAAACCTATATCTTCGCCGCAGACGAGACCGGCTTGCTGGTCGCTCAAGCATTGCAGCGAGCCGCTCTGCGTGGTGTGGTCGTGCATTTGCTTTTGGATGGTTTCGGTTCCTCCGAATTGCCGGAAACACTCATGCACGATTTGCGTCGGGCGGGTGTGGAAGTACAGTGGTTCAGGCGTGACATCTCTCCCTTCACGCTACGTCGTGACCGGATGCGCCGTCTGCGTCGTATGCACCGAAAATTGGCAGTGATCGATGGCAAGACCGCTTTTGTCGGCGGCATCAATATCATCAACGATATTCCGGCAGAGCTGGATTCTGAGTCGCCGCGTCTGGATTACACAGTGCGGATACAGGGTGAACTGGTACAGGAAGTCCAGATAGTGATGCAACGTTTGTGGGAGATGGTTTCCTGGGCGGCATTTCGCAAGCGTGTGAGGACGCAGGGCTGGCGCGTGTATCGGATCAAACAACATCCTGATGCCAATGTACAACTGGTATTGCGTGACAACGTGCGTCATCGGCGCGACATCGAGCGCGCCTACCTTAAGGCCATTGCGGGCGCACAGCGTGAGGTGATCGTCGCCAATGCCTATTTTCTGCCTGGGCGCCTGTTCCGACGCGCTTTGGTGCAAGCGGCACGGCGCGGAGTACGAGTGGTGCTGCTGTTGCAGGGAAAGGTCGAGTATCGCTTGCAGCATTATGCGACGCTGGCGTTGTATGCGCGTCTGCTCGATGCCGGTGTGGAAATCTATGAATATCAACCCAGTTATCTGCATGCCAAGGTGGCTGTCGTCGATGGCGTATGGGCGACGGTTGGCTCGTTCAATATCGATCCGTTCAGTCTGTTCTTGGCGCGGGAGGCGAATCTGATCGTGCGTGATGTCGATTTTGCGGAAACATTGCGCGCCAGTCTGTTCGCCGCTATCGATCAAGATGCGCGGCGGGTCGAACCTGCACGCCGCAGTCTGGCTACACTGCTTTTGGCACGGCTGAGCTATGGATTGATCCGCTTTGCCATCGGTGTGTTGGGGTTCTCCAAAAAACATAGTGCGAATTGACACTGCCACCTACCGCGCGGAGAATCCATAACGAGTGAAACGAACGCTCACGATGCCAAACAGGGGGGGTAGTGATGAGCGCTAAAACGACACCGCAGCATCGAAGCGCCGGTATGGGCAAAGAGGCGATCCAGACCTCTCTCGCAGACCACTTGTTCTTCTCCAACAGTAAATATCCCATCAACGCAACCACGCGCGACTGGTTCCAGACCGCCGCCTATACCGTGCGCGACCGCCTAGTCGAACGCTGGATGGAAACCATGCAGCGCTATTACGAGAACGATGCAAAGCGCACCTACTACCTGTCGCTGGAGTTCCTGATGGGACGCACCCTCAGTAACGCCATGCTCAACCTAGAGATGGATGAAGCGTGCAAGGCGGCGCTCTACGAACTCGGGCAGGAGTTCGAGGCCGTCGCCGAGATCGAGGCTGATGCGGCACTGGGCAATGGCGGCCTCGGGCGACTGGCGGCCTGCTTCCTCGATTCCATGGCGACGCTGGATCTGCCTTGCTATGGCTACGGCATCCGCTACGAATACGGCATGTTCCGCCAAAGCATCGAGAACGGCGTGCAGATGGAGCACCCGGACAACTGGTTGCGCTATGGGAATCCGTGGGAGTTCCCGCGTCCAGAGTTGTTGTACCCAGTGCATTTCAACGGCCGCGTGGTGGAGTACAAGCACGAAGACGGCGTGTTGCGGCACCACTGGGTGGATACCGACGATGTGATGGCGATGGCCTATGACACGCCAGTGCCAGGTTACGGCGGCAAGACCGTCAACAATATGCGACTGTGGGCGGCGAAATCATCGCGTGATTTCGAATTGCGCTATTTCAACCAGGGCAATTATATTCAGGCGGTGGCCGACAAGAACGAGTCGGAGAATCTGTCCAAAGTGCTTTATCCGGATGATTCCACCGAGGTCGGACGCGAGTTACGCCTGAAGCAGCAATATTTCTTCGTCAGCGCTTCGTTGCAAGACATGCTGTTTCGCTACAAGAAGAATCGTGCGGACTGGGAACAACTGCCGAACAAGATCGCGGTGCAATTGAACGACACCCATCCATCCATTGCGGTTGCGGAGATGATGCGTCTGCTGGTGGACGTGCACAAGCAGACCTGGGACGAGGCGTGGGGGCTTTCTACACGCATCTTCTCCTATACCAACCACACGCTGATGCCGGAAGCGCTGGAGACTTGGGCGGTATCGATGTTCGAGAGCCTGCTGCCGCGCCACTTGCAGATCATCTACGAGATCAATCATCGCTTCCTGCAACAGGTGATGCACCAGTTCCCGGGCGATGGGGATTTGCTGCGGCGCTTGTCTATCATCGACGAGTCCGGGGCTCGCCGCATACGCATGTCGCATCTGGCCATCGTCGGCAGTCATACGGTGAATGGTGTTGCGGCACTACATACCGACTTGATGAAACGTACCATCTTCGCTGACTTTGAGCGCATCTCGCCGGGCAAGATCATCAACGTCACCAACGGGGTCACGCCACGGCGCTGGCTGAATCAGGCCAATCCCGGCTTGGCCGGGCTGATCACCGAACGCATCGGCAAGGGCTGGGTGACCGATCTCGACCAGTTGAAGAAGCTGCGTGATTTTGTAGATGATGCAGGCTTCCAGCAGCAGTTTCGTGCGGTCAAGCAGGCCAACAAACAGTACCTGGCGGCGTTGATACACAAACAAATGGGTATCAATGTCGATCCGGATTCGCTGTTCGATATTCAGATCAAGCGCATCCATGAATACAAACGGCAGTTACTCAACGTGCTGCATGTCATCACGCTATATAACCGCATCCGTTCGGGCACACATGTAGACATCGTGCCGCGTACCGTCATCATCGCGGGTAAGGCGGCTCCCGGTTATGCGATGGCCAAGAACATCATCCGGCTTATCAACGATGTGGCCGACACGGTCAACAACGATCAACAGATCGGCGGCAAGTTGAAGTTGGTGTTCATTCCGAACTATGACGTCTCGAATGCGGAGCGCATCGTCCCCGCTGCCGATCTGTCGGAACAGATATCGACTGCGGGCACTGAGGCTTCGGGTACCGGAAACATGAAGTTGGCATTGAACGGCGCGCTCACCATCGGCACCTTGGATGGTGCGAACATCGAGATACGCGAAGAGGTCGGTGTCGAGAACTTCTTTCTGTTCGGGCTGACTACCGAGGAGGTCGATGCAGTGCGTCAACGAGGTTATGATCCCTTGCGCCACTATCACGCTGACACGGAGTTGAAACAGGTGCTGGATATGATCGGCTCCGGATACTTCTGCCCAGATGAGCCGTTGCGTTACCAAGAGATCGTGGATGTGCTGCTTAAGCACGGCGATCCCTTCTTGCTGTTGGCTGATTATGCGTCGTATATCGCGTGTCAGGATAGTGTGAGCACCTTGTTCCGTAATCAGAGTGAATGGACCAAGCGAGCCATCCTTAACGTGGCTGGAATGGGCAAGTTCTCCAGTGACCGCACTATCGCCGAGTATGCCGAACGCATCTGGCATGTCGCACCGATAGACACGCAACCCACACATCACAAAAAGAACGGATAGCGCATGAAGACCATCGATCCTTGCACTCTGGCGATATTTGGCGCGGGCGGCAATCTGAGTCGGCGCAAGCTCATCCCGGCGCTATTCCGGCTCGAATTGGCGCAACGCTTGCCTGAACAACTGGCAATAATTGGTTGCGATATCGTGCAGCGTTCGCGCGAGGAGTGGTTGAGCATGATCGCAGAGATCGTACGCCCGCTCTATCCGAATGGCGTAGACGAGATGGCGCTACAACGCTTCAGTGCGCGCCTGCACTATTTTGCGGTGATGCCGGGTGATGATGCCGCTTACACGCGCATGCGGCAGATTCTGGAAGGTAATGCGGATTTTTCTCCCAATGTCGTGTTCTACATGGCGGTGCGTCCGGCGGATTATCCGATCATCGTCGATAAACTCGGCGAGGCGGGATTGCTCAAACAGAAGAACGGCTGGCGGCGCGTGGTGATCGAAAAACCGTTCGGCTATGACCTGCTCAGCGCCCAGACCTTGCAGGCCAGTTTGTACAAGCATCTGGATGAACCACAGATATACCGTATCGATCATTATCTCGGAAAAGGCACGGTGCAGAACGTCATGGTGTTCCGCTTCGCTAACTTGCTGTTAGAGCCGTTGTGGAACCATCACTACATCGATCATGTGCAGATCACACATTCAGAGACCTTAGGCATCGAGGGGCGCGCGGATTATTACGAAGGTGCGGGCGCTTTACGCGACATGATCCAGAGTCACTTGTTGCAACTGCTTGCCTTGGTGGCGATGGAGCCCCCTGTGACGTTGTCCGCCGAGCATCTGCGTGATGAAAAAGTGAAGGTGTTGAAAGCGATCCGCCCGATCACGCAGAATGCCGTGCATGCGCATGCATTTCGTGGTCAGTATGCCAGCGGGAATATCGATGGGAAGGCGGTACCGAGCTATCTGGAGGAAAAAGGGGTGGCAGAGGATAGTGTCACCGAGACCTATGCGGCCTTGAAGCTGTTTATCGATAACTGGCGCTGGGCGGGAGTGCCGTTCTATCTGCGTACTGGCAAGCGGATGGCAGAGAACAGTTCAGCGATCTGTATCCGCTTCAAAAATCCACCGCAAGACTTGCTGCGCCATACGCGCCAAGGTCCATCACATCCGAACTGGATCATGCTTGGCATCCAGCCGAATGATTGCCTGAAGATGGAGATGCAAGTGAAGGTACCTGGTCTCGACATGCATACGCGTACCATGAGCCTAGATGCGACCTATCGCAAGGATTCAGATGAAGACTACGATGCTTACGAAGGTCTATTGCTGGATGTGATGCTGGGCGACCATTCCCTGTTTCTCCGCATCGACGAAGTCGAAGCCGCATGGCGTGTGGTCGATCCCATCCTCAAGGTGTGGGCGATGGAGCGTGATTTCATCAACCCCTATCAAGCGGGGAGTTGGGGGCCACGCGGGACGTATCGCCTGTTCGATCGAGACGATCAGTTCTGGCGGCATTCGCTAAATATAGATGGTGCGGACATACAGGCCTATTGAGATGAGCAGAGTCATCGCAGGTGATATCGGCGGAACCAAAACGCGGTTGGCAATCGCCAGCGTCATTGGTGCGGGAGTGACTGCATCGCACCTCATCCCGCAAACGGCTGGCTGCACCAGCAGCGAGTTGGAGGTGCGTATCGAGCGTGAGTGCGAATATCGGAGCCGCGATTTTGCCGCCTTCGAAGACTTGCTAGCCGAATTCCTGATCGGGGTGGAGATGCCTGCCTGTGCCGCATTCGGTATCGCCGGACCGGTGCAGGGACGCGCTGTGCGTACCACCAATCTGCCGTGGTTCATTGAGGCCGATGCCTTGCAGCAGCGCTTCGGTCTCGCCACCTGTATCTTACTTAATGACCTCGAAGCGACTGCCTATGGTATTTCTGCTTTAAAGGTCGAGGACTTTTTGATCTTGCAGTCGGGCCGTTTGGAGGCGCAGGGAAACGCCGCGATCATCGCGGCGGGCACCGGTTTGGGGGAGGCGGGGTTGTACTGGGATGGTCGACAACATCATCCCTATGCGACTGAAGGCGGACATACCAGCTTCAGTCCGCAGAGCGAATTAGAGACGGAGCTATTGCGTTATTTGCAGCAGCGATACGGGCACGTCAGTTGGGAGCGGGTCGTGTCCGGCATGGGCTTGCGCGACCTGTATGAGTTTCTGCGCGCCTACCGCGATTCATCGGTACCGCAGTGGCTACGCACAGAAATGGATGAAGGAGATGCCGCTGCCGCTATCTCCCGTGCGGCTTTGGCTGAGCGGGATGACATCTGCATCGAGACGCTGCATCTCTTTGTGCAACTGTATGGCGCGGAAGCGGGGAACCTCGCGTTGAAGACGATGAGCCACGGTGGTTTGTATGTGGGCGGCGGCATCGCCCCTAAGATATTGCCATTGCTGCAAACAGGCCACTTTATGGAAGCCTTCCTCAGCAAAGGCCGCATGCGGCCTTTGCTGGAAGCCATGCCGGTGCATGTGATCTTGAATGACCATGTGCCACTTTTGGGTTCTGCTTTGTGTGCGGCGCGACTAGCATGAATCTGCCGCACGCACGCAGCGTGACCGTCTATGCCGATTTGGATACCTTGAGCGAGGCGGTGGCTCAACGTATCGCAGCAGCGGCACGTGCCGCCATTACGGCGCGCGGAGTGTTTCGTGTCGCACTTGCGGGGGGCGATACCCCGCGCCGGTGTTATGCATACCTGCGCCAGTTGCCAGTCGAGTGGGATAGGGTACATATCTATTTTGGCGACGAGCGCTGTCTGCCATCCGGAGACAATCAACGTAACGACAGCATGGCGCAGGATGCACTGCTGAGGCATGTGTTCATTCCCGCGATCAATGTGCATGCCATGCATGCCGAGCGCGGTGCGCGGCTTGCTGCAGAGGATTACACCAAGGTGTTGGAGCAGCCGCTCGATATGGTGTTGCTTGGTATGGGGGAGGACGGACACACGGCCAGTCTGTTTCCGGGCAATCCGGCAGAGACGAGCATGGCGTCAGTCGTGCCGGTGTTCGATGCGCCCAAACCGCCGACGGAGCGAGTGTCGTTGGGAATGAATACCTTGAACGCGGCACGCGAGACATTGTTTTTAGTGGCGGGCATGAGCAAGCGAGAAGTGTTGCAGCGCATCGCGCAAGGTGCGGTGTTACCTGCATCGCGGGTGATCGGAGCGGAGTGGCATATTGATCGTGCTGCTTGTCCGCTTGAGTCGGTTTAAAAGGAGAGTGAGATGCAGATCGGAATGATCGGGTTGGGGCGGATGGGTGCGAACATGGTGCGGCGTTTGCAGCGTGCTGGACATCAGTGTGTGGTATTTGATCGCAGCAGTGATGCGGTGCAGGCACTGGCGAAAGAAGGGGCGATCCCCGCCAGCAGCGTGCAGGATTTTTTGGGGAAACTGGCCGCGCCGCGCGCGGTGTGGTTGATGCTACCCGCTGCGGTGGTCGATGCCAGCATCGCTGAGCTGTCACCGTTATTGGGCGCAGGGGATATCCTCATTGATGGTGGTAACTCTTATTACAAGGACGACATCATTCGCGCCAAGCAATTGCTTGGCAAATCCATCCACTATGTCGATGTCGGTGTGAGCGGCGGAGTATGGGGGCTTGAGCGCGGTTATTGCCTGATGATAGGCGGTGATCAGCAGTCCGTATCCCGTCTGCAACCAATCTTCGCTGCGCTCGCGCCCGGCGTTGGTGATGCACCGCGTACTGAGGGGTGCAGCGGTACGCCGAGTGCAGCCGAGCAGGGATATCTGCATTGCGGCGCGGCGGGTGCGGGACATTTCGTCAAGATGGTGCATAACGGCATCGAGTACGGATTGATGGCGGCTTATGCCGAAGGTTTCAATCTGTTGCGCCATGCCAATGTGGGCGACATGACGCACCATGCCGATGCAGAGACGACGCCCTTGCGCGAACCGGAAACGCTCCGCTACAACATCAATGTGGCTGAAGTCGCTGAATTATGGCGGCGTGGCAGCGTGGTGGGGTCTTGGTTGCTCGATCTGACTGCGCACGCGCTACAAGCCGATCCACATTTGCAGGGCTTTAGCGGCAGAGTGTCCGACTCCGGTGAAGGACGCTGGACCAGTATCGCCGCCATTGAATCTGGAACACCCGCCCCAGTATTGACGGCGGCCCTGTTTAGTCGCTTCTCGTCACGCGGAGAGGCCGACTATGGCGATCAATTGCTCTCTGCATTGCGTTTCGAATTCGGTGGGCACCGCGAAAAGCCCTGAGTTAATCATTGTTAAAAGATAGGGGCTATGGCAGGATGCGCGCCCAGTCAGTCCGGCAATGGATGACGCGATCCGAAGGGGAGTCGGAGCGCAGAGTGGTGTTCATAAGGGGTAGGAGTGAAAAAACTCATCGACAATATCAAACAACTGACCTTGGCCAGATTGATGATCTTGCTTTCGGTTATGGCGGCGTTGATGGCGGCATTGTTGATCTTTGCGCTATCCGAAAAGATACGTGACCGTGCGATCCATGAATTAGCCCGGGATGATGCGCAGCAGACCTCCAAGATGGTGTTCCAGAGCCTTTATTCCGCTATGCGCAAGGGGTGGAACAAAGACGACATCAATGACTCCATTCAAAGACTGAATTCGACCTTCCCCGACTTGAAGATCAACGCCTATCGGGGCGAGATCGTCGCCAAGCAGTTTGGCGAGATGCCGGGAGAGCGCGAGTTCGTTATGCACGATAACGCGTTGATGCGCGCCCTGCAAAATGGCGAAGACGCGATGTCTTTCCCCGACGGCGACTCCATTCGTTACCTCTACCCCGTCGTGGCTAAACAGGAATGCCTGCGTTGCCACACCCAGTCCCATGTGGGCGCGGTGCATGGCGTGATCGATATCACCTATCCGATCCGCGACCTGAAGGTGTCCTTCAGCGTGGTGATCAACACCATCGTCGGTTATACCCTGCTGGTGATTGTCATAGTGTTCCTCATTCTCTATCTGAAGTTGCGCTATCTGGTTGCTGTACCTATCGCCAATCTGGTGGGGGTGATGCGTAGCGTGACGCTAGATATGGATATGAGCCGTCGCGTGACCGGGTCTTCTTGGCTGATCGAGATCAAGCATCTGGCCGAATACTTCAACCATCTGCTCCAAACGGTGCAGGAGTACAACAGCAAACTGGAAGAACTGTCGGTACGCGATCCGTTGACCGGGTTGTATAACCGGCGCAAGTTCCATGAATTCCTGCAATACGAGATCATCCGCGCGGAGCGACATGGACACGGCTTCTCGGTGATCATGATCGACTTGGATAATTTCAAATACATCAACGACACCTTCGGTCATCCGATCGGCGATATGGTGCTCAAAGAGTTGACGGCGATGCTGGTGGAAGGTTTGCGCAAAGGGGATGTATTGGCGCGCTTGGGCGGTGATGAATTTGCCCTGATCCTGCCGGAGACCCCCGCGCCGAGCGGCTTGCAGGTGGCCAACAAGCTGCATCAGGCATTGGCGGGGCGAGAGTTTGAATTGCCCGTCGGCAAGATACGCACCACTGCCAGCTTCAGCATGGTGAGTTTCCCTGAGGACGGCAGGACTGAGGCAGATCTTTACACCGCGATGGATGTGGTGTTGTACAAAGCCAAGATGCTGGGCAAGAATCAAGTGATGACGGCGGACACTGATGCAGATCGCAGCATGATGCAGATATTTAAACAGGGCGATTTCTTGCGTAACGCTTTGCGCGAAGACCGTATCGAAGCCTTCCTGCAACCGATCGTCGAGGTGAAGACGGGCAACGTGATGGCTTTTGAGGTCTTGGTGCGGATACGGGATGGCGAGACCATCATTCCGGCAGGCGAATTCATCGAGGTCGCCGAAGAGCTCGGGATGGCGCAGGAGCTGGATCGAGAAGTGTTCCGTAAAGGGCTGGCACATTACGCAACGCTTACCCGCAAACATCCGCATGCCAAGATGTTCTTCAATCTGTTTCCGCGCAGCTTCAATGACATCGAATGGGTGCGTGGCATTCCAGATATGGTGAGCAAAGCGGGCGTCCCGTGTGAGCGTATCGTATTGGAGATCACCGAGCGTGAAGCTTTACCTAACCTGACACAAGTGAGAGCAGTGATCGAGGAGTTGCGCTCCAGCAAGATCGAGGTGGCGCTGGACGATTTCGGCAGTGGTTTCTCGTCCTTCCTCTATCTGAAGTATCTCGATATCGACTACGTGAAGATCGAGGGCAGCTTCGTGCGCCAGATCGTGGCCGACGAGCGTGATCGCGTGATGGTCGCGCACATCAACAGCATGGCGCACGAGTTCGGACTGAAGACGGTGGCCGAGTTCGTCGAGGATGAAATGACGGCGAAGATGCTGATCGAACTCGGTGTGGACTACGCGCAAGGTTATTACTACGGACGACCCGCACGCTCAGAATGACGCACACAGGCGGTGCGCCACGCGACATCCGAGTGCGTCCTTGCCTGATGAAGCGCCTGTCGTAATGGAAGTATCCTTTTTAAATCAAGCTACAAAAAACTGGCACGGTGCTTGCATATAGATTGATGAGAGCGGCTCCGGGACTCCCTTACCCCACCGCTTTCATGTTTCTCCTCCAGTTCTGGGCATCCTCGCGGATGCCCATTTTTTTGAGGGTGACGTAGCAAGCTATAATACATGCCGTCATTTATTGTATTGCTCAGATGAATCCTTATTCGACCGCCTCCTCCGCCAATGGCCGTTCCGGTTGGCGCGTCATCCGCAGCTTGGTACCGTATCTGCTCGAATTCAAAGGTCGTCTGGTCGCGGTGATCATCTTGTTGGTGCTGGCGAAGTTGGCCAATGTCGTGGTGCCATTGGCGCTCAAAGAGATCATCGATGCGATGAGCAAGCCGCAGGCGATGCTGGTGCTCCCCGTGTTCCTGATCGTGGGATATGGTTTGTTGCGCCTGTTCAGCACATTGTTTGGCGAATTGCGCGATGCACTGTTCGCCAAGGTGACGCAACGTGCCATTCGGCGTGTCGCATTGCAGGTGTTCGAGCATCTGCATAATCTGAGTTTGCGTTTTCATCTGGAGCGGCAGACCGGCGGTGTGTCGCGCGACATCGAGCGCGGTACTCGCGGCATCAGCTTTTTGCTCACCTTCCTGCTCTTCAATATCTTGCCGACACTGCTGGAGATCGGCTTGGTGGCGGGCATCCTGTTTGTCAAATACAACCCATGGTTCGCCATCATCACCTTTGTTACTTTAGTCCTCTACATCGTATTCACGCTGGTCATCACCGAATGGCGCATGGTGTTCCGCCGTACCATGAACGACATGGACTCCAAGGCCAATACTCGGGCTATCGATAGTCTGCTTAATTACGAGACGGTGAAATACTTCGGCAACGAGCACTACGAAGTTCAGCGCTACGATGAGCAGATGCAGCGCTGGGAAGTGTCGGCAGTACGCAATCAAACCTCATTGGCGACGCTCAATGCAGGGCAGAGCATCATCATCGCCATCGGCGTGACCTTGTTGATGTTACTGGCGGCGGACGGTGTGCTGAAAGGCACGATGACCATCGGCGACTTGGTGTTGGTCAACGTGTTCATGTTGCAACTCTACATGCCGCTCCATTTTTTGGGCTTCGTCTACCGCGAGATCAAGAACGCGCTGGCCGATATGGAGAAGATGTTTCGTTTGCTGGATGAGAACCGCGAGATACAGGATGAGCCTCAGGCCGTAGCGCTCAAATTGGACAAGGCGGCAGTGCGTTTCGAAAATGTCGAATTCGCCTACGATCCGGCTCGCGAGATATTGCACGAGGTGAGCTTCGATATTCCGAGCGGGCACACGGTGGCGGTGGTGGGCGAGAGCGGGGCGGGCAAGTCCACCTTGTCGCGCTTGTTGTTCCGCTTCTACGATGTACATGCGGGCAGCATCACTATCGATGGACAGGATATCCGCTCCGTGACGCAAAGCAGCTTGCGCGCGGCCATTGGTATCGTGCCGCAAGATACGGTGCTGTTCAACGACACGATCTATTACAACATCGCTTACGGTCGTCCCGAAACGACACGTGAGGCAGTGGTTGCAGCGGCGCACTCGGCGCATATCCACCGTTTCATCGAATCTTTGCCGCTGGGCTACGACACCATGGTGGGCGAACGCGGTTTGAAACTTTCCGGGGGGGAAAAACAGCGGGTGGCGATCGCGCGTGCCATCTTGAAGAACCCGGCGATATTGATCTTCGATGAAGCCACCTCGGCGTTGGATTCAAAATCCGAAAAAGCCATTCAGGACGAACTGCGCAACATCGCGCAGAATCGCACCACGTTGGTCATTGCGCACCGGCTGTCCACGGTGGTGGATGCCCATCAGATATTGGTGATGCAAGAGGGACGTATCGTTGAGCGTGGCTCACACCGTGAATTGCTCGATAAGCAAGGGATGTACGCGCAGATGTGGGCGTTGCAACAACAGGAAGAGCATTAGTCGCTTTATGATGCACATTGTTTTTATTGGACTTTTAAGGTACCCTCCGCGCCGTAATCATTGGTTTTGAGGCGATTCATGCGTAAAAGAATCATCATGCTGTCCTTGTTTAGCCATGTGCTACTGGCACATGCGGCGGGCAATGAAGGCGCACCGCTGGTGCTGCGAGACGACCCATCGTCCAGCGCGGCATTCATGCATACGCCTCCTCCTAGATTGCAATCCGCCATCGCGATGATCTATGACGAGCAGGATCAGCGCCCGCTCTATACCAAGAATGCCGATAACGTCGTGCCGATCGCGTCCATCACCAAGCTGATGACGGCGATGGTGATCCTTGATGCGAAACTGCCGATGGATGAGCCGATCAGCATCAGTGCGGAAGACCGAGATCGATTGAAGGGGACGCGTTCACGCATGCGCAACGGCATCACCTTGACGCGTGATGAATTGCTCAAATTGGCGTTGATGGCTTCCGAGAACCGTGCTGCCGCCGCGTTGGCACGTACTTATCCGGGGGGCACTCCCGTGATGCTGGCGATGATGAATGCCAAGGCACGCGAACTGGGAATGGACTCCACGCACTTCTTCGACCCGACTCGGCTGAACAGCACGAATGTTTCGACTGCACGTGATCTGGTCAAGATGGTGATGGCGGCACAAGGTTATGCAGACATCCAGCGTTACACCACTTCGCATTCGCATATCGTGGAAGTGGATGGTCGTCGTCCATTGCGTTTCAGCAATACCAATCCATTGGTGAAGAACTCACAATGGGAGATCGGTATCAGCAAGACAGGCTACATCAGCGAGGCGGGGCGTTGCCTAGTGATGCAGGCCAAGATCACCAACCGTCCTGTAGTGCTCATTCTGTTGGATTCTTGGGGCAAGCGTACTCGCGTCGGAGATGCCGTGCGTATCAAGAGTTGGATGGAAGGCAGCACACATACCCGCGTGCGCCATGTGAGTCACCGCCGTAGTTGATCGATCAGTACAATCTTAAAAAGGGGCGCGAAAGCGCCCTTTTTTATTGCGCGCACCTTATGCCGTCAGCAAAGTGATCTTGATCCCGAATTGTGTGGCGCTAGTTTGAACTGCTTGTAGCACTGCCTCTTCCGCTTCCGGTGAGATCGCTTCGATCTTTAGCTCGAGTGCGGCGAATGTCGCTGCCGAATCTTTGAGGATGGTGTTGTAGTCATAATCTAACTTGCGGGGTGATGCGACTTTGAAATGCAGCATCCCGGCATGCAGGGTGGCTGCAACCAGATAATGGTTCACGCCATGTGCTTTGACGTCACCATCCAAAACGGAAAAAAAGAATGTGCTGGAATCCCCAGATGCTCTGGCTTGAGTAGATAGATTCTTAGAGATGCTTTCAAGCAGCGGTTGAGCCAAGTTGAGTTTAGGGGCAAGTGTGGCGCGAAACTGACCTCCGCGTTCAATGACCAAGGGATTTTCCAATGGAGGTGTCCGGCCGGGCTTGATGATGATGACCACGATTGTGATCAGTAGGGTGAGTAGGGCGAGTTCGATCATGCGTGCCAGCCCAACATCTCGAATTGCACATACCACACGCCCAGTGACACCAAGAAGTTAGTGAGGATAGCGGGCAGGAATTTCAGGTGTGTGCCAAAGCTGTAACTCTTGTCGATGGACATCACCATCACTCCGGCGGCAGAGCCGATCACGGTCAGGCTGCCGCCGATGCCGACCATCAAGGCGTTGAGCGCCCATTGTGAACTGCTTAGATGCGGGTTGGACATGAGTGCTGCGGCTTCTACTGGTACGTTATCCAGAATGCCGGAAATGACGCCGAGCAACACATTGACGTAGGTGGGTGAGAGCACTTCAAACAACTGCGAGATATAACTCAGCCAGCCGACGTGGTGGAGCGCTGCCACACCGCTGATGATGCCGATGAAGAACAGCAGCGTATTCCATTCCACCTTTTGCATCTGCGCCAACAGCATCACGTTAGTGCCCTGTCGCTTCAGATGCCAAGCGTATAGTCCTAGAACACTCAATCCCATACCGATGGCGTATTCGATGTCAATGTGCAGCACGATGTTCATGACCACGGCAGCGCTGATGGCAAGGATGGCAAAGAACACCATGCCCCAGCCGCCGCGCTTGATGTGTACATCATCCGGTGTCGTATCGATCAACTCGCCGTCCAGTTTTTTCAGATAGAAGACTTGCAGCACGGCAGCGCTGGCTGCCCAACCGATGAGGCTGGCGGGCAGCAGGGTGAGCAAGCCGAAGATGCTGATCTTGCCTGCCAACACCACCATCAGGCTCGTAGCTGTTCCTAAGAACCACACGCCGGAGTTGGAGGCGATGATGAGATTGCACAGGGCGATATGCGTGTAGTGCGGATTGCGCGAAATCTCTTTGATAGATTTGCCGAAGATCATCGCTGTGGTGATGTTGTTGATGAACGGTGACAGCAGTGCGGCCAGCGCACCTGTCGCCCAGAACATCTGTGTCGCCCCCAAACCTTTGCTGATGAGATAGCTGTTGAGCGTGCTGAACACGCCGCGCTCGGCGATGATCTCGACGATCATCCACATGAAAGCCATGAAGGCGATCAGAGAGAACAGATCGACCGCATTTTCTTTTTGCATCTCGGCAAAATGCTCGAAGCGCTGCGGCTCGTCACCGGACATCCAGTAATAAAGACCGATCAACAGAAAGGACGACAGCATGAACAGCGCCGATTTGAATTTGTCGATATGAAGTTTGGCTTCAAGGATGATGAGTAACATGCCGATGCTGAATATCAGCAATACGGCGAAGCCCAGCCAGGAGGTCGGTTGTATCGGCATAAGAGTGGGGGGCGGCAAATAAAATCGTGCCGCTATGCTAGCACGAATGCCGTTTATTGATTCTTTGCGAGCAGCACTTGCGGCCAGCTTAACGTTTCTATAATATTGGAAATGTAGAATCATTTGCCGGGGTGGATCAATGAAAATAGGGGCGGCGGTAGAGGCATTGGCTGCACTGGCGCAGGAGTCGCGCTTGTCAGTTTTTCGTTTGCTGGTGCAGGCAGGAAAAGAGGGTGTTGCTGCTGGAGCGCTGGGCGAGCAGTTAGGGATCCCGCCCGCCACGCTGTCGTTTCATCTGAAGACGTTGACGCATGCGAAACTCATCAAGTCGCGCACCGAAGGGCGCTTTGTGATCTACAGCGCCAACTATGCCGAGATGGACAAACTCATTGCCTACCTCACTGAGCACTGTTGTGCGGGCGAGACTGAGCAATGTGCGCCGATTAAAAAATGTTGAAGACGAAAAGGAAAATAAAATGAGCGAGAAGCAATACAACGTGCTGGTGCTGTGTACCGGCAATTCTGCACGCAGCATCTTGGGTGAAGTGCTGTTCAACACCCTAGGCAAAGGCAAGTTCAAAGCCTATAGCGCGGGCAGCAAACCTGCGGGCAAAGTGAATCCGGGTGCGCTGGAGTGGCTGACGACAAATGGGCACAGCACAGAAGGGTTGCGCAGCAAAAGCTGGGATGAGTTTGCTGCACCCGGTGCGCCGCAATTCGATTTCGTGTTCACTGTGTGCGATAACGCGGCGGGCGAAGTGTGTCCGGTGTGGTACGGCTCGCCGATGACCGCGCACTGGGGCATTCCCGATCCTGCGCATGTCGAAGGCGACGAAGCGCGGCGTGCCGCATTCAATAAAGCTGCCGAGCAGTTGGCGCGACGCATCCAACTGTTCCTGAGCTTGCCTATCGAGAAGCTGGACAAACTCGCCTTAAAAGAAAATCTCGCTGAGATCGGGCGCATTCAGGATTAACAGTTTCGTCATTCCGTCGTATCAAGGATTAACTAAAAAATTTAGCTTTGTCATTCCGGCGCAGGCCGGAATCCAGTTAGTCACAAACTCCGCGTAGCGGACAAAACCGTGTTTGAAATGTTGTCCCACTGGGTGGGGTATTTATAACTATCTGGATTCCGGCCTGCGCCGGAATGACAGCGAACCAAAGGATTACCAAATGAACCTATTTGAACGCTACCTTACCCTCTGGGTCTTTCTGTGCATCATCGTCGGCGTGATACTCGGGCAGACGATTCCCGCGCCGTTCCATTGGTTGGGCACGCTGGAGATCGCCAAGGTCAACCTCCCGGTCGGCTTGCTCATATGGGTGATGATCATCCCCATGCTGCTGCGCATCGACTTCGGCGCTTTGCACGAGGTGCGCAAACACTGGCGCGGCATCGGCGTCACGTTGTTCATCAACTGGGCGGTGAAACCTTTTTCAATGGCACTACTGGGATGGTTGTTCATTCGCCATTTGTTCGCACCGTATCTGCCCGCTGAACAGCTTGATAGCTACATCGCCGGCCTCGTGCTACTTGCCGCCGCCCCCTGCACCGCGATGGTGTTTGTGTGGAGCCGCCTCGTGAACGGCGAGCCACTGTTCACGTTGAGCCAGGTCGC
The DNA here is from genome assembly GCA_963822425.1 of uncultured beta proteobacterium. GTDB lineage: Bacteria > Pseudomonadota > Gammaproteobacteria > Burkholderiales > Gallionellaceae > Sideroxyarcus. The sequence goes on from CAWGHS010000017.1 coordinate 30,086, forward strand.
CCTCAACGACGCCATCATGGTATTTGCCTTCGCTCCGCTGGTGGCATTGTTGCTAGGCATGTCGTCCATCATCGTGCCGTGGGATACGCTGCTGGTCTCCGTGGTGCTCTACATCGTGCTGCCCGTGCTGCTGGCGCAGGCGTGGCGCAAGTTGTTGTTGGCGCGCGGTGAGGAAACCTTGCAACGCACCTTGACGGCGCTCGGCCCCATCTCCATCTCCGCGCTGTTGCTGACGTTGGTATTGCTCTTTGCCTTTCAGGGAAAAGCCATCGTCGAGCAACCACTCATCATCCTCATGCTTGCCGTGCCCATCACCATCCAGGTGTACTTCACCTCAGGGCTGGCGTACTGGCTGAATCGCAAAGTCGGCGAAGTGCATTGCGTAGCAGGACCATCGGCCTTGATCGGCGCAAGCAACTTTTTCGAACTGGCCGTCGCCGCTGCTATCAGTCTGTTCGGCTTTGAATCGGGTGCGGCGCTCGCCACGGTGGTCGGCGTATTGATCGAAGTGCCCGTGATGTTGAGCGTGGTGTATCTGGTGAAGCGCAGTGCAGGGTGGTATCAAGCGGGGGTGAAGCAAAATTGATTCGACTAAACTTAAATCGTTCGTGTTGAGTGCCGCGCATGGTGTGGACGTTCTCGTCGAAGGCTTGTTCCAGATGAATCAGGGCGCACTGGCGTGGACAATAGCTCCAGTGTTGGAGCGCGGAAAGCATGATGGGGGCGGCTGCTTCGTACATGTGAGTAGTGCTATCATGTATTCGCAATTTTTGAATTTATGGAGAACTTCATGGCAGAAATTCTGGAAGAACTGGAAAATAAAGCTTTGCAACTGACACCATCAGAACGCGGGAAATTGATTCATCGCCTGATCGTCAGTCTTGAAGGCGAACCCAACGAATCGCCGGAAGCCATTGCTAAAGCCTGGGACGAAGAAATTGCCCAGCGCGTAGCGGACATGGAGGCTGGGCGCACGCAATGGATACCCGCCGACGAAGTGATGACTCGGCTGCGCACGAAAATCAATGCCGCCAAAATTGCTGCCGGTCAGCCTTAGCCGCGAGGCTCAAGCTGACGCCGATGCTGCTGTCGACTGGTACATCGGCGAAGGCGCGATCATCGCGGCAGATGATTTCGTCGATGAGATTGATCGGGCGCTTGGCCTTCTTGACCAGTTTCCCGAGTTGGGTGAAACCGGAGCACACCACACGCGGTCATTGCCTCTCCAAAGCTTTCCTTATTCCCTGATTTACCGGCTGCAAGACGATGCGGATCCATATCATTGCCATCGCCCATCACAGCCGCAGCCCCGGCTATTGGGTCGGGCGACACTGAGATTCCGGCGCTATCTTTGGCATTTTCTTGCTAAACCGCGCGGAGCGCGACATTGAAGTGACACCCCCTTGCGGGGTGTACGCTTCAGTGTTGTAGCTCCCTCTCTCACCCCGGATGAACTACACTATCTGCGCAAGTACGCTGGCCTTGGTCGATGTTGTAGCTCCCTCTCTCACCCCGGATGAACTACACTCCATGTAACGGTGTCCAGCATGGTCTGGAGGTTTTGTGTTGTAGCTCCCTCTCTCACCCCGGATGAACTACACTGGTGAGC
>CAWGHS010000018.1:0-9202 GCA_963822425.1 uncultured beta proteobacterium
CAACGGTGATCCCCTGAACGACGAATTCGGCGACTCCTGGCAGCATTCCCTGTCTCCCAGCCTGTTTTTGTTTGAATCATCAACGTGCGCAGTGGGGGCATCATACCATCGCCTAAAACAATTCAACTGGACACCTAGCACTTAAAGATGATGCACATTTTGCTATCGCTCGAGATGCGCTCAAATAACCTAGCAAAACGTTCTGAAAAAATATATCGAACACGACCCCTTTAGCTGTTATTTCTTGAGTTAAATGCCAAACTGACCAGTACGGTTCTTTCTCTTGATGGTGGGATACCAGCCAACCAATCATCAACTTTTTTCTCATACGTTGACAAAGCCGCGTCGAAGATGAGCCGCATCTCACCCGTATCTGAATTGTCGATGAAACTGAATTGGGGGCGGGTCTTATTCTGGTCAGCCGGGCTGAGTTGACTCACAAGGTTGTTCCATCTTTCAAACATGACCAAATTCAGCGCATTCGCTAGCGCAGCGCTTTGCGCTGGCGTTGGGTTTGCCGGATATGGATCCGTCAGCAATTGGGTTATCTGCGCGATGTAGGAGTCTTCTAGGGCACGTTGTGTTGCGGTTAGATTTGAAAATACGGGGTTACTCACATTCCAATCCAAACCAAAAAGCGAAAACACATCTTCACGGATATTTCCAGCCTCTTTTATGTTGAAACCAATACCTATCGTAGGTATCCCTACTTTATCGATGTAGGCGGTCGTAATCGCCCCTTCAACTGTTTTCAATAGGTTGAACAGCTCTACGGTATATGGCTCAGGTTGTAATTCGTTGTAAGTTGTAAGCGCCATGATTAGTAACCTCCCTTATTTTTTGGTGGTAAATAAAGATATTCGCAGCCAAGAGCCACAGACTGTTTGATCCCTCGACCCATTGGAATTGGCCGATAAATTCGGATGAAATATTTCGCGGGAAAAAACCCTTGCTGATCTGGATATTCAGATTTTCCAAAATACTGCCTGTGTGTGATTCCGTCATACAGTGCCGCGTAATAAGTGACCCCTTTGTAGCTAAACAACGACTCGTTACTCCAATGCGAACCAAAGAATTTATTCTTCTCGATATCAATCTTTCGAGTATCTAAGCTATAGGTTCTATAGCCGTACCGAAAGGCTTCTCTCTTTTTCCTATTTGTCGGATCACATTTCTTTCCATTACTAATTTCGAGCACTTGTTCTGTATTTCCATCACCATCAATATCAAAACTGGTAATGCGGTATGCCAACATTCCTGCATCTATGTATTCTTTGATGTTTGATAAGCTTCGCTTTCTTTCTTCTTCACTTGTTGAGGAAACTAGCTGCAATTGCAAATCTCGGTTCTCCCACACATCTGCATCTTTCCATTCTGGAGTTTTGAAGTCTGTGAACTCAGGGGGGAACTGCACATTACAAGCCATCGGCGGGAAAGGTGGCAATGCTTCCAGCACCTTCATAAAGGCAGAACAAACCTCGGCATGTTCTTCAACTATTGATATCCCGTTCGATTGCGGCACATTGATCGAGTCGCTAATCATTTTGTATTGTCCTGTTTTAATTTCTGTAGACGGGGATCTTGAAGGTGGCTGAATATCCCCAGGGCTGTATTTATCTAATATGCTTGTCTGTTTTTCGTAACTCTGTTTTATGCATTCCGCATCGGCACAACCATTGCGTTCCTTCATCCACTGCTTCTGTGCCTGCTTGATTGCTTCGGCCTGCTTCTCATCTTTCAGCGCTGCTTTGTAGGCAGTGTTCAGCTCATCATCCAGCTTCGATATTTCTGGTGTGTCGCAAATGATGTGTTCGACCTTTGTGCCCGCCTTCGCACAATCAAAACTCGCTGCCTGTGCTAACACTGCATAGCTGAATGCAATGGCTGCAAAGAACATCCGCCATACATTTCTTGAGAGGAGTGAATTCATGCGACCCTCCTTTCTAACAGGCGGTAGCTCGCATCATTCGCCACCTGAAATCCAATCTGCTTATTCATAGCGTTCTCCATAAACTGATGCATCACCTCTCCCTCGCCGCTTCCTGAAACGCACCCATCACAGGCGACAGCAGGTATTCAAGGATGGTTCTTGTACCGAGGTGTATCTCTGCCGTGACTTGCATGCCCGGACTCAAGGCATGGCGTATGCCATCGGCGATGAGTTCTTGCGCTTTGAGGTCGATGAGTGCGCGGTAGGCGAAGGGTTGTCCGTTCGGTGATTTAGCGCTGGGCGGTGCGGATTGTCCTGCGCCCTGTTGGTTGTTGTTGTCGGAGGAGTCCGCAGAAAGGTGGATGACTTGTCCATCGACCATGCCGTATTTTTGGAACTGGTAAGAGGCGAGTTTGACTTTGCTGGGTTGGCCGGTGTGGATGAAGCCGACATCTTCGTTGGAGACCCACACTTCTGCCCTTAGGATTTCGTCCTTGGGTACGAGGGACATGGGGATGGTGCCGGGGCTGATGACGGTGCCGATGGTGTGGGTGGCGAGGTTCATATCCGCAACCTAACCCGCCCTTTATGCAGGGTCAATATGCCAAACGGCCTATATCCGCCCCACCGCCCTCCCCCGAAAAAACCGTTTGCCAAACCTCGAATGAGCCTCTAGAATGCGCCCCTTTCTGAAAAGCCGAATTCTCAAGGAGCAGTAGTCATGGCAAATAGCGCACAAGCAAGAAAACGTGCAAGACAAGCAGTCAAGCAAGGCCAGCATAACGCCAGCCTGCGTTCCGAACTGCGTACCGCGATCAAGAAGGTGACCAAGGCGATCGAGGCCGGTGACAAGGCAGCAGCTCAAGCCGTGTTCAGCGAATCCACCAGCGTGGTCGATTCCATCGCTGACAAGAAGATCGTCCATAAGAACAAGGCTGCTCGACATAAGAGCCGATTGTCCGCCGCTATCAAGGCAATGGCCTGATTCATTGCAGACGCTGAGTCTGCGACAAAAGGCCGACGCGATGTCGGCCTTTTTTGTTTATAGTTCCAGCATCAGAGATACAACAAGACCGGAAAGCTTGCTATGTCACATTTGATGAACACTTATGCTCGGCAAAACGTCACCTTCACCCACGGCGAAGGGGCTTGGCTCTGGGACATCAACGGCAAGCGCTACTTGGACGCCCTGTCCGGCATCGCGGTCAATACGCTGGGTCATGCTCATCCACGCTTCACTGCAGCACTCACCGCGCAGATCGGCAAGCTGATCCACACCTCTAACCTTTATCAGGTGCGCGAACAGGAGTTGATCGCCGACAAGTTGTGCGAACTCTCCGAAATGGATGAGGTGTTCCTGTGCAATTCCGGTTGCGAGGCAAACGAAGCAGCGATCAAGTTGGCACGACTGTACGGCAACACGCGCGGTATCGACACGCCGACCATCATCGTGATGGAGAAGGCCTTCCACGGAAGAACGCTGGCCACGCTCTCCGCCACCGGCAACCGCAAGGTGCAGGCAGGCTTTGAGCCGCTAGTGAAGGGCTTTGTGCGTGTACCTTATGATGACCTCGATGCGATCCGCCAAGTTGCAGAGCACACGCCCAACATCGTCGCCGTACTGGTCGAACCGATCCAAGGCGAAGGTGGCATCCGCACCCCCGACATCAGCTACCTGCAAGGGCTGCGCAAGATCTGTGACGAACACGAGTGGTTGCTGATGCTGGACGAGGTGCAATGCGGTCTGGGCAGAACTGGCAAGTGGTTCGCGTTCCAGCATACCAACATCATGCCGGATGTGATGACGCTGGCCAAAGGCCTCGGCTCCGGGGTGCCTGTGGGCGCGTGTCTGGCTGCGGGCAAAGCCACGGGCACGTTCAAGCCGGGCAATCACGGTTCGACCTTTGGCGGCAATCCGCTGGCCTCGACTGCTGCGCTGACCACATTGAACATCATGGAACAGGATAAGTTGTTGGCTCATGCCGAGAAGTTGGGGGCCTGGCTCAAGCAGCAATTCCAAGCGCGGCTGGGCGGCGTCAAAGGCGTAGTCGCCGTGCGCGGCCAAGGTTTGATGCTGGGCATCGAGCTGGATAAGCCATGCGGAGCACTGGTCGCCAAAGCGCTGGAAAAAAGCCTGATCATCAACGTCACTGCCGACAGCGTGATCCGCTTGCTGCCCTCTCTCATTTTTACAGAAGCCGAAGCGCAACAGTTGCTGGATATCCTGTGCCCGCTGGTCACGGAATTTCTGGCGCAGGAGTGAGCTATGAGCAGCATCAAACATTTTCTGCAATTCAAAGACTTGTCCCTCGATGAACTGGAATATCTGTTCGAACGCACCCGCATCATCAAAGAACGTTTCAAGCGTTACCAAAAATACTGGCCGTTGGAAGACCGTACGCTGGTGATGATTTTCGAGAAGGCCAGCACGCGCACGCGTCTGTCGTTCGAGGCGGGCATGCACCAACTCGGCGGCTCGGCCATCTACCTCAATACCCGCGACTCGCAACTCGGTCGCGGCGAACCGGTGGAGGATGCTGGGCAAGTCATCTCGCGCATGAGCGACATCGTGATGATCCGCACCTTCGAGCAAGACATCATCGAGCGTTTCGCGCGCAACTCGCGCGTGCCGGTCATCAACGGCCTCACCAACGAATACCATCCCTGCCAGGTGCTGGCGGACATCTATACCTACGTCGAGCATCGCGGCTCGATCAAGGGCAAGACCGTGGCGTGGATCGGCGACTCCAACAACATGTGCAACACCTGGCTGCAAGCCGCCGAGATACTCGACTTCAACGTGCATGTCTCCACCCCGCCCGGCTACGAAGTGGAACCGGAACGTGCCGGATTGTTCGGCGAAGACCATTACGAGGAATTCACCGATCCAATGGAAGCCGCACGCGGCGCGGATCTGGTGACCACCGACGTGTGGACCTCCATGGGCTTCGAGGCCGAGAACGAGGAACGCATGAAAGATTTCGCCGACTGGCAGGTGGACGGCGACATGATGCGCGTCGCCGCCAAGGATGCGCTGTTCATGCACTGCCTGCCCGCGCATCGCGGCGAGGAAGTCTCGGCTGAAGTCATGGACAGCAAGCAGTCAGTCGTATGGGACGAAGCAGAGAACAGACTACACGTGCAGAAGGCACTGATGGAATACCTGCTGCTGGGCAAGATCAATAACTAAATCGGAACAAGAAACAATGAGCGACATCAAAAAAGCCGTCCTCGCCTACTCCGGCGGACTCGACACCTCGGTCATCCTGAAGTGGCTGCAAGACACCTACCAGTGCGAAGTGGTGACCTTCACCGCCGACCTCGGCCAAGGCGAAGAGTTGGAACCCGCACGCCAGAAGGCGCTGAAGTTTGGCATCAAGCCGGAGAACATCTTCATCGACGACCTGCGCGAAGAGTTCGTGCGCGACTTTGTATTCCCAATGTTCCGCGCCAACACGGTGTATGAAGGCGAATACCTGCTCGGTACGTCCATCGCACGTCCGCTGATCGCCAAGCGTTTGATCGACATCGTCAACAAGACCGGCGCACAAGCCATCTCGCACGGCGCGACCGGCAAGGGTAACGACCAAGTGCGTTTCGAACTCGGAGCCTACGCGCTGAAGCCCGGCATCAAGATCATCGCTCCGTGGCGCGAATGGGACTTGCTGTCGCGCGAGAAGCTGCTGGCTTATGCCGAGAAGCACGGCATCCCTATCGATATGAAGCACAAGAACGGCGGCTCACCCTACTCCATGGACGCCAACCTGCTGCACATCAGTTTCGAAGGCCGCCATCTGGAAGACCCTGCCGCAGAAGCTGAAGAGAGCATGTGGCGCTGGACAGTGTCGCCGGAAAAGGCACCGGATCAAGCCGAATACCTCGACATCGAATTCGCCAAAGGCGACATCGTGGCGTTGAACGGAACGAAGCTGTCTCCTGCACAAGTGCTGACCAAACTGAACGAACTTGGCAGCAAGCACGGTATCGGTCGCCTCGATCTGGTGGAGAACCGCTACGTCGGCATGAAGTCGCGCGGCTGCTACGAGACACCGGGCGGCACCATCATGCTCAAGGCGCACCGCGCCATCGAATCCATCACGCTGGATCGTGAAGTGGCGCACCTCAAGGACGATCTGATGCCGCGCTACGCCAGCATGATCTACAACGGCTACTGGTGGAGCCCGGAGCGCATCGCGATCCAGACCCTGATCGATCACACGCAGAACTGCGTGAACGGCTGGGTGCGTGTCAAACTGTACAAGGGCAACGTGATCGTGGTGGGGCGCGACTCCAAAACCGATTCGCTGTTCGATTCCAGCATCGCTACTTTCGAGGACGACAAGGGCGCCTACGACCAGAAGGATGCAGGCGGCTTCATCAAACTGAATGCGCTACGCATGCGCATCGCGGCGAATCTGAAGAATCGCAAGTAACCACGGTAGGAGGCATCATGCTGCATGAGCTGAGCGGTGACATTCTGTTGAGCGGCGCCAAGGCCATCGCGCAGGGCGTCGCACCGAACGATGACTTCCTGCACGGTCTCGCACTACAACTGCGCGAGCGCATGCCCGCGATGTACAAGGACTTCCGCCACTACTGCCAGACGCAGCATCCAAAGTCCGGCGAGTTATGGACTTGGATGAGCGCCGATGGCAGATACCTCGTCAATCTGTTCACACAAGAGGCCGCTTACGCGCACGGCAGCAAACCAGGACATGCCTCACTTAGCCATGTGAACCATTCACTCCACGCCTTGCGTACCTTTGCACAAAAGGAAAAAGTTGCCAGCCTCGCTTTGCCGCGCCTCTCCTGCGGCATCAATGGTCTCGACTGGAACGATGTAAAACCGCTGATCGAGAAACAGCTCGGCGACCTGAACATCCCTGTCTACATTTATGCGAACTACCAAAAAGGCATTAAAGCCAACGAGCCCAAGTAATCTACCAAGGAAAATAAAATGTCAGACAGAATCGATAACGTCAGCGTCAGCAAAAAAGCCAATGTATTCTTCGACGGCAAGTGCGTGTCGCACTCGGTGTTCTTTCCCGATGGTTCGCGCAAGACCGTGGGCGTTGTATTACCCAACAGCCAACTCACCTTCAATGTCGACGCACCGGAGTTGATGGAGATCAGTGGCGGCACCTGCCAAGTGAAGATCGCCGGAGAGTCGAGTTTCAAGACTTACGCTGAAGGTAGCAGCTTCAAAGTTGCCGCGAAGAGCAGCTTCGACATCCATACCGGCAACGAAGCCGTCGACTACGTTTGCAGTTTTGGTTAATTCAATCTGAGGACAAGCCATGCCATCTTTCGATATCGTTTCCGAAGTAGAAAAGACCGAAGTCAAGAACGCGGTAGAACAGACCAACAAGGAAGTCAGCACGCGCTTCGACTTCAAAGGATCTGACGCGCGCGTCGAGCAGGTTGAACTGGTACTCACCGTGCATGCCGACAATGAGTTCCAGATGAATCAGGTGCAGGAGATCCTCAACGGCAAGCTGACCAAACGCGGTGTGGACATCAAGTGTCTGGAGATCAGCGACAAGATCGAAAAGGTCAGCGGCAATAAAGTAAAACGCGCCTGCACCGTGAAAGTCGGGGTGGAGATCGAGTTGGCAAAGAAGATCGTCAAACACATCAAGGACAGCAAGCTGAAGGTGCAAGCCAGCATTCAGGGTGACACTGTGCGTGTGACGGGTAAAAGTCGCGACGATCTGCAAGAAGCCATCGCCTTCGTCAAAAAGACCATCACCGATTTCCCTCTGCAGTACCAGAACTTCCGCGATTGAATCTGGAAGCCTCGAATAACCTACTACGCAACCGGATTGCGGCGTTGCGCGGTACTCGCTTCCTCGCCTACCCACAAGGTATGTCTCGGCCGCTGCGTTCCGTGCGCCTTGCACTCCAATCGCTCGCGACGGTTTTTCGAGGTTCCAAACTAATTTCGAAGCTATTTCTAATCAACTTGCTGGTCTTGTGCTCGATCCATAAGGCCAGCGCTACAGAACTCTCCTACCCCGAGCTATTGCTCGACGACGTAAAGCACGTCGTTTCTGCACCTGCCCGCTGGGAAGATGAGGATTGGCACAAGGCTGGTTGGGCCTCGCTGGCCGTGGTTGGCACGGCGCTCGTCATCGACCGCCCGTTGCGCGATGAGATGCGTCGTCATAACGGCGACAATGCCTTGATCACACAAGTGGAACGCTTCGGTGCCCAATATGCACTAGGGGTGATCGGCGGTTTTTTTATCGCGGGGGAACTGGCTGATGATCAGACCTCGTTGCAAGTCGCACAGGATGGAATCGCCGCCAGCCTCATTGCCAGCGGCATCATCACGCCCGCCATCAAGTTGGTCGCCGGGCGTAGCCGCCCGCGTTCAGATACCGGGGTGTACAACTTCAAGCCCTTCAGCGATGTCAACGCCTCTTTTCCCTCAGGACACACCACGGAAGCTTTTGCGCTGGCTTCCGTGGTCGCCAACCATTACGACGACACATGGGTGACCTGCGCCTCGTACTCCATCGCCAGTCTGGTCGGACTCGCACGCACCTATCACCATGCCCACTTCGCCTCGGACGTATTGGCAGGCGCGATGATCGGCACATGGGTCGGCAAGAGCGTAGTTGCCCATAACGCCTCGCTACGTTCCGGCAAGTTGACCTTGCTACCCGATGTATCTCAGGGTCTAATCGGCATACGCATCGTCAGGAATTTTTAACATGAAATCCGTACTCCTACCACTCGCTCAAGGCAGTGAAGACTTGGAAGCCGTCACCGTCCTCAACATCCTGCGTCGTGCGGGCATCGAGGCTGTGAGTGCCAGTTTGGACGGGAAGCCGATACGCGGCAGTCGCGGCACAACGATCATTCCGGACATGTCGCTCGATGAAGCACTTAAGCGCGATTTCGACATGGTGGTACTGCCCGGCGGCCAACCCGGCACCAATAATCTCAAGGCCGATGACCGCATCACCGCGCTAGTCCAGCGCATGGCCGCCGCAGACCGCTATGTCTGCGCCATCTGTGCCGCGCCTTCAATATTAGCCAGCGCGGGCTTGCTCAATGGCAAACGCGCCACCAGCTTCCCCGGCTCACTCGATGGATTCCCCGCAGTCTCGCGTCAAGCGCAAGCCGTAGTAGAGGATGGCAAACTCATTACCTCACGCGGGCCCGGCACAGCCATGGATTTTGCGCTGACGCTGGTGGAGCGTTTGCTTGGAAAAATAAAACGCGACGAAGTCGAAGCAGGGTTGGTACGTTGATGATGAGAAGGCT
>CAWGHS010000019.1:0-21821 GCA_963822425.1 uncultured beta proteobacterium
ATGTAATCCTCGGTTTCTTTCCGCTTCGGATTAGTAAACACCGTGCTGGTGTCGCCAAACTCGACTAGGTCACCCAGATACATATACGCCGTGTAGTCCGAGACGCGTGCTGCTTGTTGCATGTTGTGCGTCACGATGACGATGGTGAAATCCTTCTTCAATTCGTCGATTAATTTCTCGATGTGTGCGGTAGAGATGGGATCGAGCGCTGAGGTCGGTTCATCCAGCAGCAGGACTTGCGGCTTGACGGCGATGGCGCGGGCGATGCACAGACGTTGTTGCTGGCCACCGGAGAGACCTGTGCCGCTCTGGTTCAGCTTGTCCTTTACTTCGTTCCACAGTGCCGCTTTTTTGAGAGCCCATTCGATGCGCTCTTCCATGTCGTGGCGATTCAGATTCTCATACAGCTTTACGCCGAAGGCGATGTTGTCATGGATAGACATTGGGAACGGGGTGGGTTTCTGAAACACCATACCGATGCTGGCGCGCAAGGTGTTGAGGTCTTGCTTCTTGTCCAGTAGGTTCTTCCCATCCAGCAATATCTCGCCCGTGGCGCGTTGCTTGGGATACAGCTCATACATACGGTTGAAGGTGCGCAATAGCGTGGACTTGCCACAACCGGATGGGCCGATGAAGGCGGTGACCATTTTTTCCGGTATGACCATGTTGATGTCTTTCAATGCACGATCAGCCCCATAATAGAAATTCAGATCGCGGACGATCATTTTCGGGGAGGTGGTGATTCGTTCGGCAGTCATTACGTGTCGTCCTTATTGAGAATTTGATTTTTGGCGGAATAGGATACGCGCCACGATGTTCAAGGTGAGTACGCTCAGGGTGATGAGCAGTGCACCTGCCCATGCGAGTTTGTGCCAGTCGTCATAGGGACTCATCGCGAACTGGAAGATGACCACCGGCAGGTTGGCCATTGGCTGATTCATGTTGGTTTCCCAGAACTGGTTGTTCAACGCGGTGAACAGCAACGGCGCGGTCTCGCCGCTGATGCGCGCGATGGCGAGCAGGATGCCGGTCAAGATGCCAGCGCGTGCAGCGCGCAGCGTGACGAAACTGATCACCTTCCACTGCGGAGAACCCAAGGCTGCCGCCGCTTCGCGCAAACTGTTGGGGACTAGGCGCAGCATGTTCTCTGTGGTGCGGGTGACCACCGGGATGACGAGGATGGCGAGGGCAAATGCACCGCCCCAGCCAGCAAAGTGGCCGACCTTGATCACGTATATCTCGTAAATGAACAGGCCGACGATGATGGAGGGGGCTGACAGCAGGATGTCATTGATGAACCGCGTCAAAGGAGCAAGCCATCCGCGTTGGCCGAACTCGGCGAGGTAGGTGCCAGCCATGATGCCTACAGGGGTGCCAATGAGTACGGCGACGGTGACCATCATCAAGCTACCGACGATGGCATTGAGCAGACCACCAGCGCTGCCGGGTGGTGGCGTGTTTTGTGTGAACAGGTGGGAGCCCAGACCGCCCAAACCGTTCTCAATCAGCGTCCATAATATCCAGCCCAACCAGAAGAGACCGAATGCCATCGTGAGTACCGAGATACTCAAGCTGACTGTATTGATGAAGCGGCGGCGAGCGTATAGGTCAAACATATTAGGCTCCATGCCCTTCTTGCTTTGCCAGCTTGTGGAGCATGAGGCGAGCCAGAGAGAGAACGACAAATGTGATGAAGAACAGGATTAAACCGAGTTCGATGAGGGAAGAGGTGTAGAGCTCTCCCACGGCTTCAGCGAATTCATTGGCGAGCGCAGAGGCGATGCTATTGCCGGGCATGAGCAGAGATTGACTGAGCTGATTGGCGTTACCGATGACGAAGGTGACCGCCATGGTTTCCCCCAGGGCGCGACCAAGTCCGAGCATGATGCCGCCGACCACACCGATCTTGGTGTAGGGCAACACCACATTCCACATCACTTCCCATGTGGTGGCGCCCAAGCCGTAGGCCGACTCTTTGAGCATGGCGGGAACGACATCGAACACGTCGCGCATCACCGAGGCGATGAAGGGAATGACCATGATCGCGAGGATGATGCCTGCAGTGAGCATGCCGATCCCCATGGGCGGGCCGGAAAAGAAAGGGCCGATGAAGGGCAACGGGCCGATATGGCTATTCAGCCAAGGCTCAACGTAATCGCCAAACAACGGCGCAAAGACAAACAAGCCCCACATGCCGTAGATGATGCTGGGAATGCCCGCCAACAATTCGACGGCGATGCCGAGCGGGCGGCGCAGCCAGCGTGGGGAGAGTTCGGTCAAAAAGATGGCGATACCGAAACTGACCGGGATCGCGATCAACAACGCGATGCCCGATGTAATGAGACTGCCAATGATGGGAATCAACGCACCATATTGGTCTTTGACTGGATCCCACACGGGACTGACTAAGAATCCAAAACCGAAAGCATGGAAAGCAGGCATGCTGCCTACGATCAGTGAGCCGATGATGATGCAAAGCAATGCAAGCACGGAAAATGCAGCCAAACGAGTTAGGTTGCGGAACAGTAAGTCGAGCAGAACTTGTCGTTTGAGGTGAGCTTCGTGTCGGGGCTTTGGCATATGCTTGAACTATCGATATCAGGAAAAACTGCGGGGGCATTTAGAGCCCCCGCAAGTATAACTTAAAGCGTGCTACTTATTGCCACACAGCTTTACCGGATGCGTCCTTGATCTGTGCTTTCCAAGCATCACGGATCATTGCTGTGACGTTGGCGGGCAACGGAACATAATCAAGATCGGCAGCCATCTTGTCGCCATTTTTGAATGCCCAGTCGAAGAATTTCAGCACTTCTTTGCCAGTTTCAGGTTTGTCTTGCGTCTTGTACACTAGGATGAAAGTGGCGCCAGTGATAGGCCAGCTGTTCTTGCCTGGCTCGTTGGTCAGGATCTCGTAGAAGCCTTTGTCTGCATCCCAGTGCGCATTGGCTGCTGCTGCCTTGAAATTGTCTGCCTCCGGCTGGACAAATAGGCCGTCATGATTTTTCATTTGCACATGAGCCATTTTATTCTGTAGTGCGTAGGCATATTCCACGTAACCGATGGATCCCTTGAGGCGCTGCACGTAGGAAGCGACACCTTCGTTACCCTTGCCGCCGGTGCCGACAGGCCAATCAACTGCAGTACCCGCGCCAGTGCTGCGCATCCAGTTCAAGCTGACTTGGGACAGATAAGTGGTGAAAATGAAGGTGGTGCCGGAGCCGTCAGAGCGGTGTACAACGGTAATGGCTTGATCCGGCAGGCTCACTCCTGCGTTGTGAGCGCCGATGCGGGGATCATTCCACTTGGTGATCTTGCCAGAATAAATTTCGGCCAGTACTTCACCTGTAAGCTTTAGTTGGCCGGGAACAACGCCTTCCAGATTGACCACAGGTACAACGCCTCCGATCACGGCAGGGAATTGAGTCAAGCCTTTAAGACCCAACTCTTCAATCTTTAGGGGCATGTCGGATGCGCCGAAATCCACTGTTTTGGCACCAATTTGCTTGATGCCACCGCCAGAGCCGATGGATTGATAGTTCATGCCAACGCCAGTTTTTGCTTTGTAGGCTTCAGCCCATTTGGCGTAAATTGGATAGGGGAAGGTTGCGCCTGCGCCGGTGATGTCGGCGGCGTATGCAGCACCAGCAGACAGTAATGCGGCAGACAAGCCGATGCTGCTAAGAAGACGATTCAGTTTACTCATTTCAGGTTTCTCCCAAAGGGTTGTTCGTTTGCTCGACGTATGTCAGCGACGCGTATCTTAGTCAGCGCTTGTTACGTAATTATTACAAACTGTAACAATTCATTCCGACTTCGATGATTCTGCCGGAGATATCGCTGCGAGAGAAGGGGCGCGCGCAAGTCTTGATGGGGGATATGGCCGGATTGACCATTTAAGCTTTCATCGGTAGTATCGCCGCCTTCGGTAATATCGGAAGTTGATCCTGATGCGTCGCAAACTGGTGATTGGTAACTGGAAAATGCACGGCTCGCTGGCTCAAAACGAGTCCTTGCTTAGGGCCGTAAAGGGTGGCGCCGCGCAACTTCCTCATGTGGATGTCGCCGTCTGTGCGCCGTTCCCATACCTCGCGCAACTCAAGCAGGAATTGTCGGCTTCGCTCGTAAAGTGGGGTGCGCAGGACGTCCATCAGTTTGAAAAGGGGGCTTTTACGGGCGAGGTGTCTGCAGCCATGTTGGCGGATTTCTCCTGCACTTATGTACTGGTTGGGCATTCAGAGCGACGTGCCATTTATGGTGAAAGTAGTCGGCTTGTGGCGGAAAAATTTGCAGCAGCGCAGCAAGCTGGTTTGATACCTGTTTTGTGCGTAGGTGAAACATTGGAGCAACGCGAGAGTGGTGAGACTGAAGCGGTCGTTGCGGAGCAATTGGATACCGTGATAGCGCTGGTTGGGGTGCACGCTTTGCGCAAAGCGGTCGTGGCTTATGAGCCGGTGTGGGCGATCGGTACTGGCAAGACGGCTTCGCCGGAACAGGCGCAGGCGGTGCATGCATTCATTCGTCAGCGCGTGAGCGGGCATGATGCACAAGTCGCACAGGGATTGACGATACTTTATGGCGGCAGTGTCAAGGCGGCAAATGCGCCGGAATTATTCGCCATGGCGGATATCGATGGTGGGTTGATTGGTGGGGCGGCGTTGGTTGCGGAGGAGTTTCTGGCCATCTGTCGCGCGGGTCAGTAGGTGATGAGATTCAGTGATTAATTCGTTTCGGAGTGGCGTGTGGAAAATATAGTTTGGGTAATACATGTGTTGACGGCGGTCGTGTTGATCGGCTTGGTGTTGATCCAGCACGGCAAAGGTGCCGATATGGGCGCGGCATTCGGTTCCGGTTCTGCGGGTAGTTTGTTTGGCTCCAGTGGCTCAGCCAATTTTTTGAGCCGTAGTACGGCGGTGGCGGCGGCGATATTTTTCATCACCAGTCTTTCATTGACCTACTTGTATGCACGTCCTGCGAAAGTAGAAGGTGTGATGGATAAGGTGGATGTGCAGACACTGCAACCGCAGGCTGTCCCGGCAGCAACGGGTGCGGATGTGGGCGATTCAAAATCGCAACAAATACCAAAATAAAAATAAAGAAACATGCGGAGTTGGCGGAATTGGTAGACGCGCAGCCTTGAGGTGGCTGTGTCCGTAAGGACGTGAGGGTTCGAGTCCCTTGCCCCGCACCAAATCGAATAGAACCAAGCTCTTTGAGCTGAAGGTCAAAAATAAACTAGAGTATCGCTTGGAGCTCCGCTATATTGGGAGCCTACGGAGGAGGGGGACTCAACATGTTGGAAAACTATTTTCCAGTTCTGCTGTTCATCTGCGTTGGCTTGGCGGTCGGCGTCCTGCCCCTATTGATGGGCTGGTTGCTGGCGCCGAATCGTCCTGACGCTGCAAAATTGTCCCCTTATGAGTGCGGCTTTGAGGCCTTTGAAGATGCGCGTATGAAATTCGACGTGCGCTACTACTTGGTTGCCATCCTGTTCATTCTGTTTGATTTGGAGATCGCCTTCCTCTTTCCTTGGGCTGTCGTGCTCAAAGAAATCGGCATGTTTGGTTTCATGGCGATGATGATTTTCTTGGCCATCCTTGTTGTGGGATTCATCTACGAGTGGATGAGGGGAGCGTTGGAATGGGAATAGAAGGCGTACTGGAGAAGGGGTTTGTCACCACCACTTTGGATACGGTGATCAACTACACGCGTACGGGATCGCTATGGCCGATGACGTTCGGTCTGGCTTGCTGTGCGGTGGAGATGATGCATGCTGCCGCCGCGCGTTACGATCTGGATCGATTCGGCGCGGGTGCTTTCCGTCCCAGCCCGCGTCAGTCTGATGTGATGATCGTGGCGGGTACGTTATGCAACAAAATGGCTCCAGCCTTGCGCAAGGTCTACGATCAGATGGCTGAGCCGCGATTTGTGATCTCCATGGGGTCGTGCGCGAATGGCGGTGGTTACTATCATTATTCTTACTCTGTGGTGCGCGGTTGTGATCGCATCGTTCCCGTCGATATCTATGTGCCGGGTTGCCCGCCGACCGCAGAGGCGCTGCTGTATGGCGTGATCCAGCTACAGAAAAAAATCAGACGTACCAACACCATCGCTCGCTAGGAAGATCATGCCAGCCGACCTGAATATATTGACCGCTAATTTGAATGAGGCATTTGCCGGAAAGATCGTCAGTTTGGAAAACAAACTGGAGGAATTGACGTTGGTGATCGCGGCTGCCGATATGGTTTCGGTATTGACTAGGCTGCGCGACGACGCGGATCTGGGCTTCGAGCAATTGACCGATCTGTGCGGCGTGGACTATTCCACTTACGGCAGCGAAACGTCAGAAGGTGGGTGCTACTTGGCGGATGAAAGCCAGCCGACGACTTATCCCAAACGCTTTGCTGTCGTTTATCAATTACTGTCTGTCTCGCACAACGCACGTCTCCGCGTTCGCGTATTTGCGGAGGACGATGGTATGCCGATGCTGGACTCGGTTTTGGGAATATGGCCTGCGGCCAACTGGTACGAGCGCGAAGCATTCGACCTGTACGGCATCATCTTCGTTGGGCATCCCGATCTGCGCCGCCTCCTCACCGACTATGGCTTTGTCGGTAATCCGTTCCGTAAGGATTTCCCGCTGTCAGGCCATGTCGAGATGCGCTATGACGCTGAGCAAAAACGCGTGATCTATCAGCCGGTGACAGTGGAACCGCGTGAGATCACTCCGCGCGCGATGCGCGAAGAAAATTACAGTCGTCACTAACCGTATAAATAAGGCAACGTTATGGCGGAGATTAAGAATTACACAATGAATTTTGGTTTCGACCGCCCTGCGGGCTTAACTTGCTTGCGCAAGTTAGTCTTCGCCGAAATTCATGGTGAATGTGTGTTGAACTTGGTGTTGAGATAGGCGGAGTTATGGCGGAGATAAAAAACTACACCATGAATTTTGGTCCGCAGCATCCTGCGGCGCACGGTGTGTTGCGTCTGGTGTTGGAGCTGGATGGCGAAGTGATCGAACGTGCCGATCCGCACATCGGCTTGTTGCATCGGGCCACCGAAAAGCTGGCTGAGCACAAGACCTTCCTGCAATCTGTCCCCTATATGGATCGCTTGGATTACGTGTCCATGATGTGCAATGAGCATGCGTATGTGATGGCCATCGAGAAACTGGCGGGCATCGAAGTGCCGATGCGAGCCAAATACATCCGCGTCATGTTCGACGAGATCACGCGCATCCTCAATCACTTGCTGTGGTTGGGCGCACACGGCTTGGATCTGGGCGCGATGACCATGTTGTTCTACACCTTCCGTGAACGCGAAGCGCTGATGGATGCATACGAAGCCGTATCTGGCGCACGGATGCATGCGGCTTATTATCGACCGGGCGGTGTCTATCGCGACCTGCCGGACTCCATGCCGCAATATCAAAGTTCCAAAGTGCGCGATGCGGTTTCTGCGGCACATTTCAACGAGAACCGCCAAGGCTCCTTGCTGGATTTCCTAGAGGACTTTACCAACACCTTCCCGCAGCGCGTGGATGAGTATGAAACACTGTTGACCGACAATCGTATCTGGAAGCAACGTACCGTGGGTATCGGCGTCCTGTCGCCAGAACGTGCGCTGGCTATGGGTTTCACTGGCCCGATGCTGCGCGGTTCCGGTGTGGTGTGGGACCTACGCAAGAAACAGCCTTACTCGGCTTATGAGCATATGGACTTCGATATCCCGGTGGGTGTCGAGGGCGATTGTTATGACCGGTATTTGGTGCGCGTGGAAGAGATGCGCCAATCCAATCGCATCATCAAGCAATGTATCAACTGGTTGCGCAAGAATCCCGGTCCGGTGATGAGCGACGATCTCAAATATGCGCCCCCCAAGCGCGAAGCCATGAAGGAGAACATGGAGGAGTTGATCCACCATTTTAAACTGTTCACTGAAGGCTTCCACGTGCCTGCGGGCGAAGTATATTCCGCCGTTGAGCACCCCAAGGGGGAGTTCGGCATCTATCTCTTGGCGGATGGAGCGAACAAGCCTTACCGCATGAAGATACGTGCGCCGGGATTCTCCCATTTGGCTGGGCTGGATGAAATGGCGCGCGGACATATGATCGCCGATGCGGTCGCCATCATCGGTACCTTAGATATCGTTTTCGGGGAGATAGACCGCTGATGTTATCCCAACAAGTCACCACGCTCGTCGATAAAGAGCTGAAGAAATATCCTGCCGATCAGCGCCAGTCTGCTGTGATGGCCGCGCTGCGTTTCGTGCAGGACGAAAAAGGGCATATCGCCTCGGAAGACATGGCGGATATCGCAGCCTACATCGGCATGCCACAGATGGCTGTGTATGAAGTGGCGACCTTCTACCACATGTACAAACTCAAACCGATGGGTCAATACACGTTGACCGTGTGCACCAACCTGTCGTGCCAATTGTGCGGTTCCGATGACACGCTGGCGCATCTACACAAGCGCCTCGGCATCGGCTTGGGTGAGATCACACCGGACGGCAAATATGGTCTACGCGAAGGCGAGTGCATGGGGGCGTGCGTAGATGCACCGATGTTCACCATCAACAACAAAAAATTGTGCGGTCGTTTGACCAGCGAAAAGATTGACCAGATTTTGGCGGAACTGGATAAATAATGAGCGCACCTATCATTCTCAATACCCTGCAATTCGACCAGCCGTGGACGCTGGAGAACTATCTCAAGGTCGGCGGTTATCAGGCTCTGCGTCGAGTACTGACTGAGAAGATGTCACCGGAGGCGATCATCGCCGAGGTGAAGGCATCCGGTCTGCGCGGTCGCGGCGGCGCGGGTTTTCCGACCGGCTTGAAATGGAGCTTCATGCCGCGTCACTATCAGG
The DNA here is from genome assembly GCA_963822425.1 of uncultured beta proteobacterium. Classification (GTDB taxonomy): domain Bacteria; phylum Pseudomonadota; class Gammaproteobacteria; order Burkholderiales; family Gallionellaceae; genus Sideroxyarcus. Next base: position 8,871 of record CAWGHS010000019.1, read on the forward strand.
GCGACAAGTATTTGGTGTGCAACTCGGATGAAGGCGAGCCGGGAACATGCAAGGATCGCGACATCCTGCGCTACAACCCGCACATCCTGATCGAGGGCATGGCCATCGCTGCCTATACCATGGGCGTGAAGACCGGCTACAACTACGTGCACGGCGAGATATTCGAAGCCTATGAGCGCATGGAGGCGGCTTGCGAAGAGGCGCGTAAGGCGGGTTATCTGGGCAAAGACATCTTGGGCTCGGATTTCGAATTCGATCTGCACAACCATATGGGCTATGGCGCTTACGTGTGCGGTGAAGAGACTGCACTGCTGGAATCCATCGAAGGTAAAAAAGGCCAGCCGCGTTTCAAGCCGCCGTTCCCCGCCAGCTTCGGACTGTACGGCAAGCCGACCACCATCAATAACACCGAAACGTTTGCCAGCATCCCTTACATCATCCGCGAGGGCGGGCAGAAGTTCGCAGACTTGGGAGTGACCAACAGTGGCGGCGTCAAACTGTTCTCGGTATCCGGTCACGTGAACAAACCGGGCAACTTCGAAGTGCCGCTGGGGACACCATTCAGAAAATTATTGGAAATGGCGGGTGGTGTGCGCAAAGGCAATAAACTGAAGGCGGTGATTCCCGGTGGATCGTCGATGCCAGTGTTGCCTGCCGACATCATCATGGACATCAATATGGACTTCGATTCCGTGCAGAAGGCGGGTTCCTATCTGGGTACCGGTGCCATCATCGTCATGGACGAGACCACCTGCATGGTCAAGGCGCTGGAGCGCCTGTCCTATTTCTACTACGAAGAATCCTGCGGCCAATGTACGCCGTGCCGTGAAGGGACGGGTTGGTTGTATCGCATCATCCACCGCATCGAACATGGCGAGGGCAGGCCGGAAGACTTGGACTTGTTGCTCGATCTGTGCGGCAACATCGCCGGGCGTACCATCTGTGCGCTGGGTGATGCCGCAGCGTGGCCGGTACAAGGCTTCCTCAAACATTACCGCGCGGAGTTCGAGTATCACATCGAACACAAGCGTTGCTTGGTTTAAGGCATAGGTGAGCAATGATCAACATCGAAATCGACGGTAAGCAGATCCAGACGGAGAACGGTAGCACTGTGATCGAGGCCGCGCATTTGGCCGGAATCAGCATTCCGCACTTCTGCTATCACAAGAAACTCTCCATCGCCGCTAACTGCCGCATGTGTCTGGTGCAAGTGGAAAAGGCGCCTAAGCCTTTGCCCGCGTGCGCCACGCCGGTGACCGAGGGCATGAAGGTGTTCACGCATTCGGAGCAGGCAGTGAAAGCGCAAAAGGGCGTGATGGAGTTCCTGTTGGTGAATCACCCGCTGGACTGCCCGATCTGCGACCAAGGTGGCGAGTGCATGTTACAAGATATGTCGGTCGGTTATGGCGGCGGACATTCGCGTTATCACGAAGAGAAACGCGTGGTGCTGAGCAAGGACATCGGCCCGCTGGTATCGGCGGAAGAGATGAGCCGTTGCATCAACTGCACCCGCTGTGTGCGTTTCGGTGTCGAGATCGCCGGTCAGATGGAGTTGGGGCAAGCTTTTCGTGGCGAGCATGCCGAAATCATGTCTTTCGTCTCCGGCACGGTGGACTCCGAACTCTCCGGCAATATGATCGATCTGTGCCCGGTCGGCGCGCTCACCAGCAAGCCGTTCCGTTACAAGGCGCGTTCGTGGGAATTGTCGCGCCGTCGTTCGATCAGTGCACACGATAGCCTTGGCTCCAACCTCGCTGTACAGACCAAGAACAACCGCGTGCTGCGTGTGCTGCCCATCGAGGACGAAGACATCAACGAATGCTGGCTGTCCGATAAGGATCGCTTCGCTTATGAAGGGCTAGACACAGCGGATCGCCTGACCAAGCCGATGATCAAGCAGGACGGCAAGTGGCTGGAAGTGGACTGGCAAGTCGCACTGGAGTATGCGGCGAACGGACTGCGCCATATCGCCAACGGTGCGGGGGCTGAGCAGATCGGTGCGCTGGCGACGGCGAACTCCACTGTAGAAGAGCTCTATCTGTTGCAAAAGCTCATGCGCGGCATCGGCAGCCAGAACGTCGATTTCCGTCTGCGCCAATCCGATTTCAGCGCTGATGGCAAGCAACAAGGCGCACCGTGGCTGGGGATGTCCATTGCCGATATCAGCCGTGCAGATCGCTTGCTGATCGTCGGCAGTTTCCTGCGCAAGGATCACCCACTGTTGGCGGCACGTATCCGTCAGGCGGCGAAGCATGGCGCGCAAGTCAACATCATCCATTCCGCCGATGACGATCTGTTGTTGAAGGTCGCGAACAAAGCTATCGCCGCACCGGATGCCTTGGTCGAAGTCTTGACCCAAGTGTCGAAAGCGCTGACGGCTGAGAAACAAGGGCAGAGCGCAAGCGGCGAAGCCGCCGCCATTGCCAAGAGTCTGGCCAGCGGCGAACGTATCGCCGTGTTGCTCGGCAATTTTGCGCAACAGCATCCGCAAGCCGCGCAATTACAAGCACTGGCACAGCAGATCGCCGCACTGAGCAAGGGGAGATTCGGATTCATTGGTGAAGCGGCCAACAGTGTGGGTGGCTATCTGGTACAGGCCACGCCGGGTGCGAAGGGCTTGAATGCAGCATCCATGTTGGCGACGCCGCGCAAGGCCTATGTATTGTTGAACGTCGAGCCAGAGTTGGATTGTGCCAATCCGCAACAAGCTATCGCCGCCATGCAGGCTGCGGACATGGTGATCGCGATGTCTGCCTACAAACATCATGCGACGGAATATGCCGATGTGTTGCTGCCGATCGCGCCGTTCACCGAGACCTCTGGTACCTTCATCAGCACCGAAGGTCGTGTGCAAAGCTTCAAGGGGGCAGTCAAGCCCTTGGGTGAAGCGCGCCCCGCATGGAAGGTCTTGCGCGTGCTGGGCAATCTGTTGAAGTTGGATGGTTTCAATCAGGACACATCCGAGGCGGTACGCGATGAAGCATTGAAAGGTGTGGATATCGCAGCCAAGTTGAACAATGCCATCGGCGGAGTGGAAGCCAAGGCGACACCTGCTGCGAGTGGATTGCAGCGAGTCAGCGATGTGCCGATCTATACCACCGATGCTGTCGTGCGCCGTTCTGCCCCGCTGCAAGCGACTACTGATGCGGCTGTACCGCAAGTCTGGTTGCATAGCGAAGAGTTGAAGAAGTTGGGAGTGACAGCGGGCGCGGTGGTCAAGGTCAGTCAAGGGCAGGGGAGTGTGCAACTGGTCGCGGCGATAGACGATAAGCTGCCCAAGGGTGTCGCACGCGCGGCTGCGGGTCACGCGGCGACCGCTGCGCTGGGAGCGATGTTCGGAACGATCACGGTGGAGCGCGCATGATGGAATCGTTGCAGTATGTGCAGAATTTGTTAGGTGTCTGGTGGACGCCGGTGTGGACGCTGGTCAAGATCGTCGCCATCGTCGCTCCCGTGATGTTGGGCGTGGCTTATCTCACGTATGTCGAGCGTAAGGTGCTGGGCTATATGCAGGTGCGTCTCGGCCCGAACCGAGTCGGCCCTTATGGACTGCTCCAACCGATCGCCGATGGTCTCAAGTTGCTGTTCAAAGAGATCGTTATCCCGACCGGTTCGAACCATTATCTGTTCGTCTTGGCGCCTGTGCTGGCGATCACGCCGGCCTTGGCGGCATGGGCTGTCATTCCATTCAGCGACGGACTGGTACTGGCGAATGTGAATGCCGGACTGCTTTATCTGCTGGCGATGACGTCGCTCGGTGTATACGGCATCATCATCTCCGGCTGGGCTTCCAATTCTAAATATGCGTTCTTGGGTTCTTTGCGTTCTGCGGCGCAAATTGTGTCGTACGAGATCGCGATGGGCTTCGCGTTGGTGACGGTGCTGATGGCATCGCAGAGTATGAACTTGGGCGACATCGTGCGCGGTCAGCAAAACGGCTACGGCATGTTGGGGTGGTACTTCATCCCGCTGTTCCCGATGTTCGTGGTCTACATCATCGCCGGGGTGGCCGAGACCAACCGTGCGCCGTTCGACATGGCGGAGGGCGAGTCTGAGATCGTCGCCGGTTTCCACGTCGAATATTCCGGTATGGCGTTCGCACTGTTCTTCTTGGCGGAATACGCCAACATGATTCTGATCGCGGCATTGACCTCGGTCATGTTCCTAGGTGGCTGGTTACCACCACTCGATATTGCTCCCCTGAATTGGGTGCCCGGCCTGTTCTGGTTCTTGGCCAAGACCTCGTTCATCCTGTTGCTGTTCCTATGGTTCCGTGCGACTTTCCCGCGCTTCCGTTATGACCAGTTGATGCGTTTGGGCTGGAAGATATTCATTCCGCTCACGCTGGTGTGGGTGGTCGTGGTTGGCGCGTGGATGCAGACGCCTTACTGGTTGTGGTAAGCGATCGAGGATAAAAAAATGCAAAAGATCACCCACTTCTTCAAGAGTTTTATGCTGGTCGAGCTGCTGAAAGGTATGGCGCTGACGGGCAGGTATTTCTTCGAACGCAAGATCACGGTGCAATTCCCGGAAGAGAAGACGCCGCAAAGTCCGCGTTTTCGTGGCTTGCATGCGCAGCGCCGCTATCCGAATGGTGAAGAGCGCTGCATCGGTTGCAAGCTGTGCGAGGCGGTATGCCCGGCATTGGCGATCAAGATCGAAGTGGCGGAGCGTGAGGACGGTTCGCGTCGCACCACGCAGTACGACATCGACCTGACCAAGTGCATCTTCTGTGGTTTCTGCGAGGAATCCTGCCCGGTGGATGCCATCGTCGAGACACGTATCTTCGAATATCACGGCGAGAAACGCGGTGACCTGTACTACACCAAACCCATGCTGTTGGCGGTGGGTGAGAAATACGAAGCACAGATCGCCAAGGATCGCGCGGCGGATGCACCATACCGTTAAGGACTGAGACATGCTGATAGGCTTCGATACGTTGATCTTCTTTTTGTTCGCCGCTCTCGCCGTGTTCGCTGCGGTGCGTGTGATCACCGCGCGCAATCCAGTGCAGGCTGTGCTGTATCTGGTGCTAGCCTTCTTCTGTATGGCCGGTATCTGGATGTTGCTGGAGGCGGAGTTCCTCGCGATCACACTGGTGCTGGTGTATGTGGGCGCGGTGATGGTGCTGTTCCTGTTCGTCGTCATGATGCTGGACATCAATATCGAACGTTTGCGCGAAGGGTTTTGGCGCTGGTTCCCTTTTGGTTTGCTGCTGGCCGGGGTGATGGTGTTCGAAATGGTGTGGGTGCTTGGTAACCGGCAGGTCGGTGAGACTGGCGCAAAGCTGGCGCACCATGCGGCTGATTACAGTAATACCAAAGAGTTGGGGCGCTTGATCTATACCGATTACGTCTATCCATTCGAGCTGGCTGCGGTGTTGCTGTTGGTGGCGATCGTCGCTGCCATCGCTTTGACGCTGCGTCGTCGTCGCGATACCAAAGCGCAAGATCCTTCCAAACAAGTGCAGGTGCGTCGTGAGGATCGCGTTCGCATCATCTCGCTGCAACCCTCCGTCAAAAAGAACGAGGCGCAAAGCGCCGAGTCGGCGGACGGACACAGCGCGGACTAAAAACCATCAGGGGGAAGCATATGTTGAATCTAGGTCTATCGCATTATCTGGTGTTAGGGGCGGTGCTGTTCGCGATCAGTGTGGTCGGCATCTTCCTCAATCGCAAGAACATCATCGTGCTGCTGATGTCGATCGAATTGATGCTGCTGGCGGTGAATACCAATTTCGTCGCCTTCTCCCATTATCTGAATGACACGGCGGGGCAGGTGTTCGTGTTTTTCATCCTGACCGTCGCGGCGGCAGAAGCGGCCATCGGTCTGGCCATCCTCGTGGTGTTGTTCCGCAATATGCGCACCATCAATGTGGATGACCTCGGCAACTTGAAGGGTTGATGCGATGACGATGCAGAATCTATATCTCCTAGTTCCCTTGGCTCCATTGGTTGGCGCGATTGCAGCTGGGCTGTTCGGAAAAGTGCTGGGACGGGCGTGGTCGCACCGCATCACCATCGCGCTGGTCGCCGTCTCCTTTGTCGCTTCGCTGGCGATCTTCCGAGATGTGCTGGCAGGCCATCAGTTCAACGGTACCATCTACAAATGGGTGACTTCCGGCGATACCAGCTTTGAAGTGGGCTTTCTCATCGACCGCTTGACGGTGATGATGATGCTGGTGGTGACCTTCGTCTCGCTCATGGTGCATATCTACACCATCGGCTACATGGAAGAAGACCCCGGCTATCAGCGTTTCTTCAGCTATATCTCGTTGTTCACCTTCTCCATGCTGATGCTGGTGATGGCTAACAACTTCATGCAATTGTTCTTCGGTTGGGAAGCGGTGGGTCTGGTTTCCTATCTGCTGATCGGCTTCTGGTACACACGCCCGACGGCGATCTACGCTAACCTCAAGGCGTTCTTGGTCAACCGCGTCGGGGACTTCGGTTTCTTGTTGGGTATCGGTATGGTGTTGATGGTGTTCGGCACCTTAGACTATCAGTCTGTGTTCGCCAACGCCCACCGCTATGTGAATGATATGGCGCCTATCCCCGGTATGTCGGTGGGACTGCTGACAGCCATCTGTATCCTGTTGTTCATCGGCGCGATGGGCAAGAGCGCGCAGTTTCCTTTGCACGTGTGGCTGCCGGATTCGATGGAAGGCCCGACCCCGATCTCTGCGTTGATCCACGCTGCGACCATGGTCACCGCCGGTATCTTCATGGTGGCACGCATGTCACCACTGTTCGAACTGTCTGAGACCGCGCTGTCCTTCGTCATGATCATCGGTGCCATCACCGCGCTGTTCATGGGGTTCTTGGGCATCATTCAGAACGATATCAAGCGCGTGGTGGCGTATTCCACTTTGTCGCAACTCGGTTACATGACCGTGGCCTTGGGTGCCTCGGCTTATTCAGTGGCGGTGTTCCACCTGATGACGCACGCGTTCTTCAAAGCGTTGCTGTTCCTGGCTGCGGGTTCCGTCATCATCGCCATGCACCACGATCAGGACATCCGCAATATGGGCGGCCTGCGCAAGTACATGCCGATCACCTGGATCACTTCATTAATCGGCTCGCTGGCCTTGATCGGTACGCCGTTCTTCTCCGGTTTCTACTCCAAGGACAGCATCATTGAGGCGGTGGAATATTCGAATCTGTGGATCGCCCCCTATGTGCATGTGGCGGTGCTGGCTGGCGTGTTTGTGACGGCCTTCTATTCCTTCCGCATGTACTTCCTCGTGTTCCACGGCGAAGAGCGATTCGGCAAAGAGTCGCATGGCGACCATCATGCAGCTCACGCCGATGCGAAACATGACGACCATCATGATGATTCAGCGAGTCAGGACGAGCATCACCATGGCCTTGTTCCGGGGCAGAAGCCGCATGAGTCATCCATGGGTGGTGTGGTTGCCGCTGGTACTACTGGCGATTCCATCGGTGGTGATCGGTTTCCTCACCATCGAGCCGATGTTGTATGGCGATTATTTCTTGGATGCGATCTATGTCAGCCATGAACATCACCATGCGCTCGCCGAGATGCGTGAAGAGTTTCACGGGGCGCTGGAGATGGCATTGCATTCCTTTATCTCACTCCCCTTTATGCTGGCGCTGGCGGGGGTGGCTTCGTCTTGGTTCTTCTACATGAAGCGTCCGGATATTCCTGCGGCGATCAAGCAGCGTTTCGGGATGATCTACACTCTGCTGGATAACAAATATTACTTTGATCGTTTCAACGACTGGTTCTTTGCGGGCGGCGCACGCGGTACCAGCCGCTTCCTGTGGAAGTTCGGCGATGTGAAGCTGATCGACGGCGTCATGGTGAACGGTACAGCTAGATTGGTCGGCATGTTCTCCGGTGTGTTGCGCGGTATGCAGACCGGTTATGTCTACCACTATGCGTTCTGGATGATCATCGGTGTCTCCGCCTTGTTGACGGTGCGCGAGTGGTTCTAATGAAACGGCAACAGATAAAAAGCTGAAGGAATAGAGCATGATTTTCGGATACCCCTTGTTGAGCATCGCCATCTGGCTTCCCATCATTTTCGGTTTGCTGGTGTTGGCGACCGGAGATGATCGCAATGCATCCATGGCGCGACTCATCGCGCTGGTGGGTTCGATCTTGAGCTTTCTGGTGACGATCCCGCTGTATACCGATTTTGACCGCATGACCAGTGCCATGCAGTTTGTCGAGATGAAGGATTGGATAGTGCGTTTCAATATCCACTACCACCTCGGTGTGGATGGCATCTCGGTCTTGTTCATCCTGCTCAACAGCTTCTTCACGCCGTTGGTGGTGATCGCCGGCTGGCGCGTGATCGAGAAACGCGTGGCGCAGTACATGGCGGCGTTCCTCATCATGTCCGGCATCGTCAACGGCGTGTTCGCCGCACTGGATGCCATGTTGTTCTATGTGTTCTGGGAAGCGATGTTGATTCCGATGTTCCTGATAATCGGTGTGTGGGGCGGTGCGAATCGTGTGTATGCGGCGGTCAAGTTCTTCCTCTATACCTTGCTCGGCTCCCTGTTGATGCTGGTGGCTTTGCTCTATCTGTACAACCATTCCGGCGGCAGTTTCGAGATCCTCGACTATCACCAGATGGCGATCCCGATGACCGCGCAGATACTGGTGTTCATCGCCTTCTTCATGGCGTTCTCGGTGAAGGTGCCGATGTTCCCGGTGCACACATGGTTGCCCGATGCGCACGTGGAAGCGCCTACCGGAGGTTCGGTGGTGCTGGCGGCGATCATGCTGAAAGTAGGTGCCTACGGTTTCCTGCGCTTCTCCATGCCGATCGCGCCCGATGCGAGTCATAGCTTATCTGGCGTGATGATCGCCTTGTCGCTCATCGCCGTGGTGTACATCGGATTGGTTGCGCTGACCCAATCCGACATGAAGAAACTGGTGGCCTATTCTTCCATCTCGCACATGGGTTTCGTCACCCTCGGTTTCTTCATCTTCAATGCCTACGGCATGGAAGGTGCGCTGCTGCAAATGATCTCGCACGGCTTTGTTTCCGGCGCATTGTTCCTGTGTATCGGCGTGCTGTATGACCGTGTGCACTCGCGCCAGATCGTCGATTACGGCGGTGTCGCCAACACGATGCCGGTGTTCGCCGCGTTCTTCATGCTGTTTGCCATGGCCAACAGCGGCTTGCCCGGCACCAGCGGTTTCGTGGGTGAGTTCATGGTGATCTTGGGCGCAGTCAAAGCCAACTTCTGGTACGCCTTTCTGGCAGCCAGCACGCTGATCTTCGGTGCGGCCTACACGCTGTGGATGTACAAACGCGTGATCTTCGGCGCGGTCGCCAACGACCATGTCAAACATCTGCACGACATCGGCCCGCGTGAAAAATTCATCTTCGTCGTATTGGCGATCACCGTGTTGGGCATGGGGCTGTATCCCTTGCCGTTCAGCGAGATCATGCATGCATCGGTCAACGACCTGTTGGTGCATCTCGCTCGCTCCAAGTTATAAGAGGAAGCCATGAATTTCTTATCGACCTTATTCCCCGCCTACGCAGAGATATTCTTGCTGGTGATGGTGTGTGTGATCTTGATCGCCGATCTGTTCATCGTCGGTTACACCAAGACGCTGACTTATTTGCTGGTGCAAGTCACTTTGCTCGGCTGTTCGCTCATCACCGTCGCGACACATCAGGAAGGCATCACCCACCTGTTCAACCACATGTTTGTGGATGACCTGATGTCCGATGTGTTGAAGCTGCTGATCTATCTGGCCGTCTCGATGATGTTGGTGTATTCGCGCACTTATCTGATGGTGCGTGGGCTGTTCACCGGCGAGTTTTTGGCACTCACCTTATTTGCCACCTTGGGCATGATGGTGATGGTCTCCGCCAGCAATTTCCTGACGCTCTATCTGGGGCTGGAACTGCTGGCATTGAGCTTGTACGCCATGGTTGCCCTGCAACGGGATTCGTCGGTGGCGATCGAATCTGCGATGAAATACTTCATCCTCGGCGCACTAGCCTCGGGTCTGTTGCTGTACGGGATGTCCATGTTGTACGGTGCCACCGGCACGCTGGACGTGAACGGTATTTCCAGCGCTATTCAGCATGGTGTGCATAACAAAGCGTTGCTGGTGTTCGGTCTGGTGTTCATCGTCGCGGGCTTGGCCTTCAAGCTGGGCGCGGTGCCGTTCCATATGTGGGTGCCAGATGTGTATCACGGCGCTCCGACTGCGATGACCATGTTCATCGGCTCTGCCCCCAAACTGGCTGCTTTTGCTTTTGTCATGCGCATCTTGGTCGAGGGTTTGCAGCCGTTGATGATCCATTGGTCGGGCATGCTGGCGATCCTTGCGGTGCTGTCTATGGCAGTGGGTAACATCAGCGCTATCGCACAGACCAATCTCAAACGCATGTTCGCTTATTCGACCATCGCCCATATGGGTTTCCTGTTGCTCGGTGTCTTGAGCGGCACCATCGAAGGGTACAGCTCCGCCATGTTCTATGCGGTGATCTATGTGCTGATGAGCTTGGGTGGATTCGGCATGATCATGCTGTTGTCGCGCGAAGGTTTCGAGGCCGACAATCTCACTGACTTCAAGGGGCTCAATCAGCGCAGCCCATGGCTCGCGTTCATGATGTTGTTGCTCATGTTCTCCATGGCCGGTATTCCGCCCACAGTGGGCTTCTATGCGAAATTCTCAGTGCTGAACGCAGCCGTGCAAGCAGGGCACATCCCGCTGGTCATCATGGCGGTGCTGTTCTCGCTGATCGGAGCGTTCTACTACTTGCGTATCGTCAAGCTGATGTATTTTGACGCACCGGAAAGCCACGAAAAGGTCTACATCCAGCCCGATAGCAGCCTGCTGATCTCCATCAATGGTCTCGCGGTATTGGTGCTGGGCATCCTGCCTAGTACGCTGATGTCGGTGTGTGCCGTTGCCGTGCAGCAGTCGTTGCTCCACTGAGGATAATCAAATCAATCACACACTCCCGCTGCGGCGGGAGTGTTCGTTTATAGGGGGTGAAATATGGATCTGACAGAAAAGCAACTCGACAGCCAATTGGTCTATGACGGCAACTTCATCAAGGTACGCAAGGACAACGCCTTGATGCCGGATGGTAGTGTGAGTTCGCGTGAATACATCAACCACCCCGGTGCAGTGGCCATCTTAGCCTTGCTCGATAACGGCAACTTAGTGATGGAGCGTCAGTTCAGGTATGCCCCCCGGCGAGAGTTCATCGAGCTGCCTGCGGGCAAGATCGATCACGGTGAAGACATCCTGCTCACTGCGCAACGCGAACTGCTGGAAGAGACGGGCTATGTGGCGCGCGAATGGACACACCTGACCACCGCATGGCCGTGTATCGGCTACGCCGATGAGCGTATGGAATACTTCTTGGCGCGCGGATTGACGCATGTGGGAAGCAAGCTGGACGATGGCGAGTTCCTCGAAGTGTTCGAGCTCGCACCGAGCGAGGCTATCGAGTGGATACGTCTGGGCAAGATCAATGAAAGTAAAACCATCCTCGGCCTATTCTGGCTGGATAAGGTATTGAATGAGGGCTGGGCTGCACCTAAGTAAGGCATCTTTGTGGTGCATACGACTTTAATAAGCACCAATATGGTGAGCTATAACTCCGCAAATCTGCTGCGAATAAAATAATCTATATTTAAATCAATGTGCATTGTGCGTGGCATAGTGCTTGCATGCGTTTCGCAAGTTCGCACTATATTGGAGATAGCATGGAAAATTTAAAGGTCGGAACGGATGCATTATTTATTCTGCTGGGCGCCATCATGGTGCTGGCGATGCATTCCGGATTTGCGTTTTTGGAACTCGGCACCGTGCGCAAAAAGAATCAAGTCAACGCACTGGTCAAGATATTGTCCGACTTTGCCGTTTCCACGCTGGCGTATTTCTTCATCGGCTACAGCCTCGCGTACGGCGTCAACTTCTTCACGGGTGCGGAGGAGCTGGCACAGAAAAATGGTTATGAGTTGGTGAAATTTTTTTTCCTACTGACCTTCGCTGCGGCCATTCCGGCCATCGTTTCCGGCGGCGTGGCCGAGCGAGCACGCTTCAATCCCATGCTGGTGGCCACCTTCATCTTGGTTGGCTTCGTCTATCCTTTCTTTGAAGGTATCGCATGGAATCACCGCTTCGGCATCCAGAGCTGGCTGTATGCAACCTTTGGCGGAGAGTTTCACGACTTCGCCGGTTCTGTGGTGGTGCATGCCGTGGGGGGCTGGATCGGGTTGGCCGCTGTGCTGCTGCTGGGTGCGCGCCACGGACGCTACAACAAAGAAGGCCGCATCGCTGCGCACCCGCCCTCCAGCATTCCCTTCCTTGCACTCGGCGCATGGGTGCTGACTGTGGGCTGGTTCGGCTTCAACGTCATGTCGGCGCAGACCATCGAAAAGATCAGTGGCTTGGTCGCGGTGAATTCTTTGATGGCGATGGTCGGCGGCACATTGGTTGCCCTGTGGGTGGGCAAGAACGACCCCGGCTTCGTGCATAACGGCCCGCTTGCGGGCTTGGTTGCGGTGTGTGCCGGGTCGGATGTCATGCATCCCATCGGCGCGCTGGTTGTCGGTGGTGCGGCAGGCGGTTTGTTCGTGTGGATGTTCACCCTCACCCAGAATCGCTGGAAGATCGACGACGTGCTCGGTGTGTGGCCACTGCATGGCTTGTGTGGCGCATGGGGCGGTATCGCAGCGGGTATCTTCGGGCTCAAAGCCCTGGGTGGAGTGGGCAGTTTCAAAGTGGATGATGTTGTTAACCAAATCAGCTTTATGTCGCAGCTCATCGGCACCTTGATGGGCATCGTCATCGCGCTGCTGGGCGGCTTCATCGTGTATGGCGTGATCAAGAAGACCGTTGGCATCCGTCTCGATCTAAGAAGAATTCGATGGTGCGGATCTGAGCATCCATAAGATCACTGCCACACCGGAGCGCGAATCTGGCTAAATCTTGGCT
>CAWGHS010000020.1:0-10744 GCA_963822425.1 uncultured beta proteobacterium
CCCGCTGCGCGCCACCATCTCCGACATGGGGCCATTGATGATAGGCCGCATGCTCAACCTCAACGAGGTGCAGCAGGGTGTGCTGGCTCTGGTGTTCAAGATCGCTGACGACTGCGGGTTGTTGTTGCTCGACCTGAAAGACTTGCGCGCCATGGTGCAAAGCGTGGGCGACAATTCCTCCGACTTCACCACCGAATACGGCAACATCTCCACCGCCAGCATCGGCGCGATTCAGCGCGGCCTGTTGCAGATCGAGATGCAGGGCGGCGAGAAGTTGTTCGGCGAACCGATGTTGAACATCGAGGACCTGATGCAGACCGACAGCAACGGCTACGGCATGATCAACATCCTCGCCGCCGACAAGCTGATGACCTCGCCCAAGGTCTACTCGACCATGCTGCTGTGGCTGCTCGCCGAGTTGTACGAGAACTTGCCCGAAGCGGGTGATCTGGCCAAGCCCAAGCTGGTTTTCTTCTTCGACGAGGCACATCTGTTGTTCACTGATGCGCCTGCCGTATTGCTGGACAAGATCGAACAAGTGGTGCGCCTGATACGCTCCAAGGGCGTGGGCGTGTACTTCATCACGCAGAATCCGGCGGACGTGCCCGACAAGGTGCTCGGCCAGCTTGGCAATCGCGTGCAGCATGCCTTGCGCGCCTTTTCAGTCCGCGCGATCAAAAAGTGGTGAAGGCTGCCGCTGAGACGATGCGCGACAATCCCGCGCTGAACGAAGAAGCCATCATCACCGAGCTGGGCGTAGGCGAAGCCTTGGTGTCGTGTCTGAATGAGAAAGGCCAACCCGGCATCGTCGAGCGCGCGCTCATCGTGCCGCCGCAGGCGCAGATCGGCCCGATCACACCGGAGGAACGCAAAGCGCTGATGCAGAACTCCATCGTCGCCGGTCACTACGAAAAACTGGTGGACCGCGAATCGGCCTACGAGATACTCAAAGGCCGCACCGCCGAGAAACAACCCGCCACACCCACCGCGACTCGGCCGAACCCGCCAGCAACGGCGGCGAGATCGGCGGCATGCTGGGCGGTATCTTCGGCGGCGGAAATCCACTGGGCAACACCTCGCGCGCCAGCAACCGTCAAGGCTTGGGCGAAGCCTTCGCCAAGAGCGCGATGCGCTCGATAGGCTCGGCAGTGGGTCGCGAGATCATCCGTGGCGTATTGGGATCTCTCTTCAAAAAATAACAACAGGAGCAAAGCATGCGCACCGACAACGAAAGAGAGAGCGATAACATCGAGGACCGCCGGGGTGAAGATGGCGGCGGATTTTCGGTGGGCGGCGGACGCGGGCTGGGCTTAGGCACCATCGTCGTCGCGCTGGTCGCCTCCTGGGTGTTGGGTGTGAACCCGATGACGGTGCTCAATCTGCTCAGTGGCGGCGGCGCACCGCAGACACAATCAACACCTGCCCATCAGCCCCCCGCCAATGACAAGGACGCGCGTTTCGTCTCCGTGGTACTGGCCGATACCGAAGACGTGTGGCAGGACATCTTCAAACAGGCGGGCAACCAATATCGCAATCCCAAACTTGTGTTGTTCACAGGTCGAACTCCCACCGCCTGCGGCACGGGACAAGCCGCGATGGGGCCGTTCTACTGCCCCGGCGACGAGAAGGTCTACATCGACCTGGCCTTCTACCAACAACTACGCGACCGCTTCAAAGCCCCCGGCGATTTCGCCCAAGCCTATGTGATCGCGCACGAGGTCGGCCATCATGTACAGAACCTGCTGGGCACCAGCGGCAAGGTCGATGCGATGCGCGGCCGCGTCTCCGAGGCACAGCAGAATCAGCTCTCAGTGCGGCTTGAGCTGCAGGCGGATTGCTACGCCGGCGTGTGGGCCAACCATGCGCAGGAGATGCGTAATGTGCTGGAACCCGGCGATATCGAAGAAGCACTCACCGCTGCCGCCGCCGTCGGCGACGACAGCATACAGATGGCGACACGCGGTACCATCGTGCCGGAGAGCTTCACCCACGGCAGCGCCGCGCAGCGCAGCAAGTGGTTCAATATCGGCATCAAGACGGGCAATATGCAGCAGTGCGACACTTTTTCGCAAAGTGGTCTGTAAACAAATGCGGCACACAAAGGGGTGACATGAAAACCATACTGGTAGCGAATCCCAAGGGCGGCAGCGGCAAGAGCACGCTGTCCGTGAATATCGCCGGCTATCTCGCGCAACGTGGTGACAGCGTCGCCATGCTGGATCTGGATAGACAGCAATCCTCGGCCTTGTGGCTGGGCATGCGCGACATCCAACTGCCGTTGATCGACCTGCTGGGCAACAAGAAGGCCGACAGCGACTACGACTGGCTGGTGATCGATTCTCCCGCCGGGCTGCACGGTAAGAACCTCGCCCACGCTCTCAAACTCGCCCACAAGATCGTCGTGCCCATCGCCCCGTCGCTGTTCGATCTGGATGCCAGTCGCGCCTTTCTGGAAGAACTCGCACTCGAAAAAGCGGTGCGTAAACACCATTGCCATATCGGCATCATCGGCATGCGCATGAGTCCCCGCACCAAAGCTGCACAAGCGCTGGAACACTTCCTCAGCAGTTTCGATTTACCCATCCTCGCCTATCTGCGCGAGACCCAGGTGTATGTGAACGCGGCTTTCGAAGGAAAATCATTGTTCGACCTGCCGCATCATCTGGCCGAACGCGAACTGGAACAATGGGGTTTCCTGCAGGGATGGCTGGATCAAAAGTAACAGGCACGGCACAAGCTACCCGATACTGCACTCACCACCCTCCACCGCTATTTCCAGCAGCGAAGGTTACGATGGAATCTTCGCGTAACCACGATGAATCTCTCAATAGACCCAAGTCATACCGGCCATAAACAGATTGCGCCCATAGTCGTAACGCAAGTCAGACGAGTTATGAGCCTTGTAATTCCATTCCGCCCAAATTGAGCTGGATTTTGTCTGCTCATATTGCAGCTTGAATTTCAAATCATTTCCGTCATAGGCTTTTGCAGGCTGCCCAACGACATCATAGGCAAATGCATTGGGATAACTTCTATTCCAGTGATGCAGAGACAAGCGAGCTTTAATCCGGTCTTGTCCATACAACACGCGCAGGCCATATCTATTTTCACCGTAGTTGTTGTAATTCATGAAACCATCAACGCGCTGAGTGTGCTTCAAATCAAAGTACATTACCCACTCGGGTGTCAGGCGACCGTGCAAAGCGGCACCTATGGTATTGAATGTATAGTTCAGAAGGGGATTGGCCGTAGCGTACACACCTTGCGCATCGCGGGCATGCCGTTTGGAGTAATCCTTGACGAAATGATCAAACGATAAATCCAATTTGCTGCTCTGAGTCACATGGAAACTGGACTCGGCGCCCATTAGAAAGTAGGTGTGATCCATCTTAGCCACTGCGGTTGGAGTGTCAAAATTGTAGAGGATGTATTTGCCCCTAAGGCTGTAGTCTACCTCTCCAATTTTGTGTTTATATTCAGCTTCGCCGCCCAAATCGATGTAATTGTAGCGGTTTGAAATATCACTGCTAGTCAAGGTGGTGGTTTTGGGCAGCCCGGTATCATGATCTGTATATATTTTTTTGTGTTTACCAAGCAGCGCACCTAAATAAACCGTATTTTCATCTTTACCCTGGCTGTCCAAGATAAACTCCGGGCCACCTCGTAACGTCATCGAATATTCGTTGGCATTGCCCAAAGATGGATAAAATTTCCCGTCAGCCAGTGCTGAGCCGATGATGCGCAGATTGGCTTCGCGGTCTTGAGCAAAGTCAGCTTTTATTGCAAGGGGGACAAAAAATCCGGTTTTTTTCTGCGGAATCACTGTCGGATTTGCCCCCAGGATTTTTCCGGCAGCGTAATCCACATAGGGTTTGCGTGGCGCCAGAAAGGCATTGCTGTCATATCCCAGCCCGGTCGTTGCGGACCATTTGATATCACCTGAATCCCCCTTTGATGTAACTTGAGCCGATGCTATAGCAGGCATAGTCGCGGCGACTATCAAAATGGTCGTGTAATAGCGAGATATATTATTCACAATAAAACTCCTTTCTGGTTAAAAATCACTGGTCATCAAACTTTTGCACTATCCCTTCATCTACTGTGCTTAACTTAGGATCCAATTGTTTAGCCTTTGCAAATTCTGTGCGCGCATCTACTTCGCGTCCACTTTGGCGCAGGGCACGCGCGAATTCAAATCGCAGACGTGCGTCGCCGGGGTCGGTTGCGACTGCATTCTCAAGAATCTTTACTGCTTCACTCTGCTGGTTATTAAGCAATAATGCGCGACCCAAGAAACGCAGGGTCTTGGTATTACTCGGCTCAAGATCGGCGGCCTTGCGTAAGGCTGTTACTGCTTCGCGAGGCTGGGCGTTGCCTATATAGGCATTACCCAAGTTGAACCATGCCATCGAGTAGGATTCATCCTGCTCGAGGAGCGAACGGTACAAGCGTATCGCTTCGTCATACTCCTTGCGTTTGGCATATCTCACCGCAAGATTGAGTTGGGCCTGAGGATAATCCGGGCGGATGCTCAATGCCTTTCGGTAAGCTTCTATCGACTCCTTGTCGCGGCTGGTGTCGGCATATATCACGCCGAGGTTGAACCATGCCTGTTCGTAGTTATTGCGTAGTTTTACGGCATGATCAAATGCCTTTTCGGCCTGCTCATTCTGATCTTGGCGCAAATAGACCATGCCCATGTTGTACCAGGCCTCGGGGTAATCTTTCCTGATCTTCAGGGCATCCGCGTACGTGCGCAACGCTGACTGGTAATCGTTCTTTGCAGAAAAAGCGAGGCCGAGATTGAGTAGCGCCTCAGGATAGTTACCGGAAGATACTTTCAGTGCAGAACGATATGCGCTGATCGCTTTGTCGTAGTCCTTCTCACCGAAGGCGACGCGCCCCAGGTCGAAATAGGCATCCGCACGATTGGGGTCATGCCGCAATACCCATTCAAATTCTACCTGTGCATCCTGCCAGCGTTTGTGTCCGAGCAACAACAACCCTAATTCCGTATGTGCAAGGGCATCTTGAGGATCAAACTGCACAGCCTGACGTAAAGCCTGTTCGGCTTCATGGCGCTTATTCTGGGAATTTAATATTGTCGCTATATTGACACGTGCCGGAGAATAATTAGGCGCAAGATCGAGTATCCTCTGATACTGCTCCAATGCGCGCGCTTGACCTTCAGGGGTATTGGGTTCAAGAGTGACCAGCCCGACACGGGGGGCCGGACTTTCCGGATCCAGTCGTATCGCGGCTTCAAAAGCTTTGGTTGCTGCAGCCAGATCGCCCATATCGCGCTGGACTTCCCCCAGGCGAGTCAGTGCATGTGCCTTGTGCTTGCCGCTGGATATCTGTATCGCCCTATTCAATGCGGCCACCCCCGGTACTTGGTCGCCCTGCTTCAAGAGCAAAAGCGCCATATTGAATTGTCCCTGAAAATAATCTGGCTGCCTGAGCAGCAATTCTTGGTAGGCTAGAATCGCTTCGCGGGGGCGACCACTGTGGGTCAGCGCCAGTGCGCTATTGAACAATGCACTGATATTTTCGGGATCGATTTTAAGTGCCTGCTTGAAATACTTGAGCGCGCGCGTTTCATCACCCTGCTTCAAATACAGCACGCCCAGGTCTTTCAGCGCAAGCGCGCTACGCCTATGCTTCAGGATATCCAGATAAATCATTTCCGCCTCAGCCCATTTCTTTTGCTTCAT
Source organism: uncultured beta proteobacterium (assembly GCA_963822425.1). Classification (GTDB taxonomy): domain Bacteria; phylum Pseudomonadota; class Gammaproteobacteria; order Burkholderiales; family Gallionellaceae; genus Sideroxyarcus. The sequence continues at coordinate 5,715 of CAWGHS010000020.1, forward strand.
CAGGGTGAAGGCGCGTTGCCTCTGCGGATCGGTTACGCTCTTTGCGGATGTGCCGGCCTCCGCATCAGGCAACTCATCTGCGCTGTCGCTGTCGGAACTGGCTTGCGGGGTCGATGGAATGTTGATGAGCGCCACTTTATCTGCTTCATATTCGGCGCGGAACTCCACATACAACAATGCGAGGAAGAAGCCCAGAATGACAATCACCACGGGCACGAAACTTTCACGGAACAGTTGCATCCAGCGGGCGCTATTCATCGCACGCCCCCCGTCGCAGCGTGATGGCACGCAGTATCTCCTGCATGCCGCGCCCGTTCACATTTTGTATCTCCAGCCCAGGTCGCACGTTGATTTCGAGCAACTGCGGACCGTCAGGAGAGATTGAAATATCCACTCCCAGATATTTGAGCGGTACGCTGCGTGCTGCCTGCAGCGCGAGCGCGACGACCCGCGGCCAGTAGGGCAAGGTGCGCCCGATGAGATGTATACCGCTATCCGGGTGCTTTACGACAGGCTGCCCAAGGAACATGCCTTGTGTCGTGATGCCGGTTTCGATATCGATGGCAACCCCGATCGCACCCTGATGCAAGTTGGCTTTTCCCTCGGATTGCCGGGTCGGGATGCGCGTCATCGATAGCACTGGCGTGTCGTCACACAAAATGATGCGCACGTCGGCGAGCCCTAACGGACTGAGCTCCTGCATTTCCGGGTGTTGCGTGATGCGGCTTTCGATCAATGCCTGATCGCCCAGATCGAACGAGAACACGCCGAAGATAATGTCGGTGATATGTTTTTTCAGGTCATACAAGTTATAGATCTTACCGCTGATGCCCAGCCAATTCTCCCCACTGCGTCCGACGATGACGAGGATGCCATTACCGCCACTGCCCTGCGCGGGTTTGATGACGAAATCACGGTACTCATTGAGCTCTTGGGCCAGCTTGCTCAACTGATAAAAATAACTGTAAACACGGTAGGTTTGTGGCATACGCACGCCCGCTGGAACAAGTACCTCCTTGGCGAGCAGCTTGTCGTCCGCCAGAGGGAAATCTTTGCGTGCGTTGCGTGTATAGATGTAATGCAGATTGCGCCGGTTCATCGATAACACCGTGGCGGCACGTTCGCGCATGCCACTCATCTGCGATAAATATTTTCGGATCAAATTCATTTCGCCGCAGCCATGATCAATCGACGGAAGCGCACGAATTCAAACACCCGTATGCCTATCCATTTCCCCAGCCACAAGTTCAATGCGATCACCACCAGCAACAGTTCCGGGAAGGCCAGAATCAAGCTTTGCATGAAGATGGATTCCATCATGGCGTAACATGCGGCGATCACGATCAGCGTCATAACAGTGATGCGCGCGACCTTTAGTGCGCCCTGCTCCGCTTCCATCAACGCAACTCGCTCTGCGGTAATGGCGAGAATCGCGATCGGAAATAATGTCATATGCGCGAGTTCAAATAATCCGAGCTGCACACCGCCCACGGTAAGCATCATCATCACGATTACCACCGTGGTTAACATGATTGCCATTTTGGGTGAGTGCAACAGTTGCAACCAATCCAGCGCCCTGCGCACCACCGCAGATAACAGGATGATGGTCAAAAAGCCGATGATGCCCCACAGCAATCCGGTATCACGTGCTGCCGACGCGATCAGCGCGGGCAGGAACGTGCCAAAAGTATCAAAGCCGATCACATTGCGAAACACCACGGTCACCAAGGCACCAAGCGGCAACATCAACAATATCTTAAGCAGGTTCTGGGAGATTCCAATCCGTTCAAAAAATCCGTAGAAATTGGTGAAGTTCAACTTGGACTGACTCAGCGCGGCTTGCGCATCACGCTGCGCCACCAGTTGCCTGGTGACGTTAAAGCGGTATTGGAAATTCACATTGGCAGTGTGCTTGAACAGCGCTAGATCACCGTAATACAAGGTCAGGAAGTTGACTGGGATCTCGGCAAAATGGTTGTTGATGGTATCGAATGGCACCCAGAAACCGTTGATGAAGACTTCAACCCACTGGTGCGAGGTACGTTTGCTACCTTGCTGCATGATGAATCCGCCTACTAGGCGGGCCGGAATATTCAGCTTGCGCACCATTGCGACGAACAGGCGACTCTTGCCGTTGCAACTGGCTTCACCCAGCTTGAGCGCCGTCAACGCGTCGGTGTAACCGGAAAAATTTCGGTTCGCCATGTTGTCCTGCAAGTAGCGGTGAATACGGGTCACCGCTTGCAGGATGGTTGGCTTGTCTTCATGCACGATGCGTTGCAGCACCTCGTCTATTTGCGGATCATCTTTCTGGATGCCCGGCTCGGCACCCAGATAGGGAGCGAGGCTCGCAGGATAGCTTGCCGGTATAGCCAAGTCTGCGGGGATATTGAAACGCACATGTCTCGCCCTTACCGAGTAGCTGTAACTCACACCCTGTTGACCACGTACATTCTGTGCCTTCCAGGTAATCTCGCGATTGAGCGGATCGGATATAACATCGGAGAGAAAAATGCCGGCTGAATTTTGTTCGTTGTCTATAGTTTGACGCGAGTCGGTTTTGGGAAGGTAGGTGTGGATGGCGATATCTTCGCCATGGCCCTCTACCTGCATATTGAGTTCGACCTTGTAGCTGGGAGCCGGAATCAATCCGGCCAAGGGATAGTTCAGGACGTAGAGCTTGTACGCGGTCACGCTCATGGGCAGTAGCACCATGAGGGCAAGTACTAGAAGGTAGGTAATGCGCCGAAGCTTATTTTCGTCGGTCATTTAATCACTTGTGTCAAAAGAAAACTGTTTACTCAATTCCACCTCATAGCTCCCGAATATTTTTGCTTTATATAAATATTCGGGAGCCACCCCAACCGACCGCTTCATCGTTGTCTAACTCCGTTAGTAATAGTATGCAACGTTGCATTGAATAGCCTGAAACCTCGACTGCTGCCCAATCCAATAGTCCATGTAACTTAACTTATTGCGGACGTATCTCTACCCAGCGTACCTTGCCAGGATTGCCTGCGGCACCCGAACCGCCAAATACCGTGGTATCTCCAGGACCCGTTGCTGAACCACCGGTACCTGCTCCGCCCACACCCACACCGACCGGTGCATTATTATTGCCGTGTAGCGAACCACCGGCGACAGCGAGAAGTGAGCCGGTCATCGTATTCGGGTTGACCCTGGCACTGGCGAAGCTCAAAGGATCGCTGCTGATAATTTGATTAGAGTCCCTTTTTGATTCCAATTCAAAGCCATCACGCACAATGACCCCGCCCATGATGAATTGACGCGTACCGTAGAAATTAGTGCCTCCGCCGCTGACTTCCAGTTCGATGGATTGCGGGATATACATCAGGCCGGAAATATTGATGTGGTTGCCGAGATCGGCGGTTCCGCCGCTATACAGATATACCGGCAGGTCCTCGAAACCATTGCCGCGTATCTCGGCGGTGGAGAGCGGCGCAAAGTGTTGCGCAGGAACCAGAAAGCCCAGACTGCTCCATTGACTGGAACTGATCTTCAGTTCGGCGAAGGCATCTGCCCAGCCTTGCGCATAAGCCGAAGGCATCAACAGGTGATATTGGTTGGGCAGATTCAACTTATTGAAGAGGCTCACAAAGGCGGGATCGCCACTGTCGCGGAAAGTGGTGTTGTATTGCGCGTTGTAGGTATCTACCGCTTCCTGAGGTACCTGATTGGGATCGATGGACAGAACAGTCGTGTTAAAACGATAGGTACAGGGAAAACTGGGGCCAGCCGGATTGCTGCAGACCACGCCCGCACTGACGCTTTCGATGTATTCCAGATTATCCATAACGCCGTCGCCGTCGCGGTCATTGCCCGCATTAACGCTGATGGGCATCCACATATTGAACTTCAACTCCTTGCCGGACGGCAATTGCCCAAGACCGATGCCAGGAACCATCCCGCTCGCGTAACTCTTCTGCCCATCCACGAAATCGAAGAACAGTGAACCGCGCACCTTGACCTGCGCCTGGGCAGGAATAACGTAGGTAGTCTTCACGCCTTTCCAGTCAGACAATGTGATGCTGGCACCGGGCTGGATACCTACATTGGGTGGATTGAGACATAAGGTCTTGCTGTTGGCAGTCTTGCATTTGCCATAGATAGGATCGGGAACGCCCGTTACGCCCGGCATGGGCGTGCCACCGAGCGCATTGGTCTTAGCCGTCGCCGTACCCGCTTCTGCTGGTATCAGCACGCGTACGATGCCATACATGGTGATGTTATTGGCGACGTTATAGACGAATTGTGCCCAGCTGATCGCGCCATAGTTGCCACCGGCCGTGGCGATCGCCGGGTCTATGGTGTACTTCGCAGCAAAATGGCAACTGCCTGTCGGGCCGGGTACCGGTGTGCCATTGGCATCACGAGGGATGCTGTTGATGCCGTTATTGATCGGGAATGCCCCTTTATAAGCACGATACGTTCCACCCGGTAGTACGGGATAGGTGCAGGGTATGCCGGTCGATGCGGGCGGGACATTCAACGCTTCCCATTCGGCCGCGCGGCGCATCTTGTCCAGATCGAACAGCTGTGTGCCATTGGCAAAATAGGTCGCCTTGTTCTTGCTATAGAAGTTCTGGTAGCTGGTGGAGTTGGCATTGTTCGAGCCGATCTCGTCGATCAAATCATGCGGGCTGACCTTGGCATCGCGCTGCATCACTTGTATCTCACCGCCGAGTTTGACTTCGATCTCATTGCCTTCGCCCAGCCCCTTCATGACGGCAGGCGCATTGGTCGCCATGTTGGTGACAACACCGGGCGAATTCGGGTTGGGCGTGTTATCGACGATGATGACTGACTTGCCGGGGCCGCCTATCGCGGTGGCAGCACACGAAAGGGAGGTAGCGCAGGAGATGAACGTGCCCTGAATGTTGCTACCCACTGTCACCGCAATGCGGATGATGCTAGTAAGTGTCGGGTCGCAGCTGGGTGCGACGGCGATATTAAAATAGTCCGTGCCGAAGTAGCCGGCAGGGGGGGTGTAGCTGAATTTTCCGTTCACC
>CAWGHS010000021.1:0-459653 GCA_963822425.1 uncultured beta proteobacterium
CGATCGATCAGATAAACCTTAGGATCAAGTTTGTATCCATACACCGAAACCACGTGACAGGTTGTTAAGCCAATCGCAACGCCGACCAGCGTACCGACCCCAGCGATCGCCAAACCGACGATTTGGAAAATGAGCCCAATGCCTAAGCTGCGCGTGCCCATCGATTTAAGAATGGCAATCTCACGAGTTTTTTCCCCGCACCATCATGATCAGCGCCGACACCATATTGAAGGTAGCAACCGCGATGATGATGGTCAGAATCAGGACCAGGGTCTTTTTTTGAATTTCCAAAGGCAGTAAACAGATTGTGATTTAATTCATACCAGTCTTGCACCTGGTACGGCGGCCCGCCCAGCGCAGCTTCCAGATTGCGGGCAATCTCAGCCGCCCGCTCGACATCTTTGACTTTGAGCTCGACGCCCATAACTTGGTCACCGCGGCCGACCAAGTCTTGAATGTCTTTAAGCGCGGTGTACATCAGCCGACGATCGTATTCATCGAAGCCGCTGTAGAAGATGCCAGTGACATGAAACTTGCGCGTCCGCGGCGCACTTGACTTGGCGCGCCAGGTATCGAAGTCGATGTTCGACAACGGCACGACGACCGTCACATCGTCACCAACTTTGGCTTTGAGTTTTCGCGCTAGCTCGCGGCCCATGATGATCGAAGGAAACTCCCCCGGCCCGGGCACTCGTGACAAAGAATCAATGGATGCACCGTCGAGCATGTGCTTGTCGAGATCGAGCACGCCCCGCACTAACGTAGGATCTACACCCTTAATTGCAACGCCAGAAAGTTGGCCTTTGCCACGTGTGACCAACATTTCGGCGAAGATGAATGGCTGCACCGCCAAAACATCGGAGTCAATTTCCATCGCGGTCTTCATGACATCGCGATATTCGGCAAATGTTGATTGTTGTTTGAGCACAATCACGTGAGCATTAACGCCCAATACTTTTTCCCGAAACTGCGCTTGAAAACCTGTGGTCACCGATAACACCACGGTTAAGGCGGCAACGCCCAAGGCAACGCCCAACACCGAGACGCTAGTAAACACCGAGAACACCGCCATCAGGCCAATGACCGCAGTCGCGATCATGCCCAACAACAGCATGAGCACACCCAACGGGCTGTCGCCGTTAGACGTTAACAAAATAACCAAGCCGGCCACGGCAACCAATGCAGCTACACCAGCGCGGCCAATCATCCGGCGATTGACGCGGCCGCCGAGTAAGTAGCGGCTACCGATGAAGTTTTCATACGCCATGTTAGCTCACACTACCGTTCACAGCGCCTTGATTATTCCCAACGGTGGTCATGCGCCGCTTGTTGTAGCGCTCCCAGCCGATAATACCAACCACGATAATAACCACCGAGATGAGCGCGGCTAACTCGCCATGCACTTGCGCAGCTTCGGACGGATCCATGAATTTGCCACGAATGTCCTGCGCTCGGCCGATCGCTAACGCAATGCGACCTTGCACGGTAAACCCAAAGCTCGCGCCAAAACCGATCATGATGATCCAGACGCCAACCCGCGACAGCCGGCCGACCACGCCTTTGTGGGCGACCGAGAAGTAGAAATACAGCAGCGATGTCAAAAATGCGATCAGCAGCAAGATTTGCGACAGGGTCCCGAACACGTTGAGCTCGCCACGGCTGGTACCGGCCGTTGCATCAATCCCAACCAATGGCCCGCGTTCGTCGTCGAGCCCAGCTTTTTCCACCGCCGATAAACTTGGCCGCGTCACAGCATCTTCGATGCTGGTAAACGGCTGCTGCTCGCGCTCGGCGATCAACTTGGCGGCAATTGCTGGGGTTACGCCTGCAACGCTCACCAACGTTGCAGCATCCGCCGAATTCAAGTCAACCTTGCGCAGATCTAACGGCCGACTGGCAGTTTTCACTTGTTCCGCGATATCCGATTGCACCAACGCTACGACGTTTTGCCCAGCGGCCATCGCGACCACAAACGCCAACGGGAAACGGCCCATCCACCCCAACCGCGACGACAAGAATTTAACAAAGAGCATCGCCGCGAGAATCAAAGGCACAAACGTGAGGAACGTGGTTTGGCCGGTTGAAAAGCGTGGCGCCACATTATCGTTGAACTGCCGAATGACAATGTAGCCAATCGACACGCCGACAAACAAATGCTCGGCAAATTTGTAGAACGGATTGTCTTTGTACAAGAACGACAAAATACAAAACGTTAAGAAAATCCCGATCCAAAACCCGATGATCTCAAAGGCTGCTAGGTGACTCATACTAGCGCCTCCAGACGACGGCGGCGACGGCCAAGGAAGTAGATGCTGTTGCCCAGGATGATTGCCAAAATCACCACGCCGTGGCCAACGTTGAGCACATCGGCACCTTGAGTCGCCGTGCCGGTTTTACCAACCAACGCTTCGTACTCGGCGGCGCCTGACAAGCCGGCAACCAAGCCGAGCAATTGCCCCGATTGATAATATGGTGCCAAGTCCGTGGTCGACACCGCCGTGGTTGCAGCCACCATGCGCAAGGCATACGGCGCTTGCACATATTGTACGTATTCTTTGGCGCCAGGTGCGCCAGCCGAAACCAGCACCATGAGATTAAAATCGCCGAGGCGATTGATGTTTTTCATGAACGGGACATCGTCGATTTTGGTCGGTTCGGTGGACTGGCCGCTGCTGGCCAAACTGCTGGCCGGCTCGCTACCGGGCATCTGGCTCGGTACGCGCCTGATGCACCGCATCAACGAGCGCTTCATCCGCTCAGCCCTTTCCGTCTTGCTGGCCTGGGCCGGCATCAAGCTCATCGCCACCTGAAACCCCGCGCAGCTGACCGCCCATGTACCAATACACCCCCTTTGACCGCCAGTTCGTGCGCACCCGCGCCGCGCAATACCGCGACCAACTCGAGCGCCATCTTGATGGCCGGCTCGGCGCCGACGAGTTCAGGCCGCTGCGCCTGCAAAACGGCTGGTACATCCAGCGCCACGCGCCGATGCTGCGGGCAGAATCGCGATGTCTTCCAGCATGGCCTTGCGACGATCACCGAAGCCAGGCGCCTTGACTGCAACGGTCTTCAGGATGCCGCGGATGTTGTTCACGACTAGAGTTGCCAGCGCTTCGCCGTCCACGTCTTCAGCGATGATCAGCAGCGGACGACCGGCCTTGGCGACTTGCTCCAGTACGGGCAGCAGGTCACGGATGTTGGAGATTTTCTTGTCGTGCAACAGGATGAAGGGATTCTCCATCGCGGCGATTTGCTTGTCGGCGTTGTTGATGAAGTAAGGAGACAGGTAACCGCGATCAAACTGCATACCTTCCACGATATCCAGCTCATCTTCCAAGCCGGTGCCGTCTTCAATGGTGATTACGCCTTCCTTGCCAACCTTCTCCATCGCCGCAGCGATCTTCTCGCCGATGACGGTGTCGGAGTTGGCGGAGATGCTGCCCACTTGTGCGATCTCTTTGCTGGTGGTGCAAGGCTTGGAGATCTTCTTCAGCTCTGCAACGGCAGCGATAACAGCTTGGTCGATACCGCGCTTCAGGTCCATCGGGTTCATGCCGGCGGCAACGAACTTCATGCCTTCCTGCACGATGGATTGTGCCAGCACGGTTGCGGTCGTCGTACCGTCACCGGCCACGTCGGAAGTCTTGGAAGCCACCTCCTTGACCATCTGCGCGCCCATGTTCTCGAACTTGTCCTTCAGTTCGATTTCCTTGGCAACGGACACACCGTCCTTGGTGATGGTGGGAGAACCGTAGGAACGATCCAGCACCACGTTACGGCCTTTAGGGCCCAGCGTTACCTTGACCGCATCGGCCAGAATATTGACACCCACGACCATTTTGGCACGTGCTGCATCATGGAATTTCACGTCTTTAGCTGCCATGTTTTTATCTCCTGAAATTTATTTGGAACTGAAAGAATTTTTCGCCCAGCGAAAAATTACTTCTCGACTACACCGATGATGTCGTCTTCACGCATAGTCAGCAGTTCCTGACCGTCGATCTTGAAGGCTTGGCCGGAATATTTTCCGAACAAAACGCGGTCACCGACCTTGACGTTCATGGGTTGCAGCTTGCCGTCGTCACCCATCTTGCCGTTGCCTACAGCAACGATCTCGCCTTGATCTGGCTTCTCGGTGGCCGCATCGGGAATCACGATACCGGACGCGGTCTTGCGTTCTTCTTCCATGCGCTTGACAATGACGCGGTCGTGCAAGGGACGTATTTTCATGCTTTGCTCTCCTAAAACAAATGGTTAACTAAAATTGCGCGGCTTAATTAGCACTCTATGCCAGCGACTGCTAATAGTAAGGGCGAAGCACTCTACTTTCAAGTGATGAATGAAAATTTACTGAACCGCAGCCTGTCCGCCGTATGGCATCCCTGCACCCAGATGAAGCGGCATGAGACGCTGCCACTGATTCCCATCGCCCGTGGTGAGGGTATCTGGCTATATGACTTCGACGGCAAACGCTATTTGGACGCGGTCAGCTCCTGGTGGGTTAACCTGTTCGGGCATTGCAACCCACGCATCAACGCCGCGCTCATCGACCAGCTCGGCAAATTGGAACACGTCATGTTGGCGGGCTTCACCCATGAACCGGTAGTACTGCTATCCGAGAGGCTGCGCGAACTCGCGCCAGCCGGATTGGGGCATTGCTTCTATGGTTCGGATGGTGCCTCCGCTACCGAGATCGCTTTGAAGATGAGCGCGCACTACTGGCGCAACAGCGGCAAGCCACAAAAAACACAATTCATCAGCCTGCAAAACAGTTACCACGGCGAAACCTTGGGTGCGCTGTCAGTGACCGACGTTTCTTTGTTTCGCGATGCTTATGGCGCGCTGATCCAGCAGAACGCCACCGTACCCAGCCCGGATTGGCGCAATGCCGAACTTGGCGAAAGCGCGCAAGACTATGCACTCCGTTGCGCCGAAGCTCTCAAAAAACATCTGCAACAACATCACCAACACATCGCCGCCTTCATCATCGAACCCTTGGTGCAAGGTGCGGCAGGCATGGCGATGTATCACCCGATCTATTTGAAGCGAGCACGTGAGTTGTGTTCGGAATACAGCGTGCATCTCATCGCCGACGAGATCGCCGTTGGCATGGGACGGACGGGGACGATGTTTGCCTGCGAGCAAGCGCCCCCACCCCATGCCCTCCCCCAAAGGGAGAGGGGGATTTCTCCCGATTTCCTGCTGCTCTCCAAAGGCATCACCGGCGGCTATCTGCCGCTGTCGGTAGTGATGACCACCGACGATATCTACCAAGCCTTCTATGCCGACGAGACTGCTCGCGGCTTCTTGCATTCGCACTCCTATACCGGTAACCCGCTGGCTTGCCGCGCCGCACTCGCCACGTTGGATATCTTCGTGCAGGACGATGTGCTCAACAGCAATCGCACGAAGACCGTTTTTTTCAACCGCATCGCCCAACCCTTGCGCGAACATCCAAAAGTGAGGAACTTGCGCAATACCGGCATGATCTGGGCATTTGAGGTCGATACCGCCCGTACCGATTTTGCACAGCACTGCTTCACACTCGGCCTGAAACACGAATTGTTGTTGCGCCCGATGGGTAACACGGTATATTTCATGCCGCCTTACGTCATCACCGAAGAGGAAATGCAGATGTTGGTCGCGCGCACGCTGACCCTCATTGAAATGTTGATATGAAACTGCTCGCCGCCTTATTTTCCTTGTGTTTTTTCGCCAGTGCTCATGCGGCGCCGCTCCCGGCCAGCGTCAAGCAAGAACTGAAGAAGGCACACATCCCGCAATCCAGCATCGCCGTTGAGATACGCGAAGTGGGAAAACACGTCTCCCTCGTTAGCATCAATACCCAACGCGCAATGAATCCGGCTTCCACCATGAAGCTGCTCACCACGTATGCCGCACTCGATCTGCTCGGCCCTGCATACACTTGGAAGACGGAAGCCTATATCGACGGTGAATTGAAAGACGGCATACTCAATGGCAACTTGATCCTCAAAGGGTACGGTGATCCGAAATTCACCATCGAACAATTCTGGCTGTGGCTAAGTGAACTGCGCGCGCGCGGGCTGCGCGAGATACACGGCGACCTGATTCTGGATCGCCGCTATTACGACCTTCCCGAGCACGATCCCGCAGAATTCGATAACGATCCGGTGCGTGCTTACAATGTCGGCCCCGATGCGCTGCTGATCAACTTCAATACGCTACGCTTACGCTACACACCCGATGGCACCGGGCTGAAAGTGGTGAGTGAGCCGCCTCTCGATGGCTTCACGCTGGACAATCAGCTCACGCCGAAAGGCGAAAAGGTGAATTGCGACAACTGGGATGATCTATTCTCGGTACAACCGAATGGCGACAGTGTGGTATTCCAAGGTGACTACCCGACCGAGTGCGGAGAACGTGAACAGAACCTCAGCGTGATGCCACACACCCGCTATGTCGGCGCTGTATTCCGTGCGGTATGGAAAGAGCTCGGCGGGACGCTGCAAGGTAAAGAGCAAGACGGCGTTGTCGGCAGCAACGCGAAACTTTTTTCCACCCATCGCTCCGAGCCATTGAGCGCTATCATTCGCGACATCAACAAATACAGCAACAACGTCATGGCACGCCAGCTGTTCTTGACGCTGGGGGAGACGATGCCCATCACATTGGAAAGTGATGTAACGCAAAACCCAATGGATCCTCCAGCAGCTTTCTCTAAAACCACAATGTCTGTAGGCCGCATGAGCATCGAGCGCAGCACGCTGGCTATACAGCTATGGCTGACGCGCAACCACCTGCGCTTACCTGAATTGGTCTTAGAGAACGGCGCCGGACTCTCACGCAAAGAGCGTATCAGCGTGGCACATATGGCACAGCTCTTACAGCACGCCTACGAACATCCGCTCAGCGCCGAGCTGCAAGCCTCGCTCCCCATCCTTGGCGTAGATGGCTCAGTGAAAAAACGCCTCAAAGAAAGTGCTGCTGCCAGCCATGCCCACCTTAAGACCGGCACGCTGGAAGGCGTCAAGACCATCGCCGGTTATGTCCGATCCAAGAACGGCAAAGAATGGATCGTCGTGTTCTTCATCAACCATCCCTACGCCAAGCGTGGACAGGATGCGCAGGACGCGCTGATCGAGTGGTTACAACAAAAGCACTGAACTACAACCCCAGTTCACTCCACATCGCATCCACTTTCGCCTTCACCGCCGCATCCATCACAATAGGCGTTCCCCATTCGCGCTGCGTCTCGCCCGGCCATTTGTTGGTTGCATCCAGCCCCATCTTGCCGCCGAGTCCACACACGGGTGATGCGAAGTCGAGATAATCGATTGGCGTGTTCTCCACCAGCAGCGTGTCGCGCACCGGGTCCATGCGCGTGGTGATCGCCCACATGACTTCTTTCCAATCGCGCACATCGATGTCGTCGTCCACCACGATGATGAACTTGGTGTACATGAACTGGCGCAGGAAACTCCAGATGCCGAACATCACGCGCTTGGCGTGTCCGGCGTATTGTTTCTTGATGCTGACTACCGCCATGCGGTAGCGAGCAACCTTCCGGCGGCAGATAGAAATCGGCTATCTCGGGAAATTGTTTTTGCAGCAGCGGCACGAACACTTCGTTCAGCGCCACACCCAGCATGGCCGGTTCGTCGGGCGGCTTGCCGGTGTAAGTGGAGTGGTAAATCGGGTCGCGGCGCATGGTGATGCGTTCGATGGTGAAGACGGGAAATTTATCCTGTTCGTTGTAGTAACCGGTGTGGTCGCCATACGGCCCTTCCAGCGCGGTCTCGCCCGGATGGATCACGCCTTCCAGCACGATCTCGGCGGAGGCGGGCACTTGCAAATCGCTGCCGATGCACTTCACCAATTCAGTCTTGCTGCCGCGCAGCAATCCGGCGAACTGATATTCGGACAATGAATCCGGCACCGGCGTGACCGCACCGAGGATGGTCGCCGGATCAGCGCCGATCACTACCGCGACCGGGAACGGTTGCCCCGGATTCTTTTCGCAGTGATCGCGAAAATCCAGCGCGCCGCCGCGATGCGCTAGCCAGCGCATGATGACTTTGTTCGGCGCGATGACCTGTTGGCGATAGATGCCGAGATTCTGGCGCGACTTGTTCGGCCCGCGCGTCACCACCAGACCCCAAGTGATGAGCGGCGCAACATCGCCCGGCCAACAATGCTGAATGGGCAGTTTCGACAGATCCACATCTTTGCCTTCCCATACGATCTCCTGACACGGCGCGGACGACAGCACCTTTGGCGACATGGTAAGCACCTGCTTCAGCACCGGCCACTTATCCCATGCGTCCTTCAACCCCTTAGGTGGCTCAGGCTCTTTGAGATAAGCCAACAACTTGCCCACTTCACGCAACGCCGTTGTGGATTCCTCGCCCATCCCCATAGCCACACGGCGCGGCGTGCCAAAGAGATTGGCAAGTACCGGCATTTTGTGACCGACCACATTTTCGAACAACAGCGCCGGACCTTGTGCGCGCAGCACACGGTCGCAGATCTCAGTCATCTCCAGATGGGTAGAGACCGGCGCGGTGACGCGCTTGAGCTCGCCAAGTTTTTCCAATTGTGCGATGAAGTCGCGCAGGTCTTTATATTTCATTTCGCATCCATTCAAAGATCGCTCCCCTCTCACGCCTGCGGGAGAGGGGCCGGGGGAGAGGGTTCGCCAATAACTGCCAATCGGATTTGCTCCAACACACCCTCCAACTGTTGCATGACATCATTGTTCCAAAAACGTAACACGATATAGCCTTGGCTTCTCAGCCAAGCATCGCGCCGTTGATCATACTCAACTTGCTCAGAATGCTGTCCACCGTCAATCTCAACGATCAGCATCCAATCCATACACACAAAATCGACGATATAGCTGCCTATTGGTTTTTGCCGCTTAAATTTCAAATCCATGAAACGGTGGGCGCGCAGGTGATACCACAGCTTTTGTTCAGCTTCGGTTTGATGTGAGCGCAGAGTCTTGGCGTTGCCTAGGATTACGCTGCCTGCCATAGCTCCCTATCCCCTACCCCTCTCCCGCACGCGGGAGAGGGGAAATGCCACTTCAATAGAATTTTTCCTCGCCCTCGGGGCGAGTCTTAAAACGTTTGTGCAACCAGAAATATTGTTCCGGCATCTCGCGAATGCGGTCTTCGATGAAAGCGTTCATGCGTCGAGCGTCGGCGATGTCGTCTCCGCTCGGGTAATTGTCCCACGCCGGATAGAACGTCAACACATATCCTTCTCCGCCGGGGAGCACACGCGTGATGCTGGGCACGACCTTCGCGCCAGTCATCTGCGCGATGCGCGGCACCGAGGTCATGGTCGCCGCAGGCACGCCGAAGAACGGGATGAATGCACCGTCCTTCACACCCTGATCCTGATCCGGCGGATAGATGAACGGCATGCCTTTTTTCATCCCCTTGAGGATAGGACGCAGCCCTTCTTGGCGCGAGTAAAGATGCTGGTTGCGGAAGCGCGCGCGCTTCTTGAGCAATAGTTCGGTGAGGTACATGTTCTTCTGGTTCGCATACATGCACACGGTATCGGTCTGCTGCGCGACCCACTGCCCGCCCGCATCCATGCCGACGAAATGCGGCGTAAGCAAGATCGAAGGCTGGCCTTTGATAGCCGCGAAATGTTCGACCCCCTCGACGTGGATCAGGCGGTTGATGCGTTCCGCGCTTGACCACCACAGGATGCTGCGCTCGATGAGACCTCGCGCGAACATCTTGAAGTGCGCCCGCAACAGTTGTTCGCGAACCAGCTCGCTCATATCGGGGAAACATAATTTCAGATTGATCGCGCCCACCTTGCGACGTTCCACAGCCAACAGGTAGAGCAATGCACCGAGACCGTTGCCGATGGCAACGATAAAACGAAATGGCAAAAAGTGGATCGACCACAGAATGAATACACCGATGCGTACCAGCATCAAAACTCCTTGAACGAGTCCGGCGGCAGTGCGCCACGCGGAACTTTATAGCGGTTGTAACTCCACAGATATTGTTCTGGATGCTTACGCACCACCGCTTCCAACGCCGCATTCATCTGCCTCGGAATAGAGGTGTTCGCATCAAAAGACAGCGGCGTGAAATGCAGCGCATAACCTGCGCCCTTCGGCAAACGCTCGCTGTGACACATCACTACCGCCGCTCCGCTGGATTCGATGAGCCGTCCGATCAATGTCATGGTGTAAGCAGGACGTCCGAAAAAAGGTATCCACTCGCCCTCACCATTTCCGGGAACTTGATCCGGCAGGACACCGATGATCTCGCCGCGTTTGAGCGCTTTCAGCAACTGGCGCACCCCGCCTAGGTCGGTTGCCGCCAGTTTCATCTGTCCACGTTCACGCCCCGCGTGCATCAACGTATCCAGAAATTTCCAGCGTGGCACGACGATACATACAAGTCATCGGCATGCGCGCGGCGATATATAAACCAATGACCTCAAAGCAGCCGATGTGCGGTGTCAGCACGATCACGCCCTTGCCTGGCAAACGTGCCGCCTCGAAGTGTTCCCAGCCATGACACTGTTTGACACTGGCAACCACTTCTTCAAAAGGCCGCCGCCACACCCAAGGCAATTCCATCACGCCTTTACCCATCTCACGGATGTTGGTACGTAACAAGCTGCGACTCTCGGACTCTGAATGTGCCAGCCCAGCCTTTTGCAGGTTTTCACGTAAGCGGGCTGCATAACGGCCAGACAGTAGGTAAGTCCCCCAGCCGAATAGCGCGCCGATCCGGTGCAATACCGGCAAGGGCAAGCGCGCTAATACCTCAAATAGAATAAGCATTGTAAGAAAACCTACTTAAATCATGGATGGGATTTGGTATACTGCGCGCCCATTTAACCACTGAAGAAATAAATCGGAGAGCCATGAGCGAATACTTTTTTACATCCGAATCCGTGTCCGAGGGCCATCCGGACAAGGTTGCCGACCAAATCTCCGACGCTATCGTTGACGCGATTCTAGCGCAGGACAAACATTCACGCATCGCTGCTGAGACGCTGTGCAACACCGGCCTGGTCGTTTTGGCAGGTGAGATCACCACTACAGCCAATGTCGATTACATCCAAGTGGCACGCGACACCATCAAGCGCATCGGCTACGACAACACCGAATACGGCATCGACTATAAGGGTTGCGCGGTACTGGTCGCTTACGACAAGCAAAGCCCGGACATCGCACAGGGCGTAAACAAAGCCTACGACGACGGCCTCGATCAAGGCGCAGGCGACCAAGGTTTGATGTTCGGTTACGCCTGCCGCGAGACCGACACCTTGATGCCGCTGCCCATCTACCTGTCGCATCGCATCGTCGAACGCCAAGCACAACTGCGCCACGACGGTCGCCTGAAATGGTTGCGTCCAGATGCGAAATCGCAAGTCACGATCAAATACGTTGACGGCAAACCGTTCGCCATCGACACCGTCGTGCTTTCCACTCAGCACGCACCGGAGATGACGCTGGAACAGATCCGCGAAGCCGCCATCGAAGAGATCATCAAACCGGTATTGCCGAAAGAACTCATCAAGGGCGACATCAAATATCTGGTGAACCCAACCGGTCGTTTCGTCATCGGCGGCCCGCAAGGCGATTGCGGCCTGACCGGACGCAAGATCATTGTCGACACTTACGGCGGCGCAGCACCACACGGTGGTGGCGCGTTCTCCGGCAAAGACCCTTCCAAGGTCGACCGCTCGGCCGCTTACGCCGGACGTTATGTGGCGAAGAACATCGTCGCCGCCGGTTTGGCCGACAAGTGCTTGGTGCAAGTGAGCTATGCCATCGGCGTAGCGCAACCCACCAGCATCATGGTCACCACTTACGGCACCGGCAAGATCTCCGACGAAAAGATCACCGAACTGGTCAAGCGCCATTTCGACCTGCGTCCTAAGGGCATCGTCAACATGCTCGACCTGCTGCGTCCGATCTACCAGAAGACAGCGGCCTACGGCCACTTCGGTCGTGAAGAGCCAGAGTTCAAGTGGGAAAACACTGATAAGGCAGCGGCGCTACGCGCCGATGCTGGCCTGTAAGGCCACACCAAAGGTGCTTATCTGTGTTTCGGCGCAGGCTAACTTGCGCAGCAAGTTAAACCGCGAAGCGGTGGCCGAAGCCACCGCCACGGACAAAGCGGCTGCATTGAAGGCTGACGCAGGACTGTAATTCGTATCACCCATCCCGCCGAGGGGCGCTGCAGCAGTCACCGCAAGGTGAACCTGTCAGGCTCGGCGGAGATGGTTCAACAATGTAGCAACGGCGCCCATTCATTAACTTACTAAATGAATGGAGTGTTATATGTCTAACAAAGACTACGTCATCGCCGACATCAAACTGGCCGATTGGGGCCGCAAAGAGATCGCCATCGCCGAAACCGAAATGCCAGGCCTGATGGCTATCCGTGCTGAATTCGCCAAGACACAACCGCTGAAAGGCGCGCGAATCACCGGCTCGCTGCACATGACCATCCAGACCGCCGTGCTGATCGAGACGCTGAAGGCGCTCGGTGCAGATGTGCGCTGGGCTTCCTGCAACATCTTCTCCACACAAGACCACGCTGCTGCGGCTATCGCTGCGGGCGGCACACCGGTGTTCGCCGTCAAAGGCGAGACACTGACCGAGTACTGGGACTACACCCACCGCATCTTTGAATGGGCAGACGGTGGTTTGACCAACATGATCCTAGATGACGGCGGCGATGCAACATTGCTGCTGCATCTGGGCGCACGCGCAGAGAAAGACGCTTCGCTGATCTCCAAGCCCGGCTCGGAAGAAGAGACTTGCCTATTTGCATCCATCAAAGCCAAGTTGGCGACTGACAAGACTTGGTACTCCACTCGTCTCGCCGCGGTGAAGGGCGTGACCGAAGAGACCACCACCGGCGTGCATCGTTTGTATCAGATGCATCAACGCGGCGAGCTCAAGTTCCCCGGCATCAACGTGAACGACTCCGTCACCAAGTCCAAATTCGACAACCTGTATGGCTGCCGTGAATCGCTGGTGGACGGCATCAAGCGCGCGACCGATGTGATGATCGCGGGCAAGGTCGCCGTGATCGCCGGTTACGGCGATGTGGGCAAGGGTTCTGCGCAAGCCATGCGCGCGTTGTCCGCACAAGTCTGGGTCACCGAGATCGACCCGATCTGCGCACTGCAAGCCGCGATGGAAGGCTACCGCGTGGTCACCATGGAATACGCTGCCGACAAAGCCGACATCTTCGTGACGACGACCGGCAACTTCCACGTCATCACGCACGACCACATGAAGGCGATGAAGAACAACGCCATCGTGTGCAACATCGGCCACTTCGACAACGAGATCGACGTCGCTTCCTTGGAAAAATACCAATGGGAAGAGATCAAGCCGCAAGTCGATCACGTCATTTTCCCCGATGGCAAGCGCATCATCCTGCTGGCCAAGGGTCGTCTGGTGAATCTGGGTTGCGGTACCGGCCATCCGTCCTACGTGATGTCTTCTTCCTTCGCCAACCAGACCATCGCGCAAATCGAACTGTGGACTGAATTCGTGAAGGGCAGCAACAAGTACCCAGTGGGCGTTTACACCTTGCCCAAGCACTTGGACGAGAAGGTCGCCCGCTTGCAACTGGCGACGTTGAACGCACAGTTGAGCGAACTGACCGATCAGCAAGCCACTTACATCAGCGTGCCGAAGCAAGGTCCTTACAAGACCGAGCACTACCGCTACTAAGCAACAATGCAGGTATGATTGCGGGGGCGGGCTTTCCGCCCCCTCATTTTTTGAGAACACAGAAAACTAATGTTGTTAAGACTGCTACTCATCTGGACACTTAACGCCCTCGCCCTTGTGGCGGTGGCAAACTTCGTGCCGGGTATCCATGTTGATGGCTTCACTGCGGCCTTCATCGCGGCCTTGGTGTTGGGTCTCGTCAACACGCTCATCCGTCCGATCTTCCTGGTGCTGACATTGCCGGTCACCGTGCTCACACTGGGACTGTTCATCTTCGTCATCAACGGGCTGATGTTCTGGTTCGCCGGTTCCATCCTGCGCGGATTCGTGGTGGATACTTTCTGGCATGGCGTATTGGGCGCAGTCTTATACAGCATCTTCTCTTGGGCGCTGAGTTCAGCCGCCGCACAACTTCTCGTGAGGAAACATGAGCAACCCAAAGACACCGATAAGCTTTGAATTCTTTCCGCCGCAAACGCCGGAAGGGACTGAAAAACTAACTGCGGCTCGCCAGCGTTTGGCCGCACTCAAACCGGAATTCTTCTCCGTCACCTTCGGTGCAGGCGGCTCCACGCAAGACCGCACACTAGAGACCATCCGGCATATCCATGCCGAAGGTCATCAAGCTGCTCCGCACCTGTCTTGCGTCGGTAGCACACGTGACAACATCCGCGCGCTGCTGTTCGCCTACAAAGACATGGGTATCAAACGCATCGTCGCACTGCGCGGCGATATGCCTTCCGGCATGGGCAGCATCGGCGAATTCCAGTATGCCAATGAACTCGTATCCTTCATCCGCGCACAGACCGGAGAACACTTCCACATCGAAGTCGCTGCCTATCCCGAGTTTCATCCGCAGGCACACTCCGCCCGCGAGGATATGCTCAACTTCAAGCGCAAAGTGAACGCTGGTGCCAACTCGGCCATCACGCAATATTTCTACAACGCCGACGCATACTTCCGCTTCGTGGAAGAGACGCGCAAGCTCGGCGTCACAGCCCCCATCGTGCCCGGCATCATGCCCATCGTGCGCTACTCGCAACTCGCGCGTTTCTCCGACACCTGCGGTGCCGAGATCCCGCGCTGGATGCGCAAGACCATGGAAGGCTACGGCGATGATGTGGAGTCGGTACAGAACTTCGGACGCGATGTGGTCACCACACTGTGCGAGAAGCTCATCGCCGGTGGTGCACCGGCTTTGCATTTCTACACCCTGAACCAGGCCAATGCATCGCTGGAAATTTTGAATCGACTAGGCTACCGATAACTTTTGAATTCCTCTCAGCCTATCCCCTCTCCCTACGGGGGAGGGTTAGGGAGGGGGAACCCCCGATGAAAGCACCCGAACTCTTACTCCCCGCCGGAACATTAGAAAAGATGCGCACCGCTTACGCCTTCGGCGCGGATGCGGTGTATGCCGGACAGCCGCGCTACTCGCTGCGTGCGCGCAACAACGAATTCAAATTGGAAGAGTTGCGCATCGGCATTGAAGAAGCGCACGCGCTGGGCAAAAAATTGTTCGTCGCCAGCAACCTGATGCCGCATAACGCCAAGGTGAAGACCTACATGGCGGACATGGAACCCGTCATCGCCATGAAGCCCGACGCGCTCATCATGGCCGACCCCGGCCTCATCGCCATGGTGCGCGAGCGCTGGCCTGAGCAGGAGATACACCTTTCCGTGCAAGCCAACACCGTCAACTACGCTGCGGTGAAGTTCTGGAAATCGCTCGGACTCTCTCGCGTGATCCTATCGCGCGAGTTGTCGCTGGATGAGATAGAAGAGATACGCCAGCAATGTCCCGACATCGAACTCGAAGTGTTTGTGCACGGCGCGCTGTGTATCGCCTACTCCGGCCGCTGTCTGCTCTCCGGCTACTTCAACCACCGCGATGCCAACCAAGGCACCTGCACCAACTCCTGCCGCTGGGATTACAAGGTTGAGAACGCCGCCGAAGACGGCACCGGACACATCGAAAAGATCGACTTCGATTTCGACAAAGCATTAAGCGATTCCGCTCTGTCCGACTGCGGCTCGCAACCACGCCACCCGCTGGCCGACAAGGTGTACGTCATCTCGCGCCAAGATCATCCCGGCGAACTCATGCCAGTGCTGGAAGACGAGCACGGCACTTACATCATGAACTCCAAAGACCTGCGCGCGGTCGAGCACGTCGAGAAACTGGTAAAGATCGGCATCGATTCGCTCAAGGTCGAGGGCCGCACCAAATCCATCTACTACGTGGCACGCACCGCACAGGTATATCGCCAAGCCATCGACGACGCCGTCAAAGGCCGTCCGTTCAATCTGGAACTGCTGGGCGCGCTGGACGCGCTCGCCAATCGCGGCTACACCGACGGCTTCTACGAACGCCACCACACCCACGAACAGCAGAACTACATGCGCGGCCACTCCGAAAGTTTCCGCCAGCAATATGTTGGCGATATTGTCGCGTGCGCGAACGGCATGGCCGAGATCGACGTGAAGAACAAATTCTCGGTCGGCGACAAACTGGAAATCATCCACCCTGCGGGCAACAGCATCATCGAACTGAAAGAGATGCGCAACATGGAAGGTAGCCCTCTCGTTGTCGCACCGGGTAGTGGACATCGTGTTCAGATACCGTTGCAGGGCGAGTTGGCTAAAGGGATGGTGGCGAGGTTTATCTAAGCCCTCCGCTGCGCCCTCCGTTCGAGGTGAGCTTGTCGAACCATGACAGAGAAAGAACCACCAAACCGTTCGCCCTAAGCCCGTCGAAGGGTGAACATCTACGGAGCGCCACACCATGAGCTTCTGGGTTTACATCCTGCGCTGCGCCGATAACTCCTACTACACCGGCCACACCGACAACCTCGAACATCGCATCGGCGAGCATCAGCAAGGTCTGTGCGGCGGCTACACCTCAAGTCGATTACCTGTTGAACTAGTGTTCAGCCAAGACTACCCCACCCGTGAAGAAGCTTTCGCCGCCGAACAGCAAATCAAAGGCTGGAGCCGCAAAAAGAAGGAAGCAATGATGCGCGGCGATTGGGCTGAGGTGTCGCGTTTGGCGAAGGGTATTCAACAGGATGGCGCGCCCGTCCATCCTTCGACAAGCTCAGGACGAACGGGGGAAAGTAGTTTGTCTTGCGTAGAAATAGACAGCTTGTTGTACTTAAAGAAAATATTTTTGTATGCCCTTGTCATCGCGAGCAACAAACTCACCAACCAGATTTGAAGTAGCCAAATCGCGCCTAATACAAAATACCTTTTCTTTATTGGATTGGTTTTCCATCTTTAAAAATGCAGCTAGCCTTACTGGCGAAGCCAACAAGTTATCCACTTCTTCGGAAGCAACAGCAAATTCACCACACTGGCATTTGAAATTCACACTGAGACCATGTGATGAAATATATTGATAGTCAAAAATGACTCCACATCTCGGGCACAGACGATTACGAACAGTTGGCATATATCCTCCAATAAGTTTAAATTGCGGCCTCACAAGAGTGTGGCCTATTTAAGCTTCTACCCGTAAATATTAATAAATCAAGCACGCACAATTACAACGAAAATCATGATCCTCGCCTCTCTCTCCCAATCCTCCCGCTACGCCGCACTGCATCCGCTGTTTCAGCGCGCATTCGACTACATCCGCGATACCGATTTCTTTGCGCTTACGCCGGGGCGTTACAACATCGTCGGCGAAGACCTGATCGCCATCGTGGAGCAGGTTCCCGCGAAGACGAAGGAGATGGCACGACTGGAAGCGCATCGGCGCTATATCGACATTCAGTTGGTGCTGGAGGGTGACGAGACGATGGGTTGGAAACCGTTGGTGGATTGTCTGAATCCGGTGAGTGAACACAGCATGGAGAAGGACATCCGCTTCTTCCACGATGCACCGGCCTCCTACGTGCCGGTGCCACCCGATCACTTCTGCATCTTTTTCCCGGAGGATGCGCATGCGCCGCTGATGGGCAGCGGCACGATACGCAAGGTGATCTTCAAGGTGGCGGTGAATCCGGCGATCTAAAAAGCTTCGTGCGATAAATACAAGCGTTACTTCTTCGCCGCGTCTTTTGCCTTGGCCGTCGGCTTTAGCTTCTTCACCGGCGGTGCGGGTTTCTCCCATTCCAGCTTGTCGATGCGTTCTTTCTGTTGTTTGATCTGCGCATCCTTCTCGCTCAGTTGCGTGGTCTGTGCCGCCAGTTGCTTGTCCTTCTCTGCGATCTGCTGATCCTTCGTATTCAGCTCGGTGCCTAGCTGTTGAGTGGCATCGTTGGCCGCTTTCAGTCGCGTTTCAAAATCGCGTTTGATCGCTTCACCATCTGGTCGATGAGTCGCTTCCGTTGCAGCACGCTTGATCTCTTCCACTTGTTTTTCCAAAGATTGGTCGCGCAGGTCTTTGATGCCCAATGCCGTCGCAATGCCCTGCAAGCGTTCTTCTTCTTGCAGCACGATCTTTTCCAGCGTGACTTTCTCGGCTGCGGCTGGCTTGTTTTCCACTTGGGTTTCAGACGAGGCTGCCGCGACTGTCGCTGTCGTCGCGCTCAACGCGACAGACCCACTGCTGCTGATCTTGAGTTGGGTTTGCAACAGCGCAACACGATCATTGACCTGTTGTGCATGGTGCGCTGCAAATAGCGCTTCTTGCCCCAAACGCTGCACCAGTTTCTTGTCATGGTGAGCCGCAGCGATCTGCGTCTTGGCTTCTTGGTAGACTTTCAGTGCATCGGCATAAGTGATGGGTACTTGTTTATCTGCATTCTTTTTCTTATTGTCGGCATTGATAACCTCGCTTTCATGCAATGCGCTTTCCTGCACGGCTTTGATCACCAGATCCAACATCTCTTTGAGCAAGGATTCTTTTTCCTTATCGATGTTATCCGGCTGCTCGCGCTCCACCTTCTCGATCAGTTTGGAGAAATCACCCGTCACTTTTTCATAGTCCTTGGGCAACAACTTCGCGGCACTATGCTCATCCAGTTGCGACTTCAGCTCCAATTCTTTGGCAAAGCGATATTGCACGATCGCCATCACCTCACGACCTTTTTCCAGGATGGCTTCGCCCTTGGCCGCATTGCTCACCAGAACATCTTTGGTCTGGTTGCCCAATGCGCTCTGACATTCGCTCAAAACTTGCGCGGCTTCGCGGAAATAGTTGGGTGCCAGAAACGGCATATTGGCACTCTTGGCTTCATTCACATTCTTTTCCAAGGTCGCCACCACATCCAGTGCCGATAGCTCGCTATATTTCGCGGTATGCGCTTCGGACACTTTGATATTGCTGGCCACGGGTGTCGCACACGCCGCCAATAGAACCGCACACACCAAACCTAATGAACAATTCTGCCAAGCATTCATGTTTCTCACTCCCTATTGAAATACCGCCATTAGCTAAAAGACAGCTTCACCAAATCTTATTCGTCAAAGGCCACATCGCCCTCATCTACCGCCATACCCAATTGCATATTCTTGAAATCAAACAAACCACCATCGAGCAGATGTGATGGTTTGACGTTCTGCATCGCAGTGAAGATGGTCTGCGTGCGCCCCGGATACTGGCGCTCCCATTCGTGCAACATCTGCTTGATGTTCTGCCGTTGCAGGTTCTCTTGCGAGCCGCACAGATTGCACGGGATGATGGGGAACTCCATGCCGCGCGCATAGCGGGCGATGTCTTTCTCCGCACAATACGCCAGCGGGCGGATGACGATGTGGTCGCCCTTGTCGGTGACCAGCTTGGGCGGCATCGCTTTCAATTTGCCGCCAAAGAACATATTCAAAAATAAAGTTTCCACCATGTCGTCACGGTGGTGTCCCAGCGCGATCTTGTTTGCCCCCAACTCGCCCGCCACCTTGTAGATGATGCCGCGCCGCAGACGTGAGCACAGTGAGCAGGTGGTTTTGCCTTCGGGAATCTTTTCTTTGACGATGGAGTAGGTGTCCTGCGTCTCGATGTGGAAATCGACACCGATATTTTTTAAATAATTCGGCAACACGTTGGCGGGAAAACCCGGTTGCTTCTGGTCGAGATTCATCGCCACGATCTTGAAGTCGATCGGGGCGCGTTTACGCAGCGTGAGCAGGATATCCAACAGCGTGTAAGAGTCCTTGCCACCGGATAGGCACACCATCACCACGTCGCCGTCCTCGATCATGTTGAAGTCGCCGATGGCTTTGCCGACCGAACTCTCCAGCCGGCCCTTAAGACGGTTAAAGTTGGTGGAGTGGTGCTCGAAATGGATGGGGTGGGTGATGTCGTTCATAAAATTCCTATTTGCCGTTCGTCCCGAGTGCCGTGCAACGCACGGTGTATCGAGGGATTAGCCCGACGCGTTCCGCGCCGGATGGTTCGATATGGCCTACGGCCTACTCACCACGAACGGTCGGTTAAGTACACTTCGTTAAATATTGATACTGCGCCCGCCGTCCACCGCAATGACTTGCCCGGTCACATAGGGGGCATCGGCAATTAAAAATTTCACGGCTTTGGCGATGTCGTCCGGCTCACCTTCGCGCTTAAGCAGCGTGTGCGCCACGATCTTGCGGCGCTTTTCTTCATCCTCCCACTCTTCGCCTTCCGGCCACACGATGACACCGGGGGCGACGGCGTTCACCCGTATCTGGGGTGCGAGCTCTTGTGCCAGCCCTTTGGTCAATGCCACCAATCCGGATTTGGCCACGCTATACAGCAGATGCCCTTGCATCGGGCGTTCGGCATGGATGTCGGCGATGTTCACGATGCAGCCGTGATGCCGGCGCAATTCAGGCGCTGCCGCTTGCGCCAGAAACAACGGCGCTTTGAGGTTAGTGCCGACCAGATCCCGCCAGTGTGTTTCACCCAAATCTGCCAGTGGCGTCGCATAAAAACTGGAAGCATTATTGACCAGCGCATCCAATTGTCCGAAGTGCTTTACCGCCTCCTCGACCATGCCCTTTAAGGAATGGATATCCAACAGGTCGGCTTGTGTGCAGCAGGCAGAATCCGCACGCAGCGTATTCAACTCGGCACGCAAGGCGAATGCGTCATACATCGAACTGCGAAAGTGGATAACGATGTTCGCACCCGCTGCGTGCAAATGGCGGCAGATCGCCGCGCCGACGCGCTTTGCCCCACCTGTCACCAATATCGTTTTGCCTTGCATCCTATTCCCCACTAAACTCGCCCCATCGCCAACTCGTCCAAATTGCGCAGTAGATTTATGCCGACTTGAAGAATTATACCCGACCATGCCTGCCAACCTGCCCACCCCCCATCCCGATGCCCTCGTTCATAGCGCCAAGCTATGTGAGCTCATTCACCGAGACATCGCCACGCAAGGCGGCTGGATACCCTTTTCGCGCTTCATGGAATTGGCCTTGTATGCACCGGGCTTGGGTTATTACACGGCGGGCGCGCGCAAGTTCGGCGAAGCGGGCGACTTCATCACCGCGCCGGAACTCTCCACTTTGTTCGGCCGCACCGTGGCCAAACAACTGGTCGAAGTGATGCAAGCCAGCACACCGCACATCCTCGAACTTGGCGCAGGCAGCGGCAAGTTGGCCGTAGATATCCTCGGTGAATTGGCACGACTGGATGCGCTACCGGAAACTTATTCGATATTGGAAGTCAGCGCCGATCTACGCCAACGTCAGCAACACTTGCTGCAAGAAAAATTGCCGCAGCTGGTCGACCGCGTCCATTGGCTGGACACTTTGCCGGACAAAATAAACGGCGCAGTCATCGGCAACGAAGTGTTGGATGCGCTACCAGTGCATCTGCTGCATTGGCCTCCCTCTCCTGCCGGGGGAGGGCTGGGGAGGGGGAAGGCAGTACTTGAGCGCGGGCGCGAGCGCAGCAAGCATTTCGTCTGGCAAGACCGTCTGCCGGAGAACACCGCGCTACTCGACATCGCGCACAATCGCGTGCCCGACGACTATCTGAGCGAAATCTCGCTGGCCGCGCGCGGCCTGATCACCAGCCTGTGCGAACGCATGGACAAGGGCGCGCTGCTGTTCATCGACTACGGTTTCGGCGCACGCGAGTATTACCATGCGCAGCGCGCGCGCGGCACGCTGATGTGCCATTACCGCCACCACGCGCACGACGACCCGTTCTATCTGCCGGGCTTGCAGGACATCACCGCCCATGTGGACTTCACCGCCATCGCAGAAGTCGCCATCGACCACGGCGCGCACTTCCTGGGTTACACCTCGCAGGCGCACTTCCTGATCAACAACGGCGCGCTGGATTATCTGGGAGAGGTCTCACCGGAAAATGTGAAGGCCTATGCCCCGCTCTCCGCGCAACTGCAAAAACTCACCAGCCCGGCAGAGATGGGCGAACTGTTCAAGGTGATCGCACTGGGCAAGGGCATGGATCAACCGCTTGCGGGATTCTTGCGCGGCGACCTGTCGCGCCTTCTATAACCACACCCGGCCTCCCGCTCAGAGCATGCCGCATATCCACAGCTTCGCGCCAGTCTGCAACGCTGAGGCAAGCGTGCTGATCCTGGGCAGCATGCCCGGCAAGAGATCGCTGGAACAGCATCAGTACTATGCCCATCCGGCTAACGCCTTCTGGAAAATCATGGGGGAGCTGGCAGGCGCTAATCCCTGCCTTCCCTACGAGGAAAGACTAGCCGTGCTGCAAGCTTCCGGCATCGCTTTGTGGGATGTGCTTGCCTCATGCGCGCGCGACACCAGTCTGGATTCCCATATCAGAAAAGAAGCGGCGAACGACTTCGCCGCGTTCTTCTCACGGCATCCGCGTATCACGCAGGTCTTCTTCAATGGCAGCAAGGCCGAGCAGAGTTTCAAAAAGTTCGTACTGGGGAAACAGAAATTGCCGCCGCTGGAATTCATGCGCCTGCCTTCGACCAGCCCGGCGCATGCCGGGATGCGCTATGAAGAGAAATTGAAGATGTGGAGGGAAGCTATTGGTTCACGCGTTTGATGCGAGGTGGGAACAATTGCGATGCTGACCCATTAATTTCTTGTATTTTCAGTGGCCAGTTGATAAGCAATGCTCGAAATAGCCTTCGGAGGATATGGCTTCCCGTCAATGATGACATCGTATTTTGTCGAGTTCCTAAAATTCAGGTAGCCGCCTTCCTTGCACCAAATCTTAGCCGCTTTTCGAACATGCGACTTGAGCACTTTTTCTGGCTTCCAATTGCTCATTGGTTCTTCCCTCAGTTTGCCTGCTGGTGCTGCGTGATGGTTATGGAGTCCAATTTAAATTAGGTGACAAAACTGTCTGATAATTTAAAAAAATTTAACGGGTTCGCATCATGATATTTTCCGACAACTAAATCCGCCGATCATTTGGGGTCAAGGTGACTGACCATGCAGTGCGCGAAATTTCGATTATTCCTTATCGATTCCTATCCGAAATTTCGTAAACTGCATACTTTTTTCTAGCCCCTTTTGCAACTCGGCAGTTAACGTCAACATAATCACTCCCTACTAACCAGCTTCCTTTAACCTTCAGGATATTTCCTTCCTCCCACCAGTCTGCCGTCCAGTTATAGGGTATGACACCTATGCCAACAAAGTGCGCCACCGATTCGGCTTTACACCATTCGAGCAATTCAGAAGAGTTATCAATCGTAATCTCCTTGTCGTGAGCATATGCGCTGACAGACAAAAGCATGGCCATCAAATATACGTAAGTCTTCATGTTCGATATTCCCTTAAAGGAAAGATGGGAGATGATTTCAATAGGTATCGCATACTAACTTTTTCCGCTCTGAATTGAATAGCGGCTATCGGCCTTTGACAATCCACTCCACCGCCACGATGCGCGCTTCGCGCACTTTGTCGGCGATGAGATTCTTGTCGGCACAGGCGCGTGCGATGTCTCCCGCATTCACGGCTTGCGCCGCTTTGGCACAAGCCAATAGATACACAGTCTGCGGATAAGCATCGTTCTCATGACCGGTGCGACCGTGCGCATCGGACTCACACGTCTGCAAGATCAATGCGAAGCGTTCCGGTTTGCGCCACAAGTCGCAGTGGTCGAACAGCTTCACGATGGTGTCGGCGCGCAGCTCTTTGGCTTTATGCACATGACTGTGATACTGCGCCACCAGCAATGCCAGATCGCGGCTCTCACTCGGTACACGCAGGCGCTCACACAACCCTTTAAGCAGGTCGACGCTGCGCTGCTCGTGGCCGATGTGGCGCGGCAGGGTGTCTTCCGGCGTGGTCGCCTTGCCGAGGTCATGTCCCAGCGCGGCAAAGCGCACTTCGAGAGAGCGTTCGTATTTTGCCGCATCGTCCAGCACCATCATCACATGCACACCGCAATCGATCTCGGGATGGTAGTGCGCGGGTTGTGGGATGCCGTACAGTGCATCGACTTCCGGCAATATCTTCTTCAGCGCGCCGCATTCGCGCAGGGTGGTGAAGAAACGCGACGGATGTTTTTCCATTAGACCGCGCGCCAGTTCCTGCCACACGCGTTCGGCCACTAGGGCATCCACCTCGCCGTTGTCCACCATCGCGCGCATCAACGCCAAGGTCTCGGGCGCAAAGCTGAAGCCGAAGCGTGCGGCGAAACGCGCACCGCGCAGGATGCGCACGGGATCTTCGGCGAAGGCATCGCTCACATGGCGCAGAATGCCCGCCTTCAGATCGGCTTGGCCGTTGTAGGGATCGATGAGTTTGCCGTCGGCGTCCTGCGCGATGGCGTTGATGGTGAAGTCGCGGCGCAGCAGATCTTGCTCCAGCGTGACATCAGGCGATGTATAAACAGTGAAGCCCTTATAGCCTTGCGCCACCTTGCGCTCGGTGCGTGCCAACGCATATTCTTCGTGCGTCTTGGGATGCAGGAACACGGGGAAGTCGCTGCCCACCGGCTTGAAACCGCGCGCGACCATCTGTTCCGGTGTGCTGCCCACGACCACCCAATCGTGATCTTGCACCGGCAAGCCGAGCAACTTGTCGCGCACCGCACCGCCGACACAGTAGATTTGGGGTTCAGAGATGCTCAACGCAATTCCCTCATCCCAACCCTGATGGAACTACTAGCCATTCGACTAAGCCCGCAAGCGGGCAAGTCGCTGGTTATCTCCCGAAGGGAGACGGGGCAAACGTGAGAAGCAAATTTAAGTTCAGCGCTCATGGCGTTTGGCCTTCTGGTCTTTTTCCGTCGCAGCTTCGATGATGCCCAACCGTTGCTTGAGCGATAGCGACGATTGTCCGAAAAGTTTGGAGTAGTAGATGGTGTTGCTCATCACTTTTTTGACGTAGTCACGCGTCTCATCGAAGGGGATCGTTTCCGCGTAGATCGCCCCTTCCATCGGCTGCGAGCCGCGCCATTGCTTGGCCCGTGTCGGCCCCGCGTTGTAGGCGGCGGAGGCCAGCACGGGGTTGTCATCGAATTGATGCGAGACGGTCTTCATGTAATACGTGCCAAGTTTGATGTTCACATCCAGTTGATGGATGAGTCCCTTGCGATAGCCTTTCATGCCGATCTGCCGCGCGACCCAGCGCGCCGTGTCGGGCATGATCTGCATCAACCCCGCCGCACCGACATCGGATTTCGCCTTGGTAGCAAAACGGCTCTCCTGCCGCATCAGTCCATACACCCACGCCTCTTCCAAGCCGTGCTTACGCAAGTTCTCCTGCAGGCTCTCTCGGTATGGCGCAGGATAACGCAGGCTGAAATCGTGCAGGGTCACCGTGCGGTCTGCCGCGTTGATGGAGCGATCATACATCTCATTGCGGCGCGCCACTTCAGCCGCCACCAGCAACTGCCTATCGTTGAAATTGCGGGTCGCCCACGCCCATTCTTTAGCGGCTTCCGTCCGCATGTCCATGCGGTACAACATCACCGTACGTTGTATCGCAGGCATCGACTGGACGGCGTCGACTTCGCTCTCCGTCGGCTGATAACTGGCCGAGACCATACCCGAACCCGGGGCGGCACCCAGTTCTTCCGCCGCCAGTTGTCCGTAGAAATTGTATTCGCGACTCAAATCGACGAACAGGACTTCGGCATCCGCCGCGCGCCCCAACTGCTTGAGTGCGCGCCCTTTCCAATAGCGCCACACACCTTCGCCCTGTTGTTGCACCGACATGGTGTTGATGCTCGCCCACACCTCGTGCCAATCCTGCGCACGCAACGCGGCGCGTGTGCGCCAGGCTAATTGTTGTTCGTTCAGCACCGCATCCCCCGCCGCCGCGAACCAAGAAAGAGCGCGATCGTCCTGAACATGCGCGCCCTCGTAGCCCAGCCAGCCGAAGAAGTAGCGCTGTTCCGCTTCCGGAAAATGCGCGGCGATCTTTTCCCAGCGCGTATAGGCCATTTCCGGCGAACGTTTCGCCAACCGCTGCAAGGCGAACAACGCCGCCATACGGCGTCCATCACTGGCGCCTTCGAATTTGGTCTTGTCCAGA
The DNA here is from genome assembly GCA_963822425.1 of uncultured beta proteobacterium. Taxonomy (GTDB): domain Bacteria; phylum Pseudomonadota; class Gammaproteobacteria; order Burkholderiales; family Gallionellaceae; genus Sideroxyarcus. The sequence continues at coordinate 26,090 of CAWGHS010000021.1, forward strand.
TAGTGGCGGGGGTTGCTGGCCGCCATGCTCAATTCTGCCGCAGGGAAGGTATGTGTTTTCGGCAGGCGTTTGATGAGTTGCTTAGCCAAAGTCGTATTCCCGTTTTCCAGCGCCAGACGCATGCGCTGCCACACATCGCTCTCGCTGATGAAACCGCCCTTCAAGGCATCTTCGAACAATGTGGAGCAACTTTCCGCCACGCCATTGCCGTTGAACCAGAACTTGCGCGACTCGCGCAGCGCACCCTCCGCATCGCTACGTTGCCGCAACTGCAGGCCATAGCAATTCGATTCGTCATCGGCATTCACCAGATGTGGATACTCTTCGGCGAACTCCTCCCAGCGATCATGCTTAGCTAGGTATTCGAGCCATTCGCCCCGGAACTGATCGATCACCGGGCTTTCATCGTTACGCGCCAGAAAAGCCTTGATCGCTGCGCTGTCCTTGGTGTTCCAGTGCAGGCGTAACTGGTAGTAAGTCACATACGGCTCCAGCGGAGTGTCCTGCAAATGTGCGGCAGCTTGCGCCAGGCGTGCGGCATGACCGACGCGAAACGCTTCGCGTGCGGCACGGAAATCTGACTCTGGAGTCGCCATCGACAACAGCGGCATCGACAGCAAAAGAAGCAAAATGAATTTCATGCGATGAATCTGGAGATAGCCTAGGGCAAGAATATCACAGTGCGCCGCACGGCAGGTCGGACAAACACCCCGAATAGCGCGTGGGATAAGGCTTACAGAGAGACAGCCCCAGCAAGGCGGCTGTCTGCAACCACTTCTTTTCAGCGTTGAAACTTGTACATCTTTTGCAGAAAGGTCTCGACATCCACGTTCGCTAACTCACGCGGCAACTCGACATGCTTGTCCACCGCTGCGACGGGCAACTCACTCACCAGAGCCAATTGCGGATTCCACTCCGCGCACATCACTTCGTCGCCGTATTCCTCGCTCACCGATACTTCGCGCTCGACTTCATATCTGCTCATATTCATCACGATGGTCATAGCACACCTCCTCATCTCGGAGCTTTCATTTACATGCCCCTGTAAGAGATGTATCGGCCATCGCCGGTGAAAGTTTAATATCGTAACGAAGCGTCGCTTGACCAAAGAAAATGGACACTGACCCAGTGCCCATTTTCAACCTTGATTGGTGCGCTCGGCGGGAGTCGAACCCACGACCCTTGGCTTCGGAAACCAATACTCTATCCAGCTGAGCTACGAGCGCTTTGAACGGCGCGCAGTATAGCGTTTTTTAACCTGCCCCGCCCGCTCGCCATGACGCTCGGCTGCTTTCGTCGCTCAATAAAAAACCCCGCCGATGAAGGCGGGGTTTCGACAGACACACTCGACAGCGCTTAATGTGCTGTCGCAGCCTCTGCGTTGATGCCGGTGTTCTGGCGCACGTAGAGCTCGTCCCACATTTCTTCTGCACGTTTGTCGCGTGTGAACAGGGAACCCAAGATCACCATCAGGAAGCCGAGCGGAATGGAGATCAGACCCGGGTTCTTCAACAGGAAGAAAGGTTTCTCCAGACCCATGATGCTGGTGGTCTGACCTTCGAACGTCTTCAGGTCAGCTTCAGCCTTGGCCTTGGCCTTCTCCGTCGCAGCGATGTCTTTCTTCACCTTGGCGATGTCAGCTTCGGCAGCCAACTTAGCTGTCACATCGGCGATCGCTGGCAACGCCGCTTCCATCGGTTGCAGTTTCGCATTCAAGCCAGCCAGCTTCTCTGCTGCGCCCGGTTTAGCTGCTTTTTCCGGTGAGGCCGGTTTGGCGGGTGAAGCCATCACGCAACCATCCAGCGCAAACAACTCACACATGAAGCTGGAGGCCGATTTGGCTGGTTGCGCTTCTTTGGCGGGAACCGCTGGCTCACCGTTCAACACTTTGTTAGCGCCAGCGATCACGGCTTTCGGATAAGTCATATTGGGTGAGATCATCACCAGACCGATGGCCGTCAATGAGCCGATGATCATGCCGATGATGATGCCGGTGGTGTTGCACTTCTTCCAATACAGCGTGAGGAACACGGCAGGCAAGTTACTCGATGCCGCCACCGCGAAGGCCAGCGCCACTAGGTGCGCAACGTTCTGGCCTTTGGCCAGAATGCCAACGGTGATGGCGATGATACCCACGATGATAGAAGCGACGCGGGCTGCAACCACTTGCTCTTTAGGTGTCGCATTGTCACCGCGGATCACGCCGACATAGATGTCATGCGCCATCGCGGATGCTGCTGCCAGCACCAAGCCTGCCACCACGGCGACGATGGTCGCAAAAGCGACCGCCGCCACGAAGGCCAACATGAAATTACCCATCAGCGAGTTCTCGCCACCGCCCAGATATTGCGCCAACAGCGGTCCGGCCATGTTGCCACCGGCATCCACCGCAGCGATCTTGGCGGAACCAACCAGCATCGCGGCACCGGTACCGAGGAACAGTGTCAACACGTAGAAACCACCGATGATGCCCATCGCCCAGATGACCGACAGACGTGCCGCCTTCGCTGTCGGCACCGTGAAGAAGCGCATCAGGATATGCGGCATGCCGGCTGTACCGAACACCAGCGCCAATCCCAACGAGATTTGGTCGATCGGATTCTTCAGGAACAGTCCGGGTTCAAGGAAGCGCTGACCCAGCTCTTCTTTGCTCATGCCGGTCGCAGAATCACCCAACAACTTGGTGACTTGCGCGATGACTTTTTCGTCACCCACTACAGCGTGCAGATAGCTTGGCAGGCTGAATCCATAGGGCATCCAAACTAGGAACACCAAAATGAGAGAAGCCGCCACCAGCAATACCGCTTTGACGATCTGCACCCAGGTCGTTGCCTTCATACCGCCGAACACCACATAGGCCAGCATCAAGATGCCCACGCCGATGATCGACGTTTCATAGTCGATACCGATCAATGTTTTGATAAGAACGCCGCCACCGACCATCTGTGCCGTCAGGTAAAAAGTGGAAACGGTGATGGTGGATAAGGCCGCCACCACCTTGGTCTTCTTTGGATCGTTACGGAAAGCGAGGATGTCACCCATGGTGTATTTGCCGATGTTGCGGCAAGGTTCGGCGATCACCAGCAACACGGTGATGTAAGCCACCAGCCAACCCACCGAGTACATGAAGCCATCATAACCATACAGCGAGATCAGACCGGCGATACCAAGGAAGGAGGCGGCAGACAGATAGTCGCCCGCGATCGCCCAACCGTTCTGGATGCCGCTCACCGAACGTCCCGCCGCATAGAACTCGGAAGTGGTATGCGTAGTGCGCGCCGCCCAGTAGGTGATCGCCATAGTGATCGCGATGATCACGCCGAACACGGCAAAGGTCATCCACTTGAACTCGTCGGCGACCGCGCCGCCTGCGGCGAACGCTGCGCCGCTGCTCAGAAGCGCTGCTGCCAGCAATAATTTATTTAGCATCGTTTTCATGTTATGCCCCCGCCTTAAAATCGTTGATGATCTCTTGCGCCATGGCATCGAATTCGGCATTGGCCTTTTTCGAATAGACGAAAGCGATCGTCCATGCCACCACGAACTCAGACAGCGCAAACAGGATGCCAACGTTGACTACGCCCCATACCTTGATCTTGAACAGATCCTGAAAATATGCCGCGCCGATAGGCAGCAAAAAATAATAGATGGTCGAAAAGATCATCAAGCCCCACAGGAAGAATGTTTTTTTGCGATGCAGTGCTTGGAATTTTGGATTGGCGTCGATTGCCGCCCAATTGATATTCGGATTAGACATATGCGCTCCCTCGAGACGTTCTATATTAAGTCAGGCGCGTACACCCTGACTGCCCATACAACGGAGTCGAGGTTACGTGAAGGCGCGGTGTAATGCAATGCGTCAGAATGCCGCAAGAGCTCAATCGCTGTAGGGGCTTAGTTCAGGCGACCCCGCTGACCCAACGCTGCGCTTTTTCCAGATCACGCAATCCTGCCCAATCGGTAATACTCTTTTTTCGCGCCTGCGCCAACGCCACTTGAAACAGCTGCGCCGTCACCAATGCATCGGCCAAAGCATTGTGGCGAGCCTCATTGCGGATATCGAAATGACCGATCCACTCATCCAAAGAACGATAACGCGCTGCCAGTGCAGGATTGAGTGCAGGCATCACATACGCCATGTCCAGCCAAGGGTGCTTGAAGGAAAGTCCGAGATACTGGCGCAGTGCGCGTTGGATCATGGTCTGATCGAAGGTGACATGAAAGGCGACCAGAGGCGACTTGCCCAGATAGTCGAGAAAAGCGAGCAAGGCTTCCTCTGCCGGAACCCCTTCGGTCTGCGCCGAACCACCGATGCCGTGCAGCAAGATGTTCTCTTTTTGGCTGGCCGTGGCCTGCTGCAATACCACCGAGAAACTATCCCCCAGCGCGATCTGTCCGTTCACCACCGCCACGGCACCGATGGAGATCAGGCGGTCTTCCATCAGATTCAGACCGCTCGTTTCCACATCCACCACCACGCAACGCGCGTTGTTGAGCGGCGTCCCCAACGCGGCGCGCGGCAAGGCTTCCCATGCCGCCAGTCGCTGGCGTTGCAACTCATTCAGCGGCATCCGATTTGCAAACCAGCGTAGCAAGCGATTCATCACAGGTGATATTCCAACGCCAGCCGCGCTTGCAGTTTGCGCGCCTGTCGGAACGCTTCTTTCAAGATGCGCCGGTCAAGCTCGTTCAGATGTTCCGGGTCGATCAGGTTATCCAAGGCCTCATCATCCAAGCCTTGCGTCTTCTCCTCATCATGATGACGCATGCGCAACACCTGAATGAAGAGGAAGGCATCGATCCAGGCTTCGATCTCGGAAGGATGTATCTTCAATTTCGCGGCACTGCTGCGTAAGCGCTGGAGGGTACTGGTGTGACTCACCCCGGCCGCCAGCGCAAAGATGCGTGCCGCATCCACGAAGGGTGTGATGCCGTTCACTTTGAGATCCAGCTTGTGCTCCTTGCCCACCACGAAATCGCGCACGACACCCAGCGGCGGCCGGTTGCTCAACGCGTTCTCTGCCATCTGGTGCAGGAAGCGCGTGTTGTCGCTAGCGACCCGACACAGCCACTGGCGTAATGTTTCTGCCAGAGCCGGAGTGCCATAGAGCGCTCTGAAATCGAAGAAGATGGACGCGTGCAGCAATGCTTCCGGCGTGCCGTTGTCGATCCAATGTGCGAACGCCTGTTTCCATTCATCCAGCGACAGACACCATTGCGGATTGGATGCCATCACCTTGCCCCGGCACAGAGGGAAACCGCATGCCTCCAATGTGGCATTGATGCGCTCGGCGACCGACAACCAGCGCTGGCGCATCTGTGCGCTCGTCATCCCCGCAGGCACGGTGAAGATGATGGCGTTGTCCTGATCGGTGTTCAGCGTCTGCTCGAAGCGCCCCTCCGAGCCCAATGCCAACCAGCACAGATCGCCCGTCGCGATACCGCTGGATAGGCATTCCAGCTCGACCACGCGCGCGGTGAGCAGATCATTGAAGGTGGAGATGAACTGCGTCAATTGCTCCGCTGCCACTCCCTGCGCCATCATGTTGTGCGCCATGTTGCGGATATCGGCGGCGGCTTGTTGCAGCTCTTCCAGTTGCTGCGCGTGGCGGATGGAAGCGCCGATCTGGCGCAACCCCACGCGCTGCAAAGCGAACAGATCCTTTTCCGATACCAATCCGATCAAGCGTTCGTTATCCACGACCAGTACATGACGGAAGCCTTGCTTAGCCATCACCAAGGCGGCTTCATAGGCCAAGGCCTGCGGCGGCAACGTCGTCAGTTGTGCGCTCATCACACCGATCACCGGCTGCTCCAGATCGATCTGCGGCAACGCGATGCGCTCCAACACATCGGGCAGCGTCAGGATTCCCAACGGTCGCCCCGCCGCATCGACCGCCACCATAGAACCGATACGCGCTTCATGCATCTGTGCCAGCACCTCACGCACCGTGGTGTGCGGCGCACAGGTGATGGGTGCGCGACGGATGATGGCGGACAACGGGCTGGTCAACGACTGCTGCTCGGCACTCGATTGCGTGTACTGCGCCTGAATGACTTGCTTGGAATGCTCCAGCAGATTGGCGATGCGGCGCGTACAGAAATCACGGAACGGCGCACTGAGCCCCAGCAAGGTGTGGAAATCCGCAACGGACAATTCATAACAGAAGGTGTCTTTACCCGCCCGGTACACGCTAGCCACCGGACGGTGCGCCAACAATGCGCCGAGCGGGAAGCATTCTCCCTCCACCAATTCCAGCCAAGTGTCCGCTTCGCTGGCATGCGCCACGTTCTGTTCACCTTGCACCAAGCCCTGTTTGATGACCAGAAAGCGTTCTACCACGCCCGCTTCCGGTGAGACGATCACTTCGCCCTGTGCAAAATAGGCCAACCGCATGCGCTCCAGCATCCATAACAGATGCGCGGGTTCCATCTGGTCGAACGGGGCATGTGCAGCGAAGAAAGCCAACTGGGAAGAATGGATTGCGCTCATGGCAGATGCAGGATCGGGCACGCGATGGTTTATTATAGCCGCACGTTCACTCCGACCAATGCCATGTCACACAGCAACCCCAGTGCCGAAGAGATATGCCGACTGCTGCGCGAGGTACACACCATCGCCGTGGTGGGTTTGTCGCCGAATACTTCACGCCCCAGCTTTCGCGTGGCACAGGCGCTACAAAGCTTCGGCTATCAGATCATCCCCGTGCGACCATTGGTGACGGAGGTGCTGGGCGAGAAGGCCTATGCTGACTTGGAAAGCCTGCCGCAGATTCCCGACATCGTAGAGGTGTTCCGCGCGGCAGAGCATGTACCCGCCATCGTCGATAGCTGCATCCAGCTGGGCATCAAGAACCTGTGGCTACAAGACGGCGTGGTGCATGAAGAAGCCGCACTGCGTGCACAGCAAGCCGGTATCACCGTGGTGATGGACAGATGCATGTTTCGCGACCACACCCAGTTGTGTGAAGGAAAGCTATGAATAAGACACGCTGTGGCTGGTGTGGTGCCGATCCCCTGTATCGCACCTATCATGATGAGGAGTGGGGCGTACCGCTGCATGACGATCAGGCACTGTTCGAGTTTTTGATCTTGGAAGGTGCGCAAGCGGGTTTAAGCTGGATCACCATCCTGAAGAAGCGCGAAAACTATCGCGCCGCTTTCGATGGCTTCGACGCCACGCGCATTGCCCGCTATGATGCGAATAAAATAGAATCGCTGCTGCAGGATGCGGGGATCGTGCGCAATCGCTTGAAAGTGGCCGCCGCCGTGACCAATGCGCAGAAATTCCTCGAAGTGCAGGCCGAATTCGGCAGTTTCGACGCCTTCATCTGGCAGTTCGTGGATGGGAAGCCGAAACAGAACCGCAGGCGCAGCTTGGCCGAGATTCCGGCAAGCACGCCGGAATCGGATGCGATGAGCAAAGAATTGAAACGCCGGGGATTCAAATTCGTCGGCAGCACCATCTGCTATGCCCACATGCAAGCGACCGGCATGGTGAACGACCACACGACAGACTGCTACAGACATAAAGAGCTTTTACGATGATCCTAAAATTCACCAAGATGCACGGCGCAGGCAACGATTTCGTGGTGCTGGACGGCGTACGCCAGTCGATCGCATTATCGCCGGAGCAGATACGCTACATCGCCGACCGTCATTTTGGCATCGGTTGCGACCAAATATTGCTGGTAGAGAAGACACTGCGCGACGAGGCCGATTTCCGTTATCGCATCTTCAATGCCGACGGCGGCGAGGTGGAACAATGCGGCAACGGTGCGCGCTGTTTCGTGCGTTTCGTGCATGACCACAAACTCACCGGCAAACGCGAGATCGTGGTGGAGACCAAAAGCGGATTGATCTCACCGCGACTGGAAGACGATGGCCGTGTCACGGTGAACATGGGCACGCCCATCTTCGATCCGTCCCAGATCCCGTTCGTCAGCGACAGCCATGAAGTGCTCCAGCCGCTGCAACTCGGCACCGAGGTCATACAGATCAGCGCCGTCTCCATGGGCAATCCACACGCGGTACAAATCGTGGATGACATCGAAGCCGCGCCTGTCACCACACAAGGGCCGCTGATCGAACGCCACCCGCGCTTCCCCCGGCGCGTGAACGCAGGCTACATGCAGATCGTTGACCGCGAACACATCAAACTGCGCGTGTTCGAACGCGGTGCAGGCGAGACCTTATCCTGCGGCACCGGTGCGTGCGCAGCCGTGGTCACCGGCATACGCCGCAAATTACTGGACAACACCGTACATGTCGCCACGCGCGGCGGTACACTCACCATCACATGGGCGGGCGAACATTCACCCGTGGTGATGACCGGCCCCGTATTTTCAGTGTTCGAGGGCGAGATCAACTTGTAAGAGGTAAGCATGAAGGCAGAAGACATAGCGCAATATTTGCAGGACAACCCGCAGTTCTTTGAAGACCACGCCGAGATGTTGTCGCAGATCTATCTGCCGCATCCGCACGGTGGCCGCACCATCTCGCTCAGCGAACGGCAATTGCTCACGCTGCGCGAACGCGTGAAGGAGCTGGAAAAGAAACTGCACGAACTGCTCGCTTTCGCCAAAGAGAACGATGCACTACAACTGAAGGTACACCAGTTCAACTGTGCACTGTTCGGCCCGCATGATCGCACCACATTGCAGAACCTGATCGCACACAATCTGCGCGACATCTTCGCCGTACCGCATGTGGCACTGCATCTATGGAAGGACGAACCGCCCAGCGCCGAAGTGTTGGCTTTTGCCGACGAGCACCCGCTGCCGGTGTGCGCACATCATGCTGTGCATGACACCCTGCCTTGGTTCGGCGAGTCTGCCGAACATCTGCGCTCCTTCGCCTATCTGCCTCTGCGTGCACACGGCCAGACCATCGGCTTGCTCATCCTCGCCAGCGAAGACAAGGAACGCTTCTACCCGGAGATGGGCACATTGTTCCTGCAACGCATTGCCGAGACATTGGGCAGTGCGTTCAACCTGCATGTCTAACTTCAATTCAAAATATTTTGTTTTCGTCACACCGGCGCAGGCCGGTGTCCAGTTGACTAAAAACACTGGATTCCGGCCTACGCCGGAATGACGGAATATTTCCCGCACTGAAATGTCTGTCGTGCCTGCATCCGTTCCCGCCACCCTGCAAGGCTACCTCGCCTACCTTAACAACGAGCGTAACTATTCTCCGCTGACTGCCGAGAACTACGCGCGCGACATCCACCGCCTGTTCGCGCTCGCCGGAGCGACTCCGCTGCCCGACCTCAAGAGCCACCACATCCGCCGCTATATCGCGCAGTTGCACAGCAGCGGTTTGGGTGGGCGTTCGTTGGCACGTGTGCTGTCGGCATGGCGCGGTTTCTATTCTTATCTGATGCGCGATCACGGCTGCCAAAGCAATCCCTGCGTCGGTCTGCGCGCACCGAAAGCACCCAAGACGCTGCCGCATGCGCTATCGCCGGACGAGGCAGTAAAGTTGGTAGAGATGAAAGTAGAGACACCGCTGGATGCGCGCGACAAGGCGATGTTCGAGCTGCTCTATTCCTCCGGCCTACGCTTGGCCGAGCTGGTGAGCCTCGATCCCATCGATATGGATTTCTCCGATGCTTCGGTGCGCGTCACCGGTAAGGGCAACAAGACGCGCATCGTGCCGCTGGGCAGCCATGCCATCAGCGCGCTGAAAGAATGGCTGGCAGTGCGTGAACAAATTGCCAAGCCGGACGAGGTCGCATTGTTCGTCGGCAAGAACGGGGCACGCATCTCACCGCGTACCGTGCAGACACAATTGCGCCAACGCGGCATCACCCAAGGCATCGCCAGCGGCGTGCATCCACACCTGCTGCGCCACTCCTTCGCCACGCATGTGCTGCAATCCTCGGGCGACCTGCGTGCAGTGCAAGAGATGCTCGGCCATGCCAGCATCTCCACCACGCAGGTGTATACCCATCTCGATTTCCAATACCTCGCCAAGATCTACGACGGTGCGCATCCGCGTGCCAAGAAAAAAACATGAGCCAATCAAAACCCAGATCACCCTCGACACCGCATCGTCAATCGCAAGGCGGCAAAGATTTCCGCAAACGCGTGCAGCGCAGCAAACAGAGCGGCGATCCCGCGCCCAAACAAACAACGCAGCCGCGTGCTGGCAACCCTGCCGCCAAGCCTGCCATCATCCTCAAGGCCGAGCGCGAAAAATCATTGCAGCGCCGCCACCCGTGGATATTTTCCGGTGCGGTCGAGTGCATCGACGGTGCGCCTGCCAGTGGCGACACCGTGGCCGTGCGCGATGCCGCCGGAAATTTTCTGGCATGGGCAGCCTACAACGCCGATTCGCAGATCACCGCGCGCGTATGGTCGTGGCATGAAAAAGAGGTGGTCGATACAGCATTCTTCCGCAAGCGCATCGCCGATGCATTGGCAGCACGCAAGACACTCGGCCTCGATCGCGACAGCAACGGCATGCGCCTCATCCACGGCGAGTCGGACGGACTGCCCGGCCTCATCGTGGACAAATACGGCGACGTGCTGGTGATGCAACTCGGCAGCGCCGGGGCGGAACACTGGCGCGACACCATCGCCGACATCCTGCAAGAACTGTGTGCACCGGTTTGTATCTACGAGCGCTCCGACTCCGACGGACGTGAACTGGAGGGATTGCCAAAACGTAACGGCATCGTGCGCGGAAAATTGCCTGAAAAAGTGGAGGTGATTGAAAACGGATTGCGCTTCGCCGTGGATGTGGCGGAAGGCCAGAAGACCGGCTACTACCTCGACCAGCGCGACAACCGCGCGCTGACCGGCTCGCTGGCTGCCGCCCGCGATGTGCTCAACTGCTTCTGCTACACCGGCGGCTTCTCGCTCTACGCGCTGCGCGGTGGCGCAAAATCGGTACTCTCCATCGACTCATCGCAAGAGGCGTTGCAACTCGCACAAGCTAATGTGCAACTGAACGGACTCGATGCTTCAAAGAGCGGAATGGCAATGCGCCGACGTGTTCGACGCCCTGCGCAAACTGCGCGATCAGAACCGCAAGTTCGACCTCATCGTACTCGACCCGCCCAAGTTCGCCCCCACCGCCGCCTTCGCCGAAAAGGCCTCGCGCGCTTACAAGGACATCAACCTGCTCGGTTTCAAACTGCTGCGCCCGGGCGGCCTGCTGTTCACCTACTCCTGCTCCGGCGGCATCAGCGACGACCTGTTCCAGAAAATCATCGCGGGCGCGGCATTGGATGCGGGAGTGGATGCGCAGATCGTGAAGAAGCTGCATGCAGCGGCGGATCATCCGGTGTTGCTGAGTTTCCCGGAAGGGGCGTATTTGAAGGGATTGGTATTGAGGGTGGCATAGTTCATCTATAGCCACTCGAGGGGTTTGTTCCCTCTCCCACCGGGGGATAACCAGCGACTTGGCTGACGTTGTTTGGCAGCCTAGTCGAATGGCTAGTAGTTCCATCAGGGCTAGGGTGGGGGAAGCCTCGTTGCATTTTCTCTTCCTTTTAAAACCAACACCGTCGGGGGTAGCACCCGCAAGGAGTACGCCGTGGTTGTAAGGGGCTAAAGCCCCAACAACCACGCTGCCCGACAGCTAGTTACTTTCTTTTGCTTCGCCAAAAAGAAAGTAACCCAAGAAAAGGCGACCCCGGTGCGCCGCTGCTTCGCAGTTCCCTGCGTTGCTCGACTGGTCAGGCCTCCTCATAAACTCGCACGACCCGCTGCGCGGTCACGTGCTCAAACATATTCGTCGGACTACCCCTGACCAGCCTGCGCTACTCGGCGGCGCACAGGGGAAGGAAAAGCGAAGGTCAAAACCGTATGGTGGGGCAACAAGTTGCCCCACCATAGCCAGAGCAAATCCACTCCAGCACATTGAGACTATTCATAACAAACAGTTTGGATAGCTTTATCCGCGAGTTTCTTCTCTACCCTGTCAATGCCCCAAGTTACTAAACCCATTTCATCTTGCAACCCTCTTTTTTCCACTTCAATCTGGTGCTTGTATCGCTGAAGTGACAGTCGATAACATGCCAATGCCTTGGATAATGATTCCAGGCTGCCACTCTTATCCTGAAACTCATACAGATGTCCCAAACTAAACACCCCCCAGGCACTTCCACCTTTCGCAGCTCTCAAAAGCCACCTTTCACTTTCAGCCGGATGCTTACATGGAGCATCTCCACGGCTATCACAATAATCATGAGACAACGCAATTTGGGCTTCTGGCAATCCCGCTTCTGCAGCTTGCATTAAATAATGTTCTTCCTCCCCCTTTGGCAAAGGAGCCACTTGGCCGGAACGGCTCAAATTGACAACGCGTAGCATCGCCATCGCATTTCCCGCTTTGGCCGCACATAGAGCGTTCTTCATCGCCAAATCAAACCACTTGCCTGGATCACGCACATCATTGGCATATTTTGTTGCTTCTTTGTAATAATGCTCTGCACGCTTGAAACACTCTGCCGCGTTGTCTTGTGCCTTATCTTCAGCAAAGCAGGTAGTGTGAAAAAGCAATACAACAATTGCTGTTGCATGGAATACGCCGCGAATCATCTTCATGCTCTTCTCCTCCACTCTTGGCTTCAATGTACCGGAGTCGAATTGTTTTGACTATGGTGGGCAGCTTGCTGCCCACCATGTGATTTTGACCTTCGCTTTTCCTTCCCCTGTGCGCCGCCGAGTAGCGCAGGCTGGTCAGGGGTAGTCTGACGAATATGTTTGAGCACGTGACCGCGTAGCGGGTCGTGCGAGTTTATGAGGAGGCCTGACCAGTCGAGCAACGCAGGGAACTGCGAAGCAGCGGCGCACCGGGGTCGCCTTTTCTTGGGTTACTTTCTTTTTGGCGAAGCAAAAGAAAGTGACTTGCCGCCGGGCAACCCCCGGCAAACTATGCGCCCAGCTATTCATGCTTCGACAAGCTCACCACGAATGGCTTTAGCTGTCGGGCTACCCCCGACGGTGTTGGTTTTGAAGTGTCGAGGAGCGCAAAGAGTGTTCCCCCACCCTAACCCTCCCCCGGTGGGAGAGGGGATAAAACCAGCGGGCTTCGCCCATCCTTCGATACACCGCGCTACGCGCGGCACTCAGGACGAACGGATAAATATTCCGCTACGCCAACCCCACCAACACCATCGCCACCAATGCCGGTGCAGCTTGTATCCACAATATCTTCCTGCTCGCAGTGAGCGCGCCATACACGCCCGCCACCAGCACACAGCCTAAGAAGAAATACTGCACAGACACATTCTCCGTGCCCAATCCCCAGATCAATCCTGCGGCTAAGAATCCGTTATACAAACCTTGATTCGCCGCAAGCACGCGAGTGGCGGCGGCAAACTCTTTGCTCAAACCGAACGCGCGCCGTCCTGTGGGTTTTTCCCACAGGAACATTTCGAGCACGAGAATGTACACATGGATGAGCGCGACGCTACCAACTGCGATGTTGGCGGCGAAGTGCATCAATGCAGGCTCACGAAGGGACGGAAGCCCAAGCGGATCGAGAGTTTCGCCGCAGCACTGCGCGCTTCATCCGCAGTGGCATAAGGGCCGACATGCACCCGCGTCAATCCGTCTTTTTCATACAGCGTGAGTGTCTTGCCGCTTTCGCCCAATTCGGCGCGCATCTTGGCGAGGAAACTTTCCGCACCCTGCGGTGCTTTGAACGCGCCGAGTTGCAGGAATATCTTGCCCTTAGGTGCCGCGGTCTCCACCGGGATGGGTGGCGGAACCACGGCGACGGGAGCTACGGTGATCGGTTCGACTTTGACTGCGGGCGCTTCCACGGCGCTGGTGACAGGCGCGCTGCCGTCGGCAGTCAGGCTCTCCACTTCCACTTCGGCGCTGCCATTGTTGATGTAGCCGAGCTTGTAAGCGGCGACATAGGACAGATCCATGATGCGGTCATGCAGGAAGGGGCCGCGATCATTGACGCGCACGATGACCGATTTGCCGTTCGCCGGATTGGTCACGCGCGCGTAACTGGGAATGGGCAACGTGGGATGTGCGGCGGTCATCGCATACATGTCGTACACCTCGCCGATGGAAGTGCGCTGGCCGTGGAATTTTTTGCCATACCAGGACGCGATGCCGCGCTCTTTATAATTGCCCGGTTCGGACAACGGCGTGTAGGTCTTGCCCAATGCGGTATAGGGGCGGTTAGCGTAACGATGTAGTGGCTCGGCCTTGGGCACGGCATCGGGAATGGAATCCAGATTGGCCGGGGCATCCGCGCCGGGACCATCGCCAGCCAGATAACCCCCGCCGCCAGCCACCGGCGCACTAGCACCACCGGTAGTGCCATGCGCGGATTTGCCGCTCGAGCCGGAGACGGCATCGACGACCGGTGCGGCACTTTGTGTACCGGACGGTTTTTGTGTGGTGCTGCACGCGCTCACGGCGAGAACGAGCAACAGCAACGATAGTGATTCTTTTTTCATCATCGACTCCCTAGGTTTTAACGAGTTTCTTGTGCGTGTGGATGCTCATCAGGATACCAAAACCAAGCATCAGTGTGAGCATAGAGGTGCCGCCATAACTGATGAGCGGCAATGGCACGCCCACCACCGGCAGGATGCCGCTGACCATGCCCATGTTGACGAAGGCATAGGTGAAGAAGGTGAGGGTGATGCTGCCCGCCATGAGGCGGGTGAAATAAGTGGAAGCGTTGGCGGTGATGATAAAGCCGCGCCCGATGACGAAGACATAAAGGCCCAGCAACAGCAGGTTACCGATCAGTCCGAACTCCTCCGACCACACGGCGAAGATGAAATCGGTAGTGCGCTCCGGCAGAAAATCCAGATGCGTCTGCGTGCCGTTCAAATAGCCCTTGCCGAGGATGCCGCCGGAGCCGACCGCGATCATGCCTTGTATGGTGTGATAACCCTTACCCAGCGCGTCTTGCGAAGGGTCGAGCAACATGAGGACACGGTGACGTTGGTAATCATGCAGCATCGACCACAGGAAAGGTGCGCTGGCCAGACCAGCCAGTGCCGTGCCGAGCATGACGCGCCAGCTCAGGCCGGCAAGGAACAACACATAGAAACCGCTGGCCGCAATGAGGATGGAAGTCCCCAGATCGGGCTGGCGTGCGATCAAGATGATCGGCAACAGCAACAAGATGGTGGCGACAAAATAGTTACGCAGCATCAGCGTGGCTTCGTGTTTCTCGAAGTACCACGCCATCATCAACGGCACGGCGATCTTCATCAACTCCGAGGGCTGGATACTCGCCACGCCGATGTTGAGCCAGCGCCGCGCACCGTGACTGATGTCGCCGAACAGCGCGACCGCAACCAGCAGCAACAGGCCGAAGATATACAGCGGCACGGCAACACGCATCAGCCAATGCAGCGGCATATTGGCGACGACCCACAGCGCAGTGAACGCCGCCATGATGTTGATGAATTGCTTGAATACCGTCAGCCAACTGCCGTCGCTGGCGCTGTAGAGCAACACCAAGCTGACCAAGGCGAAACCACCCAACGCCGCCAACAGCACAGGATCGAGATGCAACATGAATCGTTGTTTGAGTTGTCTTAGGTTCATTCTCAGTCGCTTTCCGCTCCGGTCTTCTCATCGACCGCTTGCAACGGTTTTGGCACCTTACCGAGCAGATAATAATCCAACACTTTGCGCGCGATCGGCGCGGCGGTCGAACCACCGTGCCCGCCGTTCTCGGCCAGCACTGCCAAGGCAATGCGCGGTTTATCTGCCGGGGCGAAGGCGATGAACCAGGCATGGTCGCGGTTGTATTCGGAGACTTTTTTGGCATCGTATTTCTCGCCCTGCTTCATGGCGATGACCTGCGCGGTACCGGTCTTGCCCGCCATACGGTAACCCGTACCGTAGCCTGCACCTGCGGCTGTGCCACCCGGTTTGGTGACGGCCTCCATCGCGCTCTTCACTAGCTTCAAATGCTCCGGATTCAGTTGCAGATCGAAGACTTGTTTACCCTGCATCAACAGCGGCTCACCGTGCGCTCGACGCATCTCCCTCACCAGATGCGGCTGGAACGCGATGCCATCATTGGCCAGAACGGCGGTGGCAAAAGCCAGTTGCAACGGGGTCACCAGATTGTAGCCTTGGCCGATACCTGCCGATACGGTATCGCCGGGATACCATATCTGTTGGTAGCGCTTGGTTTTCCATTCCGTCGAAGGCAGCAGACCGGAAGTCTCACCGTCCATATCAAGACCGGTCTTTTTGCCAAAACCAAAACGACTTAAAAAACTATGCATGTTGTCGATGCCCAACTCGGTCGCTAGGCCGTAGTAGTAGGTATCGCACGAGATGACGATGGATTTGAACATGTCCACCCGCCCGTGGCCGCCGCTCTTCCAGTCGTGATATTGATGACTGCTGCCGGGCAAGTTGTAATAGCCGGGATCGCCGATACTGAAGTTCGGGGCGCGTTTGTTGTAGTACAGCCCGGCCAGTGCCATGAAGGGTTTGATGGTGGAACCGGGCGGATATTGCCCGCGCAAGGCGCGGTTGTTGAGCGGTACATCGGGTGAGTTGTTGAGCTCATCCCAGGTTTCGGTATCGATACCATCGATGAACAAATTAGGGTCGTAACCCGGCTTGCTGACGAAAGCCAACACTTCGCCATTGCTGGGGTCGATCGCCACCAATGCGCCGCGATAATCGCCGAACGCCTGCTCTGCCACTTCCTGCAATTTCGCATCCAACGTCAACATCAAATTGCTGCCGGATTGTGGTGCGGTGCGCGTCAACACACGCACTGCACGGCCACCCGCATCCACCTCGACTTGTTCGAAACCGGTCGTCCCGTGCAGATCCTTTTCGTAGCTCTGCTCGATGCCAGTCTTGCCGATGTAATCGGAACCCAAGTAGTTGGAGGCGACTTCATCGTCCTCCAGTTGGTCGATGTCTTTCTCGTTGATGCGCCCGACATAGCCGATCAAATGCGAAGTCACGTCGTTGTAAGGATATTCGCGGAACAGGTGCGCCTTGATCTCCACGCTGGGAAAACGAAAGCGTTGCGCAGCGACCTGAGCCACTTCGGCATCGGTGAGCTGACTGCGGATTGGGACGGTCTCCAGCGCTTGTCGCTCATTCAGCAATTTCTTAAAGCGCTTGATGTCCTTGGGCGTGATCTCAACCAGTTTGGACAACTCGGCGATCAGCCCATCCATGTCGGCCACCTTGCTCGGCATCACTTCCAGCGTGTAACCGGAATAGTTCCGCGCCATCACCACGCCATTACGATCTAGGATCAGTCCGCGATTAGGCACGATGGGAACGACATAGATACGGTTGCTCTCGCCCAGCGTGTGGAAATACTCGTGGCGGATGACTTGCAGGTAGAAGAAGCGCAGCAGCAGAATGAGCAACATCACCGCCACGAAGCTCAGACTCAACACCAGGCGCAAACGGAAATAATAGATTTCGCGCTGATGGTTCTTCAGCTCGATGTAACGACTCATAGCTCGTTCGGATCGCGCCGTGGCCGACGCAAAGCTTGCAGGAACAAAGTCATCGGCGCCCACAGCAGCGCCGAGGTCACGCTACCAAAGAAGTATTCCCACGCCACGAAACCGCGCACCTGCCAGTGTACCGCCGCATAGGCGGCGTATCCCAGCAGCAGCATAGGGAACACATGCATCGACTGCTGACGCAGATCGAACATCTGCACGCGTCTATGCAACACGATGCCGCCGAACGCCAATATCGTATAAGCCAGCGCATGCTGGCCGAACAGGCTGGCATCGGCCACGTCCGCAAAGATGCCGACCATCCAAGCGATACCGATACCGACACGGTGCGGTTTATGGGTGCACCAGTACAGCAGCACCAAGGCCACGAAGTCGGGACGCACAGCCAACGCCCAGCCGTGCCAAGGTAACCAGTTGAGCATCACCGCCACGAACAGACTGAACACGATGAAGCCGGTGCTGGCGGGCAGCAAGAACTCCTGATCTCTCGGGAAGTCGTGGATCATGGCTTCCTCCGTTTCAATCTCTTCTTGGCGCGCTCAGACTCGTCACTGGTTTCACTCGTTGCCGGATGCTCGGGCAAGTTAGGCAGACCGGATACGATCATCAAAGCGCGATGTCGATCCACGCCCGCCAGCGGTGCGCAGATGATGCGCGCAAAAGGATAAGCCGGGTCGCGTTCGATCTTGAGTACTTTGGAAACCGGCAGATTGGGCGGATACGTTCCATCGATACCGGAAGTGACCAGTATGTCGCCTTCCACAATGTCCGAACTCACCGGCATGTAACGCAAACTCATCTCGCTGATATCGCCGGAACCAAACACGACTGCGCGCAATCCGTTACGCAATATCTGAATCGGCACCGCATGGTCCTTGTCGGTGACCAGCGTGACTTCGGACAGCCACGGATAGGTGCGCGTGACCTGCCCCACCACGCCGTTATCATCCACCACCACTTGACCCGCTTGCACGTTGGCCTGCGAGCCTTTATCGATGAATAGTTTACGCTTGAAGATATCGCGCTCGACATAGGCGATCTCTGCCGTTTGCATGGGGTAATCGACACGCTGCTTGATCTCAAGCAAGGTGCGCAGTTGCGCGTTCTCTGCCTGGATCACCTGCAACTGTGCGAGTTGCGCGGCATCCGTGTCATGCTGTTGGCGCAGTTGTTTATTGTCCGTCAACAGCTGTCTTTGCAATTCGAAATAACTGGCGATGCCGCCCCAAGCTTCGCCCGGCAAAGCCGTCAATCGCTGGAAGGGATAGATCATCACCGCGAGGACGCGGCGGGATGATTCCAGATACTGGTAGCGTGCGTCCACGAACAACAACAACAGAGACAGGAGACAAAAGAATACGAGACGAGCAACCGGACTGGGGCCGCGATTAAAGAATCGAAGAGTACGGGTATCGTCCACAGCCGCGCCGTACGATCAGTCGCTAGCGAAGATGTTGTTGAATTTATCCATGCGCTCAAGCGCCTTACCGGAGCCGCGCACCACACAAGTGAGCGGATCGTCGGCGATGACTACCGGCAGACCGGTCTCTTCCATCAACAGGCGATCCAGATCACGCAACAGCGCGCCACCACCGGTCAGCACCATGCCCTTGCTAGCGATGTCCGCGCCCAACTCGGGAGGTGTCTGCTCCAGCGCGGTCTTCACTGCGCTGACGATGCTGTTCAGCGGGTCGGTCAATGCTTCAAGAATCTCGTTGCTGGAAATGGTGAAGCTGCGCGGCACGCCTTCGGCCAGATTACGACCATTGACTTCCATCTCGCGCACTTCGCTGCCGGGGAAAGCGGAACCGATCTCTTTTTTGATCTGCTCGGCAGTACTCTCGCCGATCAACATGCCGTAGTTGCGGCGGATGTAATTGATGATGGCCTCGTCGAATTTGTCGCCGCCGACGCGTACCGAACCGGAGTACACCGCACCGCCCAGCGAGATCACACCGACTTCGGTGGTGCCGCCGCCGATGTCGACCACCATGGAGCCGGTCGCCTCTTCCACTGGCAGGTCGGCACCGATCGCTGCTGCCATCGGCTCTTCGATCAACTCTACACGACGCGCACCGGCACCGTAGGCTGATTCGCGGATGGCACGACGCTCGACTTGGGTGGAGCCACAAGGAACGCAAATGACGATGCGCGGGCTAGGGGTGAAGATGCTGGATTTGTGCACGCGGCGGATGAACTGCTTAAGCATCTGCTCGGTGACGGTGAAGTCGGCGATCACGCCGTCTTTCATGGGGCGGATGGCAGTGATGTTGCCAGGCGTACGGCCCAGCATCTGCTTGGCGGCGAGGCCGACTTGCTGAATGACCTTCTTGCCGTTGGGTCCGCCTTCCTGACGGATCGCCACGACGGATGGCTCGTTCAGCACGATGCCGTGCCCGCGCAACCAGATCAATGTATTTGCCGTGCCTAGGTCGATAGCAAGGTCATTAGAAAAATAGCCGTTAAAGTAATTCAACATGTGAGTGCCTCGGAGGGTAGATAGGATGCGCCGTTCAACCTGTTTATGATAACCTATTACGCTGAATTTGATAAAGCATTCCACCATGTCATTGACCCGAGCCGATGTCGAAAAAGTCGCCCGCCTTGCGCGCCTAGCGATGGACGACCAAGAGATACAAGCTGCCCAAGCCCAACTGAACAACATCTTCGGCCTCATCGCCGAGATGCAGGCGGTCGATACCACAGGCGTTGCGCCCATGTCGCATAGCCAAGACCTCGCACAGCGCCTGCGCGACGATGTGGTCACCGAAGCCAACCAGCGCGAAGCTTTTCAGGCTATCGCCCCCCAAGTGGAACAAGGTTTGTACTTGGTTCCGCAAGTCATCGAGTAAGCCGCATGTTCAATAAATCCCTACGCCAACTGGGCGACGCGCTACGCGCCAAACAGATCTCCAGCGTCGAGCTGACCCAGAGCTACCTTGACCGCATCGCCCAGCTGAACCCAACGCTGAATGCCTACATCACTGTGCAACCGGAAGTCTCGCTGGCTCAAGCCCGCGCGGCCGATGCCCGCATCGCCGCAGGCAAAGCCGAAGCGCTGACCGGCATCCCCTTCGCACAGAAGGACATCTTCTGCGCCAAAGGCTGGCTCACCACCTGTGGCTCGAAGATGCTGCACAACTTCGTCTCGCCTTACGATGCGCATGTGATCTCGCAATTCAACAACGCGGGTGCGATCAACCTCGGCAAGACCAACATGGACGAATTCGCCATGGGCTCGTCGAACGAGACTTCGCATTACGGCACGGTAAAGAATCCGTGGGACACGGCGCGCGTGCCCGGCGGCAGCTCCGGGGGAACGGCAGCGGCGGTCGCGGCTCGTCTGTGCGCGGCCGCGACCGGCACCGACACCGGCGGTTCGATACGCCAACCCGCCGCACTGTGCGGCATCTCCGGTTTGAAGCCCACCTACGGCGTGGTGTCGCGTTACGGCATGATCGCCTTCGCTTCCAGCCTCGACCAAGCAGGCCCGATGGGACGCAGCGCCGAAGACCTCGCGCTGATGATGAACGTGATGGCCGGATTCGACGAACGCGATTCCACTTCGCTGCAACGCGACAAAGAAGATTACGCGCGTGACCTGAACAAACCGCTGAACGGCCTGCGCATCGGCCTGCCGAAAGAATTCTTTGCCGAAGGTATGGGCAGCGACGTGGCGAAAGCCGTCGAAGCCGCCATCGCCGAATACAAGAAACTCGGCGCGACGATAGTCGACATCAGCCTACCGAACTCGAAGCTCTCCGTGCCGGTGTACTACGTGCTGGCCCCGGCAGAAGCGTCGAGCAACCTGTCGCGTTTCGATGGCGTGCGTTACGGTTATCGCGCGCCGGAATATAGCGACCTCGCCGACATGTACGAGAAGAGCCGCGCGCAGGGCTTCGGTGCGGAAGTGAAGCGCCGCATCATGATCGGCACCTATGTGCTGAGCCACGGCTACTACGACGCTTACTACCTGCAGGCGCAGAAGATCCGCCGCCTCATCGCGCAGGATTTCGTCGACGCCTACAAACAGTGCGACGTCATCATGGGGCCGACTTCGCCTTCCACCGCTTTCAAACTGGGCGAGAAGGGCGACGATCCGGTGCAGATGTATCTGTCCGACATTTACACCATCGCGGTGAACCTCGCCGGACTGCCCGGCATGTCCATCCCCTGCGGCTTCGGCGCGAACGATATGCCGGTGGGCTTGCAGATCATCGGTAACTATTTCGACGAGGCACGCATGTTGAATGTGGCGCACCAATATCAACTGGCGACCGACTGGCACAGCCGCGCGCCACAAGGGCTGTAAGGAATCACTATGACTTGGGAAATCGTCATCGGACTGGAAGTACACACCCAGCTCTCGACCAACACAAAGATATTCTCCGGCGCATCCACCGCGTTCGGCGCGGAACCGAACACGCAAGCCGATGCGGTGAGTATCGCATTGCCCGGCGTGCTGCCGGTGCTGAACAAAGGCGCAGTGGAGCGCGCGATCAAGTTCGGCCTCGCGACCGGCTCGCATATCGCGCCGCGTTCGGTGTTCGCACGCAAGAATTATTTCTACCCCGACCTGCCCAAGGGCTATCAGATCAGCCAGTTCGATCTGCCGGTGGTAGGACAAGGCGCCTGACCATTCAGGTCGAGCCGTTGTCGGGCAACGCCAAACCTTACGAAAAGACGGTGCGCATCACGCGCGCCCATCTGGAAGAAGATGCAGGCAAATCGGTACACGGCAACTCTCAAGGCGTGACCGGCATCGACCTGAACCGTGCCGGTACACCGCTGCTGGAGATCGTGTCCGAGCCGGACATGTGTTCCGCTGCCGAGGCGGTGGCGTATGCGAAGGCTCTACACACGCTGGTGCGCTGGATCGGCATCTGCGACGGCAACATGCAGGAAGGTTCGTTCCGCTGCGACGTGAACGTGTCGGTGCGCAAACCCGGCCAGCCGCTGGGCACACGCCGCGAGATCAAGAACCTCAACTCGTTCAAGTTCATGCAACAGGCCATCGACTACGAAGTGCAGTGGCAGATCGACACGATCGAGAATGGCGGCAAAATTCAGCAAGCCACCATCTTGTTCAATCCAGACACCGGCGAGACGCGCGCCATGCGCAGCAAGGAAGACGCGCACGACTACCGCTACTTCCCCGATCCCGATCTGTTGCCGCTGGAAATTTCGCCCGAGTGGATAGCACAGGTACGCGCCACTTTGCCGGAATTGCCGCAAGCCAAACAGGCGCGTTACGTGAATGAGCTTGGCCTGTCGGCCTACGATGCCAGCGTGCTCACCAGTTCGCGCGAGATGGCGGATTTTTTTGAGGCTGCACTTAACCCCTCCCAACCTCCCCTTATCAGGGGAGGAGCAGGCTCGGCTCCCTCCCCTGATAAGGGGAGGGGTGGGGTGGGGTTTGCCGTTGAAGCCAAACTCTGTGCCAACTGGATGATCGGCGAAGTGAGTGCACAGTTGAATCGCGACGGTCTCGATATGGCGCAATGCCCAATCACAGCGCTACAACTCGGTGGCATGTTGCAGCGCATCGCGGACAATACCATCTCCAACTCCGGCGCGAAGGAAGTGTTCCGCACTATGTGGGCGGAAGGCGGCGAAGCCGATGCGATCATTGAAGCCAAGGGGCTGAAACAGGTGTCGGATTCCGGCGCGATCGAAGCACTGGTGGACGAAATTATCGCAGGCAATGCGGAGAAGGTTGCGGAATACCGCAGCGGCAAGGACAAGCTGTTCGGTTTCTTCGTCGGTCTCGCCATGAAGGCCAGCAAAGGTAAGGCGAATCCAGCTCAGCTCAACGACATTCTGAAGAAGAAGCTGGAAGGTTAAAAAACACCCACCCTCCGTTCGTGGTGACCCTTCGACTGCGCTCAGGACTAAAGGCCTTGTCGAACCATGGAGGGAGGGAACCAACCGAAATTGTGAACTCTGTTCACCCTTCGACAAGCTCAGGGCGAACGGCTATTTAGCTATCTGCTTTTCTCGGTTTGTGCGGCGCGTTAGCGAACAGCCAGTCATACAGCCAGTTCGGTAAGCGTTTCAACAACCACCCCACCACACCCATCTGCCACGGCACTACCGCGAACGAGCAACCGCGTGCGATCACGCGCGCCATGCGTCGCGCCGCTTCATCCGCGTCTAGGATGAACGGCATCGGATAAGGATTGATCTCGGTCATCGGTGTCTTGATGTAGCCGGGACAGAGGGTCACGACCTTGACGCCGCTACCGTGCATCTCGACGCGCAGACTTTCCAGATACGAGATCGCTGCCGCTTTAGATGCCGAGTAAGCCTCCGAGCCGGGCAGGCCACGAAACCCTGCCACGCTGGCGATGCCAACCAATCTGCCGCGCTTCGCCAAGCGCATGGCATGCACGAACGGCTGGAAGGTCTTCACCATGCCCATCACGTTGATGTCCATCACCTGCTGGAACGCGTCGATGTCTTCGGCATATTCGGTGAGCGTGCCACGACTCACGCCCGCGTTGGCGATGACGATGTCCGGCACACCGACGCGCGCCATGAAATCGGTCGCGGCATCGCAAATAGCCTTAGCGTCGCGCACGTCCAGCGCATAGCAAAAAACTTTGTTCGGGAATTCAGTGGAGAGGGTTTGCAGCAGTTCGCCGCGTCGGGCGAAGGCGGCGACAGATGCACCGCGCTCAAGATAATGGCGCGCGAGGGCTAAACCGATACCGCTCGACGCGCCGCTGACAACGACTTTCATCAATGCTTCTTGTTGCGTTCCTTGCGCGCCAGTTTGATCACTTCATCCAGCACGCGCAGCGTGTCTTCTGGAGTGGCTCGGTTAGGGACGTTGTATTTGCCGTCCACCACGAAGTCGGGCGTACCCTCCACGCCGTAATCGATCAACGCCTTTTCGTGCACGGTTCGGTCGACTTTATTCATCACTTTGAATGATTCATATTCATCCTTGAAGCGCTGACGATCCACGCCGTGCTTCGCCACGAATTCGATGATCTTATCCTCATCCCTCAGATTGATATCGAACACGTTCCATGCTTCATACAGATCGTTATGCAATTTTCCGAGCTTGCCCATCGATTCCAGCGCATAAAAAGTGCGCGCCATCGGTACCGCAAAATCTTTGAAGAAGACCGGGACGTAATGCAGATCGACGTCTTTAGGCAGTGGTCTTTTTCCACGTGTTCATCGCACCGTGCAGGTGATAGCAATGCGGACATCCGTAAAAGAAGAACTCCAACACCTCGATCTTATTGCCGCTGGCGGTGGGCTGCGGCTGACTGAGTTTGCTGTAATCCCTGCCCTCCACCACCTCCGCTTGTGCATAGGTCGCGCACAGCAAGGCCAACACGGCAAACAGTTGCTTGAAGAATCTCATGCTATCTCCTTATCAGTTCGTTGCGCCCTTATTGGGCATGGACTTGGGTGGCAGTGATGCCGCTCTGCTTCAATGTCGCGATGGTCTTGCCCGCTTCGCTCTCGGCATAGGGGCCGAGGCGCACACGATGCCACACGCCCTTGCCTGGGATATCGGTCGTTTGGATGTTGGCTTCCAAGCCGGAGAAGGCCAATTTCGCCTTCAACTTTTCCGCATCGTCCTTGTTCTGGAAGGAGCCCGCTTGCACAAAGAATTTGTCTTTCGATTCATTTGTCGCTGCTGGCGCAGTCACCGGCGCTTTGGCCACGGCGGGCTCTTTAGGTTTCGGTTTAGGCGTGCTCTTATGTGCCGTGCCATCCGACTTGTCGGTCAATGTTTTATAGAACTCGAAATGCTGTTTGGTCTCGGCCACGCCGGAAGCCGCAACAGCGGGCGCAGTCACGACGGGTGCACTCGCCGCAAGCGGCGCGACTGGCGGGACAACCTTGGCCGGTTCTTTATTGGTGAATGTGGCCGGATTCTTTTGCAGCACATACCAAGCGATCCCTCCTGCCGCCGCGATACCCAACACCATGCCGATGAAGACGCCTGCGATCACTTTGCCTTTATCCGTTCCACCATTACTCATGTTCGTTCCTTTGTGCGTTGTACTGCTTACATTTTTTCCGGCGCGCTCACACCGAGCAGCGCCAGACCGTTCTTGATCACCTGCGCCACTGCGGCGATCAATGCCAGCCGCGCCAGCTTGATGCGCCCATCCTCGACCAGGAAGCGCGAGGCATTATAGTAGCTGTGAAAATCGGCTGCCAATTCTTTGAGGTAGAAAGCAACCAGATGCGGCGCAAGGTCTTCCGCCGCCGTCTCGATCACTTGCGGATAATCGATCATGCGCTGCAATAGCGCGGTCTCGTATTCGCTGTCGAGCACGCTCATGTCGGCACCCATCAACGCCAGTCGCTCGCCGCCCCACTGCGCCAGCACCGTGCTGATACGGGCATGGGCGTACTGGATGTAGTACACCGGATTGTCGTTGCTCTGCGATTTCGCGAGGTCGATATCGAACACCAGTTGCGAATCAGGATGGCGCGCGGCGAGGAAATAACGCGTCGCATCACAGCCCACCTCGTCGATCAAGTCGCGCAGCGTGACGTAACTGCCCGCGCGCTTGGATATCTTCACCTCTTCGCCGTTCTTCAACACCGTCACCATCTGGTGCAGCACATAATCCGGCCAGCCCTTGGGGATGCCCGCGTCCAGCGCTTGCAAACCGGCGCGCACGCGGGTGATGGTGCTGTGGTGATCGGAGCCCTGCTCGTTGATGACGCGCACAAAACCGCGCTTCCACTTTTCCAGATGGTAGGCCACGTCCGGCACGAAATAGGTGTAGCCACCGTCGCTTTTGCGCATCACGCGGTCTTTGTCGTCGCCGAAATCGGTGGTGCGCAACCACAGCGCGCCTTCCTGTTCGTAGGTGTGGCCGCTGGCGATGAGCTTCTGCACCGTCGCTTCCACCTTGCCCTCGGTGTACAGCGCCGACTCCAGCGAGAACACATCGAACTCCACCTGAAACGCGCGCAGATCCAAGTCCTGCTCGCGACGCAGATAGGCCACGGCGAAATGGCGGATGGCTTCGGCATCGTTCACGTCACCCTTGCCTGTGGTGTGCTGATCGTCAGCTTCGACCGTTTCTTTCGCCATGTAGCTGCGCGCCACATCCATGATGTAGTCGCCGCGATAGCCTGACTCCGGCCACTCCGAGTTTTCAGGCGTGATGCCCTTGCAGCGCAATTGCACCGACAAGGTAAGGTTGTCGATCTGCACACCTGCATCGTTGTAGTAGAACTCGCGCGTCACATTCCAGCCCGCCGCGTGCAACACGTTGCACAGGCAATCGCCCACCGCCGCGCCGCGCCCGTGGCCGACATGGAGAGGGCCAGTAGGATTGGCGGAAACAAACTCCACCCCCACCTTGCGCCCAGCGCCGACATGCACATGGCCGTAGCCCGCACCCGCCTGCAACACGCCATGCACCACATCCTGCTTGGCAGCCGTGGTGATAAACACATTGATGAAGCCCGCACCCGCGATTTCGACTTTCTCGATCACCTCGGATTTCGGCAGCGCCGCGATCAGCGCATTGGCGATGTCGCGCGGCGATTTGCGTAAAGGCTTGGCCAACTGCATCGCCAGATTGCAGGCGTAATCGCCATGCGAAGCTTGTTTGGGACGTTCGATGAGGACGGTCGCCCCGTCGTGATCGGGCGCAACCTCGCGCAAAGCCTGCGCGAACAGATCGGTTAGATGGGATTTGAAATTCAGGACTGCGGACATTGCTTTACGCCTTCAAAAGAGGCGCGGATTATAGCATTGGGGGGGCTGGTGGCGCCTATGACCGTTCGTCCTGAGTAGGCGTAGCCGTATCGAAGGATGGGCGAAGCCCTCTGGTTTTCAAATTTAAAACCAACACCGTCGGGGGTAGCCCGACAGCTAGTTACCTTTCTTGTCTTGCCAAGAAAGGTAACCCAAAGAAGTCGCCCCCGGTGTGCCGCTGCTTCGCAGTTCCCTGCGTTGCTCGACTGGTCAGGCGGCTGCGGAACTCGCGCTGCGCGCTCAAACAGTCCTCGCCGACATCCCCTGACCAGTCTCCGCTACTCGGCGGCGCACAGGGGAAGGAAAGTCAAAACCTAAAACTACAGCGTGGGCACTTTGTGCCCACGCTACTGGGCTTATGTCCGCTTATAACCTTGGATTCAACCGGTGGATGCAACAGATTGAGCAAATCGCTCTGCCGGTGTTTCGTAGTTTAGTGTTTTTCTTGGACGTTCATTCAGTCTTCTTGCTACTGCATTGAGTTTGGCTTGCGAGTAATTGGCCAAGCTCATCCCTTTCGGGAAGTATTGTCTCAATAGGCCATTGGTATTTTCATTTGAACAAACGAAAGGGGTCAGCTTCGTTTCACTTTTTACCGAGCCGCTTACTTGCGCGCTTCGCCTCACTCAACAGACCCAGCCAATCATCCGGCGGGTTGCCGCTTTTCAGCATACGCTGGAATATTCGGTAGGCGTCGCTATCGCTGCCGTAGGCGCGCTTGGTATTTTCGTCGTTGACCCATGCGTAAACGATGATTTTGCTCTCTTGGTGGTAACGAAAAAACAAACGGTATTGCTGAAAAAATTTGGCACGAAACCAGTGTTTGCGGTCATCACCCAGCGTTGCGCCCTGACGATATTCCGGTCGTGCCGGATCCTGCGGGATGATTTCAAATGCGAGTTTGTTAATCGCTGCTAAGCGTTTGGTGGCGTTCTTGTTGATATAGCCGCTGGGGTCTTTTTGCTGTAGCGCTTCTACTTGCGCGGTCAGAACTTCAAGGGCGTTGAGGAAAAGCGGGTGCGCGAAAATCGTCCAGCCATTGATGATCAAGGCAGGCGATGACTGAGTCATTCGTCTTCAGCCACCAAAGGCGCGTCAAGATCAACTTCGACTTTTTTCACCAGCGACTTGATGCGCTTGCGCAATCCGGCATCAATACTTTTCAAGTGCTCGGGGTGGGTAGACATGTCGTGCGCCAGAAAACTCAAAAATTGCTCCAACACTGGATCATCCTCGTTCTCGTTGGATGCGCGTGCCAACAATACTCCACCATCCGGCTGGATAAGGTAGCTGATTTTGTCGCGCTTACCCAGCTTGAGCGCATGGCGCACCGCATTGGGAACTGTGGTTTGGTAGCGGTCGGTCAGGGTAGATTCAAGTTTATGTGTGTGTGCCATGACGGGCTTCCTTAGTGATACATTCGGCGATCATGGTAATGCAAGTGCATTACCCCGTCAACCATTCACCTTAATCCGCCGCAGGCAACCGAATCGTGTACTGCCCCGACTTCTCATCCTTCACCAACACAACCAGTTTGTGCTTCTGCGCGTCCTCGATCAGTTCTTTGAACGAACGGTAGCCGTAGTAGGTTTCATTGAAGCCGGGACGGCGCCGTTGCATGGTGGGCTTGACCATTGAGCCCCAGAGCTTTTCATCGGAACCGCGTTCGGAGATGAGGCCTTCGACGGTTTCGACGAGGAAGTCCATCGCTTCTTGTTTCTTGTCGTTCCTCGCTCTTTGCCGCTGCAGGTTTGGCTGCTTCTGCTTTCATTCTTGGCCGGTGCTTTCTTGGCGGCCTGTTTCTTCTTCGCTTCCTGCACGCGCACGAGGTCGTCGTAGAAGATGAATTCATCGCAGTTGGCACTCAGCAAATCCGATGTCGAGTCCTTCACGCCGATGCCGATGACGTATTTGTTGTTCTCGCGCAGTTTGGACACCAGCGGCGAGAAATCGGAGTCGCCGCTGATGATAACGAAGGTGTCGATGTGGGATTTGGTGTAGCAGAGGTCGAGTGCA
This sequence comes from uncultured beta proteobacterium, assembly GCA_963822425.1. GTDB lineage: Bacteria > Pseudomonadota > Gammaproteobacteria > Burkholderiales > Gallionellaceae > Sideroxyarcus. The sequence continues at coordinate 55,306 of CAWGHS010000021.1, forward strand.
TCGACGACCATGCGGATATCGGCGGAGTTTTTGCCACTTTGCCTTACGTGCGGGATCTCGATCAGTTCGAACGCTGCTTCGTGCATGGTGGCCTTGAATTCCTTGTAGCGCTCCCAGTCGCAATAGGCTTTCTTCACCACGATGCCGCCCTTGAGTAGCAGGCGCTCCAGCACTTTCTTGATGTCGAACTGCGCGTACTTAGCGTCGCGCACCCCAAGCGCCACGTTCTCGAAATCGCAGAACAGGGCCATGTTGGTGATCTCGGGTTGGTTTGCCATGTGCGTCTCCTCTATCCGTATCGAACTGCAACGTTGTGATGGTATCGCCAAATCAACTGCTAAAGCTCATTTCCAATTCCGTCACACCGGCGCAGGCCGGTGTCCAGTTTGATAAATACACTGGATTCCGGCCTTCGCCAGAATAACAAACTAAATCACCTTGCCGGGGTTCATCAATCCGTGCGGGTCGAGCGTGTGCTTGATGTTGCGCATCAGCTCCAGTTCCAATGAGCTCTTGTAGTGGGTGATCTCTTCACGTTTGAGTTGCCCCAAGCCGTGTTCGGCGCTGATGCTGCCGTCGAGCTTGATCACCACTGCATACACGATGCGGTTCACTTCATGCTCTTGCTCCTCAATGAAGGCATCGTTCTGCGCGGCATCGAGCATGGAAATATTGTAGTGGATGTTACCGTCACCGAGATGACCGAAGGCGACGATGCGGATGCCGGGGTAGGTGTCGCGCAGTGCAATGCTGGCCTGTGTGATGAATTCGGCTACGCGGCTGACGGGCACCGAGACGTCGTGCTTGATGCTGATGCCTTCGGCTTTTTGTGCTTCGGCGATGTTCTTGCGTAGTTTCCACCAGCGTTCGGCATCCGCTTCATTGGTGGTGATGTCGAACTCGATGATGCCATCGCCGAACGACTTGAGTGCATCGCGCAATGCCGCATCCAGCGGCGCTTGCAGCACATCGGCCAGTTTGGTGATGACGATCCATTCGTGTCGGGGAGCGAATGGCTCGTGCGTATCAGCAATGTGTTTGAGCACGAGATCGAAGCACGAACGCGAGATGATCTCGAAGCCACTGATCTTGTCGCCACAGGTGGCGCGCAGGTGCGACAGCAGTGCCACCGCAGTGGCGGGATCATGCAACGCGATGCAGGCAGTTGCCACCGACTTGGGACGCGGAAAAAGTTTGAGCACGGCGGCCGTGATGATGCCGAGCGTACCCTCGGCGCCGATGAATAGATGCTTGAGGTCGTAGCCGGTGTTGTCTTTGCGCAAGCTGCGCAGACCGTCCCAGATGCGCCCATCCGGCAGCACCACTTCCAACCCGAGTACCAGATCGCGTGCGTTGCCATAACGCAGCACGCCGATGCCGCCCGCGTTGGTGGAGAGATTGCCGCCGATCTCGCAGTGCGGCGCGATGGCGGTGAGACCAAGCGGGAAGAGCCTGTCTGCTTGGCTCTGCGGCTTCATACAGCGCAGCAAGTTTGCAGCCCGCCTCAACTGTCATGGTGTAGTTGGTGGCATCCATATTGCGAATGCGGTTCATACGCGAGAGGTTGATGACGACCTGTTTTGTGCCATCCGCCAGCGGCACGGACGCACCGCACAAGCTGGTGTTGCCGCCTTGAGGCACGATGGCGATATTGTTCGCCACGCACCATTTCACGATCGCGCTGACTTGCTCTGTGTCAGAGGGGAACACGACGGCGAGCGCCTCGCCCGAATAACGACCGCGCCAATCTTTGCAGAAGGGCGCGGCGGCTTGTTGTGTCAGCACGTTATCCGTGCCGACGATCTGTTGGAGTGGGGCGATCAAGTGAGCGGCGGATGATCAGCCGGGTTGGCTGGACGCTTGAGGAACCATATCTGGTACAGCGAGATGATGATCTGCAATGCCATCGATGCACCCAATATGCCGCCCGCTACCACGACGATACCCGCGTACAGCGGATCCCACTTGGTGAGGAACCAGGACAGCACATCGACGAACACGGCCAACATCGGCGACACCACAAGGAAGCGTTTGAACCAGACGTTGACTTCCGACTGGATGAATATCCAACCCAACACGAACAACAACATGCTGATGCCGAGCAAGTGGATGTGTGACAGTTTCAGCAAGCTGGCCAGCGACATGCCCGTGTCCACCTTGGCCATCTCATGCAGACCTTCATACGTAGTGAAATCGGGGATGTTGGGGTTGATTGTCTTGGTATGGCAGCCGAGGCAGGTCTTTTGCAGAATCGGTTTGATGTCTTTGTCGAAGTGCTCTTGCTCCGCACCATCTTTTAACCAGGCTACGACGACGTGCCGGTCTTCTTCCTGGATGAAGCCCGCCATTGGTCCGCGAATGGCGGCTTCCAGACGGGTACCGCTACGGTTGCCGTAGTAGCTACTGGCGACGTCTTGCAACGACAGCCCCGGTTTACCATCGTTCATCTCGTGGGTGACGTATAGATACGAGATGGCCATCAGATAGCCTAAACCGATCAGCAACAGGAATGAGGTGTACAGCAATTTCTCGCTGACGGTCTTGGTATAAAAACGGTGGATCGACATGGTGTTCCTTTCTTCGTTTAGGCCGCGCCACTCTATAACTCAAGTGGGTCGATGTCCAGCGACCAGCGTAGTTTTTGCGCAGGAAGCGCATCCAGCAAGGGTTTCCATGCGCGCAGGAATTCTTGCAATGTCTTGCGCTTATCGCTCTGCACCAGCAATTGGGCTCGGTGGTGATTGGCGCGCTTGGGCATGGCAGCGGGTACGACGCCATACACTTCAACAGGTATCTGCAATTCCTTCGCCATTTGGCGCGCTTGCTGCAAAAAGTTGAGTGCGTCATTGCCTTGCTTGCTTTCCGCACTCAACAACACTTGATAGGTGAATGGCGGGAAGCCAGCCATCTGACGTTCAGCCAGCAAAGTCTGCGCCCAGATATCGTAGTCGTGCGCACGCAGTGCCTGAAACAACAGATGGTTGGGAAATGCGGTCTGCACGATGACTTCGCCCGCCTTATCGGCACGCCCGGCACGCCCGCCGACTTGGGTGAGTTGCGCAAAGAGTTTTTCCGAAGCACGGAAGTCGGCACTGTATAACGCACCATCGGGGTTGAGCGCGCCGACTAAGGTGAGGTTGGGGAAGTCGTGGCCTTTTGCCAACATCTGCGTGCCGATCAGGATGTCGGCTTCGCCGTCATGGATCTGTTTGCGCATGACATTCCACGCGCCTTTGTTGCGTGTGCTGTCGCGATCCACACGTAGGATGCGCGCGGTTGGGAAGCGGGCTTGCAAAGTTTCTTCCAAGCGCTGTGTACCGATACCAACCGGCTTCAGGTCGGCATCACCGCAAGTCGGGCAGGCGTGCGGCACACGTTGTTGGAAGCCGCAGTGATGGCAACGCAAGGTGCGGTCCTTGAGATGCAGCACCAACTTGCCCGCACAATGCTTGCACTCGGACAGCCAGCCGCAGGCGGTACACATCAGCACCGGCGCATAACCGCGCCGGTTGATGAAGATGAGACTTTGTTCCTTGCGTTGCAGTCGCAACTCGATGGCACTGAGCAGCGGCTCACTCAGCCCTTCTTGCAATGGCAATTGCGTGATGTCCATACAGCGCACTGTGGGCAGGGAGGCCGGTTGCACCGCACGCTGCGTGAGTTTCAACAACTGATAGCGTCCGCTCTGCGCGTTATACCAACTCTCCAGCGACGGCGTAGCAGAGCCGAGCACGATAGGCACACCCCGTTGGTTGGCGCGGAAGATCGCCACGTCGCGCGCCGAGTAGCGCAGACCGTCTTGCTGTTTGAACGAAGCATCGTGCTCTTCATCCACCAGGATCAGACTCAACTTGGGCAACGGCGTAAATACGGCTAGACGCGTACCTAACACGATGCGGGCTGCGCCCGATTGCGCCTTGAGCCAATTCTGTGCGCGCTCACCATCAGCCAACCCACTGTGCAAGCTGACCAGATCCACGTCGGGAAAGCGGCTGCGGAAATAATTCTCCAATTGCGGCGTGAGGTTGATCTCGGGCACCAGCAGCAATATCTGACCGCCACGCTTGAGCACCTCGTGCATCAGGTGCACATATACCTCGGTCTTGCCGCTGCCGGTGATGCCGTGCAACAGGAAACAACCGTAGCCGTTTTGTTGCGTGACAGCATCGACCGCCTGCTGTTGTTCGTCAGTGAGTGCATGCGCATCATTGAAGACATGTGTGCCACGCGGCAGTGGTGCGCAGGCCTCGACCCAACCCGCTTCCAGCAGCACCTTGAGAGCCGCCGGTGCCGTGGCCGACAGACTGCGCAGTTGCGCACCGCTCATAGGCCTCTGCCGTAAGGCTTGCAGGATGCGTTGCTGCACCACGCGACGCTTGGGCAGCGTAGCCACATCCAGCGCCTTGCCCGTTGTGCTCAGGGCATAATCCAGCGATTGTTTCAACGCGACCGGCTCCAATGCACGCAAGCGCGTCGGCAGGGCGGACAGTACAGTCATGCCGAGTGGATGGTGGTAATAGTCACTGCAAAACTGTAATAGGGTGAGCAACTCTTGCGGCAAGGGCGGTACATCGTCCAGTACTTGCGTCACCGGCTTGATGCGATCCGCTGCCAAGTCCGATTGTTCAGCCCACGCCATCGCCACGCCCAGCACCTGCTTACGCCCGAACGGAACGAGCACCCGCTGCCCGATCTCGAGCTTGGTTTCCGCACTCACGAAATAATCGAAAAGTGTTGACAAGGGCACGTCTAAAGCGACGCGAATGATGGGCATGTTAAGAAATTTTTCTATGGTGATTTCTGTGAAGTTTAGCTAATCCGCTTGAGCCATATAGGGATTTTTTCTTATGCACATAAGCTGTGGATAACTGTGTGGGCAACTACCCAACAAATGCGCTAACTCCTAATCGTATATACGGTTTTTTTCTGCTGCCCAAATTCTGCTCAAGCTCATAGGCCTTTAATAAACAAATAGTTATTGGATTAATGAAAAAGGCCACGGGAGATAGCATCCGTGGCCTTAGGCAAAAAATCGTGCTGTTTATAAGACTAAATTCTTAGCTTGATTCTTAATGGTATTTTTTGCTCAGCTCATGTACCGCCTGCACCAGCGCGGCAGCATTGTCCGGGTTAGTGAATTGCGAGATACCGTGGCCGAGATTGAACACATGACCGCTGCCGTAACCGTAGCTGGAAAGGATCTTTTCCACTTCGCTGTGGATGACGTCCGGTGTGGCGAACAACACATTCGGATCAAGATTGCCTTGCAGGGCTACCTTATGCCCGACCTTCTGCCGTGCCACGCCGATGTCCATGGTCCAATCCAGACCGACCGCATCGCAGCCGATGTCGGCGATACTCTCGATCCACAGACCGCCACCCTTGGTGAACACGATGGATGGGATACGCACGCCATCTTTTTCCTTGATGAGTCCGGCCACGATGCGTTGCATATAAGCCAGCGAGAATTCGTGATACGCCGCATGCGACAGCGCGCCCCCCCATGAGTCGAAGATCATGACAGCTTGCGCGCCCGCTTCGATCTGCGCATTGAGGTATTGCGTCACCGCCTGCGCGGTCACATCGAGGATGTGGTGCATCAGCTTCGGCTCTTTGTACATCAAGGTCTTCACCTTGGCGTAATCACTGCTGCTGCCACCTTCCACCATGTAGCAGGACAATGTCCACGGGCTACCGGAAAAACCGATCAGCGGCACGCTGCCGTCGAGCGCCTTGCGAATCTGCGACACGGCGTCGGTGACATATTTCAAATCCTTGCCGATGTCAGGCACGCGCAACGCCTTGATGGCAGCCTCGGTACTCAGCGGACGCTCGAACTTCGGGCCTTCGCCTTCGGCGAAATACAACCCCAGACCCATCGCATCCGGTACGGTCAGGATGTCGGAGAACAGAATGGCCGCATCCAGCGGGAATCGCTCCAACGGTTGCAGGGTGACTTCCGTCGCCATGTCTGGACTCTTGCACAGGTTGAGAAAGCTGCCCGCACGTTTACGTGTGGCGCAATACTCGGGCAGATAGCGTCCGGCTTGGCGCATCATCCACAGCGGGGTGTATTCGGTGGGTTGTTTCAGGAGTGCGCGGAGAAACGTGTCGTTCTTAACTTTGAAATTCATTTTGCTCTTTTCTTATCGGGGCAGGACACTGCTGCCCATCAGGTATTCATCTACTGCACATGCCGCCTGACGGCCTTCACGGATCGCCCATACCACCAACGATTGACCGCGACGCATATCGCCTGCCGCAAAAACTTTCTTCACATTGGTCTGGTAGCACTTGTCGCCCTCGGTGCTTGCCTTCGCGTTGCCGCGCACATCCTTCTCCACACCGAACGCATCCAGCACTTGCGCCAATGGATTGGTGAAACCCATGGCGAGAAACACGTAGTCGGCCTTGAGTTCGAATTCGCTACCTGCGACCTCGCTCATCTTGCCGTCCTTGAATTCGACGCGCACAGCTTTGATCGCCTTGAGCACGCCGTTTTCACCGACGAATTCTTTGGTAGAGATCGCCCAGTCACGCTCACAACCTTCGTCATGCGAACTGGAGGTGCGCAGCTTGAGCGGCCAGTACGGCCAAGTCAGCGGCTTGTTTTCTTGCTCTGGAGCGCGTGGCATCACCTCGATCTGCGTCACCGATGCAGCACCATGACGATTGGATGTGCCCACACAGTCGGAGCCGGTGTCACCACCGCCGATGACGACGACATGCTTGCCCGCAACGTTGATCGGATTCTTCGCATCGCCTGCATTCTCTTTGTTCTGCGGGATGAGGAATTCCAGCGCGTAATGCACGCCATTCAGTTCGCGTCCCGGAACCGGCAGATCGCGAGGTTGCTCGGAACCGCCCGCCAAGATCACTGCGTCGAATTCCTTTTGCAATTCTTTGGGGCTGACGACCTTCTTCGCATCGTTAGCAACACCTTTGCCCGGCGCATCCTTGCCGACGAAGGTGTTGGTCTGGAACTTCACACCTTCTGCGGCGAGTTGCGCCATGCGCCAGTCGATCAGGCGCTTGTCCAATTTGAAGTCGGGAATGCCGTAGCGCATCAGACCACCGATGCGACTGTTCTTCTCGAACACGGTCACCGCATGACCCGCACGCGCAAGTTGCTGTGCAGCGGCCAGACCGGCAGGGCCGGAGCCGACCACGGCGACTTTCTTGCCAGTCTTTTTTTCTGCCTTCTGCGGCACGACCCAGCCGTTCTCGCCGCCCTTGTCGATGATGGCATGCTCGATGGATTTGATGCCGACTGCGTCGTTATTGATGTTGAGCGTGCAGGCCGCTTCGCACGGAGCGGGGCAGATACGCCCAGTCACTTCGGGGAAATTGTTGGTGGAGTGCAGCACTTCCAATGCTTGCTTCCAGTTGCCGCGATACACGAGGTCGTTCCAGTCAGGGATGATGTTGTTGACTGGGCAGCCGTTGTTGCAGAACGGGATGCCGCAATCCATGCAGCGCGCACCCTGCTGCTTGGCCTCGGCATCGCTCAGATGCGCGACGAACTCACGATAGTCTTTTACCCGTTGTTCGACCGGTGCGTAGCCTTCGCTGACGCGGTCAAATTCCATGAATCCGGTTGGCTTACCCATGATGAACATCCTTGAAAATTTGATTTTGCGGGATGAAGCGCAAGGAGTCGCACAGCGAGCGACGAGACATACCGCGTTGGTAGGCGAGGAGTGAGCGAGCACACGACACAGCGATTCGCCCACAAAACAAATTTACGGGGATGTTCATGCGGCCTCCTTCTGCTGCGCTGCTATCTCAAGCAACGCACGACGATATTCGGTCGGCATGACCTTCACAAACTTGGGCAGGTAAGTCGCCCAGTTATCCAGAATCAGCTTGGCACGCGTACTGCCGGTGTAGCGCAGGTGCTTCTCGATCTTGCCGCGCAAGGCTGCTTCATCGGCTTTGTTGAGGTGATTGAAATGCACGCGACCGTGAGCTTCGACTTCGCCGGTGGCGCTGGCCGCCGCTTCTTCCGGCACGGCTTCCAATTGCACCATGGACATGTTGCAACGCTTGGGGAAGCTGCCGTCTTCATCCAGCACATACGCCACGCCGCCGGACATACCCGCTGCGAAGTTGCGACCGGTCTGACCCAGCACGACGACCATGCCGCCAGTCATGTATTCGCAACCGTGGTCGCCCACGCCTTCCACGACAGCGGTTGCACCGGAGTTGCGCACAGCAAAGCGCTCACCAGCCACGCCACGGAAGAACACCTCGCCTGCCGTTGCGCCATACAACACGGTGTTGCCGACGATGATATTGTCTTCTGCGACCAGCTTGCTGTCGTCAGACGGCTTGACGATGATGCGTCCGCCGCACAGACCCTTACCCACGTAGTCATTGCCTTCGCCCTCGAGCTGGAAGGTGACGCCGTGCGCGAGGAACGCACCGAAACTCTGCCCTGCCGTGCCGAGCAATTTCACGCGAATCGTGTCGTCCGGCAGACCGGCATTGCCATGACGCTTTGCCACTTCATGCGACAGCATGGTGCCGACACTGCGATTGACGTTGCTGATCTTGGTTTCGATAGTGACCACACGTTTGGCATCCAAGGCTTCTTTGGCTTGCGCGATGAGGTCGTTGTCCAACGCATGTTCCAAACCGTGATCCTGTCCTTCGGTATGCCGACGCGACACGCTGACCGGCATATCTGGCTGGTGGAATATCTTGGAGAAATCCAAGCCCTTGGCCTTCCAATGTTGGATACCTTTGCGCACATCGAGCAGGTCGCTGCGACCGACCAGATCATCGAACTTACGAATACCCATCTGTGCCATCAGCTCGCGCACTTCTTCAGCGACAAAGAAGAAATAGTTCACCACGTGTTCCGGTTGACCGGTGAATTTCTTGCGCAAGGCCGGGTCTTGCGTGGCCACGCCGACCGGGCAGGTGTTGAGGTGACACTTGCGCATCATGATGCAACCCTCGACGACCAGCGGTGCGGTGGCGAAACCGAATTCGTCCGCGCCGAGCAATGCACCGATCAGCACATCGCGACCTGTCTTCAATTGACCGTCCACTTGCAGACCGATACGGCCACGCAACTGGTTCAGCACCAGCGTTTGTTGCGCTTCAGCCAGACCCAGTTCCCACGGCGTACCCGCATGCTTCACCGAAGATAGCGGTGATGCGCCAGTACCGCCGTCATAGCCGGAAATCACGATATGGTCGGCCTTGGCTTTGGACACGCCTGCCGCCACCGTCCCCACACCGACTTCCGACACCAGCTTCACGGAAATGGAAGCGGATGGATTGGAGTTCTTCAAGTCATGGATGAGCTGCGCCAAGTCCTCGATGGAATAGATGTCGTGATGCGGCGGTGGCGATATCAACCCCACGCCGGGCACGGAGTGACGCAACTTGCCGATGTATTCCGATACTTTGCCGCCGGGCAACTGACCACCTTCACCTGGCTTCGCACCTTGCGCCATCTTGATCTGGATCTGGTCCGCACTGCTCAGGTACTCGGCTGTCACGCCAAAACGACCAGAGGCGACCTGCTTGATGCGCGAACGCAGCGAGTCGCCCGCCTTCAAAGTTTGATCAGCTTCGATGCGATGCTTACCGATGATGTCGGACAGCTTCTCTCCGCCGTGCAGCGTTTTAAAACGGTTGGCGTCTTCGCCGCCCTCACCCGTGTTCGACTTGCCGCCGATACGGTTCATGGCGATAGCCAGTGTCGTGTGTGCTTCGGTGGAGATGGAACCCAAGGACATCGCGCCCGTGACGAAACGCTTGACGATGTCTTTTGCCGAATCGACTTCATCCAGTGGCACCGCAGCACCAACCGATTTGATCTCGAACAGACCACGCAAGGTCATCTGACGTTCGGTTTGGTCATTGATAAGCTTGGCGTATTCCTTGTATGTCTTGTAATTGTTAGAACGTGTCGCATGCTGCAACTTGGCAATGGAATCCGGCGTCCAGGTGTGCTCTTCACCGCGTGTGCGCCAAGCGTATTCGCCACCTGCATCCAGCATGTTGACCAACACCGGGTCGTTGCCAAACGCGGCGCTATGCATACGCACTGCTTCTTCCGCCACTTCTTTGAGGCCGATGCCTTCGATCTGTGTCGCTGTGCCGGTGAAATATTTCTTCACGAAATCACTGTTGAGGCCGATCGCTTCGAATATCTGTGAACCGCAATAGGATTGGTAGGTAGAGATGCCCATCTTGGACATGACTTTGAGCAGGCCTTTATTGATGGCCTTGATGAAGCGCTTCTGCCCGTCTTTAGCTGTCACTCCGGATGGCAATTCAAAGTTGGCGATGCTATCGAACGCGAGCCACGGATACACCGCCTCTGCACCATAGCCCGCGAGCAAAGCAAAATGGTGCACTTCGCGTGCCGAGCCGGTCTCCACCACCAAGCCGGTGCTGGTGCGTGAACCGCCACGAACCAGATGGTGATGCACCGCCGCCGTTGCCAGCAAGGCCGGGATCGCCACACGCTTATCTGAAGTCTCGCGGTCGGACAAGATCAATACGTTGAAGCCGCCTGTCACCGCCTTGTCAGCGGCCGCGCATAAAGCTTTGATCGCGGCTTCGCAGCCTGTCGCGCCATTCTTCACCGGATAGGTGATGTCCAACACCTTGGATTTATATTTGCCCTTGGTCAGCTTGTCGATGCCGTGCAATTTGGCAGCGTCTTCATGCGACAACACCGGCTGATGCACTTCCAGACGCGGCGCAGGTTTGGTCTCGTCCACGCCGAGCAGGTTAGGCTTGGAGCCGATGAAGGAGGTCAACGACATCACGATCTCTTCGCGGATCGGATCGATCGGCGGATTGGTCACTTGCGCGAACAACTGTTTGAAGTAGTTGTAGAACACCTTACTCTTGCTCGACAAGCATCGGTAGTGCCGCATCGTTACCCATGGAGCCGGTGGCTTCCTCACCTGCGGTCGCCATCGGCAACATGATGAACTTGAGATCTTCTTGCGTGTAGCCGAAAGCTTGCTGCGCATCCAACAGACCGATCTGCGCTTTGGTCTTGTCGCCGACCTTGGGCAGTTCATCAAGGATATAACGCGATTGCTCGATCCACTTGCGATACGGTTTTGCCGTGGCGATCTGTTGCTTCAGTTCGGCATCATCCACGATGCGCCCGGCTTGCATGTCGATGAGGAACATCTTGCCCGGCTGCAAACGCCATTTCTTCACGATCTTGCTCTGCGCGATCGGTAACACACCCATCTCGGATGCCATCAGCACCACATCGTCGTCAGTGATGAGATAGCGTGCCGGGCGCAGACCGTTACGATCCAACGTCGCGCCGATCATGCGGCCATCGGTAAAGGCCACGGCGGCAGGACCATCCCATGGTTCCATCAATGCGGCGTGGTATTCATAGAACGCGCGGCGCTCTTCGTCCATCAGCGGGTTGCCTGCCCAGGCTTCCGGAATCAGCAACATCATGGCGTGCGGCAGCGAGTAACCGCCCGCCACCAGCAACTCCAGCGCGTTGTCGAAACAGGCGGAATCGGACTGGCCCTCAACGATGAGCGGCCACAGTTTGTCGAGGTCTTTGCCGAGGAATTTAGACGACATCGCCGCGTGACGCGCCGCCATCCAGTTGACGTTGCCGCGCAGGGTGTTGATCTCACCGTTGTGCGCGATCATGCGGAACGGGTGCGCCAGATTCCAAGTGGGGAAAGTGTTGGTAGAGAAGCGCTGGTGCACCAGCGAGAAGGCGCTGACTAACTCTTTGTCTTGCAGGTCGAGAAAGTATTTGCCCACTTGGTCGGCCAACAGCATCCCTTTGTAAACCAAGGTGCGCGACGACATGGAGGGAACATAGAAGCCCTTGCCTTGTCCTTTAGCCAAGGCGCTGATGGCATGCTCGGTGGTCTTGCGAATAACGAACAGTTTGCGCTCGAAAGCATCCTGATCGGCAGTCTTTTTGCCGCGTGCGATGAACACTTGGCGTACCACGGGCTCGACCGCTTTCACGCTTTCGCCGAGGCCGCTGTTGTCCACCGGCACATCGCGCCAGCCCAGCAGCGTCTGGCCTTCGGCCTTGATCTTGTCGGCAACAATCTTTTCGCAAGCAGCGCGGGCTTTGGCATCGCGCGGCAGAAACAGCATGCCGACACCGTATTCACCGGCAGATGGCAAGGTGATCTTCTCTTTGACGAGAACCTTACGCAGGAAGGCATCAGGAATTTGAACTAGGATACCCGCCCCGTCACCGGCTAACGGATCGGCACCGACCGCACCACGGTGGGTCAGATTCTCCAGTATCTGTAGTCCTTGACTGACGCGGTCATGACTTGCTTGACCCTTGATATGTGCGACGAAACCGACACCACATGCATCATGTTCATTGCGCGGATCGTATAGACCCTGCTGCGCTGGCAACGAAGAATTGTTCACCTTGCTCCTCACCTCAATCATCCCAACAAAATAGTGGCTCTAGCCACCTTCCAATTTTTTTATGCGAAAGGGCGGGAATGCTACCTTAATCCGGGGGGGAAGGGCAACTTGCTGTTCAGATCTCTTCCACGGCAAAGATACGCCTATGCTCGCGAATGGAGTATCGATCCGTCATTCCGGCGATATAGTCCGCAATCGCCCGTGGACGTGCCGCCTCGGCTTGAGTCGCGAATTGCGGCGGAAGCAAGCGGGGGTCGTCCATGAAAGCCTGGAACAGGTCGCCGATGATACGTCGCGCCTTTGCACTCATGCGCATCACGCGATAATGTCGATATAGATGGATACGCAAGAAGCTCTTAAGTTCGCGATTGAGTTCAAGCATCTCGTCGCTGAAGGCGACTAAGGGTCGGGCCGCCCTGACCTCATCCACGCTTTTAGGCATAGCCATCTGGATATTATGTTCGGTCTGCGAGATCAGATCGGTGACAAGTGTGTTGATCATGCGGCGTATGGTCTCATGTACCACACGACGTTCCGCGAGTTCAGGATAAGTAGCACGCACCTCCTCCAAGTGCCGGGAAAAAAGACGCACGGAGGAGAGTTGTTCCAAGGTGAGCAGCCCCGAACGTAAGCCGTCATCGACATCGTGGTTGTTGTAGGCGATCTCGTCGGCCAGATTGGCAATCTGTGCTTCCAGCGAAGGTCGTTGGTCTTTCATAAAGCGCTCGCCCACCGCTCCGAGTTGCGCGGCATGCTCTGGCGAGCAATGCTTAAGGATGCCTTCGCGCGTCTCAAAACATAGATTCAATCCATCAAAAGCCGCATAACGTTCTTCCAGCACATCCACGACTCTTAGCGACTGCAGGTTGTGCTCGAAACCGCCGTGATCTTTCATGCAAGCATTGAGTGCTTCCTGTCCGGCATGTCCAAAGGGGGTATGCCCCAGATCATGCGCCAGCGATATGGCTTCCACCAGATCCTCATTCAATGCCATGCGCCGCGCAATAGAACGACCGATCTGCGCAACTTCGATGCTGTGCGTGAGGCGGGTACGGAACAGATCACCTTCATGATTGACGAAGACTTGCGTCTTGTATTCGAGGCGGCGGAACGCGCCAGAATGGATGATACGGTCTCGGTCACGCTGAAACTCGCTACGCCCTGTCGGCGCGGATTCAGCCGCACGCCTACCTAGCACACTAGTACTCACAGCATAAGGAGCGAGTTGCAATTCAGGCACTGCATGCCTCCAGCGTTTGTTCGATCAACGCTTGCGACACGTCGCCTGTCATCACGGCATGTCCCAACGATTTCAACAGCACGAAACGTATCTTGCCGTCTGCCACTTTTTTATCCAGCCCCATCAGTTGCAGATATCTTTCCGCACCCAATTTAGGTGAAATAACGGGCAATCCGGCGCGGCCGAATAATTTACGCACACGTTCTACGTCCTGCGCAGTCAGCCACCCAAGACGTTGTGACAGGTCAGCCGCCATAATCGTCCCGGCTGCCACAGCTTCGCCATGCAACCAGACCCCATAACCCATCCCATTCTCAATCGCATGACCAAAGGTGTGTCCCAGATTCAGCAGCGCCCGATCACCGCTTTCTCTCTCATCATTTCCCACCACTTGCGCTTTGTTTTGACAACTGCGCGTGATTGCATATTGCAACGCGTTAGTGTCGCGCGCCAAAAGTTTTTCGATGTTGATCTCCAACCACTCTAAAAATGGAAGGTCGCGAATCAAGCCATATTTGATGACCTCAGCTACGCCGGCCCGCAACTCTTTATCCGGCAACGTGTCCAGCGTTGTCGTATCAGCCAGCACCACTCGCGGCTGATAGAAGGCTCCGATCATGTTCTTGCCCAGTAGATGGTTGATGCCTGTCTTGCCACCGACGGATGAATCCACTTGTGACAACAGCGTCGTCGGGACTTGAATGAACGGAACACCCCGCAGATAGGTCGCGGCGGCATAGCCCGTAATATCTCCGATGACGCCTCCACCTAATGCGATGAGCGGCGTGCTACGTTCACTGCGCGTAGAAAGTAAGGCATCATAAATCTTACCCAAAGATTCGCTGTTTTTATATTGTTCGCCATCCGGCAAAACGATGGAGTGCACTTGCACCCCGTGCTCATTTAAGCCCTCACTCAGCTGTTGCAAATACAGTGGGGCAACCGTGGTATTACTGACAATGACCGTGCGTTTGTGCGAAAGGTGGGGCAACAGCAACTCTAGGCGCTGCAATAAACCACTTCCGATATGGATAGGGTAACTGCGTTCGCCTAATTCTAAATTCAAAGTTTGCATATTCTCTTCGCTTCCCACTACCGCTTCACGCCCCATATCATCCAATTTTCGCTGTAACCGTGCCAACAATATCTGCACGCTCTGCTTGCCCGTATGGATGGTGATGTCGGCCACCTCTGCGTACAAGGGATCGCGCTGATCCACCAGTTCTTGCAGCTTGGCGCGAGGGTCTGCCGTTTGCAGCAAAGGTCGATTGTGATCATGCCGCGTACGCTGCCACAGATCATGCACACTACTTTTCAAGTAGATCACCACGCCATTCTGCCTAAGCATGCTGCGATTTTGCGGGTTAAGTACCGCCCCCCCACCCGTTGCCAGCACGATGTCATCTTGTTTGAGCAGATCCTGAATCACGCTACTTTCGCGTTGACGGAAACCTGCCTCACCTTCGACATCAAAAATATGGGGGATCGTGACACCGGTACGCTTCTGTATCTCTTCATCGCTATCGATGAACGTCTTTCCGAGTTGCTTTGCGAGCAGCTTACCCACGGTGGTCTTACCAGCACCCATCATGCCAACCAGAACAAGGTTGCCGGAAACCCTTTTGTTTTGCGTCATATCGCCCATGCCGGAATTGTAACGGAAATCCATACTGCTCATTTCGCGCCAAAATAAAAACCCGGCAATTAGCCGGGTTCTTATGATATGAGGCGATACCGCCCTTGTCAGTTCATTCCGAGCGTCTCTTTCAGTATCTTTGGTGTGATGAATACCAAAAGTTCTTTCTTGCTCTTCACCAACGTGTTGGTCTTGAACAGCCAACCCAAAATCGGGATGTCCTTCAGACCAGTGACGCCCTGGGTCGAGTCCGACTCGTCTTGGGTGTAGACACCACCAATGACCACCGTGCCTCCATTATCGACCAGCACTTCTGTTTCCACTTTCTTGGTATTGATGCTCGGCACACCCGCATAGATGTTACCGACAGTATCCTGGTTCACCGCCACTTTCATGGCAACATGATCCTCTGGCGTGATTTGCGGTGTCACCTTCAAGCTCAACACAGCCTTTTTAAAGGCCACGTTAGTCGCACCGCTGCTGCTCGCCTGCAAATAAGGTACTTCAACCCCGGACTCGATGGTTGCCTGAATCTTGTCGCCGGTCACCACACGCGGACTTGCGATGTTTTTGGTCGTGCCGTCCGTGGCAGAAGCGTTCAGTTCCAAGGTCAGGGTCTTGGTGGCGGCTGCATTAAACAACGTCAGGGTCAACCCGCCCAAGCCCGAGGCGGCTCCGGGCAAGTTCACGTTACCGGCGATCGCGCCGCGTTGCGCATTCCCCACGCTGAAGCCGCCGCCTGTCGCGACGGTCGGCCCGGTGTACCCCAAGCGTCCGCCCAATGTGTGGTTGAACGTCTCCGAGGCCTCGACAAAACGTGCTTCTATCAAGACCTGCCGTACGGGAACATCGAGTATCTTAATGAAACGGCGGATATCGTCTAAACGGGTCGGCGTGTCTTGCACAAACAGCATGTTTGTCCGCAAATCAGAGATCGCACTACCCCGTTTAGAAAGCAATTTTTGCTTGTCATCCGAAAGTAACTTCACAAAGTCTGCCGCTTTGGCGTAGGCCAATTGGAAATTTTCCGTGCGCAATGGCTCTAGTTCGGTGATCTCTTGTCGTGCAGAAAAATCGAGCTTCTCCTTGGCCGCGATCTCTTCACGAGGGGCAACTTGAATCACATTGCCATTCTTGCGCATATCCAGTCCTCGACTTTGCAGAATGATATCGAGCGCCTGATCCCACGGCACATCTTTCAAGCGCAAGGTCAGGCTACCGGAAACCGTGTCGCTGATCACCATGTTATTCCCAGTAAAATCCGCTATCACACTCAAGGCTTCGCGTGTCGAGATGTTTTGGAAGTTCAGTGTCAGCTTTTCGCCTGCGTAACCAAGCTGGTTTCCTTTTACCAGTTTATTCGGGTCTTCGACGACCGTCTTGATTTCAATGATGAACTTGTTGTCCGTCTGATAAGCGGCATACTCCCAAAGTCCCTTGGGCTCAATCGCCAAGCGGGCGTTCTCGCCTTGCGCGAATGCATCCACAACCTGCACTGGCGTACCAAAATCCGATACATCTAACTTACGTTGCAAATTACGCGGCATATTCGTGTGTTGGAAATCAACTAACAACAAACGGCCTTGTTGTTTGATATCAATACCAACATCCGCATCGGACAAATCGATTTGTACTCGTCCTTCACCGTTTTTACCGCGATGGAAATCGACGTCACGCAAGCTATGCTTCTGCACCCCCGGCTTTGTATCCGCAAAGTGAGCTGCCCCAACAGGTTCTACCCCCCCCGCCACCTTCTTTTGCAGTGTGATCAATAAGGTATTGCCTTCGATTCGCGTGTCATAGCTCAGCATCTGCGACAGATTGATCACCAAACGAGTTCGGCCTCCTGCCTGAACGATATTGGCGCTACGCAAATCGCCCTCTCCGAATTCTTGCGTAGACTTGCCTAGGCCGTTTTCAGTATTGGGAAAGTCGAAAGCGATGCGCGGTGGCGTGTTAATGGTGAAGGCTGCTGGCGATTTGCTGGGCGCACTCTTCATGGACACCGTGATAACCACCTTGCCACCCACTTCATTATTTGCACTGATCGATTGGATGCTGTTCGATTCATCAGGTGTCGCAGTCGTTTCTTGGGCATACGCACTCTGTACACATAACGAGAGGACAATTGCGGCTATTTGGAACATGCCGTGAATTGGATTGCTGAACTGTTTCATAGTATTCGCTCCTGATTACTCAACCAATTGCAGGGTGCTTTCGCGCTCGGACCAGTCGCCCGCGCTATCCTGCACCATCTCTTTAATCTTCACTTCCGTCTCAGATACCGAAGTGATCTGACCAAAGTTCTGACCGATGTAATTCCCCGTCTTAACTCGATATATCTTGCCTTCAGATGAGCGAATCACGGCATGGCCGACATTCTTCTGAAAAAGATACCCCACCATCTTCAAGCTTTCCAACGGGAAGTCTTCTAGCTCTTCCTTTGGACGATCCAAATTCGGTTGGTTCTGCCCCGTATGGTTGGGCTTCCTAGCATCCGTCTTGCGTGGTTTGAACGGGTCAGCCAATGCAGTGTCATTATCGTAAGTGAAGGGTTCATAGGGTTTGATATCCGGCGGAGGTTCCACTTTGCCGCGCATATCAGCTCCCGCATTTTTGACAAAATCACGGAGGTCTTGGAATTCCTCACCGCCACAGCCTGTGAGCAAAAACACCGTTAGGAGTACAGAATGTGCGACTCTCATTTCTTAGCTCCAGCAGATTTGGCTCCGCGCTTCTGCGCTGCTAACTCATCATCATCCAGATAGCGGAAAGTCTTGGCTGTAGCATCCATCATCAACACTCCGCCCGCACCTGGTGCCACGCTGATATCATTCAGCGTCACAATACGCGGCAACTGCGAGATATCACTGGCGAATCGTCCTAGGTCATCATAATTGCCCGTGACTTTGAGCGTGATCGGCTGCTCGGTGAATACACCCGTCGCCACCTCAGGCCCCGGTCGGAACAACTCAAATTGCAACCCGCGACCCAACCCTGCTTGGTTAATATCCGTCAGCAACGCATCCATCTCGGATTTACTTGGCAACTGTTTTAACAATGCACCGAACGACTGTTGTGTATCAATCAATTGCTTTTTGATGATGTCCAGGTTGATAGCCTCGCGCTTTTTTGACAAGTAGGTATCGCGCAATGTTTCTTCTTCTTTCTGCACCGTTTTGAAGCTCTCCCACTGATCCTGCCAGTCAAAAGCAGCACCTGCCGCGACCACCACCACGAACATAGCGATAAAGGCGGCAATCTTGATCAGCCACGGCCAACTGCCCGGCGTCTTGGGATCGACATTCTTTAATTCTTCTAAAAAGTTCATGTCTGCCCCTTAACCTTTCGTTCCTGGCTTACTCACCACTGGCGCAGGAGCGGCTCCCTTGGTCAAATTGAAATTCAGCGAGAATTCACTCACCCGCGCGCCGTTTGCGGTAGCTGCATGGATTTCGACCAATGCCGGAGAATCCAGCCAATGTGAGTCTTCGATAGACCGCATCAAGGTGGAAACACGTGCATTCGACTGCGCATAACCGACGATGCTGATCTTATACCCGCTCTGTTTAACACTTCTCAAGTACACACCATCTGGCAGAATCCGCAACATCTGGTCAAGCAGATGCACCACATCTGAGCGGGTGCTTTGCAGATTCTCGACCACTGTTTTCCGCGCCAACAGCGATTGAGTTTGTTCGCGCAGTTTTTTGATTTCCTCGATCTGTTTGTCTAGTACGGCGATTTCTTGTTTCAAATAGGTGTTGCGTCTTTCTTGGTAAGAAATCTGCGTACTGATAGCCACATGGACGAACCCCACGACCATTGCGCCCAACACCAAAGAAATAACGCTCAACAGTATGAATTGAATCTGCCGGGCACGGCGTTTTTCCGCGCGATGCGGTAATAGATTGATACGTATCATGATGGGTCGAACCTCCGCATCGCTAAGCCACAGGCAATCATCAACGCCGGGGCATCAGTTTGCATCTGCCGAGGCTTGATGCGGCTCGACAGAGTCATCAGCTCGAAAGGATTGGCGACCAAAGTACTCACCTGAGTGCGCGTTGCGACCGCCTCGTCCAACCCGGCAAGTGCCGCACACCCACCCGCCAGCACTACATAGCTGACTTCATTGTATTGGGTGGAGGTAAAAAAGAATTGCAGTGCGCGCGTCACTTCCATCGCCACATTATCGCGGAAAGGTGACAATACATCGCTCTCATAATTGTCGGGCAGACCGCCATTGCGTTTTGCCGATTCAGCCTCCTCAACCGAGAGTCCAAAAGCACTTTGTATCTGCTGCGTCAGTTGCGCACCGCCTACTTGCTGGTCGCGCATATAGACCGACTGCCCATTGCGCAACACATTCACATTCATCACGTTAGCCCCTATGTCGACCAACGCGATGCACTGATCGGCCGCACCACCCGGAAGCTGCGCACGAATCATCTCGAAGGCAGCTTCTGCGGCGTAGGGCTCTACATCCACCACCACCGCCTTTAACCCAGCAGCCTGCACTGCCGCCACACGGTCTTCTACGTTCGCTTTACGCGATGCCGCCAACAGCACTTCGACTTCTTCTGGATTATTAGGAGCTGAACCGATCACTTGGAAGTCCAGATTGACCTCTTCTAGAGCAAACGGGATGTATTGATTGGCCTCTGTTTCAACTTGGTATTCCAAGTCATCTTCGCGCAACCCGGCTGGCAACAATATCTTCTTGCTGATCACTGCTGCAGCGGGCAACGCCAAGCTCACATTCCTGATGCGAGACCCTAGCCGCTTCCAACCCCTGCGTATCGCGTCAGAGACCGCATCCAAGTTATTGATGTTGCCATCGCTCACCGCATCCGCTGGCAATGCCTCGATTACATAGCGCTCCACCACATAGCCGCTCTTCTTGGGAGCTTCACTCAACTCCACCATCTTGACTGAAGACGAACTGATATCCACCCCGATCATGGGCGGCGTCGACGTCTGCAAAAAGTCTAACGGGATATCGAAATTTCCTTTAAGCATAGGCTGGTTAGCGCATTTCCGTACAAAGTGGTTTAAATCCTAGCAATAACTCCCAAGCGTGTAAAGTTTTTTCTATGGGCGCGTTTTTAGCAATTGGGAAGATATAATCGCGCAATATTTTTTTGAACGTCCATTTATGACCTCTCGTTGGTGGTTCTATCCTGCGCTAGTCGTGCTCGCTCTGCCTCTGCTGCCGATCCTATTGCTCGTCTTCGCAGCGATCCTCACCTACCCGACTTTGCCCTCACTGGAGTCGCTAACTGATTACCGTCCTAAGATGCCGCTCCGCGTGTTCAGCGCAGAAGGCACACTGATCGGTGAATTTGGTGAGGAGCGGCGCGAGCTGGTCAAGATCGAAGAAGTCCCAGAGCTGATGAAGAAGGCGATCCTAGCTGCAGAGGATGATCGCTTCTACGAGCATGGCGGCGTCGACTACATCGGCGTACTGCGAGCTGCTTACTCCAACTTCGCCTCGGGCGGGGTCAAGCAGGGCGCCAGCACTATCACTATGCAGGTTGCTCGAAATTTTTTCCTTTCCAAGGAAAAAACGCTAACACGTAAACTCAATGAGATGTTGCTCTCGTTCAAGATCGAGCACAATTTGACCAAAGACGAGATTCTTCAGCTCTATATCAACCACATCTATCTCGGACAACGCTCCTACGGCTTTGCCTCTGCTGCGCAGGTCTATTACGCCAAGTCACTCAGCCAGCTCACGTTGCCCGAAATGGCGATGCTTGCCGGTTTGCCCAAAGCTCCTGCCGCCTACAACCCAGTGGTAAATCCCGAGCGCGCAAAATTACGCCAGATGTACATCCTGCGGCGTATGCATGATCTGGGGTACATCAGCAACGAGCAGCTTGAGCAGGCACACAACGAACCTATCACCACCAAGCAATCCACTCATCGCCAAGAGTTCGCGGTCAATGCCAGCTACGTTGCAGAAATGGTGCGGCAAGAAATGTATGAGCGTTTCCAAGAAGACGCTTATACGCAGGGCTACAGCGTCTACACCACCATTCGCGCGCAAGATCAGGCTGCCGCGTATGAATCCTTGCGCAAGGGAGTGCTGGATTATGATCATCGGCATGGTTATCGCGGCCCCGAGGGCTACGTTGATCTGAAGAAGAACAACACCGAGGAGCTACTGGAAGACGCATTACAAGATGTCGAGGATACCGACGGCCTCGTCCCCGCCGTTGTGCAATCCGTTAACCCCAAAGGGATACGCGCCTATTGCAAAG
Organism: uncultured beta proteobacterium; assembly: GCA_963822425.1. Lineage (GTDB taxonomy): Bacteria > Pseudomonadota > Gammaproteobacteria > Burkholderiales > Gallionellaceae > Sideroxyarcus. The sequence continues at coordinate 76,859 of CAWGHS010000021.1, forward strand.
GGGGGCAGGTCGTGGAGATTCGTGGCGAAGGACTACGTTTCGCTCAACAAACTCTAGGTGAAAAACTCGCCCTTAATCGGCGCCTGCGCGCAGGATCGCTGATCCGCGTGCAGAAGAATGAAAAAGACTACTGGGAGATCACGCAACTGCCACAAGTGGAAGCCGCTTTCGTTTCCGCAAATCCGCGCAATGGGTCAATTTATGCCTTGGTCGGCGGTTTCGACTTCAACCGCAATCAATTCAATCACGTCACGCAGGCATGGCGCCAACCGGGATCCAGTTTTAAGCCCTTCATCTATTCAGCCGCACTGGAAAAGGGCTTCACCCCGGCCTCCGTCATCAATGATGCCCCTCTCGTAATCGACCTTTCGCAGACCGGTGAAGAGCTTTGGCAACCTAAAAACTTCGATGGTGAATTCGATGGCCCGATGCGCATGCGCCAAGGCCTCACTAAATCCAAGAATCTGGTTTCCATCCGCATTCTGCAAGCGATTGGACTGGAGTACGCACAGGACTACGTCACCAAATTCGGCTTTGACAAAGACAAAATACGACCATTCCTGACAATGGCGCTGGGCGCCGGATCGGTCACACCGTTACAGTTGATGAGCGGTTACTCGGTCTTCGCCAACGGCGGTTTCCGTATCATGCCGTACTTCATCCAGCGCATCGAGGATGGGCAAGGCAAACTCGTTTCACAAGCAGCAGCAGTCGTTGCAGGGGAGGGAGCCGAACAAGTGATCGACGTGCGCAATGCCTTCACCATGGTCAACATGATGCAGGATGTGGTGAAACACGGCACGGCCATCCGCGCGATGGAATTGGGCAGACAAGACCTTGCCGGCAAGACCGGAACGACGAGTGATTCGATGGACGCTTGGTTCGCAGGCTTCCACCCGACCCTCGTTGGTGTGACGTGGGTCGGCTACGATACCCCGCATAGCCTGGGCGAAAAAGAAACCGGTGGTGGCGCCGCCCTGCCCATCTGGATAGGCTATATGCAAAAAATATTGAAGGATGTGCCTGAAGTTGAATACACCATTCCAGAGCATGTCATTACGGCGCGCATCAACGACAACGGACTACGTGACTCCAGCGGCAATCGTATCGAATATTTTTATGAAGAAAATCTTCCTCCGGAACAAGGCGACGTCATCCCGGAAGGCAGCAAACCCGCAGAAACGGCAAACGACCAGCTCTTCTAATGGCAAAAGATCATTCACAACGCCGCGATCTGATGCGCGAGCAACTTGCACACCAAGCAGCCAAGCTGATGGCTGATGATGGCATCACGGATCACGCGCTGGCCAAACGCAAAGCGGCACGCCAACTCGGCGCATCGGACACGCAACATCTTCCCAGCAATCAGGAGATCGATGACGCACTACACACATACCGCATCCTCTATCAGGAAGACAGTCATCCGGTGATCTTGCATCAGCTACGTGAAGAAGCGCTTTCCGCGATGCACATGTTGGAGCCGTTCCACCCCTACCTTGTCGGCTCGGTGTTGAGTGGCACTGCCGACGAGCACTCAGATATCAATCTCATGTTGTTCAGCGACGATTCCAAAGCTGTGTTGCTATTCCTGCTCAAACACAACCTCGATTTTGAAGATGGGGAATGGAGAGTTCGCATCGGAGGGCACGAAGAAAGCGTACCCAGCTACACCTTGACAGGCGAGACTGGTACACAGATACACATCATCGTCCTGCCTGAGAATGCGCGCCACAGCGGTAGCCGCAAGCCGGACACACATGCAGATATCTCTGCCGTCGAAGCTCTGTTAGTTTCCTGATCGCAACCACTTTGCCGCGTCCAGTGCGAAAGTAAGTCAATATCCCATCCGCTCCGGCACGTTTGAACGCCAGCAATGCTTCCAGTACGCATGCCTCTTCGTTCAGCCAGCCGTTTTGCGCGGCAGCCTTCAACATCGCGTATTCGCCGCTCACTTGATAGACGAAGGTTGGTGCCTTGAACTCGTCCTTCACGCGGCGCACTATATCAAGGTAAGGCATACCAGGTTTGACCATCACCATGTCCGCACCTTCCTGCAAGTCGAGGCCGACTTCCCACAGCGCTTCATCCGAATTGGCCGGGATCCATCTGGTAGGTGTATTTATTGCCCTTGCCCAGATTGCCACTGGAACCAACGGCATCGCGGAACGGGCCGTAGAAGCTGGAAGCGTACTTAGCCGAATACGCCATGATGCGGGTGTAGATATGCTTGTGCTCATCCAGCGCCGCGCGCACCTCACCGATGCGACCATCCATCATATCGGACGGCGCAACGATGTCGGCTCCGGCAGCAGCATGACATTGCGCCTGCTTGCGCAACACCGTGATAGTCTCGTCGTTGAGCACATAGCCACTATCATCAATCAGACCATCTTGGCCGTGGCTGGTATAGGGGTCGAGCGCAATGTCGGTCATGATGCCGAGTTCGGGGAAATTCTTCTTGAGCTCGGCCACCACGCGCGGCACCAGCCCTTTGGAATTGAAGGCTTCTCGCGCATCCAGACTTTTCAGGGAGGTATCAATGACAGGGAAGATCGCCATCACCGGGATGCCCAGCTTCACGCATTGCTCGGCATCTTTGAGCAACAAATCCAAGGTTTTGCGTTGCACGCCGGGCATCGATTTCACCTCCTCGATTTTATTTCTGCCTTCCAGCACAAAAACGGGATAGATAAAATCCGCAGAAGTGAGTATATGCTCTCGCATCAAGTCCCGTGAAAATGAGTCACGACGCATACGACGCATTCTAGTTTGAGGGTATTTTCCGAGTGTTTGCATGACCATTCCTAAAATTTTCAAAATCGCTGGAACTATTTTCGCACAGTACCGTCTGACTCTCCGAGTAGCGAAAGCTGCTTCCCGTTTCTCCTCCCTGAGCGGGCGTCTTTACCCTGTAAAGACCTTCTGCCCCTGACCTCCCCCTTTGGTTCAGGGGCATTTTTTTGCGTATCAACCCTTGAACCACCCAGCGATCACCGCTTCCGCTTCATCCATCCCCAGTTTTTTCAAACTGGAAAACAATTGTGCCGTGCACTGTGGAAAGTTCTCCTGCAAAAATGCTTTCACTTCACGCAAAGTTTGCGTGGATTGTTGCCGACTCAGCTTGTCCGATTTGGTAAGCAGGATATGGATCGGTTTACCTGTTGGCGCAAACCAATCCAGCATGCCCTGATCACGTTCGGTCAGTGGATGTCGTGCATCCATAATGACGACCAAGCCCGCCAACTCCTCGCGCGTTTGCAAATATTCGCTCAATAGATGTTCCCAATGTGCCTGCACATCGGGCGGCACCTTGGCGTAACCGTATCCAGGCAAGTCCACCAGATAGTTGTTATCGCCGAGCGAAAAATAATTCAAGTGCTGCGTGCGTCCCGGCGTCTTGCTGGTGTAGGCCAGCCGCGTGTGGTTGGCAAGCGTGTTGATCGCGCTCGACTTCCCCGCGTTGGAACGCCCGACGAACGCCACTTCTTTGCCGCCATGCAGCGGCAAGTCTTGCAGATGATTGACGGTGGTATAGAACTCCGCTTGTGAGAAAAGTCCCATTACTTCCAGGCCGCGAATATCTTGTCGGCAGCCGCGATGGTCGCCGCGATGTCGGCATCCGTGTGTGCTGCAGAGACAAAGCCCGCCTCGAATGCCGACGGCGCAAGGTACACACCTTCCGCCAGCATGGCATGGAAGAAACGGTTGAACGCAGCCTTGTCGCTCGCCATCACTTCGGCATACGAGGTCGGAACGTTCGCGCTGAAATACAGGCCGAACATGCTGCCGATGGATTGGGCGCTGAACGGGATGCCGTGCTTCTTCGCACTCGCGCTGATGCCTTCGGTCATCTGCTTAGCGAATTGCGTGAGGCGTTCGTAGAAGCCAGGAGCTTGTACCAGTCTCAGCGTGGTCAGACCTGCCGCCACCGCCACCGGATTGCCGGACAGCGTACCGGCCTGATACACGGCACCCAGCGGGGCCAGACATTGCATGATGTCGCGGCGACCACCGAATGCAGCAGCAGGCAGACCGCCACCCATCACCTTGCCCAACGTGATCAGATCCGGCTTGATACCGTAATGGCCGTGTGCGCCCTGCAGGCCGACGCGGAAGCCGGACATCACTTCGTCTAGGATCAACACCGCACCGTGCTTGGTGCACAGCTTGCGCATCGCATCGAGGAACTCGCGCTTGGGCAGGATCAGATTCATGTTGCCGGCTACCGGCTCAACGATCACTGCGGCGATTTCGTTGCCATACTCGGCGAAGGCTTTTTCCAGACCGGCAGCATCGTTGTAGTCCAGCACGGTAGTCAACGCGGCGATCTCGGCGGGTACGCCGGAAGAGCTCGGCTGGCCGAACGTCAGTGCACCGGAACCGGCCTTGACCAGCAGACCGTCGGAATGGCCGTGGTAGCAGCCTTCAAATTTGATGATGCGCGAACGCCCGGTGAAGCCGCGCGCCAGACGAATTGCAGTCATCGTCGCCTCGGTGCCGGAACTGACCAAACGCACCATTTCCAGACTCGGTAAAATCTTGCACAACAGTTCGGCTATTTCCAACTCTGCGGCGGTCGGCGCGCCGAAACCCAGCCCCTCGGCAGCCGCATCTTGCACGGCTTTCACCACTTCGGGATGGCAATGGCCGACGATCATCGGCCCCCAGGAATTCACGTAATCGATGTAGCGCTTGTCGTCCGCATCCCACACATAGGCACCCTTGCCGCGTTTGAAGAACAGCGGCGTGCCGCCCACCGATTTGAAAGCGCGCACCGGCGAATTCACGCCGCCGGGGATGATTTTTTGGGATTGTTCGAAAAGTTCTTGGTTGTGAGAAGTCATGCTTATGCCTTACTGAAAAGTGTTGAAAACTCTTGTGCGCTGGTTTGAATGTTCGGTGCATTCCACAACGCTGTGATAACCGCCAATGCATCTGCGCCCGCAGCAATGAGTGATGCGCCATTCTGTTGCGTGATACCGCCGATGGCGACAATGGGTAACTGCAACTCGCCACGTGCCGTTTTCAGCAGCGCCACATCGGCTCGCACCGCCCCGGGTTTCACGCTCGACGTAAAGAATGCTCCGAACGCGACATAATCCGCACCTTGCCGCACCACCTCATGCGCCAGCAAGGTACGATTATAGCAAGACGCGCCGATGAGCTTTGTGCTGCCTAATAGCATACGTGCCGCCGCCACACTGCCGTCCTCACCACCCAGATGCACGCCGTCGGCTTCCACCAGCGCCGCCAGTTGCGCGTCGTCATTCACGATGAAAGTGGTATCGAACTCGCGGGTGAGCTGACGCAAAGCCTGCGCCTGTTGCAGTCTCAATGCCGCATCGGCGGATTTGTTGCGGTATTGCAGCACCTGCGCGCCGCCTTGCAGGGCTAATCTGGTTTTGTGCAACAGCGCCGTCGTGTCTGCTTCGTCCAGCGTGACGGCGTACAAGCCGTGGATGCACCTCACGGCTTGCCCCCTCCACAATCCCGCCCCGCAAACGGGAGAAGAAGCGACCGAGAAAAACTATTCACAAATCCTGCCGTTAATGACGGGTCTCTTCGACATCCCCATCTTCATCGCGCGCCCAGAACAAACGATCCGGGATATGTTGACCCATGCCGGGACGGAAGCCGTATTTCAACGCCTCCCATGTGTATTCCTGCGCCTCATGCACTGCCTCCTCGATGGGTAGACCGTTGGCCAGCAACGCCGCGATGGCCGACGCCAGTGTACAGCCGGAACCGTGATAGATGCCGGGGAGGCGCGGCCAATTGTCGCTACGTATCAAACCTTTTTCCCCATACAAGCTGTTGATGACCTTGGGCGTATTCTCGTGCGTGCCGGTGATCAACACATATTCGCAACCGAGTTGCAGGATGCGCTTTGAACATTCTGCCAAATTAGGATCGTCCGTCTCGTTGTCTTCGTCCTGCACCAGACGCCTCGCCTCCATGCTGTTCGGCGTGAGGATAGTGGTCTGTGGCAACAACAACTCACGCAGCGCATCCAACATATCGTCATTTGCCAACTCATCGCCGCGACCGGAAGACAACACCGGATCGAACACCAGCGGAATATCGGGATAGTCGGAAATGATCTCAGCGATGACGGCGATGTTCTCTACACTGCCCAATAAGCCGATCTTGAACGCGGCAACGGGCATATCTTCCAGCACGGCGCGCGCTTGATCCGCCACCCAATCCGAGTCCACTGCCTGCACGTCATCCACACCGCTGGTGTCTTGTACGGTGATAGCAGTAATCACGGACAAGGGATGACACCCCATGCTGGCGATAGTGAGAATATCGGCCTGCATACCGGCTCCGCAGCTGGGATCGGTGGCAGCGAAGGTAAGAACGATCGGTGGAATGTCAGACATGATGGGGTGCCGACTGGCTTTGATCTAAATGAAGCACGATTCTAACTGAAACTAGGCCGCCGCGCGCCCGTTCAAATAGTTGCTGATGCGGGTGAATTCGGTCACGCCCAGGTTCTCTGCACGCAACTGCGCATCGATGCCAAGTTGCGCGAACTCACTTTCTGTCAGATGGCCTTTGAGCGTGTTACGCAGTGTCTTGCGCCGCTGCCCGAAGGCGGCGGACACAATCTGGGCGTATAGCAACTCGTTCTTCACCTCGATCTTGCCAGTCGGAATGGGGATCATGCGCACGATGGCTGAATCGACTTTGGGTGCAGGGCGGAACGACTCCGGCGGCACGTCGATCAACTTCTCCATGTAAAAACGATATTGCAGCATCACAGATAAGCGACCGTATTCTGGCGTGGACGGCTCAGCCACCATGCGCTCCACCACTTCGTTCTGTAGCATGAAATGCATATCGCTGATGCGCGCCGCATAATCGGAAAAATGGAACAGCAGCGGCGAGGAGATGTTGTAGGGCAGATTGCCAACGATGCGCAAGGGTGTACCCAAGCTAGCGAAATCGAATTTCAACGCATCGCCTTCATGGATGACGATCTTGTCTTGCGGATAGTCGGTCTTCAGGCGCGCGATGATGTCGCGGTCGATCTCGACCACATGCAGTTTGTCCAATTTTTGCAGCAGCGGGCGCGTCAACGCACCAAGGCCGGGGCCGATCTCCACCATGTTGTCATTCGCCTCGGGACGGATGCAACGCACGATATCGGCGATGATGTTCTGATCGACGAGGAAGTTTTGACCAAACGATTTCTTGGCTTTATGCCCGTTCATGTCGCACCATCTCCATCGCGGCCTTGATCGCTTCCAGCAAACTGCCGACATTCGCCTTACCTGTACCTGCCAGTTCCAGCGCGGTACCGTGATCGACTGAGGTGCGGATGAAGGGCAGGCCGAGCGTGATGTTCACGCCCTTCGCCGAAGCTCGCGTGTTTCAGCACCGGCAAGCCTTGATCGTGGTACATCGTCAGCACCGCATCGCATTCGCGCAAACGGTGTGCGGCAAATAAAGTGTCAGCGGGTAGTGGCGCGCTGACATCGAATCCTTCGGCGCGCAATTTATCCAGCACCGGAATCATCACTTCGATCTCTTCACGCCCGAGATGACCACCTTCGCCCGCATGCGGATTGAGCCCGGCGACCAAAATGCGCGGATGAGTGATGCCAAAGCGGCGTTGCAGATCGCGTTGCAGGATGCGCAGGACTTTTTCCAGAAGCGCTTGCGTGATGGCATCTGCCACTTCGCGCAGCGGCAGATGCGTCGTCGCCAGCGCCACGCGCATGCCGCCGCCTACGAGCATCATCACCACCAAGGGCGTGTTTGTCTGCTCGGCGAGATATTCGGTATGTCCGGTAAAGGGAATACCTGCATCGTTGATGACACCCTTGTGCACAGGTGCCGTGACCATGCCCGCGAATTCGCCAGATAGGCAGCCCTGTAGCGCACGATGCAATGTCTCAAGGACGTAAGGAGCATTCGCGCTGTCCAGTTTTCCGGCCTGCGCTGGGCAAGCCATGGGAACATGCAACACACTCAGCTTACCTGCGGCCAAAGGGGTCATGGGCGTGTAATCATGGAGCGAAACTTCGATACCGAGCTGTGCAGCGCGTTGCCGCAGTAGCTCCTTGTCGGCGATCACCACCAGCGCCTGCTTGTGCCCTTCCAGTTGCAGGCAGAGATCAGGACCTATACCTGCGGGTTCGCCTGCGGTGATGGCGAGCGGACGCTGTGTCACTTGGTGCTGTGATATTCGATGAAGGCACGGTCGCGCAATTGGCGCAGCCAATCTTGAAAGGCCTCATCAGACTTGACGGCACGGATGGCATTGCGCGCCTGTTGGCGTTTCTGCTCCACACTCACATCCGTATTGCGACGCTCTAACACTTGGATCAGATGCCAACCAAAACCGGATTGCACCAAGCCGCTGATCTGCCCGATCTTCAACGCGTCCATCGGACCCTCGAATTCGGGCACGGTCTCGCCCGGCGATAACCAGCCAAGATCGCCACCCTGTGGCGCGCTACCATCTTCGGAATGTAGCCGCGCCTCCTCGGCGAAATCAGCACCCTTATCGATACGTTGCTTGATCTCTTGCAAACGGCTTTTTGCTTCACTCTCGGAGACCAACTCGCCTGTCTTGATCAAAATATGGCGTGCATGCGTTTGCACGATCACCACGGGAGCATCTTTGCTGCGGCGCTCGATCAGCTTGAGGATGTGAAAACCATTCGGACTGCGCAACACATCGCTCACCTCTCCCGGTTTCATCTTTTGCAGAGGATCCGCAAATATCGAAGGCAAGCGATCTACCGGTTTCCAACCAAGCTGTCCGCCCTGCAAGGCATCTTGCGCATCAGAGAATCCTGCGGCCACTTGAGCAAATGGGGTTCCGGCACGCAACTGTGCCAGCGCCTGTTCGGCGCGCTTCTTGTAAGTCTGTATCTTGTCCGCGCTGGCTTGCTCGGGAACCACGACAAAGATGTGCGCCAGTTGCAACTCCTCACCTTTACCCTCTTGCCGCGCCTGATTTGCTAGGTAATTATCGATGTCGTTGTCACTGATCACGAGCTTGCTCTCCACCTCGCGCTCCCGCAGACGCACAGAGATGATTTCATTGCGGATCTCTTCACGAAAACGTTTGAAATCCACACCTTCTTTTTCCAGGTTGGCACGAAAGTCGGCCAAGGTTGCAAACTTGTTTTGCTGCGCGATGCGTCCCAACGCTCTGTCCAATTGCACATCATCGATGCGCAGCCCGCTCTCTTTGGCGAATTGAGATTGCAGCAATTCGGCGATCATGCGCTCCAGCACCTGCTTTTCCAATATGCTCTTGTCCGGCAGCGGGGTATTGCGTTTCTTCAATTGTGCCACCACGGTCGCGAGACGCACCTCCAACTCGTGGCGGGTGATGACATCATCATTCACCACCACCTCAATGTGATCGACAGGGATCGACGGTGTTTGAGACTCGGCAGCCTGTGCTGCGGAGATAAAACAAAACAGCGACGACAAAACGATCTTCTTACTCAGCATGGTTTCTTTCTAAATCGCAGCGGTTCAACGGAACCCCTGCATCGGTTTCGGGGCGGGTAGGGCATTCATCTTGGTATAGCCAGAGACACTGGTACGCAAGGCATCCAGCGGGTCGGAACCAATGCGCACAAGATCGTTCAACTCCAATTGCAAGAAGACGCCCGAGGAAACTTGTCGTGTGGCCGTGGTAAAACTCTGTGCCACGAACCTCACGGCCCAGCACGACTGATTATACTCAAGACCGCCTAATGCCTCCAAGGTGCGCCTGTCTTGCAAAGAAAAATTCCAGCGCGCGACACTTTGCCAGTGACCAAACAACGGCCATTGGGCGGACACATCCATCTGCCGCAAGGTATCGCGCGTAAAGCGATAACCGAAGTTGAGCAGCTTCCCTGCCTCCGGTTTGTAACGCGCCATCACATTGTACGTCTCGGTGTGGGACTGGTTAGGGTTGTATTGGATCAGGCTGTCCAGCGACATCGCTTTCGTCAATTTCCCGCCGATCCCGAGCAAGATATCCGAGCGATTGGTATTGCCTGTCGGGGTAACCAGATTCACGCGCGGGGCTTCCAAGCTGAAACGCTCACCCAGCGTCACCCGCAAGCGCTCCGTCCCGCCCTCGTTGTCGATCACGCGCGATGTCAGTGCCAAGGTGGCCATGTTCGCATCGCCTACACGGTCACTTCCAAAAAAGCGGTTCTCGGTGAATATCTGTCCGAAACTGAAAGGCGCTTGTGCCGAATCGAAATTCGGCAGCAGGCTCTGATCCTTGTACGGAACGTAAACGTAGAACAAGCGCGGCTCGAGCGTTTGCACATAGTCTCCCCCCAGAAAGGACGCCCAATCACGTTCGAACACCATGCCGCTGTCAAGGCTGAAGATGGGCAAAGTACGCGACGTATCCGGCAATGTCGACGTGTTGTTCGCCCCCATCCAGTATTGCGTGTGATGCACGCCCACCTTGGGCGTCAGGTAATAGCCCGGCTCACTCAACACGGGATAACTCACCGAAGGATAGAGCACCGCACGCTGCGCACTCAGGGAGGTGTCATGACGGAAGTTCACATACTCACTGGCTAAGGTGAGATTGCTGGATGCTACCGTCTTTTGTGCGTTCAGGTTGATCTGCGGCTGGCGTCGGTAGGGAACGCCGACGGGCGCCAGCGGATCCTGCAAAGTCTGGTAACGCTGTATCCGCGCCGTCGCAGACCACCAACCCGCGCCATACGACACCACCCCCTCGCGTAATAGATTGGTCTGCGAGGTGCCGCTCACCGAACTGGAGAGATCGCGGAAATAAGCGTCGTCCGCTACGCGATTGAGATTCAAAGCAAGGCCGAAACCCCCTCCCAGACTCTGCGCATGCTTCAAGGACATCCGCTCACGCGTGGTACCCGTCATGCGATCATTCGAGAGCACATCGTAATGCGCTTCGCCGACGTAGCTTGAGCCGAGATAACGGAACTCGTTGTTGAGGTGCGTCCCGCGCTTAGAGATCACGCGCGGTGCGATGGTCGCATCATAGTTGGGTGCGATATTCCAGTAATAAGGCAGCGTGAACTCCGCGCCGCCTTTATTGGTGCTGCCAAACACCGGCCCCAGAAAACCGGAACGCCGATCATCGTTCAACGCGAAGTCAATCCATGGTGTATAGAGTATCGGCACCCCTTTGAATTCCACCCACGCTTGTCTGCCCACACCGATCTGCGTATTACGGTCAATATCCAAGCGCCCCATGTGCAACAACCAGTCGTCATTCTCTTTCGGACAAGTCGTGTAGATCGCGTCATCAAAGACGTAATTCTTCTTACCCGCGATATGCATCGTTTCCGCCGTGCCACGCGCATGGTTCTCGCTGAACTCGAATTGCGGATGACTCATGTCGCCGATGTTGGTGTCCAGATTCATCTTCAACAGCGGGCCCGTCACCACGGAGCCCGGCTGTTCGATACGCACCGAACCTTCGGCAAGCACATCCTTGCTCTCTTGACCATACAGCAAATGCTCTGCACCGATTACCTGCCCGCTCTGCCTCAGTTCGACATTGCCATAGGCCTCCAACTGCTCACCCTTCTTCGCCTCCACATGGTTCGCATTGATGAAGGCGGTGGTACCTGCGGTGGCCGCTGGCAGCATCTTGAAAGTGCGATCCAGCTTCAACGACAAGGCCGCTTCTGCGGCATGACCGAGCAGCGGAAACACTCCAAGCAAGAGAAACCCAACGGGGAAAAAGCGAAAACGCATGGTGCGGAGCAAATAAATTAAGGTGCTAAAATCGCACAAAACCATCATTAAGGCAATCAAATGCAACGTCAACAACTGCTTACCGACTGGCTTTCCAGCTTATATCCCAACGCCCCCTTCACCCTCGCCCCCGCCTCTGCCGATGCCAGCTTCCGTCGTTACTTCCGAGTAACCTTCGAAAACAAGGGTGAAGGCAATGGGCTTGCCAACCGTCGCGAGCAGCCCGATATGCAAGGCGCCGCACAGCGAGCGACGACACATACCGCGTTGATAGGGGAGGAGCGAGCGAGCACGCAACGCAACAGATCGGGGGCGCAGCAGGCTGGCACGCTCATTGTCATGGATGCCCCGCCGCAACACGAAGACTGCAAGCCCTTCCTGCATGTCGGCAAACTGTTCGAAGATGCCGGAACGCATGTGCCGCACGTGTATGCGCAAGACCTTGTACAGGGATTCCTGCTGCTGTCCGACCTCGGCAACACCACCTATTTGCAGGCTTTGACTGCGGGTAACGCCAGCCAGCTCTACGGCGATGCAACGGACGCGCTCATCAAGATCCAGCTCGCCTCGAGGCGGAACGAGCTCCCCCCCTACGATGAGGCATTACTGCGCCGTGAATTGAATCTATTTCCCGAGTGGTACATCGCCAAGCATCTCGGTGTGACACTCACCGATAAGCAGCAAGCCAAACTGGAAGAGGTGTTTGTGCGCATCCTCGCCAACAACCTCGCACAGCCCAGCGTGTATGTGCACCGCGACTACCACTCGCGCAACCTGATGGTGACCGAAGACCCTCACCCCAACCCTCTCCCGATGCCCTCTCCTCAATCCTCTCCCGCAAGCGGGCGAGGAGGCGAACGAGAAAATCCCTCTTTAATTTCTGCGGGCGAGGGAGCAAACGAGAAGGGCAATTTTCAATCCTCGCCCGGCGTCATCGACTTCCAGGACGCCGTGTACGGCCCCATCACCTACGACCTCGCCTCGTTGTTCAAGGACGCCTACATTCGCTGGGAAGAGGAAGAGATCATGGACTGGCTCATCCACTACTGGGAAAAGGCACGCAAGGCCGGACTGCCGGTGCGCGAAGACTTTGGCGAGTTCTACCGCGATTACGAAATGATGGGTGCGCAACGCCACATCAAAGTGCTCGGCATCTTCGCCCGCCTGTATCACCGCGACGGTAAAGATGGTTACTTGAAGGATATGCCGCTGGTGATGGAATATCTGCGCAAAGCTTGCGAACGCTATATCGACCTCAAGCCCTTGCTCAATATTCTGATGGAGTTAGAGCAGCACGCCGCCAAAGCCGGAGCTTCCACTTGAAAGCAATGATCTTGGCCGCCGGTCGCGGTGAACGCATGCGTCCGCTCACCGACCACACGCCCAAGCCCTTGCTGCAGGCGGGCGGCAAGCCGCTCATCGTGTGGCACATCGAGCGGCTGGTACGCGCTGGCATCACCGACCTCGTGATCAACCATGCCCACCTCGGCACACAGATCGAACAGGCGTTGGGCGATGGTCAGTCAGTTCGGCGCGACCATCCGTTATTCGGATGAAGGCACGGCGCTGGAAACTGCGGGTGGCATCGCCTTCGCCTTGCCTCTTCTTATACCTCCCTCTCCCTCTGGGAGAGGGAATGAGGGTGAGGGAGCGCCCTTCGCGGTGGTCAATGGCGACATCTATTGCGATTACGATTTTTCGCACCTGCCGCAATGTGCTGCTGCGCTCGCCAACAGCGAAGACATGGCGCATCTGGTGCTGGTGGACAATCCCGAACACAACCAGAAAGGTGACTTTGGATTAAGCGGGGGGCGGGTGATTCCTTCAACCCCTCCCAACCTCCCTAACCCCCCCATGCCCCCCTTGTCAGGGGGGAGCAAATCAGGGAAGGAGCCGAGTTCCCCCCTGACAAGGGGGGCTAGGGGGGTTGAGATTTTGACTTTCAGCGGCATCGGCCTCTACAAACCTGCGCTCTTCGCCAATATCGTGCGTGGCAGCAAAGCTCCGCTTGCACCGCTGCTGCGCGAGCAGATTGCCGCAGGCAAGGTCAGCGGCGAACATCATCGCGGCGTATGGGTCGATGTGGGCACACCGCAACGGCTGCAACAACTCGACCAACAGTTGCGCACCCCTTCCTAAAAATTTCCGACGATGCCCATCACTCACGCCAACCGCCTTGTCCTGAAGCACATCAAACCCATCGAGATGACAGGCGTGCTCATGCGCATCTTCAGCTTTTCGCTGGTGAGCTGGATGGGGCCAGCCAGCCCGTTCATGTTCGTGTGGACGTTCAACACGATCGATGCAGTCATGCTGTCGTGGTGTGCGTTGCTCAAGAAGGATACCGCCTACACCACGCTCAACCTCTTCTGGGTGATGGTGGGCATCATCGGCATCCTGCGTGCAGGCGGATGGCTGCATTGACCTCACACCCTTCGAATCGGTTTATCATCCGCCCATGAGCCATCCCCATTTCGACACCGCCCACTATGCCGAACGCCGCAAACGCCTGCAAGCCAAGATGCAGCGCGGCATCGCCATCATCCCCACCGCACCGGAAGTGGCACGCAATGCCGACACCCATTACGACTATCGCCACGGCAGCCATTTTTATTACCTCAGCGGATTCACCGAGCCCGAAGCCGTGCTGGTGTTAATCGCGGGTGCGCAGATGCAAAGCATTTTGTTCTGCCGCGAGAAGAACGCCGAGCGCGAGATATGGGACGGCTTCCGTTATGGCCCGGATGGTGCCAGCGAACAGTTCGGTTTCGATGCCGCCTATCCCATCGCACAACTGGATGAAAAACTCGCCGAATTGATGGCGAATCAACCTGCGCTGCTCTATCCCGTCGGCACGGATACAGCTTGGGACACACGCTTACTCAAGCTGCGCGAGACCGTCAAAGCCAAGGCGCGCACCGGCATCCAAGCACCGCACGAGATACGCGATGTGCGAGGGCTACTCGATGAGATGCGCCTGATCAAAGATGCTTCAGAGCAAGACATCATGCGCCGTGCGGCGCAAATATCCTGCGACGCACATCGGCGCGCCATGCGCTTCACCCGTCCCGGTCGATTTGAATACGAAGTGGAAGCCGAGTTGCTGCACGAGTTCTGCCGCCACGGAGCGCGCCATCCGGCTTACACCAGCATCGTCGCGGGGGGTGCCAATGCCTGCACTCTGCACTACGTCGGCAACGATGCGCGCCTCAACGATGGCGAGCTGTTACTCATCGACGCAGGCTGCGAACTGGAGGGTTATGCCTCCGACATCACACGCACCTTTCCGGTGAACGGCAGATTCAATGCTGCGCAAAAAGATGTGTATGAGATCGTACTCGCCGCGCAGGCCGCTGCCATCTCCGCCGCGCAACCGAACAAACTATGGAATGCCCCGCACGAAGCCGCATTGCGCGTACTGGCACAGGGCTTCATCGATCTTAAGCTGTGCTCAGGCTCGTTGGAATCGGTGCTGGAAACCGAAAGCTATAAACAGTTCTACATGCACCGCACCGGTCACTGGTTGGGCATGGACGTACACGATGTCGGTGAATACAAGATCGATGGACAGTGGCGTCCGCTGCAAGCGGGTATGACGCTGACCGTCGAGCCCGGCTGCTATATCCGTCCCGGCGACAACGTACCTAAAGCACTGTGGAATATCGGCATCCGCATCGAAGACGATGTGCTCATCACTGCGCACGGCAACGAAGTGCTCACGCAAGCTGCGCCAAAGACGGTGAGCGAGATCGAAGAGGTGATGCGCCATGAATGACAAACACTGCGATATCGCCATCATCGGCGGTGGTCCGGTCGGTGCCGCGCTGGCCTTGGCGCTGCGCGATAACGACCTGAATGTGGTGCTGCTCGAGGCACGCGAATCCGAGATCAACACCAGCGACCCGCGTGCACTGGCGCTGTCTTACGGCACACGTCTGCTGCTCCAACGCCTGGGTGCTTGGGATACCTTGCAGAACGTGAGCGGCATCAAGATCATCGAGATCACGCAGAAAGACTCCATCGGCCATACCACCTTGTCTGCTGATGAGTTGAAAGTGCCGGAAATGGGTTACGTGCTGCCCTACACCGCGCTACATGCCGCATTGCAACAAGGTTTGCAGCACAGCGACATCCATTGTCTGTATGGTGCGGAGGTGAGCGATCTCGCCAGCACACGTGAAAACGCACTGATCACCTACCAACACCAAGGCAAGGAACATACGCTCAGCGCGCGACTCGCCGTCGTCGCCGATGGCGGCAAACTGCTGGAAGCAACGCGCCCACCGCAGATACAGGACTATGGACAGAGCGGCATCATCGCCCATGTCACCAGCTCACAGCCCGCCACGGGTAAGGCTTTTGAGCACTTCACCGCACAAGGCCCGATGGCGCTGCTGCCCTATCTGGATGGTTATGAATTGGTGCTGACTGCCGCGCATGAAGCGGCGCAGGAGATGCTGACGTGGGATGACGCAGCCTTCCTGCACTATCTGCAAGACCACTTCGGCGACCGCGTCGGTACATTCACCAGCATCGGTAAACGCAACTGCTTCCCGTTGCGCTTGAAGCGCGCACCCGACATCACCTTCCCGCATACCGTCCTCATCGGCAATGCCGCGCAGACCCTGCATCCGGTGGCCGGACAGGGTTTCAACATGGGTATCCGCGATGCATGGGAGTTGGCGCAAGTCATCCTCGACCACGCACCGGACAACATCGGCTCGGCCGCGATGTGCGCCGATTATCGCAAATCGCGCCGCATCGACCGCAACGCCGGCATCCGTTTCACCGATGGCTTGGTGCGCCTGTTCTCCAACGACCTGCCGCTGCTCGGACATGTGCGCTCTGCTGCACTGACCTTACTCGACCACATCCCGCCCGCGAAAAAGTTCGTGGCGAAGCGGATGATGTTCGGGGTGAACGGCTGAGTTCGGTGCAATAGCAGACGCATCGCGTTGCCATTCAATTTAATTCACTCCACGATGCTTCACCCGCTTATAACTTCGCTAGGTATTCGTAATGTCCATCACGATAAATGACCTCACGGTCAACTTCAGCCATCTGGATCAAACCACCTTGCTCGAGGATTGGCGGTGGCTGATTGGAGATCACAAGCGACCAATCCTGATTGCCTCAATTGGCAATGCCTTCTTGCAGGATGACCAAGACGGGGCAATTCACTTGTTGGATGTTGGGTCAGGGGAAATACGGCCTATTGCCCATTCAATAGAAAAATTTAAGAAGCTTCTATCCCAGAAGGATTTTGTTACCGAGGAACTTGCGGTTCAGGCTATAGGCGACTTGATTCAGATGGATCGTCGACTTGGCGCAGGTCAGGTTTATGGATTCCTTAATCCACCTGTGCTTGGCGGTAAATACGAATACGAAAATTTGGCGCCAACGGATTTAGAGGTTCACTTCTCAATACTCGGCCGGATACACGAGCAGGTGCGGTTGCTTGCCGCTGCCACAAAGATCAGGCGGGCTGATAATTGAATAGCCATTTTCTCGACCAATCCGCTCAACCGGAAATCAACTACGATGTGGCAGACCCAGTTACCAGTATGCGGAATGACCCTTTGTTAACACTCCATGTCCGGTTTGGGTTAACAGTCACGGTCACTGCTGCTATCCCTGGTTTGTTAGGCTAAACGCTTCAGTAGTTTTTCGTGTATCCCGCCGAATCCGCCGTTGCTCATCACCAGTATCTGGTCGCCTACTTCGCCACGCCGGCGATGGCTTCGATCAGTTCGTTGAGGTCGTCTTTCACCACCGCCTTGTCGCCCAGTGGTGCCAGCGCGCCGCGCGCATCCCGAGCCCAGATTGCCGGCGTAGCAGAAGGTCAGGTCCGCATCTTTCAGGCTGCCGGGTAGGGCGTCTTTCATCACGCCCAGTTTCATGGTGTTGGAACGCGGCTCCAGCACGGCGAGGATGCGCGCCTTGCCGACCTTGCGGCGCAGTCCGCAACGGTGGTATCGATGGCGGTGGGGTGATGCGCGAAGTCGTCGTACACCGTGATGCCGTTGACCGTGCCGCGCACTTCCATGCGGCGCTTCACGTTCTTGAATGCGGCCAACGCCGCCAGACCTTGCGCGACAGGCACACCGGCATGGCGTGCTGCGGCGAGCGCGGCGAGGGCGTTCATGCGGTTGTGTTCGCCCATCAGTTCCCATTGCAGCGTGCCTTGCACTTTGCCGTCGAAGTACACCTTGTCGTCGCTGTCGATGTGCCAGCCGTCGCCGCCAGCCCCTCTCCCGCAGGGGGGAGAGGGACCGAACAACTCCACCGGCGTCCAGCAGCCGCGCTTGATCACGCGCGCCAGCGATTCCTCGCGCCCGTTGCACACCACCAGCCCGTTGCCCGGCACGGTGCGCACCAGATGGTGGAACTGCGTCTCGATAGCGGCGAGGTCGGGGAAGATGTCGGCGTGGTCGAATTCGAGGTTGTTCAGGATCGCCGTGCGCGGGTGGTAGTGCACGAACTTGGAACGCTTGTCGAAGAAGGCGGTGTCGTATTCGTCCGCCTCGATGACGAAGAACGGCGACTCGGTGATGCGCGCCGAGATGCCGAAGTTCTGCGGCACGCCGCCGATCAGGAAGCCGGGGTTCAGGCCCGCGTGTTCCAGTATCCACGCCAGCATCGAAGTCGTCGTGGTCTTGCCGTGCGTACCCGCCACGCCCAGCACCCACTTGTCGCGCAGCAGCGTATCCGCCAGCCATTGCGGGCCGGAGGCGTAGGGCAGGTTGCGGTTCAGGATCTCTTCCATCAGCGGATTGCCGCGCGACACCACGTTGCCGATGACGAACACATCCGGCTTGAGTTCAAGCTGCTCCACGCCGAAGCCTTCGATGAGTTCGATGCCTTGCTCGATCAGCTGCGTGCTCATCGGCGGATAGACGTTCGCATCGCAGCCGGTGACGCGATAGCCGGATTGCTTGGCGATGGCCGCGATGCCGCCCATGAAGGTGCCGCAGATGCCGAGGATGTGGATATGTTTTGTCATAAGTGCAATTGGTAATTGAAGCCTAAAATCATTTGTTGATCGCCTTGCGGCAGAAAATTCAAAATCCTAAGCGAGTCAAGGCGCGAGGAAAATTTCTCCGCGCCGCATATCGGCATATATGCAAGTGGTGAAATTTTTTGAGCAACGCAGCATCGCAACGGAGTTTGGATTTTACGTCCTAAAAATAAAATACACCGCACCCATCAGGCACAGCCCCGCCCACAGATAATCCAGTTTCAGCGGCTGGTTCATGTACAGCACCGCGAACGGCACGAAGATCGTCAGCGTGATGACTTCCTGCATGATCTTCAACTGCCCAAGACTCAGCTCAGTGTAGCCGATACGGTTGGCCGGAACCTGGATCAGATACTCGAACAGCGCGATGCCCCAACTCACCAGCGCCGCCACATACCACGGCGACGAAGAGAAGTTCTTCAAGTGTCCGTACCACGCGAACGTCATGAACAGGTTGGACACCGCCAGCATCAGCGCGGTGACCAGCAGCGGGTTCGAAATCAGGTTCATCGCCTACACATTTCCATCAGGCTGTTTTACGACGCGCCGAAAAACATAGTGAGCGCGGTCGTGTTTCGTTAGTGCACGCCCAACAACTCCACCTCAAACAACAGCGTCGCATTCGGCGGGATCACGCCGCCCGCACCCTGTGCACCATAGCCCATGTCAGCAGGGATGATCAAAGTGCGTTGACCGCCCACCTTCATACCGGCGAAGCCTTGATCCCAACCTTTGATGACCTGACCCGCACCCAAGGAAAAGTTGAACGGCTGACCGCGATCACGCGAGCTGTCGAACTTTCTGCCTTTATGCTCCGGGGCGGTTTCGTCATACAGCCAGCCGGTGTAATGCACCGAGATGACGTGTCCAGCGATGGCTTCAGCACCGGTTCCCAGCTTGGTGTCCTTCTTGATGAGTTCACTTGCCTTGCTGCTTGCTTTGCCCGACGCAGGCTGATCCGCGCAGGCGGCCGTTGAAACGATGCTGATCGAAAACAACAGGGCTAATGGTAAAAAAGTGATGCGTTTCATTTCATGTCTCCTTGATATTTTGTAGCACGTAAATCAATTAACACCCAACAACTCAACTTCAAACACTAACGTCGCATTGCCCGGAATCACACCGCCCGCGCCGCGCTTGCCGTAGCCCATCTCCGGCGGGATCACCAGCGTGCGCTGCCCGCCCACCTTCATGCCCTGCACACCTTCGTCCCAGCCCGTGATGACTTCGCCCATACCGAGTGAAAAATCGAAAGGCTCATCGCGGTCGCGCGAGCTGTCGAACTTCGTGCCCTTGTTCTCCGGCGCGTTCTTGTCGAACAGCCAGCCGGTGTAATGCACGGTCACGGTCTGCCCGGCTTGAGCTTCTGCTCCTGCGCCAAGCTTGGTATCCACCATCTCGGTGCAAATCACCTTGAGCAACTTCACGTCGAACACCAGCGTCGCATTCGGCGGGATCACGCCGCCCGCACCGCGCGGGCCGTAACCCATCTCCGGCGGAATCACCAGCGTGCGCTGCCCGCCTTCCTTCATGCCCTGCACGCCCTCATCCCAACCCTTGATCACGCGTCCGCCGCCGAGCGGGAAGTCGAACGGCTCGTTGCGGTCGAGGGAGCTGTCGAACTTCTTGCCCTTGCTCTCGGGTGCGCTCTCGTCGAAGAGCCAGCCGGTGTAATGCACGATGACGGTCTGTCCGGCTTGTGCTTCGGCGCCTTCGCCTTGTTTGGTGTCAGTTTTGATTAGGGTGGTCATACTTTCTTCCTATACTAATTGATCGTTGGTGTTGTGTTGAAGAAGGCCTTGAAAATTACTAGCCATCTTGTAAGCATTGCATAAGTAATTCAATGTCCCCTAAATGCTTTGCTGCGTCTTTTTCGGATTGTTGTTTGGCATCTGTTTTCAACTTAATAAGACTTTCAATTGAAGGAATGAATATAGGAATGTTGAAACACCTTCCTTTAACCGCATTGATTTTGGCATCATCAAAAGTAATCCCATTGATAGCTGGAGTAATGATGTCTGCGTAGTATTCACTTCTTCCTTTAAGTTGAAGCTGCTTGCCGCAATTTGCAAATGCAGACTCCGTTATTCCCGATAAATTTAGCTCTGCAAATGCACGGTGTATTTTTTCTGAATTAGCGATAGTTGGATTTACCAATATATCCATATCGTCTGCTTGGCGGGTTGCACAATACCAAGACACGGCAAGGCCACCAACAATCAGAAACTCGACCTCATTAGCAACAAAGGCGCGAACTATCTTTTCATTCGACCCAGTGCAAATTAAATTGTCCCCGATGCGATTCATGCATTAATAACTCAACACCGGCGCCAACCACCGCTCCGCCTCTTCAACCGTCCAACCCTTGCGCTTGGCATAGTCCGCGACCTGATCCTTGTCCACCTTGCCGGTGGCGAAGTATTGCGCCTGCGGGTGGGAGAAGTAGAAGCCGCTGACGGCGGCGGTGGGTAGCATGGCGAAGCTCTCGGTGAGCGTGATGCCTGCGTTCTTGGGCGCTTGCAGCAACTCGAACAGCGGGCCTTTCTCGCTATGCTCGGGGCAGGCAGGGTAGCCGGGCGCGGGGCGGATGCCGCGATATTTTTCGGCGATGAGCGCGTCAAAGTCTATGAACTCTTGTGCTTCGACAGGCTCAGCACGAACGGCTTCCAAGGTTTGGCTGGCCGCATCTTCATAACCCCAGAACTCGCGGCGCACGCGCAGATGCAGATGCTCTGCAAACGCCTCTGCAAGGCGATCTGCAAGGGCTTGCAGCATGATGGCGCTGTAGTCGTCGTTGGCCTTTTCGAACTCCTTCATCTTCTTCTCGATGCCGATGCCGGTGGTGACGGCAAAGCCACCGATGTAGTCCTTCACCTTGGAGTCTTTGGGTGCGATGTAATCGGCCAGACAGAAGTTGGGAATGTCAGCGGGCTTCTTGGTTTGCTGGCGCAGGTTGTGCCAGGTCATCGCGACTTTCTTGCGTGACTCGTCGGCGTAAATCTCGATGTCGTCGCTGTCCACTGTATTGGCAGGGAACAGGCCGAACACGGCGTTGGCGCTGAGCCATTTCTCTTTGACGATCTTCTTCAGCATCGCTTGGGCATCGGCGAACAGCTTGCGCGCTTCCACACCTACCACTTTGTCGTCGAGTATCTTAGGATAACGTCCGGCCAGTTCCCACGCTTGGAAGAAGGGTGTCCAGTCGATGAAATCCACCAGCGCATCAAGCGGATAATTTTCCAGCTTGTGCACACCGAGCAGCTTGGGCTTGGGCGGAACGTAAAACCCTAACCCCTCCCCAGCCCTCCCCTTATCAGGGGAGGGAGCGGTGGTCTTCCCCCCTGACAAGGGGGGATTGAGGGGGGTTGGTTTTTTGCTCCAGTTTGTTTTCACCCCGTGTTTGCGCGCTTCACCCAACGAGACGTAACTCGCCTTGCCTTTCTTGCCTTCGTGCTGTTCACGGGCGGCCTGATAGTCGGCTTTGATCTCGGCGATGTAATTTGCACTCAGCGTGTCGGACAGCAGATTGCTGCACACGCCCACGGCGCGCGAGGCATCCAGCACGTACACCACACTGCCGCTCGGGTAGTTGGGTGCTATCTTCACGGCGGTATGCACGCGCGAGGTGGTCGCGCCGCCGATGAGCAACGGTACTGTAAAGCCCTGGCGCTCCATCTCTTTCGCCACGTGCGCCATCTCTTCCAGCGACGGGGTGATGAGGCCGGAGAGACCGATGATGTCGACCTTATGTTCGCGCGCGGCGTCGAGTATCTGTTGGGCGGGAATCATCACGCCCATGTTGATGACTTCGAAGTTGTTGCACTGCAACACCACTGTGACGATGTTCTTGCCGATGTCATGCACATCGCCCTTCACCGTCGCCATCAATATCTTGCCCTTGGGCTTGTTGTCGCCGGAGCGCAGTTTCTCTGCTTCGATGTAGGGGATCAGGTGCGCCACAGCCTGCTTCATCACGCGCGCCGATTTCACCACCTGCGGCAGGAACATCTTGCCCGCGCCGAACAGATCGCCGACCACGTTCATGCCGGTCATCAGCGGACCTTCGATCACCTCGACCGGGAACTTGGCTTGCAGCCTAGCCTCTTCAGTGTCTTCAACAATATACGTGGTGATGCCGCGCACCAGAGCGTGGGTCAGGCGTTCCTGCACCGTACCTTTGCGCCATTCCAAATCTTCGACCTGTTCCTTGCCACCGCCTTTGACGGACTCGGCCATCTTGACCAGCTTCTCGCCCGCATCAGGATGACGGTTCAGCACCACGTCTTCTACCGCGTCGCGCAGGTCTTTCGGAATCTCTTCGTACACGCCGAGCTGGCCGGCGTTAACGATGCCCATGTTCATGCCCGCTTTGATGGCGTGATACAGGAACACGGTGTGGATGGCTTCGCGTACCGGCTCGTTGCCACGGAACGAGAACGACACGTTGGAGACACCGCCGGAGATTTTGGCGTAGGGCAGATTTTTTCTGATCCACGCGCAGGCGTTGATGAAATCCACTGCGTAGTTGTTGTGCTCTTCGATGCCCGTCGCGATCGCGAAGATGTTCGGGTCGAAGATGATGTCTTCGGGCGGGAAGCCGACTTGGTTCACCAGAATGTCGTAGCTGCGTTTGCAGATGTCGATCTTGCGCTGGTAGGTGTCGGCCTGTCCGGCTTCATCGAACGCCATCACCACTGCGGCTGCGCCGTATTTGCGCACCAGCGTGGCGTACTTGATAAAGTTTTGTTCGCCTTCTTTCAGCGAGATGGAGTTGACGATGGACTTGCCCTGCACACACTTCAAGCCCGCCTCGATGATGCTCCACTTGGAGGAGTCGATCATCAGCGGCACTTTGGAAATATCCGGTTCGGACGCGATCAGGTTGAGGAACTTCACCATGGCGGCTTCGCCGTCCAGCATGGCTTCATCCATATTCACGTCAATGACTTGTGCGCCGGTTTCCACCTGCTGTTTGGCAACTTCCAAAGCCTCGTCGTATTTGCCTTCCAGCACCAGACGTTTGAACTTGGCCGAGCCGGTGACGTTGGCGCGCTCGCCCACATTGACGAATAGTGATTCGTCACCGATGTTGAACGGCTCCAAGCCGGACAAACGACATTCGACCGGATTGCTCGGTATCTTGCGCGGCGCGATGTCTTTGACGACTTCGGCAATCGCTTTGATGAAGTCGGGTGAAGTGCCGCAGCAACCGCCGATGATATTGAGAAAGCCGCTCTGCGCCCATTCTCTGATGTGCCCCGCCATATTCTCCGGCGTGTCGTCGTAGCCGGTGGGAGCCAACGGATTGGGCAGACCGGCATTGGGGTGCGCACTCACGTAGCAGTTGGCGACGCGCGACATTTCTTCCACATACTGCCGCAACTCTTCCGCGCCCAAGGCGCAGTTCAGGCCAATAGAGATGGGCTTAGCGTGCGCCAGCGAGTTGTAGAACGCTTCGGTGACCTGGCCAGTGAGTGTGCGCCCCGAAGCATCGGTGATCGTGCCGGAGATCATGATGGGCAGTGATGCACCGCGCTCGGTGAACACCGATTGCACGGCGAAGATGGCGGCCTTGGCGTTCAGCGTATCGAAGATGGTTTCGATGAGGATGGTGTCCGCGCCGCCGTCCATCAGGCCGCGCGTCGCGTCGGAATAGTCCGCCACCAATTGGTCGAAGCTGATGTTGCGCGCCGCCGGGTCGTTCACGTCGGGCGAGATGGTCGCGGTCTTGTCGGTCGGACCGAGCACGCCCGCGACGAAACGCGGTTTGTCTGCGGTTGCATACTCGTCGCATGCCTTACGTGCCAGCGCAGCACCTGCCTTGTTCAATTCGTAGTTAAGCGACTCCATGCCATAGGCTTTCAGCGTGGTCGCGTTCGCGCCGAAGGTATCGGTCTCGATGATATCCGCGCCCGCTGCCAAGTATTCGCAATGGATAGCTTTGATGACTTCCGGCTTGGTGATCACCAGCAGATCGTTATTGCCCTTGAGGTCGCGCGGCCAATCCGCAAAACGCGTGCCACGATAATCCGCCTCGGTCAGCTTGTAGCGCTGCACCATGGTGCCCATCGCACCATCCAAGATAAGGATGCGTTTTTGCAGGAGTTTTTCGATGGAATGTAGTGTGTGGCTCATGACATAAGGCTCATAAAATGAGCGCGGATTCTAGCATGGTCATAATCACAGCTTGATGTGGGCAAGATTTACCAATACTATTGACGTGGTTTTAACGTGCCGCCGCGCTGGGCAAAGTTACACGACTCGTGGAAATTCTTGGGGAATCAATGGCTAAGTTTATTTGGACTGATCAATTGAACGTCGGGATCGAGGTGATCGACCAGCAACATCGACGCATCGTCGAATATATCAATCAACTGGACGATGCGCGAACCAACGGTTCTTCAAAAGAAGAGATCGGTTATTTGATCAATGATTTAGTTGATTACACGATCTCCCATTTCGGTTTTGAAGAGAGCATGCAGGAAGAGGCACAGTACCCTTTCTTCAAATCGCACAAAAAAGTACACGACCTGTTCGCCCAACGCGTCTCCGAGTTTCAGGTTCGTTTCGATAAAGGCGAAGATATTTCCAAGGCATTGAACAGCATGTTGGTCACGTGGCTGTTCAATCACATCAAGCGCGATGACGTGGATTACGTTGAGATCGTGAAGGCACATCTGCTGAAACAGACCGACTTTGTCGAGAAGAAGAAGGGCTTGTTCTCGCGCCTGTTCGGATAGATCACAGTTACCTCACAGGTTCATACGCCGGTATTGGACAGCCTCGGCGATGTGTGTGGTCTGGATGTTTTCATCCCCCGCCAGATCGGCGATGGTGCGCGCCACCTTGAGTACTCGATGATAGGCGCGTGCCGATAGATTCAAGCGAGTG
Organism: uncultured beta proteobacterium; assembly: GCA_963822425.1. GTDB lineage: Bacteria > Pseudomonadota > Gammaproteobacteria > Burkholderiales > Gallionellaceae > Sideroxyarcus. The sequence goes on from CAWGHS010000021.1 coordinate 102,489, forward strand.
ATGGCCTGACGCAGTAGCGCTTCGCCCTGTGCATCCGGCGCGCATAAGGCATCGATTTCCGTCACCGTGAGCAGTGCGTTAGGTTTGTTCTGCCGCACTTGCTGCCGTTGTCGCGCGGCTTCCACTCTGGCCTGAATGGCGACACTGTTTTCACCATCCGCCTGCTTCAACAAATCTTCCTGTGGCACGGCGGGTACTTCGATCTGGATGTCGATGCGATCCAGCAACGGGCCGGATATCTTGCCGCGATAGCGCGCCACCTGATCCGGCGTGCAGCGGCACTTGCCGTTGTAGTGGCCGAGATAACCGCAGGGGCAAGGGTTCATCGCGGCCACCAATTGGAACTGTGCTTTGAAATCGGCACGGCGTGCGGCACGCGAGATGGTGATGCGTCCGCTTTCGAGCGGCTCGCGCAACACTTCCAGCACGCCACGGTCAAATTCCGGCAACTCATCCAAAAATAAAACACCGTGCATCGCCACAGAGATCTCGCCGGGACGCGGGTTGCTGCCGCCACCAACCAAGGCCACCGCCGAAGCGGTATGGTGCGGCGCTCGATAGGGTCTGCGCTTCCAATTCTCCACTTCGAACATGCCACCCAGCGATTGCATCGCCGCACTTTCCAGCGCTTCCTCTTGCGTCATCTGCGGCAGGATGCCGGGGAAACGTGCGGCCAACATGCTCTTGCCGGTGCCGGGCGGGCCGGACATCAACACGCTATGGCCGCCTGCGGCGGCGATTTCCAATGCGCGTTTGGATTGCGACTGACCTTTCACCTCGCGCATATCGGGATAGTGCGGCGCGATGGATCTTATTTCCGGAATGTGGCGCGTGAGCGCATCGCGACCGGCCAGATGCGCGGCAACTTGCAGCAACGATTGTGCCGGATACACCACGGCGTCTTCTACCAGCGCCGCTTCCGGTGCATTCACTGCGGGGAGGATGAAAGCGCGACCGGAGTTGGCCGCGCGATACGTCATCGCCAATGCACCGCGTATCGCGCGCAATTCTCCGGTCAGTGCCAGCTCTCCGGCATATTCATATTCGCTAAGTTTGTCGGAAGGTATCTGCCCCGACGCAGCGAGTATGCCGAGAGCGATGGGCAGATCGAAACGCCCGCTCTCTTTGGGCAGATCGGCAGGGGCGAGGTTGACGGTGATACGGCGTGCAGGGAACTCGAACTGGCAATTCTGTAAAGCCGCGCGCACGCGGTCTTTGCTTTCTTTCACTTCGACCTCGGGCAGCCCGACGATGGTAAAGTTGGGCAGACCGTTAGCGAGGTGAACCTCGACGGTGACCAGCGCGGCATCCATGCCCGCCAATCCACGGCTATATAGAACAGCCAAACCCATCAGTCTGTCATTCCGGCGCAGGCCGGAATCCAGCAAAACAAAACAAGCCCACGCAGTGGACTACATCTTGGTTTTGTACCACTACGCGGTGTGTGTTCAATTAACTGGATTCCCGCCTGCGCGGGAATGACGCTGAGGGTATTCATAACTACTTGGTTTCCAGCGCTGCGATGCGAGCTTCCAGCTTCTCCAGCCGTTGCGCTAACACCTCATGCTCTTCACGCGTGACCAGTTCGAGTTTAGCGAAGCCCTGCGCCAAGAGAGCACGGGCGTTTTTCTCGAAATCCTTGGCTGGACTATTGGCGACCGCCTCATTCAACTTCGATGACATCTCTTCAAAGAATTTTGCGTTCAACATGTGATAGCCCCTTAGTTAATGTGTAGCTAGTGTAGCAAATAGTTGGCGCACTGCTTGGGTGCGCCGCACCGTTTTCGTGCATAGACTTGGTGCGCCACCCCTTCCGCTAATTTTTATCACTTAGCGCAAACCCAATAACGGCGCGGCTTTTCGTGTCTGGCATAGTTTCTGCTGTAACGATTGCGTGGATACTTTTATCCCACTTCATTACTTAACGAAAGGAAACACCATGCTTAAGAAAAAACTGCTTGTTGCTGCTCTGGCCTCTTCTTTTTCGCTGGCTGCACTGGCGGATGAACATACTTTCACAGGTAACGTAGGCTTCACATCGCGATTACGTGTTCCGTGGCATTTCACAGAATTTCCGTAGCCCAGCTATCCAAGGTGGTTTTGACTACGTGCATGCGAGCGGTTTCTACGCAGGAACTTGGGCATCCAATGTCAGTGGCAACCAATACTCGAACGCCAGCATGGAATGGGACTGGTACGCGGTTACAACGGCAAAGCCACTGAAGATGTTGCTTACAACGTCGGCCTCGTCACTGTGGTTTATCCAGGTGGCAAGACCAGCACCGTCGGCGCAACTCCAAGAAATGGGACACGACCGGTTCTGGCAATTCGGTGGTACGTTCAAGGACATCAACGTCGCTTACCACTACGCACTGACTGACTGGTTCGGCATCTCCGATGGCGCTGGCGGATTCTCCCCAACCATGACGACAACAGGCGCAACCACTGCCGACAAAGTCAATGCCAGCTCCAAAGGTTCCGGCTACCTCGAGGTGAACTACACCTACGCATTGCCATCCGATGTTTCCTTGGCTCTGCATGCTGGTCACCAAAAGATCGCCAATTTTGGCAAGTTGAGCTACAGCGACTTCAAGATCGGCGTGAGCAAAGCGTATGCAGGCTTCAATTTCGGTCTGGCTTACACCAAGACCAACGCAACGGATAACACTTTGTACCACGTGATCATCAATGGTGATGACAAGAAATTGGGCACTAGCATCTTCGCCTTGTCGGTATCGCGTTCGCTCTAACACAATCGGGGGCAGAACATCGCCCCCTTACTTAATTTGGAGGTGTTATGAAAATCGTCACAGCAATCATCAAGCCTTTCAAGCTCGACGAAGTGCGTGAAGCATTGTCCGCCATCGGCGTGCAAGGCATCACCGTCACTGAAGTCAAGGGCTTCGGACGGCAAAAGGGCCACACCGAGTTGTATCGCGGTGCGGAATACGTCGTGGACTTCTTACCCAAGATCAAGCTGGAAGCCGCTGTCAAAGCCGACCAACTGGATCGCGTGATCGAAGCGATCGAGAAATCCGCGCAGACCGGCAAGATCGGTGACGGCAAGATCTTCGTGCAAGAACTCGAACAAGTGATCCGCATCCGTACCGGCGAGACCGGCCCGGAAGCCTTATAAGGAGCGATGAGATGAAACAATTATTTGCGCTTTTCGCCTTGCTGGCCATGTTGTGCGGCCTGACAGGCGCGGCCTATGCTGACGAAGCGGCTCCTGCAGCCGCAGCAGCAACAGCCACCGCTGCAACAGCTCCGGCTGCTGCCCCAGCTGCTCCCGCAGCAGCCCCTGCTGCCGCTCCCGCACCCGTGCCAAACAAGGGTGACACGTCTTGGATGTTGGTTGCCACCCTGTTGGTGATCATGATGTCCATCCCCGGCCTGGCACTGTTCTACGGCGGTCTAGTACGCAGCAAGAACATGCTGTCGATGCTGATGCAAGTGTTCGCCATCTTTGCACTGATCACCGTGCTGTGGACGATCTACGGTTACTCGCTGGCGTTCACCACCGGCAATGCGTTCATCGGCGGATTCGATCGGCTGTTCCTGAAAGGCATCTTCGATCCGGCAACGGGCGCAGTGGCCAATGCAGCTACCTTCAGCAAAGGCGTAGTGATCCCTGAGTTCGCTTTCGTTGCGTTCCAAGCCACCTTCGCTGCCATCACGGTCGCACTGGTCGTGGGTGCATTCGCTGAGCGGATGAAGTTCTCTGCTGTGCTGTTGTTCTCGGCACTGTGGTTCACTTTCGCTTACTTGCCGATCGCTCACATGGTCTGGTTCTGGGCAGGTCCTGATGCATACACCACTCAAGCTGCGGCTGATGCGGCGAATGCGACTGCCGGTTGGTTGTTCCAGAAGGGTGCTCTCGATTTTGCGGGCGGTACGGTCGTTCACATCAATGCAGCTATCGCTGGCTTGGTCGGTGCCTTCCTGATCGGCAAGCGTATCGGTTACGGCAAAGAGCCGATGGCTCCGCATAACTTGGTGATGACCATGATCGGCGCTTCCTTGCTGTGGGTGGGTTGGTTCGGTTTCAACGCAGGCTCTGCGCTGGAAGCGGGCGGTACAGCTACTCTGGCTTTCGCTAACACCCTGATCGCAACCGCCGCCGCAGTGATGACTTGGCTGGCAGTGGAATGGATCGTCAAGGGCAAACCCAGTCTGTTGGGTGGCGCTTCCGGTGCAGTTGCAGGTCTGGTCGCCATCACTCCGGCTTGCGGTTGGGTCGGCATCGGTGGCGGTCTGGCCATCGGCGCACTGGCTGGCATCGTCTGTTTCTGGGGCGTGACCGGTCTGAAGAAACTGCTCGGTGCAGATGATGCGCTGGACGTGTTCGGCATCCACGGTATTGGCGGCATCTTGGGCGCCATGCTCACCGGCGTATTCAATAGCTGGAGCATGGGTGGTACCGGCATCGCTGACTACGTGAACAACACCATCGTCACCACTGAGATCGGTACTCAAGTCACCGCACAAGCTTGGGCAGTCGGTACGACACTGCTGTGGTCTGGCGTGGTTGCCTTCATCTGCTACAAGATCGTCGATCTGACTATCGGTCTGCGTGTATCGGAAGAGGCAGAACGCGAAGGTCTGGATACAACGTCTCACGGCGAACGCGCTTACAACCTGTAAAACATCACAGGCTGGCAATACAAAAGGGCATCTTCGGATGCCCTTTTCATTAACAGTTCAATCGTTGAAAGGTAAAAAATGTCAGGAGAGATGGAAATATTGTTCTCATTGGCGGGAAGAGTGCATGTCTTGTTGCGACGCGAAAACAATCGCATCATCGACGTAGAATGGCTATGCGCAGATCCGTCTTATGCAAAAGAAGTCATCAAGTTGATGCGTGCCGCACCGTCTGACGAGCTACACAAACTGGCTGAGCGTATCGAAGAGATACATCCGCTGCTGCCACGCATCGAGCGCCCTGCTGTCCCGGTGATTCAGACCCTGGAATCGAAATACGTGACCAGCTTGCGCTGATCCTGTTTCAGTTCATTCGGTGATGAACTCTTTGAATGCGCCTATCGCCAAGGGCTTGCTGAAATAGTAGCCCTGCAACTCGTCGCAACCGATGCCGTGCAGAAAGGCCTGTTGGTAAGCTGTTTCGACGCCCTCTGCGATCACCTTCATATCCAAGCTATGCCCCAGTGCGATGATGGCTTTCAATATCGCGATATTGCTGGGCTCGGTCTCCAGATGGCTGACGAACACTTGGTCTATCTTGAGACGATCGACCGGAAAATCTTTCAAATAAGCCATACTGGAATAGCCGGTACCGAAATCATCGATGGCGAGTTTTACACCCAGCGCCTTCAATTCGTGCAGGGTCTTGATGAAGCTGCCGGTGTCATGCACCAAGCTGCTCTCGGTGATCTCCAATTCCAGACATGTCGGATCAAGCCCGCTCTCTTCCAAGGCCAAACGCACCATGGCGATCAGTCCAGACTGACGGAACTGGCGCGGCGACACATTGACTGCGATCGGCAGCTTGTGACCAAGGTGTTGGTTCAATTCCACGGCTTGGCGACAGGCGCTCCGCAGTACCCAGCATCCGATCTCTTCGATAAGACCGGTCTCTTCCGCGATGGGAATGAAATCAGCGGGCGAGACCATGCCCTTGCCTTCCGGTTGCCAGCGGATAAGCGCTTCCGCTCCGCACACCTTACCCGTGGAGAATTCACGTTTGGGCTGGTAGTGCAACAAAAATTCTTCTTTTTCCAGCGCCTGACGCAGGCGATATTCCAAATCGAGTCTCTGCATCAGACGTTGATTCAGTTCATCCGTGTAAAACTGAAAGTTGTTGCGACCAGACTGTTTTGATTTGTACATCGCCGAATCGGCATATTTGAGCAAAGTCGTGGTGTCCTTTGCGTCGTCCGGATAGATGCTGATGCCGATGCTGCACGACACGATGAAATCACGCGCACCGATCGCACATGGCTCGGCCACCGCCAACAGCACGCGCTGCATGCTCTCCGAGACGTCTTCGATCTTATTCAGCCCGGTGAGTAACAGCACGAATTCATCCCCGCCCAAGCGCACCACGGTATCGGACTCACGCACACAAGTTTCCAAACGCTCCGCCATGATTCGCAGCAATGCATCTCCGGCATCATGACCCATGCTATCGTTGATCAATTTAAATTGATCCAGATCGACAAAGGCCACCGCCACCTTGCTTGCATAACGATCCGCGATGCCCATGTACTGCTGCAAACGATCCGTCAATAGTGTCCGGTTGGGTAAGCCGGTCAGAGCATCATGGGTGGCTTGATATTCGATCTCTTGCTCATGGCTCTTACGCTCGGTGATATCTTCGACCGTGCCTTCATAAAACATCAGGCTGCCATTCCGATCCCGCACTTCCCGCGCATTCTCCGAGATCCAGATCACTTCTCCGTCCTTGCGCCGTACTTGCGCTTCGAAGTTGATGACCCGGCCATGCGTACTCATCAAAACGACAAATTCACTTCGCTTACCCGCATCCACATATAACTGTTTATTGATATCGGAGACACCCTGCACCAAGTCCGCCGCAGAGTCATATCCATATATCTTGGCTAGTGCCGGATTGAAGTTCAGATAATGCCCGTCAGGGGAAGTTTGGTAGATACCTTCGATAGCATTTTCAAATATCGAACGGTAGCGTTCCTTTGCCTCCAATGCGACTAGTTCACTCTGTTTTCTGGGTGTCACATTCTGGATGAACCCCTCGATGGCCTCGACTTTACCCTGCGGGTCATACACGGGTGAGCCTCTTTCAGACACCCATCTGATGTCACCATCCGCATGCATGATGCGGTACTCGACATGAAAACGCTGGCCTTTAAAAACTGCGTCCTCGATTTCCGAACGGACTCTTGCGCGATCATCCGGATGGGTGATTTCCTCGAAATAGATAGCTGCATCGGTCACTAAGGAGTCTTCTGAATACCCCGTCAATTCCTGCCACCCCTCACTGGCATACACCATCGTCCATTTGGTATCGTACAAACAACAGTACACCATGCCGTACAGGTTTTTGACCAACACTTTGAGCACGCGGTCACTGTCAACGAGCTTGGCGCGCAAGCTCGGGCTGAGGGTCTTTTCTGAAATCGCTATTTTAGTTTTGTCCAACATAAATAATTCGGCACAGTCTTTTTTGCTACCCAGACATCAAGCAGCAAGTCGTCCTTGTGCCTGCGTTACCTCAAATTGGCCAGTCAATAGTTGCAAACGCTGCGAAGTTTGCCGCGCCTGTGCCATGCTGAAGTTCAAGGCATCCAGCGCACTACTCATAGACTCCGTCACCGTCGCAATGCTGCGCACATCCTTGCCGTATCGATGGGTGCTTTCCGCAATGCCCTGGATCAGATTGAACATCCGCTCCAGGATCTCCTTCATCTCGGTATTCTCGGTTGCGGCAGATTCTGCCATGCGCAAGCCTTCTTCAATGCTGGTGCTCCCGCTTTGCATATTCTGCACCGCCTCCCTCGCCTGACCCTGCACCATATCGATCATCCTTCTGATCTCGTGGGTGGCTGCGGCGGTTCGCTCGGCGAGTTTGCGCACCTCATCCGCCACCACCGAGAATCCTCTTCCTGCCTCGCCCGCACGGGCCGCCTCGATTGCCGCATTGAGCGCAAGCAGATTCGTCTGCTCGGCAATGGAATTGATCACAGTCACGATCTTGCCGATCTCATCGGTACTCTTGCTGAGTCGATCAATAGTTTGTGCGGACTGTTCCAGCGAGCCACGTATCCCTTGTGTACGCAGTTGTACCTGTTTGAATTGCTGTTGTGCATGTTCCACGGCTTTCTGCGTGATGAGCTTGATCTCTGCTGTGGTCTGAGTTGCAGAATCAATATCGGATATCTGTCTCTGCAAAGAGGCCATGATGCCCTGTATCGCTGCGATCAACTGCCGGGTTGCGACCGTCGCCTCCTGGTTTCTATCCATCATGCTTTGGTGATTGTTCTCCATCTCGTCGGTGGCTCGTATCACCTGACTGACCGTGCCATCCAGTGTATCGATGAAGCTGTTGACCCATTGCGACATCACTGCCGGTTCATCGATGGCGGCATGATTGCGATCCAAGCGCTGCGATAGATTGCCGCCGCCCTCTGCCAAACCCCGGATCATGCGCGCCATCAATCGCAAGCGATCCGTCATCGGCTGGAGTGCATATCGGTAAAACAGCATCGCGCCAACAGCCAATAACAGGATGTTGAGCATCGCCGTCTCGAATATGCCCAGTTGCAGCAAGCTGCCTCCAACGAATGTAGCCAGCCATGTCATGAAGACCAAGATCAAGTTGGATTGCATCATGCGAAAGTTCACCGAGCGGAACCGATTCACCTCTTCCAGATCGGCTTCACACATCATGCCCCAGACATCCAATGAACCCGGCATCTGTAGCGTAATGCCCACCCCAATCACCGGTACGTGACGGTAATCCGCATACCCCGGATAGGTGACGAACATATTCTCGCCACGCGCGATGGTCTCGCGCACCCCGGGGTGCAAGCTGCCCGTTGCCGGGTCATTGAACACCAGTTCAAGTTCAGTATGCTTATCGACCCAGACCGTGCCAAACTCTGTACGCACTCCTTGCTTGAGATTATCGCCCAGACTGAACGCGCTATCTTCGAAGCGGGAGCGTGACAACGCCGTACCAGGCCGGATGTTCGGATCGAACTCCGATCTAACCATGAACAGATAATTGTCTCCCGAATCCACAAAGACATGCCCCGCTTCACGTTGGATCAGATCACCCAATACGTCATTCGGAACGCGGCCACAAAGACAGCCGACAACCTTACCGCCCGTGCTGATCGGCAGGTAAAACATCAACGTCACTGCATCGTGAAATTTCGAACTGGAAGGACCCACCTCCTTGGTCTTTTGGTCGACATAGGGGCCATGCAAGAAACGTTGACTCAATCCTATCTCGACAGCCTTGGCGGGTAATTTGTATGACGCGACATTGGTCAAGTGACTGCTGGCGATCACTTGACCAGAGGTGTCGATGTACACCAACTCAGAAAAGTCTGCGCATCTCGCTTTCATCCTCTGCATGAGCTTGGTTGTCGGGCGAGGCAATTCACGACGCACCTCTTCTACCATCGCCTCCATCAATGCCCATTGTTGATTCGCCCAGCCGAGCAACACCTGCTTTCGCGTCGCCGCAAGCCCTTCGAAGGTTTGCTCAAGGATCGGATAGCGACGACGGTTGATGAAGGTTGCCCAGCGCATGGCAAACTTGCCAGTCTTGCCGAACCACGGCAGCCAGCTCCGCTCATGCGCATCGCGCCTCATATGATCACTCTTCAACATGCTGTACTCCCTACCTTGGATATCAGTCACATTGAATACAGCAATTTCTAGGCCATACGGATTTCGGGCGATAAGCCACCCAATTCGGGCCGAGCCGCCCCCAAATTGGGCATAGTGGATTTGCATGCACCAATACCGCAGCTCACTCCTAAAAAATGAGCTGCCAGTCTTCGGTTCGTAAATTTTGGGCGCGGTTACGAATCGCTCAGCGTTAAAGGGTTCTGCATGCTGATCTGTTGCACATCGCTTTCGTCCTTCAACGTCACCCCGGAGATTTTGAAGCGTGAGGCCGCCGTTGCCAGCCACATCAATTTCTTTGCTGCGATCGGATAATCCAACCCTTCAGGTCGCACATTAGAGATGCAATTCCTATCGGCATCGCTGCAGGCGACTCGCGGTGCATACGTGAGATATATCCCCAAACTATCGGGCGAACTCAAGCCTGGGCGCTCGCCGATCAACATGACCACCATGCGCGCGCCCATGATCTCGGCCACTTCATCTGCAATCGCCACTCGCGCTTGTTGAACAATAACAACTGGCCCGACTTTCCACGAATTTGGAATATATCTTTGCAATTCAGACAGCAGGGGTGCTGCATGGCGTTGAATCGCCAACGATGACAAACCATCGCCAATCACGATCAGCAGATCGATCGCTCCATTCGGTTTAAGAGTCTGTAAATACTCCCTGCTTTCGTTGTTCAACCTGCGCCCGAAATCCGGCCTCAACAAATAGGCGGGACGATTCGGCGCATTGCTGTGTACGTGCAGGGTGGAGAATCCAAGCGCCCTGATCTGAGTATCCAGTGCTTCGGCATCCAGCGGCAGATGCACCGCATCGCGCGCCATGGCATGCGCCAGGCCGAAGTCCAATACTTCTTTGGTGGGCAGGCTGCTGCCCACGCGCCCCAAGGCAATCCGGGCGCGGGTAAAACGCTTCAGCTCACCCCACGGGTCCGGGGTGTGCGACGGACTTAGGCGGCTGCCAGCAGGTTCTTCGGCATGTTTTGCAACATGCTGTGCGCCTGAGTTACCGCTTGGACTTGTCCGTTGCTGTCCATGATGTTCATTTTTTTGAGCCATTGTTCAAACTCCGGAGCGGCCTTGAGGCCGAGTAATTTGCGCAAATACAGCGTGTCGTGAAATGAAGTAGTTTGGTAATTCAGCATGATGTCATCCGCACCCGGGATGCCCATGATAAAAGTCACGCCAGCATTGGCTAACAATGTCATCAGCGTATCCATATCATCCTGATCTGCCTCGGCATGGTTGGTGTAACACACATCGCAGCCGATTGGCAGACCCAACAACTTGCCGCAGAAATGATCTTCCAGTCCGGCGCGGATGATCTGCTTGCCGTCGTACAAATATTCAGGCCCGATAAATCCCACCACGGTGTTGGTCAGCAATGGTGAAAAATGCCGTGCGACCGCGTAAGCGCGCGCCTCGCAGGTTTGCTGGTCCACACCGAAGTTGGCATTGGCCGAAAGCACGGATCCCTGCCCTGTTTCAAAATACATCACGTTGTTGCCGACCGTGCCGCGATTCAGGGAAAGCGCTGCCTGCTGCGCTTCTTTCAGGATGCCCAAGTTGATACCGAAACTCTTGTTGGCCTTCTCCGTGCCCGCGATGGATTGAAAGATCAAATCCACCGGTGCGCCCTTTTCGATGACCTGAATCTGGTTGGTCACATGCGTGAGGATGCACGACTGGGTGGGAATACCGTACTGACTGATGACCTCATCCACCAGGTGAAACAGATTCATCAGTGCAGGAATGCTGTCCGTCGCGGGATTGATGCCAATCACGGCATCGCCGGAACCGTACAGCAAGCCATCGAACATGGAGGCCGCGATGCCGCGCGCATCATCCGTCGGATGGTTGGGTTGCAGGCGCGACGACAGGTGCCCCGGCAACCCTATGGTGTCGCGAAAGGCGGTGACGACATGGCACTTCTTCGCTACCAAAATCAGATCCTGATTACGCATCAGCTTGCTGACGGCCGCCGCCATTTCCGGCGTGATGCCGGGTGCCACACGTTTCAACGTGACTGAGTCAGCCGCATCTGCAAGCAACCAATCCCGAAAATCGCCCACCGTGAGATGACTGATTTCGGCGAACGCCCCTTGGTCGTGGCTATCCACGATCAGGCGCGAGACTTCATCATCCTCATAAGGAATGAGCAACTCTTCCAAAAAGCGTTTGAGAGGAACGGCTGCCAGACACATTCTGGCGGCCATGCGCTCGGCATAGGTCTCGGCTGCCACACCGGCGAGATAATCACCGGAACGCGCCGGCGTGGCTTTCGCCATGACTTCCTTCAGGGAATTGAAACGGTAGGTGTTACTGCCAACTGTATATTGATACGACATTTGATCTCCCGGAATGCGTTTGATGCAGTGCCGCTTACAGCATGAACCGTAAGCAACACTGCATCAATCAAATCATTCCTTCTTTACTTCAGTCAGGCAGTCGTTGCAACTGCATTGTCGCTGGACGCATCGCGGTGATGCTGAGTCATGCTGTAGTAAAGGAAGGCTGCTGCCATCAAGCCGAAGAAGATCAGCGTCAGCAACTGGTTGTAGTAGATCATCGTCACTAGGCAAATGACCGCCAACACCAGTGCAATGGCCGGGAACACCGGATAGGCAATGGCAGTGAACGGACGGTCCAGCTTGGGTTCATTCTTGCGCAGCGCAAACAAACTCAGCATCGACACGATGTACATCACAATCGCACCGAACACCGACATCGTGATCAGGTTGGCTGTAAGAGACTGACCGGCGAACTGGAAGCTATCGCCAAAGATGGCAGCCAAACCAACAACGGCTCCGGCGATGATCGCACGATGCGGCGTTTTGAACTTGGGATGTACGGCGCCAAAGAATTTCGGCATGAAACCCGCACGTGACAAAGCAAAGATCTGACGCGAGTAGCCCAAGATGATGCCGTGGAAGGATGCCACCAAACCAAACAAGCCGATCCAGACCAACATGTGCAACCAGCCGCTATTCTCGCCCACGATCATTTTCATGGCCTGCGGCAACGGATCGTTCACATTGGACAGTGCTTTCCAGTCGCCTGCCCCTCCGGCAAACACCATCACGCCGATGGCCAAGACAACCAGCGTCAGGATGCCGGCGATGTAAGCGCGCGGAACGGTTTTTCTGGGATCTTTCGCTTCTTCCGCCGCCATCGCCACACCCTCGATCGCGAGGAAGAACCAGATCGCAAACGGAATCGCGGCGACAATGCCTGGGATCGCAGCAGAGCTAAAAGCATCCGCACCAGACCAGCCGTGTGCAACAAAATTACTGATGGAGAAGCCGGGAGAGACTACACCCATAAACACGAGCAACTCAACGATAGCCAAGATGGTCACGAACAATTCAAAGGTCGCAGCGATGCGCACACCGATGATATTCAAACCCACGAAGACCACATACGCTCCGGCTGCAAACATCTTCGGGTCGACGCCGGGAAACTGCACGTTCAGGTAAGCACCAATCGCCATCGCAATCGCGGGGGGCGCAAATACAAACTCGATCAAAGTCGCGAAGCCAGCAACAAAGGCCATTTTGGGACCGAAAGCGCGCCGCGCATAGGCAAACGGGCCACCTGCATGCGGTATGGAGGTGGTGAGCTCCGTAAAACTAAATATGAACGTGGTATACATCACCGCGATCAAAATCGAGGTCACCAAAAATCCCATCGTGCCCGCTTTATCCCAACCGTAGCTCCATCCGAAATATTCACCGGAGATCACCAGACCAACAGCCAAGCCCCACAAATGCCAAGCACCCAAGCTGGCTTTCAATTTATCCACTGTCATCACATTCTCCTAAGTTTAAGAATTGGTCGTCCATCGACCCTTTGATTTTCATGGGTCGGGCTCAAGCAACTCCCGATTCCCACCTGCTGGAATAAAAAGCAGCAATCGTGCCTAAAAGAATCGCCTGTGCGATAACTTCTGCAATCAATGGATTGCCCTGTTTCACCGCAATCAGAAAGGGATGGAGCTTCTATGCTTTTGGTGCGGATTGGTAATTCTGCTCAGGATGCCGCACTTTATTGGAGCGTGAACACACGCATAAATACCGGAGGGGGCGCCCTTAATTTGAATTCACTCATGGAAGTTTGGATATTGCTTTAGAGACCGGAAAAATTCGATGTCGTGGTTCGGCCATAACTGCGCCCGCTCTTCCTGACCCAATCGTTTCATCTTGCGAATGCTCTCCAGTGCCAGATCATCTCGCTCTTTCCAGCACAAGCCGGGGGCGATCTCTTTTTCCAGGTTCTCCTTCAGGTCGGCCGCATCGCCGCAGAGCAAGATGGGCGCGCCCTTGGGCATTTCGATCCACAACGACATATGCCCCGCCGTATGTCCCGGGGTTGAGATCGCCCGCACACCGGGTACCAAATCATATTCACCCTGTTTGATCTGCCACGGATAATCGCCTGCAAAGTCGGATGCAAAGTAAGCCACATCCTCGCCCATTTGCGCCGCCGCCAGTTCGTCCTGTTGCACATGCACCTCAGTACCGCATACATCACACAAGCCGCCCGCATGATCGAAATGCAGATGGCTCAAGAACACCACATCCACATCGGCCGGCGTCAATCCAAGTTTGCCGAGATGATGGGGCAGGCGTTGTGGCTCTTGCATATCGGGCGCACCGAAAGAAAAGCTCTCCTGGTCATAATGGTTGGCGCGCAAGAACGGATCGGCGATCTTGGCGTAGTCGCAGCCGACATCGAACAGGATGCGTCCATTCGCCGTTTCGATCAGATAGGCCAGAATAGGCGCCTGAATGATCTTGCCTTTGCCGCGATTGCGGGTAGACAAGGATTTGTCGTAACGGTGAGTGGCCGTCAGTAACGGCCACAGGCGCAAGACCTGACTCATAAAGATACCTCCCATGTGCTGATGACGGATCGCGTAGCGGCGACCCGACCGAAGATGCCACCTTCGACGGCAACCATCTGCAAGGCTGCCTCATGCAAGGCCGGATGGGCAGAACCGCAGGCATCTGCCACCAGCACACACTCAAATCCACGGTCTGCCGCTTCGCGTAATGTGGAATGCACACAGACTTCGGTGGTGACGCCACAGATGTACAGTCGGCGGATGCCTCGCGTTTCCAATATCTGTGCGAGATCCGTTTGATGGAAAGCGCCATAGCCCGGCTTGTCCACCACAGGCTCACCAGTCAGCGGTTGCAGTTCGTCGATGATGTTGTGCCCGTATTCACCGCGCACCAGCAGCCGGCCGAGCGGCCCCTTGCTGCCGATCTCGGCGCCGGCCTCACGGCTGCGCGCAAGTTTTGCTGGCGGACAATCGCTCATATCGGGACGGTGTCCTTCGCGCGTATGCACCACCAACATGCCGCTGTTACGTGCCTGATCCAACAACATGCGGACAAACGGGATCGGTCGGCGCAAAGCATCGACATCCATGCCTGCCATGGCCGCATAGCCACCGGGATCAAGGAAGTCCCGCTGCATATCGATCACGATGAGTACGCTAGACCGGCTGTTCATGCGGCCTCGCGGAGACTTCCGTACGCGCCTCGATCACGGCAGCGGAGAGGATCAAAGTACCGCCAATCATTTCGCGCCAAGACAGATGCTCGCCGCCGATCAACACCGCCGAGAACACCGCCACCACCAACTCCGACAGCAGCAGAATGGCCGCCTTACCGGCATCCAGACGTGCGACGCCGTAGAACGTGGCGAGCGTACCCGGCAATATCCATAACAAGCCGAACACCAGCATAGACCCCACCTGAGCCGCATCGAGTGTCGGCATTGGTTTCGCACCAAACAGCAGGAATCCTAGAGCGATCAGCGCGCAGCCGCCTATCATTGCCGTCGCCCGCACCGAGTCCGGTAGACGATGGCCGATTCGTACCGCCACGTTGTTGAGGGCGAACGCCAGTCCCGATGACAATGCCAACAAGTCGATCATCGAGAGTGGCGTCGAAAACAGTTGCGGGCCGCCCAATGTCGCCGCCAGTCCAGCCAGCGCCAGTAGCAACGAGACGAGGCGCATACGGGTGAACGCTTCGCCCAGAAAGATGCGTGCAGCGAGAATGGTCCACACCGGTGCCAAGAAGAACAGCAACATCACGCGCACGACGCTGCCCTCGGTGAGGGAAGTAACGAGTGAGGCATTGGCCCAGCCGCCCATCAGGGTGATGATCGCCAGCACGCCCAATTGCCCGCGCCATTCACGCATACTGCGTAACGCGAACGGCAGCAAGATCAAAGCAGCGAGACCGTAGGCAAACACCTGCACGATACTGCCGGAGACGCCGATCCCGCCCAACGCCTTGAGTGGCCACCAGAGCATGCCCCAGAACAGCGCGCCCACCAGCAGCGCAGAGATCGCCTTGCCCTCGCGGGATGCATAGATGGCTGTCGTCATATCACACCGCAGTCAGAAAAGAGACTGACACCGCTCCGATGAAACCATCCGCTTTTCCGGCAGCGGTATCGACCACACCGTAATCGTCGGACAACACGCGCGTCACCCGATGCCGGTGGAAAGGCAGTAGCAAGCGGGACATGGGGATGACCTGTAGGCTATTGTCGCCATACAGCTTGTGATGCAGCGCAGGCAGACGATACCAAGGCAGCGCCAGTTGTTCATGGTGCGCATTGTGATAAGGGAAATTGAGGATCAACAGATTCAACCAGGGCCAGCGCACACTGACCAGATTGGAATAGGTATTGGCCTGCTCGTAAGCTTTGTCGCGCAGCTTATCTTCCGGCACCTTGTCGCTTTCCAGAATGGCATAGGCATCGTAGGTATGCTGGAAAGCATCGGCGAAACGCAGCACGGTGACCATGACCAGGTAGGCGATGACATACAACAGCAAAGCCTGTATCGAGTAATAAGCCAGCACAGTGAAAGCCGAGATGCGCACGAGCAGGATAAATGCCGCACGCTTGCGATCCCTATGCCGTTCCTCGCGCAAGAAGGGTAAGGCGATGACAAAGGCATGCATCAACAATTCGATTGCCGGGATGTAACACCACTCCAGCAGCAGCACGAAGCGCCGCAACAGGACAGGTGAAGACTGGATCAAGGCCTTGGTATCGAGACTGATGACATCGGCCCGATCCACATGATGGCGCACATGCTTGCGCCGTAGATGTTCGTATCGTGCGTAACAACTACCCGTGAGCCAAGTCGTCAATACTCCGCCCCAATGATTGGCTTCGTGGCGGGCGAAGACCGTATCGTGAGCGAACTCATGAAAAAGATAAGCGGCGATGATGAGCGCGTGGGCGAACCACAGCGTGGCCGCTAATGCGAGCAAAAGATCGTGGCTCATCATCAGCCACAAACCGACCCCGTAGCCACTCAGGGCATACGTGATCGCTAGAGAATTCGGGATGACGCCATCTGCGTGGCGAAAGATGCGCGAACGCATGGATACTCCTTTGCAGTGAGGTCTCCCGCCGAACCTGCTGGCGGGAGACGCACACATCTTTACTTCAGCACTGCTTTGACGAAGCTGTCATCGATGGTGGTGGAGATCGCGACTGCCTTTTTGATCTGACCACTCTTCAACAGGATCTCGTTGATCACTTCACCGCTGACAAAATACGACTTGGTGTCTTTACCCTTGGTGAAGGGCTGTTTCATCTCGCTCGGAGGGATGTTGTAGACACCTTCCAGTTGCTCCAACACTTCCTTGCCGGACACGCCGATGGCCTTACCGATGATTTCGGAAGCTTCTTTCGGATGTGCCTTCATGTAGGCCAGACCATCCAGATAGGCTTTCACCACGCCGGTGATCTCTTTACCGTTCTTCTTGATGTGCTCTGCGTCGAACACCAGCACGTCGGCGATCAAACCCGGTGCTTCTTTCGAAGAATAGATCACGTGGAATTTCTTGCCGCCTTCCAGCGCGAGGATCTGCGACACGTTCGGCTCATAGGTCACGCCTGCGGGAACGGCTTTGGACGCCATCGCCGAAGGAATCGCTTCCGGCGTCATATTGACCGGACTGATATCCTTATCCGTCATGCTGTTGACCTTGAGCGCATAGGAGATCAAAAAATCGGAAGGCGACAAAGGTGCATAGGCGACCTTCTTCCCTTTCAGATCAGTGATCTTGTTGATGGACATATCCGCCAGCACCGCATCGCCACCGTTGGAATAATCGATGGGCATCACTACCTTGAGCGCTTGACCTTGTGCAGCGGCACCGATGACCTGATCGTAAGTCATCAACGCACCATCGACCGCTTTGCCCGAGACGGCAGAAGGCAACATAGCCGGATCGGAGAACGTTTGCAGCGTCACTTTCAGATCGTATTTCTTGTACATGTCCATGCCGTCGGCCACATAGAACGGTGAGTAACCGATCCAGGTGGTCAATGCGAGTTTGACTGGAGTCGCCGCGTTCACGGCCGAGGAAGCTGCCACCAATGCGATGGTCGCGATAAGTTTCTTGATTTGCATTTGAGTGCTCCTTACTTAGGTTGATGAAACAAATGAATTGAATAAACTCTACTACGACACTTCAAAATCAGCAGGTTTTATGCCATACCACCTCCCTGCTATCGCGCGTATCCATGGGTTAGGTACGACAAAGGCGGAGGCTGATGCACCCGATTCGGGCATGAGCCGTAGTCATGCGCATATGACGTTATTGGAAGATGAAGGTCGTCATCTGTTTCCCTCAAACTTGCACAGATAACAACTGTGTGCCAGTTCTTGAAAATGCGGCCTTTTGCTGCGCGCCCATCCACGCATTGATCTCCCACAGATCGGCGACCGGTTGTTGTGTGAACGGGAGCGTATGCAGATAACCATCGGGGCCGAATTCCGGCGTCATGGTGGTGAACGCGCATATCCTGTGGCGCGTTGTGCACTCCAGATCGCTTCCCAATAACGTTGATGTGATGCCAGAGCAGCTGGCGAATTCCGGGGCAGCGGGATGCGGCACCTGCGGTCCTTGGTCGTAACCGACACGTGCATGGATGTGATGCGCATGTTTTGCCACTTCGAGCACCGCATCCCAATCGTCATCCAGTTGCCGTTCCAGCACCACCACCCAGTGACTGAAGTCACAAGTGAGTCGCAGCTCGGGTAAGCGTTCGAGGATCGCGAGCGTGATCCACGGATTGAACAGCGAGCGACTGCGGTGCGTCTCGAAACTACAAGTGATATCCATGCGCGCGGCGATCTCTTGCGACTCACCGAAGAAACGCACACTCTGCTCCAGTGACCACGCATCACAACCGCCGATGATGGTCACCTGTTGCGGCTGCAACGACTGCCCTAGTTGCAACTGACGTTCCACATCGGCGATGTGTTGTTCCACCGTGTCGTGGCGACGCGGCACATAGTTGCCCGCCGTCACGATCTCTTGGATATAGCGCAAACCACGCGACTGCAAAGCCGAATGCAACTCGTCGCGCGGCAGCCTATCGGCATTACCTTCCAACCCGATGAAGCCAGCAGCCACAGCCTGATCTGCCGCGTCTGCCAACGTGCCCGTATGCCCCCACAATGTCTTGAACAGTTGCAGTTGCATCACGCAGGCCTTGCTTGCAAGGTACGCGCGCCATCCGCCGAAGTGCGTGATGTCTTCAGCCTCTGCGACCGCATATCGTTCACACACGAAGCCCTGCACCTTGTCGCCATTCGCCAAGGTGATGACCCCGATACCGAGCGGCGCGGGGATGCCCGCAACGAAAGAACCGAACTCACGCGCTGCCATCTCCCACACCTCGATTTCGATGGCGCTACCGGTCTCACCTTTTTCCACACGCACCATGCCTGGGCGATATGGCGGACCTCCGGGCAGTGCATACAGTTTGTAATCGGCTGAACTCTGGGTGCTGGCGACCAGGTGCGCGCCGCGCGAGGTGAGTTGATGATTGAGCGGCAAACCTTCGAGGTGTGCACCGCACACGGCGACACGGATCCTGCCTGCTGAAAGCCCTTCTCCCTCCGGGGGAAGGGTTGGGATGGGGGAACCCTCTTTGCTGTGCTCAAGTCTCTCCGCCAGATGCAGCAGCGGGATATCTTGATGCGCAGGTGCGACGAGCGTGACACCGAAGGGCAGACCGTTACTCTGGAATCCGGCCGGCACCGCGATGGCCGCGCAATCCAGCAGGTTCATGAAGTTGGTGTAGTAGCCGAGGTTCGCATTCAGCTTGATCGGGTCAGCCTCCATCTCGGCGATGCGATAGATGGTTCCGGCAGTCGGTGTGAGCAGGCAGTCGATCTTTCCCCAGACCAATGCGGCTTCTTTGCGCAGCGCTTCCAGTTTGTACATGCCGTCGAAGGTGTCGGCTGCCGAGAACTTCTTGGCACCTGCGATGATCTCGCGCACCACCGGATGGATAGTCTCCTGCTTGGTCTCGAAGAACTCACGGATAGCCGCATAACGTTCGGCCACCCACGGACCTTCGTACAACAGACGTGCTGACTTCAGGAAGGGCAGGAAATCGATCTCCACCTTCTGCCCGCCGAGCGCTTCCATTGCCACGACTTTCTTCTGGAACAGTGCCGCTGCATCCTGATTGCCAAAGAACTGTAGTTGGTCGGCACGCGGCACACCAAAACGAAAATGTTTGGCACTGCCAAAATCGAATCCATGCGTGAGTGCCTGACGCGAATAGGCATCCTGCTCATCCAAGGCTGTCGCGACAGACAACACAGTGGACGCATCTGCCGTGTTCAACGCGAAGATGGACACACAATCCAGCGAGCGACAGGCAGGTACCACACCGCGTGTGGAGAGCCAGCCACGCGTCGGTTTCACGCCGACCAGATTATTGAACGCTGCTGGCACACGGCCCGAGCCGGCAGTATCCGTACCCAGACTGAAACTGACCAAACCCAAAGCGACTGCGACCGCAGAGCCGGAACTGGAACCACCGGAGATGTATTCCGGATCGAACGCATTGCGACATGCACCATAAGGCGAACGTGTTCCGTTGAGTCCGGTAGCGAACTGGTCGAGATTGGTCTTGCCGATGGGGATGGCACCCGCATTGATGAGCTGACGCACCACCGTCGCATGACGTTGCGGGTGATAGGCATACTCTGGACATCCCGCCGTGGTCGGCGCACCCGCCAGATCGATGTTGTCCTTGATGGCGAACGGGATGCCATACAGCGGCAAATCGGCAGGATCCTTATCTTGCAGCGCAACGATGTATTTCTGGATCTCTTCCAGCGGCAATCTGTGTATCCACACGCGATGAGGATCGTCGCCGATGCGCGCGAGGATGTCCTGCACCACCTCTAGCGGTTGCAAACTGCCTGCAAGATATCGCTGGCGCAGCGTGGCGATGTCGAACGGCTGACTCATGTTGTCTCACCCTGAATGACCAGCAGGTCCTGTCCGGCTGCGACTTGTCCGCCGATGCGGCAGTTCAACTGCACGATCTCACCGTCGCAAGGAGCGACCACCGCGATCTCCATCTTCATGGATTCGATGACGACCAAGCGTGTCACCCGCCTTCACCTTGCTGCCGACGGTTGCCGACATGGCCCACACATTGCCCGCCACATGGGCGGCGACGGCACGACTGCCCGGCGGCAGATCGAACTCGCTGTCCGTACCTGCTTCCGCCACACTGTTATCGCTGGCGTACTCGGCCTGACCGTTGGCCTTCCACATCTCACGCTCGGCGGCAAAAGCGGCACGTTGTGTGTCGCGGAATGCGCTGATCTCCTTGTCGTTGTCTTGCAGGTACTGGTTGTAGTCCTTGAGGCTGAAGGTCGTCTCTTCGATCTTCAGCTGGAAACGCCCAGCCACGAAGTCCTCGCGCATCTTGAGCAGCTCCTGCTCCGATACCGGATAGAAACGGATCTGGTCGAAGAAGCGCAGCAGCCACGGTTTTGCATCTTTGAAATCCGTCGTCTGTTTGTAACGGTTCCACATCTGCACGGTGCGGCCGACGAACTGATAACCGCCGGGGCCTTCCATGCCGTACACGCACATATAGGCACCGCCGATACCGACCGCGTTCTCCGGCGTCCAAGTGCGCGCCGGGTTGTATTTGGTGGTGACCAGACGATGACGCGGATCGAGCGGTGTCGCCACGGGCGCACCGAGATAGACATCGCCCAGCCCCAGCACCAGATAGCTGGCCTCGAACACGATGCGCTTCACCTGTTCGATGTCGGCGATGCCGTTGATGCGGCGGATGAACTCGATGTTGCTCGGACACCACGGTGCATCCTTGCGCACCGACTGCATGTATTTCTCAATCGCTAGCTTGGTGGAAGGGTCGTCCCACGACAGCGGCAGATGCACGATGCGTGTCGGCACGCGCATGTCTTCGATAGACGGCAATTTCTTCTCGGCCTTGATGAGTCGCTTAACCAGCTCCGCGCGCGACAACACGCGACTATCGAAATGGATCTGTAGCGAGCGGATGCCGGGCGTCAGATCGAGGATGCCAGGCAACTTGCCATCGGCTACCGCACTCTGCACCCATTGCATCAACGCATGCACGCGGAAACGCAGATTGATGTCGAGCACCAGCGGGCCGTATTCGACCAGCAGATTGCGGTCACCGGATTGGCGATATACCACCTGCACCTGCTCACCCTGGGCGGGGATGCTATGCACGACAGGACTGCCCATCTTCTTGGCGAGCGGGAAACGCATCCCATTTTTTGGGCAAGCGCAATTGCGCGATGGTCGTATCCTGCAACTGCTCCAGATGATTGGCCTGCTCCAGCGTCATCCAGTGGAAGCGCACCGTATCGCCCGGACGCAGTTGTCCCATCTTCCACAACTCGGCATGGGCGATGGTCACCGGACATACGAAGCCGCCAAGGCTGGGGCCATCCGGCCCGAGGATGACCGGCATGTCGCCAGTGAAATCCACAGCACCGATGGCGTAAGCGTTGTCGTGGATGTTGGACGGGTGCAGACCCGCTTCGCCGCCATCCTGCCGCGCCCATTCCGGCTTGGGGCCGATCAGACGCACACCGGTGCGACTGGAGTTGTAGTGCACTTCCCAATCGGTCGCGAAGAAAGTCGTGATGTCTGATGGTGTGAAAAAATCCGGCGCACCGTGCGGGCCGTACAACACACCGATCTCCCATTGTTTGCTGTAGGTGGGAATCAATTTGCGCGGGAGGGAAAGCGCAGTATGACCGGCAGGTGCGGCAGCCAGATGCAGCACATCACCAGTGCGCAAGGTGCGTCCACCATGTCCGCCGAACTGACCCAGCGTGAAGGTGGACTTGCTGCCCAGATAATCGGGAACATCGAAGCCACCCGCGACTGCCAGATAGGTGCGGCAACCGCCGCCCTGCACCGCACCCAGCCGCAACACGCTACCGGCGTTTATCTTGTGGCTGCACCAGAATTTCAGCGGCGCGCCATCCAGCTCGGCCTTCATCGCTGCGCCGCTCAGCGCGATCACGGTGTCACTGTTGAACTTCAGCGTGGGGCCGGATACGGTCAGCTCCAGCCCGGCTGCGTCTTCGGCATTACCCACCAACTGGTTGCTCAAACGAAATGCCAACGCATCCATCGGGCCGGAAGGCGGTACGCCGATGTTCCAGTAGCCGAGACGACCGGGGTGATCCTGGATAGTGCTTTGCACGCCGGGTTCCAGCACGTCGATGGTGTTTGGTCGGTAATGGAAACCGTTCAGGTAACGCGTGGTCTGGCGGCCTTCGGTGAACACCTGATCGGTCACGATCTGACGCAGATAATCCAGATTGGTCTCGATACCATCCACCCGCGTGTCCGCCAAAACATCACGCATCTTCTCCAACGCGATCTCTCGGTTCATCCCTTTCACGATGATCTTGGCGATCATCGGATCGTAGTAGGGCGGCACTTCACTACCGCGTTCCACCCAAGTCTCGTTGCGCGCATCAGCCGAGAATTCGACGCCGCTCAATACCCCGCTGGAGGGCTGGAAGTTCTTGTTGGGGTCTTCCGCATACAGGCGCACTTGGATGGATGAACCCTTGGCTTTGATCTGCACCGAGTCCAGCGCATGCAATTCACCTGCGGCCTGCAATACCATCCACTCCACCAGATCGACGCCGGTCACTTCTTCAGTGACACCGTGTTCGACTTGCAGACGGGTGTTCACTTCGAGGAAATAGAACTCGCCGCTGAGTGCATCGAATACGAACTCCACCGTGCCTGCGGATTGGTAGCCCACGGCTTTGCCCAAGCGCACCGCCGTTTCCAGCAGATGTTGTCTGACTTCGGGTGTGATATTGGGTGCGGGTGTCTCCTCGATCACTTTCTGGTTGCGGCGCTGCACCGAGCAATCGCGTTCGCCCAGTGCGATCACCGTGCCTTTACCATCGCCGAACAACTGCACCTCGATGTGGCGCGCATGCTCGACATACTTTTCCAGATAGATGCCGGCGTCCTTGAAATTGGCACGTGCCAGACGTTCTACCGATAGGAACGCCTCGCTCAACTCATCCGCACTCCAGCACAGACGCATGCCGATACCGCCGCCACCGGCGGTGCTCTTGATCATCACGGGATAGCCGATGCGCGCTGCCTCGGCGTGCGCGTGACCGACATCGGCCAGCAAGCCGCTGCCTGGCAACAAGGGCACTCCGTTCTGTTCGGCGATCTCGCGTGCCGTGTGTTTGAGTCCGAAGCGGCGCATTTGATCCGGCGTGGGACCGATGAACACCACACCCGCTGCGGCACACTGCTCGGCGAAGGCAGCGTTCTCGGACAGAAAACCATAACCGGGATGGATGGCTTGCGCGCCGGTATCGCGCGCGACTTCAAGGATGCGCTCACCGCGCAGATAACTCTCCGCCGCCGCCGCACTGCCGATGCACACCGCTTCATCCGCCAGCTGCACATGCAGTGAACGCGCATCGGCTTCCGAGTACACCGCCACCGAGCGGATACCCATCTTCTGCAGGGTGCGGATGATGCGGCAAGCAATGGCGCCGCGATTGGCTATCAAGACTTTATCGAACATGTTGCTTCACCCAAATCGCAGGTCGTCCTGCGTGTCGTTCAGACATCCGGTCGTCCGGATGCGCGTTCCCTCACCTCAATCCTCTCCCGGCGAGAGAGGAGGCAAACGAATTGCTACGCAAGTTTCATATCAACGAGCGGCTTCATCCCAGACCAACAACCTCACCGGTGTCGGGTTGTAGGCGTTGCATGGATTGTTCAATTGCGGGCAGTTGGAGATGAGCACGAACACATCCATCTCCGCGCGCATCTCCACATATTTCCATGCACCCGAAATACCGTCCGCAAAGGTCAACTCGCCTTGCGGTGTCACCGGTACGTTCATGAAGAAATTCACGTTGGCGGTGAGATCGCGCTTTTCCAGACCGCAATCGCAATGTCCCAATGCATGCAAAAAACTGTCGCGGCAACTGTGCATGAATTTCTTTTCGATGGCATAGCGCACGCTGTTGCTCTCCGCCGCACACGCACCGCCCAGAGTGTCGTGCCGCCCGCAGGTGTCGGCAACGATGGTCATCAGCACATTGCCCTCGCTGGACAGCAAGCGTGTACCGGCAGTGAGATAAAGGTTGCCCTGTTCGCGGATGGTGTCCACCGCGCTGTAGCGCTCTTGCGGGTCGCGCGCGTTGTAAAACAGCGTGTCCACCGCTTGGTTGCCTTCCAGGTCGAGGATGCGGAACACCTGTCCGCACTTCACCTCATGCAACCAGGATTCACCGGCTGGCAGAATGTAGTTGTAGCTTGCTTGTTCCGGGATGAGTTTACTTTCAACGATAGCCATGTCTTCCTATCCTCAGCGAAACAGCAACTCGGTGTTATAGAAACCGCGCACATTCTCATTGCAGAAGTTGCGGCAGTAGTCATGCTTGTCCGGTGTCCCGCACTGCCATGTTTGAAGAAGCACGGGCTTGGGCGCATAGCACGTATTCGGATCAAGCGGATGCTGGCTGGCTGACAATATGACCAGCACATTCATCTCGAAACGCAACTCGACACAACTGCCCGCCACGGAATGCCCGGGCTGATAGTGCAGACCACCCGCTTCATCTGCGCTCACTTTGCTGAAGAAATTGATGTTAGGCACGATGTCGCGTTTGCCCAAACCCCACTTGCCCAATTCGATGAGCATGCTGTCGCGAGCATTGCGGTACATCGCGTTGCGATGCTGCTGGTAATCGGCTTTGCCGTATTTCTTTTCGACCAAGGCCGCATTGCTCATGCCGCAGATCGTGTCGTGCCAGCCGCAAGTGTCCTCTGTGATGGAAGCCAGTACTCGCCCCATGTCCGAATAGCACACGAACCCTCTGGTGAGGTACGCGGTGTGCTGCGCTTTCAATGTGTCGGGCATGTTGTAGCGCTCGAGTCGCTCGTCCGTGTTGAACAGCAAGGTGGACAGGTTGGCCCCACCTTCGATATCCGTGATGCGCAAAGCCGTTCCGCGTTTCATCACGAACGACCAATGCGCGCCACCGGGTAGCGTCTCTTCCCACAGCAGATTGTGTTTCGTCAGTTTTTCCATCAGGGTCTCTTTTTCACTGTCCCACCTGGCGTGTCATCCGCTCAAGCAAATCATGGTCGGTACGCATCCCTGCCGTCTCCCGGATACGCGCCAGAATGGTCTTCTTCTGCTGCATGAATCCCGCACTGAGTTTCATATCTTGGTCGCGCTGCGGCGGCAGATCGACGGCATGGATGCTGTCGATACGACCGGGGCGCGGCGCCATCAGCACGATGCGTTGGCCGAGGTAGATCGCCTCTTCCACATCGTGGGTGACGAACACGATGGTGGTCTTCTCCAATTTCGATACGTGCAAAATGAGGTCGTGCATCACTTCGCGCGTCTGCGCATCGAGCGCACCGAACGGTTCGTCCATCAGCAATATCTGCGGGCGCGGCAACAATGCGCGCGCGATAGCGACACGCTGCTGCATACCGCCGGAAAGCTGGTTGGGATAGGCATCGCGCACATGGGTCAGCCCCATCAGGTCGAGCAGTGCGTCGGCACGCCCCGATGCCGCTTCTACCTCTGCCGAAGTGAGGTTTTCACGCCCCACACGCAACAAGCGGCTGAACTTGATGTTGTCCATCACCGTCAACCATGGATACAGGCTGTAGTGCTGGAACACCATGGCGCGATCCACGCCGGGGCCGTTGATCGGCGATCCGTTCACTTTGATGCTGCCGGAAGACAATGTCTCTAGGCCACCGATGCAGCGCAGCAGCGTGGATTTGCCACAGCCGGAGGCACCGACGAAAGTCACGAACTCGTTGCTGCCGACCGTCAGGTTCACATCCTGCAAGGCCACGATGCTCCCCTCGTTGAAGGTCTTGCCCGCCGCTTCTATATTGATCTTGATGTCCATCATTTCTTGTACAACCAGGGAAAGTTCTTGCGATGCAGCCAACGGAACAATTGGTCGATGGCCAGCCCGATGAGTCCGATCAGAATGATCCCGGCGAAAATCTTGTCGGTTTGCATGAAGCGTTGTGCTTTGAGGATGGAATAGCCCAAGCCGGAATTGGCCGCCACCAACTCAGCCACCACCAGATATGTCCACGCCCACCCCATCGTGATGCGCAGGGTGTCGAGCAGCGCGGGCTTTGCCGACTGCACGATCACCAGCGACACGATCTCGCTGCGCGTCGCCCCCATGGTCTGCGCCGCTTCGATCTGCGTCACCGGCACACGGCGGATATCCTCGGCCACCATCAACACCATCTGAAAGAAAGTGCCGATGAAGATGATGGCGATCTTGGAGCTTTCATCGATCCCCACCCACAACATCACCAGCGGGATGAAAGCCACGGCAGGCATGTAGCGGATGAAATCGGTCAACGGTTCGAGCAATGCCTGCACCGGGCGATAAGTACCGATCATGATGCCCAAGGGAATCGCGAGTAATGCAGACAGCGCGAATCCGGCCACGACACGGTAGGTGCTGATCCACATATCGTTGAGCAAGTTGTCGTTCTTGAACCAGGTATAGACCCGTGCCAGCACATCCATCGGCCCCGGCATGAACACCTTGTCCATCCAGCCGCTGCCGGACAACAACCACCAAGCAGCGAGCGGCAGCAACATGCCCGCCAAGGCGAACAGCAGATAGGTGCGTTGCGTAAGGTGGCCGCGTATCACCCAGAGGCTGCCCCATGCAGAAAGCAGCCGCTGTGTCAGCGACAATGTCGGCTTAGCAGCAGACATCGCATGCTCCGGCAAAATCGAACAGAAAATATATTGGCGACATGATGCGACCCCTAAAAATGAAATAGCCCAAGAGGGTGCCAACGAAACTTGGTCACAACCTCCCGGGCTTTTATCCCTCCGTGGAGCCTCATCACCGACGAGACCGAGAACTCTCGGACCAGACACCCGCGATATCGAATCGTTGGCCGGAACCCTAGTTCTTCTGCAAGTGGTCGATCAGCAAGATCGACACCCTCGTAGAAGTATCAGCAGAAAGCGTGCCATCCTCATTGGGGCTTGCTAGATAGTGAATTACACGATGACGCGGAGAGGCGACGTACGCAAAAGGTGCATCGGCACCATGTGCATGCACCAGAGTTGGGCGCTCAGTCCGGCATTATGCTGCGCGAGAAACCGCTTCTGGAAAATTCCCGATCTCTCTCCATGTAGCCGGAGATGACGGATTGGGTGGACATACTGAAACCGCGATACAGGTCGAGATCCTTATCGGAGGCTCTGATCTTCTCCGCGACTGCACGCAAATCTATCAGTAGCGTCTCCCAATCGGCATAACGCTGAGCTGGATTCTTTTGCAGCGCACGCATGATGATCGCCACCAACTCTGGCGGCAATTCTTTGCGGTAAGTCGCAATGGGAATGATGGGGAAATTCAGGATGGCGATACGCGCATCGAAGTTGCTGTCGGCATCGAAGGTATATTTGCCGGTCAGCAAGCGATACAACAGCGCACCCAATGCATAGATATCCGCCCGTTGATCCAGCGCCTCGCCTTCCAATTGCTCGGGCGACATATACGCCAGACTGCCTGCCACCACTGCCCCCAGCTTGCTGCTCGGGATCGCACAACCGAAGTCGGCCAGCTTCGCCAATCCATTCGGCATGAGGATGATATTGCCCGGCTTCACGTCCCGATGCACCACCCCCAAGCCTGCGGCATATTGCAAGGCAACGGCCACCTGCTCCGTCACCGACAACACTTTATCCAACGGCAACAGGGTATCGAAATGCTCGTGCTGATCCAGCGAGACACCGTTGATGTATTCCATCACCAGATACGCACCGCTCTTCTCGTCCAAGTCGGCATCCAACACGCGGATGATGTTCTTGTGTTGCATCATGCGCCCCAGCGCCACCTCTCTGGCGAACATGGCTTTGTGTTGTTCCGACTGACAGCCTTTGCGCAATTGCTTGAGCGCGACCGACGCGAACGAACCATCGCGGATAGCCAGATAGACATTGGACGTGGCGCCCTCACCCAATTGGCGCACGATGGAATACTGACCTAAACGAAGGGGCGCGGTGGGTAGAGCCATTAATCTGCTGCGGTGGGTATGATCATTGGCAGCATAGACCGCGTTGTCAGCAATTTAGTTCTGCTTGCTTCACACCCGGATCATCGGAACACGATGGTCTTGTTGCCGCAGATCAGCACGCGGTCTTCCACGTGATAACGCAAACCGCGCGACAACACCGTCTTCTCGATATCGCGCCCATAGCGCACCAGATCGTCTGGCGTGTCGCCGTGGTCGATGCGTACCGTGTCCTGTTCGATGATGGGTCCCGCATCCAATTCATCGGTCACATAATGGCAGGTCGCACCAATGAGCTTGACCCCGCGCTCATACGCTTGGTGGTACGGCTTCGCCCCGACGAACGAAGGCAGGAAGCTGTGATGGATATTGATGATCTGACCTGCATAGCGGCGGCACAGCTCGGGTGGCATGATTTGCATGAAGCGCGCCAGCACCATGGTATCCGCGTGATACAACTTGAACAGGTGCTCGATGTTCTCGAACGCACCGACCTTATCAGCCATATCCACTAGGTGGAACGGAATGTTGTGCCACTCGACGAAACTGCGCAGATCCTCGTGATTGGAGATCACGCAGGGAATATCCACCGGCAACTCGTTGCTGCGCCAGCGATGGAGCAGATCGTTGAGGCAATGATCCTGTTTGCTCACAAGCAGGACCAGCCGTTTCTTTTGTGCCGAATCGCTGATGTGCCAGTCCATGCCAAACTCATCCGCCAGACTGAGAAATTGCGCATGGAACTCGATCAGATCAAAAGGCAGAGAATCGGCGAGTATCTCTTGCCGCATGAAGAAGCGCTGCGCTTCCTGTTCGGTGTGATAACTCGCCTCGACGATAAAGCCACCATGCTGCGCGATGAAACCGCTCACCGCCGCGATGATGCCCACGCGGTCAGGACAGGAGATGGTCAAGGTGTAATGGCGCGCACTGGACATACAGCCTCCTTCAAAGATGATGCGTCAGATTTTAACGGATATCTTCCGTGCCTTTCCGGCAAATGATACCTAACCGGAATGCCTGCAAAAACAGGGAGTCCCGTCTGATCTTGAGGTTAATCAATACCTGTTACGAATGAACAGTGCTAGCATGATGATGCATGCTTGGAAGCTGCTAAAAACCAAGGTTGTGCTCGTGGGCAATTAGACCCATTAAAAACAAGATTAGATGCGCCCATCCATTGTGCGCATGAATGAGGAGAGTAGTCGCATGTCCTATCCATCTCAGACAGGGTGGTTGGTATTGCATCCGATTTCGGCTGGCACGAAGTCGGCGATGTTGCGCCCGCTCTTCTTGTTGTTCCCTCCCCGCTAAGACACTCTTCGAGGAATACATCATGTGGAAATCTTCCTTCATCCTCTTACTCATCTCAGCACTACTGGGTTGCCAAAAAGCCGAACCGCAACATAGTGAGCCTGCACAAAAGATCACGGTCGCCTACACCTATCAACCGCAAAGCACGCTGGTGCATGTCGCCATCGCCAAAGGCTATTTCGCCGAGGAGGGTCTCGAAGTCCAGCCGCTGATGCACACCTACGGCAAGGCCGCGCTGCAATCCGTGTTGGATCACAAAGCCGACTTCGCCACCGTAGCAGAAACGCCCGTCATGTTCAGCGTGCTCAGGGGTGACAAGATATTCGTACTCGCCAACATCGAGGCCAGCACCATGAACAACGGCATCGTCGTCAGAACCAATGCGGGCATCACCTCGCTTGCTGATTTGAAAGGCAAGCGCATCGGCTACACGCCGGGCACGACATCAGACTTCTTTCTGGACTCACTATTGACGTCCATCGGCCTCACACGCAAGGACATCCAAGCTGTCGGACTCAAACCGGAGGAGATGCAAAAAGCCATGATAAGCAAGAAGGTCGATGCAGTCTCCACGTGGAACTATCCTTTGACCCAGATCAAACAACAACTGGGTTCCGGCGGAAAAATATTTTATGACCGCGATATCTATACCGAGACCTTTAACATCGCCGCCCAGCAAGATTTTGTGCAGAAGAATCCAGAGACGGTGAAGCGCTTCCTGCGCGCCTTGGTCAAGGCTGAGCATCTGGTGGCGGAGAATCCGGATGAAGCGCAAACCATCATGTCCAGCGCAACCAAGATCGATAAGGCACTCATCCACGAGGTTTGGAATGCCTTCAATTATCACGTTGTCCTTGATCTTTCACTCCTCATCACGCTGGAAGACGAAACACGCTGGGCAATGAAGAATAAACTGACCGAGCAGACCGTTATGCCGGACTATTTGAAGTTCATCCATGTCGACAGTCTGGCAGCCGTCAAGCCGGATGCGATCAAACTCAACCGCTAAGCCCTCATCATGCGCGTCACCACCCGGCTCAAGCTCACCTCAATGATGACCGTGGCGGCCATCGTCGCTTTGGCCCCTTTGCTCATCTGGTCGCTCGTTGAGTTCCGGGCTGCCAAAAATGATTACTTCCTAGCAGATGCGATCCGAATCAACTTTTATGAGCGTGTCGCCTTCCGGGATGAGTATTATCTTTATCGCGAAGAGCGAACACGTACACTTTGGGAAGCCAACAAAGAAGCCTCCGACCGTCTGCTGCAACAAGCATTCACCCAATTTGGAGCCAAGGCAGACCTGCAAACCTTGGAACGGCTGCGCAAGGGCATCGACGAAACTGCAGCGATCTTCCAGCGCATCGTCGGCAACGATGCATCGTTAAAAACCGCGCGTAGTAACCACCAAGTCTACGAAGAGCTGGATAAACGCTTGTTCAGCCAACTTCTCGTCAAAGCGGTGACGATTCGGGATCTGGTCACAGCACTAGAAAGATCCAGTTCAGCACGTGTCGAACAGACCTACCGATACCTAGCCCTCATCATCGGGGTATTCGCCCTGATGGTCGCACTGACTACCACCCTAACTTCACTCCAGCTAATCCGCTTCATCCGCCGTCGTTTACAACCGCTGCATGATGGCGCAAAAGCCGTCGCCAGCGGCGACCTTGATTATCGAATTCAAAGTCAGGGAGCGGATGAGTTCTCCGAATTGGCTTTTTCGATCAACCTGATGACGGAAAAGCTCCAAGAATTTACTCTGAAGCTCGAGGCCGAGGTTGATGCACATAAACGAGCGGAAGACACCCTCGGCGAATTGAATCGCGACTTCGTGTCTTTTTTGGAGAACACCAGCGACTTCATCTACTTCAAAGATAAGGACAGCCGCTTCCGTTTCTGTAGTCAGCCTTTAGCCAACATCACAGGCCATGCAAGTTGGCGCGACATGCTTGGCAAGCATGATCTGGAAGTATTCCCCAAGGACACCGCGCAGATCTACTACGCAGAAGAATTGCCGATCTTCCAAGAAGGCAAAGCGCTATTGAATAAGATCGATCCTTATTACGATGAAAAGGGGATTCTAGGATGGGTCAGCACCAACAAATGGCCGCTGCTGGATCATGAAGGCAAGGTCATCGGGCTGTTCGGGATCAGCCGCGATATCACTGAAAGCAAGAAGGCTGAAGAAGCCTTGCGCGAAAGCGAGACCCGTTTCCGCTACTTGGCCGACAGTGCTCCGGTGTTGATCTGGATGTCAGACAAAGACAAGCTATGCACGTGGTTCAACAAGGGCTGGCTAGATTTCACCGGACGCAGCATGACGCAAGAAATAGGCAACGGCTGGGCGGAAGGCGTACATCCAGATGACTTCCAGCATTGCTTGAACACCTACGTGAAGGCGTTTGAAGCACAGCAAGAGTTCGTGATGGAATACCGCTTACGCCGCCATGACGGGGCGTATCGCTGGTTGATCGATCATGGTGTGCCACGTATCGATGGTCAGGGCGCATTTTTGGGTTACATCGGCACCTGTGTGGATATCAGTGACCGGCATCTGATGGAAGAGCATATCCGCCAACTGGCTTTCTACGACTCGCTCACCCAATTGCCCAACCGTCGCCTGTTCAATGAGCGCATGATCCAGAACTTGGTCGCCAGCAAGCGCAGTGGCCGGTATGGCGCTTTGTTGTTCTTGGATATGGATAATTTCAAACCGCTCAACGATCTCCACGGCCACGATTTGGGCG
Source organism: uncultured beta proteobacterium (assembly GCA_963822425.1). Taxonomy (GTDB): domain Bacteria; phylum Pseudomonadota; class Gammaproteobacteria; order Burkholderiales; family Gallionellaceae; genus Sideroxyarcus. The sequence goes on from CAWGHS010000021.1 coordinate 135,366, forward strand.
ATCTATTGCTAGTCGAAGTCGCCAAGCGCATCAGCGCCTGTGTGCGTGAAGCAGATACAGTGGCGCGTATCGGGGGTGACGAATTCGTCGTGATACTGAACGAATTGGAAATCGACAAAGCCCAGTCAGCCCTGCTGGCCAGTACCGTGGCAGAAAAGATACGCAATGCGTTGGCCAAACCTTATCTGTTGTCTTTCGGTTATGACCAAACGCCGAACGCAACCGTCACGCACCATTGCACGACCAGTATCGGCATAGCGATGTTCATCGGTCGCGAAGAAAGTCCGGAGGAATTAGTCAAATGTGCCGATACCGCGATGTATCAAGCCAAGGCTAATGGGCGCAACCAGATATGTTTCTATGAAGCAACGCCGCTGACTTTGTAGTCTCTTGCTACATAAACTCATTGGGCAATTGCCGCGCTAAGATCTCTTCACCCCACAAAGCGGACAGAATGCGTGTCGCTTGCTCAACATCGCCACTGGTGAAGAATTGTGCGGAGTTATTTTGCCCTTCGACAGGTTCAGGGCGAACGGTTTGTTCGCGGGTTGGAAGTTCTGTTTGGAGACGATGCTGCAATTGGCGTGCAACAGCCTCTCCGGTATCCACTAGCGTGATGGCTTCGCCCACCACCTCGCGGATCAGCGGTGCAAGGAAGGGATAGTGGGTGCAGCCGAGGATGAAAGTATCCGCACCCTGCGCCAACAAAGGGGCGGTATAGCGTTCGATGAGCCGTCTTGCTTCAAGGCTATGTAGATCGCCGCGTTCGACCACCTCGACCAAGCCGGGACAACCTTGGGTGACGATCTTCACATTGCCTGCATATCTTTCAAGCAAGGCGGCAAAGCGGGCGCTCTCCAATGTGCCCACCGTCGCCAACACCCCCACCACACCGCTTTTCGTTGCGGCGACGGCAGGTTTGACTGCAGGCTCCATACCGACGATGGGTAAAGTAAATCTGCTACGCAAAGTATTTATCGCAGCAGCAGTCGCGGTGTTGCAGGCGATGACGATCGCCTCTGCACCTTGTTCGACCAAGAACTTGGTGAGCGCCAGTGAACGCGCTTCGATGTACAGCGGTGATTTGTCGCCGTAGGGCACATGACCGGAATCGGCGACGTAGATGAGGCGTTCGTGCGGAAGTGTCTGGCGGATGTGGTGCAGCACGGACAGTCCGCCCACGCCTGAATCGAAAACGCCGATTGCACTAGAAAAAGTAGCCGCCATTTAAACTCCCGTCATTCCGGCGCAGGCCGGAATCCAGTTGGTCAAACACTCTGCGAAGCAGACAAGACCTCGGTTTCGCCCCGCTTGCGCGGGAAATTTTTAATCATCTGGATTCCGGCCTGCGCCGGATAACCAGCGACTTGCCCGCTTGCGGGCTTAGTCGAATGGCTAGTAGTTCTACCAATGACGGCACATTACTCTTCCATCTGGTCGCGCAAGAACTCTTCGTATGTGCCGTGGTAGTCGTTCACACCCTTAGCCGAGATCTCGATGATGCGCGTCGCCAACGACGATACGAACTCACGGTCGTGCGACACAAAGATCAACGTGCCTTTGTAGAGATCGAGCGCGGTGTTGAGCGACTCGATGGCTTCCATGTCCATGTGGTTGGTCGGCTCGTCCATCAGCAGCACGTTGTTTTTTGCCAGCATGAGTTTGCCAAACAGCATGCGGCCTTTCTCACCGCCGGACAGTATCTTCACGCGCTTCTTCACATCGTCACCGGAGAACAGCAAGCGCCCCAACGTGCCGCGCACCACTTGGTCGTCATCGTGCGGGCCGCGCCAGTTGGTCATCCATTCCATCATCTCAATGTCCTCGGCGAAATCGGCGGCGTGATCCTGTGCGTAATAGCCCAACTTGGCTTTTTCCGCCCACTTGATGGTGCCGGTATCCGGTGCGAGGTCGCCCGCGAGGCAACGTAACAGCGTGGTCTTACCGATACCGTTGGGGCCGATGATGGCGACCTTCTCGCCCGCATCGATGCGGAAGTTCACATTGGAGAACAGCATGCGGTCAAAGCCCTTGGCCATCTTCTCCACTTCCACCGCGACGCGATGCAGCTTCTCGCGCTCGTCGTATTCATAGCGAATGAAGGGATACTGACGACTGGAAGGTTTGATGTCCTCGATCTTGATCTTGTCGATCTGGCGCGCGCGCGAGGTGGCTTGTTTGGCCTTGGAAGCATTGGCCGAGAAGCGCGCCACGAAGGCTTTCAACTCAGCGACTTTTTCCTTGGCCTTGGCGTTGTCGGACGACTGCTGCTCGCGCGCTTGCGTGGACGCCAGCATGTAATCGTTATAGTTGCCCGGATACACCGTGATCTTGCCGAAGTCGAGGTCGGCCATGTGCGTGCACACGCTGTTCAAAAAGTGACGGTCGTGCGAAATGATGACCATGGTGGAATTGCGCGCGTTGAGGATGTCTTCCAACCAGCGGATGGTATTGATGTCCAAGTTGTTGGTCGGTTCGTCCAGCAGCAGAATGTCGGGGTTGGAGAACAGTGCCTGCGCCAGCAACACCCGCAGCTTGAAGCCGGGCGCCACGGCACTCATGTTTCCCGTATGCAATTCGATGGCGATACCCAAACCTAGCAGCAGCTCGCCCGCACGCGCTTCGGCGGTGTAACCGTCGTATTCGGCGAACGTGGCTTCCAGATCGGCGGCACGCATATAGTCTTCTTCGCTCGCATCAGGATTGGCGTAGATCGCATCGCGCTCGGACATCGCTTCCCACATCTCAGCGTGGCCCATCAGCACCACATCCAGCACACGCTTATCTTCGTAAGCGAACTGGTCTTGGCGCAGCTTGCCCAGACGTTCGGTCTTATCCAGCATGACCTCGCCGGAAGATTGCTCCAGATCGCGGCCAAGGATCTTCATGAACGTGGACTTGCCGCAACCGTTGGCGCCGATGAGGCCGTAACGGTTACCGTCGCCGAATTTGACCGAGACGTTTTCAAAGAGCGGCTTGGCGCCGAATTGCATGGTGATATTTGCTGTAGATAACATGGGACTGCCTTATTTTCGAAGGCGCGCATTCTACCACTGACAAGGAACGTGCTGACCTTTGGGTTTTGTTGGAGGGAATGACACTCGCTTCAAACGAAAATCAGAGTTTGTCTAGATGGCTTTACCGAATGACTTTAACTTCCATCCGCGAAATTTTAGGTCGCCCTAAATTGGATTTCACAAAGCGCAGTTATGCTAACTTCTTGGGCGCAAACATGGTCTTGACAGTGTCACTCGATATAGACGACATTGCCGCTCTGAAAAAATGTTTTCTAAATTACGTTGGGCATCAGCATGCCACAAATGACCTACGTCCCGTTGTTTCGTAAGACATTCAAGATCGACCGAAAGGCCGATCTTAGAAACGTTGCAGTTGCTATCGACGCAATCTATACGGCTAACGAAATCGCAAATTCCTATCTTGGGGATATTGACCCAAAGGACAACAGCACAGGCTTTCGAATTCATTCCCTTCTAAACCTTCTTGGACGTATCTTTGAGCATTCTCAGGCAATGCTAGTTTCGTTGTCTACAGGCTCTCCAGCAAGTGCCGAGGCGCTAGCCCGAATAGTGGTGGAAGGTTCTGTAAACATCATGTATCTGGCTACCTTAGGTGATTCTGGCACGCTCCTTCAGTTCTTTCGGTCGTGGCTCGGTGAACATGACAGGAAGCTCACTGAATGGAAACTGAAGATTCAAGGGGAAGACCACGCCGCAAGGGTCTCAGCAATGATTGAGGAACGTAGGCAGGTGGTAACGGCAATGCAAGACTTCGTTCTACAAAACGAAATCCAATGCGGCATCGACACATCCGCATCAAGCACCGAGTGGCCGAAGTCGCTCTTCAAACGTTTCGAGGCTCTTGGTCGCGAAACCGACTACTATACAAGCTACCATCGTCTGAGCGGCGCAAGCCACATAACCGGAGAAGATACGCTTACGTGGCTTATGTCCCTGAACATGCCCGACGAACTACGCCATCGAGTTGGCAAGGAAGCATGGGGCTATTCGATCATGATGGCCAGAATTGCAAGTACCTTTTTCGTGGATGCCGTTGCCGCTTGCGTTATCTCTCATGGACGATCGAAGAACGATGATTTGCTGGATTGCAAACGCGCACTTGAAAAAGCCGTCCGCGAAGTTGCTCACGAAGCAGGTGTTCCATTGTTGAATAAATGAACTGATGCTCAACCTAACGTTCGAGCGGGACTGCCGCGAAGCAGCCCGCGTCAGCCCCTCAACTTGACGTTAGGCACAATATGAATATGCCATATGGGTTTGACGGTAAAAAGCAACATGTGTCACGAATTTATTCCATTACTATTTTAGCCAGTCTCCTTCTCGTATTTCCTGCATTTGCGGACGGCACGCGTGATGCAATTGGCATCGACCTTGAGGTTGTGGTTGATGGTGTATCCAACAGCCGAGAATTCGTCTCCGGTACGTTTTGTTATTGATCTAATTTGTATGTAAAAATATGAGGGATATTTATGTCTGAAACGCGTATTAGAGAATTTCTTCGAGCCGCACTAGCCGAGATAACTTCTGTCGAGGAGTTAAAACTACGCAAGTTTTATGGCGACCGAAATATATATCGTGCTGACAGCATCAAAATGATGAATACGCTCATTAGTATGCTCAACGCTTTAAAAGCAGAAATTGCAAATTATGCAGAGCTTGAGATATCTGAAATGACTCGAACATATCATTCGACTCATTTGTTCGAAGATCAAAAGATAACCGTTATCCTGCATGGTGCAATGATGATGCCTATTTCAATATCAACAAATCGTGGAAGAGGGGGGTTTTATTTTGAAGACTCTGAATGCTCGCCTGTCGAGGACGTTTTAAAGCTTGTCCTTGATGTTGTTGGGAAGCATATTGCCTCAATGCAGGTGATAAATGAACGCAAAAGCTAAGGATGACCTGATTAAGTCCAGACACATTGCAATCACAGCTTTGGCATCGCACACTTCATCTGTTACATCACCTACCTTGCGGCCTAACCCTACGCTCGAGAGGGACGCGGTGAACGGCGTGGTTTTCTCTTCCACGTTTTGCGTGCCGCGTCCATTAGCTCCACGTTAGAAACCTCTATCCCATTCACTCATTGCTATAAGCCTGATGCCCTGACCATCGACTAGAATGCCGCATCGTTTTTCGCAGGCGCATCCTCGCTACCCTAGCCGACTCTATAGCTGAACTTTAAATTGACCTCGCCCAATCTGGTCTATACACTGGTCTACAGCATGTTCTCTGAACGGAGTTGACGATGAAAACCGAGGTGGGTTCATACCAAGCTAAAACCAAATTGCCTGAATTGTTGCGGCAGGTGCAGATGGGAAAGAGTTTTACGATCACCAATCGCGGCGATGCGATTGCCGACCTTGTGCCTAGTTTAGCCAAGTCACCCCGCAACAAATCGGCCAGCATCGAAAAATTGAAAGCCTTTATGCAAACCGAGCGAGTGCGCGGGGTGAATATCAAAGAGTTGATCGCGGCGGGGCGCAAATGAATTTTGTGCTCGACAATTCTGTCGTCATGCGCTGGTTCTTTGGTGATGGAAAGTCGTCTGAACTTGCCTATGCACGCAGTGTGCTGGATGCCATGAAATCCGCCAACGCCATTGTTCCCACGGTTTGGGGCTTGGAGGTGGCTAATGTGATCAGCCATGCCGAAGCGCAAGAGTTGGTCACGGAAGCACGTAGCGAGGCCTTTCTGGAGATGCTGTCCGGCATTGCGATCGAGGTCGATCATGCAAGTGCGGATTGTGCACTTTCGAATACACTGAACTTGGCTCGTCGTTATAAGTTGTCAGCTTATGATGCCTCGTATCTTGAGCTGGCATTGCGTCAGGGAAGTCCACTCGCCACTTTGGATTCTGATCTGCGCAAGGCGGCAAAAAAAGCCGGTGTTAAAATCCTTCTAAGTTAGCTCACTTTTCGCACAGTCAAATGTGCGTTTCATTATTTCTATACATCTATGGTTCCTCGTCTCACTACCGCACTTAAAGGCCCGCTGCTGGAACTGGAGCGACGCATACTCGCCGCCCAGCCGACCATCGAGCACTGGTTCCGCACGCAATGGCAGGAACACACACCGCCGTTTTATTCATCCGTGGATTTGCGCAACAGCGGCTTCAAGCTGGCACCGGTGGATACCAATCTGTTCCCCGGTGGTTTCAACAATCTCAACCCGGAGTTCCTGCCCTGTGCGTGCATGCGGTGCAGAGCACCATCGACAAGGTGTGCCCGGAAGCGCGCGGTGTGTTGCTGATCCCGGAGAATCACACGCGCAACCAGTTCTATCTGCAGAACGTGGCGCAGTTGACCCTCATCCTGCGCCAAGCAGGATTGAAGGTGCGCATCGGTTCGTTGTTGCCGGAGATCACCGCGCCCACCACGCTGGAGCTCGCTAACGGCAGCACGCTCTTGTTGGAGCCGTTGGAACGCAGAGGCAATCGTCTCGGTTTGGGAGATTTCGATCCTTGCGTGGTGTTGCTCAACAACGACCTCTCGGCGGGTGCACCGGACATTCTGAAGAATCTGGAACAGACCGTGCTACCGCCGCTGGAGGCGGGCTGGTATGTGCGGCGCAAGTCGCAGCATTTCACGGCTTACCATCAAGTCGCAAAACAATTTTCCGAGATTCTCTCCATTGACCCGTGGCTGATCGACCCGTATTTCGCAGTGTGTAATCAGGTGAACTTCCACGAGAAGGTGGGCGAGGAGTGTCTCGCTTCGCAAGTGGATTTCGTGCTGCAACAGATACGCGCAAAGTATGCCGAATATGGTGTGAAGCAAGACCCCTTCGTCATCGTGAAGGCCGATGCCGGCACTTACGGTATGGGCATCATGTCGGTGAAGGATGCGAGTGAAGTGCGCGACCTCAACCGCAAGCAACGCAACAAGATGGCGGTGGTGAAGGAGGGGCTGCAAGTCTCCGACGTGTTGGTGCAGGAGGGCGTGTACACCTTTGAAGATTTGAACGGTGCGGTGGCCGAACCGGTGGTGTACATGATCGACCGCTATGTGGTCGGCGGCTTCTACCGCGTCCACACCGAGCGCGGCGTGGATGAGAATCTCAATGCACCCGGCATGAAATTCGAACCGCTAGCCTTTGAACAATGCTGCATCCTGCCCAGCCTGGACTGTGCACCGGACGATACACCGAACCGCTTCTATGCCTATGGCGTAGTGGCGAGATTGGCGATGTTGGCCGCTTCGATAGAGCTGGAAGAGATGGCCGCGTGAGTTTCAAGCCGACACTATGTGCCCCGTCATTCCCGCGCAGGCGGGAATCCAGTGGGGTAAAACAAAATGCATTCTTCAATAACTGGATTCCGGCCTGCGCTGGAATGACGGTGTTTCTGCTTATTGCATTGCTCATTTCGGGTTGCAGCAAGGAACCGCTGTATCAGGAACAAGCCTATGTGTTCGGCACGCAAGTGGATGTGAGCATCTACGGCGAAGAGGAAGCTAAGGCTAGGTCAGCCGTGACTTCGGTGCTGCGAGAATTCCAACGGCTGCATGACATGCTGCATGCGTGGAAGCCTTCCGAATTGAGCGAACTCAATGCGGCCATCGCGCAAGGTAAAGAAAAACAGGTCTCTTCCGAACTCGCTGAGATGCTGCAAGATGCAGCGCAACTCTCTGCGCAATCAGACGGGCTGTTCAATCCAAGTATCGGCGGCTTAATTCAGGCGTGGGGCTTTCAGGCAGATGATTTCAAAGCTGTGTTGCCGGATGAGAAGAAGGTCTCGGCGTTGGTGAAAGCGAAGCCGGGGATGGGTGATCTGATTTTCAACCCCTCTCCCTCAATCCCCCTCCCCCAAGGGGCGAGGGAAAAAATACGTAGTCGCAACAAGACTGTGCAACTCGACCTCGGCGGCTACGCCAAGGGTTACGCACTGGATCGCGCCGCTGCGATGCTGAAAGAGCAGGGCATCCATAACGCGCTCATCAACATCGGCGGCAATGTGCTGGCGCTGGGCACACATGGCTCGCGCGCATGGCGCGTGGGCATCCAGCATCCGCGCAAGCCGGGGCCATTGGCCACATTGGAGTTGCACGATGGCGAGGCCATCGGCACCTCGGGCGACTATCAGCGTTATTTCGAGCTCGACGGAAAACGTTATTGCCATCTGATCGATCCGCGTAGCGGCTATCCGGTACAGGGCGTACAAGCGGTCACCATCCTGACGCATGGCATCCGCGCCGGGGTGCTATCAGATGCCGCATCCAAACCTTTGTTCATCTCCGGCGCCCCTGCTTGGTTGGCTGCCGCACACAAGATGCAGCTCGATGAAGCATTGCTGATCGATGCCAAGGTATGGTGCATCTCACCGCTGCGATGCAGAAACGGCTAGAATTCACCGACAGCAAAATCACGCGCAAGGTAGAACCATGAGCACTGAAGATCCGTTGCAACAGAACATTCGGCGCACGACAGGAAAACATGCGCTCAAGCAGATCCATGCCATCGTGGAAGAAGAGAATGAGAATGAGGCAGCCAAAGCCCGTGCCCTGCGTTGGTTGATGCGCTATGGCTGGATCGTGTTGCTGGTGGGCGCTGCGCTGTTGGCGCATTTAATGGGAGTGTATTGATTGGTTGGTATTCTGCTTATCACGCACAATGGTCTGGGTGATAGCCTGATCGATTGTGTGCGGCACGTCATGGGTAATGTGCCGCCGCATGTCAAAGCGCTGTCCATTCTAGCCAGCGATGACCCGCTACAAAAGGAAGCTGAGGCACGCGCGCTCATCGCGCAACTCGACAGCGGACGCGGCGTGTTGCTGCTGTCCGACGTGTTTGGTGCCACACCGTGCAACATCGCGCGCCGCTTATGCGAGCCGGGGCGTGTCGAAGGTGTGGCCGGGGTGAATCTGCCGATGCTGTTGCGCGTGGCCTGTTTCTGCAACAAGCCGCTGGATGAGTTGTTGCAACGCGCAGTGGACGGCGGGCGCGAATGTATCGTTTCAATGAATTCTGAAGTGGACGAAGAAAATGTCTCAACAAGATGTGCAGATCATTAACAAGCTCGGGCTTCACGCCCGCGCTTCGGCCAAACTCACCCAGCTCGCCTCGCAATATCCGTGCGAAGTATGGCTGTCGCGCAACGGTCGCCGTGTGAATGCGAAGAGCATCATGGGCGTGATGATGCTGGCGGCGGCAAAGGGCACGACGATCAACATCGAGACCACGGGCGAGAAAGAGCAGGAAGCGATGGATGCGATCGCTGCGCTGATCGCGGATTACTTCGGGGAAGGAGAGTAATTTCGTGCAGACACCTCGAGAAACCGTAGCGAGCAGTTCGAGTGCAAGGCGCACGGAACGGAGTGACGAGACATACCTCGTTGGTAGGCGAGGAAACGAGTACCGCGCAACGCAGCAATCAAACTGCACAGTAGGTTTATCGAGGTGTCTATGAGTTTTACGCTACACGGATTACCCGTCTCCAGCGGCATCGCCATCGGCCATGCGCATCTGGTGTCGCATACTTCGCTAGAAGTGGCGCACTACGTATTGCCCAAAAATCTGGTGGAGGATGAGGTCACACGGCTGGATGCCGCGCTTGAAGTCACGCGCAAAGAGTTGTCCGACTTGCGCAGCTATCGCCCCCAGCAAGCGGCGGCGGAGTTCGATGCCTTCCTTGACCTGCATCTGATGATCCTCGGCGATGAGCACATCAGCAAAGCCGCGCGTGAGATGGTGGCACGCGAACAGTGCAATGCAGAATGGGCGTTGAAATCGCAAATGGATGAACTGGTCGCACAGTTCGAAGCGTTCGAGGATGTCTATCTGCGCGAGCGCAAGACCGATGTGGTGCAGGTGGTAGAGCGCGTGCTCAAGGCGCTGAACGGCCAGTCCGGCCATGTACCGCCTTCGGCTAAGCATGACGTGGAAATGATCCTCGTCGCGCACGATGTCAGCCCTGCCGATCTGATCCAACTCAAGCCGCACCAGTTCTCTGCCATCCTCACGGACTTGGGCGGCGCCACCTCGCACACCGCCATCGTGGCGCGCGGCTTGAACACGCCGTGTGTGGTCGGTCTGCATCACGCGCGCGAGCTCATCAAAGATTTCGATCTGCTCATCGTCGATGGCGAGCAGGGTGTGGTCATCGTCGCTCCCGACAAACATCTGCTGGCTGAATACAAGCTGCGCAAGAGCCAGTGGGAACTGGAGCGGCAGAAACTCAAACGCTTGAAGACCGCCCATGCGGACACCTTGGATGGCACGCACATCGAGCTGCACGCCAACATCGAGATGCCGCATGACCTGTCCGCTGTGAAAGAGAACGGCGCCACCGGGATCGGCTTGTTCCGCAGCGAGTTCCTCTTCCTCAACCGCGACACCTTGCCGGACGAGGAGGAGCAATTCAACGCTTACCGCGAAGTGGTCGAAGGCATGGACGGTCTCCCCGTCACCATCCGCACCTATGACTTGGGCGCAGACAAACAACTGAAAGGTGTGACGCGCGTCGCCAGCAACCCGGCGCTGGGCTTGCGCGCCATCCGTCTGTGTCTGGCCGAACCGCAACTGTTCCGCATCCAATTGCGCGCGCTGTTGCGTGCCTCGGCTTATGGTAATTTGAAAATCCTCGTGCCCATGCTGTCCGGTGTGGCCGAGATCAACCAGACCCTGCAATTCATCGAAGGGGCGAAACAAAGCCTCACCAACGAAGGCATCGCCTTCAATCCGAATGTGCCGATCGGCGGCATGATCGAGATTCCCGCTGCCGCACTGGCGCTCAACGTCTTTATGAAGCGGCTGGATTTCTTGTCCATCGGCACCAACGACTTGATCCAATATACCTTGGCCATCGACCGTACCGACGAAGAGGTCGCCCATCTATACGACCCGTTGCACCCGGCAGTGCTGCAACTGCTGGCACTGGTGATCGGCAACGCAACCAAAGCGGGCGTCCCTGTTTCAGTGTGTGGTGAGATGGCGGGCGAGCTCGCTTACACCCGGCTGCTGCTGGGTTTGGGCTTGCGTCAGTTCTCCATGCATCCTGCGCAACTGCTCGGCACCAAGCAGCGCGTGCTCACCACCAGCCTGCCGGAGATCACCGTCCTCGTACAAAAGATATTGCGCGCGGACGATCCGATGAAGATACGTGATCTGTTGGACAAGCTAAACACCCTGTAGCGCCTGCGGTTGACACGTTTTAGCAAAACACGGACACTGCGTCCTGTGCCGATTTGAGTTCAGCTTGCGGGGCACGTTAAACATACCAGCTAAAGCGAGGTGACCCGCTCTAGCTCAAGCTGAGCGGGTTTTTCTTTTGGAGTTTCTTTGAGTAATTCTGTTGGTATCGTTTCTGCGCAACGCGCCACCTTTGAGCGCTCCGCTGCAATTCAAAAGCGGTGCCGTGTTGCCGCGTTACGACTTGATGTACGAGACCTACGGCACGCTGAATGCCGATAAGTCGAATGCCATTCTCATCTGTCACGCGCTTTCCGGTCACCACCATGTCGCGGGCTATTACGCCGACGACACCAAGAACATTGGCTGGTGGGACAACATGGTGGGGCCGGGCAAGCCCATCGACACACTCAGATTCTTCGTCATCGGGCTGAACAATCTCGGCGGCTGTCACGGCTCGACTGGGCCATCCAGCATCGATCCGCAGACCGGCAAACCTTACGGCGCCAGCTTCCCGGTCGTCACGGTAGAAGACTGGGTGGAATCGCAAGCGCGTCTGGCCGACCATCTCGGTATCACGCAATTCGCTGCCATCATCGGCGGCAGTCTGGGCGGCATGCAGGCGATGCAGTGGGCGCTGGCTTATCCCGACCGTGTGCGCCATGTCTTGGGCATCGCTACTGCACCGCATCTCACCGCACAGAACATCGCGTTCAACGACGTGGCACGCAGCGCCATCCTCACCGATCCGGATTTCCACAATGGCGATTTTTATCTGCACGGCGTGGTGCCGACGCGCGGCTTGCGTCTGGCGCGCATGCTGGGGCACATCACTTACCTTTCCGATGATGCGATGGCGGACAAATTCGGGCGCGAGTTGCGCACAGGCAAGTTGAACTACAACTACGAGATAGAATTCCAGATCGAATCCTATCTGCGCTATCAGGGCGACAAGTTCGCCGCCTATTTCGATGCCAACACTTATCTGCTGATGACCAAGGCACTGGATTATTTCGATCCCGCGCGTGAACTCGGTGGCGATCTGAATCGCGCCTTTGCTGCGGCAAAGGCGAAGTTCCTCGTGGTGTCGTTCACCACGGATTGGCGCTTCTCGCCGGAACGCTCGCGCGAGATCGTGCATGCCTTGCTGCATAACAAACGCGATGTGAGCTACGCCGAGATCACTTCCAACCACGGCCATGATTCTTTCCTGATGGAAGACGAGCAGTACTTTGCTGTGATGCGCAATTATTTGGATGGGGTAGCGAGGCAGGTTTTGAAATGAACACTTCAACTTCATGGAGTGGATTTCATTCCTCGGATACAAACCCCTCCCAACCTCCCCTTGTCAGGGGAGGAGCTGACTCGGCTCTCCCCCTGACAAGGGGGAGTTGGAGGGGGTTTAGTTTTAACTTGCAACCTAATTTGAGTCTTCATTACGCCCTATGAACACCTCCATCATCCAATCCCGCCCGGACTTCGCCGCTATCGCGGCGTGGATACCGCAAGGCTCGTCCGTGCTCGACCTCGGCTGCGGCGACGGCAGTCTGTTGCGCTATCTGCGCGAGACACGCGAAGTGCGCGGCTACGGTGTGGAGATCAGCGACGAGAATATCGCCGCCTGCATCGCCAACAATGTGAACGTGATCCAGAATGACTTGGAATCCGGCCTCGCGGATTTCGAGGCAGCCTCCTTTGATTTCGTCATTCTGTCGCAGACCTTGCAGGCTACGCGCCACACCGAGGCGCTGATGAAAGAGATCGTGCGCGTAGGACGCGAGGGCATCGTCAGCTTCCCCAACTTCGGTCATTGGAAGAACCGCTTGCAAGTGCTGCTCGGCAACATGCCTGTTTCCAAAGAGTTGCCTTACCAATGGTATGACACGCCGAATGTGCACCTGTGCACGCTGGATGATTTCGAGTTCCTCTGTGCCCATCTACAGATCCGCATCCTCGGGCGGCATGTGATGGCCAATGGCAGCGACGTGCAAGTGATGCCGAATCTGCTGGGCAGCACAGCGGTGTATCGGTTTAGACGTGAAGAATAAACTGAACGTGCGCTCCCCCTTCCCAACCCTTCCCCCGAAGGGAGAAGGGCTTAACTTCCCTCTCCCTTCGGGGGAGGGACTGAGGGAGGGGGTACACTCTTGCCACAAAGCACAATGACCGTCTGGCAACAACTCTTCACCCGCCGCATGCTCATCTGCGTGTTCATCGGGTTCTCTTCCGGCCTGCCGCTGTATCTGCTGTTCAACCTCGTGCCTGCCTGGCTGCGCAGCGAACACATCGACCTCAAGACCATCGGCCTGTTCGCACTCATTCAGTTCCCCTACACCTGGAAGTTCGTGTGGTCGCCGCTGCTGGATCGCTATGTGTTGCCCGCACTCGGTCGGCGTCGCGGTTGGATGTTGCTGTCGCAAGTCGGACTGCTGCTGGTGATCGCGGCACTCGGCGGCTTCTCGCCGCAGACCGAGATGACCATGATCGTGTTGTTCTGCACTCTGCTCGCATTCCTCTCTGCCACGCAAGACATCGTGCTCGATGCGTATCGGCGCGAGCTGTTGAGCGACAACGAGCTAGGCATGGGCAATGCGGTGCATGTGAATGCCTACCGCATCGCCGGACTCATCCCCGGTTCGCTCTCGCTCATCCTCTCCGACCATCTGCCGTGGAGCATGGTGTTCATCATCACCGCGCTGTTCATGCTGCCCGGCATGGTGATGACGCTGCTGGTGAGCGAGCCGCACCGCGCTGCACCACCCAAGACCTTGCGCGAAGCCATCGTCGAGCCTTTCCATGAGTTCATCACGCGCCAAGGGTGGAATAGCGCGCTGTTGATTTTGGCTTTTCTGTTCTTCTACAAACTCGGCGACAGCCTGTGCACCGCGCTGGCGACACCGTTCTATCTGGACATGGGATTTTCAAAGACCGAGATCGGCCTCATCGCCAAGAATGCGGGCTTGTGGCCTGCCGTCATCGGTGGTCTGCTGGGCGGATTGTGGATGTTGAAGATCGGTATCAACCGCGCGCTGTGGCTGTTCGGTGTGGTGCAAGTGCTGTCCATCTTCGGCTTCGCATGGCTCGCCTCAAAAGGACACTTTGAGGTCATCGGTGCGGCAGAGCTTACACAACTCGGCTTGGTCATCGGGCTGGAAGCCTTCGGTGTCGGCGTCGGCACCGCCGCCTTCGTCGCCTTCATCGCACGCACCACCCATCCCGCTTACACCGCCACGCAGTTCGCGCTGTTCACCAGCCTCGCCGCTGTGCCACGTACGTTCATGAATGCCACGGCGGGATATTTTGTAGAGATGATGGGATGGACGATATTCTTCCTGCTGTGCGCGCTGCTGGCGATACCGGGGATGTTGCTGTTGTTGAAGGTTGCTCCGTGGCAAGAACCCCAGAATATAAATTCTGTTAACAATAGTTAGCTTAGTTCGCTATGCGTCCATGAAGAGCAAAACAACACAGTTCATCCAGTATCTCTCTCACGAAATTGAGGATGAAGACAAATCGGAAGCATATCTTGATGAGTCTTTGCCCCTCATAGGGCTAGTTGTCATGTACTTTAATGGACTAGAAAAATCTCTAGATAGCTTCCTTTGCGAAACCGTATCTGACAGAACTGACTCTCCTGGACTTATCATCATCCAGAAGCTTTCCTACTCAGCAAAAGTTGACCTATTTAAGCGATTCTGCGATGACTTTCATAGTTCATGCGCCGTCGTAATTGAAGGATTTGACGAATTAATCAAGTCACTTAATGACGTTGGAAAGCTTCGCAATCTTGTCGTACATGCAGATTGGGAAAACACTGACCACGAAGGCTATACTTTTGTCCGTCTAAAAACCTCTGCAAAGGGTATGGAACAAGAGTACGTTCAATTCTCGTCAGAATCACTTGAAAAACTCATTCAGGAAATCAGTGATGCGCGGGATAAACTTTCTTCATATTGGGAAAGTCGCGAGCAGGCATTGCATGCCAAATAGCAAGGTCAGCATCGCAATAACTGTTTGTCCTGCACTTTCGCCAACACCAACTGCGCAACAATCGTCCCAATCAACGCCATCAACATATCCGTCTGCGTATCCCACGGGTCACCCTGCGTGCCAAGGAAGGCATCCGCACCTTGGCCCATCATCTCTGCTGCCGCCCATTCGATGAGTTCGTAGCTGGCGCTGACGGCGAGGCAGCAGGCGACCACCAACGTGAACAGCAGTTTGCCTTGGCGTAGCGGTGAGCTGCGCAGCAGCAGTTCGCGGAACAGTATGGCGGGGATGAAACCTTGCGCGAGGTGGCCGATCTTGTCGTAGTTGTTGCGCGCGAAGCCGAACCAATCTTCCATCCAGAATCCCAGCGGCACTTCGGCATAGGTGTAGTGCCCGCCGACCATGAGGATGAGCGCGTGCAGGAACAGCAGGCGATAAGTGAGCGGGGTGAGGGTGTAGCTTTTGTAGCTTGCGACGAGGATGGGCACGGCGATAAAGATGGGTGCGACCTCCATCCACCATGTTGCGTAGTCGTGCGGGTGAATGGCGGTGAGGGCAAGCAGGAGAGTGCCGGTCACCAACAGCAGTAGCGGTTCTTTCGATCTCATCTTCGTTCCTTTTTAAGATTCGCGTCCTGCATTGCTCGTTCACTCATGTTTGATACACTGGCGGCATGGATGAATCCAAGATAAAACGCCTATTGATAACGCTCGCAGTAGCCATCGTCATCATTATGGTCGCCAAATCTCTGATGCTCAAAGCGGCTACCCATCTGGGTAATGCGGCTACGGAGAAGAAGCGCTCTGTTGCCACGCAAGCTGCTTCTGCACCCGATGCCGCCGAGCCTGTCGCCCCGCAGGCTGTGAGCTCCACCGAACAAACTGAGGTGGCTGCCTCTTCAGTGGAAGCGACCAACCCATAACCGCCGCGCATCACAGTTTCGCGTCGTAATCCACCATCATTGGCGCGTGATCTGAAAATCTCTGCTCTTTGTAGATGCCCGTAAATAGGGCTTTCGCAGCCATGTCCGGAGTGACGGCATGGTAATCCAACCGCCAACCGACATCCTTCGCCCATGCCTGACCGCGATTCGACCACCAGGTGTAGGCCTCTAACTCGGGATGCAATTTGCGGAACACATCGACGAAGCCGACTTCGTTGAATAGCTGGGTGAGCCAGGCGCGTTCTTCGGGCAGAAAGCCGGAGTTCTTTTTGTTGCCTTTCCAGTTCTTCAGATCCTTCTCGGTGTGAGCGATGTTCCAGTCGCCGCAGATGATGACCTCGCGGCCACTTTTCATTAACGAGATGGCATGAGGCATGAACGCTTCGAGGAATTTGAATTTCACCGCTTGCCGCTCTTCGCCGCTAGAGCCGGAGGGCAGATACAAGGACACCACACTGAGGTTGTCGAACTGTGCTTCGATGTAACGCCCTTCAACATCGAACTCGGGGATGCCTAGACCGACGATGACGTTGTCCGGTTTGCGTTTGGAATAGATAGCGACGCCGCTGTAGCCCTTTTTTTCGGCGTAGTGGAAATAGCCGTGATAACCAAGCGGGGAGAACATGTCAGGCGTCATGTCACCGGCTTGGGCTTTGAGTTCCTGCACGCAGAGGATGTCGGCATCCTGCTTGCCGAACCATTCGAGGAAGCCTTTGTTGTAAGCGGAGCGGATGCCATTGAAGTTGAGGGTGATGATTCTCATGTTTCGAATTCCAATTCATCGGTGATGCTGCGTTGGCTTCCTCGCACACTCCTAGCCGTACTTTTTGTACTGTCTTCGTCGTTTGCTCGTCGCCGCCTTGCCTCACCTTCGACTTGAAATTCGAAATAATGGTGAGGTGGGCATTATAATGTGAGCGTTCCATGAGGCTCTCTTCTTCGTCATTGATAAGGAAACTAGCCACTCGACTAAGCCCGCAAGCGGGTAAGTCGCTGGTTATCCGGCGAAGGCGGGAATCCAGTGGGTTTTGGACAAAATGCATTTTTATTACTGGATTCCCGCCTTCGCGGGAATGACGGTTCATCAAAATTTCGCTTCTGTTTTGGAGACTGCATGCACGCTTACCGTCAAGATTTCATCCGCTTCGCCGTTGCGCAAAATGTTCTGCGCTTCGGTGAGTTTCAGACCAAGGCCGGTCGTCTGTCTCCTTACTTCTTCAATTCCGGCTTGTTCCAGGACGGTGCGGCGTTACGCGAGTTGTGCCAGTTCTACGCACAGGCGATCATCGCTTCGAACATGGAATTCGATATGCTGTTCGGCCCGGCCTACAAAGGTATCCCACTGGTAGCGGGTACTTCCATCGCATTGGCAGAACAAGGCCGCAATGTGCCGTATTGCTTCAATCGCAAGGAAGCCAAAGATCACGGCGAGGGCGGCAATACGGTGGGCGCGAAGCTGCAGGGCAAGGTACTCATCATCGACGATGTGATCTCCGCCGGGACTTCGGTGCGCGAATCCATTGAACTGATCCGCGCTGCGGGTGCCACACCCTGCGGCGTGGTCATCGCGCTGGATCGCATGGAGCGTGGCCAAGGCGAGCTGTCGGCAGTGCAAGAGGTAAAGCGTGATTACGGATTGCCCGTCATCTCCATCGCCGCGCTGGATGATCTGCTCGGTTATTTGCAGGGGCAGGTGGAATTAGGGCAGAATCTGCATGCTGTGGAATCCTATCGTGACCGTTACGGAGTAAAACATGTTTAAGACTAAGTGGTTGGTAGCTGCGCTGGCGTTGTGTGCTGTTTTCCCGGTGCAGGCAAAAGAGAATAAATTCCATTGTTTCATCTGTAACGGAAAGAATATCTGCTCGGATGTGATCCCGCCGGAATGCGCAAGCAAAGAGCGCGTGGTGGTTGAAGACGGGCAACGCAAAAAGGAATCGCAGTCGCAGAAACCCGGACAGAGAATGCCTCTGGCCGATCCGGTAGCTGAAAAAGCACGTGTGGAAGCTGAACGTCGTGACACTACCTTGCTCAGTACCTATCTCAATGAAGATGAGATCGATCTTGCACGTAAGCGCAACATGTTCCAGATCGAAGCGCGTGTGAACAGCAACACCACCTCATTAAAGCTAGCACAAGATTCACTGGCAGAGCTGGTCAAGGAGCGCGACGGACGCCTCGAAAGAAAGCGCCCCATTCCTGAATCATTAAATGCCGACATCAAAAGAACCGAAGAGCTGATCATTCAACGTCAACAATCTTTGGAAATCAGCCAAAAAGAATTGGATATCGTACAACAGCGTTATGACAACGATAAAAAGCGCTACCGTGAATTGAAAGGACTGCCACCCAGCGGCAAATGATCAAGATGCTTTCGGCTCTGGCTTGCTCGCTAGTACCGCGAGTAAGCGCCGATCCACTTCGCTCACCCGTGCCAGCATCAGATTCAAAAATGCCTTGGCGAATCTGGCCTGAAGACCCTCGCTGGCGTGTTGCAAGAACTCACCTTCGATCATGATCAAGCTCATTTCCATGTTCGCCCGCACGGTGGCCAAACGCACATGCCGAGCTTCATCTAGGTAGGCCATTTCACCGAAGCAATTTCCCCGCTGCATGCGCGTGAGCTCGACCTTGCTCTTGGTGACACTCGCCTCACCCTTGATGATGATGTACAGACTGCTGCTGACTTCTCCTTCGCGTACGATATAGTCGCCCGCTTTTATGTCTTGCCACTGACTGATCCCAACGGTCTCCCATATCTCGTTGTCGGTAAAGTTGGCAAAAAAATCGAGATTGCGCAGCACATTGAATCGCGCCGAATCAAAATGCACTTGCTCGTGTCGTTCGACACTCGGCAAAGCGGCGGCAAGGTCATCACAAAAATCTTTCCATGTGCTGTAGCGCATCTCTGTCGTGCGATGCATAGCGCGATGGACGGCAAAACGCAGCGGAGTGGGAATATCGATCCGGCGCTTTTCCAACGGCACTGCATCTTCATGCAACTTTTGATAGATCATCTCATCGTGAGACTTCGCCGTAAAAGGCAGCATGCCCGTCAACAACTGATAGGCCATGACACCAACAGCATAGATGTCGGACTGCACAGAGGGCCGTGCACGCATGAATTGTTCTGGTGCCATGAAGGGGATGGTGCCGACCATGTCTACCTGGGTGCTATCGGAATTGAGCAGAAAGGCCGCACCAAAATCTGAAACCTTTACGGAGTTGTTTTCGCCGAGCAATACATTGCTGGGCTTGATGTCGCGATGCAGGATGCCCATCTTGTGCGAATAATCCAAGGCGTTGCATACCTTGTACAAGATGTCGATCACACGGTCGATCGGCAATAAATTGTCAAAGGAGGTGTACTGTTTGAGCGTTCCGCCTTGGACGTATTCCATCACCATGTAATCGAACTCATCGGTGGTGCATGCTTCAAATACTTGCACGATGAACGGATGCTGCAATTTGCCCGCCAATCTGGTTTCGTTCAACCACATCTTGCGGTTTCGCAGGCTTTCTTGTGAGTCATGTGTATGCGTGGGCCGCGTGATCTTAAGCGCGACTTCCCGTTGCAAATAGGTATCCAGCGCCAGATGAACCTCGCCAGTCGCACCGCGACCGAGTTCTCTGCGCATCTCAAATCGGTCACGGAAACTCTGATTTTGCGTGGCTGTTTGGGCAGGTTCGACCATCGTGCCGCGAACGAATGCTTTGCGCAATTCGAGCAGATCATTAAATTTGTCGTTTTGATCAGTCACATCGGCCTCTGACTTTCTACAGCGATAACTGCGGGATCACAGAGCTTCGAAGTCTTTGCTCTCTGAATTGAAACGTAGCAGCTGCCCGTGTTCAATATCAAAATACCAGCCATGCAAGGTAAGATTTCCAGCCTCTACTCTCTCACGCACCCAAGCAAATGTCATCAGGTTGCCCAACGATACCAGGATCGCACGCTGCTCACAGGCTTGCGCCTGTTCTTCCAGCGTGGCATCCGGCATATCGTGCATGACGCTGACACGTGCGCTTTCTGCCAATCCCATCCAGTCATCAATGAATGAAGCGGGCTGGTTGCTCCCGCCAGTGCGCACCAGTGTATTGATACCGCCGCAACGCGCATGGCCGAATACGATGATGTGTTGCACTCCCAGCGTGCGCACGCCGTACTCGATGGCCGCCGTGGTGCCGTGATGCCCAGCGCGCCCTTCAGCAGGTGGCACCAGATTGGCTACGTTGCGAATGACGAACAGGTCGCCCGGTTCGCAATCCAGCACCAGCGCCGGATCCACGCGCGAGTCGCAACAGGCAATCACCAGTGTCTTGGGGGTTTGCCCGCCCTTGACGAGCTGCTGATAAAAGTTGTCGTTGCGCTCGAAGTGTTGTTCTCGAAAGCGCTGGAAACCATTAACAAGCTTGCGCGGGATAGAGGTCATGCTCCGGTGAGAAGTCGCTGTGCTTCGCGATATTTGTCGGCAGTCTTCTGCAACACGTCCGCAGGCACTTGCGGTGCGGGCGGTTGTTTGTTCCAACCGGAAGATTCCAGCCAATCGCGCACGAATTGTTTATCGAAGCTGGGTGGATTGCTGCCGACCTTGTATTGATCCGCAGGCCAGAAGCGCGATGAATCGGGTGTGAGTGCCTCGTCGATGAGGTAGAGCTTGCCTGCCGCATCGGTACCGAACTCAAACTTGGTGTCGGCGATGATGATGCCTCGCGTCAGCGCGTAATCGGCGGCTTGCGTGTAAAGCGCCAACGTGGCGGTCTTCACCTGCTCGGCCATGTCTGCGCCCAGCAGTTTCTTGGCTTCCTCGAAGGAGATATTCTCGTCGTGCTCCCCCACGGCGGCCTTGGTTGAAGGGGTGAACAAAGGCTGCGGCAACTTCTGCGCTTCCTGCATACCTGCGGGCAATTGGATGCCGCATACAGCACCGGTCTTTTTGTAATCCTTCCAACCCGAGCCAACCAAGTAACCGCGCACGATAGCCTCGATGGGGAGCGGCTTCAATTTCTTGGTAACGAAAGCGCGACCGCGCACCTGTGCCTTTTCTGCTTCGGTCTTCACCACCGATTCGGGGGCGATTCCAGAGAGGTGATTAGGAATCACGTTCGCCAGTTTCTTGAACCAGAAATTGGATACGGCGGTGAGCACCTCGCCTTTGCCGGGGATCGGCGTGGGCAGGATCACATCAAAGGCAGAGAGGCGATCCGTTTGCACGATCAGCAAATGATCGGCATCGACCTCATACAGATCACGCACCTTGCCGCGATGCAGGAACTTCAGGCTGGTCAGATTGGATTCGTGTAAAACAGACATGTGAACCTCGAATTACAAAGCAGGCAGGGTCGTCGTTGCGATCTGTTCCACTTGTTTCTTGCGATAGTCAGTGAGTTTTTGTGCCAATGTTTTATCGTTCAGCGCCAGCATGGAGACAGCGAACAGACCCGCATTCGCCGCACCCGCTTCACCGATGGCAAAGGTCGCCACCGGAATGCCTTTCGGCATCTGCACGATAGACAGCAGCGAATCCATGCCCTTTAGATACTTGGACGGGATGGGCACGCCCAGCACCGGCAGCGTGGTCTTGCCCGCGATCACACCGGCCAAATGCGCAGCACCACCCGCACCAGCGATGAAGCATTGCACGCCTTGCGCGCTCATATCCTTGATGTAGTCGAACAGCAGATCGGGAGAACGATGCGCAGAGATCACGCGCGCATCGAAGGCCACACCGAAGTCTTTCAAAGCTTGTGCGGCCTGCTGCATGATCTCCCAGTCGTTTGCACTACCCATCACGATGGATACGAGCGGCTTGGCCATGACTTAAACTCCCTTGTGGTAACCCACCACGCGCTCGACTTCATTCTTCGAACCGAGGATGACCGGTACACGCTGATGCAATCCGTTAGGTTTCAATTCCATGATGCGCTCGCGACCGGTAGAACTCATGCCGCCTGCCTGCTCGACGATGAACGACATCGGATTGGCTTCATACATCAGGCGCAGCTTGCCCGGTTTGGTCGGGTCTTTGGTGTCGAACGGATACATGAAGATGCCACCGCGCGTGAGGATGCGGTGTACTTCGGCCACCATGGAAGCGACCCAACGCATGTTGAAGTTCTTCTCGCGACCGCCGTCTTTGCCCTTCACGCACTCTTCGACATAACGCTGTACGGGTTTTTCCCAGAAACGTTGGTTGGACATGTTGATAGCGAACTCGGCGGTATCGGCCGGGATGGTCATATTCGGATGGGTCAGGAAGAATTCGCCCACGTCGCGATCCAGCGTAAAGCCGTTCACACCGTGGCCTGTGGTGATCACCATCATGGTGTTCGGACCATACAGTGCGTAGCCTGCACAAATTTGTTTGGTACCGGGCTGCATGAAATCGGCAGCGGTCGGGTTAGTCACACCTTCCGGGCAGCGCAAGATGGAGAAGATGGTACCGACGGAGATATTCACATCGATGTTGGAAGAGCCATCCAGTGGATCAAAGGTGATGAGATATTTGCCTTTAGGATATTGCGCTGGGATCGGGTAGATGTCGTCCATCTCTTCCGATGCCATCGCAGCCAAGTGACCGCTCCATTCATTGGCTTTGATGAAAACTTCATTGGTGATGATGTCCAGTTTTTTCTGTGTCTCGCCCTGTACGTTCTCGCTGCCCGCACTGCCCAACACGCCGATCAGTGCCCCTTTGTTCACATCGTGTGCAATCTGCTTACAAGCGGAGATGACATCGCTCAACAAACCGGTAAAATCACCGCTGGCGCCGGGGATAGCGCGTTGTTCTTCGATGATGAATTGAATCAGACTCTTGCTCATGCTTTCTCCTCGTTTATCAATTTTTTAAAACCCGCAGATTTTACCGGTTTCCCGCGCGCCGCTCCATGCTTATTTGGTCAGGGAAATGAACAGTTCGGGCAAGCGTTCTGGCAGCTGAGCCACGTTATCCACAATGGTGTATTGCCTGCCGAAGATATCCGCCACATATTCGTCCGCCTTCTGATCCAGATTGATGCAGTAGCTGTAGATACCTTGTTGATCGAGCTCTTTGACTGCCTGTCGTGCATCTTCAATAAGGATGCGGCTGTCTTTGCTGTCGATGTCAGCAGGCTCACCGTCGGTCAGTATGAGCATCAACTTTTTATCCGCAGGTTGTTTTTCTAGGTAATGCGCCGCATGGCGCATCGCCGCGCCCATGCGTGTGGAGTAGCTTGCTTCCATCGCAGCCAATCTACCCTTCACTTCGTCATTCCAGCTTTCGCTATAACCCTTGATATGCAGATAACGCACATCATGCCGCGTGTTGGAATGGAAGCCGGCGATGGCGAACGGGTCGCCTAATTTTTCCACCGCCCAGCCGAGCAACGATACCGCTTCCTGACTCAATTCCAAAATCGTCTGCTCGCTGCCTGCGGCTTTTTCATTGAGCGATTCGGATAGATCGAGTAATACCATTACTGCGATGTTGCGACCATCGTTGCGGTGGCTCATGTTGATGCGCGAATCGGGTTGCGCACCGGATTTATAATCGATGAGTGAACGGATGGCGACATCCAGATCGAGTTCGCTACCTTCTTCCTGATAGCGGATGCGCACTTTGTCCTGTGGTTTAAGCAAGTCCAACATCTTTTTCAAGCGCTTGGCCAGACCCGCATGTTTTTCCAATAAATGGTCGATATCGGCCGCATTTCCTTGCGGATGTAAGCCTTCATACACACTGACCCAGTCCGGGCGATAGCTTTGGTTGTTGTAATCCCATTCTGGATAGTGTCGTGGCGGCAAACCTTTCAGCTCCTCGCCCGGCTCGATCTTGCGCTGCTCGTCGAAAGCCTCTTCTTCATCGCCTTCTTCGATGAATTTCCACATCTGGCGGTTATCGTCGCGATAGTCAATGACGGTATCTTTGAAGTGGGTCTTAGGCAAATTATCGCTTTGCAGGCGCGTGCGCGCCACAAAAGTGATGCCAATCTCGGCGATCTCTTGCGTGCTCGACTCACCTTGCTGCATCAGCTCATGAAAGCGCCGTGCAAATTCGATGATGTTTGGATTCTTATATGGATGTTGCGGGTCGAGAATAGCTCGCGACAACATGGTCAGACGATGGCGGACTCCCGATTCTTTCTCGGTATCACACGCTTCTTCAGCCGGGATAGGATGCAATCCGGTAAAGATACGGCGCAAGCCAGGATATTCGCGCATTGCCAAGTGTTCGACACGGCAATCTTCCAGAAACTCAGCGGCCATGCGTTGGAACGGACTCATGTTGTCTGCGATGACAGCCTTGGTCCAACGGCGGTGACCGATGATGTGTGCCAAGGTAGCGCGATAACGATCAATGCCAGAAATGCCATGCGCGTCGTCATACACATCCGGTAGGCGTATTCCCAATTTATCGTAATAGGGTATCGGCTTGCGCAGCTCGTCGAATCCGCTGGAATATGGAATGAGCATATCTTCATCACGCCACAGTCCACGCATGTACAAGCTCAACTTGCGGTCATTATCCACGAGCAGGGTGCCATGCCGTTCGCGTTGTAATACGGCCTTGCTGTCCGCCGATTGCAAGCTGAAATAGTCGATCTGACGATCCGGATGGTCGTCGTAATAGCGCACACCGTATTCGACCCAGTTCTTAAGACCCTCCAACGACAACTGCGTCAGCAACGCGGGGGCTTGCTTGAACATCTCCGGCAGGCCGGGGCTGGGAAAGGTCTGATGGATGCCATGTACCGAGCCTGTAGTACGATCCATCAGATCTTGCGCAATGACAAGGTAATCGCAAAGCAGTTCGCGCGTATGCAAACGCCTTGCAGTGATCGGCAACGATTGCAGGAAGGGAACGATAGCCTTGCCATTCGGGGATTTCCACATCTTGCGGATGAATCCCATGATGTCGGGCAGCACTGCCTCTCCGACCATCTGGGCAACCGCCGGCCATTCTTCCAAGAAGATCAGGATAGGCTCCGCACCGCGCCCCATCTTGCCAAGAAAACGCGCATGCTCGATATACGCCGCCACGCCTTGTGGCGATAAGGTGAGCAGTGCCTCTCGCATGCACTCTGGAAACACTTCCGCCACACGTGGAAAGCCGCACGCCAGCTCGGCCCAATGAGCTTGCAAGCTCTCCGGTATATCGACTGTTTGCGTCGCCATGCTGCTTAGGCGAAGGTCGCCTCGATGGCGTGATCCAGCGTGTCGCGAATATCCGCATCATCTGTGATTGGGCGCACCATCGCCATACGACAGGCGGCTCTCGGTTCTACACCGCCTTTAATCAACGTGGCTGCATACACCAACAAACGCGTGGAGATACCTTCATCCAGACCGTGACCTTTGAGGTTGCGTGCGACTTGACCGATCTTGACCAGTTGCGCCGCCAAACCGATTTCGATACCCGCTTCTTTACTCAGGATACCTGCCTCGACTTGCGCTGCCGGATAGTCGAACTCGAATGCGGTGAAACGTTGCTTGGTCGATTGCTTCAAATCTTTCATCAGGCTTTGATAGCCTGGGTTGTAAGAGATCACCAACTGAAAATCGGGATGCGCTTCGATCAGCTCACCCTTCTTGTCCAGCGGCAAGGTGCGCCGGTGGTCGGTGAGTGGGTGGATCACCACGGTGGTGTCCTGTCGTGCTTCGACGATCTCATCAAGATAGCAGATCGCACCGATGCGAGCCGCCGTGGTGAGGGGACCATCCAGCCAACGCGTACCATTGGCATCGAGCAGGTAACGTCCAACCAAGTCAGATGCCGTCATATCTTCGTTGCACGCCACGGTGATCAACGGCTTGCTCAGTTTCCACGCCATGTATTCGATGAAGCGTGATTTGCCACAACCCGTCGGGCCTTTCACCATCACTGGAAGGCGCGCCTTATACGCCGCTTCATACAACGTGACCTCGTCAGCCTGTGCTTGATAGAACGGCTCTTTATGAACTTTGTATTGTTCTTTATCACTCATCTCGATCTCCTTCTTTCAACTCTTTCCCGCACGAGCTGAACGGTCTTGAGCCTTGGAAAAAAACGCCCCCAACGGGTGGGGGCGCATTTTTAGTACCTAGATACAACTTGAGCTTACTTATGCACGCCCAGTTTTTCGCGCCAGCCTGGGAACAGTTTGTCCGCATCTTTGGGGAAGGATTCGAACGCACGCGCAAATTCTTTATGCTCTTTCGCATACTGGATCGGATCGCTACCCGATTTCCAGCACTCATACGCTTGACGCAGCGACTTGGCACCCGCTGCCGGGCTGTCGATGTGACCGTAAGATCCGCCGCCTGCCGTATTGATCACGTTGCCATGGCCGAGATTCTCGAAGAAGCCTGGTAGACGCAGTGCGTTCATACCACCAGAGATGATCGGGGTCGTTGGCTTCATGCCGTACCACTTCTGGAAATAGACTGGGCCTTGGCACTCGTCGCGCTCGATCATGTAAGCGATGATCTTGTCGTCGCCTTCACCTTCCATTTTGCCGTAGCCCATGGTGCCTACGTGGATGCCGGAAGCTCCTTGCAGACGGGACATCTTGGCCAGCACAAACGCTGTGTAACCGCGCTTGGCGGATGGCGAAGTGACCATACCGTGACCCGCGCGGTGATAGTGCAGGTACTGGTTGGGGTACTGGCGACGTGCGGTGGTCACCATGCCGGGGCCGCCCACGAAGCCGTCCACCAGAAATGCCAACTTGTCTGCATCCGGCCCGAAGGTCTCCAGCGCAAAGTCGGCGCGCGCGCACATTTCATAGTGGTCGTCAGCGGTGATATTCATGGAGAATAGTTTTGCATCGCCAGTTTCATCTTGAGCACGCTTCAAAGAATCATAGACCATAGGCAAAACTTTTTTCAGCGGGCAGAAAGTCTGGTTACCTTGTGGCTCATCGTTCTTGATGAAATCGCCACCCAACCAGAATTGATATGCTGCCTTCGCGAAAGGCTCTGGACGCAAACCTAGTTTAGGCTTGATGATGGTGCCGGAAATGTAGCCGCCGTTTTGAATCGGACGACCGAGGATGCGCCACAGATCAGAGATGTCCTTAGCAGGGCCGTCGAACAATTGAATCGCACGCTCTGGCATGTAGAAGTCGATCATCTTGGCATGCTTGATGTCGCCCATGCCTTGGTTATTACCAATAGCGCAGGTCAAAAATGACACCAACATCATGCGGCCATCTGTCACGTTGCGGTCAAACAACTCCATCGGATACGCAATACGCATATCTTCTGTCGCTTCATCGATGTGATACACCAATGCATCAACGCCTTTAGTGAAATCGTCGGTCGTAGAAACTTCAACGTTGGTACCGGTAGAAGATTCAGCAGCAAAGTGTGCCGCCGCTTCCAAATAACCATGACCCTCTGCTGGTGCCATTTTGTAGGCAACCAGAATATGTTTACCGCCTTTGATGAGATCTGCTTCCTTGAGATCAAGGTTTGAATAACGATTGGACTGATCCATTTATTTCTCCTCGTTGAGTGAATTCGTTCTTGGTGACTACGGAGCGCACTATACGCTCGGCAATCATAAATAATAGTCAATTATATTTATGTGAATCATAAGCAATTGTTATGATATAAATCACTCCGTGCTATCCATTTCAATCCGCCAACTGCAAGTCTTCGAAAGCGTCGCCCGCCATCTCAACCATTCACGGGCTGCGGCAGAGTTGTATCTGTCTCAACCCGCTGTCTCTATGCAGATCAAGCAAGCCGAGAACGCTGTCGGTTTGCCCTTATTCGAACAAATCGGCAAAAAGTTGTACCTCACCGCCGCCGGAAAAGAGCTATTGCACTATGCACGTTCGATGTTACAGCTCTTGCAAGAAATGGAATCGGTGTTCGACGAGATGAAAGGTCTAGAACGCGGCCATCTGAATATCTCGGTAGTCAGCACTGCCAACTACTTTATGCCGCAATTATTGGCAAAATTCATTCACGCCCACCCTAAGATACAAGTCAGTTTGTCTGTAGCTAACCGCGATACGGTCGTCAAACAATTAACCGATAACATCGCCGATCTCGCCATCATGGGTCAGCCGCCGCAGGGTGCCGATATGCGCGCTGAAGCTTTCATGGAGAATCCATTGGTGGTCATCGCTGCACCAACTCATCCGCTCGCACGCAGTAAAAAAATATTGCCAAAACAATTAGCCAGCGAAACGTTTTTGCTGCGCGAACAGGGTTCTGGTACACGCGGCGTAGTCGAACGCTACTTTGCCAGCCACAAGCTGGCTTTACCTGCGCATATGGAGATGGACACCAACGAGGCTATCAAACAATCAGTACAAGCGGGCATGGGCATCGGCATCATCTCGCGCCACGGTATCGAACTGGAGCTAGAGACCAAACGCCTCATCGTGCTCAATGTGGATCACTTTCCTATCATGCGGCACTGGCACATCGTACGTCGCAAAGATAAGAGATCTTCAATAGCAGCACAGGAGTTCGAACGATATTTACTTGAAGAATCCACAAATCAAAGTGGGGAAAACAAACAACTTCCGTAGAGGTCCAACGTGTGCGCGGCCTAGGGATATTTAGCTCTCTGCCTGCCGTTTATCGGAATTTTCTCTTCCTTCTATCGGATTAGAGGGTTATTCACAAAAATGATATTGCAAATGTCTCCTCTTTGTCTCATCTTGCTCACATATGCCGGTGCTAAGCGCACATACGCATATATTAATAACTATGAAAGGAACCAAATGATTATGAAAAACCAATCTATTTTTTCTGGGGTTCTAATAGCAGCACTAATTGCGCCATTTTCCGCCTTTGCTGCGTGTATTCAATTGCCCCCCGGTGCCCCCCTACCGCCGGGAGGAGTAGTTGCTTGTGCGTCAGTTGCAACTCCGGCTCCAGTGACGCCACTCCCGGTAGTAACACCACCAGTTGCACCTGCCCCTATTGTTTCCTCCGATTCAACTGGCGGCAACAAAGCTGTAGATGACGATCAAGATGCTGCCGGTCACCACGAGAGACGCCATACCAAGAAAAAAGATATATCTGATAACGACGGGTCGGATGAACACTTGATGCTAACGGCCTCCTTATCCGGCAACATTCTGACAGTAACTGCTGTTTCCCCGCAACGCTTGAAAATTGGCACCAAGATTTCTGGAAAAGGTATTCCTTCTGGAACCAGAATTACCGGCTTTGGCACTGGTAAAGGTGGTACTGGAACTTATACCGTTGCTTCTTCGACAGACTGATTGTTTTTACTCCTAGGCAATAAATAAAAAGCGACCTAAAGGTCGCTTTTTATTTATTGCATGCTACAAAAATTACTTAACAATCGCGTTCAGTTCACCTTTGATGTAACGCATTGCCATTGCGTCCAGTGCGATCGGCTTGATCTTACCGGCTTGACCAGCAGAACCGAATGCTTCGTAACGCGCTTTACAGATCGCACGCATTGCTTTGGTGGTTTCTGCCAGGAACTTGCGCGGATCGAAGTCCTTAGGATTCTGCGCCAGATAACGACGGGTGGCACCCGTAGAGGCCATGCGCAGGTCGGTATCGATATTCACCTTACGCACACCGTGTTTGATACCTTCGACAATTTCGGCGACTGGAACACCATAGGTTTGCGGCATCGCACCACCGAACTGGTTGATGATCTCCAGCCATTCTTGTGGCACAGAGGAAGAGCCGTGCATTACCAAATGGGTGTTAGGAATGCGTGCGTGGATCTCCTTGATACGGCTGATCGCCAAAGTATCGCCTGTGGGCGGCTTTGTGAATTTGTACGCGCCGTGCGATGTGCCAATGGCGATAGCCAACGCATCCACTTGTGTTGCTTTGACAAATTCGGCGGCTTCGTTCGGATCTGTCAACAGTTGATCATGGCTCAATGCACCTTCTGCACCGTGGCCGTCTTCCTTTTCGCCATGTCCAGATTCCAATGAACCCAGGCAACCCAATTCGCCTTCGACGGAGACGCCAACTGCGTGAGACATCTCAACCACGCTACGCGTGACATTGACGTTGTATTCGAAAGAAGAAGGCGTTTTGCCGTCTGTCATCAGAGAGCCGTCCATCATCACGCTGGAAAAACCAGACTTGATGGCGTTGATACATACTGCTGGCGATGCGCCGTGATCTTGGTGCATGACCACCGGGATGTGCGGATACATTTCAACCGCTGCTTCGATCAAGTGGCGCAGGAACGGTTCGCCCGCGTACTTACGCGCACCGGCGGAACCTTGCATGATCACGGGGCTGTTGGTTTCGTCAGCCGCTTCCATGATGGCTTTGACTTGTTCCAGATTGTTGACGTTGAACGCGGGCAGGCCATAGCTGTGTTCTGCTGCGTGATCGAGTAGTTGACGTAAGGATACGAGTGCCATTTTTTCCTCCTGGTATTTAAATTACAAAAACGTTTGCGAGCTTAAGTCGCTCAAACCTTATGATGGTCACCCACACGGACGATCTTCATCGTGTTGGTGTGGCCCGCTTTCCCAATCGCTTCACCCACGGTCATCACGATCAATTCGCCATCTTGCACTAAGCCTAGGCGGACCAATTCATCTTCAGCCTGGCGTAACGTGACGGAATGGTCTTTGGACTCGATCTTGAACGAGATAGGGTGTACGCCGCTGAACAAAGTGACTTTACTCAAAGTCGCTTCCATCGGTGTCATCGCGAAGATCGGTGCACCTGCACTGATACGCGACATCCATAAAGCGGTCGAACCCGACTGCGTCAAGGCAACAATCGCTTTCACTTTGAAATGTGAGGCAGCGTACAACGCAGACATCGCAATGGATTGGTCAATACGCGAGAACTTGCTGTGATCTAAACGACGGTCGGCCACGCTGTCTTCGGTTTCGACTTCAGCATTGATGCAGATGCGCGCCATTGCCTCGATCGTTTCCACCGGATAATCGCCCACGGCGGTTTCTGCCGACAACATGACCGCATCTGTTCCGTCCAATACAGCGTTCGCCACATCGGATACTTCTGCACGAGTCGGGATTGGATTGGTAATCATCGACTCCATCATCTGCGTGGCGGTGATGACCAGTTTGTTTCTGGCACGCGCCATTTTGATCATCTTCTTTTGCAAACCGGGCACAGCTGCATCACCCACTTCCACCGATAGATCGCCGCGCGCCACCATGATTGCATCAGATGCATCAATGATGTCACCCAGCACGGGAATCGCCTCGGCACGTTCGATCTTGGCCACCAACAGGCTCTTGCCTCCGGCAGCATGCATCAATTCGCGCGCCAATTTCATGTCATCTGCAGAACGCGGGAAAGACACCGCCAGGAAATCCGCTTTGATCAATGCGGCCGTCTTGATGTCTTCTTTGTCTTTGTCGGTCAACGCAGGAGCGGTGAGTCCGCCACCTTGGCGATTGATGCCCTTGTTGTTGGACAGCACGCCACCGCGTACCACGACGCAATGCACCTCGGTACCTTTTACGCCCGTGACATGAAATTCCAACATGCCGTCGTTCAACAACAGCACGGTACCGATATCCACATCGTTGGGTAGCTCTTTGTAATCCAGACCCACCCGTTGTTGATTACCCAACCCATCCAAAGAGGCATCGAGAATGAATGCGTCCCCTTTGTTCAGTACGATCTTGTCGTTCTCAAATTTGCGTACACGTATCTTCGGTCCTTGCAGATCGGCAAGGATACCGATGGTACGACCTGCCGCTTTGGCCGCCGCGCGAACCTTCTCGGCGCGCCCCATATGGTCTTGTGCCGAACCGTGCGAAAAATTCATTCGCACCACGTCCACGCCAGCACGGATCATTTGCTCCAGTACCTTTTGGTCGCTGGAAGCAGGCCCCAATGTTGCAACTATTTTTGTTCTACGCAGCATGAAAGTCCTAATTAGTTATTGCTTGGCACGTTGTTCCAAAATCTCAACTGCAGGCAATGTTTTGCCTTCAAGGAATTCTAGGAACGCACCACCTGCAGTGGAGATGTAAGACACTTTGTCAAAAATATCGTACTTCTGAATTGCCGCGATGGTATCCCCGCCACCCGCTAAGGTGAATGCCTTGGTTTCAGCGATCGCTTTGGCGATAGTCTTGGTACCTTCGCCAAATTGGTCGAATTCAAACACACCAACCGGACCGTTCCAAACCACGGTACCCGCCTTCATGATGATGTCCGCCAATTCCTGTGCCGACTTGGGACCAATGTCGAAAATCATGTCATCGTCGGCCACGTCGCTGGCGTTCTTTAATACCGCCGGTTCATTGGCATCGAATTTCTTACCACACACCACATCCACCGCAATGGGGATGATAGCGCCGCGTTGTTTCATTTTTTCGATAAGTGCTTGCGCGGTTGGAACCAAGTCATCTTCGCATAAGGACTTGCCTACGTTGTTGCCAACGGCCTTTAAGAAGGTGTTGGCGATGCCGCCGCCAACAACCAACTGCTCGCATTTTTCGGACAGGGATTCCAACACCGTGAGCTTGGTGGAAACCTTAGAGCCGCCAACGATAGCAACCATCGGGCGCGCTGGACTGAGCAAAGCCTTGGTCAGCGCATCTAACTCTTCAGTCAACAAGATACCCGCAGCAGCAACGGGCGCGAACTTCGCCACACCGTGGGTCGAAGCTTCAGCGCGGTGTGCCGTACCAAAAGCATCCATCACGAATACATCGCACAATGCCGCATATTTTCTAGAAAGCTCTTCGGTACTTTTCTTTTCGCCTTTGTTGAAACGGCAATTTTCCAGCAGTACCAATTCGCCTTCGGCCACATTGAAACCGCCGTCGATCCAATCGCGAATCAGGCGCACCGGTTTGCCCAGCTTGTTGGCGATCGTATCAGCTACCGGCTTGAGCGAGTTCTCTTCGGAGAATACGCTTTCTTCAGGGCGCCCAAGGTGAGAAGTCACCATCACTTTTGCGCCAGCTTGCAGTGCAAAGTTAATCGTCGCCATGGAGGCGGTGATGCGTGCATCGGAAGTCACTTTGCCGTCTTTGACGGGGACGTTCAGATCGGAACGGATCAGGACGCGCTTACCTTTAAGCGCAAGATCGGTCATTTTGATAACAGACATATTTTTTCCTTTGAAACAGACTTAAAACTAAAAGGGCTGGCTTGTGCCAGCCCTTTATCGAGGCAGTTACTTGGCGATGTGGCGTACCAAGCGCATCAGGTTACAGGTATAACCATACTCGTTGTCATACCAAGCCACGACCTTGACGAAGGTCGGATCCAGCGCAATGCCCGCTTCGGCATCGAATATGGAAGGATTCACACAACCACGGAAATCGGTGGAAACCACCTTGTCGTTGGTATAGCCCAGCACGCCTTTGAGCGGCCCATTTTCAGAGGCAGCCTTCATCGCTTTGCAAATATCGTCGTAGGTCGCTGCCTTGTTCAATTCCACCGTCAAATCGACCACGGACACATCAGAAGTTGGCACGCGAAAGGCCATGCCAGTCAGCTTCTTGTTCAGTTCTGGAATCACCACACCCACCGCTTTGGCAGCGCCCGTAGAAGACGGAATGATGTTTTCCAGAATGCCACGACCGCCGCGCCAATCCTTGTTGGACGGACCGTCCACAGTCTTCTGGGTAGCTGTTGCCGCATGTACCGTCGTCATCAGGCCGCGCTTGATACCGAAGGTGTCATTCAACACTTTGGCGACAGGAGCCAAGGCGTTAGTGGTGCAAGAAGCCGCAGAAACGATAGATTCACCTTTGTAGGTGTCGTGATTCACGCCGTATACGAACATCGGCGTGTCATCTTTGGAAGGGGCAGATTGTACGACCTTCTTCGCACCCGCTTTGATGTGCGATTGGCAAGTCTCTTTGGTCAAAAAGAAACCGGTACATTCGATCACGATGTCGGCGCCCACTTCATTCCACTTCAGATTAGCAGGGTCTTTTTCTGCCGTCAGCCGAATCGGCTTGCCATTCACGATCAGATTATTACCGCTGACCGCAACATCACCTTGGAAGCGACCGTGTACGGAATCGTGCTTCAACATGTACGCTAGGTAGTCAGGCTCCAACAAATCGTTGATGGCAACGACTTCGATTTCAGGGAAATCCTTGGTTGCCGCACGGAATACCATGCGACCGATACGACCGAATCCATTGATACCAACTTTGATTGCCATGTTTTCTCTCTCCCGTTTAATTAAAAACTTACAACACGCCCTTGACGGTCTTCACCACGTTTTCTACGGTGAAGCCGAAGTGTTTGAATAACTCAGGTGCGGGTGCGGATTCGCCGAAGCAATCCATGCCGATGACTGCGCCTTCAAGGCCAACATATTTGTACCAGAGACCGGTCACACCGGCTTCAACGGCCACGCGCTTCACGCCCTTGGGCAATACGCTGTCCTTATAGGCTTGGTCCTGACGGTCGAACACATTGGTCGACGGCATCGACACTACGCGCACGTTGACGCCTTCGGCTGCCAGTGTGGCTTGTGCTTTGATGGCCAGATCGACTTCGGAGCCGGTCGCGATGATGACAGCTTGCGGTTTGCCGCCTGCTGCTTCGGACAGAATGTAAGCGCCCTTGCGGATGTTCTCGATCTGCTTCGCATCGCGTTTCTGGAATTGCAGGTTCTGACGACTGAAGATCAGCGAAGACGGACCATCTTTGCGCTCTACTGCGGATACCCAGGACACCATCGACTCGACGGTGTCGCACGGACGCCATGTATCCATGTTGGGAATGAAGCGCAAGGTGGTGGTCTGCTCGACCGGCTGGTGGGTCGGGCCGTCTTCGCCCAGACCGATGGAGTCGTGGGTGAATACATAGATCACGCGCTGTTTCATCAAGGCCGACATGCGCAATGCGTTGCGGGCATATTCCGAGAACATCAGGAAGGTGCCGCCGAACGGCAGCAGGCCGCCGTGCAGCGCCATGCCGTTCATGATGTGCGCCATGCCGAATTCGCGCACACCGTAGCTGATGTAGTTGCCGGGCTTCTTGCCGGAAACGTGATGCGCGCCTGTCCAGTTGGTCAGGTTGGAGCCGGTCAGGTCGGCAGAGCCGCCCAGGAATTCAGGCAAGGCCGGAACCAGTGCGTTGATGGAATTTTGCGATGCTTTGCGTGTGGCAATGGTTTCAGCTTTCTCATTCACTTGAGCGATAGCCTTGGCTGCGTGCTCTGCCCAGTTTGCAGGCAAATCACCCTTGGTACGACGCACAAATTCTGCAGCTTCTTTAGGGAAGGCTTTTGTATATTCGGCGAACTTGTTGTTCCAGAGTTTCTCCAGACCCTCGCCCTTTGTGCGTGCATCCCAAGCTGCATAAACGTGCGCGGGAATTTCAAACGGCGGATATTTCCAGCCAATGTGTGCGCGTGTTGCGGCCACTTCGGCATCGCCCAGCGCAGCACCGTGTACATCGTGCGTACCTTCTTTGTTGGGAGAACCGGCACCGATAATCGTCTTGCAGCAAATCAGTGTGGGCTTGTCGGTAACGGCTTTGGCCGCGTTGATTGCGGCGTTGAGTTCTTCGGAATCGTGGCCTTGCACGTCGGCAATCACATGCCAACCGTAGGCTTCAAAACGTTTTGCTGTGTCGTCGGTAAACCAGCCGTCAGTATGGCCGTCGATGGAGATGTTGTTGTCATCCCAGAAGGCAATCAGTTTGCCCAGACCCCAGGTTCCGGCCAGCGCGCAGGCTTCGTGCGAGATGCCCTCCATCATGCAGCCATCACCCATGAACACATAAGTGTGGTGGTTGACAATCTCGTGACCGGGTTTGTTAAATTCGTTGGCCAGCAGTTTTTCCGCCATTGCCATGCCCACGGCGTTGGTGATGCCCTGACCCAACGGGCCGGTGGTCGTTTCCACGCCGACGGTATAGCCGTACTCGGGGTGACCCGGAGTTTTGGAGTGCATCTGGCGAAAACGTTTCAGCTCTTCAATCGGCAAATCGTAGCCGGACAGGTGAAGCAGCGCATACACCAGCATCGAGCCGTGACCATTGGATTGCACGAAGCGATCACGATCCGCCCACTTCGGATTGGCCGGATTGTGACGCAGGTGGTGGTTCCACAGCACTTCGGCGATCTCCGCCATGCCCATCGGCGCGCCGGGATGACCGGAGTTAGCCTTCTGCACCGCATCGACTGCCAGCATGCGAATTGCACCTGTCACATCATTGAATTTTGGGGGGGTTACATTGCGTGCCGCAGCCATTTTCCTGCCTCCTAAAGAACGTCCCTAATGAATAACTGATTATTTTTTGCAACGAAAGGCGTGGATTATGCCTTAACGCCCCGCCGTTGGGCAACAACAGCGAACGGCGAAGCACATCTCGTTTTCCTTATTGATTATCGCCTACGTTCTTTTTAAGGGGTTTTATCCCCAATTGTTTGAGTTTTCGATAAAGATGCGTGCGCTCGATCCCGATTTTTTCAGCAATGCGTGCAATATTTCCACCCTCTTTTTGCATCTGATAGTTGAAATACAAACTATCAAAATGTTCTCGAGCTTCCCGCAATGGTAAATCTAATGGCAAAAATACTTGGGAACGACCCTCTGTTGCATTATCCGCTATGGAAGCTACTACGGTTTGAGAGGATGTCACAGGACATCCGTGCAAGATCGCCTTGGCGACCGTGGCCAACAGTTTCTGCAATGCGATCGGCTTTTCCAAAAAATCCACTGCCCCGATACGCATGGCCTCCATTGCAGTTTCTATCGTACCGTGTCCAGACATCATCACCACCGGCATAGTCAAACGATCTTGCTCGACCCATTCTTTGAGTAATGTCAGTCCATCAGTGTCTGGCATCCAAATGTCGAGTAGCACCAGATCCAGCATGTGGTGCTCGCACACATCTCTCGCCTGTATGGCATTTTCCGCCAGATGTACGCGATAGCCTTCATCAAACAATATTTCTGAAAGCAGTTCGCGGATACCTACCTCATCGTCCACCACTAAGATTTCTTTTGTTGCCATCACATCACCTCTACTTCCGCTAGAGGCAAGAGCATGCTCACGCATGTTCCGCCCGAATCTTGGTTCTCTATAATTATCTTTCCGCCATGCTCTTCTACGATTTTTTTCACAATAGCTAATCCCAGCCCCGTACCCTTGGGCTTAGTTGTCATGTAGGGTTCGAAGACGCGTGCCAATAATTGCTCTGGAAAACCACTACCATTATCGCGCACAGCAAGTTTCAACAGTCCTTCCGTCGTATTTTCGGTCAACAATACGATTTGTGGTTGTTGTGTGTGTTGCATGGCATCGTGCGCGTTCTGTAACAGATTGTGGATCACCTGCCGTAGACGAGTCGCATCACCGTTCACCCATGTCTGATGAGCATTAAGTTGAAGTGTGATCGGGCTACTGTTGGCTTCGTACAATCCCATGACCTCGTATAGCAATTGATGCACGTCCAAGGAAACCAAGCGGGTAGCGGGTGCGCGTGCATAGTTGGCAAACTCGGTGACCATGTTTTTCATTGCCGCAACTTGGCTGACGATAGTTTGCGTAGCTCGTTGCAGCAACTGCGCATCCTGCGTTTCTAGCTTATCACTCAACTTATGTTGTAATCGTTCGGCCGAAAGTTGAATCGGAGTAAGTGGATTCTTGATCTCATGCGCTAGGCGACGCGCTACTTCGCCCCATGCAGCCTGTCGCTCTGCCTGTAACAGATGAGTGATGTCATCGAACACCACCACATATCCGCTGTCTTCTGTGGCAGAAAGCCGTGTACCACGTATCAACAACATCTGATCGCCATTTTTGCTCATGCGTTCGACCTGTTGTTGCCACTCGCTCAGCGTATCTTCGCCGAATCCTTGTGTCACCGCTTCGATGAAGGGGCGTAACAACGGATGTTCGGTGGCGATCTCTACTAGCGTCTTTCCGCCCATCATGTGCAACGGTTCGCTCAAAATTTGGGTCGCACTTGGGTTCGCCGAACGCAAACGATGCTGTTCATCCACCACCAATACGCCTGACGACAAATGCGCTAATACGCTTTCCAAATAAATCTTTGCGCTCTCCACTTGGAGTTGTTGTTGTTCACCCAATCTTTTCGCATCTGCCAGATAGGTTGTCATCTGATTGAACAAGCCCGTTAATGCACCCAGTTCATCATGGCTTTGTACTGGATAGTTACCGCTGAAATCCCCCTGCGCCACAGCACGCGTGCCTTCGGCCAATGCCGCCAATGGGGCGCTCAATTGAGCACTCAGAAAAAAGGCTGCCGACACGGCACTCAATAGCACGATCAATAACGACAAGGTGAGGGTGATGCCATATAAGCGCTTCAACCCTAAACGAGAGAGCGACAATTCTTGATAGTCGCGATATACCGATTGCACAGTCTCTGCATCAACCGCAACTTGTTTGGGTACTGCCTGTACGAATTGCAACGTGCGATGTTCGTCTGGCCAGCGTGCTGAATTCACCGGAACCAAAACTCGCAACAACAAACCGCCCTCTGGCGTAGCGTCCACGACGCTGTACTTCCCTTGTTTGTATACTTGCCGCAGCACCTCTGCGCTGGGCGCTTCCGGCCATTGATCTTCCTTGCTACCCGCATATGCCAGCAGCTTGCCATTGTTCCCGAATATCGCCGCTTCTTGCGCCCCGCCCTCGGCAACCAATCGCGCCAATGTCGTGTTGTGGCGCGTTGGATTTTGTTCCGCCAGAATCAGCGCGACGAATTGGCCTTTTTTGTTCAGCTCTTCCAGCCCGCTCTCCAACGAGCTGCGCCCTAGGTTCAACCCACCTTCCAACGCTTTTTCCACACGCACATCGAACCACGACTCGATGCTTTTACCCAGAAACTGTACCGACACGGCATACACCAAGACTCCCGGCAATACTGCGATCAGCGAAAAAAACAGAGCAAGGCGCAAAGTCAGTTTCGCACCATAGATGCCTTGCTTAAGTTTGTCGCGCAATTGCCAGAATTGGTAGGCAACCAGTACGCACAAACTCAGCGCCAACATCCCAGTCAACACCAGCAAGGAATAATAGTTATGCGAGAACAGATCTGTGTTGGCACTGGCGCTGGACAGTAGGTAAAGCAGCGCTCCCCCGATCATGCCACTGATGATGATCAGGTATTTCATGGTTTGCTCTCTTCTTCTTGCTTTTCGGCCTGGATATCCCAGCGATACAACTTGGATTCCAGATTCCAATCATTGCTGGTCAGCGCGTTTACCTGTAACGGCTTGGGTAACTGCGTCACGTCCAAACGCATTCGGGCAGACGCTGCACAACAGGTGCTGCCTTTCTTTAGCAGCCGTGAAAAATAGCCGCCCCCCTCTTTGTTCAGCAGCGCACTGGAGACAGCCGGTGCAGTCTGGTGACCCAGTACGCGTAGCGCCTCTTCTAACTCATAGAAGCTTTGAAATAGGGAGCCTCGGGCAAGCCGATATTGTTGGGTCAATGCGTTATAAGAAAGTTTAGTGACTTGCTCGTTGCGTGTGACGTCGGTATCCAACCAGTACCAGCGCGAACGATTGATGGCAAACTCACTCACAAAATATAGGGTGACTCCGTGTCTTAGTGCGGCTTCTACGGCTATTGGGAGATTGATTTTGAAGTCCGCCGAGAGCCGGTAACCATCTTCTGTCAGGCGTGCTTCCACCTTTTCAATGTCTATGCCTTCGGCATACGCGATAGATACACATAGCCATATCCCGATCAGCCAGGCCAACCGATACAGGGATTCAAGCTTGTTTGTGCAGCAATGCATAGAAGAATCCGTCATGCTCGTCATTAGGCAACAATTGCCCCTGTGCCATGTCCGACGCGGAGCTCAGCGCAACTTCTGATGCTTCTGGATGCCGTGCCAAAAATGCATTGACCGTTTGCCGATTCTCGCGCTCAAAGATGGAACAAGTCGCATAGAGCAATTTACCACCTCCTGCCAAGAGCGGCCACAACGCTTCCAATATCTGCTCTTGTTGTACGGAAAAGCTCTCGATATCGTCGGGTCTGCGCAGCCATTTTATATCGGGGTGGCGACGCACTACGCCCGAAGCCGAGCAAGGTACATCGGCTAGGATGCGGTGAAAGGGTTTACCATCCCACCAATCCTTCGGACTGGCGGCATCACCGCAAATAACTTGTGCGTTCAGTTGTAGCCGTTGCAGATTTTCACGTACCCGGAATAAGCGCTCTTCATCTTTGTCCAGCGCAATCATTCTGATGTCTGCCGACTCCAACAAATGCGCTGTCTTGCCGCCCGGTGCAGCGCAGGCATCAAGCACTCGCATACCCTCATGCACATCCAATAATCGCGCCGCATATTGCGCGCCAGCATCTTGCACCGATACCACACCCTCCGCAAATTGAGGAAGCCGTTCGACCGCCACAGGGCGTTCCAAAATAAGGGCTTCTGGATCGACGAGTCGCGCTATGATTCCTTGCGAAGCAAGTAACGCCTGATATGCCGTTGTTGTCATGCGTCGTTGATTGACACGCAAAGTCATTGGTGGATGTTTATTCCCTGCCTCCAAAATGAGCGCTGTCCGTTGTTCCCCAAATTGGGTTTTGAGTGCATCGATCCACCACTGGGGATATGCGTAACGGCTTGTCTCATTCTGATCAGCAGCCTCAAGCAGCGCCTGCTGTTTACGCAAAAAGTTTCGCAAAACTGCATTCACCAAACCGCTGGCCGCAGGATTGACGTTCTTAGTGGCGCGCACCGCTTGATCGACAATGGCATGTTGACCCGCCTTGGTGTGCTGCAATTGATATAGGGCGACCAACAATAAGCAACGCAGCGGTGACTCCTGCACACGGCGTTCAAGCAGATTATCCAACATGAAAGTCAATCGGGAGTAATAACGCAAAGTGCCATAACACAAATCCTGAAGCGCCCCTCTTTCCTGTGCATTGAGGTTGGCTTGTTTACGCATAGCCTCACTTAATGCCTGTGTGAGATTGCGCCCATCGCGAACGACCTTGCTTACCACCTTTGCCGCTTCGAGTTGGATGCGTTGCATAATCAGTTCGTATCGAAACAGTCGCCCGTCTTGACGGAAAATCCCTGTACGAACTGGGCCGCTGGCAGCACTTTGCCGCCGGGTTTTTGCAATGTTTCCAATGCAAGGCATCCGTTGCCGCAGGCAACAAGAATGTGCGATTTTGTCACTTCGATGATCGTTCCGGCGGTGTCTGTTCTTCCCTCGACCAGCCTCGCGCGCAATATCTTAATGGGCGTTTCTCGCAGGAAGGTATATGCAACGGGGAAAGGAAAATATCCGCGCACTGCACGTTCCAGCTGTGAAGCACTTTGATTCCAATCGAGTTGTGCTTCGCTTTTTAGCAATTTGGCGGCATATGTCGCCAGCAGCGGTTCTTGCGGTTCCGGGTGTAA
The DNA here is from genome assembly GCA_963822425.1 of uncultured beta proteobacterium. Classification (GTDB taxonomy): domain Bacteria; phylum Pseudomonadota; class Gammaproteobacteria; order Burkholderiales; family Gallionellaceae; genus Sideroxyarcus. The sequence goes on from CAWGHS010000021.1 coordinate 176,765, forward strand.
ATCTCCGAATTCCAATTTGCGAAGCGCTTCGACGATAGCTTGTGCCCCCAATTCCGCTAACTTGTCGTGCAACGTTTCAGCCGTTTCATCTACAGCGACGCCACATCGTTTTTTCAGTAGCATATCACCGGTATCAAGACCCTCATCCATCTGCATGATGGTGACGCCAGTTTCAGCATCGCCCGCCAGAATGGCTCGTTGTATCGGTGCCGCGCCGCGCCAGCGCGGCAAGAGTGAGGCGTGTATGTTCAAACAACCCAAACGCGGCCTTTGCAACACCGCTTTCGGCAGAATCAATCCATAAGCAGCTACCACCATTACATCTGCATCGATTGCCGCAAGCGTCTGCTGTGCTTCTTCCGCTTTTAGTGTGGTGGGTTGCAACACCGGCAATCCGTGTTTCATTGCCAGTTGCTTCACCGGACTAGCTGTCAGTTGCATGCCACGCCCAGATGGGCGATCCGGTTGAGTTAGCACCGCAACGATTTGATGCTCTTTTAGTAATGCGCCTAACGCGCTAGCCGCAAACTCGGGTGTTCCAGCAAAGATGATTTTCAAGTTGTGCCTTGCTCAGAGCGTTTCGCGCCGCTGCTTTTTTAGCTTGGCGCGGATGCGGGTTTGTTTGAGGTGTGACAAATGTTCGACGAACACACGACCTTGTAGATGATCCATCTCATGTTGAATACAGATAGCCAGCAAACCCTCGGCTTTCAGCGTGAATGGTTTACCGTGTTCATCGAGCGCCTGCACGGTCACTCGTTCAGCTCGTGTCACTTTTTCATAGATTCCGGGAACAGATAAACACCCCTCTTCATTCTCTTCCTCTCCTGCACTATCCAACAATTCTGGATTAATGAACACATTAAGGTCATTGTGCGTCTCCGATATATCGATCACGATGAGCCTGATATGTTGGTCTACCTGCGTTGCAGCCAAGCCGATTCCTGGTGCTGAGTACATGGTTTCCGCCATATCGCGTATCAATTTACGCGTAGCGTCATCGACCTGTTCGATCCTTTTAGCAACCCTATGTAGGCGCTCATCGGGATATTGTAAGATGGGGAGAATTGCCATAAATGCTTGCCAACTTAAGAGACTAGATGCAGAATTTAAACCGGTGTGCAAACATCACACCGCACTTTCCTTACTTTGCTGGGGTTTTCCATGCGCAAGATTATATCGCTGATTTGTCTCCTGATACCCATGCTTACCTTTGCTGACGAGTTGCAGCTGAAGGAAGATGCTCCAAACCGCTACGTCGTGGTAAAGGGCGACACCTTGTGGGACATTTCCGCCAAGTTCTTTAAAGACCCGTGGAAATGGCCTCAAATATGGGGTTACAACAAAGACAACATCAAAGACCCACACTGGATATATCCGGGTAATGTCGTTTACTTAGACCCCAATACCCATACCTTAAAGGTTGGCGAGACAGTAGATTCGAATACGTCACCCACTGCAATCTCTAATGCTGACGTTACACCAGAGGTCGCGGAAGCTACTTCTTCAACCGCTGGTGCAATCAAGCTTTCTCCAAAAGCACGAGAGTTCGCGAGCGACAGAGAGGCCATTCCAACCATCTCCCTCAAAGTCATCGGTCCTTTCTTAGGCCGCCCCTTAGTGGTTGACGATAAGGAACTAGAAGGTGCGCCAAAATTAGTAGGTACCTATGAGCAGCGACATCTATTAGGAACCGGTGATACTGCTTACGCCCAAGGCATGCCGCAGGATCACGGTGAACGCTGGCAGATATATCGCCCGAGTGTCACTTTCACTGACCCAGATACCCAAGAGGTTCTCGGACATGAAGTAGCTTACTTGGGCGACGCAGTCGTAGAAAAATTTGATGACATCAGTTCTCTCAGAATCACTAAGGCGGTCCTCGAAATAGGTAAAGGCGATTATTTTGCTCAGGCTGCGACAGGATTTTCCAGCAATTACCAGCCACATGTGCCCACCAGCAAGATTTCGGCGCGAGTCATTTCGATCTACGGTGGTGTGCAGCAAGCGGGGCAAAATGCGGTAGTCACCCTCAATAAAGGCAAGCGCGACGGCTTGGAGAATGGTCATGTGTTAGCCGTTTACCAAAAAGGTGAAGTCATAAAAACCTCTGGCTGGTTTACTCCCAATACGGTTTTGCCCGATGTGCGCTACGGCCTGCTGTTTGTGTTCCGCGTCTTTGATAAAGTCTCTTACGCGTTGGTGATGGATACCAAGTTACCTGTGCAATTGCTGGATCGCGCAAGCACACCGGAGTAAGTGATGCCATTGGACGCTTCGCTTGCGTCCTGGCTCACACTGAGCCAGATTCCTGGTCTAGGTAACGAAGGCTTGCGGCGTTTGCTGCAAGCCTTCGGTTCTCCCGAAGCGGTTCTTCAAACCTCCGTCTCCTCTCTTTCTAAATACGTCAAACCCGCTGTTGCTAATGCCATCACACAGAATGTCGACAAATCCGCGCTCGTACCTGTCGCAGCTTGGCTGGACGATCCGTTAAATCGTATTCTCACCATTGCCGACTCGGAATATCCGCAACATTTGCTGAATACCGCTGACCCTCCTTTGTTGCTATATGCAAAAGGGCGCATTGATTTATTGAACGTACGAGCCTTAGCAGTCGTAGGCAGTCGCAATGCTTCAGCCCAGGGACTACGCAACGCCGAGGCGTTTGCTCAATCTGTTTCCGATGCCGGGCTGTGCATCGTCAGCGGCATGGCACACGGTATAGACGCCGCTGCACACCTAGGGGGTTTGCAAGGCGTCGGTTCCAGCATCGCGGTCGTTGGAACCGGATTAGACAAGGTCTATCCTGCGGCCAACCGCGAATTGGCACACCGTCTAGCACACAATGGGCTCATTCTTTCCGAATTTCCCTTAGGTACGCCTCCATTGGCCGCTAATTTTCCCCGTCGCAATCGAATCATTAGCGGTTTAAGCTTGGGATGCCTAGTTGTCGAGGCATCGCTACAAAGCGGCTCCCTGATCACTGCACGCATGGCACTCGAACAAGGGCGTGAGGTCTTCGCTATTCCCGGATCGATACACTCGCCGCAATCAAAAGGTTGTCATGCACTCATCAAGCAAGGGGCAAAGTTAGTAGAGAATGCACAGGACATACTAGAAGAACTTGGTTACCACAGCGAAACTACCGCAGTATGCACACCCGAAGACCATGCGCTATTTGCGCATCTGGGATTTGACCCTCTCGACGTTGAAACCCTTGCGCAGCGTAGCGGCTTGACGATAGGCGAGCTATCCGCCATCCTGTTGCAACTGGAACTAGATGGCCTAGTTGCCACTTTGCCAGGTGGTCTTTATCAACGCATCGCATAAAACAACTATATTTCTCATGTTCGATATTTTGCTGTTTCTCTTTGAAAGCTATTTTGACGCTGGTAGCTATCCCGATCCTGATCGGCTCTCCGTTAAACTAAGCGCAGCTGGTTTTGAAGAGGATGACATCCAGCAAGCACTGGTTTGGCTGTCTGGCTTGCAACAGCTTAATCGTGCCGATTACCCAGAGAGCATCAATCACAGCGGCTTGCGCTGCTATAGTGATTTCGAGCAACAGCGCATCTGCGCGGACGGTCTGCATTTCATCGCCTTTTGGGAGCAGAGTAAATTCATCACGCCCGTGGAGCGCGAAATGATCATTGACCGGGTCATCGCACTTGATCGTGAAAACTTGCCGCTGGATAAAGTTAAACTTATCGCACTCATGGTGCTGTGGAATCAGCATGAAGACCTTGATCCGATGTTGATTGAAGACCTGCTTACGCCAGCCGATTCGGCACAATTACACTAAAACATGGCATCCAACTTACTCATTGTCGAGTCTCCGGCTAAGGCCAAGACCCTGAAAAAATATCTGGGCAAAGACTTTGAAGTCCTTGCTTCCTATGGTCATGTGCGCGATCTGGTTCCCAAGACGGGCGCTGTTGATCCCGACAACAACTTCGCCATGCAATACGAAACTATCGCGCGCAATAGTAAGCACGTTGATGCTATCGCTAAAGCTGCCGCCGAAGCAGATCACATCTTCCTCGCGCCCGACCCGGACAGAGAAGGGGAGGCAATCGCTTGGCACATTTCGGAGCTTCTGAAAGGTAAGCGCGCACTCAAGGGCAAAACCATGCAACGCGTGGTTTTCTACGAAATTACCCAATCTGCTGTGCAGGAAGCCGTCGCTCATCCGCGCGAGATTTCGCTGCCACTAGTTAATGCGCAACAAGCACGGCGTGCGCTGGATTATCTCGTCGGCTTTACCTTATCTCCATTGTTGTGGCGCAAGATTCGACCCGGCCTATCGGCTGGTCGCGTACAAAGTCCCGCACTACGCTTGATCGTCGAGCGCGAACTAGAGATCGAGAAATTCAAGAGCCAGGAATACTGGTCCGTACACTTGGATAGTCAGAAAAATAACTCGCCATTTACCGCTAAATTATTCCAATTTCAGGGTAAAAAGCTGGAACAGCTCAGCATCGGTAGTCAAAAGGAATACGATGCCATTCATGCCAAGCTGACCGATGCCAAGCTACCGCCCAAGGTGGTTCGCGTCGAAAAGAAAGGCAAACAACGCAGCCCGGCCGCGCCGTTCACCACTTCGACGTTGCAACAGGAAGCCGTGCGTAAGTTAGGCATGACTTCCGACCGCACCATGCGCACCGCGCAATCGTTGTACGAAGGTGTAGACATCGGCGGTCAGACCATCGGTCTGATCACCTATATGCGTACCGACTCTGTGAATTTGGCGAACGAGGCAGTCGCTGAAATTCGTAGTTATATCGGCGACAATTTCTCTGCTGAATATCTGCCTGCCAAGCAGCCAAGCTACAAGAGCAAAGCCAAGAACGCTCAGGAAGCGCACGAGGCGATTCGCCCGACTTCGATCTTGCGTACCCCAGACAGTTTGCGCGACCACTTGAACATCGACCAGATGCGCCTATACGAGATGGTCTGGAAGCGCACGCTAGCATGCCAGATGGCACCGGCACGCTTTGATACCGTTAGTGTCGACATCCGTCTGAGCAGCGATGACACCTTGTTCCGCGCCTCCGGCCAGACCTTGGTTTTCCCCGGTTTCATCGGTGTGTACATGGAAGACGTGGACGACGCCGAAGAAGAAGACAGCGCCAAATTGCCGCCGCTGGTCGAAGGCGACATATTGCCGGTGGATAAACTCTACGGCGAACAGCACTTCACCCAGCCACCACCACGCTACTCAGAAGCCAGCCTAGTGAAGACGCTGGAAGAGTACGGCATAGGCCGTCCTTCCACTTACGCCACCATCATCTCCACGTTGCAAGCGCGCGAATACGCTACGCTCGACAAGAAACGCTTTATGCCTACCGATGTAGGTCGCGTGGTCATCAAATTCCTCAATGAGCACTTCACGCGCTATGTGGATTACGGCTTCACGGCACACCTTGAAGACGAATTGGACGAAATATCCGAAGGCAAGCGCGATTGGATACCCGTGTTGGACGATTTCTGGAAGGGCTTCAACAAGCTGATCGGCGAAAAGAAGGACGTTGATCGTCCTGGCACTGAGATATTGGAAGAAGCCTGCCCCAAATGCGGCAAGCCTTTGTCCAAGCGCCTTGGCAAGCGTGGCAGCTTCATCGGCTGTACTGCCTATCCCGAATGTGACTACACACGCAGCCTCGCGGGTGAAGAAGATGCAGGCGAAGCACGCAAAGAGTTGGGAACCCATCCTGAGACCAAGCAACCTGTATTGTTGTTGCGCGGCCCCTACGGCCCATATGTTCAGCTAGGCGAAGTGGAAGAGGGTGCGAAGACCAAACCCAAGCGCGTATCCTGGCCCAAGGAACTGCCGTTGGAGCAAGCCGATCTTGCTGCTGCGCTAAAGCTACTCTCGCTTCCACGGGAAGTCGGCGCTCACCCGGAGACAGGTAAGAAAGTCATTGTCAACATCGGCCGCTTCGGTCCCTACATCGGCCACGACGGCAAATTCAAATCCATCCCGCGCACCGACAGCATCTTCGACATCGGGCTGGATCGTGCCGTGGAACTGCTGGCGCAGGCCAAGACCGGCGGCAACACCGTGTTGCGCACACTGGGCGAACATCCGGACGACAAAGCCCCGGTGGAGATCTGCAGCGGACGCTACGGTGCCTACGCCCGCCACGGCAAGGTGAACGCCACCCTGCCCAAGGACGTGACACCGGAAGCGGTGACGTTGGAAGAAGCGCTGGAACTGATCGCTGCCAAAGCGGCGAAGGGTGACACCGGTAAGGCCAAGACAACACGTAAGCCAGCGGCAAAGAAAGCTGCTGCCAAGACGGCCCCCAAGAAAAAGACAGAAACCAAAACAACGGTGAAGAAATCTACGACTGAAAAACCGGCGGTCAAGAAAATAATCAAGGCTAAGACAACTGCGACGAAAGTAGCAACCAAAAAAGCCGCTACCAAGCCAGTCACGAAAAAGGCGACAACCAAGAAGAAGTCTTGATGCCAACGCTCACAAAAAAACAAGGGGGCTGAAGCCCCCTTTGTTTCTTTATGCTTACTTTAAGGTATCTAACGTTAAATTGAGGGGTTGAGCATCATGGTACTAAATTGGGCTTGCCCCAAGAATATGTGCAAGCAGCAAAAAACGAATGCTGAGATGAATTCTTTCCAAACACGTCGGTACCTTGATCAGTGATAAACATGGTTCCAAGTTTTGGGAAAAACGAATACACGGTTACAACATAGGGTGGGGCGATCTCAATAGCGGAAATATGGTCTGGGGTAAAAATGACGACTTCTGCCTCAGAAGTTGGATTGGGTGAACAGCAATAAGGAACTCCCAATTCCTTTGCTTGTTTTCTTTGCTTTAATTCATCCCCCGACTCCGCCCAAGTAACAATGAGTTTCTTTTTTGCTGAGTTAATAATGAACGTGGGCCTTTCATCATAACCATCAGTTTTTTCCACAATTAGACTCGGCTTGGATACTGGTTTTTTGTCTATCGCGGATTGCACGCGAGCATAGCTGGACTCGCCATACTGCATCGATGAACCCTTGGGTATGTCACATGAAATCGTTACAGCCGGATCCGCAACTGAAAGCAGCGGAAATCCACAAGCTAAAAGAGTAAGGCTAAATTTCTTCATTATGTTGCCTCTGCGTTAATGATGCCTAACGTTAGGTTAGAGCCTTTAGTCATTGATGCAGTGCCATGTTGATTGAACCGTAACCATTGACGAAACGCGGTCAACTGGAGCGATAGAGTTTCGCACGGACGGAAGCAAAGTAACGCCCTCGGAATGCTTGAAATCCGATTCATGCAAATAGCCTCCATGTGCATCTTTTATTTCCTCAACAAGGTCGCATTGAAACCAGACTTTTGCTTCAGATTCTTGATCGCGGCGGGTGTGGATATGTATGCCTTGAATGATGGAAAAATCATAAAACACAACTCGTACCCGGAACTTCACTACTCGCTGAAGCAAGGGATTTTCTGTCTGAGTCTCTGTGTAATACAGATACATCCAGAATGGCGCACTCTGATTTGTAGGCAATGTAGTTGGCTTAAACCATAGAAAAGGAAAAGCTAAGGTTCTTTTTCCAGAAGCTTTCCATTCCTCAAGTAGGCTCTCAAACCAGCCCGGAAGTGTTGGGTATAAATATGAGTTCATAAAAATCTCTCCGAAGGCTCTAACATAAAATAGACACCTAAATCGGTATCTATCCTTTATTTACACATCCAAATTCTTCACCCCCAACGCATTCTTCTCGATGAACGCCCGACGCGGCTCGACCACATCACCCATCAGGGTGGTGAATATCTCGTCGGCGCCGATGGCGTCTTCGATGCGCACGCGTAGCAGGATGCGGTTCTTCACGTCCATGGTGGTTTCCCACAATTGGGATGGATTCATCTCACCTAGGCCTTTGTAGCGCTGGATGCTGACGCCCTTCTTGGCATCTTCCAACAACCATTCGATGGCTTGCTTGAAGCTCGCAACGCCACGCTTTTGCTCACCGCGCATAGCGTAGGCGGTAGGGGAGATCAGACCGTTCAATGCATCGGCGGTCTGGCAGATCTGCACGTAGTCGCCACTTTGCAGGAATTCTTTGTCCATGTAGCTGAGCGAGTAGTTACCGTGGAATATCTTTTCCAAGCGCAGGCGTAGCTCGCCATTTTCGTCTTTCTCGACTTCGGCCTTGATGACGCCACCGCAGGCGTCTTCCAGCAGCTTGGCGCTCTTCTTGGCGGCTGCCGCATCGTCCAGCGACAGGGCGGGCAAGACGAGCAGGGCGTGACTGGCCTCGGGGGCGATGAAGTGCGAAAGGCGGTCGATGACGGCTTCGGCAAGGAAGTATTGCTTGGCGATCTCGCCCAGCGCTTCGCCCTGAATGGGTGCAGCTTCCAGCGCGGGGTAGAACGCAGCGCCATTCAGTGCAGAGCCGAGCATGTAGTTCTTCAGCTCGTGTTCGTCCTTGAGATAGCGCTCGTCGCGGCCTTGCTTGATCTTATACAGCGGTGGCTGAGCGATATAGATGTGGCCGCGCTCGACCAGCTCCGGCATCTGGCGGTAGAAGAAAGTGAGCAGCAGGGTACGGATGTGCGCACCGTCCACGTCCGCGTCGGTCATGATGATGATGCGGTGGTAGCGCAGTTTGTCGGCGTTGTATTCCTCTTTGCCGATGCCGGTGCCCAGCACGGTGATGAGGGTGGCGATCTCTTGCGAGGAGATGAGCTTCTCAAAGCGGGCGCGCTCGACGTTAAGGATCTTGCCTTTGAGCGGCAAGATAGCCTGGAACTTACGGTCTCGACCCTGCTTGGCGGAGCCGCCGGCGGAATCTCCCTCGACTAGGTACAATTCGGACAGGGCGGGGTCTTTTTCTTGGCAATCAGCCAGCTTGCCGGGCAAGCCGATACCATCCAATACGCCCTTGCGACGAGTCAACTCGCGCGCTTTACGGGCAGCATCACGGGCGCGAGCCGCGTCGATGATCTTGTTGCAGATGATTTTGGCGTCGATCGGATTCTCCAACAGGAAGTCGGCCAGCTTCTGTCCAACCACCTCTTGTACCGCTGGCTGCACCTCACTGGAAACCAGCTTGTCCTTTGTTTGCGAAGAGAATTTAGGATCTGGCACTTTGACCGAGAGTACGCAGGTAAGGCCTTCGCGCATGTCGTCGCCAGAGGTATCCACTTTGGCCTTCTTGGCCAGCTCGTTGTCTTCGATATATTTATTGATGACGCGCGTCATCGCCATGCGCAGGCCTGTCATGTGTGTACCGCCATCGCGCTGCGGGATGTTGTTGGTGAAGCACTGCACGACTTCGGAATAGCTATCGTTCCACTGCATGGCAACATCGACGGTGATGTTGTCTTTTTCGCCGCTGGCCTGGAAACACTTGGGGTGTAGCACCGATTTGCTCTTGTTCATATACTCGACGAAGCCGCGCACGCCGCCGGAATAGGCGAAGTTTTCGCCTTTGCCGGTGCGTTGGTCGACCAGCTCGATCTTGACGCCGTTATTCAAGAACGACAGCTCGCGAAGACGCTTGGCCAATACTTCGTAATGAAAATCGACGATTCCGAAGATTTCCTTATCTGCTAGGAAGTGAACCTCTGTACCGCGCTTGTTGCTTTCGCCCAACTCACGCACCGGAGAAACCTCAATGCCTTTTTGTTTTTCGACTAGACGATCTTTGACTGCGCCACGCACAAATTCCAGTCCATATTTCTTGCCGTCGCGGTAAGTCGTTAACTTGAGCCACTCTGAAAGGCCGTTGACACAGCTCACCCCCACACCATGCAGACCGCCGGATACTTTATAGCTATTTTGGTTAAATTTGCCGCCGGCATGTAGCACAGTCAACACAATTTCCGCTGCGGAGCGCTTCGGTTCGTGCTTATCATCAAACTTGATGCCAATAGGAATACCGCGACCGTTGTCTGATACAGAAATTGAGTTGTCGCCATGAATGATAACTTTGATGTCGTCGCAATGTCCTGCCAAGGATTCGTCGATGGCGTTATCCACCACCTCGAATACCATGTGATGTAAACCAGTGCCGTCCGAGGTGTCGCCAATATACATACCAGGGCGTTTACGTACCGCCTCTAATCCTTCGAGTTGCTGGATACTTGATTCGTCGTAATTATCGCTCATGTGTCTGCTTTACTTTCTCTTCTGTTTCACGTGGAACAACTTAGATGCGCATTGGCATGACTACATATTTGTAGTCAGTCTTTTCCGGGATGGTGATCAACAGGCTGCTGTTCTGATCGCCAAACGACAGGGTGATGGTTTGGGTGTTGATGTTGTTAATGCCATCCAATAGGTAATTAACGTTAAAGCCGATGTCCAGCGAAGCACCGGAGTAGTCGTTCTCGATGTCTTCTTGGGCTTCTTCCTGCTCGCTGTTGCTGCTGATGATGCGTAGATTCTTTTCAGTCAACAGCAAACGCACGCCGCGAAACTTCTCGTTCGACAGAATGGCTGCACGCTGCAAGGCTTGTAGGATGGTCAAACGATCCAGTGTTAGGTGGTTGGTGTGATTCGGAATGACGCGGTTGTAGTCAGGAAATTTGCCGTCGATAACCTTGGACGTCAGCACTACATCGGCAAAAGTAATACGGACTTGTTTCTCGGCTAGCTCCAGTTGTACCTTGTCTTCTGAGTCCGCCAGCAATTTCAATAGTTCATTGACTGTCTTGCGGGAAAGGATCACTTCATGCTTTTGATGAATTCCTTTCAGTTCTTCATTGATGAATGCCAAGCGGTGACCGTCAGTTGCGATGAGTTTGATACTTGTGCCATCGATTACTAATAACACTCCATTCAAGTAATAACGGATGTCTTGTTGTGCCATAGCGTATTGCACAGAACTCAAAAGACGGCGTAAAACCCCTTGTTCAATCTCGATTTTGGCAGCACCAACTAATTGCTCAGCCAGCATCGGAAAGTCTTGTGCCGGCAATGTTTGCAGGCTGAAGCGGCTTTTGTTTGCCTTTACCAATAGGCGATTCTCTTGATCATCCAAAGAAATAATGCTGTTGTCTGGAATGGCACGCAAGATTTCTTGTAACTTTTTGGCAGAGATGGTGATAGCGCTTTCTTCACCATCCAATTCAGCTTTAAGTTGAGCTTCGATTTGTATTTCAAGATCGGTGGTAATAAATCTAGCCCCGTCCTTGTTTTTCTTGATAAGCACATTAGAAAGGATAGGCAGCGGTTGTTTGCGTTCAACAATACCAACTACGGCTTGTAGAGGCTTTAATAAATTATTTCGATCTATCTGCTTAATAAACATATATATCCTTTAAAAACTTAACAATCATAATAATAGGACAACAATTTATGGATAACTTAATTTACTATTAAAACACAATGAGTTACATAAGATTTATGCTGTTAATAAAGTAGCAAGTCAATATGTGTCATTTGTGTATAACTATTTGTAGGATTCAATTTATGCGAGTTATCTACAATTCATACACGGCTATAAAGTGGTTAACTCCTCAAAGTTTGATTGAGTAGATTGAAATCTGAATTAAGAGCAGAGTCGCTGTTTCTTAGAGATTCAATGGTCTTACAAGCGTGTAACACAGTGGAGTGATCACGCCCACCAAAAGCATTACCAATTTCTGGAAGACTTAATTGAGTTAATTCACGCGCTAAAGACATCGCGATTTGGCGTGGACGTGCAATTGCTCGAGAACGTTTTTTAGAAAGTAACTCAACAAGTTTAATTCTATAGAAGTCGGCTACAGTCTTTTGAATATTTTCAATAGATACTTGTTTATTTTGAGCTGCAAGTAGATCTTTTAGAGCTTCTTTGGCCAGCTCTATATTGATGGCGCGTTTATGAAAGCGGGCATAAGCTTCTATCCGATTAAGCGCACCCTCAAGTTCACGAATATTGGAACGAACATGTTTTGCAATAAAAAAGGCAACATCTTCACCGATGGGAGAGCCACTCGCCGCCGATTTCTGTAAAAGGATAGCAACGCGCATTTCTAAGCCAGGAGGCTCAATTGCCACCGTAAGTCCACAAGTGAAGCGAGAAGTTAGTCGTGGTTCGATACCTAAAATTTCTTTTGGGAACGTGTCACAAGTAATAACAACTTGTTTATTAGTATCAATAAGTGAATTTAAGGTATAAAAAAATTCTTGCTGTGTGCCAGGCTTATCCGCGATGAACTGGATGTCGTCTATTAGAAGTAAATCTAAAGAATTATAAAACTGTTTAAATTCATCAAAGTTTTTTGTTTGAAATGCACGAACCACGCCGGAAATATAGTTAGTTGCATGAACGTAACAAACTCGAGCCTGGGGATTTTTTTGGCTCACTAAATTACCGATAGATTGGAGTAAATGGGTTTTACCTAGACCAACCCCCCCGTAGATAAACAGTGGGTTGTAAGCAATCCCCGGAGTTTCGGCTACTTGAAGTGCGGCTGCGTGTCCTAATTGATTGGCTTTTCCAGTAACAAAGGTATCAAAAACCAAAGTTGGATTAAGTTTATTTGGATTCTTTACTATTTTTGCCAAGGGAGCAGGAGGGGTGTTCTGGATAGTATCAGTGACTTCTCCAGAAATTACCTTTGCACTGCGTTTTTCAATGCGAAGTTCGACTTGTGGAGGAGTGGAAAAATAGGGTAGTGCCCGCTTAAAAATTTCCTGTAAAAAACGATCTTGAACTATGCGCAGAGTAAAGCTATTCGGAGCGGTCAAGATAAGCCGATCCCCGTCAATCTCGAAAATCAACGGCTTAATCCATGAATTATATTGTTGTAATGGTAACTGCTCTTTGAAGAAACTCAGGCAGCTTCCAGACAAATCCTGGGCAGACATAGGCAAAAAATGTATCGCAATTATTCAGACGCATTCTACAAGCTCTACAAAAAGTTATCCACAGCATAAAAAGACTTGACAGAAATGGCGCCAACGATTGTAATCGCGCGCTTTTCAATAGTTAAAACAATTAGGAGCAAGCATGAAACGCACATATCAACCATCGGTTACCAAAAGAAAGCGCACCCATGGATTTCTGGTTCGTATGAAAACCAAGGGTGGTCGTGCAGTGATCGCTGCCCGTCGTGCCCGTGGCCGCGCCCGCCTTGGCGTGTGAGCCTAAAGATGCTCTGACCCTGCCTCGGCGCTACCGATTGGCGCGTCGAGAAGGTTTTTCTCGAATACTGCAGCGAAAGGCACAGACCAAATTATGGTTTGCTGTCTATAGTGAAACGAACTCTGTGGGGCATGCGCGAATTGGCATTTCTGTAAGCAAGCGAGTGCAACATGCCGCGACGCAACGAAATTTTGCCAAGCGAATGATTCGGGAGTGCTTTCGTAAGTGTGCCAAGCAAAGCATTGCCAGAGATATAGTTGTTAGACTACGCAACTCTTTAGGCAGCAAAGACCGTGCAGAAGCTAGGGCAGTGTTAAACGAAATGCTAAAAGCAGCATTGGCAGCAAAATAAAATGAAGCAGCTCTTGCTGATATTGGTTCGGGGATATCAACTTTTGGTTCGTCCTACGCTTCCTCCGGCATGCCGCTTTAGCCCTTCTTGTTCGCAGTATTCGCATGAAGCGATATCCAAATATGGCGCACTTAAGGGGTTTTGGTTGACGCTTAAGCGAGTGCTTCGTTGCAACCCATGGAATTCTGGCGGGTATGATCCCGTCCCATAATTAAAAACAGGTGATACCTCGATGGACATGCGACGCTTGTTCTTATTCCTGATCTTTTCTTTTTCCTTAGTATTGCTTTGGGGTGAATGGACGCGCCAAAACTTGCCACCAACCCAACCGGTAGCATCCGCCGCAAAAGACGCATCAGTGCCTGTCGCACCCGCAAGGCCGACACCACAAGTCGAGTCAACGGTAGAGGCACAAAAGGCCACTACAGGTAAGACAATCGTTGTAACAACCGACACATTTAAGGCAGAAATCAACACCTCTGGTGGCAACATTCAGCATCTAGAACTGTTGCAACACCGCGACTCTGACGATCAAAGCAAGCCACTGACACTGCTGCAACAACGTGGTGAGCATATATATATTGCGCAATCCGGTTTATTAGGAAAAGGGCTTCCTACACACAACGCCGAGTTTTCAGCTGAAGGTAAAGATTTTCGTTTGGTTGAAGGCAAAGATACGGTAGAAGTACGTCTAACTTCTGTTGAGTCTGCAGAAGCTCGGGTTACCAAGGTGTACACCTTCCATCGGGCAAGCTACCTAATTGATGTCAATTATGAAATTGAGAATCATGGCAAAACGGCTTTAATTCCATCGGCATATTTTCAGCTGGTGCGAGATTCGGTCGCCGTCGGCGGAGAGTCCAAGTTTGTCCCGACCTATACAGGTCCTGCGGTTTACACCGAACAAGAAAAATTCCAAAAAATCGAGTTTTCCAGTATTGAAAAGAACAAGGCTAATCTCCCGCACAATCCAGACAACGGCTGGATAGGGATGTTGCAACATTACTTTGTATCGGCTTGGTTGCCTGCGGGCAAAGGTCCGCGCGAATTTTATGCAAAGCAACTGGATGGAAAACTCTTTTCTGCAGGGGTTATTTTGCCTGTGGCCAATATTGAACCCGGACAGACCGGACATATCTCCAGCACGTTGTATGCTGGCCCTGCGCAGGCCAAATTGGACGATATTGCTCCTGGCTTGGGGCTGACAGTGGATTACGGGTGGCTAACTATTTTTTCTACCCCCTTGTTCTGGCTGATGTCACATATCAACGGATGGATAAATAATTGGGGCGTGTCAATTATTCTGTTGACGGTTTTAATCAAATTGGCTTTCTTCCCGCTGTCTGCTGCGAGTTACCGCTCTATGGCTAAAATGCGTGTAGTGGCACCCAAGTTGGAAAAGATCAAACAACAATATGGCGATGACCGTGAACGGCTAAATCATGCCATGATGGATCTGTATAAGACTGAGAAGATCAATCCCTTGGGCGGCTGTCTGCCAATGTTGATTCAGATACCAGTATTTATTGCTCTGTACTGGGCGATCCTATCCAGTGTTGAGCTACGTCATGCGCCGTTTTTTGGATGGATCACCGATTTATCCACTGCTGACCCGTACTATGTGTTGCCACTCATCATGGGTATTAGCATGTTGGTGCAAAGTAAACTTAACCCCGTTCCTCCCGATCCGCTACAAGCCAAGCTCATGCAATTGATGCCAATCATATTTAGCGTGGTGTTCTTCTTTTTCCCTGCTGGCTTGGTGTTGTACTCCGTCGTGAACAACATCCTTTCCATCGCACAGCAGTGGTATATCACTCGCGGCCTTGAGGCCGGACAAAAGGGTGGCGTTAAGGTCTGACAACATCGCGGCGATTGCCACCGCACCTGGGCGTGGTGGCATCGGCGTGGTACGGATTTCCGGACAGGGACTGGCAAAAATGGCCTCTGTATTGACTGGGCGCGAGCTTGTTCCAAGATTTGCCACATACACTCCATTTTTAGCCGCTGATGGTTCGACTTTGGATCAGGGTATCGCGCTGTATTTCCCCTCTCCCCATTCGTACACGGGCGAAGAAGTGTTCGAGTTTCAGGGGCACGGAGGCTCAGCGGTGCTGCAATCTGTGCTCCAGCGTTGTTTAGCGTTAGGCGCTCGTCTCGCGCAACCAGGCGAATTCACTCAACGCGCCTTCCTCAACGATAAGATGGATCTTGCTCAGGCCGAGAGCGTGGCCGATCTTATTGATGCCACTACTGAACAGGCCGCTCGCAGCGCCATGCGCTCATTGCAGGGCGAGTTCTCGGCAGCCATTAACAGCGCTGTCGTTTTGCTTATTGATTTGAGAATGCTGGTTGAAGCGACTTTGGATTTTCCAGAAGAAGATATCGAGGCAATTGATCGTCAACTTTGTGCCGGTAAACTCGCCGCCTTGCTAGGGGAAGTGACGCGTATTGAAGGTTTAGCAAAATTGGGTAGCATTCTGCGCGAAGGTGCACAGGTGGTACTGGTTGGCGCCCCTAATGCCGGAAAATCCAGTTTGTTGAATCGCTTGGCTGGGGAAGAGGTGGCGCTGGTAAGCGAGGTGCCAGGCACCACCCGCGATGCGATACGTCAGGCTTTGCAAGTAAAGGGGGTGCCATTACACTTAATCGATACTGCTGGGTTACGTGAAACCACAGATGTAGTTGAGCAGATGGGCATTGCACGCACGCAGTTGGCTTTGACAAGAGCCGACGTAGTACTGGTGTTGTTGGATGAAGCGCAGCAGCGCGTCGAGCACGAAGACCGCGCAATTCTAGAGCAACTTCCGGCCAAGGTACCCCGCTTGTATCTACACAACAAGATCGATTTGAGTGCCCACTCCGCAGGCTTTGAAATGCGAAACGGGGAATGCCACCTCTATCTTTCAGCCAAGACCGGAGTCGGCGTTGAAATACTTCAGGATAAGCTGCTTGAAACCATAGGCTGGCATCAAGAAACGGGTGTTTTCATGGCGCGGGCGCGGCATTTGGAGGCGCTTTCACAAGCTAAATATCACCTTGTGGAAGCCCAGCGACGGTTTGAGCAACCAGAACTGTTTGCTGAGGAATTAAGACAAGCACAGAGTGCCCTCAACAGTATCACCGGGGAATTCAGTGCTGACGATTTGCTGGGAGAGATATTCAGCCGTTTTTGCATCGGAAAATAACCTTAAGAGTGTTTCACGTGAAACATCCTGCCGTGCAAAGTTGTCGTAGCAAATAATTTTTGGGGTATGATGCGCGTCCTCATTTTGGTGGGCGAAGAATGCGCGACTCGAAACAATTCGATGTCATCGTAATAGGTGGTGGACATGCGGGCACAGAGGCCGCCCTAGCCAGCGCCCGTGCGGGCTGCGCCACGCTTTTGCTCACTCATAACATTGAAACGCTGGGTGTCATGTCTTGCAACCCTTCGATAGGTGGCATTGGAAAAGGCCATTTAGTCAAAGAATTAGATGCATTGGGTGGTGCCATGGCCGCCGCCACGGACGAGGGTGGTATTCAATTCCGTATTCTGAATGCCTCTAAAGGTCCGGCAGTCCGCGCGACGCGGGCGCAGGCGGATCGCGCACTGTATAAATTGGCGATTCGTAAACGCCTAGAAAATCAGAAAAATCTATTGTTGTTTCAACAGCCTGCAGAAAAACTCTTGATAGAGCAGGGAATTGTTGTTGGTGTGCAGACGCAGTTGGGTTTGATTTATCGCGCCAAAACCGTGGTATTAACTACGGGAACGTTTCTGGCTGGACTGGTGCATGTGGGTTTGTCCAATTACCCCGCAGGCCGCGCTGGAGATCCACCCTCTGTTGGGTTGGCTCGCAACCTTCGCGAATTGGGCTTGCCCATTGGGCGCTTGAAAACAGGTACGCCACCACGCCTTGACGGCCGTAGCATCGATTTTTCCGTGATGCAGGAACAACGTGGTGATACGCCAGTGCCTGTGTTTTCATTCATGGGACATGCCAATCAACACCCGCAACAGATGCCTTGTTGGGTCACTCAAACCAACGAACGTACGCACGAGATAATCCGCCGTGGGTTAGATAAGTCGCCTTTGTTTACCGGTGTTATCGAAGGGGTGGGGCCGCGTTATTGCCCATCCATAGAAGACAAAATCACGCGTTTTGTGGGGAAAAACTCACATCAAATATTTCTGGAACCGGAAGGGTTAACTACACACGAGATCTATCCTAACGGTATTTCGACCAGCCTCTCCTATGATACTCAGTTGGCGCTGGTGCGCTCAATCAAGGGGTTGGAACACGCGCATATTACGCGACCTGGCTATGCTATCGAGTATGACTATTTTGACCCGCGCGGATTAAAACTCTCATTGGAAAGCAAGGCGATAGGCGGGCTGTTCTTGGCTGGACAAATCAATGGGACCACGGGTTATGAAGAAGCTGCAGCACAAGGGTTATTAGCCGGAGTGAATGCCGCACTACAGGTTAAAGAACAGGCAGCTTGGTGCCCGCGCCGTGACGAGGCGTATCTGGGCGTGATGGTGGATGACCTGATCACGCGCGGTGTTTCCGAGCCATATCGAATGTTTACCAGTCGGGCGGAATACCGTCTGCAATTGCGCGAAGATAACGCCGATATGCGCCTCACCGAAACGGGGCGTCGTTTAGGGTTGGTGGATGACGTGCGTTGGCAAACCTTTGACGAAAAACGAGAAAAAATCGCACGCGAAATAGAGCGTTTGAAAACAACTTGGGTGAATCCACGCATGCTGGACAAGGCTGATGCCGAGCGCGTGTTGGGTAAAGAGATTGAGCGTGAATACTCGCTGTATGACTTATTGCGCCGACCCGAGGTGACTTATACAGCTTTGATGACATTGCCTAGCGCGCAGGCAACAGATGTATCGGAGATTGCTGAGCAAATCGAGATTCAGGCTAAATATCAAGGTTACATCGCGCGCCAGATGGAGGAGATCGCGCGCCAAGAAGGTCAGGAAACGACGCGGTTACCGGACAACATGGATTATTCGATGGTGCGAGGACTGTCGATCGAGGTCCAGCAGAAGCTAAATAAGCACCAACCGCAAACGGTAGGACAGGCGGCACGTATTTCGGGAGTGACCCCGGCTGCAATTTCTCTGCTACTAGTGCACTTGAAGCGAGGCTTCAAACAAGAAAAAGCAGCATGAACTTGCAAGAGCAATTAGCCTTGGGCAGCGGCAGATGGGCTTGCAAATCACGTCGGAACAACAGCAGAAATTGCTGGAATATCTGGCGTTGCTGCATAAATGGAATGGGGTTTATAACCTTACTGCGATACGGCAATCGGAACAGATGGTGAGTAACCACTTGCTCGACAGCCTATCTATACTGCCGTATCTATGGCCACAACGCTGGCTAGATGTGGGGTGTGGAGCAGGATTGCCGGGAGTGGTGTTGGCGATAATGCGACCGGAATGGTCCTTCACCTTGCTGGACAGCAACAGCAAAAAGACCGGTTTTGTACAGCAGGCAGTCATCGAGTTGGATTTGCGCAATGTGGAAGTCCGTTGCGAGCGAGTAGAACAGTGGCAGGCAGAACAAAAATTCGACGGGATCGTTTCCCGCGCGTTTGCCGAAGCGACTGATTTTGTTACATTGACGCGACATTTGCTGGCCGAAGGATGGACATTGGGCAGCGATGAAGGGCGTTCCGAAGCAAGAGTTGGAGCGGATTCCAGAAGATGTGTCGGTCGAAAAAGTAATTACGTTGCAGGTTCCGGGTTTGGAAGCTGCCCGCAGTTTGGTCGTATTGGGAGTGAAGAAATGAGCAAGATACTGGCAATCACCAATCAAAAAGGTGGTGTGGGCAAGACCACCACCAGCGTTAATTTGGCGGCGAGCTTGGCTGCGGCTAAACAACGTGTGTTACTGATAGATCTCGACCCACAAGGCAATGCGACTATGGGTAGTGGCATCAACAAGGCAGATTTGGAGCTGACCATCTATGATGTGCTATTGGGCGAAAAAACGGTCGCTGAGGTGAGAGTCCAGTCCGAAACCGGAAAATATGATGTTTTGCCAGCAAATCGAGAACTGGCTGGTGCCGAAATAGAACTGGTCGAGGTCGAAGGAAGAGAAACAAGGCTGAAAGATGAGCTATTCGCCGTTTTGCATGAATACGACTTCATCCTTGTGGATTGTCCGCCAGCACTGAATTTGCTGACACTCAATGGATTGTGTGCGGCAAAGTCAGTGATGATTCCGATGCAGTGTGAATACTATGCACTGGAAGGTCTGAGCGATCTGGTCAACACTATCCGTAAAGTTCGTGAAAACCTGAATCCCGATTTGGAAATCGAGGGTCTGCTACGCACTATGTTCGACCCGCGTAATGCGTTGGCACAACAAGTATCGGATCAGTTACAGCAACACTTCGGTGACAAGGTCTACCGCACCGTTATCCCGCGCAACGTACGATTGGCGGAAGCGCCCAGCTTTGGCATTCCAGCGCTTTACCACGATAGTCAATCCAAAGGAACTCAGGCTTACCTTGCGCTAGCAGGAGAAATGCTGAACAACGCGACCTCACAAATCGCCGTATAACAAGTTTCAAAAAGGGAAAATCATGGCAAAACCGATCAAGGGGCTGGGGCGCGGTTTAGACGCGTTACTTTCTGGAAGTAACACTTCAAAACAGAATGATTCGTTACGAGAGTTAAAGGTCGAACAACTCAGGCCCGGAAAATACCAACCGCGCAGTCGCATGGATGAAGCTTCGCTGAATGAACTTGCGGCATCCATCAAAGTACAAGGCATCATGCAGCCGATTTTGGCGCGAGAATTGGCAGATGGCGGATATGAGATCATTGCTGGTGAACGGCGCTGGCGTGCGGCACAACTGGCCCAGCTGAAGCAAGTGCCGGTGATTGTACGCAAAGTTCCAGACAATGCCGCTTTGGCCATGGCGCTGATCGAAAATATTCAGCGCGAAGATCTGAATCCATTGGAAGAAGCCATCGGTATCCAACGCCTGATCGATGAATTCCAAATGACCCACCAAGCGGCTGCCGACGCGGTTGGTCGTTCGCGTAGCGCAGCCAGCAATTTGCTGCGTCTGCTTAAGTTGCCACATGCCGTGCAGGATATGTTGATGGAGGGATCACTGGATATGGGGCATGCCCGCTCCTTGTTGTCGTTGGAAGGGGCTCAACAAGTACTGCTGGCAAATAAGATCGTATTGGAAGGGCTTTCCGTACGCGAAGCAGAAAAACTGGTACAACAACAGGGTGAGCAAACTCCCAGTAAGACGATAAATAAGCAGGTACGTGAGGCTGATAGAGATAGCCAGCGCTTACAAGAAGAAATCAGTACTCATCTCGGGGCGCGTGTCGAAATAAAACCGAACAGCAAAGGCGGCGGCAAGTTGGTCATCGAATATGCGAGTAACGACCATCTGGAAGAACTGACGGGCAAGTTATACAAGCACCCCTGAAATAATATAAAAGCGCGCGCGATTACGCTTGACTTGCCGTAAAAGAATAGTAGAGAATGCGCGGGCTTTTTTGATGCCCTTGCCGATAAGCGATATTCAAGGGTGGATGATGGACAATGTAACGAATACAAAAATAAGCCGCGCATTCAGCAAAGCGGCGCGCTGGCAAATCATCATTACGGTACTCATCACAGGTGTCTCTCTGCTGGTTGCAGGTGTGGACTCGGCGATTTCTGCAATTGCAGGAGGAGGTTCTGTGGTTGTAGGCGGTTACGCAGGAATGCTGATCGCACGCAGACCGAATGGCGGAACGCCCGGCGATGTCTTAGTTTCTTTGCTGAAGGCGGAAGCAATCAAGGTGCTGGTGATAGCGTTGCTGTTGCTGGTGACTTTCAAGTATTACCGGGGGCTGGTTCCTTTGTCCCTAATAGGGGGGTTGGCAGGTTCTGCGCTGGCGTCTGGCGCGGGTTTGCGAACTGTGAATAACGAGAATGACAAGTAGGGTCTGGGATGTCCACTGAACACGCACTGACAGCATCCAGTTACATCGAGCATCACTTAAGCTTCAATGTCAAACAAGTCGCTCAAGGCGGCTTCTGGTCAATCAATTTCGACACACTGGTCGTATCCGCTCTGCTCGGAATCGTGGCATTTGGGCTGCTTTGGCTGGTTGTGCGTAGCGCGACAGCAGGCGTACCAAGCAAGCGCCAAGCTTTTGTCGAGTTGTTGGTAGAGTTCATTGATGAACAAGTCAAAGGTATCTTCCATGGCGACCGCAACAAATTCGTAGCGCCTTTGGCGTTGACGGTGTTTGTTTGGGTGCTGGTGATGAATGCGATGGACTTTTTGCCAATCGACATCATGGCATGGATATACCACAACATATTCGGTCAAGAGCATTTCCGCGCTGTTCCCACCTCGGATATCAATACAACCTTTGCATTAGCGCTGTCGGTGTGGCTGTTGATGATCTTCTTCAGCATCAAGGTAAAAGGTTTGGGTGGTTGGATACATGAATTGTTCTGTGCTCCTTTTGGTTCCAACCCTCTGGTGTGGCCTGCCAATTTCCTATTCAATCTAATCGAGTATGTTTCCAAGCCACTGTCGCATTCCTTGCGTCTGTTCGGCAATATGTACGCGGGCGAGATCATTTTCTTGTTGCTCGGCATGTGGGCTGCAACCGGCTTGGCAGGAACGATCTTCGGCGCGTTGCTTGGAGCAGGTTGGGCGATATTCCACATCCTGATCGTAGTACTGCAAGCGTTCATCTTTATGATGTTGACCGTCGTTTATATCGCGATGGCACACGAGAGCCACTAAACTTTTATCACTATTAACTTTAATCAACTTTGTAAATCGAAAGGAAGCAACGATGGAAAACTCAGTACAATTTTTGGCAATGATCCAAGCTTACACTGGCATCGGTATCGGTCTGATCATCGGCCTCGGCGCTGCAGGTGCTTGTATCGGTATCGGTATCATGTGTAGCAGCTTCCTGGACGGTGCCGCGCGCCAGCCAGAACTGATCCCAGTATTGCAAGGTAAAGTGTTCCTGTTGTTGGGTTTGATCGACGCTTCTTTCATCATCGGTGTTGGTCTGGCGATGATGTTCGCGTTCGCCAATCCGCTGCTCGCTGTCATCAAGTAATTGACTATTGCGGGATGCATAATCCAGCGTAAGGAATAGAAATGAACATTACCCTGACAATACTCGCGCAGGCACTATCGTTCGCCATCTTGATATGGTTTACCGCGAAGTTCGTCTGGCCGCCATTACTGACGGCGATGGAGTCGCGTCAAAAAACCATTGCCGATGGTCTGGCCGATGCGGAACGTGCTAAGCACGACTTGGAATTGGCGGCTAAACGCTCGGCTGATATTTTGCGTGAAGCAAAAGAAAAAGCGGGCGAGATTGTAGCGAGTGGTGAAAAGCGTGCTAGCGAGATCATCGAACAAGCGAAGGCACAAGCCAAGATCGAAGGAGATCGTATCGTTGCGGGCGCCAAAGCTGAAGTCGATCAAGAAGTATTTCGCGCTAAAGAACAATTGCGTACCCAAGTGTCGGCAATCGCGCTGGCCGGGGCAGGCAAGATTCTGGGTCGTGAGATCGATGCCAAGGCGCACAACGATTTGCTCGACAAACTTGCGGCGGAACTCTAACAGTCATGTCTGAAGCCCTTACCACAGCACGGCCTTATGCTCAGGCTGCTTTTGAAGAAGCACAAAAGCTGTCCGACCTGAAAGGTTGGTCAGAGATGTTGCAATCACTTGCTGAAGCAGTGATCTACCCGGAGATCCGCAACGTGATCAGCAGTCCACGTATTGCCAAAGCTCAGCAGGGTGGACTGTTAAGCGATGTACTGGGCGGGAAACTCAAGCCGCAGCAATCGAACTTCATCCGCATATTGGCTGACAACCAGCGCTTGCTTATAGCGCCTGAGATCGCAGCCATCTTCGAGGTGTTGAAATCGGAAGCGGAAAAGAGTGTAGATGTGGTGGTGGACTCGGCGTTCGAATTGTCTGCCACGCAACAGGAGAAGATCGTTAGTGCGCTGAAAAAGCGTATGGGTCGCGAGATTAAACTGACCTGCAAGATCAACAAGGAGTTGCTGGGTGGAGTGGTGATTCGCGCCGGAGATAAAGTGATCGACGGTTCAGCACGCACCCGACTCGGTGAAATGGCGAGCGCGCTTGCTTGATAGCAAACAAATTGGCCTGATAAAAGATTTATCAAGAATGAGGAAATCCAGATGAAGCTCAACCCTTCCGAAATTAGCAATTTGATTCGCAGTCGCATCGAGAATTTCGAGGCACTGACGCAGGCGCGCACCGAAGGCTCGGTGGTCAGCGTGACCGACGGTATCGTACGTATCCACGGTTTATCCGACGTGATGCAAGGCGAAATGTTGGAATTCCCCGGCAACACTTTTGGTCTGGCGCTGAACCTTGAGCGCGACTCCGTTGGTGCGGTTATTCTGGGTGAATACGAACACATCACCGAAGGCGACACCGTTAAGTGTACTGGTCGCATCTTGGAAGTGCCGGTCGGCCCCGAGTTGCGTGGTCGTGTAGTTAACGCCTTGGGTCAACCCATCGACGGCAAGGGTCCGATCAATGCCAAGATGACCGACAAGATCGAAAAGGTCGCTCCGGGCGTGATCGCACGTAAGTCTGTTGACCAACCCGTACAAACCGGTCTGAAGTCCATCGACTCCATGGTTCCGGTCGGTCGCGGCCAGCGTGAGCTGATCATTGGTGACCGCCAAACTGGTAAGACAGCCGTTGCCGTGGATGCCATCATCAATCAGAAGGGTCAGAATATGACCTGTATCTATGTTGCGGTTGGTCAGAAGGCTTCGACCGTAGCCAATGTGGTACGTAAGTTGGAAGAACACGGCGCGATGGAATACACCATCGTCGTTGCTGCGACCGCTTCTGATTCCGCCGCGATGCAGTTCTTGGCACCTTATGCCGGTTGCACCATGGGCGAATACTTCCGCGATCGCGGCGAAGATGCGCTGATCGTTTATGACGACTTGACCAAACAAGCTTGGGCGTATCGTCAGATCTCCCTGTTGTTGCGCCGTCCGCCTGGTCGTGAAGCTTACCCCGGCGACGTGTTCTACCTGCACTCGCGTCTGTTGGAGCGCGCAGCCCGCGTGAATGCCGACTACGTCGAAGCCTTCACCAAGGGTGCCGTCAAAGGTAAGACCGGTTCGCTGACTGCATTGCCGATCATCGAAACGCAAGCAGGTGACGTATCCGCATTCGTGCCGACCAACGTGATCTCCATTACCGACGGTCAGATCTTCTTGGAAGCCGACCTGTTCAACGCCGGTATCCGTCCCGCGATCAACGCCGGTGTGTCGGTGTCCCGCGTGGGCGGTGCAGCGCAGACCAAAGTTATCAAGAAGCTGGGCGGCGGTGTGCGTTTGGCACTGGCTCAATATCGTGAACTGGCAGCGTTCGCGCAGTTCGCTTCGGATCTGGATGAGGCAACCCGCAAGCAGTTGGAGCGCGGTCGCATGGTTACGGAACTGATGAAGCAATTGCAATACTGCCCACTGTCCGTTGCTGAAATGGCGGTTACGTTGTTTGCAGTGAACAAGGGTTACTTCGATGACGTACCAGTGCCTAAGGCATTGGCTTTCGAGTCCGCATTGCACGCGAATCTGAAATCTAATAGCAAGGCGCTGATGGATGCGGTTGAGTCCAGCAAAGACCTGTCCGGAGACAATGAAAAATTGTTGGTGGCGGCTATTGAGAAATTCAAAGCATCGGCTGTTTACTAAGGCGGGGTGAAGAATGGCTGGCAGTAAAGAGATACGCACGAAGATCAAGAGTGTAGAAAATACACGCAAGATCACGCGTGCTATGGAAATGGTTGCCGCAGCCAAAATGCGCAAAGCGCAAGAGCGCATGCGTGCTGCCCGTCCTTATGCCGAAAAGATTCGCAACGTGGCTGCACATTTGTCACGCGCGAACCCGGAATACAAACACGCATTTCTGGTCAAGCGCGAAACCATCAAGAATGTCGGCGTCATCGTAGTGACTTCTGACAAAGGTTTGTGCGGTGGTTTAAATACCAACGTACTGCGTTTGGCAGTGACCCGCATGAAGTCATGGGAAGGCGAAGGTAAAGGCATCGTCGTGTGCCCCATCGGTAACAAAGGGTTCAGCTTCATGAATCGCGTGGGAGCCAACGTCAAGTCGCATTTGACGGGCCTTGGCGATACACCGCATATCGAAAAATTGATCGGTGCGGTGAAGATCATGTTGGATGCGTATGTTGCGGGCGAGATCGATGCCATTCATTTGAGCTACAACCACTTCATCAACACGATGAAGCAAGAGCCGCGGATGGAACAGTTACTGCCTCTCTCTGACGAACAATTGGGCGGCGCTAGCGGCAACTGGGATTACATCTATGAGCCCGATGCCAAGCCAGTGATCGACGAATTGCTGGTGCGCTACATCGAGTCTTTGGTTTATCAGGCGGTCGTGGAGAACATGGCCTCGGAACAAAGCTCGCGTATGGTGGCGATGAAGGCTGCTTCGGATAACGCCAAAAGCGTCATCGGCGAACTCAAGCTGGTTTACAACAAAGCGCGTCAGGCAGCGATCACCAAGGAAATTTCGGAGATCGTCGGTGGCGCAGCAGCGATCAGCTAATACTCGCTCAGTAACGTATTCAGAATTAATTTAGACGGGGAATCTTAAAATGAGTCAAGGAAAGATTGTTCAGTGTATCGGTGCCGTGGTCGACATCGAATTTCCGCGCGATAAAATGCCCAAGGTGTATGAAGCCTTGACGCTGGCCGATGCGGGCAACTCCACAGCCGAAGCGGGTTTGACCTTTGAGGTCGAGCAGCAACTCGGCGATGGCGTGGTACGTACCATTGCGATGGGCTCGTCCGACGGTCTGCGCCGTGGCATGGCAGTCAACGCGACGGGTCACGCGATTTCTGTTCCGGTTGGTACCGGCACATTGGGTCGCATCATGGACGTGCTGGGTCGCCCGATCGACGAAGCCGGTGAAATCAAGTGCACAGAACGTCGCGAGATCCACCAAAAAGCTCCGAAGTTCGATGAACTGTCTCCTTCCGTTGACCTGCTGGAAACCGGCATCAAGGTGATCGACTTGGTTTGCCCATTCGCCAAGGGCGGTAAGGTAGGCTTGTTCGGCGGCGCCGGTGTGGGCAAGACCGTGAACATGCTGGAACTCATCAACAATATCGCGAAGCAGCACTCCGGTTTGTCCGTGTTCGCCGGTGTGGGTGAGCGTACCCGTGAAGGTAACGACTTCTACCACGAAATGTCCGACGCGGGCGTTATCGACAAGGAAGACTTCACCAAGTCCAAAGTGGCGATGGTGTTCGGTCAGATGAACGAGCCGCCCGGCAACCGTCTGCGCGTTGCGTTGTCCGGTTTGACCATGGCTGAAAAATTCCGTGACGAAGGCCGCGACATCCTGTTCTTCGTGGACAACATCTACCGCTACACACTGGCCGGAACCGAAGTGTCCGCGCTGTTGGGTCGTATGCCTTCCGCCGTGGGTTACCAACCGACACTGGCCGAAGAAATGGGTCGTCTGCAAGAGCGTATCACCTCCACCAAGGTTGGCTCGATCACCTCCATCCAGGCCGTTTACGTTCCTGCGGATGACTTGACCGACCCGTCTCCTGCGACCACCTTCTTGCACTTGGACTCCACCGTTGTGTTGAGCCGCGATATCGCTTCGCTGGGTATCTACCCTGCCGTTGATCCGCTGGATTCCACTTCACGCCAGCTCGACCCGTTGGTCGTGGGCGAAGAGCACTACAGTGTAGCCCGCAGCGTGCAGCAAACACTGCAACGCTACAAGGAATTGCGCGACATCATCGCGATTCTGGGTATGGACGAATTGGCACCGGAAGATAAATTGGCCGTGGCGCGTGCGCGTAAGATCCAGCGCTTCCTGTCGCAACCTTTCCACGTTGCCGAAGTGTTCACTGGCGCTCCAGGTAAGTACGTGACGCTGAAGGACACCATCAAGGGTTTCAAAGCGATCGTTGCCGGCGAATACGATCACCTGCCAGAACAAGCGTTCTACATGGTAGGCGGTATCGAAGAAGCAGTCGAAAAAGCCAAGACACTGCAATAATCAAAAGACAATGGGGTCAACCATGGCAATGACTGTACATGTAGACGTGGTAAGCGCAGAGGAATCCATTTTCTCGGGATTGGCTGAGTTTGTCGTCGTTCCGGGTGAAGCGGGTGAATTGGGCGTGTTTCCGCGTCACGTCGCACTGCTGACACGCATCAAACCGGGTGCCGTACGCATCAAACGCCCGGACCAGGAACAAGAAGAATTGATCTATGTCTCTGGCGGTATGCTGGAAGTGCAACCTGATGTCGTGACCGTATTGGCGGACACCGCCATCCGTGGTGCCGATCTGGATGAAGCCCGCGCAATGGAAGCCAAGCAGGCGGCAGAAGAGGCGATGAAGAATCGTACTTCCGATATCGACTACGCTGCTGCACAGGCCGAACTGGCGGAAGCTATCGCTCAACTGCGTGCGATCCAGCAACTGCGCAAGCATACGCACTAAGAAAAAAAGCGATTTCAGCAGCATAAAAAAGCAGCTTCGGCTGCTTTTTTTATGTAGGCAAAATTAAACAATCGATTTGCTATACTCGCGCATCTTCAGATTTAGAGCCAACATGAGTTCGTTGAACATCGTCATCCTCGCTGCCGGAAAAGGTACGCGCATGTATTCCGACAAGCCCAAAGTGTTGCATGCGCTGGCGGGCAAACCGTTGGTGCAGCACGTGCTGGATTGCGCGACATCGTTGCAACCACAGCAGGTGTGTGTGGTGTACGGACATGGTGGCGATAGCGTGCCGCAAGCGATGCGGCAATATAGCGCCAAGTTCGTGATCCAAGAGCCGCAACTTGGCACTGGACATGCGGTACAACAGGCGCTACCTCATCTCAACGATGGCAGCAAAACGCTGGTGTTATATGGCGATGTGCCGCTGATCCAGCACAGCACCCTGCATCAGATGCAGCAGGCAGGCGAGGGCTTGGTGCTGCTCACGGTGAATCTCGACAATCCCACTGGCTACGGTCGCATTGTGCGGGACGCTGAAGGTGACGTGCAGTGCATCGTCGAGCAGAAGGACGCTTCGCCAGAACAGCTTAAGATCAAGGAGGTGAACACGGGCATCCTGTTGGCACCCACTGCGCAACTGCGCGAATGGCTGGGTAGGCTGGGTAATAACAACGCGCAAGGCGAGTACTACCTCACTGATATCGTGGCGATGGCCGTGCAGCAAGGCATGAAGGTACATACCGTGCAACCCGCGCAGCGTTGGGAGGTCGAGGGCATCAACAACAAGATGCAATTAGCTACGCTGGAGCGTGTGTGGCAACAGGAAGTTGCCGGGAAACTCATGGCACAAGGTGTGACGCTAGCCGACCCTGAGCGTATCGATGTGCGTGGGGAATTAAGCTGCGGGCGCGATGTCGAGATCGATGTGGGCTGTATTTTTGAAGGCAAAGTGTCTTTGGGAGATCGGGTGAAAATCGGCGCATACAGCGTCATTCACAATGCCACCATCGCGCAAGGCACGCAGATAGCACCTTACAGCCACATCGATGACAGCGAAGTAGGAGCCAACTGTCGCATCGGTCCCTACGCACGACTGCGCCCTGGTAGCAAGTTGCATGACGATGCGCATGTCGGTAACTTCGTCGAGATCAAGAACAGCGAGATCGGCCAAGGCAGCAAGGCCAATCATTTGAGTTACATCGGTGATAGCACGGTGGGGAGCCGCGTCAACATTGGCGCGGGAACAATCACTTGCAACTATGATGGAGCGAACAAACATCGCACCGTCATTGAAGACGATGCTTTCATTGGATCGGATACACAACTGGTCGCGCCCGTCACCGTGGGCAAGGGTGCGACCATCGGTGCCGGATCGACCATCACTAAAAATGCACCGGCTGGGGAACTCACCCTGTCGCGCGGCAAACAAACGACCATTGCCGGATGGCAACGACCAGTCAAAGGAAAAAAATAAATGTGCGGAATCGTCGGTGCTGTCGCAAAAAGAAATGTCGTTCCCATTCTGGTGAATGGCCTACTGCGTTTGGAATATCGCGGTTATGACTCCGCAGGATTGGTCGTTGTGCATGATGGAAAACTGGATCGTGTGCGCAGCATCGGGCGTGTCGCAGAATTGGCGCAAAAGAGTGCGAACACCTATGGTGAACTAGGCATCGCCCATACGCGTTGGGCGACGCATGGCGTGCCCAGCGAGCGTAATGCCCACCCGCACTTGAGCCGCAATCTGATCGCCGTGGTACACAACGGTATTATCGAGAATTACGAAGAACTGCGCGCCGAATTGACCGCACACGGCTACGAATTTACTTCCGACACCGATACCGAGGTCATCGCCCACCTGATTCACAGCCACTACGCACAGGGCAGTTTGCTGCTTGCCACGCAGATGGCGTTGTCGCAACTGGTGGGTGCCTATGCCATTGGCGTGGTGGCAGCAGACAATCCGCACCAGCTCATCGCTGCACGCAAAGGTAGTCCATTGTTGTTGGGCGTAGGCGAGGGCGAGCATTTTATCGGTTCAGATATGTCGGCGCTGCTGCAAGTCACCAAGAACGTGGTGTATCTGGAAGAAGGCGATGTGGTCGAAGTGAACCTTGCCGATTACCGTATCTTCGACGCACAGGGTCATGCAGTACAGCGCCCGGTACATGTGAGCGAACTGGACAACGATAGTGTGGAGCTGGGCGAATACGAGCACTACATGCAGAAAGAGATCCACGAACAACCGCAGGCATTGGCCGATACACTGGAATCGGTGTGCAACAGCCAATCCATGGTTCCGGGCATCTTCGGCGCAGAAGCCAATTCTATCTTCCCTCAGATTGAAAATATTCTCATCCTTGCCTGCGGCACGAGCCATCATGCAGGCATGGTGGCGCGCTACTGGCTGGAAGAGATCGCGGGTATCCAGTGCACGGTCGAGATCGCCAGCGAATATCGTTATCGCACCAGCGTTGCCAATCCCAAAACATTGGTGGTCACCATCTCGCAGTCCGGCGAAACAGCCGATACGTTAGCCGCGCTCAACCATGCTAAAGCGACGGGTCATGCTTTCACGCTGGCGATCTGCAACGTGCCGGAAAGCGCCATCATCCGCCAATCCAAACTGCGCTTGTTGACCCGCGCGGGTCCTGAGATCGGTGTGGCCTCGACCAAGGCTTTCACTACCCAACTGGCAGCATTGTTCCTGCTGACGCTGGTGCTGGCCAAACTGCGCGGTCGTCTGGACGCCAACCGCGAACAGCAGTTCTTGCACGAGTTGCGCCACCTGCCTGCTGCCGTACAAAAGGTGCTGGCGTTGGAGCCGAAGATCGCCGAGATGGCCAAACACTTTGCCGATAAGCACCACGCGCTGTTTCTGGGTCGCGGTATGCATTACCCCATCGCCGCTGAAGGGGCGCTCAAGCTCAAGGAAATCTCCTACATCCACGCTGAAGCCTATCCGGCCGGTGAACTCAAGCATGGCCCACTGGCCTTGGTAGATAAGGACATGCCCGTAGTGTCTGTCGCGCCTAATGACAGCTTGCTGGAAAAATTAAAATCCAATCTGCAAGAAGTTCGCGCGCGTGGCGGCGAGCTGTATGTTTTTGCCGATGCTGACACGCACATCAAAGAAGCCGAAGGCGTCCACATCCTGCAAATGCCCGAACACGCAGGTTTTCTCAGTCCTATTCTGCATACCATCCCGCTGCAACTATTGGCATATTACGTAGCATTGCAAAAGGGAACGGATGTGGACAAGCCCCGCAATCTTGCAAAGTCGGTCACTGTAGAGTGACCGACTTTGCGCGGGGCTTGCGGCGAAAGCTCACTTGCGTAGCAAGTTAAGTCCAGAAGGGACGGCCGAAGCCACAAACCGCGCAGATAACTAACACTCGTTCCCACACCCTAGGAGAGAAAATGGCGGTCATCGCCGTGTTCAACCAAAAGGGCGGCGTGGGCAAAACCACTACCTGCCTTAATTTAGCTGCCGCGCTATCGCTAGCACAGCGGCATCCCATCGCGTTGGATATGGATCCGCAGGCGCACCTGAGTCTCGCTTCCGGATTGAAGAACGGTACCGTGCAAACCAAAAGCATGGCGGCCTTTTTCAAAGACAAGACACCGCTGGCTAAGTTATTGCACGACACACCCGCCGGCTGGCAACTCATTCCTTCCACCTTGGAACTTTCTAAGATCGACGCCTTGTACGGCAGTGACCCGCAGGCAGCCAAGATGTTGAAACAAGGTTTGGGGGAAGAGCTTGCGCTCACCGGTGCGCCCATCCTCATCGATTGCTGCCCGATGTTGGGCGTGCTGACTTTGAATGCACTGTTGGCGTCGGATAGAGTGTTGATTCCGGTATCAGCTGACTTTTTGTCACAGCACGGCGTGCACCGTTTGGATTCCGCCCTTAATGTGCTGGAGAAGAAATTGCAGCGCACCTTCGAGCGCCGCATCGTGGTCACGCGTTTTGATTCGCGCCGCAAACTTTCTTACGACATCTACGACAAGCTCAAGCAACGCTATGGTGATCTTGTGTGCAAGACGCGCATCGGAGAGACCGTTGCACTGGCGACCAGTCCGATGCATGGTTTGGATGTGTTCGCGTATGCGCCGAACAGTCCCGGGCGCGGCAGACTATAAGCTGTTAGCGGCGGAGTTGATGGACAGCGGCTTCGTCTAAGAGAAATAGGCGTAGCCGCCAAGAATTAGGCCGAGAGCCAATAGAAGCGCAATGACCGATAACCAGGCATTGCGCTTTTTTTGTTGGATCAGCAGCTTGCGCAGCAGCGTCTCGACTTGTGCCGCGCGATCTTCCTTCAAGCGTTCATGTAGCAAGCGCGGCAATTGCGGCAACAGCGTGGCGTAACGCGGTGCTTCCGCACGTAACGCTTTTAAAAAGCCGCGCCAACCTACCTGCTCACTCATCCAGCGTTCTAGCCACGGTTTGGCGGTCTTCCACAAATCGAGCTCGGGATCGAGTTGCAAGCCCAGACCTTCGATGTTGAGCAGCGTCTTTTGCAGCAACACCAGTTGCGGTTGTATCTCGATACCGAAGCGGCGCGATGTTTGGAACAGACGCAGCAGTACTTTACCGAAAGAAACTTCGCGCAGCGGTTTATCAAAGATCGGCTCGCACACGGCGCGGATAGCTGCTTCCAGCTCATCTACCCGTGTGTTGGCGGGAGCCCAGCCGGACTCGATATGCACCTCGGCCACGCGTTTGTAGTCGCGGTTGAAGAACGCGATGAAGTTCTGCGCGAGATATTTTTTGTCACTATCCAGCAGCGTACCCATGATGCCGAAGTCCAGCGCGATATAGCGTCCGTCGCGGGCGACAAAAATATTGCCGGGGTGCATGTCGGCGTGGAAGAACCCATCGCGGAACACCTGCGTGTAAAAGATCTCCACACCATCCGCCGCCAATTTTGGAATGTCGATGCCCGCTTCGCGTAATGCCCCGACCTGACTGATCGGAATGCCATGCATGCGCTCCATCACCATCACTTGCTACTACACCAGTCCCAGTAGATTTCCGGCACCAGCAGTAGATTCGACTTGGCGAAATTGCGCTTCAACGCGCTTGCATTGCTTGCTTCGCGCATCAGATCGAGTTCGTCATGCAGATATTTCTCGAACTCAGCCACCACCAACTTGGGTTTGAGTCGCTTGCCATCCACCCACCAGCGCTCGATCAAGCTGGCGCAGATATCCAGCAAGGCCAGATCATGCGCGATGATCTGCTGAATACCGGGACGCAATATCTTCACTGCCGCTTCGCGCCCATCCGGCAACACGGCAAAGTGCACTTGCGCTACCGACGCACTGGCGACAGGGATTTCCTCGAAACTGGCGAAGACCTTGCTGAGTTTCTTTTGATACAGGGTTTCCAACAGAGCGACCGCTTGAGAGGAAGGAAAGGGCGGCACTTGATCTTGCAGCTTCGCCAATTCATCCGCGATGTCGGTGGGGATCAGATCGCGGCGCGTGGAGAGCATCTGCCCGAACTTCACGAAGATCGGCCCCAGCGCTTCCAATGCTAGGCGCAGACGCGTGGCACGTGGCGTGGAGGTGTTGCGGAAGAACAGCATGAAGCGCACGAATGCGCGCATCCAACGTGTCCGCTCATGCGCCAGCAAAAACTCATCCAACCCGAAGCGCAGGATGACGAAAATGATCTTGAGTAAACGGAAGAAACGCATCGCCAGCGAGTTCAAATAAAAAGGGCACGACGTTTTGTCGTGCCCTCTAGTTTACTGTACTTTGGATTTAAACCTGCTGGATTCCGGCTAGCAACCAAACCGCCTTCTCGTCCTTCAGATTCTTCTGCACATGCCAGATCTCATCGAAGTTCTCAGGGCTGCCGTTGTTCTCACGCAACTGGCCGCTCATACGCACGCTGGCGATGGCGACATCATTCTCGGTGTTCACTTCCAGCAATTCCGCATTCACACTGATCACGTCGGTCTTTTGCGGCGTATTGTCGCGCTCTTGCAGTTGCATCGATATCTCGGCGAACATCTCCGGCGTCGTGTACTCGCGAATGTCATTCACATCCTTGCGGTCATTCGCGGCTTGTAAGCGGATGAACGAAGTCTTCGCACTACGCAGAAAGCTTTCTACCGGGAAATCGGCAGGGATGTTAGCTGCGGCGACAGGGGCGGCGACACTACCGCCAGCGGGCTGCTGCACAGGCGCATGCGAACCAGCGTAAGGCGCACCCGCTCCGGCATATTGCATCGCAGGTTCAGCTTGCTGCTTTTTGCGGAACATCGAGATCAGCAACATCACCACTGCACCGATGGCTAAGGCCATCAAGATGCCACCCATTGCGCCGCCCATACCGCCGAGTCCGCCACTGGCGAATAGCGCACCCAAACCGGCACCGATCGCCAGACCGGCCAAAGGACCCAACCATTTATTCCCGGCAGGCTGAGGAGCTGCCGCAGGTTGAGCAGGAGTGGCGGGCGCAGGTGCGGCAGCCGGAGATTTTTGTGCAGGCGCGCTCATGGTGCGCTGCTTGCCGATGCTGCCACCGCCGCCGAAGCGCTTGGCTTGGGCGTGGGACGAGAACAAAGTGATCGCAGTCAAAAAGATGACGAGTAGAACAGTAAAACCTTTCATGTGATTCCTTCAAAAGTTGAATAAACCAACGGAGGGGGAGTATAGCAGTAGCAACCAACCCAACATCCCTTCTCTACAGAGGGCATGGCTTAGTATGGGGGCGGGCTATTAAAGTTCAATGACTCACCGCTTAAAGGATGGGTGAAGCTCAAAGAGCTGGCGTGTAGCAACAGACGTGGCGCACTGGCGGCCTCGCCATATAACGCATCGCCAAGGATGGGGTGACCGATGGCGGCCATATGCACACGCAATTGGTGGGTGCGTCCAGTGACGGGTTCCAGTTCGACACGCGAAATTTCAATACCTCGTTCGCCCTGAGTGCCGCGCAAAGCGCGGTGTATCGAAGGGTCACCTTTTAATACTTTATAGCGCGTAAGCGAGGGCTTGCCTTGCTCGGTATCGATCTTGCGCAACGGACGGTTCGGCCAATCACAGATCAGGGGTAAATTAATCTCCCACCACCCGTTATCAACAGCGCGCGGACATTCCCTCTCCCCACGGGGGAGGGTTAGGGTGGGGGAGCTTTTGACTTTGGTTTTGCTTTCCCCCTTACTCAAATCTCCCGCCACCACCGCCACATAACGTTTTTGCACCTCACGTTCGCGAAACATCTGCGATAAGCGGCGCTGCACTTCGATGCCGCGAGCGAACACTATCAAACCGGAAGTCGCCATATCCAGCCGGTGTACCACCAGCGCATCGGGGAAAATTCTTCTGAACCGCGAAGACAGACAATCCTGCTTATCCTCACCGCGCCCCGGCACGGCCAGTAGCCCGGCGGGTTTGTTGACGATCAGCAGCGAACTATCGCTATAGAGGATATCGATGCCGGCGTTGGGCAAAACGCATCAGGCTTTCTTCACGAACTCGGTCTTCAACTGCATCGCGCCGATGCCGTCGATCTTGCAGTCGATGTCATGGTCGCCATCCACCAAGCGGATGTTCTTCACCTTGGTGCCCACTTTCACCACCGAAGACGAACCTTTGATCTTCAAATCCTTGATGACGGTGATCGTGTCGCCGTCATTCAGCACAGTGCCGAAGGCATCCTTGAACACTTTCGTCTGCTCGCCCACTTCGGCAGCTGCGACCTTGGGCCACTCGTGCGCGCACTCGGGACAGACATAGTTGTTGCCGTCTTCGTAGGTGTATTCAGAATTGCATTTAGGACATTTTGGTAAACGCTCATAATGTATTTCCAATAAGGATAAAATGAATCGGTTGAGTTTTCAACGGGAATTTACCTTGTTCTAAATGCGAAGAACAAGTAATGAATGCGGCACATCAGGTTATCCCATTTTTCATTTTGTGCCAATTAATAAAACAACAAATTTGCCATCGAGTAGCTTTGCAAACTAGTTCGAAGACTCCATCTGGAATTACTTTCCAGACTTTGGAAAAAAATCTCTCAGTAATGTAGGAAGGAATGCATCAATGGGACGTGCATCTTTAGATGTTATATGGCCAAAAACCAATGGCTCAAGCATGGTTGGCCGAGCAAGTCTTTTGCAGCGCAACCAAAATAATCCATTAAACAATTTTTATTAAAACTTTTTCTAATCGTTCAGTTTCTGGCTGAATGAACACGCGACCGATTTTCGTCTATTTCAAGGCGATCAATAAATCGCTGCTCAAAGTTGGGAGCTCAAGCAAAAGCTTATCAATTACCCCACCAGACTCGACTTTAGCTTGTAACGATTTAGAGGTTCCTATTTGGGCAAGTAGAGCGATGGCATACTCTTCATCTTTTGAGAAACCCTGATTACAGCAAGCACATGCAGGCACAGTAGATAAATTTCTAGGGAAAGGTTTCTCTAGAAAACCACGAGGTGGAACATGCTCGACGGTGTTCCCTTCTGCACCACAATATAGACAGGACAGCATCGCAATAATTGAATTGCTACAGCTTATACCCTCGATGCACCGCCACCACTCCGCCCGTCATATTGAAATACTCAACGCGCTCCAGCCCCGCATCCACCATCATCTGCTTCAGTTCATCCTGTCCCGGATGCATGCGGATGGATTCGGCGAGGTAGCGGTAGCTGTCGGCATCGTTGGCGATGATCTCGCCCATCTTGGGTAGCAGCTTGAACGAATAGAAGTCATAGACCTTTTCCAGCGGCTTGGCGACCTTGGAGAATTCCAGCACGATCACACGACCGCCCGGTTTGAGCACGCGGTGCATCTCGCGAAGGGCGGCATCTTTGTGGGTGACGTTGCGCAGGCCAAAGGCGATGCTCACGCAGTCGAAATAATTATCGGGGAAGGGCAGATGTTCGGCATCGCATTGCGCGGTGGGAGTGGCGATGCCTTCGTCCAGCAGGCGATCTCGCCCCACGCGCAACATGGCGTTGTTGATGTCGGTGAGCACGACCTGGCCACGGCTGCCGACCTTGTCCAGGAACAGGCGCGACAGATCACCGGAACCGCCCGCGATGTCCAACACGCGCTGACCTTCATGCACGTTGGCCAGACCAACCGCAAAGCGCTTCCAGATGCGGTGCAGGCCTACCGACATCAGATCGTTCATGATGTCGTATTTGCTGGCGACGGAGGTGAACACGCCCGCGACCTTCTTGGCTTTCTCGCTTTCGTCTACGGTTTGAAAACCGAAATGTGTGGTCTTGCTCATAGTGATGCTCCTTTGCATTGATCCCCTCTCCCCGCGTGGGAGAGGGTTGGGGAGAGGGGGTAAACAACACACCCTCTCCCTAGCCCTCCCCCATCAAGGGGGAGGGAATGGCGCAACTAATCGCGACTAGCGCCCGCCGCTTCCAGCTTGGTTAGATAATCATGCCACATGGCATCGTGGTATTTGCCCAGCTCATGCAGGTATTCCCAAGTGTACAGGCCGCTGTCATGGCCATCATCGAATATCAACTTGATGGCATAACTACCGGAAGGCTCAAGGCCGATCAGCATCACGTTACGTTTACCGACTTGCAACGTCTCTTGTCCCGGCCCGTGGCCGCGTACTTCGGCGGAGGGTGAATGCACGCGCAAGAACTCGAACGGCAGCTTGTAGCGCGTGCCGTCGTCGAACGCCAGTTCAAGCAATCTGGATTGTTGATGCAGGATGATGTCGGTCGGAGTCATAAAGAACGAATCTTTTTCAGTAACGCAGTGGTCGAGCGCTCATGCAGGAAGGGGATGCTGTGTACCGAGCCGCCCCAGCCTTGCACTTCTTTCGCGCCGACGATACGGTCGGGCGTCCAGTCGCCGCCTTTCACCAGTATGTCCGGCTTGCATGCGAGGATCAGATTCAGCGGCGTGTCTTCTTCGAACAGCATCACTAGGCTGACCGATTCCAGCGCGGCGAGTACAGTCAAGCGGTCGTCCTGTTGATTGATCGGGCGATCATCGCCTTTGCCTTGCCGTTTCACCGAGGCATCGCTGTTCACTCCGATGATCATGGATGCACCCAGCGCGCGTGCTTGTGCGAGGTAGGTGACGTGACCGCGATGCAGCACATCGAAACAGCCATTGGTGAACACCAGCGGACGCGGCAACGCAGCGAGCTTGGTCGCCAGATTGCTTGCGTTGCAGATTTTAGATTCGAAGGCGGGAGTGGGATACACGTCAGTCGATGTATTCGAACGCGCGCACCACTTTTTGCACGCCGACTGTGGTGCTGGCGATTTCAGAGGATGCGTTGGATTCTGCATGGGTCACCAAACCCATCAGATAGACCACGCCTGCATCGGTGACGACCCGGATATGTTCAGAGGCAAATGCCTTACTTTTGGAAAAACGCGCCCTCACGTTGCTGTCGATACGTGAATCGTTATTGCGGATGGTGGATTTTGGATCGGTCGCAACCATCAACTCATTGGCGACATCTTTGACGTTAGGGATGCTGCCGACGATGCGTTCGACATCCATTTTCATGTTTTCGGTCTTCACTTCGCCGGTGATGAGCGCCAAGCGGTTGAAAGCGACGACGGTGACGCGAGCATCGTTCTTGAATTTGTCTTCGATGCGCTGCCGTGATTTATTTTCGATGGTGTCGTCTTCTACGATCGTTCCAGCGGTGCGTCTATCCGAAGTGGATAACAGAGAGCCGCCGCTACCGAGCGGTGCTGCACAGCCTTGCACCATACTCAGTGTACCGACCAGCAACAGAATAAGCAGATAACGCATCACTCCCCTCCCAATATCAGATGATCGATGGCATCGCACAGGCAGTGCAATACAAGCAGGTGGACTTCTTGAACGCGCGCGGTACTTTGCGCCGGAACACACAGATGAAAATCGGTCGGCGCAAGGATGGACGCCATCATGCCGCCGTCACGTCCGGTCAAGGCGATGACGGTCACATTGCGTTCGTGTGCCGCATGGATGGCTTCGACCACATTGGTCGAATTGCCGCTGGTGGAGATGGCGATCAACACATCGCCCTCCATGCCCAGCGCACGGACCTGTTTGGAGAAAATCTGGGTGTAATCGTAATCGTTGGCGATGGAGGTGAGCACCGAGCTATCGGTGGTCAGCGCGATAGCGGCTAAACCGGGACGCTCGACCTCAAAGCGGTTGATGAGTTCGGCGGCGAAGTGTTGCGAGTCTGCAGCCGAACCGCCATTGCCGCAGATCAATACTTTGCCATCGTTCATGAGGCAGTTGACGAGGGCTTGCGAGGCATCGGCGATGGGCTGCGCCAGCACTTTCTTGCTTTGTTGTTTTATTTGCGCGCTGTCGTCGAAGTGTTTGCTGATACGGCTGGTCAGGGTCATGTCGCTCTGCTCTGAATGCGTGATAGGTGCGAATATTACATCAAACCTCGAAAGCGTTCTTCAGCCATTCGATGCCACCGCTACCATCCGGGGTGTCCAGCAGCAGTGCATCGAAACGACAGCGCGGGATGTGCGACAGGGTGCCGAGATAATATTGTGCCGTGCGGATCAGCTTGGCCTGCTTGTGGATATCGATGCTAGCAGCTGCGCCACCGAAATCGCGATTGCTGCGCAGTCTGACTTCGGCAAAGACCAAGACCTCGCCTTCGCGCAAGATGAGGTCGATCTCGCCGAAGCGACAACGGTAATTGGTTTGAACCAGCGTCAGGCCTTGTTTTTGCATCCAGCGCGCAGCGACTTGTTCAGCCTGCGCGCCGGGTGTCATGGACGCACTTTGCTTTCGCTGACCACCGCAACGCCTTGTTTGAATACGGCGGGCGCAGCTTCACGTTGGAACAAGTGACCCGTCAGTGTGATCTTGCCGGTGACGCCATCCAGCGGCAGGGCATTCGTCATGCCGTGCTCAAACAATATTTGCAGGAGACGATAGGCATCGATCCCCAGCGCATAGAGGCGCTCGCGTTCCAGCTCCAACGCGGGCGTGGCTCGCGGATAGATCATCACCGCCGGATGGTCCGGCTGCAGCAGCCAGGGCATATCGACGAAATGCACATCAGCCAAATCGTAATTGGTCAGCGTGTTGGTATTGCCGGAAAACGCCTGTGATGTGGCGTAGACCGGCAAGGTGTTGTTGATGTAAGGGCGCAGCAGCCGTGCTTTATCCAGTTCAGCCGCCATGAACACCGCATTGCCCGGGTCAAGTGCCAGCGCCTTTAATGGATTGGGATCATTGGTATAAGTGATCTCGGACTGGATCACTCCGCCCGCACGTTGCCATTCATCGGCGAACGCCTGCACAAGGCGTTTAGACAAGGCTGTGTTGGTGCTGACCAAGGTGATCGTGCGCAGACCTGCGGCCGTGGCTAATAAAGCAGATTGACGAGCCTCGGATTCCGGCGGCAAACCAAAGAAATAGAGTTGATCGGAGCGAGTCGAATCGATCACGTTCAAAGCTAACGTCGGTGTCATGAGCGAAGCATTCATTGCCAGAGCCGCAACACCTCCACGGGTGAGCGGTCCGGCGACGGCGACGGCACCATTGGTCAACGCTTGCTGATACAACGCCACGACCTCTTTGTCTTCATCTGCACAGGAATAGATGCGTACAGGCAAACCGTCGATCTCTTTGCTGGCGGCGGCAAGGAAGCCTTGCTTTACGGCATCAGCGGCTTTGGCGTAGGCGGTGGATTTCAGCGGCAACAACAAAGCGATATGTGGCGCGACAGGCTCTGTGGGTATCGCAACGGCGGGCGCGGAGGCGGCGAGTGTGCTGTTAGAGGCGACAGCAGAGGCTGCCGTGACCGCAGAGACAGCCATCTCTGGAGTGGCGTAGGCAGGGGCGCTCACGTATAGTGATCCGATCAACAGGGATGCCAGAGCAAGAAGCGAGGAGAAACGTTGCATATCGAGACCAAGCAAAAATTGGAGTGCGCATTATATGTAGTCGCCACGCCGATTGGAAATCTAAGTGATATCACCTTGCGCGCATTGGAAGTGTTGGGCGCAGCGGACGCCATTGCGGCGGAAGACACGCGCAACACCAAACATCTGTTGCAACATCATGGCATCGCCGACGCGCGGCTGCTGGCGCTGCATCAGCACAATGAACGCGGCGCAGCGGAAAAGGTCATCACACTGCTCCAGCAAGGACAAAGCGTGGCTCTAGTGACGGATGCTGGCACGCCCGCTGTGAGCGACCCCGGTGCGGTGCTGGTGGAGGCGGTGCGTGCTGCCAGATTTCGCGTGATCCCGATCCCCGGGGCAAGTGCCGTGGTGACGGCGCTGTCCGCATCTGGACTGACCGCACCGCATTTTCTGTTCTATGGTTTCTTGCCGAACAAATCCGCAGCCCGACGCAGTGTCTTACAAACCTTGAGCGAACATCCTTACACGCTGGTGTTCTATGAGGCACCGCATCGCATTCTGGAATGCACGGAAGATCTGCATGCGGTGTACGGCGGCGAGCGCGAGATCGTGTTCGCACGCGAGATCACCAAGTTGTTCGAGAGCATCCACCGTTGCAAGCTAGGCGCGGCGATGGATTGGCTCAACAGTGACGCCAACAACCAGCGCGGAGAATTCGTGTTGCTGCTATCGGGTGCGCCAGAGCGGACACAGGGACTTGATGTCATTGCCGAGCGCACTTTAGTTGCCTTGCTGGAAGAACTGCCGCTCAAACAGGCAGTGCAACTGGCGGTGAAGATCACGGGCGAGAACAAGAACGAGTTGTATCAACGCGCGCTGGAGTTAAAGGCGGGCGCAGAGTAAGCTGCCCACGCGTAAGGTTGAAATTCGCAATTAAAATGTTAGTCTGTCGTTCCTGATGTCCAGCTTGCCGATGGCGATGTCACTGCGCGATGGCGGGTAGGTTATAAATCAACTGAATTTCGAGAAGCCGCATGAGACCACTGTATAAAATATCCGCCGCTACGCTCTTGTTGACGCTGTTGTTGAGCGCCTGTGGCGCTGGCGACAAACCAGCTGCACCTGCGGCGGCTCCGGCAGGCGGCATGCCACCACCCCCCGAGGTGGAAGTCATCACGCTGAAGGCAGGGGATGCGACTTACACACAAGATCTGCCCGGACGCGTTCAGGCCTACCGCACCGCGCAAGTGCGGGCGCGGGTGGATGGTGTCGTGGAAAAACGCCTGTTCC
This sequence comes from uncultured beta proteobacterium, assembly GCA_963822425.1. Taxonomy (GTDB): domain Bacteria; phylum Pseudomonadota; class Gammaproteobacteria; order Burkholderiales; family Gallionellaceae; genus Sideroxyarcus. Next base: position 218,899 of record CAWGHS010000021.1, read on the forward strand.
AAGAAGGTAGTGAAGTGACGGCGGGCACGCCGTTGTTCCGTATCGATCCGCGTATCTATCGTGCATCAGCGGAATCGGCCAAAGCCGATGCGGCTATGGCCAAACAAACGGTCGAGCGTTACAAACGCCTGCTCGAGATCAAAGCCGTGAGCCAGCAGGATTTCGATCTGGCCTCGACCAAAGCCAAGCAGTCCGATGCCGCGCGCATCAGGGCGGAAGAGGACTTGCAGAATGCCGATGTGCCTGCGCCGCTTTCCGGCCATATCGGGCGTGCTGAAGTGACCGAGGGTGCGCTAGTCAGTAAAAGCACAGCGACGTTGTTGGCGACCATCGAACAACTCGATCCGGTCTATGTCAATTTCACGCAATCCGGTTCGGATCTGCTGCGTCTCAGACAGGCGGTAGCCAAAGGTCTGTTGAAACGCGCCGACTCCGCCAAGGTCGAGTTGATGCTGGAAGACGGCAGCACCTATGCACAGACGGGCAACATCTTTTTCACCGATCTGGCCGTCGATTCTTCCACCGGTACGGTGTCGTTGCGTGCCGAATTCCCCAATCCCAAACGCGATCTGTTGCCCGGTATGTTCGTGCGTATCCGTTTCCCGGAAGCGGTGGCCGAGAATGTCATCCGCGTGCCGCAGCGTGCCGTGCAATCCGGTGCGCAGGGACAATTCGTCACACTGGTCGGTGCCGACGGTAAAGCCACTCCGCAACCGGTAAAGACCGGCGGTATGGCGGGGGCGGATTTCGTTATTGCCAGCGGACTCAAAGGGGGTGAGCAAGTCATCGTCAATGGCCTGCAAAAGGCGCGTCCCGGCACAGTGGTGAAACCAATACCGCTGGTAGAGACCATGAAGATGGAAAACCAGCTGTCCGCAGCGAAGTAAGCCGCCATGTTCGCAAAATTCTTCATCGACCGTCCGATCTTCGCGTGGGTCATCGCGCTCATCATCTTGTTGGGTGGCGTGTTGGCGTTGCGCGGTCTGCCTGTGGCGCAATATCCGGCTGTCGCACCGCCCGCCTTGTCGGTCACCATCAACTATCCCGGTGCTTCGGCGCAAGTCATCGAAGAGACGGCCATCGCCTTGCTCGAACAGGAGATGAACGGCGTCGAGAACCTGCTGTACATGGAGTCGGCCTCGGAGTTAGGGACGGGCAGCATCACCCTGACCTTCGAGGCAGGCACTGACCTGAACTATGCCTCGGTAGAGACGCAGAACCGCATCAAGCGCGTCGAAGCCCGGCTACCGGATGATGTCCGCCGCTTGGGCATCACCGTTGCCAAATCAGCACGCAACTATGTGATGTTCATCGCGCTGTTCTCGCCGGACAAGAGCTTGAACGACGTGGCATTGGGTAGTTACGCCACCGCCAACGTGCTCGATAGCATCAAGCGTGTGCCCGGAGTGGGTGAGGCGCTCATGTTCGGCACCGAATATTCCATGCGCTTGTGGCTCAGGCCTGATCGCATGCAAACCTATGGGCTGACTGCATCCGATGTGGCACGTGCGGTGCGCGCGCAGAACGCTTCGCTGGCGACTGGTGAACTGGGGCAATTGCCTTCGGCTCCCGGCCAGCAACTCAATGCAGGTGTCGTCATCCACAGCCGCTTGGCCACCGTGGAAGAGTTCAGCAATATCATCGTGCGTACCAATCCCGACGGCTCCAATTTGCGCATCAAAGATGTGGCACGTGTCGAGCTGGGCGCGCAGGACTACTCGCGCGCCGCGCGCATCGATGGACAACCCACGGCTGCCATCGCGATCCGCCTGTCGCCGGGCGCGAATGCGCTGGATACTGTCGCGGCGGTGAATGCGCGCATGACCGAATTGGCCAAGTTCTTCCCGCAAGGCATCGATTGGGTGGTGCCTTACGACACCTCCACCTTCATCGACATCTCCATCAAAGAGGTGCTGAAGAGCTTGGCCGAGGCGCTGTTGCTGGTGTTCTGCGTGATGTACCTTTTCTTGGGCAATCTGCGCGCCACTATCATCCCCACCATCGTCATCCCGATCGCGCTGGTGGGTGCGTTGGTCGGCTTGTTCCTGCTGGGCTATTCCATCAACGTCTTGACGCTGTTCGCGATGGTGTTGGCCATCGGTATCGTGGTGGACGATGCCATCGTGGTGGTGGAGAACGTCGAACGCATCATGGCGACCGAAGGACTTTCGCCCAGAGACGCCACGCGCAAGGCGATGGATCAGATCGTCGGCGCGATCATCGCTATCACCTTGGTGCTGTCGGCAGTGTTCATCCCGATGGCCTTCTTCCCCGGCTCGACCGGAGCGATCTATCGCCAGTTCGCCGTGACACTGGTGCTGACTATGGCGTTCTCGGCGCTGATGGCGCTGACGCTGACGCCCGCTTTGTGTGCCACATTGTTGAAGCAGGTCGATGCCAAACCGCATGGCTGGTTCGGCAGACTCTTCGAGCGACTCACCTTACGCTACAGTAAAGGAGTGGGCGCCATCGTGCGCAAAGCGGCGCGCTATCTGTTGGTGTACGCGGTGATCATCGTCGCCATGGGCTGGTTGTTCACCAAACTGCCCGGCAGCTTCCTGCCGGAAGAAGACCAAGGCTACTTCATCAACGTCATCCAATTACCGGCGGGGGCGACGCAAGAGCGCACGCTGGAAGTGTTGACGCAGGTCGAGCAGTATTACCTCAAGCAACCGGAAGTGGAGCACGTGGTGGGCGTGGCGGGTTTCTCCTTCTTCGGACGCGGGCAGAATGCGGCGATCGCCTTCGTCCGCCTCAAAGGCTGGAACGAGCGCCCCACACCGGAAAGCAGCGCGCCCGCGATGGCGCGCAAGGCCAACATGATGCTGTTCCGCATCAAGCAAGCGATGATCTTCGCCATCAATCCGCCGCCCATCCCCGAACTGTCGGCGGTGGGTGGTTTCGATTTCCGTTTGCAAGATCGCGCCGGATTGGGGCGGGATAAATTGCTGGAAGCGCGCAACATGGCGCTAGGCATGGCGATGCAGAACCCGGTGTTGGCCGGTGTGCGCCCGGAAGGACAAGAGGCGGGACCGCAGTTGCTGCTCGATATCGATCACCTGAAGGCGGAAGCATTGGGCGTATCCAATGCCGATTTGAACGACACTTTGCAATCCATGTTGGGCGTGGCTTATATCAACGACTTCGTGCGTCAGGGGCGCGTGTTGCGCGTGCAGATGCAGGCCGAAGCGGATGCCCGCCGCACGCCGGAAGACATGTTGCGCATCACCGTGCGCAACAACAAGGGTGGCATGGTGCCACTGTCTGAATTGGCGAAAGCGCGCTGGATCGTCGGTTCACCCAAGCTGGATCGCTACAACGGCATTCCCTCGATGAAGCTTTCCGGCAGCCCGGCACCCGGGCGTAGCACAGGCGAAGCGATGGATGCGATGGAAGAGATCGCAAAAAAATTGCCGCCGGGTTTCGGTTTCGAATGGTCGGCCACCTCGCGCGAAGAGAGACAATCCGGTGCGCAGGCACCGCTGTTGTTCGCCGTCTCGCTCGTCGTGGTGTTCCTGTGCCTCGCCGCTTTGTATGAAAGCTGGTCTATCCCGTTCGCGGTGATGATGGTGGTGCCACTGGGCGTCTTCGGTGCGGTGCTGGCGGTGACGCTGCGCGGCTTGCCGAATGACGTGTACTTCAAAGTCGGCCTCATCGCCATCATCGGCCTGTCGTCCAAGAACGCCATCCTGATCATCGAATTCGCCCGCAAGTTGCAGGATGACGGCATGAGCCTGATCGATGCCACACTGGAAGCGTGCCGTCTGCGTTTCCGTCCTATCTTGATGACCTCCATTGCCTTCATCGCGGGTGTGTTTCCGCTGGCCGTCTCCGTTGGTGCAGGTGCGCAGAGCCGCCATGCCATCGGCACCGGCGTCATGGGCGGCATGATCGCGGCCACCCTGTTTGCCGTGTTCCTCGTGCCCGTGTTCTTTGTGGTGGTGCGCCGCTTCTTCCCCGGACATTCGCGCAAACACATCGAAGAAGCGCCTGAAGCGCCAAGTCAGGACACACCCTAAAAGAGATACAATTCCGGCTGACCCTTAGCCGGAATTGTGCTCCATGCAGCAACTCACCCTCACCCGCCCCGACGATTGGCACCTGCACCTGCGCGACGATGCGCTGATGGCCTCCGTGCTGCCCGACACCGCACGTCAATTCGCCCGCGCCATCGTCATGCCCAACCTGCGCCCGCCGGTGACCAACACCGTGCAGGCTGTGCAATACCGCGAGCGCATCGTGGGCATTGCCGGCCAGGGCAAAGTTCGAACCGCTGATGACGCTTTACCTGACCGACAACACCAGCGCCGAAGAAATCAAAAAGGCCAAGGCCAGTGGTATCGTGCATGCGGTGAAGTTATATCCAGCGGGTGCCACCACCAACTCCGACGCAGGCGTCACCGACCTGCGCAAGACTTATGCCGCGCTGGAAGAGATGCAACGCTGCGGCATGCCGCTGCTGGTGCATGGCGAAGTCACCAGCGCTGACATCGACATCTTCGACCGCGAAGCCGTGTTCATCGCCCGTGTCATGCAACCGCTGCTGAAAGACCTGCCCAATCTGCGTGTGGTGTTCGAGCACATCACCACCCAAGATGCCGCGCAGTTCGTGGCGAATGCACCCGACACCATCGCCGCCACGCTCACCCCGCAACACCTGCTATACAACCGCAACGCCATGCTGGTCGGCGGCATCCGCCCGCACTATCTACTGCCTGCCCATCCTCAAACGCGAAACCCACCGCGAGGCCTTGGTCAAAGCCGCCACCAGCGGCAACCCAAAATTCTTCCTCGGCACCGACAGCGCCCCGCACGCGCAACACACTAAAGAAAACGCCTGCGGCTGCGCCGGTTGCTACAGCGCGCTTTGCGCGATTGAACTGTATGCCGAAGCGTTCGAAGCGGCTAGCGCGCTGGACAAACTGGAAGCCTTCGCCAGTTTCTACGGTGCGGATTACTACGGCCTGCCGCGCAATACTGACAAGGTCACGCTACGTAAGAAAGAGTGGGAGATGCCTCACACCGTTGAGTTCGGCGGCTCCAAGCTCGTGCCGTTAAGGGCGGGGGAAAAGATGAAGTGGAAGTTAGCAGCATGATGAGGAAGTGGCATATCGTGCTGGTATTGGCGCTGGTAACAACGTCAGCAAAACTTCATGCGGAAGCATGGAGTTGCAGAAATAGCGTCGAAATTCAGTGCAACGATAAATCCTGTGCTGCGACAAAGAATAGCGAATTCACACCGATGGACGTTACCTTTGATACCAATGGCAACTTTTCGGTGTGTGCTTATTCAGGCTGTTGGGAGGGCAAGGGGAGCGTGATTACGAGCGGTTCATTAGTAGTCATCCGGGAGGAACAGGCAAATTGGTCGGTGCCAAATCAAAAAACTGGAATGCGCGAAGAAATATCGGTTGTGTTTACGACAACAGACCGTATTGCCATGATCAAGGCTGGCAGATTTGTTTTGCCAATGTATTGTTCCAGATAATTTGATACTTCTAAGATTAAAAGGGGTCACCACGATATTTTGTCGTAAGATTTCCCCAATCAATTTTTAGGAAATGCCATGAGCGCAACCACCTTTGAGATTCGCCCAGAGTTGAAAATCCAACTCGACCATCTGGCAGAGGAAAGTCATCGCAGCGAAAGTGATTTGGCGAATGAGGTCTTGTCGCTTTATCTGGCACAGCAGCGACGTATCACTGCGCGCATCCAAGAGGGATTAGCACAAGCTCAGCGCGGTGAGTTCGTGACGGACGAGGAGATGGAGGCGTTTTTCGCACGCTACGAAGAACCTCAAGCAAAGGAGAAGCCGATCATGATTAAAGCAACGAGAATTACTGTAACGCTAGCTACACTGGTCGCCAGTATTGCAATCTATAGCCCGGCATTTGCGGGAAACAACTCTGTCTGTATATTGAGCCCGGAAGTATGCCCTTCCGGTACGATCATTTCTGTAAAAGAAGACAAAGATATCGCCCTATTTTGTGACTTCAGCAAGTCCATAGTAAATGGGAGTGGTACATACATATGCGTGAAGAAGTAGGTCTGCAAAAAGCTTGCCCCGATAATCCGACGGGGAGCCAAAGAGGTTCGAATTAATTTCTAACTCTTGAGACAATCACCATGCCTTTATCAAATTACCTCAACACCACGCCCATCCTCGGCGACCGCGTCTATCTGCATCCTTCCTGCCAAGTCATCGGCGATGTAAAGCTCGGTGACGACAGCTCCGTCTGGTGCAACACGGTGTTGCGCGGCGACGTGAACCGCATCGTGATCGGGCGCGGGACGAACGTGCAGGATTTAACCATGGGCCATGTGTCGCACAAGACGGCGGAGAAGCCGGACGGTTCGCCGCTCATCATCGGCGATTATGTGACGGTGGGGCACTCGGTCATCCTGCACGGCTGCCGCATCGGTAACGACTGCCTGATCGGTATGGGTTCTATCATCATGGATGATGTGGTGATTCCCGATCGGGTGATGGTGGGTGCGGGTAGTCTTATCTCGCCTGGCAAGACATTGGAGAGCGGCATGCTGTACATGGGACGTCCGGCCAAGGCGATACGCGCGTTGACGGAAGAGGAGATCACATACCTGCGCTATTCCGCCGAGCATTACATGCGGGTGAAGGACAATTATCTGAGTGGCAGCACCTAACCATGCACTCCAAGGATTTCCTGCTGAAGGATACACACGGACTGGAACAAGAGATTGAGCGCCATTGTGCGGGGCTGGGCTTGCAGTGCTCCAACGCAGTTCAGATACATCAATTCGCACGTGAGATGTTGCATGACATGGAGCAGCTCAAAGTGGCGGGTAGCAAGGGCGACCGGACGGCGCGTGCCAAGGTCGAGTTGTTCGGTATGGTGGTGATGATGCATGAAGCGAACATCAAGGCCTTTGGCGCGAACTACATGACCCAGCTCAATGCGTTGGCACAGGGTGAATCGGCTTGGGTGGCATTGGCCAAAGCCTTGTGGAGCGAGCTGGAGAGCCGCAATCTGGACAGTGAATAAACGTTTTGGAATTAGAGTCGAAGATGAGCAAGATGAACGAGCAGGATTTCAAACGCGCCAGCGTCAATCTGGAGACAGCACAGATCGCGTGGAAAGAATTACAGCGTTTCTTCGCTAATGGTTCGGCGATCTTCGTGAGCGAAGCACTCGATCTGGTAGAGGTGGCATACCAGATATCCGCCGACAACAAGACGCAGGTGGCGCAATGGCTGGAGGCAGGGCAGATTGCACGCGTTACAGACGAACAGGCGCGCGCTTGGTATGAGGCCGACGCTACCGTGTGGGCGGTGGTGGTGCGGCCTTACGTGCTGGTGCAAGCGGACAAGGAGCGGCTTAACCCTATTTGAGTTCTTTCATCGCCGCTTCGATGCGTTGGCACAAGGTCTTCAGTATCTTGATGCGCGCGAAGTTTTTGTCATTGGCTTCCACCAGTGTCCACGGTGCGATTTCGGTGCTGGTCCTATCCACCATGTCGCACACGGCGTGTTCGTAATCGTCCCATTTCTCGCGGTTGCGCCAATCTTCTTCGGTGATCTTGAAGCGTTTGAAGCTGATCTGTTCACGCTCTTTAAAGCGGCGCAACTGTTCTTCTTTGCTGATGGCGAGCCAGAATTTCACCAGTACGATGTTGTTGTTCACCAGCTGGCTCTCAAAATCGTTGATCTCGCGATAGGCACGCATCCAGTCGGCTTCGGAACAGAACTTTTCCACGCGCTCAACCAATACGCGTCCATACCACGAGCGGTCGAAGACAGTGACTTTTCCCGTGTGCGGAATGTGCCGCCAAAAGCGCCATAGATAGGGTTGCGCGCGTTCTTCTTCGGTGGGTGCAGCGATCGGGATGATGTGATAGTGACGAGCGTCTAATGCTCCGGTGATGCGGCGAATGGCACCGCCTTTGCCGCCCGCATCCGAACCCTCAAAGACGGCGATGACGGAAAGCTTCTTGAAGCGCGGATCGCGCGTGAGCAAAGCGAGTTTGCCCTGATATTTTTCCAGTTCGACATCGAACTTCTTCTTGTCGAGCTTTTGCGACAGATTTAGTTTGTCGAGCACATCCAGATGGTCGATGGGTGTGTGTAGGGGGGCAACATTGGAGGCAACCGGTTTGGGATGGTCGAGGCGCTTACGCAAGGCCTCCAGCAATATCTTGCCCACCGTCAGATTGCGATAGCGTGCATCTGCGCCTTCCACCACGATCCATGGTGCTTCTGCGGCGCTGGTTTCGCGCAGGGTGAGTTCCGAGACTTTGCGGAACTTGTCGTAGAGTTTGAAACGCTGCCAGTCGAAATCGGTCACGCGCCAGCGGGTCTTGGGATTCTTCTCGAGTAACTTCAGGCGTTTTTCCTGTACGTCTTTGGACAGGTGGAACCAGAATTTCAGGATCAACGCACCTTCGTCAGTCAGCATCTTTTCAAAGTGGTTGATCTGCTCGATGCTCTGGCTCAGCTGTGCAGCTTTGGTACGCCCGAGTACGCGCTCTACGATAGGGTCGGTGTACCAGGAACCGAAGAAGATGCCGATCTTGCCCTTGGGCGGTAAGGCGCGCCAGAAGCGCCACATCGGCGGGCGCTCCTGCTCTTCATCGGATTTTTCGCCCATGGCATGGGCATGGATATAACGCGGATCCATCCACTCGTTGAGCAGATTGACCGTCTCGCCTTTGCCTGCCCCGTCTACGCCGCCAATCAGGATGATGACCGGGAATTTACCTTTTTGAGCGAGATCGAATTGGGCATTGAGTAACGCTTCACGCAAGGCAGGCACTTCTTTGTCGTAAGTCGCTTTATCTATCTTGTGTCCGAGTTCGGCAGATTCAAACATGGCGTCTCCTTTGCAGAATCACAATTGATCGGGGGCGATGACCAGACGCAACAGGGTTTGGAAATCACCCTCGCGTTCGCGGCGGCTGAACCACCATATTGCACCTTTCTTGATACTCCAATAATCTACGTGTCCTGTCATCAGCAAAGCGGCGAGTTCACCCATCCAGGGTTGGTGTCCGACCAGTACCACGGCACCACCGGACATGGGCCAGCCAGCGGCGGCGATGGCCGTCTGTGGTGTGGCTTGCACGCCGATGTTGGGGGCGGTGATAAAATGCGGCGTCAGCGCGGCGGCAGTCTGTTGTGCACGTGTGGCAGGGCTGACTAAGATGCGGGTGTTTTGTGGCAGGCGTCCGGTCAGAAAATTGGCCATGCGCTCGGCTTGGCGGTGGCCTTTTTCGGTGAGCGGGCGACTGATATCCGGCAGACCTTCGGCAGCTTCCGCGTGTCGCCACAGTATGAGCTCCATGCTTCCTCCGTTTATTACACTATCGCGTGCAAGGATATACCGTATATACTGTTTTTGCCATACCCGATACAGGAGATGAAAATGACAACGAAAACCGTACCGCGCAAGACTAGCAAACCGACATCCAGAACTCCTGCCCGTGCCGTTGTGGCCGCCAAGCTGGAAAAGAAGCATAAGAAAAAAGCCGAGCCTAAGGTGAAAGTGGTGCGCGACAGCTTCACTATGCCACAGGCGGATTACGATATTCTTGCGACGCTCAAACAAAAGGCACTCAAGGCCGAACTGCATGTGAAGAAGAGCGAACTGCTGCGCGCTGGCTTGCATGCGTTGAGCAAACTGAATGTCGCGCAGCTGAAGCGCGCCATGGCAAGCCTAGAGAAGATCAAGACTGGACGTCCGAAGAAGGATTAAGCTTCTTCGTCGGTAGCGACGGCCTGACCCAGCTCCTGTAGTAAGGTGGCTTGCGCACAAGTCTTGGTGCTGCTGCGAGCAGGCATCTTGCGATGCCAGAAGCCGTTGCAATCCATCTCCCACGCTTGTACGTTGTCCTTCAGATAGCTCCTCAATCCTTCATCCAGCACGCGCTTTTTCAGCTTCTCGTCGAGTACCGGGAAGCACACTTCGATGCGCCGGAAGAAATTACGATCCATCCAATCAGCACTGGCGAGATACACGTCATGCGCTAAGTCGTTGCGGAAGTAGAAGATACGGGTGTGTTCGAGGAAGCGGCCGATGATGGAGCGCACGGTGATGTTCTCTGACAGTCCGGCGACACCCGGACGCAAGGCGCAGACGCCGCGCACGATAAGCTCGATCTTGACGCCCGCTTGCGAGGCTTCATACAGCGCGGTGATGGTCTCCGGTTCCAGCAGCGAATTCATCTTGGCAATGATGTGCGCGCGCTTGCCTTCTTTGGCGAGCCGGATCTCGTTGCGAATGGCTTCCAGCACGTTCACATGCAGACTGAACGGGGATTGCCATAGATGGCGCAGCTTGCTGGCCTTGCCGAGGCCAGTGAGCTGCATGAACACCTCGTTCACATCGGCACACACCTCTTCGTTGCTGGTGAACAGGCCGAAATCGGTGTACAGCTTGGCAGTACGAGGATGATAGTTGCCGGTGCCCAGATGCACATAACGGCGCAACTTGTTGTTCTCTTCACGCCGCACCACCATCAGCATCTTGGCATGTGTCTTGTGCCCAACGACGCCATACACCACGTGTGCACCGACCTCTTCCAGACGGCTGGCCCAGTTGATGTTGGCTTCTTCATCGAAGCGGGCGAGCAGTTCCACCACCACCGTGACTTCCTTGCCCACACGGGCGGCAGCGATGAGTGCTTCCATCAGTTCCGAATCGGCGCCGGTGCGGTACACCGTCTGTTTGATGGCGACCACACTGGGATCGGTGGCAGCTTGTTTGATGAAGTCGATGACGGGCTTGAACGACTGATAAGGGTGATGCAACAGCACATCGTTCTTGCGCAGCACCTTGAACATATCCGCGCCTTTCTTTTGCAGCAAGGCAGGCATGCCCGGCACAAAAGAGAGGAACTTCAGATCGTCGCGCGCCACTTGGTCGGGGATGCGCATCAGGCGCACCAGGTTCACCGGGCCATGCACACGATACAAGTCTTCGGCTTTCAGCTCGAATTGCTGCAACAGAAAATCGGCTAATTCAGGCGGGCAGTTGTCCGCCACTTCAAGTCGTACCGCATCGCCGAAATGGCGTTGCGGCAACTCACCTTGCAGACTCACGCGCAGGTTCTTTACTTCTTCCTCGTCTACGAACAGGTCGCTGTTGCGGGTCACGCGGAATTGATAACAGCCGAGCACTTCCATGCCGGAGAACAACTCGTCCACATGCGCGTGCAGGATGGACGAAAGGAAAACGAAGCCATAGGGGCAACCGGAGATCTCCGGCGGCATCAGGATGGCGCGCGGCAATACACGCGGAGCCTGCACGATGGCCTTGGCCGAATTACGTCCGAAGGCATCCTTGCCTTGCAACTCAACGGCGAAGTTCAAGCTCTTGTTCAGCACGCGCGGGAAGGGATGCGCAGGGTCGAGTCCGATGGGGGTCAATATCGGCATCACTTGGCGCAGGAAGAAATCCTTGACCCAAGCCTTTTGGGTGTCGTTCCAATGCGTACGACGCAAGAACTTGATGCCTTGTGCCGCGAGGGCGGGCACCAGTTCATCGTTGAACAACTGATACTGGCGCGCGATAAGTTGGTGTGTCGGGGCATGCAGGCGTTTGAGAATCTGCGTCGCTTCCAGACCGTCTGGACCTGCGGCTAAACCGCCCAACTTGGCTTGTTCCTTCAACCCGGCGACGCGGATCTCAAAGAATTCATCCAGATTGCTGCTGACGATGCACAGGTATTTCAGGCGCTCCAAGATGGGAACGGATGCGTCCTCGGCCTGTGCCAGCACGCGGCGGTTGAATTCCAACAGACCGAGTTCACGGTTGAGGAAGTTTTGCGCCGGAAATTTTTTTACCATGGGAGATGCTGTCAACGTATGAACGGGTGAAGCGAATCAGTTTTTTGGCGGGACGTAACCTGCAGGCATGTCAGTGTTGGTGCCAAAGAAATAATTCTCCATTTGCTCAGCCAGATATTTTCGTGCTTTTGCGTCGGCAAGATTCAAGCGGTTCTCGTTCACCAGCATGGTCTGGAACTTGATCCAACCTTGCCAGGCTTCTTTCGAGACGTTGTCGAATATACGCTGACCCAATGCACCGGGATAAGGCGCGCGATCCAGACCTTCGGATTCACGACCGAGTTTTACACACTGTACTGTTCTTGCCATGATGGGATTCGCTTCTTGAGTAAGGCTTCGAGGACGCGACTTTACCGTGAATCTTTGCCCAAATCTAGCGGCAGGTCGGGATCGAACATCTGCCAGCGGTTCTTGCCGAAGTGCTTGGCTTGGTACATCGCCAGATCGGCATGTTGAACTAATTCCAACGCGGTGCCTGTGGGTTGGGCGAGCGGGTAGGTCGCGATCCCCATGCTGCATTGGATCTGCACGGTGTGCCCTGTGAAATTGAATTGTAGGCTGCCGATGGTTTCGGTGACGCGGCGTGCTAGTGCCTCCACACCCGCAGGCGAGGAATCGGCGACAAGAATGGCGAATTCATCACCCCCAAGACGGTAGACGATCTCGTTCCGTCGCGCTTGCAATGTTACTGCTTGGGCAATGGCTTTTAACACTTTGTCGCCACTGGCATGACCAAAACGATCATTGATGCTTTTGAAATCGTCCAGATCGAAGTACAACAGACTCAAGCGTCGATCATTACGTTGTGCTTGGGCGAACATATGCTCCAAGTCAGCTTCGAAGCGGTGGCGGTTATACAGGGTCGTCAAAGCATCGCGCTCGGCACGGGCATGAGCGGCATGCAGGCGTGCATGTTCTTCAGATACATCTTGGAACATCCAGATGCGCCCGATGTAACGCTCACCGGATGCGTCAGGCACCACGCAGGAACGACTGCGGATGGTTCTTCCCGTGAGTAGCTTGGTATCGAAGGGCGTGCCGATGCCGTATTCCTTGAGTGCCGAGTCGACATGCTGAATGAAAAAATCCGGCTGCTCCATCATGTTGCGGGCATGTGCGATGAGGTCGATATCATGCTGGTCGAGGTAGTCCTCGTTTTCTGACAAGCCCCACAGACGACGACACTCCTGATTGATGAATTGCACCCGACGTTCTGGATCGACGAACATGATGCCAACGGGCAGGATCGAAACTAGTGCATTCAAGCGCGCTTGTTCCGCATAGAGAGCATGGGCATAACTTTGTTGAGATTCGATGCGCTGGCGCAACGAAGCTGCCATGTTGCTGAGGCTGGTGGCCAACAGCCCCAGCTCATCCTGGGGCAGATCTTTGGGCATGACGGCATTCAGATTGCCATGTGCCATCGATTCGCTGGCGCGGGTGATCGCGCGCAGTGGTTGCACCAAACGATGCACCAAGAGGAAATACACCGCCGCACCAACGACCAACCATAATGCGGAGACGATAAAGAGCTTGATGCGCAGGGTGTGTTTGAGTTCCTCGAAATAGCCCGTTTCGACACCATAGTGCAGCGTGCCGAAAGCATTGCCGTCGTGCGAGAGCGGGATCGTGCCGTCGAAGCAATCGCCGTCCGAGTCTGGTGAGGTCATCTTGGCATCTGCGGGACGCAGTGCTGGGTTATTTTCGGAAGAAGCCAGCAACTTACCTGCGTTGTCCAGCACGGCGAGATAACAATAGCCGTGCATCTCCTGCACATTTTGCAGCAGTTGTCGCAGGTCGTTCGGGTCGTGTGCCGCTGGCCCAACCATCAAGGCCATAGCAAGGATATGCGTGCTCTGTTGCATATCCTGCTCGACGTGGTGTGTCAAAAACTGATTCAATACTTGCAAGACATTCAGCATGAGCACCAGCAAGGCGGCACTGACCAACAGCGCCGTGCTGAAAAAGAATTTGACTTGTAACGGACGAGAAAACAGCCAGTGCAGCATGCGACCCCTCAATGTCTAGCGGAGTGTCCGGACGAACACCTTCGAACGCCGTTGATAGTTATATAGCGTCTTTTTCTGAGGCGGGAGTTGTTCCACATCAACTTCCTTGAAGCCACGCTCGATGAACCAGTGCGCAGTGCGTGTGGTCAGCACAAATAGCTTGTGCAATTTCATGGCCTGCGCACGCGCCGCGATATGGTTGAGCAGCACGTCACCGTAACCGTGGTTGCGATAAACGGGCTGCACGGCAAGGCAGGCAAGCTCAGCCGCTTTCTCATCGGCAAACGGATACAGCGCCGCGCAGCCGATGATGCGATGGCCGTGTTCCAACACCACGAAGCGGCTGATCTCGCGTTCCAGTAATTCGCGCGAGCGCCGCACCAGAATACCCTCGGCTTCCAGCGGTTGCAGCAATTGCAGAATGCCGCCCACATCTTCGATGGTCGCGTCGCGCAAGGTATTTAGCGTGCTTTCCACCACCATGGTGCCGATACCTTCATCGCTGAACAGTTCTTGCAACAGCGCACCATCGGTATGGCGACTGATGAGGTGAGTGCGCGCTACACCGGCTTCGCAAGCACGTACGGCACAAGGCAGGAACATCCCCACATCGTCCGGTAACTTGCGCCTGCCGGAGAGAAGCTTGTTGGCTTCGGCAATGGTCAATTCATGAAGCAGTTTATTGTTTTTCTCTTGCACACCGTCGGTGTCCATCAGGAAGATCAGCTTGTCTGCATCCAGCGCGATAGCCGTTGCCGTGGCAACATCTTCCAGCGTGAGATTGAAGACTTCCCCTGTGGGCGAATAACCGAGCGGGGAAAGTAGCACCACCTCGCCGAATTCCATGCGGTCGTTCAGCGCGGCCACATCCACTTTACGCACGCAGCCGGTGTGCATCAGATCCACACCGTTGATGACGCCGATGGGTTGCGCCGTGATGAAGTTCCCTCCCGCCACGCGAATGTCGGCATTGGCCATGGGCGAGTTCGCCAGCCCCACCGAGAGCAGCGCCTCGATCTCCACCCGCACGCGACCGACCGCCTCCTTCACGCACTGCATGGTCTCGGCATCCGTCAGGCGGATGCCGTGGTGATAGGTACCTTCGATATTGTTCTGTGCCAGCCGCTGCTCGATCTGTGGCCGTGCGCCATGCACCAGCACCAAGCGGATGCCCAACGCTGCCAGCAGGTTGAAATCATGCGTCAGCTCGACGAACTTACCGTCCGCCACCACCTCGCCGCCGAACGCCACCACGAACGTCTTGCCGCGAAAGGCATTGATATAAGGCGCAACGGAACGGAACCACGCAACGAAATCAGCAGGGGAAGTAGCAACGGGCATCTCAATCCTTTCGAGTGAATGCGCGTATCTTGCCGTGCTATTCCTCATCTAGCAACTTGCCCGCGATCGCCCAGTTCTCGTCGGGCAGTTCGTCGAATGCGATATAGGTGTAGGACTTGGGCTTGTGCGCGATGCGTTCCAGCGTATCGGTGATCTCTGCGGCGATCTTGGCCTTCTGTTCGCGGCTCAGTGTTCCGGCGATTCGGATGTTGACGTAGGGCATGGTTGTTCCTATGAGAGGGAGGTTGGAAGCGAAGCATAGCGCATTGTTTTTCCGCTAAGATGACAAGATTTATCGAGATAGATGATCGGAGTGGGCATGAGTGCTGGGATAAAGACGGTGTGTTGGATTGCGGTGGCAATGACGCTCTTTGCCAATGACGCAGTTGCAGAAGAGGTGGCAGGAACGATCAAATCGGTTAAAGGCGAAGTGAGTGTTGTACGCGGCAATGCGTCCCTCATTGCAGTAGCGGGCATGAAATTGCTGGCTGCCGATAAGATCATCACCGGACCTGCCAGTGCGGTGGGCATCACCCTGCAAGACGACACTTTACTTTCATTCGGGGCAAAGAGCGTTTCGCAGCTGAATGAGTTTCATTACGATCCGGTGCAGCGCGACGGCAACATGCTTATCTCGGTGCTCAAAGGTTCCATGCGCTTTGTGACCGGCATGCTGGGTAAGAAGAACCCGGCATCTGTGGCGATCCATACACCTACCGCCACCATAGGGGTACGCGGAACCGATTTCATCGTGTCGGCAGAGGGAGCGGAGTAATCCATGGACGGATTTTCGATATGGGTGGTCATTGTGTTGGTCTTTGCCGGGCTGGTGGGCACGCCCGCTACAACGCCGCCTTTGCTTATGCCTCCGTCGCCCCCCATGCTCAAGGAAACAGCGATTCTGTTGCCTGATGCGGAAGGCAAGAGTTCCGGCATCGTGATCAAGGTCAATGGTCAGGAGATCGCTGTGACAGAGCCTTTTCAGGGTGTGGCGTTGAGCGGTGGCAAGTTCGAGAACAAGACCTATTCGGCGGAGCAGATTCAGAGTTTGTTTCCCGAGGTGATGCAAGCGCTGCCGGAAAAGCCGCGCTCTTTCATTTTGAGGTTCGAAGAAAACGGGACGAAGTTAACGGCTGAATCGGCCGCCAAGGTCGGCGAGATACAGCAAGAGTTGTCCAAGCGTGCTGCGCCGGAGATCACTGTGATCGGGCATACGGATCGCGCAGGAAGTGATGAGATCAATCTGCATTTATCGCTGGATAGAGCCGAGGCAGTACGTGACATCTTGGTGGCGGGGGGCATCTCTGCGCAGATCATCCAAGTGGTCGGTCGCGGAGAGTTGGAGCCCGAAGTGGCGACAGCGGATGGTATTGCCGAACCGCGTAACCGTCGCGTGCAGATCGACGTGCGCTAATCGCGCTAGTTGAAATCTCCCCACAGCGTTTGCAACGCCGCGATACCCGCGATGGCGGCGGTCTCGGTGCGCAATACGCGCGGGCCGAGCAGAATGGGAACGAAACCCGCTTGCTGGGCGACGTTGGCTTCGTCGCTGGTGAAGCCGCCTTCGGGGCCGATGAGCAGAGTGACGCGGCTCTCGGGCTTGGGCTGTGTTTGCAGATTGCTGGCTCCGCCGGGGAGCAGAATGAATTTTCCGCCGGGTGCATGACGCATCTCACTTAGCCAACTACCGAGTTCCTGTGGTGCGTGCAGCTGCGGTAGGGTGTTGCGACCACATTGTTCGCAGGCGGAAATGGTGACGTTACGCCAATGCTCGGTGCGCTTGTCGGCACGTGGGCCGGAGAGCTTGGCCACGCTGCGCTGTGTTTGCACCGGAACGATCTCGGCCGCGCCGAGTTCGGTTGCTTTCTGCACCACCCAATCCATCTTGTCGCTGGTGCACATGGCCTGCGCTAGCACGATGTGCAAGCCGCTATCCTGCGCGCTCATACAGGTCTGTAGATTTCCCAACAGTACGCGTTTGCCGTTGATACCGTTGATGGTGGCATCTAGGGCATTGCCCAATCCATCAAATATCTGCACGGCATCCCCGACGCGCAGTCGCAACACGCGGCTGGCGTGGTGCGCGGCTTCCGGTGGAAGCTCGGCGTTGGTACTCAAGGGCAACGGCGGCGGACAGTAGAATCTTGGCGCAGACATGGTTGGTAAAGGGCATCGAACGGGCGTGATAATATAACGCCCAGAAAAATAACGTTGGTCTTTGGGAGAGAAAATCCATGGTCAGTCTGCAACCTCCTCTATGTGATTTCGGTTGGAAAGCGCGTCCGTTCAATCTACCGGGTGTGGATGGTCAACACCACACTTTGCAGAGTGCGTGCGGCAAGAACGGTCTGCTGGTGATGTTCATCTGTAACCACTGTCCTTACGTCAAATCCATCCGCGACCACATCATCCGCGACGTGCGCGAGTTGCAGCAGCACGGCATCAACAGCATCGCCATCATGTCCAACGATCCCGCCGACTATGCGGAAGACAGCTTCGACAATATGAAGCTCATCGCGCGGGAGTATGGCTACCCGTTTCCCTACGTGTGGGACGAGACGCAACAGATCGCCAAAGACTACGGCGCGGTATGCACGCCGGATTTCTTCGGCTTCAATGCCAAATTGGAATTGCAGTATCGCGGACGATTGGATGCTTCGCGCAAAGAGGCGGTGGCGGACGCGCCGCGCGATCTGTTCAATGCCATGTTGCAGGTGGCCAAGACCGGGCAAGGGCCGCGCGATCAGATCGCCAGCATGGGTTGCTCCATCAAGTGGAAGGGTGAAGCGTGAAGATACTTATTTTGGGGGCGGGACAAGTCGGTTCGACGGTGGCGGAGAATCTGGTCAGCGAAGCAAACGACATCACCGTAGTCGATTCGGACGGCGAGAAGCTGCGACAACTGCAAGATCGCTTGGATCTGCGCACGTTGACCGGTAATGCGGCTCATCCTTCCGTGCTCGAACAGGCGGGTATCGCCGATGCCGATATGTTGCTGGCGGTGACGCAAAGCGATGAAGTGAATCTGGTCGCGTGCAAACTGGCTGCCAGCCTTTACAACACGCCGACGCGTATCGCGCGTATCCGTGCTCCCGATTATCTCAATCGCGAGGCTGTGTTTAGCACCGACAATTTCTGTGTGGATTTTTCGATCTGTCCGGAACAGATACTCACCGAATACATCACCAAGCTTATCGAATTCCCCGAGGCCTTGCAGGTGCTGGAATTTGCCGACGGCAAGGTGTCGCTGGTGGCGGTGCGGGCATTCGAGGGCGGACCATTGGTGGGTAAGCCGCTCAGTTTTTTGCGCACCCATATGCCGCAAGTCGAAACGCGCGTGGCGGCCATCTTCCGTCAGGATCGCGCGCTCATTCCCGAGGGCAGTACGATCGTGGAAGAAGGCGATGAGATATTTTTCATCGCGGCGACCAACAACATCCGTAGCGTCTTGAAAGAGATGCGCCGCATGGACAAGCCTGCCAAGCGTGTGATGATCGTGGGCGGCGGCAACATCGGTCGGCGTTTGGCAAAGGCATTGGAGCGTAACTATCAGGTCAAGCTCATCGAGTACAACAAAAAGTCCTGCGAGAAACTGGCGGGAGAGCTGACTAACACGCTGGTACTCAACGGTGATGGCACCGACGAAAAGCTGATGCAGCAGGAAAATGTTGGCGAAGTGGATGTGTTCTGTGCACTGACCAATGATGATGAGAACAATATCATGTCGGCGCTGCTGGCCAAACAGGGCGGGGCGCGCAAGGTGATCTCGCTGATCAATCGTAGTGCCTATGTCGAGCTGGTGCAGGGCGGCAAGATCGACATCGCGCTCTCCCCGGCGCATGTCACGATCGGCTCATTGCTGGCTTATGTGCGGCAGGGTGATGTGGCGGCGGTACACTCCTTGCGCCGTGGTGCAGCAGAGGCGTTGGAACTGGTGGCGCACGGCGACCGCGAATCTTCGCGCGTGGTCGGTCGACGTATCGACGAGATCGATCTGCCTAAAGGCGCGACTATCGGTGCTCTGGTGCGGGGTGATGAAGTCATCATGGGGCATCACGACAAGGTGATCGAAGCGGAAGACCATGTTATCGTTTTCGTCATCAACAAACAGATGCTGAAAAAAGTCGAAAAACTGTTCCAAGTCAGTGTCGGGTTTTTCTAATGCAGCGCGCGCTGACGGTTCTGCATGCGCTGGGGCTGATGCTGGTGGTGTTCAGTATCAGTTATCTGTTGCCGATACTCACCTCGCTCATCTATCACGACGACACGTTGATCGATTTCCTGTTGGCGATGTTATGGACCGCAGGCATCGGCATGTTGTTATGGTTGTTGACGCGTCGCTACAAAGGCGAACTATCCATACGCCATGGCTATCTGCTGGTGGTGGCGATGTGGACAGCGATGCCAGCCGTAGCGACCTTGCCGTTATTGCTGGTGATCAACGGCTTGTCATTCACGGATGCGTATTTCGAGACCATGTCCGGCATCACCACCACCGGGGCGACCGTGCTCACCGGGCTTGATGGACTTGCCGCCCGCGCTCAATCTGTGGCGACATGAATTGAATTGGTTGGGCGGCATGGGCATCATCGTGCTGGCGGTGGCGGTATTGCCATTGTTGGGTATTGGCGGGCGCCAGCTGTTCAAGGCCGAGACGCCGGGACCGATGAAGGATTCGGCACTGACCCCGCGCATCACCGAGACTGCGCGTAATCTGTGGCTGGTGTACGCGGGCATCACGATGGCTTGCATCGTGTCATTGAAATTGGTGGGGATGACATGGTTCGATGCCGTGTGCCATGCGTTTGCGGCGATGGGGCTGGGGGGGTTTTCCACGCACGACGCAAGTATTGGCTACTTCAATTCGCCTGCTATCGAATTCGTGCTGATCGTGTTCATGCTGTTGGCGGCGATGAACTTTGCCACCCACTTTTTGGCTTGGCGCGGCAAGAGCCTGAAGATATACCTGCATGACGCGGAAGCGGTGGCAACGGTCGGTTTGGTTCTGGGCAGTTGTCTCGGTATCGGCCTGTTCTTATGGTGGAAAGGCACCTATCCGGATTTTTGGACGGCACTGCGCCATGCCAGTTTTAACCTAGTTTCGATGGCGACGGATTGCGGTTTTGCCAGTGTGGACTTTAACCAATGGCCGATCTTCGCCCCGCTGTGGATGTTGTTTTTGAGCTGCATCACCGTAAGCTCTGGCTCCACCGGTGGTGGCATCAAAATGATTCGCACGTTGGTGTTGGTCAAGCAGGCCGGGCGTGAATTCATCAAGTTGCTGCATCCCTCAGCGGTAAATCCGATGAAGATCGGCGGACAGGTGGTGGCTAACAACATCGTGTTCGCTGTGCTGGGCTTCATCTTTTTATACTTCATGAGTGTCGTGACGCTGACCTTCGCTTTGCTCATCAGCGGATTGGATTTCATTTCATCTTTTTCCGCCGTGATCGCTTGCATCAACAATGCAGGCCCGGGGCTGGGCGTGGTTGGTCCGGCCAGTAATTTTGGGGTGTTAACGGATTTTCAGGTTTGGGTATGCACGCTGGCGATGTTGATAGGTCGCTTGGAGATATTCACGCTGCTGATTTTGTTCACGCCGAGTTTCTGGAAACGCTAAAACATTGAACGTCTCTAGGCAAATGCGGTAGCATCGGCTTCTAGGGGGCGTTCCGAGGGGGTTGGGGACGTTGGATCAACTGGGAATAAGGGTGACAACATGGGCGAAAGTCTGACCGGGATCCGTGTAGTACTCATCGATGATAGCAACACCATACGCCGTAGCGGGGAGATATTCCTGTCGCAGGCGGGCTGTCAGGTCGTGCTGGCAGAAGATGGATTTGACGGCCTGTCCAAGGTGGTCGACAACAAACCCGACATCATTTTTGTCGATGTCATGATGCCGCGTTTGGATGGTTATCAGACCTGTGCGTTGATCAAGAATCACCGAGAATTCAAAGATACCCCCGTGGTCATGCTGACGAGCAAAGACAGCCTGTTCGACCGCGCGCGCGGTAAGTTGGTGGGGGCAGATCAGTATCTGACCAAACCGTTCAGCAAAAAGAGTTTGATCGAGGCGGTCACTACACATACAAGCAAGCAACAAGAGGAAGTTGATTATGGCAATTAAGAAAGTGATGGTCGTGGATGACTCTGCAACGGAGCGCCACGTGTTGGGGGACATCCTGGGTAAACAAGGTTTCCAGGTGGTATATGCAGAAAGCGGTGAACAAGCCGTAGCGAACGTCAAATCGGAGCTGCCGGATCTCATTCTAATGGATGTGGTGATGCCGGGGCTGAACGGTTTTCAAGCGACCCGCACGATCACGCAGGAGCCAGCGACACAACACATACCCATCATCATCTGCACGACCAAGGGTCAAGAGACCGACAAGATATGGGGAATGCGGCAAGGAGCGAAAGATTACGTCACCAAGCCCATCGTTGCGGCAGAGTTGCTCGCCAAGATCGCGGCATTGGGCTGACCCATGTCTAAACGCTTCAACTTGCGCGAATTCCAGCAAAGCGTGCTGGATCGTTTGCAAGCCCAAGTGACGGGCGGCGGTAGCCGCACCACCACCTTGGGTGTGCAGGTTGGAGCGGATTATTGGCTGGTGGACATGGCCGACATCAATGAAGTATTGCCGCCCCCCGCGCTGACTCCGGTTCCATTGACCAAGCCCTGGTATTGCGGTGTTGCGAACGTGCGCGGCAATCTCTATAGCGTCGTCGACCTGAGCGTGTATCTGGGCGGGGATGCGATCCCACAAGAGGGGCAGAGTCGGGTGTTACTGGCGGGACAGAAATTCGCATTCAATGCGGGACTATTGGTGACGCGCGTGCTGGGTTTGCGCAATGTGACTGACTGGCAACAGAGTGAACAGGACGGAGAGATTCGTCTACAAGACGGTAGCGGGCAGATCTGGCACAAATTAGACATGTCGCAGTTGTTACAGCAACCGGGATTCCTGCAAATCGGGGCGTAAAAACGCTCAGGGGAGAAGAAAAATGGCTTTCAAATTACCATCGTTAAAATTGTCGACAAAATCAGCGCAAGGCTTCACCAAGCGTGGTGACATGAATGAAGAACAGATCAAGACGATCAATATTCCGTGGTTCAGTAGCCAGTCATTTGATAAACAACTGCGCATCTTGGGTGGTTCGCTGTTGTTCTTCTTGCTCATCGCGGCGGCGTTCACCTACTTGGATACGCGCAATGCGGCCAATGGTTCGCATTATGTGGCGCAGTCCTCCAAACTTTTGATGTTGTCGCAACGCTTGGCTAAGGATGCAGCCGCCAGCTTTGCAGGGGATTCATCCGCCTTCGAGGAGTTGGAACAGACCCAGACGGATTTTTCCAATATTTTGCATGTGTTGGATCAAGGTAACGATTCCATACCCGCCACCGAGGGCACGGCGCGTCTACCGCTGAATGAATTGCTGGCGCACTGGAAGCGCATGGGCGGTCTGCTGGATGAGTTGGAAAAGGGGCGTCCGCTGTTGGTCACCTTGCAACGCGGCGCGGCAGGTCAACGCGATATGTTGAACTTGGCCAACCAGCTTGCGGAGCATGCAGCACCGGGCTATGCGCAAAAGGCCGACCGCTTGAATCTGTTGCTAGAGCAGATCACAGGCGCAGTGCAGATGGTGTTGACCTCGGCTTCGACAGAAGATCTACCCGGGTTGAATGAAAAGATGCACGCCGCACAGGCGCTGCTCAGTGAGATGCCACAAAACGACGCCACCGTGGGGCTGCTCAAGGAAGACTTCGAAGGCTACCAGTCAGTGGTCGGTTTTATCGTGGCGAACTCGGGCAACGTGCTGACTTCACGTTTGGCGGGTCAGCGCATCTTGGAAGAGGGCGATAAATTGTTGGCGGTGACGCAAAATCTGGTCAATGAGTATGAAGCAACGACCACGACCCGTATCACCAGCCTCGTGGTGTTCTTTTCCGGCGGCATGCTGCTGCTACTGCTGCTGTTGCTTTCCAAGATATATCTGGATGAATCGAAACGGCGTGAGCGTGAAGCGGCGCAGACCAACCGCAGTAACCAACAGGCGATTCTGCGCTTGATGAATGAATTGTCCGATCTGGCCGACGGTGACTTGACCGTTCGCGCTACGGTGTCCGAGGACATCACCGGCGCGATCGCTGACTCGGTGAACTACACCACCGACGAATTGCGAAAACTGGTTGCGGGCGTGATCGCCGCATCACAACAAGTGGCACGTGCGACAAGTGAGGCCGGTACGGTGACGAAAGAACTGTTGACGTCCACGCAAAAACAAGCGGCTGAGATACGTGACGCAGGTGGCGCGGTCGAGTTGATGACCAAATCGATCCAAGAGGTCGACAGCAGTGCGGCGCAATCCTCTGCGGTGGCGCGCCGGACATTGGAAGTGACCGAGCAAGGCGCACGCGCGGTGCAGAATTCAGTGTCGGGTATGGATGGCATCCGTGAACAGATCCAAGACACCTCCAAGCGCATCAAACGTCTGGGCGAAAGCTCACAGGAGATCGGTGAGATCGTGGATCTGATCTCTGACATCACTGAGCAGACCAACGTGCTGGCGCTGAATGCCGCGATCCAAGCCGCGTCCGCAGGCGAAGCAGGACGGGGCTTTGCGGTGGTGGCAGAAGAAGTGCAGCGCCTCGCCGAACGTTCCGGCGAGGCGACCAAGCAGATCGGTATGCTGGTGAAGACCATTCAGAGCGATACACAGGATGCCGTGACGGCGATGGAAAAAAGCACACAAGGTGTGGTCGATGGAGCCAAACTGTCCGATGCGGCGGGTCAGGCTTTGCGTGAGATTGAGAAATCCACGCGTGAGCTGACTGACTTGGTGAACAGCATCTCGGTGTCCACGCAGGTTCAAACTGACATGGCACGCGAAGTGGCGGGGGTCATGGGCGACATTCTGAAGATCACCGAGCAGACCTCTCACAGTACACAGCGTACCAATGCATCGGTCGCTCAGTTGGAAGGTTTGGCGGCAGAACTCAGCAGCTCGGTCTCGGGCTTCAAGCTGTAAAGGCTGACTGTGCCGGCGCAATTCAACCCGCTACCTTTACTCTCGGTTAAGTCTGGCCTAGACAGCTCGCTGGCGAACATCAGTCGCGAGCTGGAGAATTATTTTACGGCGACGGCCAGCAATCAACAGGCGCTGACGAATGCTCTGGAAGAGGTTCATCGAATGAGCGGCGTGTTGCGCATGCTGTCCTTGAACGGGCTGGTCGTGTTTTGTGCCGAATTAGAAAAACTGCTGCAAGAATTATCCACCCATCCACAGGACGCCACCTCCATGCGCCGCGACATCATCCGGCGTGCGCTATTTGGCATGACGCATTATCTGGATGCGCTGGCGGACGGTGCCAGCAATGCCACATTACGCTTGTTCCATGAATATCAAGAATTGCATCAGGCTCGCGGATTGGAGATGGCGTTCGATGTCGACCTTTTCTTTCCGGCGTTGCAAGTCGAGTTGCCGCAATCCTTGATGCAGCCGGCACCGGAGAGTGATGCGCCGGTGCGCATCAAAGCGGCGCGCTTGCAATACCAACAATCTTTATTGAAGTGGCTGCGCCAGGATAATGCAACCGAAGCCTTACGCATGATGATGGCATCTGTGCGCAATGTTTTGGGCTGTGTACCGCAAAATCAACAGCGTGCGTTCTGGTGGGTGGCGACGGGATTGCTGGATTGTCTGATGCACGACGGAGTGCCGCCGGAGCTGAACGTCAAAAAAGCGCTCAGCCGCATCGACCTGCGCATGAAGTCGCTGACGGATGAAGGCGTCTTTGACGAAGAGAGCGCCATCAGCGAGATGCTCTATCTCATTGCACGTAGCCATACGGTGAGCGATGCCGTCGAACAGATCAAAGATGCCTATGTGCTGGACGAATATCTGCCGGAGGAAATGCCGTTGCCACCGAGCGAGACCGCCGTCCTGCTCGATAATATGCGCGCTCACCTCAATGTTGCGGAAGAGACTTGGGAGCATTGTGTCGCCGACAATCAGGAAGCCTGTCAAAAATTCGCCCAGCGCATGGAACAAGTGCATGGGATCTCCGAACAGCTGGATCGCAACACCCTACAGTTCCTGAGCAAGCAGATACACACGACCGCAGTGCACACCGATGAGCCGGAACGGGCGCAGCGCATCTCCATGGATATGGCGATGGCGCTGTTGTTGCTCAAGAGTGGCATCGAACACTATCAGCATCTGGGCAGCGGCTTCCACGAGCAGGCACGCATCCTCAGTGCACGCCTGCAGGCAGGCATGATGCGCATGCCGGAAGATGTGAACAAACTCGCCAGTCTGATCTCGCTGTATTGCCAGATGGAACAACGCGAAGTGATGGCACCATTGGCGACCGAGATGCAGGGCAATCTGCAGCACATCGAACAAAGCTTGAATGCGTTCTTCAACAATGCGGCGAAACGTGCCGAGCTGTCGCAGATCGGCCGTCTGCTGAGCCAAGTGCAAGGTGGATTGCACATCTTGTCCTTGGATGTCGCGGAGCAGTTGATGGGTACGCTGCGGCAAGTGACCGAACGATATGTGCATGGTGAAACACCTTCTGCCGCCGAGATGCGTGCGGTGGCCTCCACGGTCAGCGCGTTGGAAGAGTATGTCCATGGCCTGATATTGGGACAGAAACCCGATCCGGCAGCCTTGAGCGGTGTATTGAAGGACATCAACGAGATGCGCAGTGCCGCCGGTCATGTGGATGCGGCGGAGCAGGAAGAGGAAGTTGTGTCGGCAGGTGTGTCGATCCGCACCGGCGGTGAAGACGAAGAGCTGTTGGAAGTCTTTTTGGAAGAAGCGCGCGAAGTCATGGAGACCTTGCGCAGCAATCTAGAGATCAGCCGCTTGCATGCAGACAGCCGCGAACCGTTGACCATCATGCGGCGTGCTTTCCATACGCTCAAAGGTAGCGGACGTATGGTGGGGCTGACCGAGTTGGGCGAAGTCGCCTGGGCGGTCGAACGCGCCATGAATCGCTGGCTGCAAGAGAACAAACCTGCGTCACCCGCGTTGCTCGACATGATCGGTGATGCTGAAGTCTTGTTCCAGCACTGGGTGGATATGCTGAGAAATGGCAGCACCAGCGCTACCATCGACACCACGCATCTGCTGACGGTGGCTGATTGCATCGAGAACGGCAAGGAGCCGCCACAAGTCGAACACAAAGAGGGATTCCCGACAGACGAGACGGTTGACGTTCTGCCTGCGGAACAAGACGAAGGGCCTATTCAGATCGGCTCCATCAGTCTGTCTCCGGTGCTGTTCAACATCGCCACGGAAGAGGCGGCAGGTCATGTGCGTGCGCTACATAGTCAACTGGATGTGTTGCGTGAAGATGAAGCGCATATCGTCTCCTATGATTTCATGCGTGCCGCGCACACATTGGCCGGGGTCAATCGCACCATGGGTTTCGTGCAGATCGCCGACCTAGCCTATGCCTTGGAGATATGGCTGGAAGAACGTATCGACAAACCAGGTGTTGTTAACGAGCAACAAATGGAGATGCTCGATCAAGTGGTGCAGCACTTGGACGAGTTGTGCACCACGGTGCGCGAGTTGCGCCAAGAACCACAGCCCGATCCAGAGTTGCGCGCCCGTGTGTTGGCCGACAAGGAGGTCGCCTCGGTCAAGAGCGAAAGCGCAGAGATAGAGGGTGCGCCGATATTCGACGCCGAAGTCGCTGTGGCACCGGTCGAAAATAGCGTCGAGCCGAAATTCACTCCCGAGATCACCTTGGATTTTGCGTTGCCGGAAGAGGCTGCTCCTGCTGAAGCCGTGGCACCGACACCCGTGCCAAACGTCGAGCCGGAGATCGCAGAAGCAGCGACCGCGACGGATGAGGCGATACCACAGCAGGCGCAGCACGAGCGGACAGTACACGACGAAGTGGATGAGCAGTTGCTGCCGATCTTCTTGGAAGAGGCGCATGAGCTGTACCCCCAGATCGGCAGCACGCTGCGTGCATGGCGTGAGCAACCGGATGATGCGCAGTTGGGACGCAATCTGCAACGCAGTTTGCACACGCTCAAAGGTAGCGCGCGCATGGCAGGTGCGATGCGCTTGGGTGAATTGACACACCGCGTGGAGGATCGTGTAGACAAAGCGGTGGCGGGAAATGTGCTCGACACGGAATTGTGGAACGAACTGGACAATTATCTGGATCGTATCGGCCATGCAATCGAACAGCTACAGCAACCACAAGCAGCGGTGCAAGAGGTCGCGGCAGCGTCGGCAACGCTAGACGAAGCAGAAGAACAACAAGTCGAAACCGCTAGGTTCATTCCGGCTCCCGCGTTGGAAATTGGAGCTGAGCGTGCCATGCAAGCCGCATTGTTGCGCGTTCGCTCAGACACGGTGGATCGTTTGGTTAACGAGGCCGGTGAAGTCAGCGTGGCGCGTTCACGCGCCGAGACCGAATTGCGAGAATTCAAAAACAGTGTGCTGGAGCTGACAGACAGCGTGAGTCGCCTGCGCAAGCAGCTGCGCGAGATCGAGATCCATGCAGAAGGCCAGATGCAAGCACGTATCTCGATCAGCGGTGATAGTGCGGAAAAGTTCGACCCGCTGGAGTTCGACCGTTTCACACGCTTCCAAGAGCTGACACGTTTTATGAACGAAAGCGTGCATGACGTGCAGACGGTGCAGCAGTCTTTGTTGAAGAACCTTGCGGAAACCGAGGCAGCATTGACTGCTCAGGCGCACCTCAACCGCGATCTGCAACAAGGCCTGATGGACATCCGCATGGTGCCGTTCGCGAGCATCAGCGAACGGCTATACCGCATCGTGCGCCAGACCGGTAAGGAGCTGGGCAAGCGTGCCAACTTGGAATTGACCGGTATCGAGGTCGAACTGGATCGTAGTGTGCTGGAGAAAATGACGGCACCGTTCGAACATCTGCTGCGCAATGCGATCGCGCACGGATTGGAAACACCGGAGCAGCGCCAGCACGTGGGTAAAGAACCCATCGGCGAGATCCGTTTGGCGCTACGTCAGGAAAGCAACGAAGTCGTATTCGAGTTCAGCGACGATGGCGCGGGCTTGGACATCGCGCGTGTGCGGCAAAAGGCCGTCGAGAACGGCCTGCTACAGGAAGGCGAAGAGATCGGTGACGAGCAAGTCATGCAGCTGATCTTTATGCCGGGTCTTTCCACGGCACAGGAAGTGACGGAGATCTCCGGCCGCGGTGTGGGTCTGGATGTGGTTCGTAGCGAGATCACTGGGCTTGGGGGACGTGTCGATGTGAGCTCTGAGGTCGGGCATGGCGTGCGCTTCATTATCCATCTACCGCTGACCTTGGCCGTGACCAAGACCCTGATGGTGCGCGCCGGACAGCAAACCTATGCGCTGCCTTCGACCATGGTCGAGAACGTGCAACAACTCAAACCCGCCGAGTTAGAGGCGATCTACAAGCAACAATACATCGATTGGCAAGGTGCGCGTTATCCGCTGCATTATCTGGCGCGCCTGCTAGGCGATGACGACGTCGAAGTGGTGAGCCAGCCACACAATCCGATACTGTTGTTGCGCAGCGGAGAAAGCCGCATCGCCGTGCACGTCGATGAACTGCTGGGTAACCAAGAGGTCGTGGTCAAAAATATCGGCCCGCAATTGGCGCGCTTGCCCGGCATCGTCGGGGCGACCGTGTCGGGCAACGGCACGGTCGTTCTTATCATCAACCCAGTCGCCTTTACACAGCGCATCGTCGTCACGCGTAAGATCGCCAAGGCTGCGGCGGCAGAAGCAGTACGTAGCATGCCGATCGTGATGGTAGTGGACGATTCGTTGACCGTGCGCAAGATCACCGGACGTCTGCTCACACGCGCAGGCTATCAGGTGGTCACGGCCAAGGATGGTGTGGATGCACTGGAACAACTCATGGATGTGTTACCCGATGTGATGCTGCTGGATGTGGAGATGCCGCGTATGGATGGCTTCGAGTTGACCAAGCGCCTACGTCAGGATAGTCGCACTCAGGATATGCCGATCATTATGATCACCTCGCGCACGGCGGATAAACATCGTCGCTATGCGCTGGAGCTGGGCGTGAACGAATATCTGGGAAAACCCTATCAAGAAGATGAGTTGTTGGAACACATCGCCCGCTTCGTTGGTGCCACGAATAATTAGCGTGCGTTGAGCCGTGAGCGCTTAGGCATTACAATAGCGCCATGTCCGAGTTCAATCTCACCAATCACTTCCTGATCGCCATGCCGGCAATGACCGATCCCTTCTTCGCTAAATCCCTCACCTATGTGTGTGAACACAATGAGCAAGGCGCGATGGGCATCGTGGTCAATCGCCCGATCAGCCTCACACTGAGTGAACTGTTCGCGCAGATCAACATGCCGCTCAAGCCAGTCGAGCTGGAGGATGTGTTGGTGCATTTTGGCGGTCCGGTGCAGACAGATCGCGGCTTTGTGTTGCATGACACGCTCGGGCAATGGCAATCCACTTTGCAGGTCAATGAGCACATCGGCCTGACCACCTCCAAGGACATCTTGCAGGCCGTAGGTGAGGGTCAAGGGCCGCAGCACATGCTGGTGACGTTGGGTTATGCCGGATGGTCGGAAGGCCAATTGGAACAAGAACTGGCTGCTAACGCTTGGCTCAGTGTGCCTGCCACCGAACGCATCTTGTTTGATCTCCCCGCCGAAGAACGTCTAGCGGCTGCGATGGCATTGCTGGGTGTTGATTTTGCCTCTCTGTCGGACGAGGCGGGACATGCCTGAGGGCATGACTTTCCCCATTCCC
Source organism: uncultured beta proteobacterium (assembly GCA_963822425.1). GTDB lineage: Bacteria > Pseudomonadota > Gammaproteobacteria > Burkholderiales > Gallionellaceae > Sideroxyarcus. Next base: position 248,851 of record CAWGHS010000021.1, read on the forward strand.
TCCGGCACGCTACTCGCATTTGATTTTGGTACCAAGCGCATCGGCATCGCTGTCGGCAATACCGTCTCCAATACCGCACGTCCGCTTACCACTATCAACGACGAAAAGAACGAGGCGCGCTTCGCCGCCATCGCCGCGCTACTCCAAGAATGGGAGCCTGCGGCCCTGGTCGTTGGATTGCCGTGTAACGACGATGGCACGCCGCACGAGATGACGGCGCTCAGCCGCCGCTTCGCCAACCGTCTCAAAGGCCGCTTCAATTTGCCCACCTTGCTGGTGGATGAGCGGTATACTTCCGCCGCCGCGAGCTCAGTGCTGGATGAGGAAGGGATACACGGCAGGAAGCAAAAATCCCTCATCGACCAGTATGCCGCGCAGCAGATACTGCAAGCGTATTTCGATGAACCCAGCGCGGGAATCCATGCATGAATAATCCTCAGTTGAATAAGAACGGCGAACTGCAACACCTGCTCTCCACCGAAGGGCTGCCCGCACGCATCTTGCGCGACATCCTCGACAAGGCCGCCGGTTTTATGAACGAAGCCGCGAACAACGAGATCAAAAAAGTGCCGCTGTTACAGGGCAAGTCAGTATTCAATATCTTCTTCGAGAACAGCACCCGCACCCGCACCACCTTCGAGATCGCCGCCAAAAAGCTGTCTGCTGATGTGGTCAATCTCAACATCGGCTCGTCGTCCACCAGCAAGGGCGAGACCCTGTTGGATACGGTGGACAACCTGTGTGCCATGCATGCCGATATGTTCGTGGTGCGTCACTCTTCCAGCGGCGCGGCACACCTCATTGCCCAGCATGTTGCCCCGAGTATCCACGTCATCAATGCCGGTGACGGACGCCACGCGCATCCCACGCAAGCGCTGCTCGACATGTATACCATCCGCCACTACAAAAAAGAGTTCCACAACCTGCGCGTCGCCATCGTCGGCGATGTGCTGCATTCGCGCGTGGCACGCTCACAGATCCATGCGTTGACCACGTTGGGCGTGCCGGAAGTGCGCGTGGTCGCCCCCAAGACACTGCTACCGACGCATGTCGAAAAACTGGGCGTGCAGGTCTATCACGACATGGCACAGGGCTTGAAGGATGTCGATGTGGTGATGATGCTGCGTCTGCAGAACGAGCGCATGCAGGGCGCGCTGCTGCCTTCGGCGCAGGAATATTTCAAATACTACGGTCTCACGCAAGAGCGTCTGGCACAAGCCAAGAGCGATGCCATCGTCATGCATCCGGGGCCGATGAACCGCGGTGTGGAGATCGACTCCAGCGTGGCCGACGGTGTGCAGTCGGTCATTCTGCCGCAGGTCACTTTCGGTATCGCGGTGCGCATGGCAGTGATGAGTACTTTGGCGGGGGGCAAGCAATAATTGATGCCCCGCTAACCGTAGCGAGCAGTTCGAGTGCAAGGCGCACGGAACGGAGCAACGAGGCATATCTGGTAGATAGACGAGGACGCGAGTACCGCGCAACGCAGCAATCGAATTGCGCAGTAGGTTAGAGAGGTATCAATGAATATCCATATCAAAAACGGTCGCCTGATCGACCCGCACAACAAGATCGATGCGAAGCAGGACTTGTTCATCGCTGATAAACACATCGTCGCGATCGGCCATGCCCCGCAGGGATTTGTGGCACAGCAGGTGATCGATGCCAGCAACATGATCGTGATTCCCGGCTTGGTGGATGTCGCCGCGCGCTTGCGCGAACCGGGTTACGAATACAAAGCCACGCTGGAATCGGAGATGGATGCGGCGATGGCGGGTGGCGTGACCTCCTTGTCGTGCCCACCCGATACCGATCCACCGTTGGATGAGCCGGGTCTGGTGGAGATGCTCAAGCATCGTGCACGCTCGCTCAATCAAGCGCGCGTATTTCCGGTTGGCGCGCTGACCTACGGCCTGAAAGGGGCAGAGCTCACCGAGATGATTGAATTGAAAGAAGCGGGTTGCAAAGCCTTCAGCCAAGCCGATACGCCGCTCAACGATACGCGGGTGTTGATGCGTGCCATGCAATACGCCGCCACTTTTGATTACCGCGTGTGGTTGCGTCCGCAAGACGCCTTCCTTGCGAAAGACGGGGTGGCGCACGATGGTGAAGTCGCGACGCGCTTGGGTTTGCCCGCGATCCCGGTGGTGGCTGAGACCATCGCGCTCTCCACCATGTTGCAATTGGCGCGCGAGACAGGCGTGAAGCTGCACATCTGCCGCATCTCCAGCGCCGAAGGTGTGGAGATGGTACGCGTCGCCAAACGCCAAGGGCTACCGGTGACCTGCGATGTGTCGATGAACCATGTGCACCTGTCCGAGATGGACATCGGCTTCTTCGATTCCAATTGCCATCTGATGCCGCCGCTGCGCAGTCAGCGTGACAAAGCGGCACTGCGTGCCGGCTTGCTCGACGGCACCATCGACGCCATCTGCTCCAACCACTCGCCCGTGGATGAAGATGCCAAACAATTGCCGTTCGCCGAAGCCGAAGCGGGTGCGACCGGCATGGAACTGTTGCTGCCATTGGTGTTGAAGTGGGCGGAAGAAGACAAAGTTGCGCTTTCCGATGCGCTAAGGCGCGTCACCATCAACCCCGCGCAATTGCTCGGTGTGAAGATGGGTCATCTATCTGTGGGCGCGCACGCCGATGTGTGCGTATTCGATCCTGCCGCCACATGGAAGGTGGAACCCGCTGCACTCAAGAGTCAGGGCAAGAACACACCGTTCAACGGTTACACACTGCAAGGCCGGGTGTGCCACACCATCGTCGAAGGTCACATCGCATATTCAATCTAGGTCGTCATCAAATGAATCCATTGCTTGATTTCTCCGGTCTGCCGCGCTTTGCGGAGATCAAAACCGAACATGTCGCTCCCGCGGTCGAGGAGTTGCTCACACGCAATCGCGCGTTGACCAAAAAACTATTGTCCGAGAGTGCGCCACCGACTTGGGATAATTTCGTGCAGCCGTTCGATGATGCGCACGAGCAGTTGTCGCGCGCTTGGGGTCAGGTCGGTCATCTCAACATGGTGATGAATTCGCCCGAGTTGCGCGAGGTGTACAACGCCAATCTGCCCAAGGTCACGCAGTACTACGCCGAGCTGTCGCAGAACCTCGAACTGTTCCAAAAATACAAAGCCATCCGCAATAGCGCTCAAACTACGCGGCACTCAATGCGGCACAGAAGAAGATCATCGAGAACGAACTGCGCGATTTCCGCTTAGGCGGCGCCGAATTGCCGGAAGACAAGAAGGCGCGCTTCATGGCGATACAGGAAGAACTGTCCGCGCTGACCTCGAAGTTCTCCGACAATCTGTTGGATGCGACGAATGCCTACACCTGTGTGATTGAGGATGAGAAATACATCTCCGGCATTCCGGCAGACGAGTGCCAAGTGGCGGCCGAGGCGGCACAGGAAGCGGGCAAGGCCGGTTGGCTGTTCACGCTCAAAGCACCGTCTTATGGCCCGGTGATGCAGTATGCGGACAATCGTGCTTTACGCGAACGCATGTACCGTGCCTATACCACCCGTGCCAGTGAACAATCAGTGGAGGGTGCAAAAGCGGCGCTGGACAATACGCCATTGATGTCGCAGATATTGAAGTTGCGCGCGGAAGAGGCGCGCATGCTGGGCTTCGCTAACTTCGCCGAGCTGTCGCTGGCGAGCAAGATGGCGGATACACCGCAGCAAGTGGCGGAATTCCTGCTGGAGTTGGCAGACCGCGCCAAAGTGTTCGGCCAAAAAGATCTGGAAGAATTGCGAGCCTTTGCTGCGGCGCAGTTGGGCATGAACGACTTGCAAGCATGGGACATCGCTTATGTGAGCGAGAAGCTGCGTGAGCAGCGCTACGCTTTCTCCGAGCAGGAAGTGAAGCAATACTTCCCAGAAGATGCCGTGTTGAAGGGGCTGTTCGGTCTGGTCGAGACTTTGTTCGGTCTGCTGATCGAACCATCAGCCGCTCCTGCGTGGCACGAAGCGGTGCGCTTCTTTGACATCCGTGACAACCAAGGCGCACTCATCGGTCAGTTCTATCTGGATCTGTATGCGCGCGCCAGCAAGCGCGGTGGCGCCTGGATGGATGATGCCATCACCCGCCGCCGTACGGCCAAAGGTATCCAAACGCCGGTCGCCTATCTCAACTGCAATTTCGCTTCTCCGCTGGGCGGCAAGCCTGCCTTGTTCACGCACGACGAAGTTATCACGCTGTTCCATGAGTTCGGTCACGGCCTGCATCATCTGCTCACCGAAGTGGAAGAGCTGGGCGTATCCGGCATCAACGGCGTGGAGTGGGATGCCGTCGAACTACCCAGCCAATTCATGGAGAATTTCTGCTGGGAATGGGACGTGCTGCAAGGCATGACGCGCCACGCCGAGAACGGCGCGCAACTGCCACGCGACCTGTACGACAAGATGATCGCCGCCAAGAACTTCCAGAGTGGATTGCAGATGCTGCGCCAGATCGAGTTCTCGTTGTTCGATCTGCGTTTGCACAGCGAGTATGACGATGCGAAACAGACCGTGCAGCAATTGCTGGACGAGGTGCGCAAAGAAGTCGCCGTGCTCATTCCGCCATCCGTTCAACCGTTTCCAGAACAGCTTCTCGCACATCTTCGCAGGCGGTTATGCGGCGGGCTATTACAGCTATAAATGGGCGGAAGTATTGTCGGCAGATGCGTATAGTCTGTTCGAGGAGAACGGTGTGTTGGATGCGGCGACCGGCAGCCACTTCCGCGCACAGATACTGGCGGTAGGTGGAAGCCGCAACGCGATGGATTCGTTCAAAGCCTTTCGTGGTCGCGAACCCAAGATCGACGCGCTATTGCGGCATAATGGTCTAATGTGATCGTCGCAATGCGACACATTGTCACTCTCTCCCAACGGGGGAGAGCAGGAGAGGGGGAACGGGCTAGGTGGCAGCAACGCTCTGTATTTGGAGCGTTGTTGGCACAGTGTCCGTTGGTCACGGCATAAGCAAAGGAGACGAGGATGAAGAGATTCTTATTGTTGGCAGGTCTGGTGATCGTGGTGAATGCGCAAGCAGATGATGTGTATCGCTCTATCGATAGCCGTGGCAAGGTGCACTACGACGACCATCCTTTGCCGGGTGCGCAAGACGTAGAAGCGTTGAAGATGGGCAAAGCACCGGTTCCCGAAGAAAGCCTGCCCTACGAAACGAGACGCGCCAGAGAGAATTTTCCCGTCACCCTTTACACCTTCCCCGACTGCGGCTCGGCCTGCAAGATGGCGCGGGATTACTTGATCAAACGCGGCATCCCTTTCAGCGAGAAAAGTCTGACTAAGCAGGAAGACATCGATGCTTTCCGCAAGGATTCCGGCGACAGTCAATTGCCCGCGATGAGCATCGGCAAGAACTGGCTCAAGGGATTCCTTGAAGAGAAGTGGGCCACGGAACTCGATATCGCCGGATATCCCAAAGTGGCCGGCGCTCGTCCGCCGAAAGCCGAGCCGCCCGCCAAGTCCGCTCAATGAAGATCGCCACCTGGAACGTCAACTCACTCAAGGTGCGTTTGCCGCATCTGCTGGAGTGGTTGGCGGCGAACCCGGTGGACGTGGTGTGCCTGCAAGAGACCAAGACCGAGGATAAGAACTTTCCGTTGGCCGAGTTGCAGCAGGCGGGATACCAGGTCGCTTTCGTCGGGCAAAAAACCTACAACGGCGTGGCCATCCTGAGTCGCCACGCCATCAGCGATGTGCAATACGGCATCCCCAACTTTGAAGACGAACAAAAACGCGTCATCGCCGCCACCATCAACGGCGTGCGCATCATCTGCGTCTACATCCCCAACGGTCAGGAAGTCGGCTCGGACAAATACAATTACAAACTCAAATGGCTGGCCGCACTCACGGCATGGCTGAAAGACGAGTTGACGAAATATCCCAAGCTCGCGCTGTTGGGCGACTACAACATCGCGCCGGAAGACCGCGACGTGTACGACCCCGTGGCGTGGCAGGGCAACGTACTGGTCAGCGAGCCGGAGCGCGATGCCTTCAAAGCCTTGTCTGCATCTGGGTTTGCGCGATGCCTTCCGCCTGTTCGAACAAGATGAAAAAAGTTACTCATGGTGGGATTACCGCATGATGGCCTTCCGCCGCAACATGGGTCTGCGCATCGACCACATCCTCATCAGCGCAGCATTGCAATGCAGCTCGTGCATCATCGACAAAGCACCGCGCAAACTGGAACGGCCATCTGATCACACCATCGTGGTGGCGGAGGTGGTGTGATGAAAGTGATGGTAACACCAACAAGTAAAGCGCAAAAAGAACGCTCAGTGAGTATGAAGATTGCGTTGACGGTGACGCTGTCAATGGCGAGTTTATTTCTTTCGTTGGCAATGGTTTCTATGTTTGCTTTTTATGTTGATTCGATTAGACAACCAACAGTTCATGTTGAAATGCGACCATCGCATATTGCTGATCTAATTGCATCAGCTGAAAATCTCTCGACATTAAAGCAAACCTGCAATGCCATGGTTCAATCTTTAAATCGTTCAAATTCGCTAAATTATATGCAACTGGAGTTTATCGAATACACATACAACGGCATAAAATGGCTCGTGTTTATTGGAGGAGCAATTTTTAGTGTGGCTCTTTTCTATGTGTATTTCATTTTACGTCGGACAGCAAAGTCTATTGAAAGTGATGAGCAGAACAGCTAACTGTCCTCCCCATCCAGCCCCAACTCCTGAATCTTCCGCGTTAAGGTATTGCGCCCCATGCCGAGTAGCGTGGAGGCTTCGATACGGCGTCCCCCGGTGTGTTGTAGTGCCTGCGTGATGAGCGTGCTCTCGAACTGTTTGGTGAGTGTGTCGAGGATGTTGGGTTCGCCGCGTTGTAGCGCGAGCGCGGCCTGTTGTGCCAACGCTGCACGCCAATCCTGATTGAGCGAGGTGCTGGCATGGGTGTCGCGCCATTCGGATGGCAGGTCGGCGATCTCGACCACGCGCGTGGGTGTCATCACGGTGAGCCAGTGGCACAGGTTCTCCAGTTGGCGCACGTTGCCGGGGATGTCCTGCGCGGATAGATAATTCAGCGCGGCTTCGCTCAGTGTCTTTTGTTCTACGCCCAGTTCCTTCGCACTCTTTCTGCAAAAAATATTTTGCCAGCAGCGGGATGTCTTCGCGGCGCTCGCGCAGCGGCGGCAGACGCAGGCGGATGACGTTGAGGCGGTGGAACAAGTCTTCGCGGAACAGACCCTGCTTCACGCGCTCGTCCAGAGTTCTGGTGCGTGGCGGCGATGATGCGCACGTTGGCCTTAATCGGCTGGTGGCCGCCGACGCGATAGAAGTTGCCATCCGATAGTACGCGCAGCAAACGAGTCTGCAATTCGGCCGGCATGTCACCGATCTCGTCGAGGAACAGCGTGCCGCCCTCGGCCTGTTCGAAGCGTCCGTGGCGCGTGGTGGTGGCGCCAGTGAATGCACCACGCTCATGGCCGAACAGTTCCGATTCCAGCAGGTCTTTCGGGATGGCGGCGGTGTTGATGGCGACGAAGGGCTTATCGGCACGCGGGCTGTGGCGGTGCAGTGCTTGTGCGACCAGCTCTTTACCCGTTCCCGATTCGCCGTTGATGAGTACGGTGGCATTGGATTGCGCGAGACGACCGATGGCGCGGAACACTTCCTGCATTGCGGGCGCATGGCCGAGGATGTCGGGCGCAGCCTGCGCTTCGTCAGTCTGCGTATTCTTACGCTGGCTTTGCTCCAACGCGCGGCGGATGAGTTCGACCGCATGGTTCACATCGAAGGGCTTGGGTAGATACTCGAACGCGCCACCTTGAAAAGCGGATACCGCACTCTCCAAGTCGGAGTAGGCGGTCATGATGATGACGGGGAGATTGGGGAAATCGTTGCGCAGTTTTTGCAGCATGTCCAATCCGGAGCTGCCCGGCATGCGGATATCGCTGATCACCATCTGCGGCAGATTGTTCGGCAATTCGGCCAGCGCCTCATCGGCAGAAGCAAAACTTTTGTATTCGATCTCTTCACGTGCCAATGCTTTTTCTAGCACCCAGCGGATGGAGCGGTCATCGTCAATGATCCAGACAGGTTTCATGATTATTTTCCTAGGTGGGGAAGGGGCAGCACCACACTGAAACAGGTGCGTCCGGGTTCGCTTTCAAATTCGATGCTGCCTTGATGTTGGCTCACGAAATCTTGTGCCAAGGTCAGCCCCAAGCCGTGGCCGTCGGCGCGACCAGAGACCAGCGGATAAAATATCTTGTCGCGCAAATGGACGGGGATGCCGGGGCCATTGTCGATGATCTGCACCATCACTGCGAGGCGATGCAATTTTTTCATCAGCGTGACTTGGCGTGTGATGCGGGTGCGCAGGATGATTCGTCCTTTGCCCTTCATGGCTTGTGCCGCGTTGCGTACGATGTTGAGCATGACTTGGATCAACTGTTCTTTGTCGCCGTGCAGTTCGGGCAAACTCAAATCGTAGTCGCGCTGGATGAGCAGGCCTTCGGGCAGCTCTGCCAGCACCACGCTGCGCACACGTTCCAACACTTCGTGGATATTGAGCGCACTGAAATGGGGCGCGTGCTGCGGTGTGAGTAGTTTTTCCATGAGCGAACGCAGACGATCCGCTTCTTGAATCACCACTTGGGTGTATTCACGTAGCGCGGGTTTTTCCAATTCCTGTTCCAGCAATTGTGCCGCACCGCGTATGCCACCCAATGGATTTTTGATCTCGTGTGCGAGGTTGCGCAGCAGCAGGCGGTTGGCCTGCGTCTGATCCAGCATCTGCTCCTCGCGGGCTAGCTTGAGTGGACGATCGATGGTGTGGAACTCCAGCAGGAGTGCATAGGGAGCGACCTGCAATGGCGTCGCGGTACAACTCAAGTGCAGCTTGTTCCCAGTCGCGTGTGTGGCGAGAGTCATCTCGTGTTCGATATGGCTGGCGCTGCTATTCAGCGCTGACTGAATGGTGCTGAATAACTGCTCGGTATGCGTGAAGGCATGTTGCAGCGGGTGTCCGATCAGGTTGGTGTTGCTCAGTCCGAACACATGCTCTGCCGCCGGGTTAAGGTAAGCGATACGTGACTGGTCATCCAGTAGGATGACGGCAGTGGCGAGATGTTCTAACGAGGGGAGCGGAGCGGTCGGCATGTCAGTCTATAAAGCAGAAAACATGCCATGCAAAATTATTACTTGAGATTGGAAAGCTCGGTCTTGATCGCTTCGACATTCTTCTCATGCACACTGACATCTTCTTGCAGTGCATTGACCTTCTCTTCGTATTTGGCGACGTTGCGGAAGGTCTGTCCATTTGCGCCTTTATACACTTCGGGATTGTCTTGGCCGTCTTTCAATTTGAGACGCGCCTCTTCCAAGTCCTTCTGTTCGGTGGCGAGTTCATCTTCGAGTATCTTGCGGCGTGTCGTATCGCGCTTGCTTTGTGTTTCCGAATCGACGCGAGGAAAACTCTCTGGGGTGCGCGTCTTCGCCGGAGGTACCATGGTGGGCAAGGGTTCCAAATGCATCTTCACGCACCCTTTTTTATTTCCCTTTTCCTTTGGCGTAACGTAGCTGACGTTACCGTTAAAAGTGCATTTATAAACCTCGGCTTGGGCGAAGTTCACACAGGCAGTCAAGCAACACAGAACGAACAAGTGACTTAGTTTCATGGTCGTGTCCAGATGACAATGCGCGAAGTATAGGTTAAGGGACGCATGGTGAGAAGACTTGCCGCAAAAAGAAACGGAGCCGCTGGGGCTCCGTTTTTTAGGCCATCTAAAGTGACTTAGAGGCTGTAGTACATGTCGAACTCGACTGGGTGAGTCGTCATACGGATACGATTCACTTCGTCCATCTTCAGTTCGATGTAGGCATCGATAAAGTCGCTGGAGAACACACCGCCGCGTGTCAGGAACTCGCGGTCTTTGTCCAATGCTGCCAATGCTTCGTCCAGAGATGCGCACACGGTTGGGATCTTTGCATCTTCTTCCGGTGGCAAGTCGTACAGGTTCTTATCGGCTGGATCACCAGGGTGGATCTTGTTCTGGATGCCATCCAAGCCCGCCATCATCAGGGCGGCGAAGCACAAGTATGGGTTGGCAGAAGGATCGGGGAAGCGTGTCTCGATACGGCGTGCCTTGTCGCTAGCGACGTGAGGGATACGGATCGAAGCAGAACGATTCTTTGCCGAGTAGGCCAACTTCACCGGCGCTTCGTAGTGCGGAACTAGGCGCTTGTAAGAATTGGTGCCGGGGTTGGTGATCGCGTTCAGTGCTTTAGCGTGCTTGATGATACCGCCGATGTAGAACAGCGCGGTCTCGGACAAGCCAGCGTAACCATTGCCTGCGAACAGGTTCTTGCCACCCTTCCAGATGGATTGGTGCACGTGCATGCCGGAGCCGTTGTCGCCAACGATAGGCTTAGGCATGAAGGTCGCAGTCTTGCCATATTGATGGGCAACGTTCTGTACCACGTATTTCAACGTTTGTGTCCAGTCAGCGCGCTTGGTCAGCGTGTTGAACTTGGTGCCCAGTTCGCATTGTCCAGCAGTTGCAACTTCATGGTGATGCACTTCAACGGGAATGCCGATCTCTTCCAGTGCCAAGCACATTGCGGCGCGGATGTCGTTCAGGCTGTCAACGGGGGGAACGGGGAAATAGCCGCCCTTGACGGAAGGACGGTGACCGGTGTTGCCGCCGTCGAACGAGTGACCGCTAGACCAAGCCGCTTCTTCCGAATTGATCTTGACGGAACAGCCGGACATATCGATCTTCCATTCGACGGAGTCGAAAATGAAGAACTCTGGCTCAGGGCCGAAGTAAGCGGTGTCGCCGATACCAGAGGACTTCAGATAAGCCTCTGCGCGTTTGGCGATGGAGCGTGGATCGCGGTCATAACCCTTACCGTCGGTGGGCTCGATCACATCGCACGACAACACGATGGTGGGTTCGTCAAAGAAAGGATCAACGTAGACGGAATCGGGATCCGGTAGCAGCAACATGTCGGAAGCTTGAATGCCTTTCCACCCGGCGATGGAAGAACCGTCGAATGCGTGACCGCTTTCGAATTTGTCGGCATCGAAGTGGGAAACAGGCACGCCAACGTGCTGTTCTTTACCACGGGTGTCAGTGAAACGCAGATCAACAAACTTGATACCTTGTTCTTTGATCAGTTTAAGAACGTCGGCGGCTGTTTTAGACATACTCTAAATCTCCCAAGAAAATTAAAACGAAGCTGTTTTATGAAACGAACTGATTGATGGAACAAGTTTGCTACAGCAGAAACTGTGCCATCCCCCTGAATCTCACAAGACGCGCATTGTGCCATATTTGCTTAATTGAGGTGCACGCAACGAACGCCCGCGAATGGGGCGCAGCCTTGATGTTGCGCCCTAATTTGGTGCGCCGCCTTGGTAGAGGAGGATATTGCGGAAATATGGATCGTCCGCGATAAGGTTGGCGCATTTGCCGCGTAAGGCAATGATGTCAACTGGCGTATTGAAGAGCAATTCGGCCTCTACTTTGCCTTCCAAATAATGCAGCACGATATGCGTCGAAGGTGGCAGGTCCTCCCCGAGACGGTCGGTGAGATGAGCCAACAGTAAGTGGCGTTGCGGTAGATGGGCGTTGGGTCTGGCTTGCACGTCATCTTCCGGATCGATGTGCACCATCACATCCATCACCTGATGGTTCTTGAGTACGGCACCGCGTGCCGCTTCGGCGATGTAATGTCCTTCCGATACGCTGATCTTCGGGTCGACCATGATGTGTGCATCCACCAAGGCGTTGTCTGCCATCTTGCGGGTACGCAGATCATGCAGGCCGACCACGCCGGGAATGGCCTTCAAGGTGTTGCGAATGGCGCGTACTTCCGCTTCGTCTAAGCCGGTGTCGATCAACTCAGCAAGCGCATCCCGCGCGAATTGGATGCCCATGTAAGCGATCATCACGCCAACGACGGCAGCGGCGACTAGGTCGAGAAAAGTGTAGCCGAGTAGATTGCCGACGATCCCGACGATGACGACCAGCGAAGAAGCTGCGTCGGAACGTGCATGCCATGCGTTGGCCACCAGCATCTGTGAACGCACGCGCTGAGCCACGGCCAGCATGTAACGGAACATGCCTTCTTTTGCGGCAAGCGCGATCAAAGCGATCCACAAGGTGAAGGGATGTACTGCTTGCACTTGCTCTGGATGTTGTAAGCGCATACCGGCAGCGATGAGTAAGCCGACACCAAGCGCAGCCAAGCTGGCACCAAGGATCAACGAGGCGGCTGTCTCAATACGCGCGTGTCCATAGGGATGGTTGGCATCTGCATGTTTATTGCCGTGGCGGTTAGCAAACAATACCAATACATCGGAAAGCAGATCGGCGAGAGAGTGCAGGCCATCGGCCATCAACGATTGCGACTTGCCGAAGAATCCGGCCAGCACTTGCATCACGGTCAATCCTAGATTGATGAAAATGCTGATCCAAGTACTTTTACGCGCGGCGGCAAAACGTACCGGATGCGCAGGCTCGAAGGCGGCGGACTTGTCGTGGGCGTGAGCGTGGGAATGCGTGTGATTTTTCATTGCTGTTGGGATAGTATGCAACTGTGCCAGCGCAGGATAGCACTTGCACGTTAAAGGTTAAACACAGGTAGACAAAATGGGAAAGATCACTGAGATTCTGAATAGCGCACAGCAACGTGCAAAAGACTTGAACATGCCGTACGAGGGCGTACTGACGCCGAAGGAAGCCTACGAGATCCTACAGTCGGCACCGGGCGCCAAGTTGGTCGATGTGCGCACACGGGCTGAGCAAGATTGGGTCGGGCGTGTCGCACAGGCGGTAGAGATCGAATGGGCGACTTATCCGGGCATGAAGCAAAATCCGAATTTCCTCGCCGCCTTGCAACAACAGGTCGACAAAGAGGCGCTGGTGTTGTTTCTATGCCGCAGTGGTGCGCGCTCTCATCATGCGGCTGTTGCCGCGACACAAGCGGGTTATGCAGATTGCTACAACATCTTGGAAGGTTTTGAGGGAGACAAGAGCGCGAGCAATCAACGCAATGTGTTGAACGGCTGGCGGGTGGCCGGATTGCCTTGGGAACAAAGCTGAGTTTGGTGCAGACTGATCGGAAGCCCGCGTAAGCGGGTTTTTTTACGTAGCTGACCAGCTTACCGCACCGGTCCATGCTGTAAACAAGACGATCAGACCGAACGCGATGCGATACCAAGCGAACGCGGTGAAATCGTGGCGGCTGATGTAACGCAACAAAGCGCGTACCGCGATGAAGGCGCTGATGAACGACGCAATCGAGCCGACTAGAAAGATACCGAGATCGTCGGCGTGGAAGTCATGACGAAACTTCACCACTTCATACAGCGTCGCCATCGTGATCGTGGGTATCGCGAGGAAGAACGAAAATTCTGTTGCCGCCTTCCTGCTGAGCCCGAAAAACAAGCCTCCAATAATCGTCGCACCGGAACGCGAGGTACCGGGAATCAATGCCAGCGCCTGCGCCAGACCCATCTTCAACGCATCTTTCCAATGCATATCGTCCACGCTGACGATGTGCTCGGTGTGTTGCCGCTTTTCTGCCCACAGAATGATGAGACCGCCGATGATGAAGGCGAGCGCCACCGGTACGGGTGAGAATAGATGCGCTTTGATTGCCTTGCCGAACAGCAGGCCAAGGATGGCCAGCGGCAGGAAGGCGATGAACAGATTGAAGGTGAAACGTTGCGCAGCCTCTTGTTTTTGTAACAGGCCGGAAGTCACGGAAGCCAGCTTGGCGCGATATTCCCAGCATACCGCCAAGATTGCCGCGAACTGGATCACGATCTCGAACACCTTGCCGCGCTCATCGTTGAAGTTGAGCAAATCGCCGACCAGGATCAGGTGTCCGGTAGAAGAGATCGGTAAGAACTCGGTGAGACCTTCGACCACGCCAAGGATGGCGGCTTTAATGAGAAGCAAGATGTCCATGATCAACCCTGTGAATATTCGATGGCGATGCGTCTATTTACCTGCCTGCGTTCTTCATCGTCCATTTCAACCCAGCGCGTGATCTCGTCGAAGGTCCGATGGCAACTTCGACACACATCGTCTCCGAGCACGGTAGTGCAATGACCACTGCAAGGTGAGTCGGAAGTGATTTCGGGAAAGATCGTGGCGCGAAGTTGCATGGCGGCGATTATACCTGCGGTGCGGTCACCCGCTCCATTTGCGTGAGCCATGCCAGCGCATGTTCGCGCGAGTCGCCGCACATCTCTTGCGACGGCTGTAATCCAGAACAGAAAGCCGGGCGCTGCGGGCTACCGAACACGGCACAGCGCTCATCTCCGTCAAGCTGCACGCAGCGCACACCGGCAGGTTTACCGTGCGGCATGCCCGGCAAAGGTGAAGTGATAGAAGGTGCGATGCAGCAGGCACCGCATCCTTCGCGGCATCGCAGTGTCATGCTTTGTGATAGACCTCAGCGCCCTGCTTCACGAACTCGATGGACTTCACTTCCATGCCTTTGGCCAACGCATCCGCCTCGGCGATACCTTCCTTCGCGGCGAAGTCACGCACATCTTGCGCTATCTTCATCGAGCAGAAATGCGGGCCGCACATGGAGCAGAAGTGGGCGATCTTGGCGGATTCCTTGGGCAGGGTCTCGTCGTGGAATTCGCGGGCACGGTCGGGGTCGAGGCCGAGGTTGAACTGGTCTTCCCAGCGGAATTCGAAGCGCGCTTTGCTCATGGCGTTGTCGCGCACCTGCGCGCCGGGGTGACCCTTGGCGAGGTCGGCGGCGTGCGCGGCGATCTTGTAAGTGATGATGCCTTCCTTCACGTCGGCCTTATTGGGTAAGCCCAAGTGCTCCTTCGGTGTCACGTAGCACAGCATGGCGGTGCCGAACCAGCCGATCATCGCTGCGCCGATGGCAGAGGTGATGTGGTCGTAGCCGGGGGCGATGTCCTGCGTGAGCGGGCCGAGCGTGTAGAACGGTGCTTCGTGGCACCACTTCAATTGCAGCTCCATGTTCTCTTTGATCATGTGCATCGGCACATGACCGGGGCCTTCGATCATCACCTGCACGTCGTGCTTCCACGCGACTTGCGTAAGCTCACCCAACGTTTTCAGCTCGCCCAGTTGTGCTTCGTCATTGGCATCGTAGATGGAGCCGGGGCGCAGGCCGTCGCCGAGCGAGAAGGTCACGTCGTAGGCTTTCATGATCTCGCAGATTTCTTCGAAATGCGTGTAGAGGAAGTTCTCTTTGTGATGCGCCAAGCACCACTTGGCCATGATGGAACCGCCGCGCGAGACGATACCGGTCATGCGGTTCGCGGTCATCGGGATGTAGCGCAGCAACACACCGGCATGGATGGTGAAGTAATCAACACCTTGTTCAGCTTGCTCTATGAGCGTGTCTTTGAATATCTCCCAAGTCAGGTCTTCCGCCTTGCCGTTCACCTTCTCCAGCGCTTGGTAGATAGGCACGGTACCGATGGGCACGGGCGAGTTGCGGATGATCCATTCGCGCGTCTCGTGGATGTTCTTGCCAGTACTCAAGTCCATCACCGTGTCGCCACCCCAGCGGATAGCCCAAGTCATCTTCTCGACTTCTTCTTGGATGCTGGAACCGAGCGCGGAGTTGCCGATATTGGCGTTGATCTTCACTAGGAAGTTGCGGCCGATGATCATCGGCTCGCATTCTGGGTGATTGATGTTGGTGGTGATCACAGCGCGACCAGCCGCCACTTCGCACGCACGAATTCCGGCGTGATCTGCTTGGGCATCGCCTTGCCGAAGTTCTCGCCCGGATGTTGCTTGAGCATCATCGCGGACATGCCATCGACTTTTTGATTTTCGCGGATGGCGATGTACTCCATCTCAGGCGTGATGATGCCCTGCCGTGCGTAGTGCATCTGCGTCACGTTCTTGCCGAGCTTTGCTTTGCGCGGTGTGTGTTGCAAGTTAAAACGCATGTCAGCCAGCGCGGGGTCATTCAAACGCTGGCGACCATATTCGGAAGTGAGATGTGGCAATGCCTCGGTATCGTTGCGTTCGGCGATCCAGCCAGCGCGCATTTCGGCCAGACCGGAGCGGATGTCGATCTTTACCGCAGGGTCGGTATAGGGGCCGGAGCAGTCATACACATAGACCGGAGGATTCACTTCCGCACCCATGCTGGCCGGAGTCTCGGCTTGCGTGATCTCCCGCATCGGCACTTGGATGTCTGGTCGCGAACCTTGCACATAGACCTTGCGCGAGTTCGGTAGTGGCTTGACCGCAGCTGCGTCGACGTGGGCGGCAGTGGCGAGGAATTGAGGATTGGCGTTCATGGTGGTGCTCCAAAATTAATTCACAGGGCGTTTCGAAAAATTCGAGCTTCTAAGCGAGGCAAGGCGCGAGTAAAAAATTACAACGACACATATTGCAATATGTAAGGCGTAATTTTTTGCGAGCAACACAGCATCGCAACGAAACTTGGGTTTTGCGAGATGCCCTGCGGGGGAGCATCGGTTGAATGCTTCCCTACGACGGCATTACCCGTACAGGTTCAAAGGGTGTTTCTCACTTCGTAACGAAGACCCCTAGCGAGTCGGCAAGGTACTGGAAACCCGCAGTAATGGCAAGCCGGGAGACCGATACAATTCATTGAGCGGCGTGGAAGTGCTTGTTATACTGCGCCTTCACAAAAAACACTTACGCTGCAAGGGGACAGGGGGATGAATAATATGGAACTCGCTCGCTTCAATATGGTGGAACAACAGATACGTCCGTGGGACGTGCTGGACTCGGATGTACTCGACCTGATCAAGAAGCTCAAACGTGAGCATTTCGTGCCGGTGGACAAACAATCGCTGGCCTTCATGGACATCGACATCCCTCTTGGTCACGGTGTGGCGATGTGGCAGCCCAAGTTGGAAGCGCGCGCCTTGCAGGCACTGAAGCTCAAGTCTACTGATCGTGTGTTGGAAGTAGGCACGGGCAGCGGTTACCTCACTGCCTTGTTGTCGCGTATGGCGGCACAGGTGACCAGTGTGGAGTTGGTTCAGGAACTGAGTGCGCATGCGGCGCGCAATCTGGCAGCGCATCATTTCGATAACATCACATTGGAAGTGGGTGACGCATCCAAGGGTTGGGGTAACGAAAAATACGACGCTATCGTGTTGACGGGTTCCGTGCCGATGGCACCGGAATCTTTTTACGAAATGCTCAACATCGGCGGTCGCCTGTTTGCCATCGTGGGCGACGCACCTGCGATGCAGGCCGTACTGGTCGTCTGCGTAGCGCCTGGGGTCTTCGAATCGACGACGTTATTCGAAACCAGCGTGGCACCTTTGCGGAACGCACCGCAGCCACAACGCTTCATTTTCTAAACCACTTTCCGCGTTGTTCAGAGGCGCTGGCTTGAAGTGCGGCCCCACAACAGGTAATATTAGAAAAATCTAATATGCAGGCTGGGAGCAAATGATGAACCGTTCAAAACTCGCGATAACCGTGTTGCTTGCCCTAGGCCTCCTACCGGCGGCGCAAGCCACCGACCTGCTTGAAGTGTATCGTGCGGCACAGAGCCAAGACGCCGTGTTTGCCTCCGCCCGTGCCACCCGCCAAGCCGGACAAGAGAAACTCAACCAAGGCCGCGCCTTACTCCTGCCCAGCGTCAACCTCAGCGCCAACAGCACCTTCAACAGCGTCGACACCCAGTACAAAGGCGCCACCCTGTTCCCCTCCGGCGAGAAACGCTACAACAACCACGGCTACGCCGTCAGCCTCGTCCAACCCCTGTTCCGCGAACAGAACTGGGCCCTGTATTCCGAATCCGAACTCCAAGTCGCCCAGACCGAAGCCCAATTCAGACTGGCCGAACAAGACCTCGTCTTACGCGTCGCCCAGACCTACTTCGACGTCCTCATCGCCCAAGACAGCGTCCAACTCACCGCCGCCCAGAAGACCGCCATCACCCAACAACTCGAACAAGCCAAACGCAACTTCGAAGTCGGCACCGCCACCATCACCGACACCCACGAAGCCCAAGCCCGCTTCGACCTCATCGTCTCCCAAGAGATCGCCGCCCAGAGCACCTTGGAAGTGAAGAAACGCACCCTGCAACAACTCATCAACGCCGCCCCGGGCGAACTCAACCCCCTAGGTCAGACCCTGCCGCTCGACCCACCGCAACCGGCCAACCAAGACAAATGGGTAGAAGACGCCCAACTGCATAACCACCAGATCGCCGTCGCCCAAGCCGCCGCCGAACTCGCTGACAAAGAAGTCGACCGCAACCGAGGCGGCCACCTGCCCACCATCGACATGGTGGCCAACTACGCCAAGAACTCCGCCAACGGCGGCAGCTTCGGCGTCGGCAGCGACACCCGCACCACCTCCGTCGGCGTCCAACTCAACCTCCCCCTGTTCCAAGGCGGCGCCACCCAATCCAAATGGCGCGAAGCCGATGCCAACCGCGAACGCGCCAAACAAGAACTGGAGAACACCCGCCGCAACATCGAACTCCAGACCCGCCAAGCCTACCTCGGTGTCGTGAGCGGCATCGCCCAAGTACAGGCCTTGCAACAGGCATTGAAATCCAGCGAGAGCCTGCTGGAAGCGAGCAAGCTCGGATATGAAGTGGGGGTTAGAACCAACCTGGATGTGCTCAACGCCCAACAACAAGCGTATGCCACCCGACGCGACCTGTACCAAGCGGAATACAACTACCTGCTCAGTCAGCTACGCCTGAAGGCAGCGGTGGGTAGTCTGTCTGAGGATGACCTGGCTAAGGTCAATCGGGCGGTGCATTAAGGATTTGCAGAGAGTTCTCGCATGCATTCGGCGAGACTATCCTGCCACGCAGGTAACTTGATGCCGAAGGTATCGGTGATCTTATCGTTGGCTAACACCGAATTGACAGGGCGCTTGGCGGGTACAGGGTATTCGTGCGTGGCGATGGGATGGATGACGAGCTGCTTTGCAGCGAGTTCAGTGTCATAAGCGCGCGCCAGCCGCACGATCTCATCGGCGTATTGATGCCAGTTGGTACGTCCTGCCGCAGTGAGGTGGTATAGGCCGCTCAAATTATCATTCCAATTTTTGGTCTGCCATAAGGCAAGCATCGATGCCGTGGTCTGGGCCAAGTCTCTCGCCCAAGTGGGTGCGCCGAACTGGTCGGCGACGATGCGCAATTCGCTACGTTCTTTCGCCAGACGCAAGATGGTCTTGATGAAATTCCCACCATGTACGCCATAGACCCAACTGGTACGGAGAATAAGGTGTTTGCCACCCGCCGCACGTACCGCATCCTCGCCTGCCAGCTTGGTGCGACCGTAGACACTTTGCGGATTCGGTAAGTCGTCTTCGGTGTAAGGTGAGGGCTTGCTGCCATCGAACACATAATCGGTAGAGTAGTGCACTAGCACTGCCCCGAGTTTCGCGGCTTCTTCGGCTAGGATACCGGGAGCGATGGCGTTAACGGCGGCCGCGGTCGCGGGGTCACTTTCGGCTTTATCCACAGCGGTATAAGCGGCTGGATTGATGATGATGTCGGGGTGGAGGTCGCGCACTACCTCGCGTACTTTTGCGCTATCGGTCAGGTCAAGATCATCTTGATCGATGGCGGTGATGTGGCCGAATCGAGCGAGCGAGCGTTGCAATTCCCAGCCGACTTGCCCGTTCTTGCCGGTGATCAATATCTTTTTCATGCGAACAGTTCGGCGTCTTTGAATAATTTACCCGCTTGGTCTTTTGCGGCAAGCAACGGCGTGGTGCCATTGAGTTGCCAATCGATCGCCAGCGACGGGTCGTTCCACAAGATAGAGCGTTCGTATTCCGGCGCCCAGTAGTCGGTGGTCTTATAGAGGAATTCTGCGGTGTCACTGAGTACAGAAAAGCCGTGGGCGAAGCCGGGTGGTATCCATAGCATGCGCTTATTCTCGGCGCTCAAAACCAGCGTGAAAGATTGACCGCAGGTGGGCGAGCTCTTGCGGATATCCACTGCCACATCCAACACCTCACCCACGACGGCACGCACCAGTTTGCCTTGAGGTTGTTGTATCTGATAGTGCAAGCCACGCAACACGCCCTTGGTAGAGCGGGAATGGTTGTCCTGCACAAAAGGGGTCGCGATACCCGTCAATTCAGAGAAGTGCTTGGCATTGAAGCTTTCAAAGAAAAATCCGCGCGCATCACCGAACACCTTGGGTTCGATGAGCAACAGACCTGAGATGCCTGTTTCAATGACCTTCATATCAAGCGTGCTCTCGTAGAATGCGCTGCAAATAGTGCCCATAGCCATTTTTGGACAGGGGGGCGATCAAGGCTTTCAATTGTTCAGCGGAGATGTATCCTCGGGTGAAAGCGATCTCTTCCGGGCAGGCGATCTTTAAACCTTGGCGCTTTTCCAGTGTCTGGATAAACAGCGATGCTTCCAGCAGCGACTCATGCGTACCGGTATCCAACCAAGCGTAACCCCGCCCCATCACCTGTACATCGAGTTTTCCGCGTTCCAGATAGACCTGATTCACCGTGGTGATCTCCAGTTCACCACGCGCGGAAGGTTTGATCGACTTGGCGATCTCGACGACGTCGTTGTCGTAAAAATAGAGTCCGGTGACGGCGTAGTTTGATTTTGGCTCGAGCGGCTTTTCTTCGATGCTGAGTGCGTGGCCTTGTGCGTCGAAATCCACCACGCCATAACGTTCAGGGTCTTGTACGTGGTAGGCGAACACCGTACCGCCTTCGGCTTTGGTGGCCGCCGCATGCAACAACGCGTCCATGCCATGTCCATAAAAAATGTTGTCGCCTAAAACCAAAGCGCACGTGTCGGTGCCGATGAAATCTTCGCCGATGATGAAAGCTTGCGCCAAGCCATCAGGCGAAGGCTGCACCGCATAAGAAAAGTTCATTCCCCATTGCGAACCGGTACCTAAAAGTTGTTCGAATCGAGGCGTGTCTTGCGGGGTGGAGATGATGAGAATATCGCGTATGCCTGCCAGCATTAAGATCGACAGCGGGTAGTAGATCATCGGCTTGTCATACACCGGCATCAGCTGTTTGGAAACTGCCTGTGTGACTGGGTAGAGACGTGTGCCGGAACCGCCGGCGAGGATGATGCCTTTCATGCTGCGCTCCTATCTGCGTAATTCTTTTGTACCCAATGTTGATACTCGCCGCTCGTCACGCCTCGCACCCAATCCGTGTTGTGCAGATACCATTCAATGGTTTTGCGTAAGCCCGTCTCAAAAGTCTCTTGTGGTTTCCAACCCAGATCATGTGCGATCTTGTTGGCGTCGATGGCGTAGCGCTTGTCATGTCCGGGACGATCCGCCACATAGGTGATGAGCTTGTCGTGCGGAGCACCTTGTGGGTGCAGCTCATCCAGAAGGGTGCAAATCGCTTGCACCACTTCGAGGTTGGTCTTCTCGTTCCAGCCGCCGATGTTGTAGGTCTCACCTAGCTTGCCGCGTTCCAGTACAAGACGCAGCGCGCGCGCATGGTCGTCCACATACAGCCAGTCGCGGATGTTGTCGCCTTTGCCGTAGATGGGCAACGGCTTGCCGTTGACCGCATTGAGGATCACCAACGGGATGAGTTTTTCCGGGAAATGGAACGGGCCGTAGTTATTGGAGCAGTTGGTGGTGACCACCGGTAAACCAAAAGTGTGATGCCAAGCACGCACCAAGTGATCGGACGAGGCCTTGCTGGCAGAGTAGGGAGAATTGGGTTCGTAGGCCGTTGCTTCGGTGAAGAAGCCGGTGTCACCTAGACTGCCATACACTTCGTCGGTAGAGATGTGGTGGAAACGGAAGCTGGCCTTGCGCGCGCTGTCCATGTCGTTCCAATAGCTGCGCGCCGCTTCCAGTAGCGTGTAAGTGCCAACGATGTTGGTTTGGATGAAGGCCGCTGGGCCGGAGATCGAACGATCCACATGAGATTCGGCGGCGAGATGCATCACTGCATCCGGCTGATGCTCGCGAAACACGCGCGCTATTTCGGCGGCATCACAGATATCCACTTGTTCGAAGCGGTAGCGCGGATCGTTGGAAATCGAGGACAACGATTGCAGATTGCCCGCATAGGTGAGCTTGTCTACGTTGACCACGCTGCAATCGGTATCGTTGATGAACTGACGCACGACAGCGGAGCCGATGAATCCGGCACCGCCGGTGATGAGGATTTTTTTCATGATAAAAGCAAATAACTAGGATTTTTGTAATGGAAGGTCATGATCCAATGGCAACAAATTGTTGAAATAACGAAAGTCGGCAAAGAGCTTTATGAGTTTCAACACTATTAAAATCGTTGCTGCATACGATGCATTTAAGAGTATGAAGTTAAAATTTCAGGTGTTTCATAACCATATAAAGGTATTTTGCGTGTTTAAGACGGAAAAGAAACTATAAATGGAATATGTTGCAGTAAAATAATTACCAATGCAGTATTTTTCAGACTGGCCTCATTGCAAAACTATACACAGTTCGATAGTAAGTCAATTTAGTTTAATTGAATATTCGGTGAGGGATGATTTACGTGGGGGCTAATGCCTCAGCGAGAGGGTACTTCGTTGTTCAAAGATTAAAACGTAGGTTAGCTAACTTGAAAAAAATCATTTCTATCATTATCCCTGTATACCGAGAAGCTAATAATCTCCCACTTCTTTATCGGCGCCTAGAGGTCGTGACGGCGAGTTTGCCGGACTACGCGTGGGAGTACATCCTTGTAAATGACGGAAGTCCAGATCACTCTCTAGAGGTATTGCACCGATTGGCGCAGCAGGATCGGAAATTCAAGGTACTTGATCTTTCACGAAACTTTGGTAAAGAGATTGCCCTTACTGCGGGGGTGCATGAAGCGGAAAATGTCGATGCCGTTATTTGCATGGATGCTGATCTTCAGCACCCCCCCGAATTGATTCCTAATCTATTGGCGGAATGGGAGAAGGGAGCAGAGGTAGTTGCTACTATTCGCATTAGTATTGAAAAGCAACCCTTCCTCCGTCGCGTTGGCTCACATCTTTATTACTGGCTCATGTCCAAGATATCCGGGCTGAAAATGGTGTCCCAGACAACCGACTTCCGCCTTTATGATAAAAAAGTAGTGGCCGCCTTTCGTCATGCAACTGAACGTGAGCGCATGTTCCGCGGGATTATGGATTGGATGGGCTTTCGCAGGGTATATATCGAATTTAAAGCAGATGCGCGCAATGATGGCGATGCGGGCTATTCCTACGGTAAACTATGGAGGCTGGCTGTTAACAGCATCACAGCTTTTTCACTCTGGCCTTTGCGTTTGACAGGTTATCTGGGCGTATTTATTTCTGGTATCAGTGGGTTGTTACTCCTGTGGATGCTGGTGAATTATCTGATTTACGGCGCCTTTACACCGCTAGCTATTGTTTTGATGGCCAATACATTCCTGATTGGCATCGTCCTTATGTCCATAGGGCTAGTGGCTCTTTACATCGGAACCATTCATACCGAGGTTATCAACCGCCCTCTGTATATCGTGAGAGAGCGGCTTAATTTCAGTGAGGAGGTGAGCAGTGATGCCGCACTGAATAATGAGAATAAGCACGCATGAGAGGATTTTTACTTGACATGATAGTCTTGAATTCTGTTCACACCTCACGCATAGCACTCCAAATTCTGAACACTGATTAATGAGCAACGTGCCACAAACTAGCCAGCCACCACCTCGTCGTTTGGCTGGATTGCTATTCAGCAAACTTGCCAGTGCCAGTGCCTGGATGTTCGCTGGCACTATCGTTGGCGGCATACTGGGTTATGTATTCCAAATTCTGGTTGGCCGCATGTTAAGCCCTTTGGAATACAGCTTGTTCAGCACCATGATGGCTCTTTACACGGTGTGCGCAACTCCACTGGGCACTTTGATGATGGTGATCTCCCGCAAAGTGTCCGAATACAAAGCGCGTGAAGATTTTGGCAGTCTCAGACACTTCCATTATTCAATAAACATTTATAGCGCGGTTATCGGGGGGCTATTAGTCGGAATTGTTTTTATTTTTTCATCGCAAACCCAAGCATATTTAAAAGCGCCCAGTAATATTCCCATCTACTTGCTTGGCATGCTGCTATTTGTAACGATCTTTCCCGCCATCAACAATGCCTTCATGCAAGGTCTGCAAAAGTTTGAATGGTATTCTGCTACCGGATCGCTGGTTGTGTTGCTGAAAATTATCTTTTCGATTGCCCTTATCTGGGTGGGGTACGGAGTTGCTGGCGCGATTGGTGGGATAATTCTGGCTTATCTGGTGATAAGCGCTATTACGTACCGTGTGCTTTATCGCCCATTGGCACAGGGAAGAGGAAAAACGTCACAAACGGCGCATTTATCATTCAAGTCTGCATGGCCGGTGTTTATCGCCAACTTGGCTTTTGCGGTCATGACGCAGCTCGATATGGTGCTGGTGAATCACTACTTCCCGGCTCACGAAGCAGGTTTGTATGCGGCAGCCTCAATATTAGGTAAAGCGGTGATGTACCTACCGGGTGGAATCGCCTTGGCATTGTTCCCTATGGTGGCGGAAAACCATGTGCGCAATCAAAGCAGCGCGCATTTGCTGATTCAGGCCGTCGGGTTGACAGCCATTTTGTGTGGCGTTGGATCGAGTTTTCTATTTTATATTTGGGGAGCGGATCAGTCAGCCTGCTATATGGGCAGAGCTATCAGGGCGCAGGAGAGGTACTGAAGTATTTCGGTTTTGCAATCCTACCAATGGCGTTAGTTATGGTGGCTGAGCATTTCCTGATCGCCAAGGGTCGAGTGCTATTCGCATATTTGTTTGATTTATCGCCCCTCTGCAATTGGTAGCAATCTATTTTTACCACGAGTCTCTGCAAATGGTTGTAGCGGTTATGGCGGGGAGCGGGTTATTGCTCGCACTGCTAGGTTATGGATTATTGTGGCGAGCATTTCGTAAATAGTGAGTAGTTAAAGCGCCTGACTACCGATGCAAAAGCAGAAAGACGCGGCACGGAAAGACGTGCATGAGATAAGGGGAGGCCAAGTGACAACAATAGAATCACCCAAGCAGAAGTTTCCAGCCATCAGTGTTCTGCTTTCAGTTTATAACTCTGAAAAATATGTTGCCATTGCCATAGAAAGCATACTGAACCAAACGTTCGCTGACTTTGAATTGATTATCGTTGACGATAGATCGACTGATTCCAGTTGGGACATTGTTCAAAGATATGCCAAGCAGGACAAAAGAATAATTGTCTTCAGGAACGAAGTTAATTTGGGGGGCTGTAACACGCTCATTAAAGGGTTGGAATTTTGTACCGGCAAATATTATGCACGGCTAGATAATGATGACTGGTCCTATCCTGATAGGTTAGAGAAGCAATTCAACTTCTTGGAAGCACATTCCGATGTTGGCATCGTTGGCGGCACAATGGAGATAATAAACAAAAATGGCGATGTGATTGGTAAGCGGGAATACAACCTTTCCGATTCTGAGATTAGAAAGAAAATATTTCGGTACAGCCCCTTTTCACATCCCTTGGTCATGATACGTAAATCTATTTTAGATAAGGTCGGTGGATACGACCCAGAATATGCCCCAGCAGATGACTACGAGATGTATTTTAGAATTGGCCGGGAGTCTAAATTTGCAAATCTAGCGGATGTGATTCTGCAATACAGAATGACACCGGGCTCTATTACATTTAATCGCACAAAAAAAATGGAGTTGAGCACAATTAAGGTGCGCAATCTGTACAAAAAAGATCACAGCTATAAGTTTAGCTGGACTGACCAACTCTATAATTGGATGCATTACCTCTCCATTTTTGTAATTCCACCCAAAGTAAAAATCTATATTTTTAATCTGTTGAGAAACTCAAGATGAGCATTGTGAATATAGGGAAAGTAATTTTGATTACTGGAGGGGTCTCTGGTTTAGGAAAAATCATCGCGCTACATTTGGTTTCCAAAGGCCACATTGTTTACTGTACTTCGCGCCATGCCGCATCATTAGAAGTGGAGGGTGTTCAACTATTGGAATTAGACTTCACGTCTGAGGCGGGAAGCAGTAAAGCGATTAGCGAGATTATGTTGAGAGAAAAAAGAATTGACGTGATCATAAACAATGCAGGTATGACCCTATCGGGGTCAACGCTGGGATTTTCAATCGATGATTTTAATAACGTTTTAAATACCAACCTCATTGGTGCGTTCCGGTTGCTTAAGGCAGCCTTTTCATTTCCCTGCAAACCAAGCTTGATAATAAATATCACATCGCTCAATGGATTTTTCTCTTTCCCGAATTTTGGACTGTATAGTGCATCAAAATTTGGGATGGAAGCTTTGGGATTAGCGCTCCGATACGAGTTGGCACCTGCTACAAAAGTTGTGAATGTTGCACCTGGCGCTTTGCTTAGTGACTCTTCAAAGAAAATGTCGCACAAGCCCGCACGAGAAAAAAGTCGTTTGCTTAATTGGCTTATGCCGCTGACTTCCCCTGAAGACGTCGCAATAGTGATTGATAAATTAATTAATGCCTCTTCTGTACCGCCCAGAGTATTAATCGGAAGAGATGCTTACATTATCAATGCGATGCAAAAGCTATTGCCAATGACTGTATTTGATAAAATCGTGTTGTACATTTGGAAAAAATAGCCCGCCGGCGAAAGTTTAAATCATAACGACTGGACACCAGCCTACTTAAAGGTTGAATCAAGCTCTGTTCAGTATTGACGGTGTGAGGTAATACAGAAACAACATGAAAATTCTTTATCACATTCCGTCCCTAAATTCGATTTACGCACACAGAACCATATATAACGGTTTCAAAAATGCATTTATAGATCTAGGGCACGAGTTCCGCCCATATACAGCAGACGACAATCTAGCTGACTTACTTGAGAGTTATCGGCCCGATGTTTTTATTACGGCTAGCCATCATTACTACCGGAAATATCTCGATTTTGATTTATTGCGGCTATTTAGATCAGAAGGTCTATTCGTCCTCGTAAAAATTGATTTCTGGAATTCACCGATGTCTTCTATGAGAATCAACGAGGCAGTTTCGCTGAAGAATGATAAAAAAGTCCTTCATCTTATTGATAGCGGTGCGATGGGGGATGCGTTCTTTCATGTGATCGAACAGGGCGATCAGACAATGCAAGGCTTCAAGGAAACCACGGGTCATGAATACCTCACAATACCGCTAGCGGCGGATAAGATGCTGCTTTGGCCAGACTACGACAATAGGTTTGCGGCAGACATTTCGTATGTCGGGAGCAATCTACCCGATAAGCGCAGTTTTTTTAATGAATGCGTGTTCCCCTTGGGTAAAACACACGATCTTCGTGTTTATGGGCAAGATTGGACGCGCGCAGATAGTGCGCTAGGATGGATTCAGCGTGCTGGGCAATATTTTAACTTCAAGCCGTTAGCAAAAATAAGGAAGCCAAAATTAGCACTTGAGGACGAAGCGCGGATATATGCTTCATCTATCATTTCAATAAACGTGCATGAAAAGTTTCAGCGAGTGCATGGCGGTGACTGCAACGAGCGAACCTTTAAAATCCCTTTATGTGGCGGGTTCGAAGTGGTTGATAATGTGGCCTGTATCAAAAAATATTTTGATGCAGGAAAAGAAATGATAATCGCTGAGAACGATAAAGAATGGTCTGAGATGGTTGAGCACTACTTACATAATCCAGATGAACGCCTTCCGATCATTGAGGCTGGGCGGCTGCGGGTTTTGCGTGATCACACGTACCACAACCGTGCAGAGCAAATAATGGCGATAGCGAAAAAAGGCGGTGATAAATGGCGCCAGTGATAATCAATCTTGGCTGTGGCAAAACCCGCATCCCGGGAAGTATTGGTGTTGATGGTGTGGCGATACTAGGATCGGTGGATATAGTTCACGACCTAAATGTTGTGCCATATCCATTCGGTGACGGTTTCGCAGATGAAGTACACTTTTACCATGTACTCGAACATCTGGATGATCCGGTAGCCAAGTTGGAGGAAATACATCGGATCTTGAAATCGGGCGGCATTCTTTACATGCGGGTGCCGCACTTTTCCAGCAACGGCGCGTTTACTGACATAACGCATAAACGGCCATTTTCTTTTTACAGCTTCGACGTATTCGAGAAAGAATCCTACCACTCGTACTACACCAAAGTACGTTATGAGATATTGGACAAAGAGATAAAATACTTTGGCTTATATCCCAATAACGGTGTTTACGCCCAGCACATCCATCCCAATCAGTGCCCGACAATTGCAAAACCATTTGTTTTGCTAATTAACTGGCTCATAAAGCTTTCTCCAATGTTGTTTGAGAGAGTTTGGTGCTACTGGGTCGGTGGGGCATGCGAAGTAGTGATTACCTTAAAGAAAATATAGATGACTCAAAAGCAGCCGAAGATAGTCGAAGATCAACTGAAATTCTTCAACGAAAATGCCATTCTGGAAAAGCCCGTTATTTCGGCTCCATTCTTTGTGGAATATGCCAACAAGGAGCAGGCGAAAGGCTTTGCTTGGCTGCGCGATAAGAAAAGCATCCTAGATTACGGCTGCGGGACTGGCACTTCTATTGAAGCCTTCACCAAAGTAAATCAAGGTTTCAATTATTCGTTCGTTGGCGTCGATATTTCGGACGCAGCAATTCAGCAAGTGAAACAGAATTACCCAACTTTCGATTTTTACACGATTCAGAATAACAAGATTCCACTATTACAAGACTCCAGTATGGATGGTGCATATCTATTACATGTATTGCACCATTCTCATGAACATAAGGCGATCTTTCGTGAGATATATTCAAAATTGGGGAGTGGAGGAAAGTTTTTCCTGAGCGACCTATCTTCAAGCAATCCCGTAATAAAATTATTCCGAAGCTTGTTTGTGCTATCACCGCGTTTTGTTAAACGAAGATTCTCAGATGATCTTGTTGTCGATGGAGGCATCCCAGAAAAATACAAAGTTGATCCCGCAGCTGTCATAACTGAACTTAAAGATGTCGGCTTCACTATTCAGGAAATTGGATATGGGCACCTAGGATTATTCCTCTTTGCTTGGTTCGACCGGTTTGTGCCACTTTCCAGATTTCGATTATTTCGTGCAACATATTCTGTCTTAGAGAATGTTGAGCAAAAATTATTGCAATACCAATTCTTTAAGAATAAAGCCGAAGTGTTCTATATCAAATGTACAAAATGAGTACTACTTCTTCAAAAGTGACTGTGGGAGCAACGGATTACAGCACCTCCTTCAATCGATTTATTTTTGATGCGATTCCACCCAAAACCCGCTGCCTCGATGTGGGGTGTTCTTCAGGTAATCTCGGAAGCGCGTTACAGGATGCCAAAGGATGTTCGGTTGACGGGGTGGAACTTGATTTTCAGGCAGCTTCAGTTGCAAGAAGCCGGGGCTACGAAAATGTTTACGTTCTGGATCTGAATCACGATCTTGCCGCCTTGCCTAATGAGAGTGAAAAATATGACGTCATTACTTGTGCTGACGTTTTGGAGCATTTGATTGCGCCAGAGCAGGTGCTTCAACGTCTCAGCATGTTATTAAAACCGGACGGCATATTTATCATTTCACTACCCAACGTCGCATTTCTGTTAAACCGGTTGCATTTATTGCTTGGCAACTGGGATTACAAACAATACGGAATTCTGGACCGTACACATCTTCGTTTTTACACCATAAAAACAGGCTGCCGGATGATTGAGTTTTCTAATCTGAAAGTGGTTGAGGTCAAACCGTACAACCAGTTTGGTGCCCTCCGGTACATTAGTCCATTAGATAAGTTGTTCCCTACCCTACTTGCTTACCAATTCTTGGTCGTGGCGAAAAAATGCAAATGAGCTAACCTTCAAAAATGAATATGAACAAGCCACTTTTGACGGTTGCCATCCCCACATACAATAGGCCAGAGATGTTGCAAAGGACGCTCGATGTTCTAAGAGCAGAGGATGCGAGCAGCTTTACCATTCTAATCTCCGACGATAGCTCAACGGATGGGGTTGAAAAACTGGTTGTATCCTATCAGCAGGATATGCCCAATCTGCGCTATAGCAAGAATCCAGTTAACCTAGGATTTAGCCGCAACGTAGCGCGTTTGTATGAAATCGCCGATACTCGATACGTATGGTTTCTGTGTGACGACGACTCGGTTAATCCGGGTGCTGTAGCCTCAATCATCGAAGCGCTTGCGAAGTATGAACCCGTGGTGGCGATTTTCAACTGCACCTGGGTGGATTCGTTCGGGAGAAGTGTGATTGCCGGTGTGGCGGAAGACCAAGTGTACAAAGATATAAATTCATTTGATCGTTATGACATTCTGATGCGCCTCACTTTCTTATCCATCATCGTGGTGGAGAGAGCCTTGCCAATAGAGGCTATAAGTGGCGATCCGGAATGCAAGGACAATGTCTTTGTTCAGCTGACGTTGAGCCTTTACCTCTTGAGTGATAGATTCAATCTGTGTGAAATTTCCTCGTCAATACTGCACCGGAATGTGGGTTTTAAATATGGTGAGTTTTTTAAATTTCTGTTGTTAGATCCTCTCAAGGCAGTTCACCTGATTCCTCACAAGTTCGATAATCGCAAATTCACCCGCTTCATGGTTGAGCAATTGCCAAGCGCTTTGCAGTTGTTCTTGTCACAAAAGATAGGATTGTTTAGCTATACGGGAAGACCAACCAAGCCGACCTTAAAGAAATTAATGCAGTTCTATGGCTGGTATGGAGTGCCAATCATTCTTGTTCGTCTGTTGTGCTATCTTATCCCGTCATCATTGATCAGATTGCTGTACCTGCTCAGATTGATGCAGATACATGGCGGATTCAAGGAGGGTATTGCTATGTATAGTCAGCTGGCAGATCGCGCTAAAACCGATCAGCGGAAGACGGGATTCACAAGTTATCGGTAATGCCAGAAAATTAGTTGCACCACCGCCAATTACTTACAGTAGCGTCAAGACTTACTCAAGGTCATCTCTATGTGCAAAGAATATTTAAAACAACTTTTCAATAAGGCTGCGGAGCTAAATCACTCAAACATCTTGAAATTAGCGTCATCATTAAAAGGCTGCGATAACTCCGTTGACTTGGGATGTGATGATGGCGCGTGGACGCTTGCTGTTGCTCAAGTTGCGAGAGCCGTGTCAATCAATGGTTTGGAGATAGTTGCTGAGCGTGCGGCGCTAGCCAAAAATAGCGGAGTGAATGTCGTCATTGGGGATTTAAATCAGCCCCTCGAATTTAAAGATGGAAGTTTTGATTTGATTCATGCCAACCAGGTGATTGAACATGTTGCCGACGTTGATCACTTTGCTCAAGAGGTATTCCGGATACTTAAGCCTGGCGGCTGGGCAATGATTAGGTTCAATGCCTCTTCATGGCACAACATATTTGCATTATTACTGGGATGGCAAATGTTTTCATTAACGAACATGAGTGGTAAAGGTGGAGGTGTGGGGAATCCATTTGCCCTTCATCGTGGTGCTACACATGAATTCAAATCATGGACACATAAAACAATTTTTTCACTCCGTGGCCTCTCTGAATTTTTCAGCATGCATGGTTTTGAGGTTATCAAATCAACCGGTGCAGGCTATTATCCCCTCGCAGGTTCGCTAGGCTCATTAGATAAAACACATTCTCATTTCATTACAATACTGGTTAGAAAACCGCTATGAAATGTACAATTGCCCACAAAGATAGGCAGAGTGTGTTTCAACAAGCCCATCTTTAATGCAAGCTGGGTTGTATCGACGTAAAAATTGCATTCGCTATAGCTGAATTGCCTTTTTCAGAAACATGAACCCAATCTGAAGAATACTCCTCCCCAGTTGGTCTTTTATCGAAGAGATTGCTGAGATCGAGAGACTTGAAATATTTTTACTTTTGAGTTCCGTGGTCGCCAGTCTCAACCTCTTATATCCTTCGGTTAGTGTTTTATCTATTCCAGCATTGACCAAGTAGGGGTTGTGGCGAAGCTGGTATTGATAATGAGATGTGTTCTGCCCGCTAAATAGCGTTGGTTGTAAGAAATGAAAGAAGCTGGCGCCAGCACTAACTGAATAGTCATGGGCAGAGCGAATGTTGTGCACGTATCGTTTGCTCATCTCGGTTGCAAGAGCATCAACCTGACGAGCATCCTTGAGGTGCGTTGGCTCCAGCTTGTAATCATAAGGCGATAAAAAATATTCGACAAACTTAGAGACGCGCCCGAATTGGGTATGTAATTTTATTTGGAACTCTGTGAACAATCCTTTTTCAAGAACAAAGTTGTTATTTTCCCCAAGAATCCATCCGTTAGGATCTTTGTTGTAGATGGAGATATACGAATCATTTGCACCATCAAAAAATACCACTACATCCCCACGCTTTAACTTAACTGTCTTAAGCCTTTCGAGCTCCTGAGCAGAGACAACGGTAGTGGCGCCATAATTCTCAACCCTATAGTGCTCAGGGAAGAGGCCTAGATTTCCTGAACTCAAATTGACTTTGAAAGGTTAACGACGGAAACAAGGCCAAATAAACTCGGGTTCCTATTTCAGCTAAGATGAAAGTAAAAATCACACTAATAACAATCAACGCAAGGTTAGTTAGCACAGTGCGCGTTTGAGTAATGTTAATCATTGCAAAAGAAGCCTATATGTCTCATTTATCAAAGCTGGAAATATCACCCTAGAAGATTTGGCCTTACCCTGTAAAAACATATGCATAACTTGCATGCCGGCGAACCTGAGGCAATCTTCAATATCATTTTATGATTTAACCAATATGCATCATCATAGAACTGAATTAAATACTACATGGTCGTTGATAAAGCTGGTGGTGAATGAACCGATCACGCTAAGGTAGCGCTAATTTTTTCCGTAACGCTTCTGCCACCAACTGGTGGCCGCTGGGATTCCAGTGAGCATCCTTTTCAAAATAATACGACTTCCAGTTGCCGGATCGGAGCTGAGGAAGTACACCAAGATCAAAGATATTGTTCCTAGAGAAGCCCGCATTCTCGATGGCACGTCCGACAAGTGCGGCCGGCTCGTCTGCATCAAAATCGGCATTCTTGTAAGTGGCTAATTTTGCCGTCCCATCATGGAGACGAAGGTTGAGGCGCGACGGAATGATAAAAAATACTACTTTTATCTTCTTTCGGTCTGCCAGTTGCTTTGCACTTTTAAAGTATCCCTGCATCTGCGTCAGAATGGCATCTCGATCTTTGATCAAGCCGGTGTTGATATCCTCAGAGTCGGTATATTGCGTAGAGGATGGGTTTCTGTCGAAAAGGATTGCTTCTTTCGTTTGGTATCCATCGCGATGCAATTTTAGATTATTTCCATCGAACACAATCTCGCGGATGTTGCCGGGCTTGTAGGCCAATTTGACGAGAGATGACTTATCAAAGTTCTGGAAGGGAATCGTGGCTATTAGCTTCCTGAACAAGGGAGACTCCGTTGTAAACAACGTCTTGTCTCCGGGAACAGACTTCATCCATTCGCCCGGCATCATGGTGACAATGTGAGGCGGATATATGCCCCACACGACTATGTCTGGATGCACCAGTTCAATGTCCCTCTGGAACGCCTTAAATTGAACATCGAATGGATTTCCCCACATTCCCGCGTTATACGCACCCAGCAAGGCTGGGAATGCTTCTTCATCCTTGACGCCGAATCCAAAAGTGAATGAATCGCCTATTGCTAATACGCTAGGATTTTTTCTATAGGCCATGTGGCTCCGGAAGCCATTCTGGTCAATGTGATAGGTATAACTATATTCTGGCTGGCAGTGGTCAACAGAGGTCTGAGGTTCATAGAACGCATGTTCCAGTGAATAACCACGCGAAGCGGCAAATTTCCCCGTTTCCCAGTTGGGGCAAGCGGAAGCAGTGCTTCCCCTAGCTAGCCATAAAGAAGCGGCGAACTCGCACAGCCATATGCTCAGGACGGTGGATATCACTAGGGTTAGAGCAGTCAAGATCAAGGATCTGTATTTCATAGAGCTATATTTTATTCTTGCGTAATTTCGGTGAAGTGGAGTAACGCCACAAAAGTAATAGCCCTATGATAGACGTTGCAGACAGTAAAGATAGAACACCGGACAACAGATAACTGACCTCGGGATGATAGTACACGGTCAAAGTGAAGTTCAAAGAACCATTAGGGTTGACTGTGTAGTGCTTTTGTGAGGGCCTAGCTCGGATGTCATCGGGTGATATATCCCAACTGTTAGCGTAACCCCATTTGGGCCGATGTGAAGACTCGAATAGCGGCACTTGCCATAGATAGCTCAAGTCTTCCTTTTCAAACAAAGCGGCTTTCTTGACGCATTCAGTTGTTTTTGAAAGCTGGTTCTCGCTTTTGTTACGGCAGGCATTTGTCGGTACTTCTGGGCTAAGGAATACTTTCCAATCCTTGTTGAAATTCTGGAGTAATGCAAGCTCCTGCGTTTCGCGTACATTCAAGAAGCTCACCCGATATTTTACAGGGCTTACGATCTCAAAGCTGACGTTGGGAGAGTCGATCATGGAGCGATAGTGGCGCATCTCATAAAGACTGAATACTTGGTCGTGATAGACACGATCCGAGATTAGGGCCAGGCGGTCTTCCGGAATCATAGGGCAATCCGGACAGATGCGAACAACCAGAAGGTGAAAGAGGCGATGGCCATGAGTAAGGCGCAAAGCAGAATCTTCGTTCTGACCGTTACGAGCAGGAGGATGTCATCGAACAGGTAGAAGATAAGCGGTGCCAGAGAATATGTCAGGCACGCCCCCAAGTTGTAAACACCGCCATGCCAGAGTTCAAGCGTATAGGGGTTGAAGCAGTACCAGAAGGTAACCCAGTAAATACTGCCGGAATCGGCCTTGATGCCAAATCGGGGAGCGCATTTGTGGAAACCTAGGAACGACAGGGATAAAGAAAGGAGCAGGACCAGAAAGAAGAGCGTTTTTTCGGCAAAAATCGGTGTCAGGCCGATGTGGTAAGCGAAAAGGTAATACAGGGCATCCCAGAATTGCGTGGTAAATTGCCAGCCATTCAATACGCCGAGGTCGTTGGGTTTGCGCAGAAAGAATGAATTAATGAAGGCCTCGTGTTCGCTGAACCGGAAGAACTGATCTCCGCTAAAGATCATTTGCTGCGCAGCCAGCCCATGAAAAAAGAGCGTGTTCAGTAGAAGCGCGACAAAAATGCAAACCAACATCGACCTAAGATAGAAGGAGTTCATATTTACGTTACGCACCTATAATTCACAGCAAGTTAGATACTCAATCCAGCTCGAAAGCGGATTCGTAATTCAGCTTTAATGCAGGATTTTGCGCTTCTTTGCGCAAAAGGCAATTGCCCACCGCCAAGGTTTCAATCCCGGTGCCCATGAAGCAGCGAAAGGCATCCTCGGGAGTGCCGACGATAGGTTCACCGCGTACATTGAAGCTGGTGTTGATCACTACCGGGCATCCGGTCAGGTCATTAAAAGCTGAGATCAGTGCGTGATAGCGCGGGTTGGTTTCTCGATGGACTGTCTGGATACGCGCAGAGTAATCCACATGGGTAACTGATGGAATTTCGGAGCGAGGTACATTGAGTTTATCTATTCCGAAAAGATCTTTTTCAGCCACAGTCATTTCCCGGCGTTTTTCTTTCGCCACGTCTGCTACCAGTAGCATGTAAGGACTATCCACCCCATCTAGCTCGAACCATTCTGATGCGTGTTCCTTCAGCACGGAGGGTGCAAAGGGTCTGAACGATTCGCGGTACTTCACTTTGAGGTTGAGTGTTTTTTGCATGGTTGGTGATCGTGGATCACCAAGAATTGATCGCCCACCCAAGGCGCGTGGACCGAATTCCATGCGCCCTTGGAACCATCCCAATGCTTTCCCTGCGGCGAGATCACTAGCACATATTTTGGTCAGATTTTCCTCGGTCAGAGTTTCAAATACGGCACCGCATGCAGTAAGTCGCCGCTCGATCTCTTCTTGGTCAAAGGATGACCCCAAGTAAGAGCCCTTCATTGAATCCTGTTTGTCGTTGACTTTTCTGGGCTGATCCTTGAATAGATAGTGAGCGGCAAAAGCGGCGCCAAGTGCGCCACCTGAGTCACCCGCTGCGGGCTGGATCCAGATGTTATCGAACTGCCCATCGCGCAGGATTTTGCCATTGCCAACGCAATTTAAAGCCACTCCGCCGGCGAGACAAAGGTTTTTTGCTCCGGTTTCACGTGCCACTGAACGTGTGAGACGCAACAAAATCTCCTCTGTCACTGCCTGGATGGAGGCCGCTAAATCCATGTGCCGTTGGTTCAGCGGCTCTTCCGGTTTGCGTGGTGGGCCGCCAAACAACGTATCAAACTTACGATTCTGTCATAGTCAGGCCAGTGCAGTAATCGAAATAATCCAAATTCAGCCTAAAGGTGCCATCTTCTTTGAGGTCGAGAAGATGGTCGTAGATTGACTGTGCGTAACGTGGCTCACCATAGGGGGCGAGTCCCATTACTTTGTATTCGCCGGAATTGACTTTGAAACCCGTATAGTACGTAAAGGCCGAGTAGAGCAGGCCGAGAGAATGTGGAAAATGAATCTCCCGCATGATCTCTAAATGATTCCCTTTGCCAATTGCTAGGGAGGTGGTTGTCCATTCGCCTACCCCATCCAGGGTCAATATGGCGGCCTCCTGAAACGGAGAAGGAAAAAAAGCGCTGGCAGCATGGCTCAGGTGGTGTTCGCTGAATAACAACCGATTGTCCCAATCGTAGTCTGGAACATATTTTTTAAACTCTTTTCGCAGCAATTCCTTTAGAAATAATTTCTCTTTCAGCCAGAGGGGAATCGCCATGCGAAAAGAAGTAAAACCCCTAGGAGCAAAAGCGAGGTATGTCTCCAGAAGTCGCTCAAATTTCAAAAATGGCTTGTCATAGAAAGTGATGAAATCGACCTCTGCGAGGGAACACCCCGCTTCCGTCAGACAGAAATCCAAGGCATGGTGAGGGAAGGAGGCATCATGTTTTTTCCGGGTAAACCGCTCCTCTTGGGCGGCGGCCACGATTTCACCATCTCGTAGCAAAGCAGCCGCGCTGTCGTGATAAAACCCAGAGATGCCAACGATGATCATCGCTGTATTAGAACAGTGTGTAGATAAAAGGGGCAATAGCCGAACCTTGGGCGAGCACGATTAGAGCGCCGAGGATGGCCATCATTAGGAAAATAGGGAAAAGCCAAAATTTTTTACGGGTGCGTAAGAATTTCCACAGCTCTTTCAGAAATGACATAGGTGCCTTGAGTTTTAAAACTGGTTCGTGAGTGAATCGGGAGCTGGCCCAGGAGGATTACGGCAAATCCAGTAGGATTTGGCATGATGATCAAAACTGGAAGCGAGGAGAATTTTTCGGAATACTACTCGAATAAGAAGCCCTATGGGAGTGAATACCACATAAAACAGGATGGCTAGAGCAACGGGACTAATAATCGCTTGGAGTAGCAGGCCGAACTTCAGCCATAGACGATTGGGGAGAGTTAGCGTGCCGGGATGGACAAGCGCTAATAACAAAAAGATGGCAGCCAACACCATTGCCCAGAGACGGGGATGAGAGCCGAATAGCAACGGCCAAAGGGAAAAAACCAAGAAGAGCGTAGCGAAAGTTAGGCCGAAATTTTTGTTAGAGGGGCCTTGAAGGTCATGCGCATTTTGTTTCAGAAACTCGTGGGGCATAGGTCGCTAGGATACTTATGATAGACTTGCAGGCGAACAGATTATATAAACACACCGCATTGAAAAGCAATAGAATCCTATGAAAACAATAGAAAAAACGGTAGAGCAACTTTTCTTCAAAAGCTCTGGTGGGGACATTTATAAATGGCACCATTACTTACCGATATATGAAGCGCTTTTTAGAAAATTTGTTGGTACGCCCGTAAAAGTTTTGGAAATTGGCGTGCTTCGGGGAGGCTCTCTAAAGTTGTGGAAAGAGTATTTTGGGGCTGACGCTCAAATATATGGAATCGATATCGACCCGGCTGCTAAACAATATGAGACCGAAGGAATAAAGATATTTATCGGTGATCAGGGTGATCCAGATTTTTTAACGAACGTGCTAACTGAGGTTGGTGGCTTCGACATTGTTATTGACGATGGTGCACACACAAACTTTATGGTGATGTCCTCACTTGAGGCGCTTTATCCGAAGACGCAGCACCTGTACGTTGTGGAAGACACTCATGCACTTTATTGGTGGGGTGGGAT
Source organism: uncultured beta proteobacterium (assembly GCA_963822425.1). GTDB lineage: Bacteria > Pseudomonadota > Gammaproteobacteria > Burkholderiales > Gallionellaceae > Sideroxyarcus. The sequence goes on from CAWGHS010000021.1 coordinate 287,046, forward strand.
GTACAGTTTGATGAGAGACATACAATATGCGCTTGCAGGAAAAAACAATATTTGGGGTGTGTTGAAGCATCTGTTCAGATTGTTGGCTCGCTTGGTTTCCGGGAATTTGAGTTTTATGAAATTTGTGCAGCGCAAACAAGATGCATTAACTACTGACTGGCATGGATTCAGCCGGAAGCCAGACCAAGAGGTACATTCTTCAGCGGATATAAGTCGTACAACGACCTCACCGTTTACAGCTATGACTAATGGGATTCGAGTCTATGACTCTATAGTGGTGTTCGAAAAAGGGGCGCAACAGCCCAGAGTCGCCGAGATTCGTTAAGTGCGATGGCGCCCAGTCAATCAAGTGGGTGAATCCAGTTGGGTAAATTTAGATGTCGCGTCAAATGCGCGACAAAGTTTGATTTCTGAGGTTCGCCAAAGCAAATGCAAATTCGCATTTTACTGTTCGCAGTCATAACAATTGTGCTGATGGCCGTGTTTTTCCATGGCATATCAAATCCCTATTTCCTGTTTATTCACGATGAATACCTTCCGTTACCAGGACACGAGATAGGAGAGCAATTCTTTGTAAATAGCAGAGTGGATTTGGGCAGTTCCAACACGTTTCAGCTTATAGTCACTATGCTGGATCGTGTCTATTACGCCCTTGCCTATTCAAGCGGTTTGAATTTACTGAACGCGCAGATGCTTTTGTATGGCATGAAGCTATTTACTATTCTTGCGTTGCCATATTTAGGATTTAGAAAATTAGCAGAGGTGTACGGCAGCAAAGCCCCAGAAGCTGTCATTTTGGTGTCCAGCCTTTGGTATAGCTTTAATACCTATACTCTTATCTGGTGGCATGGCAACGCTTTCTCGTTAACACTTCTTATTTGCTATGCCTTGGCTCCCTTGGCGCTTTACTGGTGGGAAAAGTCGATAATTTGCGAAATTGCAATCCACAGGCGAAGCGGTGAGTTTTTCACAAACACATTAATCTTAGCGCTAATTCTTTTTTTGATGTCGTTTGCGCTGTATCTGTTTGCACCCTTTGTTATGTTTTTGGGAGTTTATTCGACTCTCCGGGTGGCGATTGGGAGTGCCAAGCTGGGAAGTTCTATTAAACGGCTGCTGTGGTTGCTGGTGATTTGTGCGCCTCTTTTTGCCGTGCATCTGATGGTGGGTTACGAAATGTTTTTCCTCTCCACTGGTGCTCAGAACGCGGGGGGCGGCGATACGAATGGGAACATTCAAGGTGGCCTGCTCTATATGGCATTGATGTGGTTCACGTGGCCTCTTTACACTTTCTGGTCGCCCCGCAATATCTACACTTTTGCAGAATATTTCCGCACACCAATTTCCCTTCTGGCGCCGTTCGTTTTATATGGATTGATTATTTTTGGATCAATCCGCCAGCGCAGGAATGTGTTCATCGTCTCTTTCACACTCCTGTTACTAGTGTTCTGGCTGTTAGCGAAAGGCCCCCAAGAGCCACTGGGCGGGGTGTACTTGTTTTTACTTGAATATATCCCTGGCTTCAGGGTATTTCGTTCGCCAGATACCAAGTTCGCTATTGTCATAGTACTTTCTCTTGCGGTACTTCTTTTATTAAGTGCGAACGCAATCAAAACAAGATGGTTTGTAACTTTGGTGAGTGCGGTTGTTCTGATACAAAGTTGGCCCATGCTCACCGGGGTTGCCATATTGGGCGAGAATAAAGTAGAAAGTCATGATCGAGTTATTTACATTCCAAACGAATACCAACAACTCGCGGACTATCTTAATAATCCTGAGCGCACCTTTGGTTACGTGATGACAATTCCTTCGATTGAAAATGGGAGATATTTGCTTGGGGGTGGGGAGGAGCATGCTGGGCAAGATCTCATTCCCAAGATGACCAACTTTCCTTTTGTGTACCTATCTGAATCCTCTGGGATGCCAAAGCGGACGTATGAGAGATTGATGTTCATTCAGCAAACAAGAAATTATGGGCAACTGCGAGAATTCGCCATTCGATATTACGTCCTGCGTTATGACATCAAGGCAGACAGACAAACTACCAAAGCGATTCGAAAATACCTGATGGCGAATTACAATTTAGTCTTAAAAAATGCCTTGTTCGAGCTATATGAGGATAAAGATGCTTTGCCTCTGATTGAGTGGAAGGGAAATGAGGCTGTCGTGATCAATCCTTCGCGAATAGATGTAAAACAGCTTTCTCATCCAATCCAAGACGTCTTAGTGCAGCATCAGAATTTTAATCAAGGCTGGCACTTGTACGCGACGGACATTAATGTAGGCACAGGTAGTGGGCGTGGAAATTTAGCTTCGTTTTTCGCTGAATGGTTAAATACACTATCCTTTGTGTGGAGAAGGCCAGTTCATGAAGAAACGCGCCGGTTAGGCTATGGTTATGCCAACGAATGGGATATGGCCGAGCCTGCAATTGATTCAGGCACCGAAAAATCTTCTTTGGCACAAAAGACATTCACCATTTTTTATTGGCCGCAGGCGCTCTTTTGCCTTCTTGCGACTGTGTCACTAATATTTGCCACAGGATATTTTCTGGTAATTTGCGTTGTTCTATTAATTGTAATTGGCATCAGAAAAACGGCTCCGGTAATTCAGGTGAACGGTTAATGGTTAAATTTTCGCCATTGAGCCGATTGATAAGTGTTACAAGAAGATTCGAGAATAAGGAAATATTGTGACTTATATACGTGCATTTTTATTGCATATTAATGCTGTTTTCCCTTTTTTGCATCCGATGCGCCACCTGTTTACGGGGCGTGTTTTTACAGGATTTTATCGTTACGTTGTTGACCTGTTGCAATATCGGAAAGCAGATGCATTAGTCCATAGTGGATTTCCAATTCGGCTACGCAATACATTTCCCTGCCTGTTAGATCGATATGAAAATGCCGGTAGCCTCCCCAAACACTATTTTTTGCAAGATCTTTGGGGCGCGCGCAAAGTTTTTAAGGCTGGTGTGCAACGTCATTACGACATCGGAAGTCGACTGGATGGATTCATCGCACATTGTCTTCCGTTTTGTGAAATAGTGATGCTGGATATTCGCCCTTTGCAGATACAAATACCTAACCTGCATTTTCAACAGACGAATTGTATGGATATGAATCTGATTTCCAGTGGATCAATCCAGTCGTTATCCAGTTTTCATGCGATTGAGCATTTTGGTCTGGGGCGTTATGGTGATCCCATTGACCCGTTAGGACACAAAAAAGCGATTGCTGAAATGAAACGCATCGTTTGTGAGGGTGGAACGATTCTGTTTAGTGTGCCTGTCGGGGAGCAACGGATCGAGTTCAACGGGCATCGTATTTTTGATCCACTGGAAGTGGTTTCGTTGTTCAAGGGATTTAAACTCGTGGAATTTTCCGCTATCGACGATAACGATGTGTTTCATGAAAATGTTGCTGCTGAGAACTATCGCGCGTTGCAATATGGCTGCGGGCTTTTCCATTTTATAAAAAAATCAGCAGGTGAGGAGTGAGTCAGTCTTTGGCAATACTCATTTTCTCCTGTGATAAATACGCGGATATTTGGCCGATCTTTTTCCAAGTGTTTCCGTAGAAAATTTTCCTGCAGGAAATTGGCCAATCTATCTTGGTAGCAATACATAAAATGCCAAGAACCTGGGGTTTTATCGGTGCTTTCTGGTAGTGATCCGGATTGGTCAACAAGTTACAAACGTATTCTTGAGCAAATTCCAGAAAAGAAGTTATTTGTTATTTTGGAAGATTTGTTTCTCTCATCAAAAGTCGATGCGAACAATTTCAACGCACTAGTCGACTTTATGGTGAAAAAGGATGCCAACCATATTCGGTATTGGGCAAATCCATCTCCTGATTTGTCTACTGATAATCCGCTGGTGGGTGAGTGTGCAAAAGGCGCACCCTATCGATCCACTGTTTGCGGTTTTTGGGATAGGGAATACTTGCTGAGATTGTTGCTCGAAGGCGAAAGCCCATGGAACTTTGAAATTATGGGTTCCTATCGAACATCCTACTCAAATGGCTTCTACGCTACGTATTTGCCCATCTGCGAATATAAAAATATGATCGAAAAAGGTAGCTGGATTCCGGCGTCAGTCGACTGGGCAAATCGGAATGGGGTATCTCTTCCATTAAAGGTCAGGCCGATATTAAAGGGTGAGTCCCAGTTAAAAAGCCGACTGCAATTGTGGATTTTTGCGCTAATTTTGCAGATACCTTGGCAATACCGTGTCACTTTGATGAATAAACTTAGAAAACTTTTTATTTCCTATTGATGCTGTTATTAAATAGTCTGCTCCATGTCGACCACCTTTAACGAAGCCAAACCTATCTGATGGTCAGCCAAGGACTTTTTCTTAAAAACAGAATGGGGAAATCAGTCACCTTTGGTTTGGTTGTGGCTTTGATAGTGTTGCCGCTCGCGAAGATTTATTCGCTGCACTCCACTTTTTTTGATCTGGGAATTTTTGAATCCGTTTCCCATCGTGTGGAAACCATCACTGGCTGGTCTATGGTTTTTGCTGCCGGTCATGCTCATGGATTCTTTCCGCTGTTTCGATGGCTATCCGGGTTGGTTCCATCCGGAGTAGAGCCATTCTTTTATGTTGGGGTGCAGTCAATACTGTTGGCGTTACCTGTGTACTGGCTGTTCCGCCGTTTTGGGGTATTTTCTGCTTACGCTTACGCTGCGTATTACTTGGTGTGGGCAAACGCGCTGTTCGATTTTCACTTTGATCATTTGGCGGTACCTTTGCTGCTGGGCTTCTATATAGCCCTGCAAAGTAAACGAATCGGTTGGGCCGTGTTAAGCGCCACGCTGTTGATGCTGGTGAAAGAGCCCTTTGCCTTGGAAACAGCAGCGTGTGGTCTTCTGTTGCTGATTGCTGCTTTCCATAACAAGGCAATTTGGGAAGAGCCGATAGATCGAATACGCAAGCGCAATTTGATACTGGGTGCTCTGTGGTTGATTAGTGTCGGCATGGCGTATTTTGTTTTCGCAACTCGCTATCTGATTCCATATTTTTGCTATGGGGATAGCCAAGGCTTCCATGGTGGTGAAGCATTCGGTTGGTTAGGGAATGGCCTAGGAGAAATAATATTTACAATTATTTCCAGACCACATTTTGTTATCTTTGACATTATCTTTACGCCCGGTAAATTGATTTACCTTGGTATGATATTTGGCTTGCTAGCTTTTATCCCATTGCTTCGGCCAACCCTTCTTGTTCCCACTCTGCCAATGTTGGCGATAGCTTTGCTTTCACATGTGCCGAATCATTATGATTTCAACACACATTACACAGCGGGTCTGATCATTCCGGTAATTTTTGCGTTTATTCATGGTCTACCCAAAGCCCATGCATTATGGATGAGAGGGAGCGGTTTCATTTGTCAAAAAGTGCTTTTGCTCCGAGTTAATCAGCGTCTAAATTCGCCTCCACTAGTGCAAGAGGGGATAGTGGTGTACGGAAATACCTTGGGTGCAGTTACGGTGGCAAGGCTATCGAAAACATTTTTTATTCTGCTAGCGCTGTGGATTCTCGCTGGGCATATGATGCTTTCTTTCTCGCCTATTTCGCGCCTTTTCTGGTCGGAAAAAGTATGGTCTTATAACTGGCGTGCCTACGTTCCAACGGAACGGGATGCAATGATGAAAGCATCCATGTTGGAATACATACCGGCTGATCCCGATGTGTCGGTATCAACCCAGAATACGATCAACTGGAGTTATTTGTCGCACCGTAATGTTTATCTACCCTTTCCGTGGGGGGTTGCCGAACCGCAAAAAATATTTGATTGGTCAAGTCGAGAATTGCCAGGATTATGGCAATTTATGCGTACTGGAGATAAGCCACTTGCAGTAGCCCAAGAGCGCTATGCCGAGTATGTGGTGTTGGATATGAAGCGACCATACTTCCTTGTGGATAAGGGCTGTGAGTGGATTTACGGGGAGTGCAGGGACAAAGCGATAGAAAGAAAATTTCTGGATAAGGCAGCCTACGCAAGAGCGCACTACACGACTGTGTTTGAGCAAGATGGATTTATGATATTGAGACGGCGGGTTGAATGAGGGCTCGTACTTTATTGTTATGGTCGTGCATTTTCATAGTTTGCATCGCTGATCCGGCAATCGCCGCGAGTATAAAAAATACGCCGCTGATTCGTGTTGAAACAGCAACTGGCGAGGGCGATTTGCCATCCGTTAGCCAGATATTGGATGATGGCAGGGGGCTGCTGCAAGGTGATTTCAATATCAAAGCCCTAGTGCAGTTGCCGCTTGAAGATCAGCGTTATGTCGATGAACGACTTCCCCTAGAATGGAGTGATGATTCCGGAAGCGGTGGCATTACTCTGTCTATGCCGCCATCTTCTGAGTATTCCCGTGTTCTGGAGTCTAGGCCGATTGCAGGCCATTACGTTTCAAAGCCAAACCTGCTTGATGAAGATGAACTGTGGTTAACATACCGGCCAGTACTAGGTTCACACCAATGTGAGCTGTCAGTTGATATCGCAGCTAAGGGTATTTCAAGAAACAGCGTTGAGCCGGTCACTCCCATAACATTGAAGTTGCCCAATCGTAGTGTTGATGTCGCACTAAATGGGGGCAAGATATTGCCGCGAGAGGTGCACTATCTAATCAAGCGCGCGACTGGGATGAGCAATGATCCGGACTGGCGGGTTGTCGAGGAGGGCAATAGGCAAGTATTCATGCATCTTCTACGCGTAGATTTGCATAACATCGATAGTATTGATTTAGAGTTGAGCCGGGCGGTGAAGTATGTCAATTTTCGATTAAGTCGCAAGGATGGTGGCAAACCGACAGATGTCCTTCTCTGGAATGCGATTCCCAAATACGCCGAGGTGTCGCGGGATAGGCAGCTAGTGCATCTTAACTTGGCTAAGGCGCTCAAACAGCAACTGCCGGGAGCTTTGGAGGCCAACTCCCCAATCGAGTTGGTTGAGATCATTGCATTTGTGCCAAAGGATGCAGAAGCCATTCCAGTTGGCGTAGCGCCTATCAATTACTTAAAGGCCAATTATGCCGAGCCTGTTCCCGAGGGGGGGAATGGGGTGGTTAATTTGTCGGCACAGGTCGAACGTGCGGGCTCAAATACTTGGCGGTGGCGGGTGAATTTGGGGGCATTGCAGGATACAAGATTTCGCGAGATCGAATTCTTGCGTGGACGGATCGAGCCAAGAAAAGAAGGCTGTGTCGCCGCATTTGAGCGGGCTGAATTCGTCAGATTTGCCGAGCGAAAGATTCCTGTAATTTTGGCTGAAATCCAGAGCTCTGCACGCTCATTGGGTGGGCCGTTTGGAAAGGCTAGCGAGGAATCGGATGAAATAGAGTCACCGCAACTTCTTGCCAGTCTACCGTTGAAGAAGCTTTCTGGGGGCAGGGAAGGGATTCTAACTCTATCGCCAGGTGGGCGGCAGGTTTGGGATGACATAGGGTTGAGCGCCACCTCTCTCGATCATTCGTCTCTTACCGTGTCTTTGAATGCAGGCGGCCTGCATGTACAGGGTGATGGTGACATCAAGTTGTCATGGGGTGCTACGGTATTGTTGCCCAGCCATGCTTATCTGTCGGTTCATTCAGTCGTATTCCATGATGTTCCCCGTGATGTAGGGCTCAGGTTACGATTCTCGGATGGTCGAACCGAAACTTTGCCATATTCGTTGGGCGATGCGGTCTCTCTACAAAAATTTGCAGGGCGTAGATTAGTCGGTACAGATTTATTACTTCAACATTCAGACAAGAGTGCATCGGTGTTCATTGATGAAATGGCGCTCTTCACGGTAAGGGTTGTAACAACAGAGCAAGCCTTGAAGGAAGCAACCTTTGCAGATCACCTTTTGGATGCTTACAGAGTCAAGCTGGGATCGTTGGAGATTACACCGAGGATACTTTCGAAAGAGTTTTGGCATGAACTGGCAAAAGGAGAGGCAAAGCTGGATTACGGTGATATCCGCTGGGGAGGAGGCGTGGTGAATCCTGTGCTGGAACACTTAATCCCCGCGATAGGAGAGGTAAAAGCATGGGAGTTCGTATACAAAGGCGATACGGATGTGTATCTACAAGCGCGGCCTTTTGAAACAATGGCAACTGGCGCGGCAAACACGATCGAACGTTGGTTTAAGCTTGGCTTGTTCGCCCTGGTGGCAACATGGGGAGTGATTCTTTGGCGACATGGTCGCCTGCTGTCAGGTGTTTTGACATTGTGGTCGAATTGCATATGTCTGCTACAACGCTTAATCAGAATCGGGGAGCGTCTTGCTGAAGTTTTCGTATATCAGCTACAACGGCTAATTAGAATCGGGGAACTTCTTGCTGAAGTTCTGTGGAATTTTTGGAAGACATATCGCCAAGCAGCCAATTTATTGGTGGTGTTAGCACTTTGGGCTGCGGGTATTCGCTATTCTGCTCAAGTATCAGCTAATCCGCTATGGGGTAAGCTTCCTTATGCATTGACGATCCTCACGTTGTTTTCAGGATTGAATATGTGGCGTTGGCACTTGCAGACAAAAGCATCGAAGTTGAATGTATTCTTGAGGTGTTGGATCGTGGGGCAAGGTGCTTGGCCGCCACGCGTTATTTGGATTGTTGTAGTAATGACGCTAGCACTTATTTTGGCAGGGGTAGTCAGCCGGTTTGGGCAAGTCACGGATATCCAAAATCCCGGACAATTTCTTTCTGGTATGGGAGTGGAAGGGGTGGCGTTGTTTGCCTCTGTTGCTGTGATGGAAATTAAAAACTTTGTCGACTGGGTACCGGTGATATTTGCCGTTTTTATTGGGTTAGCGCCTTGGCTGGGAGTGTGGATTTACATGCTGGCAAAAAACTTCTTTCAGAGTCGAGTGGCTGTGATTGTATTTGGTCAGAATCGAAGGATATTGATTGGACTAAGGCGGATGGGTGGAATTTTGATTGTATTCGGACTGTATGCCATGGGAATTATGCAGGTAGAACATGCAGGCGAAAACTATTTCCTAACTCTTGGCAACATGGCTATGGTCATGATTTGGTACATTTGGCTAGGGCGTATGAAAGAAGGTATGCAGATGCGCTGGCCTAGTTTGGCCGAGAAAGTGTATGGCGGTGCTGGAGCAGTCTATTTTAGCGGAGCTGTTGTAGGGCTGGTTATGACGGTAATGCTGCTACTGTTGAATTTCGAGTGGCTTGCTAAGCAGATGACGGTGATCGTGTATTTTTGCTTGGTGGCTGGCGTGGCGTTCGAGATTGTTGCGTTGCGGCGTGCACAACACGTTCACTTGGAGAGTACACCTCATAATCAGTCCGAGCGCACTGCATGATTCTCAAATCACTAGCAGCGCAATGGATCGCAACATTTTATGTCGGAGCAGTGTCGCTTGCGCTTAGCATTTTTGTCGCACGGCAGACCGGCCCGGCTATCTTCGGTGAATACTCTGTTGCCTTGGCGGTCGGCGCCGTCCTAGCGATTTTTATCGATGGTGGGATGCGAAATCTGCTGATGCGTGAACATACCCGCGCCAGTTCCCAATTGGAATATTTGTCAGGCAGGCTTCCAAGCATCGCACTGAGTCATGCACTTATCGTCGCGATAAGTTTCAGTTTGCTGGCCATCACGTTGTTTGGAGATCACGTGCCCGTGGCACTTGCAACTATCTGGTGTTTCTTTGGCGTAGTGCTGACCCAATATGCTTCGTCGATCCTTCGCGGCGAGGGGCGTTTGGTATTGGATGCGGGTTGGCAGATGTGGTCTCGATCTTTTAGCGCTGCATGTATCGTTCTGGTGATTGTTCTGGGATTCCACTCACCTTGGCATATCCTTGTGGCTTGGTCATTTGGTGCTGTGATGGCCAATCTGATTTTTTCGCGTGGAATAAGATTCAGACCTGATTTCGCGATTCGCCCCAAGTTATACAAAGTGGCATTGCCACTCTTGTGGATCGACCTGGCGACAGCAATTTATTTTCGCTCCGATATGATGATCTTGCAGTGGCTTGGCGTATCTCAAGAAAGGATAGGTCAATATGCTGCGGCATATCGTTTGATCGAAGCGATGATTTTCCTAGCTAATCCTGTAGCGATACTGCTGTTCAGGCATATGCGAAAAACCAATGAAGATAAAAAGGAGTTAGCCCGGCATATCCCGCGCTCGACAGCCTTGGCTGCGCTGCTTGGGTTGGTTGGAGCAGTGATCATTGCTGCGCTGGCTGAACCTATTATCACTTTGACCTATGGTTCCACATATCCAGAGACGGCAGGCCTGCTTGCTATTTTATCTTGGTCGTTGGCATTCGTATTGCCCAATGCGATTTTGACACAGGCAGCTCTCGCACTTGATCTTGAGCGCTCATATGCTTTGGCTGCTTCCATTGCAGCTGTTTGTAACGTGACTTTGAATTTCATTTTCATTGCGCACTCTGGTCCACAGGCTGCGGCCTGGATAACTGTTGTGACGGAGGCGGTGTTGTTAGTGGGATTGGCGGTTGCACTGACTCGAAATCTCAAGAGTCCTTTGCCAATTGTCCAAAGTGCGCTACATAGATAATGAAAAACGCTGAAAATAAAAACAGCGGGATTAAAAAATACCGCATAGGTGTCGATGCCAGTCTACTGTCGGAGCAGGTCACAGGCATTGGTCGCTATACCCACGAGATTCTTAGCCGCTTGGTTTCCAGTGAACATGAATGGTTCTTGTATTCGCATCGCCCGCTTGTGGTGGGGGACTGGAAATTTCACAATGTGCACCTGCGTACTGGGAACATTCCAAAACGTTTTCTACGGATGTTGTGGGTGCAAAGTGTGATGCCATATCAAGCTCGCAGAGATCGGTTGGATTTGTTCTGGTCTCCAGCACATCGCTTGCCTAGCTTGCTTTCAACTCGAATAGCGCGCGTCGTTACTATTCATGACTTGGTGTGGAAGCATGCACCTGAAACAATGAGGCCTGTGAGTCGCTGGCTTGATGCGACGCTTATGCCGGAAGCAGTAAGGCTCGCAGATCGGATCATCACGGTATCGGCACATACCGCAAAGGATTTGCTAAGCGAGATACCAAATGCCTTGGAAAAAATTCACTCCATCCCTTTAGGTGTTTCTCCTCTGTTACCTGCTAATTCAAGAGAATCGCTGGCTTCATTAGGTCTGAGAGAGTCCTACTTTTTATTTGTTGGCACCCTAGAGCCTCGTAAGAATCTTGCACGATTACTTGAGGCATTCTCGCGGTTACCAGACGAATTGAAAAACCGTGCTGTGCTAGCAATTGCTGGAGGAAAGGGTTGGGGGGGAGTTGATGTTGCAACAGTTGCCAAGAAATATGGTGTACAAGATCGCGTCCTTGTGCTGGGATATGTGAACGACGAGCAATTAGCGACGCTCTACAAGCATGCATTATTCCTCGCTATGCCTTCTCTTTATGAGGGTTTCGGCTTGCCCTTGCTTGAAGCTATGTCGCGTGGAACACCCGTACTGACATCAAATTGTGCCTCCATGCCAGAGGTTGTCGGTGATGCTGGAATATTGGTTGCTCCGAATGAGGTAGAATCAATCTTGGGGGGATTGCTTGAACTTTTGAGTGATGGCGATCTACGAGGTTTCCTTGCCAGTCGAGCTGTGATTAATGCAGAACGTTTTAATTGGACGTTTGCAGCAGAAAAGACTTTGCAAGTTTTCGAAGATGCAATTATGGCAAGGCGAACAATGCTAAATCATTAGCAGACTATTCAGACTGGATTGCATGCGAGTTTTACACTTTTTTAAAACGGCGCTCCCGGAAACAATGGGGGGCATTGAGCAAGTTATTAATCAGATAGCTAAGGGATCAAGCCAGCTAGGGATTAAAACCGATGTGTTGTCGTTGGCGCCAGCTAGAGTTTCTCGTACCATCGAAATCAATGGATATCTTTCGCACCGTGCTCGGCTAGACTTACAGGTCGCATCAACTGGTTTTTCTGTTTCCGCCTTTTTACGTTTCTCGCAGTTGGCCAAGAAGGCTGATGTAGTTCATTACCACTTCCCATGGCCACTCATGGATATGGTGCATTTTGCGACACGGGTAAATAAACCTACGGTTGTAACTTATCACTCGGACATTATTCGTCAAACGCACCTGCTAAAACTTTATCGCCCACTGAAGCATAGATTTCTTGACAGTGTGGATCGTATTGTTGCTACCTCCCCAAATTATTTGAAAACCAGCCATGTGCTGGATAAGTTTTCTAAAAAAGTTTGCGTCATTCCAATCGGTTTGGACAAATCTAATTATCCTCAGCCGACTCCTGAGCGTCTTCAATACTGGCGTGAAAAATTTGGTTCGAAGTTTTTTCTGTTCGTTGGAGTTATACGGTATTACAAAGGATTGCACATTTTGATCGAGGCGGCTCGAGGAACGGACTATCCCATTGTGATCGTTGGCGCTGGCCCGATTGAGGGTGAGTTGAAATTGCAGGCTGCACAGCTTGGGTTGCGCAACATTCATTTTTTAGGCTTTCTGCCGGAAGAGGATAAGGTGGCACTGCTGATGTTATGTTACAGCGTGATTTTTCCTTCCCACCTGCGTTCAGAGGCGTTTGGCATTTCCCTGCTAGAAGGTGCGATGTATGGCAAGCCTATGATTTCAAGCGAGATTGGTACTGGCACAACTTTTATTAACATTGGCGATGAAACTGGCCTAGTTGTCCCTCCTAGTGATCCAGTTGCACTACGCCAGGCAATGAGTTTTCTATGGGAGCATCCTGAAGAGGCTGCAAAAATGGGCGTGCGTGCCGAGGCTCGTTATTGGAGCAATTTTACTGGCGAGCAGATGGTGAAAGCCTATGCAAACTTGTATGAAGAATTGGTGAGGAATCATAGAGCCGTCGTCCGCTAATGCAGATATTCAACAAAAGACGACAGATGATACCCAATCATGTTTCCTCAAATTAGTTCAGCATCGCCATTTCAATCAATGTGCTAGCACTCTCTGTCGCGCCGCGGTTATCACTAACGAACTGCAGTCCAGCTTGTCCCATTTTCTTCAATTGCTCGACATCGTGCAGCAGGATGTTCAATTGGTGCACGAGGCCGTCGGCATGCCGCACCTGCATCGCCGCCCCGTAGGCAACAGCTCGCTCTGTCGCCTGTGTGAAGTTGAAGACGTGATGCCCAATCAACACAGGTTTACCCACTGCGCAGGCTTCGATCAGATTTTGCCCGCCAAAGGGCAGCAGGCTACCGCCGATGAAGGCGACGTCGCACGCGGCATAGTAGGCGAACATTTCGCCCATGCTGTCACCCAGTACCACTTGCGTGTATGGTGCGATAGGTTCATTCGCACTGCGGCGTTGCATGCGCAGGCCGTATCGTTCAATGAGTGAGGCGACCTCATCAAATCGTTGTGGATGGCGTGGCACAATCACGGTGAGGATGTCTTCTATATCCGCATGCTTCATCGCTTCCAGCAACAACACTTCTTCGCCTTCGCGCGTACTGGCGGCGAGGAAAATCGGGCGTTGTGCTCCAAAACTTTTGCGTAACTGCTTTCCAAGTTCCAGCATCGCGGGTGGAGGCACGATGTCAAATTTCAAATTCCCCATTACTGACACGGCGCGATTGCCTAGGCTGGCGAGTCGCAGTGCATCGTCTTCGGTTTGGGCTGCGATCAGTGACAATTCATGCAGCGCAGTGCGCACAAGCGTTGGGAAACGTGCGTAACGCAAGGCAGATTTTTCCGATAGACGTGCGTTGAGCAGCAACAAAGGGACAGATTGCTGGTGACAGGTGTGAATCAGATTGAACCAAATCTCAGTCTCTAACAGGACGCCGACGCAAGGTTGGAAGTGGCGCAAAAAACGGCGTACAGCAAACGGGTAGTCGTATGGCAGATAGACACGGATCACATCATCTCCGTAGAGCTGCCCGCCAGCGGCACGTCCGGTGGGAGTGGTGTGGGTGAGCAATATCTGGTGATCGGGATAGCGTTCGCGCAAGGCACCTACTAAGGTCGCGGCGGCGCGGGTCTCGCCGACCGACACGGTATGCAGCCAGATGACGGGTTTGTCACTACCTATCGAATAGCGCCCGAAGCGCTCTCCGATATGCTTCAGATATTCAGGTTGTTTGCGGGCACGCCACAGCAGATGAAAGAAAACGTAGGGCAGCAAAAGCCACAGCCCCAAGTTGTAAAAGAAACGGGAATTAAACATGAGCACCTAACTCCGTGAGCTTGGCAATCACTGAATCTACGTCGATTGCGATACCCTTGCCCCCCAGATTGACGGCGCGCGTTCCCGCATAAAGTCCGGTCAATCCCGGATCGGTGGCGGTGTAGATGCCTATCGTCGGCACATCCAGTGCGGCGGCGAGATGGCTCAAGCCGGTATCTACACCGACTACCGCGCGTGCTTTACCCAATAGGGCTGCTGCCTCGTTGAGATTCAAGCGCGGGGAGCAAATGGCCTCTGGAATGGCCGTGCATAGGCGCTCGGCGCGGATCCGTTCCCTCTCGTTGCCCCAAGGCAAAATAGCGGACAAGCCAGCTCCGCGCAGATGTTTTCCTAGCGTTATCCACTTCTGTTCATCCCACAACTTGTCGTCGCGGCTGGTGGCGTGTAGCAGTACGACATAGGGCTTATCGGCTATCCAAGGAAGCGTGATATCGGGTGCGCGAATGCCATAGACGGGTGAGCCCTCTACCGTGTAACCAAGTGCGGCGGCGGCAAGTTGTCGATTGCGCTCCACTGCGTGCTGATCTTTTGCGACAGGGAAGGTTCGATCATAGAACCAGCTGGCTAGCGGTTCGCGGGCACTATGCCAATCGTAGCCGCAGCGCTCGGTACCGGTACAGCAGGTGATGAGGGCGCTCTTTAGCAGCCCTTGCGTATCCAGCGCGAGATCAAAATGTTGGTCTCGCAGCTCACGACAGACAGCTGTGTCTCTCATTGCGCGACGCCCACCAATATCTGCGCCAACGGCGCATGGCAACCGGAATGACTTGTCGCACATCGGGATGCAACGCGGGCAAGGCTGCAAAGCTTTCCTCCACGACCCAACTGATGCTCGCAACGGGAAGATGTTTGCGAATGTCGGTCACGATGGGGAGGTTGTGCAGCACATCGCCCAGCGATGACGTCTTGATCAAAACGATATTGGGCGTGTTTTGCATGCAAGGGTTTCAGCCAGAAAACAAGGCTGCCATGATACACATTAGGGGAAGTTCCGGCTTGACAGTCTTGGGCTGCAACTGTTGTAATGCGCGCCGTTCAATGATTGAACGCACTGCCGATGCTCGACGAAACGACCCATTACAGTTTACTCAAGACGTTAGAAGAGAACCCCGGACTTTCGCAAAGAGATTTGGCGAAACGGCTGGGCGTCAGCCTTGGTAAAGTCAATTATTGTCTCAATGCTCTGGTCGAAAAGGGTAGCCTTAAGATCAACAACTTTCGCAACAATGAAAACAAATTGGCTTATGCTTACCTGCTCACGCCACGCGGAGTTGAGCAGAAAGCGCGCATGACGATCGAGTTTTTGCAGATCAAAGTGCAGGAATATGAGCGATTACGCATGGAAATCGAAGAGTTAAAACGCGAAGCGGAGCAACAAGGTCTACTGGAGGATGTTCATGAGTAATGTGCATGCAGTTATTTTGGCGGGCGGTAGTGGCAGTAGACTATGGCCATTGTCGCGTCAGAACCTACCCAAGCAATTCTTGACGCTAGGTGGCAACGCCTCTTTGCTGCAAACTACCATTAACCGGCTATCGCCGACGATCAATGCTTCTGATGTGTTGATCATCACTCAAGAAGCGCATGCTAAAGGCGAGGCGTATCACGCCCTGCTGCCCTATCAGGCACTGTATGAGCCTGTAGGACGAAATACGGCGCCTGCTATTGCATTGGCCGCCGCTTATTTGACGAGAGAGGGAGACGACCCCGTGATGGTGGTGCTTCCTTCCGATCATATTATTACGGAAGAGTTGAAGTTTCGGGAGCATCTGGATATTGCCATTCAAGCGGCACAAAGTGGCAAGCTGGTCACTTTTGGTATTCAGCCTACACGCCCCGATACTGGTTTCGGTTATATCAAGGCGCATCAAGATAAAGATGTCTCATGTTTATGAAGTTGAGCGCTTCACTGAAAAACCGGATTTAGCAACAGCTGAACGTTTTCTGAAGGAAGGAAATTACTATTGGAACTCCGGCATGTTCGTGTGGCGCGCCTCGGTGATCTTGGCGGAGATACAACGACATCTGCCAGCGGTTCATCAGGTCATTCAACTTATCCTGACCGAGAGTCGTGCCGGCATAAGCTTTCAACAGGCAGTGGAAAAACATTTTGCCACCATGCCTTCGATCTCCATCGACTATGGTGTGTTGGAAAAGTCAGATCGCGTCTCGCTCATCCCATGCGACATTGGCTGGAACGATGTCGGTAGCTGGCAGGCCGTGCATGAAATATCCTCCACAGATAAAAATGGCAATGCACTGCAAGGCAATGTCATCGCAGTGGATTGCAAGAACACCCTGATTCGTGCGGAAAAACGGCTGGTTGCAGCAATTGGTGTAGAGGACATATGTGTTATTGAAACTGCCGATGCGGTGTTGATCTCAAAGAGCGACCAGACTCAGCGCGTGCGCGAAGTGGTGGATGCTCTGCATGAAAAGGGAGCGACCGAGCACGTCTATCACACCAAAGTGAATCGCCCGTGGGGTAGTTACACCGTGCTGGAAGAGGACCCCGAAGGATTCAAGCTCAAACGCATTGAAGTTGCTCCCGGTGCTAGGCTGAGCTTGCAAAGTCATCGTCAGCGATCAGAGCATTGGGTCGTTGTATCTGGTACGGCGACAGTCACCAATGGGGAAGAGATCATCACTGTGAATAAGAATCAAAGCACCTACATCCCAATAGGCGCTAAGCATCGCCTAGAGAATCGCGGCAACGAGCCGCTACATATCGTCGAGATACAAGTTGGCGACTATTTGGGTGAAGACGATATACAGCGTTACGAAGACAACTACGGTAGAAATAGCTAAAGGAAAAAACAGGAATGAGCGCAACCAAGAAAGTCGCACTGATCACGGGCGTTACTGGGCAAGATGGGGCATACCTAGCTGAGTTGTTATTGAAGAAAGGGTACGTTGTGCACGGCGTCAAGCGCCGTTCATCTTTGTTCAATACTGATCGTATCGATCACCTATATCAAGATCCGCATGTTGATAACGCCAAATTCAAACTGCATTACGGCGACCTGACAGATTCCACCAATCTTATTCGTATTATTCAGCAAGTGCAGCCGGATGAGATATACAACCTCGCCGCAATGAGTCATGTGGCGGTCTCCTTCGAGACGCCTGAATACACCGCCAATGCTGACGGCATTGGCACCCTGCGCATCCTTGAGGCTATCCGCATCCTAGGCTTGGAAAAGAAGACTAAGTTCTACCAAGCCTCAACCTCCGAGCTGTACGGATTGGTGCAAGAGATTCCGCAAAAAGAGACCACCCCCTTCTACCCGCGCAGCCCTTATGCCGTCGCCAAGATGTACGCCTATTGGATCACAGTGAATTATCGCGAAGCCTATGGTATCTACGCTTGCAACGGCATTCTGTTCAATCATGAATCGCCCATTCGTGGCGAAACCTTCGTCACCCGCAAGATCACCCGCGCATTGGCGCGCATCAAACTCAACCTGCAAGAGTGCTTATATCTCGGCAACATGGACTCCCTGCGCGATTGGGGGCATGCCAAGGATTATGTCGAGATGCAATGGCTCATGCTGCAACAAGATAAACCTGAAGACTTTGTCATTGCCACTGGTGTGCAATACAGCGTGAGAGATTTCGTCAATGCTGCGGCCAAAGAGTTGGGTATTGAAATGCGCTGGGAAGGCAAGGGCGTGGACGAAAAAGGCTATGACGATGTTACGGGCAAATGCATCGTCCAAGTCGATTCACGCTACTTCCGCCCAACCGAAGTGGAAACCCTGCTGGGCGATCCGACCAAGGCGCGGGAAAAACTCGGCTGGACTCCCAAGACCACTTTTCAAGAGCTTGTTTCGGAGATGGTGCGCGAAGACCTCAAGAGCGCGGAGCGCGATGAGCTGGTCAAAAAGCACGGCTTTGCGGCTTACGATTATCACGAGTAAGGCAGCGCGGGCATGAACAAACACAGCAAAATCTACATTGCAGGACATCGCGGCTTGGCCGGTAGTGCCATCGTGCGCAAGTTGCAACGCCAAGGCTACGACAATCTTGTGATGCGCACCCATGCCGAACTGGATCTGGAAGATGCGGCGGCCACGCAGCAGTTCTTTGAGCAAGAGCGTCCCGAGATTGTGTTTCTGGCTGCCGCCAAAGTTGGCGGTATCCATGCCAACAATACCTACCCGGTGGACTTCCTGATGAGCAATCTGCTCATCGAAGCGAATATTTGCCGTGCCGCGTACGCAAGCAAGGTCGAACGTCTGATCTTTCTGGGCAGCTCCTGCATCTATCCGCGCGACTGCCTGCAGCCGATCAAAGAAGAATACCTGCTCACCGGCCCGCTCGAGGCGACTAACCGCCCCTACGCTTTGGCCAAGATTGCCGGCATAGAAATGTGCTGGTCATACAACCGCCAGTACGGCACCAAATGGTTGGCGGCGATGCCGACCAACCTGTACGGGCCCGGCGACAATTACGACTTGAACAACTCGCATGTCCTGCCCGCGCTTATCCGCAAAATGCACGAAGCCAAAGTGGCTGACGCAAAAGAAGTGGTGCTGTGGGGCAGCGGTACGCCCAAGCGTGAATTCCTGTATGTGGATGATCTGGCCAATGCGCTGGTGTTCCTCGCCACGCTGGATGATGCGCGCTACGCTGTATTGACCGAGCCGTCGCATTGCCCACTCATCAATGTTGGCTCTGGAGAAGATTTGACCATACGTGAACTGGCAGAAACAGTCGCAGAAGTGGTGGGCTACCAAGGCAAGTTCGTGCAGGACACTAGCAAGCCGGATGGCACCATGCGCAAGATTATGGATGTGTCGAGAATCCGCAATCTGGGATGGAAGCCTGAGAATTGAGTTGTCGCAGAGGTATCACATTGGCTTATGAGAGTTTTAAGGATGATAAATCATGTTAAGCAATAAATCGATTCTTATCACTGGCGGTACGGGGTCGTTCGGACACACTTTTGTTCCGATGACACTGGCTAAATACAACCCAAGCCGATTGGTCATATATTCGCGCGACGAAATGAAGCAGTGGGAAATGGAAAAGCTTTATGCCGGAGATCCGCGCGTACGGTTTTTTATCGGGGATGTGCGCGACAAGGACAGGCTGTCGCGCGCACTTGATGGGATTGATTACGTGGTTCATGCGGCGGCAACCAAGATTGTTCCTACTGCCGAGTACAATCCGTTTGAGTGCGTCAAGACCAACATAATTGGTGCGATGAATTTAATCGATGTCTGTATAGATCGCGGCGTCAAGCGCGTCGTTGCACTTTCTACCGATAAAGCCAGCAGTCCGGCCAACCTTTACGGTGCGACAAAACTTGCATCCGACAAATTGTTTGTTGCGGGAAATTCCTATGCGGGTGCGCATGAGACCCGTTTTGGAGTTGTGCGCTACGGCAATGTGATGGGTTCGAGAGGTTCAGTTATTCCCTTCTTTCTTTCGGTTGCGGAAAGGGGCGTATTGCCGATTACCGATAGTCGCATGACACGTTTTATGATTACCCTGGAGCAGGGGGTCGAGCTTGTATGGCATGCTTTTGAAGACATGGTGGGCGGAGAAATCTACGTCAAAAAAATCCCCTCGATGAAAGTGACCGATGTGGCATGCGCCTGTGTGCCTGATGCCAAGCATGAAATTGTCGGGATTCGTCCAGGTGAAAAACTGCATGAGCAAATGATCGGTACGGAAGATGCGCTCTATACTTACGAGTACCCCGAGCACTTTAAAATTCTTCCGGCGATTCACAACTGGAGCAGTGATCCATACCGCATTAAGGAAGGAAAGCGGGTGGCCGAAGACTTCACCTACTGTTCTGACAATAATACTGAATGGATGAGCATTGTTTCCTTGCAAGAGTGGATTGCGCAAAACCGGGAAAAAGTCGGCAAGATATGACAGCGGTGATTCCCTACGGTCGCCAAGATATTTCCGGCGCTGATATTCAGGCGGTGATCGATGTGTTGCGCTCGGACTTCCTTACTCAAGGGCCGGCGGTTCCCGCTTTTGAAAAGAGCATCGCCGATTATTGCGGCGCTGAGCATGCGGTTGCCGTGAACAGCGCCACATCGGCATTGCATATAGCCTGCCTAGCGCTCGGCGTGGGGCCAGACGATGTGGTTTGGACCACCCCGATTACTTTTGTGGCCAGTGCCAATTGCGCATTGTATTGCGGAGCTGTAGTCGATTTTGTGGACATTGACCCGCGTACCTACAATCTTAGTGTGGAGCGGCTGGCAGAGAAATTGGCGCGAGCCGAAGCGACAGGAAAATTGCCCAAGGTAGTGATTCTCGTGCATCTATGCGGTCAGCCTTGCGACATGGCGGGCATACATGCACTGAGTCAGCAATATGGCTTCAAAATTATCGAAGATGCGTCGCATTCTATCGGCGGTAAATATCGCGGCGAGCCTATCGGTAACTGCCGTTATAGCGACATCACCGTATTCAGTTTTCATCCCGTCAAGATCATTACCACAGCGGAAGGCGGAATGGCATTGACCAATGATGCCAAGTTGTCCAAACGTATGCAATTGCTACGCAGCCATGGCATTACCCGCGATGCGAATGAGATGACCCATGTGCCCGATGGCCCGTGGTACTACCAGCAGATTGACCTTGGCTATAACTACCGCATGACCGACATGCAAGCCGCATTGGGTTTGAGCCAAATGCAAAGGCTGGATGAATTTGTGACGCGACGTCATGAGATCGCCAAGCGCTATGACCAACTATTGGCTGATCAGCCGGTGATAACACCGTGGCAACATGCCGATAGTTATTCCGGTTTGCATTTGTATGTGATTCGCTTGAAGCTTGATGAAATTGGCGGTACGCACCGCCAGGTGTTTGAGGCATTGCGTGCGGCAAACATTGGCGTGAACCTGCATTACATTCCGGTACATCTACAGCCTTATTATCAAAATTTGGGATTCAAGGCCGGATATTGCCCCGAGGGAGAGCGCTATTACGCCGAAGCGATCAGCTTGCCGATGTATCCGGGATTGAATGACGAGCAACAGGAACAAGTAATAAGCACTTTGCGCGAGGCACTCAGATAATGCGACTTGCTCTTGGTACCGTCCAATTCGGGCTGCCATATGGCATTGCCAACCAAGAAGGCCAGGTAACCCGTGCATCTGCCAAGAACATGCTGCAATATGCCGCAGCCAACGGTATCGACACGCTTGATACAGCTATCGCATATGGCGAGAGCGAATCCTGTTTGGGAGAAATAGGCACACAAGGATTCAATCTGGTGACCAAATTGCCGGCCTTTCCAGATGGACACGGCGATATAAATGGTTGGGTGCGCGAACAGGTCGCAGCATCGTTTAACAGACTAGGCGTTGATTCTGTATATGGATTGCTCTTGCATCGTCCTGATCAATTGCTCAAGACGGACGGTCAAATGCTATTCAATACATTGCGCGACCTGAAAGCATCCGGACGGGTGCAAAAAATAGGCGTTTCCATTTATGCCCCAAGCGAGTTGGAGGCACTGACTGCACGATATCGCTTCGACTTGGTACAAGCGCCATTCAATTTAGTTGACCGCCGTATCTTTACATCGGGATGGCTGCAACGATTGAAGCAAGATGGAGTCGAGATTCATACCCGTTCGACCTTTTTGCAAGGTTTGTTGTTAATGCCCCGATCGGCGATCCCGGCAAAATTCGCACCATGGGCAGGGCTATGGGACAAGTGGCACGGCTGGTTGGCGCAACATGCGGTTACGGCAGTCCAAGCGAGCTTGGCTTACCCGCTGCTTTTCCCAGAAGTTGACCGTGTTGTTATCGGAGCGGATAGCAAGAATCAATTGGCGCAAATTATTGGTGCAGCAACCGGGGACGTTCCCGTTGTTTTGCCCGATTTACAGTGCGAAGACGAAAGTTTGATTAACCCGGCTAATTGGTCACGACTATGAAAATTGTTGCACTCGTACAAGCCCGCATGGGTTCTACTCGTTTGCCTAACAAGGTGATGAAGCCGATAGGCGGCATCCCCATGATTGAACTATTGCTCTCTCGTCTTTCACGGGCAAAAGAATTGGACCAGATTGTTGTTGCTACTTCAGTTGATGAGCGCAACCGTCTGCTGGTGGAGCACGTGCAAAAGCTGGGATATGCCTGTGAACAAGGCAGTGAAAACGACGTGCTTGACCGTTTTGTACAAGCGGCACGAAAACATCAGGCCGATGTGGTGGTGCGTATTACCGGTGATTGTCCACTGATTGATTCAGAACTCGTGGACGAGGCAATTCGTCGTTTCAAAACTGCAAACGTAGATTACTTTAGCAACGTTACGCCGCCGACTTATCCTGACGGACTAGACATTGAGGTTTTTGCCTTCAAGGCGCTGGAGCAGGCAAGTCGTGAGACTGATAAACTTTTTGATCATGAACACGTCACGCCCTATTTGCGTGAGTCTGGAAGATTCAAGGTTGCAGCCATGCAGCATAGTCTGGATTTATCAGCCTTGCGTTGGACCGTGGATGAGCCGGCTGATTTTGCTGTAATCGAAAAAATCTTTCAGCACTTTCATCCCTGCACCGACTTTACTTGGAGCGAAGTGCTTAACTTGCAATCGCAACAACCGGAAATTTTCAACATCAACCAACACCTGATTCGCAACGAAGGAGCAAACATGGGTACAGGCCAAAAACTGTGGAAACGCGCCAAACAAATCATCCCCGGTGGCAACATGCTGTTGTCCAAACGCGCGGAAATGTTTCTACCGGATCAGTGGCCGACCTATTTCAGCAAAGCCAAAGGCTGCAAGGTGTGGGATTTGGATGGAAATGAATATATCGACATGTGCATTATGGGTATCGGCACCAATATATTGGGTTATGGACATCAGGAAGTCGATGATGCAGTGCGCAAGACCATTGATGCGGGCAACATGTCCACCTTCAATTGCCCGGAAGAGGTATATCTGGCCGAGAAGTTGATCGAATTGCATCCTTGGGCGCACATGGCAAGACTCGCAAGATCGGGCGGTGAAGCCAACGCGGTTGCCATTCGCATCGCGCGTGCCGCTTCGGGAAAAGACAACGTGGCAATTTGCGGTTATCACGGCTGGCATGATTGGTATCTCTCGGCCAACCTCGGCGATGACAAGAACCTTGCGGGGCACCTGTTGCCAGGTTTGGAGCCCAAAGGGGTGCCGCAGAATTTGCGCGGCACAGTCTTTCCCTTCAATTACAACAACTATGCCGAGCTGGAAGCACTGGTCAACAATCACGACATTGGCGTGATCAAAATGGAAGTGGTTCGCAACATGGGGCCGAAGATAATTTCCTGCACAAGGTGCGCAAGCTGGCGACGGAACGCGGCATCGTGCTGATCTTTGATGAATGCACCTCCGGTTTTCGCGAGACTTTCGGTGGCCTGCATAAAAAATACGGTGTCGAGCCGGACATGGCGATGTTCGGCAAGGCGCTGGGCAACGGCTATGGCATCACGGCGACCATTGGCAAACGTGAAATTATGGAAGCGGCGCAAACCACTTTTATCAGCAGCACGTTCTGGACTGAACGCATTGGGCCGACAGCGGCACTAAAAACCTTGGAGGTCATGGGGCGGATAAAATCCTGGGATACGATTACCCAGACAGGTTTGGGTATTCGTCAAGGTTGGCAAAAACTGGCTGACAAACACGGTCTCAAAATCAATCACTGGGGTTTGGCTGCACTCACGGGCTTCACCTTCCAAAGTAAAAATGCGTTGGCCTACAAGACGCTCATCACTCAAGAGATGCTGGCTAAAGGTTATCTGGCGGGCAACAGCGTATATGTTTGCATCGAGCATACGCCGGAGGTTGTGGCGGGTTTCTTTGAGGCACTTGATCCGATATTTGCACTGATCAAAGAGTGCGAAGAGGGGCGCGATATAATGAGTTTACTCAAAGGCCCTGTGTGTCATGGCGGATTTAAGCGCCTGAATTGATTGCTAGGATTTGATCAGCCAAAAGGATGTGTTATGACTACGACAGAGAAATTATATAA
Organism: uncultured beta proteobacterium; assembly: GCA_963822425.1. Taxonomy (GTDB): domain Bacteria; phylum Pseudomonadota; class Gammaproteobacteria; order Burkholderiales; family Gallionellaceae; genus Sideroxyarcus. The sequence goes on from CAWGHS010000021.1 coordinate 311,241, forward strand.
AACGGTGCAAGACATGCCGGAACCCATACTGGCAGAGTTACTCGATTTCGCCGAGTTTTTGCGCGCAAAGATGTTAGATAGGCAATCGCAATCAACAAATGAATTATTGATTGATTTAAAAGGCGGACTGGAAAGCTCGGCCACGTTTGCAGGCGATCCTCTAGTAATCCAGAAACGGTTGCGTGATGAGTGGAACTAAATATTTACTGGACACCAATTTCATACTTGGAACTTTGAAGTCTGACACTCAGGTGCTCGCGGAGTTGTCTTCGCGCCGAATACTGGCTGGCGAATGTTCATACAGCACAATTGCTCGAATGGAGTTACTTGGATTTCACCGCATTACGCAGGAAGAGGAAGCACTGATCAAACAAAAGCTTGAGTATTTTTCTTATCTGCCGTTAACCAAGGATATTGAAGATCGGGTTATTGCATTGCGCCAATCACGCAAAATCAAATTGCCGGATGCAATTATCGCAGCAACTGCATTATGTTTCGGTATCGAGCTATTGACATTGGATCAGCACCTTTTGGAAATAGTGCGCTCCGAAAACAAGGCGGAGTGAGTGTTTTGAGAATTGCCTTCCGTACCGATGCCACCAGCCAGATCGGCACGGGACATTTTATGCGTTGTCTCACCTTGGCTGATGCACTGAAAAAGCAAGGGACACAGATACGCTTTGTTAGCCGTGGTCTACCAATGCACTTGCGCGACATGCTCGCAACAAAAGGTATGCAGTTGGTCGCACTGGATAGCGAAACAATAGAGGCGATAGACGGAGACCTCGCCCATGCGCAGTGGCTGGGCGCAAGTCAGGCACAGGATGTACAAGCCACCATACAGGCGCTATCTGACCAGCAGTGGGATTGGATCGTTGTTGATCACTACGCGCTGGATGCGTGTTGGGAGAGCGCGTTACGTGTTGTCACCAAACAGATCATGGTCATCGACGACATCGCTGATCGTCAGCATGATTGCGACGTGTTACTGGATCAGAATTTCTATGCCGACATGCAGACGCGCTACGACGGCAAAGTCCCTGCGCATTGCCAGCGTTTGTTGGGCCCACGCTACGCATTGCTTAGAGATGAATTCAGGAAGCTACGCGAACAGATCAAACCACGTACAGGGGCAGTCAAAAAGATATTGGTGTTCTTTGGCGGGGTTGATGCAGATAACTACACAGGGCTCGCCATCAAGGTCTTGATGGCGTTAGGCATCCAAGGGCTGCAAGTGGATGTGGTCATTGGGGCGCAGCATCCTTGCCGTGAATCAATCGAGAAGGCTTGTGCAGCTCAAGGGTATGTCTGTTATGTGCAAACCAATCGTATGGCGGAACTGATGGCAGAGGCTGATTTGGCGATTGGGGCGGGCGGCTCGGCAATCTGGGAGCGTTGTTGCTTGGGGCTGCCTGCGTTGAGTATCTGCATAGCTGACAATCAACATAGACAGATTGATGATGCGGCGCTGGCAGGCTTGTTGTATGCACCCTCAAGCTTGGGGGATCGGATCTGTATGCTCAAAAAGCATACAGAAGCCCTGCTTGAAAATACATCCTTGCTAAGATTGATTTCCAATGCCGCGATGAAGGCGGTGGATGGAAGGGGAGCAATGCGTGTTGCCAGAATTTTAAGCATAGGTGAAATTGAGATCAGGCGTGCCGGCGAGCTTGATTCACAAAAATTGTTTGAATGGCGTAATCACCCGGCAATCAGATCGGCATCAAGAAACCCGGAACCAATAAAACGGGACGATCATCAATCATGGTTTGCCGCCGTGTTGGCAGACATGGATAGAGTGCTGCTTATTGGGTGCATCGAAAATCGGCCTGTTGGTGTAGTACGCTTTGATTTGGAATCCGATGTAGCCGAGGTTTCGATATATCTTGTGCCGGAAGGTGGTTTCGCTGGGCAGGGGCGCGGTTTGCTATTAAGCGCGGAGCGATGGTTGAAGCTCAATCGTCCAGATATTAAACGTATTCGAGCGGGAGTGCTGGGCGACAATGTGTCCTCGCAACAGTTATTTTTAGGGGCAAACTATCGACTCGAGACAATTTACTACCTGAAAAAACTTTAAGGTTAACGATGAATAGTGAAATAAAAATCGCAGGAAAATTGATTGGGCGAAATCACGCGCCATTCATTATTGCCGAGATGTCCGGCAACCATAATCAGTCGCTCGAGCGGGCACTGGAAATCGTTGAGGCCGCTGCCAAGACCGGCGCACATGCCTTGAAAATACAAACGTACACGCCGGATACGATGACCATTGATCTGGATGAGCGCGAGTTTCATATCAGCGACTCCAACAGCCTTTGGGCGGGCACATCGCTTTATAAGCTTTACGGTGAAGCCCACACACCGTGGGAATGGCATAAGCCGATTTTTGATCGTGCACATGCACTTGGCCTTATTCCATTCAGTACGCCATTTGATGACTCGGCGGTGGATTTTCTGGAAGAACTGGATGTGCCCTGCTACAAGATCGCATCGTTCGAGAATACCGATTTGCCTTTGGTCCGCCGCGTGGCGGCTACAGGTAAACCGCTGATCATTTCCACCGGCATGGCCACCGTGGCCGAACTGGATGAGACTGTGCGGGCTGCACGTGAGGCAGGATGCAAGGACTTGATCCTGCTCAAGTGCACCAGTACTTACCCGGCCACAGCAGAGAACACCAATATTTTGACCATCCCGCATTTGCGCGAATTGTTCGGGTGCGAAGTAGGCTTGTCAGATCACACCATGGGGGTGGGAGTGTCGGTAGCCAGCGTTGCGCTAGGGGCGACAGTCATCGAAAAACACTTCACACTGAATCGTGCTGATGGCGGTGTAGACAGTACGTTTTCGATGGAACCTGCCGAAATGGCCCAGCTTGTCATTGAGGCCGAGCGCGCGTGGCAGGCGCTCGGGCAAGTTAGTTATGGACCGACAGAGGCCGAGAAAAAATCGCTTCAATTCCGTCGTTCACTGTATGTGGTGAAAGATTTGAAGGCTGGAGAAATGTTGACGCGCGAAAATGTACGTGCGATTCGACCGGGTCGGGGTTTGCCGACAAAGTATTTTGAAGTAGTGCTGGGCAAAATCGTGCGACAGGATGTGAAGCGTGGGACGGCTTTAGAGTGGGGATTGTTGGCGTGAACTTAAAAAATGAGCAAAGGGTGGGGCAATGAAGTCTGATACAGCGGAGCTGAGTCGTATCATTTTGGGCATGAGAGCCGCCTATGAACAAGGTGACAACGCCATGGCGTGGGCGCGTGCTAATTCTGCCAAGGCAGGCAATGAGCTTGTGAGCACATTGGTTGCTTATGATCTTCAAGCTGGCAGTTATGTTGCTTATGCTCGTGAAAATCCAAATTACGTCAATAAATGGTGCGCGCAGCTAGCTGATCTCATCCAGCCTTACATGGAGGCGGGAGATAAGATTTTGGAAGTGGGTGTCGGCGAGGCAACTACGCTAACTGGAGTAATAAAAGCCGTTAATTGCAAAAATATTTCCGCATTCGGTTTGGATGTGAGCTGGTCCAGAATTAAAGTTGCGAAGAAGTGGGCTGAAGAGAATGCTGTCAATAGCAACTTATTTGTGGGAGATATATTTCGAATTCCCATGGCAGATGATTCGATTGATGTTGTTTATACCTCGCATTCATTAGAGCCCAATGGAGGCAGGGAAGAGGCTGCCATTAACGAACTGCTTCGCGTTGCGCGCAAAGCGGTAGTGCTGGTGGAGCCGCTTTATGAATTAGCTCCCGAAAATGCCCAGAAGCGAATGGCAGAACATGGTTATGTGCGCAATCTTAAAGCTACGGCAGAAAGCTTGGGAGCCTCTGTGGTTGAGTATGGATTGCTTGATATTTGTAGCAATCCGCTTAATCCAAGTGGCGTGGTACTCATGGTTAAATCCGGTGCCACTTCAAGAAATGACTCAAAAGTCGTCGGGGTGGGCTGGCAGTGTCCGCTGACCGGCGTCCCTTTGCTTGATCAAGGGGACATTTTCTATGCTGAACAGGTAGGAATTGCCTATCCCGTTATGCGAGGTGTCCCGTTATTGAGGGCTGAACATGGGGTGGTTGCGTCCCAAATTCTTGGATAATCCATGTTAACGCTATCTGGGATTTTGTTGGGTGGGAGTTAAGTTTTTCTCAGAATATCTACGCAGGTAAATATCAATTGCAATTGAGTAAGATGCAAACAGACGAAGTTTTCCTCGCGACAACCGCCCTAGAGGAATTTTGGGATGTTAGTAAACCAATCGTTTTTTTGGGGGAGTGGTGCCTGCTTTATGAGCGACGTTCGTATTGGGAAAAGCTTAATGGCAGATTGTTGGCCAGCCCTTACGACAATGTGGATGCCGCTGAGAATGCTTATGGTTATGTAAATCGTATCTACGAGAAAATACTGCCCGCTCTCGGGGAGAAGTTGAACTCAATCCATGGGAAGAGCTATAGCAACCGCTACTGGAGAATATTGCTCGGGCCGTGGTTGCAATTGTATCTGTCGGTGGTATATGACCGGTTCGTCCATATAAAAAAAGCGGTAGATGAGTTTCCAAATTTCACCACAATCGGGTTGTCGGCCGAATCATTTGTAATGCCGGCAGATACATTGGATTTTGCCTGTTTCCTGTCCGAAGACTCCTACAACCTTCAGCTATGCACAAAGATACTGCGTACTTTTGGAAAAGAATTTTCCTGTAAAAAAACAGTGGTGCCGTGTAATCCCTTATATGGGAAATTGCTGAAGAACTCTTGGCAACGCAAATCAATCAGCTATGTATTAAAGGTTTTTGCCGAGGTGAGTGCAAAATTTGGCAAAACCACCCTCCTTCGGAATCCCTATTTTTCAAAACAGCTTGAGTTGCAATTGATTGCCAGAAATTTTGGACGGATATTGCCAAGCTGGAATCAAATTAATCCATGTTCTAGATTCGAATTAGATAACGCGAAACGCAATGCGTTGCGCGCTACCGAGATTGGGACTGATGAATTCGAGCAGTGTTTGTCGGCGATGCTGTTTTCGGATTTGCCGCAATGTTTTGTTGAAGGATTTGGTGCCGTAAAAAATGAGGCCTGCAGAAACCATCCTAAGCGTACCAATGCCATATTTAGTGCCAATGGTTGGTACTACGATGAGGCTTTTAAGCAATGGGCTGCCGCATCTGCTGAAGCAGGGAGCTTGCTATTGGGCACGCAACATGGGGGGGTCTATGGCTGTTTGAAAAATATGCCTAGCGAAGATCATGAAACTGCCATAGTGGATTATTACTATTCTTGGGGTTGGGAGCGAACAGATTGCGCCGCTCAAGTGATCTCGATGCCGGCGACAAAACTGACGGGAAGAAAAGAGATTGGATCGGATAACAACAAACAGGGAATTTTTTGGGCGGCAACTTCTTCACAACGCTATGTCGTTCAACTCCCATTCTTGCCCGCGCACTTTCAGAAATATCTTGCCTGGCAAATACGATTCGCCAAGGCATTGCCAGCGGAGGCAATGAAAGAAACGCGCTTCAGGCCGCATTATGAAAACTATGCCTGGGGCACGGTGGAGCGAATGAAAGACTGTATCCCGGATATTCAGATTGAGTTTTGGGATGAGCCCTTTCAGGTGAGTTTGGAGAATTGCCGTTTATATGTGTGTGACCATCTTTCAACCACCTTTGCGGAAGCGTTAGCCGTTAACAAACCCACCGTGCTGTTTTGCAATCCCCAAACAAACAGGTTAAGACCAGAGGCGCAGCCCTACTTCGACCTATTGAGAGATTGCGGAATTCTTTTGGATACGCCGGAAGCCGCTGCTGCGGTGGTGGCAGATGTTTACAAGGATGTAGAATCTTGGTGGAATGTCCCGGGGCGTCAGAAGGCGGTGAGAACGTTCTGTGAGCGGTTCGCCCGAACCTCTCCTGATGCGATCACCTTGTGGGGAAATGAACTCACAAGAGTCTCTGAGTCGCAGTCGTCTCTATAGTAATCGGAAACTTCTCGTGCTCCATTCCACTTCAGTCAAGTTAAGACTCATCGTTTCTGTAGGTTCAAATGCTGTGCGCGCCATGATTGGTTTTATCACGGGTTTGGTGATTGCCCGCGCGTTGAACCCTGCTGGCTATGGCGACCTGATGTTTCTGCTCGGTAGTTTTGTGGCAATCCGGTCTTTGTTGGATATGGGAAGTTCCAGCGCGTTTTTTACTTTTTTGTCGCAGCGCGCCAGAGGGCGTCGTTTTTATTGGGTGTATTTATTCTGGCTGGCACTCCAATTCGTTGCGACATTGATGCTGCTCTGGCTGATTATCCCGTCAAGTTTGTTTGAGAAAGTGTGGCTGGGGCATGACCGCGAAATCGTGTTACTCGCTTTTGCGGCAGCTTTCATGCAGCAGCAGGTATGGCAAACGGTCGGGCAGATCGGCGAGGCGAGGCGCAAAACGGTCAAGGTGCAACTGATGAACCTTGCAGTGGCGCTGCTATATTTCATGATGATTCTGTTGGTGTCGATCTATGGGCACTTGTCAGTTGAAAAGATATTGCTCATCCTGCTGGGGCAGTATGTTGCGGCTACTGCATTTGCTTATCAGTTTCTTAGAAACGATTGGGCGGCGGTACCAACGGAGGAAAACTCTTCGGGTGAAATCATTCGGGACTATTGGAAATACTGCAGACCCTTGGTTGTGCTTTCATTTGTCAGTTTTGCATACGACTTCGCGGACAAATGGATGCTGCAAAAATTCGGGGGGCCGCGCAACAAGGATATTTCCAGATTGCCAATCAGTTTGCGGCGGTCAGCCTTTTGGCGACCACCTCCATACTTAATGTTTTTTGGAAAGAGATTGCCGAGGCTTGGGGAAAACAAGATCGCGCCAGAGTGGCAATGCTGTATCGCAAAGTTAGCCGCGGTCTGGTGATGATGGGGGCGATTATCAGCGGGTTGCTGCTTCCATGGTCGGAGCAAATCGTGAGCATTTTTCTCGGCACTAGCTACGCCCATGCATGGCCGGTGTTGGCGGTGATGTTGCTTTATCCAATCCATCAGTCCATGGGGCAAATCGGTGGAACCATGTTTTTGGCGAGTGGACAAACACGGAAATTTATGTTTGTCAGTATTGCAGTGATGTTGCTGTCTATTCCGGTCTCGTACTTTGTGTTGGCTCCGGCATCTAATGATTGGATGTCTGGATTTGAGTTGGGGGCACTCGGGATGGCTTGCAAAATGGTTGTGCTGGGAGTCGTGTCGGTGAACATTCAGGCTTGGGTCATCGCACGCTATGGCGGATGGAAATTCGATTGGGGTTTTCAGGTTGTCGGTATTCCATTGATGATAGTTCTGGGTATTGCGGCGAAGGCGTTCGTCGGAATGTTGTGGAATTTGGAAAATGTCGGCATAACTGGGCTCATCGCTCCAGTTACAATTGCAAGCATGTTCTACCTGCTTACGGCAATGGCAATAATTTGGCAGCTTCCATGGTTAATTGGCGCGGAACGTCGTGAGCTCGAAAAGCTGTTGGGACGGGTGCTACCCAAGAAAGCGTAGCCTGATAATTAAGAGGGTGATATGAAGTTAACGGAAGTTGAATTTTGGGATGACTATTGGGCTAACTGTAAACTCCCCAACGTGGTGGATTACAATTTTTCCTTTGAGCGTTGCCTTGCTGCGGCGCTTAAGGAAAGTCTTCCAACCATGCAAGGAGAGGTGCTTGAAGTCGGGTGTGCGCCGGGAAAGTGGTTGGCTTTCATGTCCACGGAATTCGGACTTAATCCAAACGGCATAGAGTATTCAGAGGCCGGAATGAAGGCCACCATAAAAAATTTCGAACTTCTCGGGCTGATTTTCGGGCGTATACAAACTGGTGATTTCTTTCAGACTAAACCTGACCGGCAATTCGATGTGGTCATGTCATTTGGCTTTATTGAACACTTCTCTGAAGTTGATGCAGTGGTCAATCAGCATTTGCAATGGCTAAAACCGGGGGGGGTGTTGATTCTCGGTGTTCCGAATTTTCGGGGGATATATTATTTTTTGCAGAAACTGCTGGATAAAAACATACTCGACAAACACAATCTTGATGTGATGAGTTCGGAATATTTTTATGATCTGGCGGATCGCCATAAATTGAAGCCTATTGCTGTTCGTTACATCGGCTCGTTCGAGCCCTCCCTTCCTATCCCCGCCCAAGGGCGGAACAGTCCATTGCAGCTTGTGGTCAGGGGGGCGCTCTGGCTGGCCAGAAAAATACGGCGCCTTAGAATATTTGACGCGATCAATGGGCATCGCTTTAGCTCTTATATTGTGGCTATCTATCGGAAAAACGAATCCAATTGAAGAGTCTGCTGATTTTCACAGAAAATTATGTACGCGGCGGCGGCAATCGTTACATGATCGATATGGCCAACGCGCTTGAGTCGGACTATGGGCAAGAGTTGCTGGTCGGCAATGCGGGCGGGATTTTCGCTGAGGATACCGCCCGATTGAGCCGTCCGGTGGAACAGCTCGATGCTTTATTCGTTACCAGATCACGTATAAGCAATATTTTTTCCGGTTTTCCCAAGATGGCGCGCCAGTTGATTGCCTTGCCGCTCGTTATTCTTGAGCCTGTATTCTTTCTCGTTAATATGATGTTGTTTATTGGGCTGATTCGAAAATTAAAGCCCGCGACGATACTGAGTTGCAATGGCGGTTATCCTGCGGCACAAGCATGTCTGGCAATGGTCGTTGCCGGGCGAATTTCGCAGGTGCCAGTTGTGTTAAGCATTGTTAGTATGCCGACCCAGCACAGAGCGATTACATGGCTGTATGAGAAAATGCGCGATGAGCTGGTCTGGAAGTCGGTCAACATTGTTATCGTTAACGCAAAAAGCATCGCGGATGCTCTAGGCGAATTTCGAGGAGTTCCCGCCGAAAAAATTCGGGTCATTTATAACGGGTTGGAAGACAAACAAGCGCCTGCTGTTCAAGTCAGAGAGCAAATCGTAATCGGATGTATTGCCCGCATGGACAAGGCCAAGGGCGTGCTGCTGTTATTTGATGCTTTTGCACGCTTGGCAAAAAATACCGGAAATAAGGCTGATATTGGCGGGGCAAGGTGATGCATCCGCAGATTTGGCTCAACGTATTGAGGAGCTAGGATTGCGAAATCGAGTGGACATGCTCGGGCACTTTCGGGGGATATTAGTGCATTGCTGGCCACCTTCGATATTTATGTTTTCCCGTCGTTGTGGGAGGGATTCCCCTACAGTATCGTGGAGGCATTACGCTCCGCCTGCGTGATTGTGGCAACAAGGGTTGGAGGTATTCCAGAGGCGGTGACGGATGGTGTAGAGGCTACTGTAGCTCCCGGATCAAAAGATGAAATAATCAAAGCCGTGGAAAAATTAATGGCTGATCGAGAGATGGGGCAAGTGCTGGCCAGAAATGCGCGCGCGAAATTTGAGCGGGAACTGACGCTGCCAATAATGCACATGCGTGTGCGGCAAGTTTTTTGGGTTAAAGGAGAAGGCGGAGTTATGGCGTTAAATGCTGCGATATTGGGAGCGGGATTTATAAGCCAAAATTTCATGCGGCTGGCGCTTACCGGGGATAGTTTACGGGTGCTTGATCACAAGGTGTGTCCCAAGGAATTTGAAGGGCGCTTGATTTGGATAAAAGGGGATTCGAGCGACCAAAATGCACTGAGGAATGTTCTGCAACATGCCGAGGTCGTTTACCACTTCATATCCAGCACGGTACCGGGAGATACTGCGGACGAGGGAGGCGAGTTAATTCAAAATGTGGTGCAAACACTCCGGTTGCTAAAGTTGTGCGTGCAGGAAAAGTGCGCCGAGTCGTTTTTATGTCATCGGCATCGGTTTATGGCGTTCAAACCTGTTGCCGATTCCCGAACAGCGTTAACCGATCCGATTAGTTTCATGGAATACACAAACTTACTATCGAAAAATATCTCCAGCTTTACCAATATCAATATGGCGTGGAATGCAGATCATGCGCCTGAGCAATCCATATGGGCCGGGTAGAGCATCACCGGAAGGCAGGGATTTATCGCGATGGCGATAGGGAAGATGCTTGCAGGCGAGGCAGTCATGATACGAGGGGATGGTTCCACCATCAGGGATTATATTTACATTGACGATGTTGCCGAGACGCTGCATTTGCTGGGGACGCGTCAGGCAAGAGAAAGCGTTTTCAATGTGGGTAGCGGCGAGGGGTTCACGCTTAATCAAGTTGTCGCTGCTATCGGAAAACTGACGGGGAAGCCAGTGGAGGTTGTACACGCGGACAGCCGCTTTGTGGATATTCCAGCGAGCATTCTGGACATTCGAGAGAAAAAACAATATTGGGCAAATCACCAAAAATATCCCTTGAAACGGGCTTGTCCAAAACGCTAATGTTTCATGGGATAAAGGTTGTGGCATAAACTGTCGCGCCTAAAGAAAGGGGATTAAGTTGAAAACAGTCATTCTGTGCGGCGGACACGGTACCCGCATCCGTGATGTAAACGAAAATCTTCCAAAGCCGATGATCCCCGTTGGCAAGCTGCCTATCCTTTGGCACATCATGAAGTACTACGCCAGCATGGGACACAAGGAGTTCGTCCTGTGTTTGGGCTACAAGGGGCAGATAATCAAGGACTTCTTCCTGAATTACGAGGCGCACACACGCGACTTTTCATTGCAGCTTGGCGCCGCCAAGGGAATCGAGTACCACACCGAACATGAAGAGGCTGATTGGCGCGTGACGTTGGCCGATACTGGCCAGGATGCGATGACGGGTGCGCGGGTGCGCAAGATACGCAAGTACATCGGGAACGATGAATATTTCATGCTGACTTATGGAGACGGCGTGGGTGATATCGACATCACAAGGCTGGTCGATTTTCATATCAAGCATGGCCGTATTCTCACGGTTACCGGCGTTCGCCCGCCCGGACGATTCGGCGAATCGATGATTTCGCCTGATGGCAGGGTAACGGAATTCAACGAAAAGCCGCAAGCAACGGGAGGTCGCATATCCGGCGGTTTCTTCGTGTGTAGCACAAAAATATTCGACTATCTGGAAGATCGGGAGGACTTGGTGTTTGAGCAGGAGCCGATGCGCAAGCTGGTATCGGATAACCAGATGATGATGTTCGAGCACGATGGTTTCTGGCAGCCGATGGATACCTATCGGGACTATTCTTATTTGAATGGATTGGTTGCAAAGGGTGAGGCGCCATGGATCAAATGGTGAACAAACAAGCGTTGGAAATATTCCGTGGGAAGCGCGTCCTAGTAACAGGCGACACGGGCTTCAAAGGTTCGTGGTTGTGCTTGTGGCTGCATCAATTGGGTGCGCAGGTTTTCGGCTATGCGTTGCCGCCGGAGCGGGACGACGACCACTTCAATTTGCTGGGGCTGGAGAATCTGATTGAACATGTCACGGGCGACATCCGTGATTTTGCGGCGGTCAAAGCGGCTTTCGATAAATTCCAGCCGGAGATACTGTTCCACTTGGCGGCTCAGCCGCTGGTGCGCTATTCCTATGTGGAGCCTAAGTTAACTTTCGACACCAATGTCGCGGGATCCGTCAATATTCTTGAAGCCGCACGCCAGTGTGCATCTCTCAAGGCGCTGGTGTATGTGACTTCGGACAAGTGCTATCGCAACAATGAATGGGTATGGGGATACCGCGAGAACGACGAGTTGGGCGGGCATGATCCCTACAGCGCATCCAAAGCCGCAGCCGAGTTGGTATTCTCTTCGTATCAGGATTCGTTCTTTCATGCGCGTCCCGATTTCGGCGCGGCCACCGTGCGCGCGGGCAATGTCATCGGCGGGGGGGATTGGGCTTCGGATCGGATTGTGCCGGACGCGATTCGCGCGTTGCGTGAAGGCAAAGAAATATTTTTGCGCAATCCCCATTCGACTCGCCCCTGGCAGCATGTGCTTGAGCCTTTGTCTGGCTACCTGCTGATAGCGGCGAATTTGTTGAATGAACCAAAGCGGTTTTCGGGAGCATGGAATTTCGGCCAACGCGCAGTCAATACGTACCGTGAAGATTTGACGGAAATGATCGTTCGCCGATTGGGGGGGCGGGCGTGTTGAAATTGCCCCGCAAACCAATGCGCCGCATGAGGCCGATCTGCTGCATTTGATACCGATAGGCGCATGAGTTGATGCGCTGGCAACCCCAGTGGGATGTGACCCGCGCAATCGGCGAACGGTTGCCTGGTCTGGCGGGGTAAAATCAGGGGCAAACTGCACTGGAAATTTCCGGGCAGAGTTAAATTTCTGCATACATGGAGTCGTCAATGATTGAAGGCTGAATCACTCTTCTCAAACAAATTCTCGATAGCACGGCAGAATTTTGTGGCATGCTGCGCAATGATGCCGAGGGGTTTGGCGGGTTGCGAGATATATTTTTCCTGCGTCCATCCGGGCGCGATTAAGGGCTGGCATATTCATAAGGAAATGGTGCTGAACTACGCGGTACCGCATGGCAATATCAAATTCGTGCTTTACGATGATCGTGCCAACAGTCCGACGCGCGGCGAGCTGCAAGAGATATCCAGCGCCGGATAATTATTGTTTGGTAACAGTGCGCCCATTGGTTTGGAACGGCTTTAAGGGCATTGGCAAGGAGATGGCGATCGTGCAATTTGCACGACCATTACGCACCGTGCGGACGAAATTGATCGTCTCTATCCGTTCGACCCTTCCATTCCTACGACTGGGAAATCAAGCACCGTTGATGAGCAAGCAGAATGATCTTAATTCCGGCGGGCTGGGCTATGTGGGCGGGCGGATCGCCCGGTATCTGGCGGCTGATCGGGGATCATCCTTGCGCCTGACATCGCGCCGGGCAAGTACAACAAATCCATCATGGCTCACTAACGGAGAAATCGCGCAGTGGGATATTACCGCCGACCCTGACGATATTCGCGCAGGTGTTGAATACCGTCGTGCATCTGGCGGCATTGAATGAAATTGATTGTGCCCAAGACGCGCTCGCAGCATTGCAAGTAAACGGCGCGGGTACGTTGCGCTTGCTGCAAGCGGCTCAAGCCGCAGGCGTGCGCCGTTTTATTTACTTTTCAACGGCGCATATTTACGGCGCGTCTGGTCGGCGTGATTGCGGAGCAGACTGTGCGCGTCCGATCGATCCCTGACGGGATTACGCATAAAGTTGCTGAAGATTTGGTGCTGCGGCGCGCGACGAGGGAAAACTTGATGGCATCGTACTGCGTCTTCAACGGCTTTGGCGCACCGGTCGCCGCCGAGGTCAACCGCTGTACTTTGATCGTTAGACTGTGTCGCCAGGCGGCGGCGCACGGCAAGCTGGTGCTGCGCTGAACGGTTTGCAGCAGCGTGACTTTATTACCTGCAAGATGCCGCACGTCGCGCGGAACATTTCATCGCATTGCCCCAAGCGGATTGCGGAGATGGGCTGTTTAATCTGGGGGGAGAATGCTCGCGCAGCATTTATGCAATCACCCAGATGGTGGCGGCTCGTTGCCAAGTGGTGCTGGGTTTTGCACCGCTATCGAGCGTGTTGAACCGCAGCCGGGGGAACAGGGCTTGGGGCTGGAATACAGCATTGCCAAATTGAAAGCGAGCGGATTTTCTTTGCACAATCGCTACGAAGACGAGATTGATGCAACGCTTGTGCTGTGCCAAAAGGCATTCGGGAAAAACTGATGGGACATTCATCTGCCATGGAGGGTAACGTCCCGTGCGTTTCCGTTATCGTCACAACGTATAAGCGGGCGAAGTTGTTGGCGGAAACGCTGGACGCGGTTTTGTCGCAGACCTTCACCGATTTCGAGTTGGTCGTCGTGGATAACATGTCCGAAGATGGCACCAGGGAATATGTAACTGGCCTCAGCGATCCGCGTATCCGTTATTTCAGGAACCCGAATAATGGAGTCATCGCAGTCAACCGGAATTACGGTATCCGTCAGGCAACAGGGAAATACATCGCATTTTGCGACGACGACGACCTTTGGCAGTCGGACAAGTTGGCAGCGGCAAGTCGGTTTGCTGGAACAGAATCCTGATGTGGCGTTGTGCTATACGCACGCCGAATCCTTTATGGGCGAGCAAACACTGGTGGCGCGTATGAATCGGCGTAACGTGCGGCACAACCATTTTTTTCAGTTGCTACGCGGCAACTTTTTCCCCAATTCAAGCGTGCTTATCCGGAGTGAGATATTTAAGGAGTTGGGACTGCTGACAGAAGATCCGCTTTTGCGTGAGGATTATGAAATGTGGCTCAGAATCGCGAGACAGTATCCGCTGATGGGGATAGAAGCCTCGCTTATTCGATACAGGATTCATCCGAGCAACACGGCTGGCAATCGTGCAGCAGAGACACTACGTGCGATACGTACTGTCAGAAGCGTCGTAAATAAATTAAGCATTCCGACTTGTCTGGCCTGGCCCAATATCGGGGTTCAGTTTCTGAAATATTTTGTCTATCGCGTGACCGGACGATGATTGTTGCCATAACAGGCGGTACAGGTTTTATCGGACGGAAACTGGTGCAGCATCATCTTGCACAAGGGGATGAGGTGCGCGTGCTTTCGCGCCGTGCCGCAGCCGAGACGGGGGTGACGCGGCACCGCGGCGATTTGTCATCTGCCACGGAATTGCAATCGTTCGTTGCCGGCGCGGATGTCCTGTACCACTGCGCCGGAGAAATTCGCGACGGGGCGCGCATGCAAGCGGTTCACGTTGCGGGGACGCAACGGTTGATTGAGGCGGCGACTGGCCGTATTGGGCGCTGGGTGCAACTCAGCAGCGTCGGTGCTTACGGCAATCAGCGTGCCGGTGTGGTGACGGAGCAAACCGCATTGCATCCATGCGGACCGTATGAGATTACCAAGGTGGAGTCGGATGCGCTGGTGCAGGCTGCCGCGTTGGACCACGCATTTGAGCATACGATTTTGCGGCCTTCGAATGTGTATGGTGCCGATATGAGCAACCAGTCGCTTTTCGGAATGATCGAAATGATACGGCGCGGCTGGTTCTTTTTTATCGGCAAGCCGGGTGCCTCGGCGAATTACATTCATGTCGATAACGTGGTCGCCGCGCTGCTGTTGTGCGGGAGCCGGTCGGAGGCCAACGGGCAGGTGTATAACTTGTCGGATCATCGCGCCATGGAGCAATTCGCTGCCATTATTGCCGTCGCGCTGGGGAAGCCGATGCCGCGTTTAAGATTGCCGGAATGGCTCATCCGCCTGGTGGCGAAGTTGCTGGGAGGCATGCCAAAATTTCCGCTGACCGAGGCGCGCGTCGATGCGTTGACGGTACGTGCAATTTATTCGACCGGCAAAATCGAGCATGAGCTGGGTTACCGGCATGTCGTCGCCATGGAAGCCGGGCTGGATGAGCTGGTACAGTCAGCCCAGCAGCGTCGCGGGGGAAAGCAATGAAGCGGGCTGCGATGCTCGCAGGTATACGCATTGCACGTATATCAACCGTCCCCTTCTTTGTGGTGGCACAGCTTAAACATCAAATTGAACTGCTCGGCAAACAAGGCGCGCGTGTCACGGTCGTGGCCAGCAACGAGCCGGAGCTGGCTCAGATGGACGGCCTGGAGGGTGTGAACTGCGTGCCGATAGACATCCCGCGTTCCATTTCTCCGTGGCGCGATTTGCAGGCGCTGATCCGGCTGTTTATTTTCTTCCGGCGCGAACGCATCCAGATCGCGCATTCGACTACGCCCAAGGCCGGTCTGCTGACCTCGTTGGCGGCATTTCTTGCCGTCGTGCCTGTGCGACTGCATACCTTTACGGGACAGCCATGGGTCACGATGCGCGGCGCCAAGCGCTGGCTGGCACGCGCCAGCGACAAGTTGATCGGTAGTCTGAACACGCGTTGTTATACCGATAGCGAGAGTCAAAGACAGTTCCTGATTGCGCAGGGAATTGTTGATGCCAAGCATCTATTCGTCATCGGCGCGGGCTCGCTGGCCGGGGTGGATATGCAACGCTTTGACCGCAGCCGTTATGCTCCTGAGCAATGCGCAGTGCTGCGCCATTCGCTGGCAATACCGGGCAGTGCGCCGGTGCTGTTATTTATGGGGCGCATCACAGTCGATAAAGGCGTGCGCGAATTGCTGCAAGCATTTGAAATGCTCAAGGTGGACGCAAGTGATGCCCATCTCGTATTCGTCGGGCGTTTCGATAGCGAGAGCGGTGTGGCGGGAGCGATTGCGCCGGGCGATATTGAGCGCCTGCGCGATACGCATGTGGTAGGTTATACGGACACTCCCGAAGCATATCTGGCGATTGCCGATATATTGTGCCTGCCGAGTTACCGCGAGGGTTTCGGCACGGTGGTCATCGAAGCCGCCGCGATGGGAGTGCCTACCGTGGGGACGGATATTTACGGTTTGTCGGATGCAGTCGAGCAGGGAGAGACGGGAATACTGGTTCCGCCGCGTAACGTTGCCGAGCTCACAAGCGCCTTGCGGCGTTTGCTGGCAGACAAGGCGCTGCGAACAGACATGGGCGAGGCCGCCAAGCGTCGCGCACAGACGCTGTTTGATGCCGACGAGGTGAGCAGGCAGGTTGCAAAAGAATATTGCTCCCTGATGCAAGAGAAACGGATATTGAAATGAATGCGGGAATATTGGTAACGGGAGCCAGCGGATTTGTCGGGCGCGCCCTGTGCGCGGAATTGATGCGCCGCGAATATGTGATGCGCGGCGCGGTGCGCGGCAATGGGGCAATCGCAGCGCTGCGTTATCCGCTGGTGCAGATTGCGGACCTCGGCCCGGAGACGGATTGGTCAGACGCCCTGCACGGAATAGAGGTCGTCATTCACCTCGCCGCGCGCGTGCATGTCATGCGTGACAAAGCATCCGACCCCTTAAGCGAATTCCGCCGCACCAACACGGCGGGTACCGAGCATCTGGCGCGTTGCGCTGCGGCAGCCAGTGCGTGCGGCGTCTGGTGTATGTCAGCTCCGTTAAAGTGAATGGGGAAGAGACTATGTGGGCGACGTTACACGGAAGTAGATGTACCCGTCCGCAGGATCCCTATGGCATCTCTAAGTGGGAGGCAGAGCAAGCCTTGCATCGAGTTGCCACAGAAACCGGGTTGGAAGTGGTGATCGTTCGTCCCCCTTTGGTTTATGGGGCCGGGGTGAAAGGCAATTTTGTGCAGATGCTCAAGGTGCTCGCTAAAGGTATTCCGCTTCCGCTAGCTTCGGTGGGTAATCTTCGCAGTTTGGTCTATGTCGAAAATCTGGTTGATGCATTGATCCTGTGTGCGACTCATCCTGCCGCCGCCGGGCAAACCTACTTGGTGAGCGATGGCGAGGATATTTCCACTCCCGAACTATTGCGCAGATTAGGAATAGCAATGGGTCATCCGGCACGTTTGATACCATGTCCTGAGGCGGTACTAAAGCTGCTGGGTAAATTGGCGGGTAAATCAGATCAGGTCGAACGTCTGTTGGGTTCATTGCAGGTCGATAGTGGTAAAATCCGCCGCGAACTTAACTGGACACCGCCGTGTAGTTTACGACAAGGGTTGCAAGAAACGGCGGAGTGGTATCGACGTAATCACCTATGAGCCATTATTCTCCGATCGTCGCCGCACTGATCACCATGCTGTTGACCATCGTCATTCTTCTCAGCAAGTTCGGTAAAGAGATCCAAGACATTCCCAACGAACGATCCCTACATGAGACTCCGTTCCGCGTATCGGTGGTGTGGGCTGATGGCAGGCTTATTGTCGGGATGGGCGTTGATGCTCACTTCTCTCGCGTGGTGGTTGGTGTTGCCTTTAATCGGATTGTTCATCGTCTCTTACGTGACGACATGCATGGGCTGTCTGTAGGTCAGCGCCTATCTACGCATCTGTGGCGGCAGCGATTCTGGTTGTGGGGTCCGGGCTGTTGACTCAACAAGGCATCGTTGCTGCGTTAGTGATGTTGTTGCTCACGGTGTGGATGACCAACCTTTACAATTTCATGGACGGTTCCGATGGGCTGGCAGGTGGCATGGCGCTTATCGGATTCTCCATGTATGGTATTGCCGCATTGATGAGCCACAACGATATTTTCGCCATGATGAATTTCACCATCGGCGCCGCTGCATTGGGCTTTCTCTATAACAATTTCTATCCGGCCAAAGTGTTCATGGGCGATGCGGGTTCGATCCCTTTGGGCTTTCTTGCGGCAGGGATGGGGTTGTGGGGGTGGCAGCAAGGTTGCTGGGCAATATGGTTCCCACTGTTGGTCTTCTCTCCGTTCATCGTCGACGCCACAGTGACGCTGGTAAAGCGCACCTTGCGTGGAGTGAAGATCACTGAAGCGCATCGAGAACATTATTATCAACGACTGATACAGATGGGCTGGGGACATCGCAATGTTGCTTTGCTTGAATATGCATTGATGCTGGCGGTAGGTATCGCTGCACTAGTTACTTTAAATGACTCCTTTCCTTTGGTTGTGCTTCTTGTTTGTGGCGTGATCTATACCGTGCTGATGTTGGCGGTGGATGTCGCGTGGAAAAAATTTGAGCGGGAACGCCATGCTTAAGGCCAATCGCTATACCGTATTGGCGATAGCGCATGACGTAAGCGTGGCCGCACTGGCATGGGCAGGTGCGTATCTGCTGCGCTTCAATTTTGACCTGCCGCCGATCTACCGCAGCGAGATGTGGAACACCGTGATCTGGGTCGCTCCGCTGCAGTCGTTGATCTTCTGGTACATGGGGCTGTATCGCGGTATCTGGCGTTACGCCAGCATGGCCGACTTGCGCCGGATATTCTTGGCAGTATTGCTGGCTGCCACGCTGATTCCGCTCGTGTTATGGATGTTTCGTGTCACTGCCATTGTTCCTCGTTCCGTCTTGATTCTCGACCCCATTCTGTTGTTGCTGGCGATGGGGGGTGATCGCTTGCTTTATCGCTTATGGAAAGAACAGGGATTATTTGGTGATATCAAACTGCAAGGCGAACCGGTACTGGTGTTGGGGGCAGGTGAGGCAGGTATCGGACTTTCGAAGGATATGGCACGTAGCCGTGAATGGCATCAGGTCGGTTTTCTTGATGATGATGCCGATAAGCAGGGACGACTTCTGAATGGCATCAAAGTACTTGGCAAATTGGATAGCTTGCCTGACTGGGCGAATAAATTGGGTGTGAAACAGGTCATCATCGCGATGCCCTCTGCGACGCATCAAGCACGAAGACATGCCATTGAGCTAGCCAATCGCAACGGAATCAAAGCACTCACCGTTCCCGCTTTCGACGATTTATTGAGCGGGCGAGTATCCGTTTCACAATTGCGCGCGGTTGAGCTGGATGATCTGCTCGGGCGCGACCCGGTGCAATTGGATGATGCAGGACTACATGAGCAACTGACGGAAGAACCGTTCTGGTAACGGGTGCAGGCGGCTCTATCGGTTCTGAACTGTGTCGGCAGATCGCACGTTTTACCCCCAAGCAATTGGTGTTGTATGAGACAAGCGAGTTTGCTTTGTACAATATCGAGCAGGAATTCCAGGACAAATTTTCGCAGCTCGATATCGTCTATTTGGCGGGCGATGTACGCGATGATACGCGCTTGGAACAAGTGTTTGCCGAATACAAGCCTAGCGTCGTATTCCATGCGGCTGCCTACAAGCATGTGCCGTTGATGGAGCGAGGCAATGCTTGGCAAGCGGTTCGCAACAACGTATTTGGCACATGGCAGGTCGCTCGATGTGCGCAAAAACATGGCGTAAATAAATTCGTGCTGATCTCCACTGACAAAGCGGTAAATCCGACCAACGTGATGGGCACGACCAAACGTATGGCTGAGATGGTGTGCCAAGGATTACAGCAACCCTCACCCTCAATCCCTCTCCCGGCGGGCGAGGGAGGCACGAAATTTGTCATCGTACGTTTTGGTAACGTCTTGGGCAGCAACGGCAGCGTCATCCCGAAATTCCGTGAGCAGATATCGAAGGGCGGGCCGATCACGGTGACGCATCCAGAGATCACCCGCTATTTCATGTCCATTCCCGAGGCGGCGCAATTGGTGATGCAGGCCGGCTGCATGGGCAAAGGGGGCGAGATATTCGTGCTCGATATGGGCGAGCCGGTCAAGATCGTCGATCTGGCCAAAGACCTGATCCGCCTGTCCGGCCTGAGTGAAGATGACATCAAGATCGAATTCACTGGGCTGCGTCCTGGCGAAAAACTATACGAAGAGTTACTGGCGGATGACGAGAACACCATCCCCACGCCGCATCGGAAATTACGCATCGCTCGTGCACGCGCAGTGGCGAAGAGTGAGCTGCAATCTATCCAAGATTGGATATCCATCCCCTCGATCTTGTCGGATGATGCGGTGCGTCATGATATGCAGCAATGGGTGCCGGAGTACACGCCGGATTTGCGCGCATGATGGCGAACCTGCCATCTCGCTTAGATATTCTGGTGGCACAGCGCGCTACGCTTGCACCGTTACAGTGGTTCGCCATCTTGATCGGTTTCTCAGTGCCTATCTCGGTGGCATTCGATAACTTATTACTCGCACTGGTTCTGCTTGGCGCATTGTTCAGTTTAGGCAGTCTATCGCGCATCGTTAAAGTACATCCGATAGCACGTGCCGCGATGTTACTTTTTGCACTGTTGTCTGTTGCGATGTTCCATGGCGCTACGCCACTGAAAGAGGCATTCGCGATTCTGGCGAAATACATCGATCTGATGTTCGTTCCCATCTTTATTTTCTTACTTTCGGATGCGGCGCTACGTTGCAAGGCACGCTATGGATTCCTGTTCGCGATGGCGATCACGCTGGCGATATCTTATACTGGTGGGATCAAAGATATTGCCAGTGATGTCGTGGATGAATATCGGCGCTGAGTCGGGTAACCCGGTCATTTTTCACAGCCACATCACACAGAACAACATGATGGCATTCGCCGCTTTTCTGGCCTTGCTCGAATTGCGTGATGCGGCGACCACGCTGAAACGTTTGGCCTGGGGGTTGTTCGCGTTGCTGGCGAGTATCAATGTCTTGTTCATGGTGCAAGGACGTACAGGTTATCTGATCCTATTGATATTGCTGGGCTGGGTGGCATGGAGCAGTTTTGCACGATACAGGCACCGGCAAGGCAAAACATGGGGCTGGCGGCAGGGTGCATTCATCCTGCTCGCATTCATGGCGGCGGCGACACTGGCTTACCACACCTCGGCGCGCCTCCATGATCGATTGGGATTGGTGGTGTCGGAGTATCAGGCATGGACGCCGAATCACGGCAAGACCACCTCCACCGGGCAACGCTTG
This sequence comes from uncultured beta proteobacterium, assembly GCA_963822425.1. Taxonomy (GTDB): domain Bacteria; phylum Pseudomonadota; class Gammaproteobacteria; order Burkholderiales; family Gallionellaceae; genus Sideroxyarcus. The sequence continues at coordinate 332,492 of CAWGHS010000021.1, forward strand.
GATTTTTACTACAACACCCTACAAATTGTGCGTGAGCATCCATTGTTTGGAGTCGGCACAGGTGGGTTAGAGGCGGCTTTTGCGCAGCAGACGCAGGGCAAAGATGTGTTGCAGACGCCGAATCCGCACAATGAATATCTCATGATCACGGCGCAGACCGGTTTGGTCGGTTTGGCGTTGCTGCTGTATCTGTTCTATACGCAATGGCGCTATGCGCCTTTATTGCCCACCACGCTCGAACAGGATGCAGCGCGCGGATTGGTACTCGCGTATATGCTCAACTGCCTATTTAACTCCGCCTTGCTGGATCATGCCGACGGATTGTTCTTTGCCTTCATGACCGCCGTGTTTTTTGCCGGACTGAAAAAAGAAACGCAGCATGCCTGAGCTGTCGGTCATCCTCATCACCAAGAACGAAGGGAAGAACATCCGCGCCTGTTTGGAGTCGGTAGCGTGGGCGGACGAGATCATCGTCGTCGACTCGGGCAGCACCGACGACACGGTACGCATCTGCAAAGAGATGGGTGCTCAAGTGTTCATCCATGCCGACTGGCCCGGTTTCGGCGCACAGAAGAATCGTGCACTGAGCTATGCGAGCAAAGAATGGGTGTTCTCCATCGATGCGGATGAGCGCGTCACACCGGAGTTGCGTGCCGAATTACAGCAGGCCATGCATGAGGCAGGCGCGCGGGGATATTACTTGCCGCGCCTGTCGCAGTTCTGTGGCAAGTTCATACATCACTGCGGTTGGTATCCGGATCATGTACTGCGCTTGTTTAGACGCGATGCGGGCAGATTTTCGGATAGTCTGGTGCACGAGAGTGTGCTGTTGCAGGGCACGACCGAAAGATTGAAAACCCCGTTACTTCACTATAGCTATCTCACGGCAGAAGATGTGGAGCGCAAGGTGGAGCACTATTCCTCTGCAGCCGCGCAGCAGATGTTCCAATCGGGCAAACATTCCAATTGGCTGGGCGCTGCGCTGAGCGGCGGTTGGGCGTTCGTGCGCACCTATGTGTTGCGACTGGGCGTGTTGGACGGTGTGGCAGGATGGAACATCGCCTGCATGAACGCACGCACGACTTTCTTGAAGTACCGCAAACTCGAAGCGCTATATTCGGCCGCGAGTTGATTCCTAGCTGAGTGCGCGTTTCAAACGGCTGCGCAGCAACTGCCAACGCAACTCACGAGTATCCTCCGGCTCATCCAGTTGCAATCCCCGCGCTATCTGACCGCGCCGCAAGAAGTAACGGTCGAAGACCGACTGACGCATACCCCATTTGTGCAAGAATTGTTTCCCGCCATCGTTTTTCTTCACCTTGCCGGTGGACTTGCATTGGAAGTGATAGACCAGCGAATCACCCACGCCCAAGAAGATGCGGCAGCCAGCGTGCCAGAGTTTCATGGAGAAATCATTGTCGCTGCTCATACCGGGCGAAAACTCGCTGCTATAGCCCCCCACCTTGAACCACCAGCGTTTGCTGACTAAGGTGGGCGGCCAGGTTGCACCGTTCCAGTCGGGCTTGTACTGCTGCGGTAATTCGGCAAGCAGTCGAGCCTCTTCGAAATTTTCAGCATCGCTGCCGTAATTTCCCACGATCACACACGGATTCTGCGTGTCACGCGGTTCGATCATGGTGCCGGACAGCATGAACAGATCGGTATCCAATTGCTTGAGTTTGCTGACTAGTGCGGTATCCCAGCCCGGGCAGCAATACATATCATCGTTGAGATACAGGATGTAGTCCTGTGTGGCATGCATCGCCGCTTCGTTCACCGCCAGACAGATACCGATGTTCTGTGGTGAAGCGGTGTGCGTGATGCCTTGTGCGCGCACCCAATCCAATGAGCCGTCGCTCCCATCGTTCACATGCACGATGATCTGGTGTGCATAAGCAGAGTTCTGCCGGATGCTACGGATGCACAGCTGCAGCAGGGCAAGATTGTTCCAAGTGGGGATGATGATGGAGAACATGGCTATCTCATTGGAGGGGTTTGCGGGCGCGGATCAATACGTTCTGTCCGCTATGGGGGTGGATGTGTTGAATTTGGTATTCGTGCAATTCTTTGCGCAGGCTCCACAGGAGCAACGACACTTCACCAAGCCAAGAGGGTTTGTCCTTATCGCGCTGTTGAATGGCAAGACTCACACGATAGACACCGGCACACCCTGCCGAATAAGTTCTGGCCTCGGTCACATCGAATCCGGCACGTTGCGTCAGTTTTTGCAACGATGCTACGGAGAACAGATGCAGGTGACGCGGTGCTTCCCAGCCGCGCCAAGATGCGCCGAACTCATCGGCAGCGATACTGCGCACATTGGGGGTGGTCATTATCAGCAAGCCGCCGGGCTTTAAGATGCGCAGGCACTCACGCAATGTTGCCAGCGGATCGTACAGATGTTCGATGGTCTGACTCATGGTGATCACATCGAAACTGTTCGCGGGCAAGGCGCACTGCGGCAGATCGCCGACATGGGTCTTGATACCGTAGCGCGTGGTGACCTTGCGGGTCGCCTGCTCATCGAAGTCGGTACCTTCGACCTGCCAGCCGCGCTTTTGCATACGCTTCAGGAAGCGTCCGCCACCGCAGCCGACATCCAGCAGTCTGCCGACCGGCTCTTGCGCCACAGTCATGAAGCGCAGAAGGTTCGCCTCGCGCTGCATGCCGTTCAGCCACCATAGCGGCGATAGAGTAAGTCGGATGAGCCGATGTGCCAGACTTAGCATCGCTTTGGCGAAGCGGCTTCCGGATTTGCGGGTGTGCGTATGATAGGTCGCGTAAGCCTTCCACAGTTCTTGCGGCGGCGGTGCCGGATCCAGCCAGCACACACCGCAGGCAGGGTTTCCACAGCGCCGAAAGTTCCAAGTTCCGGCGAGATGCGCGTCTGGATCAGCGATGCCGGATTGGATGACCTCACCCGTTGCGTCGCAGAGGTCGCATCGGGGCCGAGGTTCGCTTGTTATACTATCCATGCTTAGAGTGTCGGTCAGATGGGTCAACGCGGCCATTTTATAACGACGCCCTACCAATATCAGGGGCAGGATGAAAATAATTCACATCGTAAGGCGCTATGGATCGGTCGGCGGAATGGAGCGCTATGTGTGGGAGACTACGCAAGAGCTTGCAAAACTCGGACATCAAGTCCAAGTGTTGTGCGAAATCTGTACTGCCGAAAAGCCGCAAGGGATCGCCGTCCACGAACTCGGCAAGATGGCATACCGCCCGCGCTGGCTGTATTACTGGCGTTTCGGGCGGAGGGTGCAGCGCTGGTTCGACTCCCATCCGCAACCCGGATGGCTGATCCATAGCCATGAGCGGGTCGGCGTGCATGATGTCACTACCTTTCATGGCCCGCCCTTCGCCTCGGTACGCGACAAGCCGTGGTGGAAAAGAGTCTCGCTACGAGTGGCGATGCAGTTGTCATGGAACGCCGCGAGTTGCGCGTGGCCAAGCACATCGTGCCGAACTCCGGGATCATCGCGCAGCAGCTGGCGCACTACTATCCGGAGTATGCACATAAGCTCACCCGGCCTGTCGTGCCCGGCGTGCTCGCAGGGATTGTGCATCCGTGGCACGCAGCGCCTGCGGACGGAGGGATCGTCGGTTTCGTTGGCAGAGAATGGCAACGTAAAGGATTGCCATTGGCGGCCGAGATCGTCGCGCGCTTGCACCAAGAGCGACCGCATCTCCAGATGTGGGTCGTCGGTCCTGAAGAGCGTGAGGTACAGCACCTGTTCGCGGGCTGGCCGGACGGATACCGTCTATTCGGTTGGCGTAGCGATGCTGAGCATTTCCGCGAGATCGACGTCTTATTGCATCCGGCGAAAGCAGAGCCTTACGGTATGGTCATCACCGAAGCGATGGCGGCTGGTATATCGGTCGTGGTATCTGATAAATGCGGCGCCGCGACGCAAGTGACCGCCGATGCAGGCATGGTGGTGCCGCTGGCCGCACCGCTTGAGCAATGGGTAGATGCCGTGCGCAGCCAGCTTCAGCGTGCCACCGCGCCGCCGCCTTACGTGCATGGATGGGATGATGTGGCGCGGGAGTATGAGGCGATCTACCTCGATAACACGACTAGCGCTTCAACAAAAAACGAGTCGCCAGAAAGTTGATGGGGACGGTCACGAGGATCACGACGGCATAACTCCAACCCGGACCGATGCTGAATTGACCGACCAATAGCCACATGATGAAAGCGCCGATGAAATACTGCAGAACATAGATCAAAGGGAATTGAAGAAAGCTGGTGAGCGAGACTTTTCTCTTGAACACAAAGAACACACTCATAAAATAGGCGTTCAAAACGGCGATGCCATAGGAGAGTGTGTAAGCGTAGAGATAGGATAAACGGGGAAGTAGCAGCATGAACGCCACGTACCCGACTAGGGTGTTGATCACCCCGACGACGAGGAAACGGAAAAATTCGCTGTTGATACTTTTACCGATCAAGCTTTTCACGGGGCTTCAATGGATACATTGTGGCGTTGGAGCCGAATTATGCCGCAGTCGCGTAGAATCGGTGCGTCGATGTATCTGACCTATTTAGAACCATGCTGAGATTTTTTAAACGATACCGATGAGATTTTGCCTCGAATGCCAGCGCAGTTTTTCCGCTACCGATTGGCGTTGTCCGCATTGCGGGCATACGCCGCAAGCGCGTGACGGTTTCCTCACTTTCGCTCCCGACCTTGCCGCGCAGAATGACGGTTTCAATCCCAAGTTCTTCCAATTGATGGTTCAAGTCGAGCCCACGCATTTTTGGTTCGTGTCGCGCAACCGTATCTTGAGTGATGCCCTGCATAAATACTTTCTTGCACCGGACAAGATATTGGAGATCGGCTGCGGCACCGGATTCGTATTGTCCGGTATGCGAGCCACTTTCCCGCAAGCAAGCTTGAGCGCCAGCGACATTTATACCGAGGGTTTGAGCCATGCCGCACGGCGCGTGCCGGATGCCTTCTTGTTCCAGATGGATGCATGCCACATCCCGTTCCGTGACGAGTTCGACCTGATCGGCGCCTTCGATGTGTTGGAGCACATCGATGACGATGAAGCGGTACTCGCGCAATTGTTCCAAGCGTGTAAGGAGGGTGGTGGCTTGGTGCTGAGCGTACCGCAGCACCGCTGGTTATGGAGTCGGATGGATGATTTTGCGCATCACAAACGGCGCTATACGCGCGATGAACTGTTGGCGAAATTGAAGCGTGCCGGATTTGAGGTCAAGTACGCCACTTCATTCATTTCGCTGCTGTTGCCCTTGATGTTGGCGGCGCGTTTGCTACGCAAGCCAGCGGGGACGGAGATGGAAGATCAGATGGATGCCGCCGGTCTGAGCATCGGCAAGCTGACCAACGCGGTGATGAGGGTGGTGATGTCGCTGGAGCGAGCTTTGATTCGCATAGGCTTGCGTTTTCCGCTTGGTGGTTCGCTACTGGTGATCGCTAAAAAACCCATCCTCGCCAAGAACAATTAGAATGCATGCCATGCAAACGAACCCGCCACTCATCTCCGTCGTCGTTCCCGTCTACAAGGCAGAGAATTGCCTCGACGAACTCTATCGCCGCCTCGCGCAGGCATTGCAAACGATCTCGCCGAACTTTGAGATCATACTGGTGGAAGACTGCGGCGGTGACCGTTCATGGGAAGTCATCGAGCGTTTGGCCAAACAAGATGCGCGCGTTAAAGGCATCCAGTTCAGTCGCAACTTCGGCCAACACTATGGCATCACTGCCGGGCTGGATCATTGCAACGGCGACTGGGTGGTGGTGATGGATTGCGACCTGCAAGACCAGCCGGAAGAGATACCGCGTCTGTATGCCAAAGCGCAAGAAGGCTATGACATCGTGTTGGCGCGGCGCGGGCAACGTCAGGATCCGTTGTTGAAACGCCTTACTTCATGGGCGTTCTACAAACTGTTCAGCTATCTCGCCGACATTGATTACGACAGCGAGACCGGCAACTTCCGCATCATGTCGCGCAAAGTGGTGGAGAGCTTCCGCAAGATGCGCGAACAACTGCGCTTCTTCGGCGGCCTCGTGCAATGGCTGGGTTTTCCGACTGCCAGCATCCAGGTGGAACATGCCGAGCGGCATGAAGGGCAATCCAGTTACACTTTCGCCAAACTATGGAAGCTCGCCACCGAGACCATCATCGCCTATTCCGACAAACCGTTGCGACTGGCCGTGCGTTTCGGTTTCACGATGGCCTTCTTCGCTTTCTGTTACGGCATCTATGCGCTGGTGCGGGCGGTGTTCTATGCTGTTCCCATCATGGGCTGGAGTAGTCTGATCGTCTCGCTGTATTTCATCGGCGGCATCATCATCGCCATCCTCGGCATCCTCGGTATCTATCTGGGAAAGACCTTTGATGAGAGCAAGAAACGTCCGCTCTACATCGTCAGGCGCGCGACGTTCAATGAGTCAGGATTAAGGACGACGCCATGGGATGAAGCGGTATTCGGCATCCATACCGCAGAGATCGTCGAATACAGCGCGGCAGCATTATTGGAGGCTGCGCAAACACCGGGGCACTACACCATCAAAGTCGATCCGCTGGCAGATAAACGTCTGCTGCAGCAACACGGGTTCTATTATTGCGATACCTTGATCGAGCCGTATTGCGCGGCAGAAAAATTGAAACGTGTCGCACACACCGAGACAAAAATATCCAAACAGTTGGAATGGGCGGAGTTGCTGCCGATCTGCCACGGCGCATTTGCCCATGGCCGTTTTCATCGCGATTTCAATCTGGATAAAGCGCGCGCTGATTTTCGTTACGACAACTGGCTGCACCAGCTCTATGAAAAGCAGGCTGTCTATGGCTTGTTTTGGCAAGAGGAGTTGGCAGGCTTCATTGCCCACACTGACAACAATTTGGTGCTGCACGCGGTGGCGGAATCACAGCGTGGCAAAGGGTTGGCAAAATATTGGTGGAGTGCGGTGAGTGCCGAGTTGCTAGCCGCAGGCCACACCGAAGTGAAGAGTTCGATCTCTGCTGCCAACCTCGCCGTGCTCAATCTGTATGCGTCGCTCGGATTCTCTTTTCGTCACCCGCAGGACGTCTATCACCGGCTGGTTGAATAAGCACTCAGTGCGGCTTGTCGCAGGCTGCGCCGCGACACAGCAGGTACATCTCATCCCCGCCTAGCGTGTATTTTTTGAACACCTTACCCAGTTCTTCATCCGGCGTGAGTGTCAGCACGAAACCGGAAGTCCACTGCGGCGGTGGATAACGCAATGCGGGTGCGGGCACCCGTTGCTGATTGAGATACGCCGTCACACACAAGCCGGCCGAGGTCGAATTACCGGCATAGAGCGCCTGTCCTTGTGTCAGCGTCAAGATATCGATAGCCGTCTCATAGTAGTTCTTGCCGCGTACGTGACTTTGGTAGTACGGGAACAAAATCAGCGCCACGACGAACTTCAACACCAGGGCGGCAACGATCCATTTGCGTGCGAGCGCCAGCGCCGCCTCTCCCGACTGCCAGATGATGCGCGCCGCCACAAGGGCGAGTAGCGGGTAGATAGGCATCAGATAACGCATGCCGCCGCGCGGTGAGATCCAGTAGGGCAGGAAGTTCAGCAGGAACATCCAGCAGGCGGAGATGAACAGCAGCTGGTGCGTGGCGGAGGATTCTTTTTGATTGCGTTTGCGCAACCACAGATACAGCGCGAACAAGGTCACGGGCGCGAGCCAACTCAATACTTCGATGGGGAAGCCGATCAATCTGGCAATGTATTCGGACAGGCTTGGGTTGATGAATTTATGCGTCAACTCGGCGAACATGCGCTTGCCTTGTGCCATGCCATCGGGGATGGAGGCATACCAGATGAGCGGTCCGGCATAGGTCAGCAGCAGGATGGGCAGAGTGCGCCAGTGCAACAGGAAGCGGCGTTGTTGCGCTTCGAACAGCAACACGAATAACACGCCGCCGTAGAAGATGTATGCGGTGAGCGCCTTGCTCAAGAAGGCACAGTTGATGAGGATGCCAGACAGGACGAGCAGGGAGAGGCGTTGTTCGCGTACCGCCACCCACAAAGTGGCGATGGCACCGAAGATGAACATCGCATAGTTCGGATCGACATAGCTCAACCAGCCGTGGTACAGCAACACATCGGTCATGGTGAGATAGCCGAGTGCGGCGAAGATGCCGAACATCTTGTCTTGGAACAAGCGCCCCGCCAGCCAAGCGAGGGTCAATGCGGTGACGAGGGTCGATGCGACGGTCAGCGTGCGGATCACGAGCTGCACATGCTCCCATCCCAGCAGCGCGGACAGCGGCATGATCATCCAGTTGAACAGCGGATTGTGCTGCATGTCACCGCCATACATGTATTGCTTCAGCCAGACGCCGCGCTCCCACATCTCTTGCGACACCATGGGGAAGATACCTTCCTCGCCGACGTAGTAGAAGAACAGCGTGGGCACGAAGCTGAGGGCTGCGATGGCGAACAGCAGCCAATATGTTTTTTCGTTATGCGCGAGTTTGTTCAGAGCAAGCATGGTTCGTCAGTATCGGATAAAAATTACTTCACGCATTCCAGCATGATGTGGGTATAAGGGATGCGCAACAGGTCGTGGCGGATGGAGACGACCACTTCATCGAAGCGCGCCTTGGCCAGATCGGCATAGCCTTTTTCACTGCGTACGAACTGCCCACGGTCACGCGATAGCAGATATTTGGCGGCACGCGATTGATCTTCCACGTAACAACCATCGAAGGTGACCAAGCGTCCGCCGGGTTTGAGCGCGCGTTTGGCGATCTCGAACAATTGCAGCGCTTCTGCGTCGTCGAGATGGTGCAGGATGCCGATGGCGAGCACGATATCGAACGATTCCGGCTGTTCCAGAAATACCTGTGCCTCGGATACACGCTGGCAGAAGAACTGTCCGCGTGCTCCGTAACGTTGAGTCGCCGACTCGATATAGGACGGGTTGAAATCAAAACCAAAATAATCCACCTGTGGCAGATGGTCGAGGATGTTGCCGGGGCCGCAGCCGATGTCGAGGATGCGCATGCCGACGGCGGGGCGTACATATTCATTCACGAACGTCGATTGGCTGTGCTGTGCACCGACCAGGGTGGAGAACAATTTGTAGAGCGCGGGCAAGTCGAGGATGGAATTGAGTTTCATGGTGATGTTCAGAAGAAATCGCGAATGGCAGCGCTGATGCGGGTGACATCTGCATCGTCCATCTCGTAGTGCAAGGGCAGGCGTAGCAGGCGCTCGTTCAGGTCGTCGGTCACTTGCATGCTGCCGCTGACGCGGCCATATTTGCGACCGGCAGGCGACGAATGCAGCGGCACATAGTGGAATACTGGATGGATGCCCAGCGCTTTGAGGTGGGTGATCAGCGCCGTACGTGTGGCGAGGCTGTCCAACAGGATGAAGAACATGTGGCCGTTGCTGTCGGCATCGAAGTGCGGCAAACGCAATGTGCCCGCCCGTTCCAGCGGCGCGAGCTGTTCGGCATAGGCCGAGCAGATGCGGCAACGCTGTGCGGTGATCTCATCGGCACGTTCCAGTTGTGCGTAGAGGAAGGCACTCACCAACTCGCTTGGCAGGTAAGACGAACCGATGTCCACCCAAGTGTATTTGTCCACCTCACCACGGAAGAACTGGCTGCGATTGGTGCCCTTCTCGCGGATGACCTCGGCGCGTTCAAAGAAGCGTTCATCGTTGATGAGCAGCGCGCCGCCTTCACCGCTGATGATGTTCTTGGTCTCATGGAAGCTCAAACAGCCGAAGTGGCCGATGGTGCCCAAGGCCTTGCCTTTGTAAGTAGAGAGTAGCGCTTGTGCCGCATCTTCCACCACTAGCAATTTGTGGCGCTGCGCGATGTCCATGATGGCGTCCATCTCGCACGGCACGCCCGCGTAATGCACCGGCACGATGGCGCGCGTCTTGGGCGTGATAGCGGCTTCGATCAACTTTTCATCGATGTTCAGCGTGTCCGGACGGATATCCACGAACACCGGCACGGCGCCGCGCAAGACGAAGGCATTGGCCGTGGAGACGAAGGTGTACGAGGGCAGAATGACCTCATCGCCGGGTTGCAGATCGCACAGGATGGCGGACATCTCCAGTGCGGCGGTGCAGGAATGGGTGAGCAACGCTTTGCGGCAGGCCAGCTTTTCTTCGAACCAGTGGTTGCACAGCTTGGTGTAGTGCCCGTCGCCGGAGAGATGGCCTCTGGAGACGGCGTCGGCGATCAGCGACAGTTCGCGACCGATGATGAACGGTTTGTTGAATGGGATCGGTTTCATCAAGAGATAATGGAATTCTGGTACTGTTAGTTCGTGTGCGGGACGTATTGTACAGGCTTCAAACGGGAAACAGGGTATGGCGACTTATGCGATAGGCGATGTTCAGGGCTGCTATGTGGAACTCCAGCAACTGCTGGAGCAGATTCGCTTCGACCCCGCGCAGGACAAACTGTGGCTAGTGGGCGATCTGGTCAATCGCGGGCCGGATTCCCTGCAAGTGTTGCGCCTCATTCGCTCTTTGGGCGATAGCGCCATCACCGTCCTTGGCAACCATGATCTGCACTTGCTCGCGGTGGCCGAAGGCGCGGCTGAACTTCACCGTAGCGACACCCTGGATGAGGTGTTGAGTGCGCCTGATCGTGATGAGCTGCTCGCTTGGCTGCGCCAGCAGCGTCTGCTACATACCGAAGGCGACTATGTGTTGGTGCATGCGGGGCTGTTACCGCAATGGAGTGTCAAGCAGGCAGCCAGTTTGGCACGCGAGGTGGAAAGCGCTTTGCGTGGCGATGACTACACCACCTTCTTTGCCCGCATGTACGGCAACACGCCGCACAGTTGGGATGATGAGCTCAGCGGCTTCAAACGCTTACGCATCATCACCAACACCTTCACGCGCATGCGCATCTGCACGCCGCAAGGCGAGATGGAATTCAAATTCAAAGGCGAAGTAGAGAACATCCCGCAAGGCTATGTGCCGTGGTTCGATGCGCCTGAGCGCAAGAGCCAAAAAGCCACCGTCATCTTCGGCCATTGGTCGGCCTTGGGATTGAAGATCACGCCCAACGTCATCGCGCTGGACACCGGATGCTTATGGGGTGGGCCGATGACGGCCATCCGGCTAGAGGATAGACAGCTCTATCAAGTGAGCTGCAACAACCCAGTGGCTAAACACTGGTGATCAGAAGCGGCGTTTGGGTGCGGGCACAAATGAACTGCTGCGCACATCAAGGTGACGGAACGTGATGCGCCCCTTGCTCAGATCATAAGGCGATAACTCCAGCGACACCTTGTCTCCCGCGATGATGCGGATATGGTTCTTCTTCATCTTGCCCGCGCTATAGGCGATCAACTTGTGGCCGTTCTCCAGCGTCACGCGATAGCGCGAGTCCGGCAGCACTTCATCCACCACACCATTCATTTCCAGCAGTTCTTCTTTGGCCATGATTCCGCCTCTCAAAACAATAAAAAAAAGAAAAAGCCCGGCACAAGCCGGGCTCTTCCGGAAGGGCTATGCATGGCATTTTGCCACGCTTGCCGCTCCAATTACTCCGCTGCGCGGATGTTCGATGCTTGCTGACCTTTAGGGCCGGCAGTGATGTCGAAACTGACTTGCTGACCTTCAGTCAGAGTCTTGAAACCCGAACTTTGGATCGCGGAAAAGTGAGCGAAAAGATCATCGCCGCCATTGGATGGAGTGATGAAGCCGAAGCCCTTAGAATCGTTGAACCACTTAACTGTACCTGTTGCCATGTTGAATCTCCTTATAAACGAACAAGTGGGACGAAGCCCCACACGAGGGCGATGGTCAAGACGGCAAGAAGATGAAGGAAGGAATTACCGTAGAACGGAGACTAACCAGACAACAACGACAGACTTGAGAATCGCGGCGCGCACTATGAGTCATATCTGGGAGAATAGCAAACGAAATATCAGATGCCTCGTTTATTCGGAGTTCGATGGCATCAAGCTAGCTCTTGGCGACGCTTGGCGAGATACAAAAAAGCCATTCCTAAGAACATCATTGCCCACGTTGCTGGTTCTGGAACAGGTGATATGTTGAATGGCTGTAATCCGGATGAGCGTGCAAGTGGGGAAAGTGGAACAAGCCCTGCTATATCTACAGTTGCTCCGCTCGTTAGAAAAAAGCGATAAGTTGCGTTGGCCGGACCAAACGAAGACTGAAATGAAAGCACCGGAGAAACGGATGGTGTTCCTGCGCCAGTATAAGTCCATGACATGTAGCCAGCGCCATTGCCGAGACCAAAGGTATCCGTTGTTCCAGTGGAGAAGGTCCAACCTGCGGGAGTAGAAATGCCGGAGAGTAGTGAGTCAGAAAAAAACGGGAGCATTACGGAAGTAATCGTACCAGAAGAAGAAAATGCATATTGCCAACCAGTAGCACTTTGAGTCGGGGTCAATTGCAAAACTCCCAGTAGCGCGCCAGGTGACACAGATGGAAAGTTTGGAGGGGTTAAATTCTGGATTGTTCCTCCACCTAATGGCAGGATGTCCGGTGGGCAGGTTCCGACACACAACGTTCCAGCGTTAACATTCATTGAGAGAGTGAGTGCAAGAGCGGCCAAGCACAATTTACAAACTGCGCTGATGTTAAAAAAAGGGTTCATTACGATTCCTTTCGGGAATGGAAGATGTCAATGAAGGACAAGATGCTCACCAAGGTAACTGCCAAGTGTTAACTTTGTATGACGAGGCATTTGGTGAGTTGCTAAATTGGATTAACGGCTTCTACTCAGCAATTTTCTTATCATCTGCTCCGCCTGCCTCACATATCCTCCCCCAAACAGATTGGCATGATTGAGGATCTGATACAGATTGTAGAGGTCGCGTCGAATTTCGTAGCCTTTGTCTAGGGGCCACGCCGTGCGATAAGCAACGTAGAAGTCCGCAGGGTAGCCGCCGAAGAGTTCGGTCATGGCGAGATCGCATTCGCGGTCGCCGTAGTAAGTGGCGGAGTCGAAGATCGCAGGTGTGCCATCGGCAAGATAGGCGTGGTTGCCGCCCCACAGGTCACCGTGCAGCAACGAGGGTTGCGGTGTGTAGTCCGCAAAGAAAGCGGGCAGCGCATCCAGCAACAGCATCCCTGATTTTTGTAACTCGCCGCCGTAGCCGTTCTGCGCAGCCAGTTGTAATTGGAATCCTAAACGCTGCTCGCGCCAGAAGGTGATCCAATCATCTGTCCATGTGTTGGGTTGCACCGTGGTGCCGATGAAGTTGTCTTGCGCGAACCCAAACTGCTTAGCCGAGCAACGATGCAAAGTGGCGAGCTGTGCGCCAAGCAGTTTTGCATCGCCACGCGAACTCAACCCCAGATGTTCCAGCACCAGATAACTGCGTTCGCCTGCAACGCCGTGTGCGATGGGGTGCGGTACGTGAAGGTATGCGTCGCGGCGATGGTGGTGAGTCCGACCACTTCTGACACGAACATCGGCGTGATGTTGCGCAGTCGTTGAGCTTGAGGAAATAGCGGACGCCGTTTGTGCCTTCCAGCCGATATGCCTGATTGATGCTGCCGCCCACTATGGGGGTGGCGCTGCGGCATTCAAATTCGTGTTGAGTCGCCGCGCGGAGGGCAGCGCTGAGATGAGAAAGAAGCTTTGCGTTCACGCCTTGAAGCGCAGATCACCGTGTTCGCTGAAATCGAACATTGGCCCCCACGCCACCTCCCAGTAGTGCCCATCCGGATCGGTGAAGTAACCGCTGTAGCCGCCCCAGAACGTGTCTTGCGGGGCTTTGGCGATATGCGCTCCGGCATCGGCCGCGCGCACGAAGATGTTCATGAGCTCTTCTTTGCTGCGTGCGTTATAGGCGAGGGTGAAGCCACGGAATGTGCCGGGAGCGGGCAGCGTCACCTCTTCGCCGATATCTTCGACGAGTTTCTCCAACGGATAGAGCGAGAGCCACACGCCGGGCAGCGGGATGAAGGTGACGCCTGCGTGCTGTGTGATGGGCGGTGTGGAAAATATCTCGCGGTAAAAGGTGGTGGCACGGGCAAGGTCGGACACGCCGAGGGTGATGACGGTCATGCGCGGAATCTTCATACGGCCTCCTTTGCTCGTCATTCCGGCTTACGCCGGGATGACGGCATGTCGTTACAGGACGATGCGCGAACCGAAGTGCTCTTTGTACAGTTCAGCCAACTCGGCGCGGGTATATTTGTGGTTCTGTCCGCCACGGCTGGCGATCTTGAGCGAGCCCATGAGCGAAGCCAGACGTCCCGTGGTCTCCCAATCCCAACCTTGCTGGATGCCGTGAAGCAGACCTGCACGATAGGCATCGCCACAGCCGGTCGGATCGACGATGGCTTTGGCCTTGGGGGTGGGGATGGAGATCTGTTTGCCGTCGGCATAGATGAGCGAACCGTCGCCACCCAGCGTGACGATGAGCGCGGTGACGCGTTGTGCGATCTCGGTCAGCGTCTTGCCTGTCTTGTCTTGCAGCATCTTGGCTTCGTAATCATTCACGGTGACGAAGTTAGCCTGCTCAATAAAATCCAGCAACTCCTTGCCGGAGAACATCGGCATGCCTTGACCCGGATCGAACACGAAGGGGATGTTCGCTTCGGCGAATTCGCGCGCATGGTTCAGCATGCCGTCGCGGCCATCCGGCGAAACGATGCCGAGCGTGACTTCGTTGGCTTCGCTCACATGGTTGAGGTGAGACATGCCCATCGCTCCCGGGTGGAAAGCGGTGATCTGGTTGTCGTCGAGGTCGGTGGTGATGAACGCTTGCCCGGTAAAATTGCCGGGCACATGGCGGATGTGTTTTTGCGACAGGCCGACGTTTTGCAAACGCTGTGCGTAAGGCTCGAAATCGTCGCCCACCGTTGCCATGATCAGCGGATGGCCGCCCAGCAGTTGCAGATTGTAGGCGATGTTGCCCGCGCAGCCGCCGTACTCTCTGCGCATCTCCGGCACCAGAAAGGCGACGTTGAGGATGTGTATCTGTTCGGGGAGGATGTGTTTCTTGAATTGATCTTTGAACACCATGATGGTGTCGTAAGCCATGGAGCCGCAGATGAGAGTTTTCATGTCGTTATCGATTGGGTGGATGACAGGGGTGGATTATAACTGTGAGAGGTCTTATTTTTTGTCCAAATCCTGAATGAACAAGTTGACCAGTTTGGCCATTTGTTCAGGTCGCTGGACGAAGCGGAAACCGCCCCGGTTGGCCAGCGTTCCGTCAGCGAGGGTGGTCGTTGTGACGTAGCGCAATTCCAGATCGGCGACCACTGCGTCACCGCCGGGGGTGATGATGCGGCAGTCTTTGAGCACTGCCCCTTTGGCGAGCACGATGTCGGTATCGTAGATCAGACAACCCAATCCATCATGGCTGACATCGGTGATGTGCGACTCGAACGGGATGATGCCCGAGGTATCGGCGACGCAGCGTAGTGATATATCGATTGGGATTTCATCGCGCTGATGCTCGCGCCGGTTATGCAAAATAAGGGTCTTGGGGAGAGTGAACTGGAGAGCAGGCTGCTCCTCGAACTGCACTTCTTCCGGAGAAGAGGCTTCAAAGCTGTAATGCAGGTCTTGATGGTCGGTGGCGGTGAAGGCGACCGAGGATGACGCCAATGCCAATGTGTTGATCGTCTTGTGCGGACAATAGGCGATCATGACGTGATCGGTTTCCGAGTTGACCGAGAGCAGGTGCGAAGCGAACGTGTGATGATTGATCTGTGCGGAAACGGCGCAGCGTTCGCGCGCCAGTACTTGCAGGATGCGACAGATTTCGATGCGGGAACGGAACAGCAGATTCTCAGGCCGTGCGATCTTTCCAGAAGCGGGCGTGTTCATTGCGCGGGACGCTCATCGCAACACAGCCAGTGCCGCGTCATAGTTCGGTTCGTGCGTGATGTCGTCCACCAACTCGGCGTGGATGATGCGATCTTTATCATCCAGTACCAGCACCGCGCGGGCGGTCACACCGGCCAGTGCGGTGTCGGCTATCTTGACGCCATAGTTGCGCATGAAATCGCGACCACGCATCAGCGACAAGGTGACGACATTGTCCAATCCCTCGGCCACGCAGAAGCGGCTCATCGCGAACGGCAGATCGGCTGAGATCACCAGCACCACGGTGTTGTTTAGCTTGCTTGCGGCCTCGTTGAATTTACGCGTGGAGGTGGCGCACACAGCGGTGTCCAAACTCGGCACGATGTTCAACACCTTGCGTTTACCGGTGAAGCTTTGCAGCGACACATCCTTCAGGTCTTTATCCACCAGCGTGAAGTCCGGTGCGAGCTGCCCTACGGCGGGAAAAGACCCGAACAAGGTGAGGGGCGCACCATCAAGCGTAACGGCTGTTTTGTTGCTGATGTCCTTGGCCATGATGCGTCTCCTTAAGTTTTCGTCATTCCGGCGCAGGCCGGAATCCAGCGGGTTCATTTAATATGCCTTTGAACTTCGTCCTCGCTGCGCGAGGGCTTGTTTTTCGAACTGGATTCCGACCTGCGCCGGAATGACGGCACAATTAGTTGTAGCTAGATACGGGTGGGCAAGAACATACCAGATTCTTGTCGCCGTACACATTATCCACTCTCGCCACGGCAGGCCAGAATTTATTTTCGCGCACCCAGTTCAGCGGGTAGGCAGCCTGCTCGCGCGAGTAAGGTTTCTTCCACTCGTTGGCGCAGACCGTTTTCGCGGTATGCGGTGCATGTTTGAGGATGTTGTCCTTCTTGTCCACCTTGCCGCTGATGACTTCTTCGATCTCCTTGCGGATGGCGATCATTGCCTCGCAGAACCTGTCCAGCTCCGCCTTGGATTCGCTCTCGGTCGGTTCCACCATTAGCGTGTCTACCACCGGGAAGGAAGTTGTCGGTGCATGGAAGCCGAAGTCCATCAACCGTTTGGCGATGTCGGATACCTCTACGCCGTCTTTCTTCCAGTCGCGGCAATCGAGGATCATCTCGTGCGCGCAACGGCCGTTGCTGCCGCTGTACAGCGTGGCGTAGTGATCCTTCAGCGATTCTTTGATGTAGTTCGCGTTCAAGATCGCCATCTTGGTCGCCTCGGTCAGCCCTTTGCCTCCCATCATCTTGATGTAGCCGTAGGAGATCATCAGGATCAGCGCGCTACCGTAAGGCGCAGCGGACACCGCGTGGATGCCTTGCGCTCCGCCGACCTTGACCACGGGGTGCGAGGGCAGGAAGGGTGCAAGGTGCTCGGCCACACCGATGGGGCCGACACCCGGTCCGCCACCGCCATGCGGGATGGCAAAAGTTTTGTGCAGGTTGAGGTGGCACACGTCTGCACCGATGTTGCCGGGACTGGTGAGTCCGACTTGCGCGTTCATGTTTGCGCCGTCCATATACACTTGACCGCCATTGGCGTGGATGATCGTGGTGATGTCCTTGATGCTCTCTTCGTACACGCCATGCGTGCTGGGGTAGGTCACCATCAGACAGGATAGATCGGCCTTGTGCTCTTCCGCCTTGGCGCGCAGATCGTCCACATCGATGTTGCCCTTGCTGTCGCACTTCACTACCACGATGTGCAGGCCGACCATTGCAGCACTGGCCGGGTTGGTACCGTGCGCGGAGGAGGGGATCAACACCACGTTGCGGTGCGCTTCGCCGCGCGAACGGTGATAGGCCTGAATGACCAACAGTCCGGCGTACTCGCCGGATGCGCCGCTGTTGGGCTGGAAGCTCATTTGCGCGAAGCCGGTGATCTCGGACAGCGCTGCATCCAGACTGCCGATCAGTTCTTGATAACCGGCGGCTTGTTCCATTGGCACGAAGGGGTGCAGGTTGGCGAACTCGGGCCAAGTCAGTCCCAACATCTCAGAGGCTGCATTCAATTTCATGGTGCAAGAACCGAGTGAGATCATCGAGTGCGTGAGCGACAGGTCTTTGTTCTCCAGACGCTTGATGTAACGCATCATCTCGGTTTCGGAGTGATAGCTGTTGAACACCGGATGGCTCAGGATGACCGATTGACGCGGCTTCACGAGCAGTGCTTGCGCGGCGATCTGTGCGGCAGTGAGTGTTGGTACGGTTTACCTGCTGCTTGAGCGAACACGGCGAGGATGGCATTGAGGTCGTCCACCGAGGTGGTCTGGTTCAGCGCGATACCGATGCCTTCACCGCTGTAACGGAAGTTGATCTGCGCGGCTTCGGCCAGCGCATGGATCTTCACGTTGTCGGTATGGGTGAGTTTCAGCGTGTCGAAGAAGTTGTCGAAAGCCACGCTGTAGCCGAGCTTCTTCAGTTCGTTCGCGAGCAAGCGCGGCGGAACGATGCACCTGTGCGGCGATGGCACGCAGGCCGTCCGCACCGTGATACACCGCGTACATGCGAGCCATGATCGCCAGCAATGCCTGTGCAGTGCAGATGTTGGAAGTGGCCTTCTCGCGGCGGATATGTTGTTCGCGCGTTTGCAGCGCCATACGTAACGCGGGGTTGCCGTCGGCATCCACCGACACGCCGATGATGCGACCCGGCATCGAACGCTTGTGCGCGTCGCGGCAGGCGAAGAACGCGGCGTGCGGGCCGCCGTAGCCCATCGGCACGCCGAAGCGTTGCGTAGAACCCAGCACCACATCCGCGCCCCATTCGCCCGGCGGTGTGAGCAACACCAGACTCAGGATGTCGGCAGCGACCGCGACGGTCATGCCGTTCGCCTTGGCGCGCGCGACGAAATCGGCGTAGTCATGTACCACACCGTTGGCGGCCGGATATTGCAGCAATGCGCCGTACAGCTTGTCATTCAGCGTGAGGTTTTGAAATCGCCGATCACCAGTTCGATGCCGAGCGGCTTGGCGCGCGTCTTCAGCAACTCGATGGTCTGCGGGAAACATTCATGCGACACAAAGAAACTATTCTTGCCTGCGGCGATGTCGTCGCGCGAACGCAGACCGTGCAGCATGGTCATCGCTTCTGCCGCCGCCGTGGCTTCGTCTAGCAAAGAGGCATTGGCGATCTCCATGCCGGTCAGGTCGACGATCATGGTTTGGAAATTCAGTAGCGCTTCGAGACGACCTTGTGCGATCTCAGCTTGATAAGGTGTGTAAGCGGTGTACCAGCCCGGATTCTCCAGGATGTTGCGCTGGATCACCGGCGGTAGCACGGTGTCGTAATAGCCCAGTCCGATATAACTCTTGAACAACTTGTTCTTCGCCGCGATGCCGCGCAGGTGTTGCAGGAACGCATGCTCGCTCATGCCGTCCGGCAGGTTCAGCGGTTTCTGCAAACGGATGGCGGCGGGAACGGTCTGGTCGATCAGCGCATCGAGCGAGGGCGCGTTGATCTTCTTCAACATGGCCTGCACGTCTTGCGCGCTTGGGCCGTTGTGGCGATTCACAAATTGTTCGGTGTTGTTCATGGTCTGGCTGTTCTAAGTTAGGAGTGATAGGAAATGAAAAAACCGTAGCGAGCGGTCGGAGTGCAAGGCGCACAGCGCGCAGGAACCGGAATGTACATTCAGTACTGAGGATTCCGAGCACTGCGCAATGCTGCAATCTGACCTCGCAGCAGGTTTATTCTTTTCTAGTGTGCTTCGCTGTCGACGACGGCCTGATAGGCGGCAGCGTCCAGCAGGGCGGCGACATCGGCAGCATTGTCCGGCTTCATCTTGAATATCCATGCGCCGTAAGGGTCGCTGTTGATATTCTCGGGCGAGGAATCCAAATCGCTGTTCGCGGCAGTCACTGTGCCGGATACGGGGGCGTACACGTCGGCAGCGGCTTTCACTGACTCAACGACTGCGCACTCTTCTTTTGCCTTCAGTTTACGGCCTGCGGTAGGTGCCTCGACGAACACCATGTCACCCAATAATTCTTGTGCATGTTGGGTGATGCCGATGGTGATGCTGCCGTCGGCTTCGGTTTTGACCCACTCGTGGGAGGCGGTGTATTTCAGGTTGGATGGATTGCTCATGGTCATGTCCTCAAGAAAATATAATCAAACAGTAACTACGGAGATAGAAAAACGTAGCGAGCGATGGCAGAACGCGGCGCGAAATGGCGAGGAAGCAGAGTTTACATTTGAGTAAATGAGCATTCCGAGCCGTTGAGCAACAAAGTTATGCGAAGCGCAGTAGTTTTTCAAAGTAAGCCTTTACCGTTGCGGGCAAAAGGATATTTCACTACAGATGCATTCAACAATTTGTCGCGAATCTCGACTTGTACGGTGTCACCGACATTCACGCCGTTCGGTACACGTGCCAAGGCGATGGATTTTTCCAAAGTCGGAGAGAAGCTGCCGCTGGTGATTTCGCCGTCGCCATGCGCAGTTTTAACTTTCTGATGGCCGCGCAACACGCCGCGATCCAGCAATACCAAGCCGACCAGTTTTTTCGTCGGCGGGTTGGCTAGCAGCGCCGCTTTGCCGATGAAATCGCGTTCGCTCTTCAAATCGACTGTCCATGCCAAACCGGATTCCAGCGGGCCGACGGTCTCGTCCATGTCCTGACCGTACAGGTTCATACCCGCTTCCAGGCGCAAGGTGTCGCGTGCACCCAAACCGATAGGCTTCACACCAACCTTGTTCAAGTCGTACCAGAATGCTTCCACTTTTTCTTTCGGCAGCATCACCTCGAAGCCGTCTTCGCCGGTGTAGCCGGTGCGCGCCACGAAGTATTCGCCGCAGTCGGCCGCTTGGAAATTCACCAGACCTTCGGTTGCTGCCTTAGTCTGCGGCAACACTTGCCACACTTTGGCGCGAGCGTTGGGGCCTTGAATGGCGACCATCGCCAGATCGTCGCGCGAGGTGATGGTGAGCAACCCCTCCCGGCCTCCCCTTGTCAGGGGAGGAGTGTTCGCAACTCCGCTTTGGCTCCCTCCCTGAAAAGGGAGGGCTGGGGTGGGTTTGAATTGCGCTGCCTGCTCCCGCATCCATGCAATATCTTTATCCGCCGTGCCCGCATTCACCACGATGCGGAACCACTGCTCAGTCATGAAGTAGATGATGAGATCGTCGATCACGTGACCATCGGGGCGTAGCATGGCTGAATAGAACGCCTTGCCCGGCACGGTGATCTTGTCGGCGTTGTTCGCCAGCAGGTAGCGCAGGAAGGCGCGCACGTCGTCGCCCTTCGCATCCACCACGCGCATGTGGCACACGTCGAACATGCCGACATCGTTGCGCACCTGATGGTGTTCGTCGATCTGAGAACCGTAGTTCACCGGCATATCCCAGCCGCCGAAATCCACCATCTTGGCACCCATGGCGCGGTGGGCTGCATTCAAAGGAGTCATCTTCAGAGTCATATTCACTTTCGTAAAATAAAAAAGGCGCAGCACGGTTTCGCGCTGCGCCCCATCTGTCCTTGGTACCTGAGAGATTACAATCGCGTCGCGTGCCCCTTCGGTGGCTGATCTAACAGCGCTCTCCAGATTTGCCTGTTCCGATTGGTTCTTGAGCCTGAGCGGTTACGGGTGTTGCGCCTTCGGCGGTGCCAATGATCAGCACACTCTCCCAGTCGGTTTGAACGGCGGGCGGATTATACCGGAACCGCTAGGTCAGACAAATTAATGAGAGGCAATGGCGTCAGTTATTTCAGTATTGACAGAAATAACTGACGCAAGTATCGTGTGGCCATGAAACTGAATCCGATAGCGCAGCGCTTTGTTCTTCACTGGGGTGAGATGGGCTCCAAGTGGGGGGTCAACCGTACGGTGTCGCAGATACACGCCTTGCTGTATCTGGCAGGGAAGCCAATGGCGGCGGACGAGATTGCCGAAACGTTGGCGGTGGCGCGTTCTAACGTGAGCAACAGCATCAAGGAATTGCAGAACTGGAAACTTATTTCCATGGTGCATGTGATGGGAGACCGTCGTGATCATTTTGAGACATCCACAGATGTGTGGGAGTTGTTCCGTACGGTGGTGAGTGAACGCAAGCAGCGCGAGTTCGATCCGACCATCTCGGTATTGCGCGACTGCCTGTCCAGTGGTGATCTATCGAAAGAAGAGGCGGCAGTGCAGCAGCGCATCAAAGAGACATTGGTTTTGATGGAGTCACTTTCCACATGGGGTGATCAGATGTTGAAGCTCGACCCAGCCACGCTGATGAAGGTGATGAAATTGGGGGCGAAGATCCAGAATTTGTTGGTATCGAAATAGTAGCGTGTTTTTTTGCCCATACATTTCTGTTTTGACAGAAATTAATGAAAGTAAGGAGGTTGTGATGAGTGAACAATATCCGCTGACGGTTTACTTCGACGCTTCGTGCCGTTTGTGCGACAGCGAGATGCAGACCATCAATATCCATGATTTGGAGCAGCGCTTGGTGTTGATAGATTGCTCGGCAGCCGATTTTGATGATGCGCCTTTTGCGACCGATGGAGTGACGCGCGAAGCCATGATGAATTGCTTGCATGTGCGCGATCAGCAAGGCGCATGGATCAAAGGCGTCGGTGCTTTTGAATTGATCTATCGAACAGTTGGCCTGTCCGCGCTCGCCAATCTGTGGGGCAGTCGATTCACTCGACCAATCATGGAGCACCTCTATCCGTGGGTCGCGCGCCATCGCCAGCTTTTATCTTGGACCGGCATGCCTGTGCTGTTCACGCTATTGGGCAAATACGAGGCGAGGCGCGCCTATAGACGCAGCCAGCGTTGTAACGACGGTCAATGCACTCTCTAACTCACAAAAAAGGATTCCATCATGAAGATACTCATCTGTGGTGCAACAGGATTCGTTGGCAGACATTTGGTTGGTGCATTACGCGATGCCGGGCATACCGTCATCCGTGCGGTGCGCAGTCCGACTGAGCCGCACGACATCGCGGTGGACTTTCGCAATGACACCCGAAAAGAGATATGGCTGCCACGTTTGAGTGGCATCGATGTCGTCATCAACGCGGTCGGACTACTGCGCGACAGCCCGGACAACCCGATGCAAAAGCTGCATACCGAAACACCGCAAGCATTGTTTGCTGCCTGTATCGAAACCGATGTCGAGCGCATCGTGCACCTGTCCGCACTGGGCGTGGATAGTGGCGTAGACGTGCCGTACTTCACCACGCGATTGGCGACCGAGAGAGTTTTGCAGCAACTTCCGCCCGATATTCGTTGGTTGTGTCTGCGCCCTTCAGTGATCTACGGCGAGGATGGCGCGAGTGCGCAGATGTTCCGGCAGTTGGCCAAGCTACCGGTGCAAGTGTTACCTATGGGGGGGATACAAACTTTGCAACCGGTGCATATCGACGATGTCTGTGCCGCTGTTGTGCGATGGTTGGCTGATTCGAATGTGAGCAGCCAGATCGTCGAAGCGGTCGGCGCAGAAGCGACCACCATGCGCGGTATGTTGGATAGTTATCGTGAACAATTGCAGCGCAGACCGGCTTTGCATGTCGCGATGCCAAGCGTGTTCGTGCGGATCACTGCGCGCATCGGCGATTTCATCCCATCCAGTCCGATGTGCAGTGATACCTACCGTATGCTGGCTGCCGGAAATACTGCCGATGCACAACAGTTCGCAACTATGCTGGGGCGTGCGCCGCGCAGCTATCGTGACTTCATCATAGGGAGGTGATGGCGTGCGCGAGATTGATCGGAGATTGGCAAGATACACGTTGGCGCTGGTTTGGCTGGCGACAGGGATGTTGTCGCTGGGTATCTATCCACAACAAAAGAGTCTGCAACTGTTGAGCCGGGTAGGTTTGAGTGGGGATTTTGCTTTGTTCACACTGCTTGGATCGTCAATGCTAGACGTGATGCTAGGCATTCTCACGCTAACTCGTCCTTCTCGATTTTTGTGGCGGGCGCAGTCAATACTGGTGCTGATCTATAGCATCATCATCGCCTGTTTTCTGCCTGAGTACTGGCTGCATCCATTTGGCCCGATGTTGAAGAATCTGCCCGTGCTGATGTTGCTGTGGCTGCTGTATGAGTATGAGGAGAGAATAATATGAACACATACCTGCTGCTTAAATGGGTACACATCATGTCCAGCGTTGCACTGATTGGAGTAGGATTCGGCAGTGCTTTCTACCTGTATTTCATCAATCGCACGCGCAACGTCGCGGCAATCGCAGAAGTGTCGCGGCTTGTCGTGCGGGCTGATTGGTGGTTCACCACACCGACCGTCATCATCCAGCCCGTTAGCGGATTCATGCTTGCATCGATGGCGGGCTATACGCTAACTGAGACATGGCTGATGGCGACCTATGTATTGTTTCTGCTGGCAGGTGCGTGGTGGTTGCCCGTGGTGTGGTTGCAGATACAGATGGAAAAAATGGCGCGAGTCTCGGCGGACGGTCACGCTGAACTTCCCGAGCGCTACTGGCGCTATGCGCAGCGGTGGGAAATCTTGGGCAAGTTGGCCTTCCCGTCGATGCTGATCGTGTATGGATTGATGGTGTTCAAGCCCTCGCTGTGAGCGGGGCTGCGGTTTACTTTGGGTAGAACAGGAACAGCCGATACCCCGACGGTTTGAGGTCGGTGGTGTCCAGCCGCAAGCGGAGGTCGAGGTCGCGGTTCGCTGGGACACCCAGCTTTTCATCATTCCCCGTTTTTAGATAATCCGCAGGGTGAAACATGCGGCGCGCGATGACTTGGTCTTGCAGGTCGGTGAGGGTGAGTTCGAGGTTCGGGTACATCTGCGCGTAGGGAGCGCGGTTATGGATGAGTGCGTGCAATATGATGACGTTGGCGTGATTGGGATCGGATTCGAGTTCGGAAGATTCGATAGCGATCAGGTCTATCTGCTGCGGCAGCGCAACGGTGCAGGAGAGTAGCTCGCAATATTGACTCAGCAACGGTTTGAAGCCCGGCAAGCGCGCCGAGAGTTCGATGCGGAAGAAGTAAGCGGCTTGTGCAACGAAGATCAGAACCAACAATACTGAGATCAGAATGCCGATCCAATTGGCTTTTTGGCTTGTCTGATCCGACACTTCCTCGGTGAGCTCTTCAACGAACTGGACTTGCTGCGCAAGTGTGGTCGGCTCATCTTCCAAGCCGGGTACATTCAGGATGGGCGTGAGGTCGGCTTCGTTTGCCGGAGAAGCGGGCTCGATGGGAAGGCTGAGCTGAGGGCTCGGTTCATCATCATGCAGATGTTTGCGCGCATCGAAGACCTCATGACAGCGCCCGCAACGCACCAGACCTTCGTGCGCATCGAGTTGCGCATCGGTCACTTTAAAGCGGGTGCCGCAGTCGGGGCATTGCGTAATCGAGGGGGTCATTTTTTCACGCCGGACAAACAACACCAGCCATCTTCCAGCACGGCGGGCGCGAGGTCAAACCATTGTGCGTAGATGCGCATCACTTCCTCTGCCTGTTCGGCAAGGATGCCGGAGAGCACGATGCGTCCGCTGGTTTGGGTCGCGCTGGCCAACAACGGTGCTAGCGCGCGCAGAGGGTTGGTGAGGATATTGGCGACGACCACGTCGTATTGCTTGAGCATCACGCCATCTGGCAGGTAGAAATCGGCGCGAACCTGATTCGCTTCGGCATTGTCGCGGCTGGCGACGACGGCCTGCGCATCCACGTCTACGCCGATGGCATTGTCTGCGCCGAGTTTCATCGCGGCGATGGCGAGGATGCCGGAACCACAGCCGTAATCCAGTACGGTCTCGCCGCCCTTGATGTTGCTGTCCAGCCAGCGCAGGCACAGGCGCGTGGTCGGGTGGCTGCCGGTGCCGAAAGCCAGACCCGGATCGAGCGCGATGTTGATGGCCGCAGGATCGGTCGGTTCATGCCAGGTCGGCACGATCCACAGGCGGTCGCTGATGCGGATGGGATCGAACTGCGCTTGGGTGATGCGTACCCAGTCGTTCTCTGCGAGTGTCTCGATCTTGTGTTGCGGGAGTGCGGCGAGTCCGAGCTCATCACAGCAAGCTTGCAGAATGCCGCTTACGTTGGCATTGCTTTCGAACAAGGCGTTGACGAGGTTATGTTGCCAGACCGAGGAGGTTGGCTCCCCCGGTTCGCCGAAGATGGCTTGCTCATCGGGGGTGTCGGCATCGGCGTCCAGCATGTCTACCGACAGCGCGCCGTGAGCCAGTAGCGACTCACTTAGCGCCTCCGCGTAGTCGGCGGAGGCTTGCACCGACAACGTGAGCCAAGACACGGATTATTTACCCTTCGTTCTTTCTGCCAGTTTGTGTTCCAAATAATGGATACTGGTAGCGCCGCGAACGAATGCCGCATCGTTCATCAATTCCTGATGCAACGGGATGTTGGTGTTGATGCCTTCCACCACCATCTCGGACAGTGCCGTACGCATGCGGGCGATCGCCTGCTCGCGCGTGTCGCCGTAAGAAATGATCTTGCCGATCATGGAGTCGTAATGCGGCGGGATGAAGTAGTTGTTGTACACGTGCGAATCGACGCGGATGCCGGGGCCGCCGGGCACATGCCAGTTGGTGATGCGTCCGGGCGACGGCACGAAGGTGTAGGGATGCTCGGCATTTACGCGGCATTCCACGGCATGACCTCGGAACTGGATGTCCTTCTGCCGGAACGGCAGCTTTTCGCCCGCAGCGATACGGATCTGCTGTTGCACGATGTCGATGCCAGTGATCATCTCGGTGACCGGATGCTCGACCTGCACGCGGGTATTCATCTCGATGAAATAGAACTCGTCGTTCTCGTACAGGAACTCGAAAGTACCTGCGCCGCGATAACCGATCTTGCGGCAGGCCTCGGCACAACGCTCACCGATCTTGTCGCGCAATTTTGCGTTGAGGAACGGAGCCGGTGCTTCTTCGATGATCTTCTGGTGACGGCGCTGCATAGAGCAATCGCGCTCGCCAAGATATACCGCGTTGCCGTGCTGATCAGCAAGTATTTGGATCTCGATATGGCGCGGGTTCTCTAGGAACTTCTCCATGTACACCATGGGATTGTTGAATGCCGCCTGCGCTTCGGTCTTGGTCATGGTCACCGCGTTGAGCAGTGCCGCTTCGGTGTGCACTACGCGCATACCGCGCCCGCCGCCGCCGCCCGAAGCTTTGATGATGACCGGGTAGCCGATGACCTTGGCGATGCGCATGATCTCAGCCGGATCGTCCGGCAATGCGCCATCCACCCCGGGCACAACCGGTACGCCCGCCTTTTTCATGGCGTTCTTGGCGGAGACCTTGTCACCCATCAGGCGGATGGTCTCGGCACGCGGACCGATGAATACGAAGCCGGATTTTTCCACGCGTTCGGAGAAGTCTGCGTTCTCGGACAGGAAGCCATAACCGGGGTGGATTGCCTGCGCATCGGTCACTTCCGCCGCACTGATGATGGCGGGGACATGCAGATAACTTTGACTGGACGGGGCGGGGCCGATGCACACGGACTCATCGGCCAACTTCACATACTTGGCATCGGCATCCGCTTCGGAGTGGACCGCAACGGTCTTGATACCCATTTCGCGACAAGCGCGCTGGATACGCAGCGCGATCTCACCGCGATTGGCAATAAGGATCTTTTCAAACATAACAGGAGTCTCCGGCGGAGCTGGGGGTCGGGGTTTGCGTTCAAACACGGCCATGATAGTTAGCCGATGATAAACAGCGGTTGGCCGAACTCAACGGCTTGGCCGTTCTCTACGAGGATGGCCTTGATGACGCCAGCTTTGTCCGATTCGATCTCATTCAGCAGTTTCATCGCCTCGATGATGCACAGGGTATCGCCCGCATTGACGCTTTGGCCGATGTCCACGAATGCCTTGGCGCCGGGCGAGGGGGAGCGGTAGAAGCTGCCGACCATCGGTGATTTGACGATATGGCCTTCTGGCACTGCGGGTGTGGTCGGCGCAGCAGCAACGGCTGCAGCGACAGGCGCAGGCGCTGCTTGTGGAGCAGCATACATATGTTGCACGGGCGCGGCGACAGAGCTGGAGCGAGAGATACGCACATGCTCTTCACCTTCAGTGAGTTCCAGCTCGGCGATGCCAGAGTTTTCGACCAGTTCGATCAGTGTCTTCAGTTTGCGTAGATCCATTTTTAGCTCCTTACAGAATGTTGTAGTGCAAATTGCAATGCGAGTTCGTAACCCGTCGCTCCTAAACCGCTGATGACGCCGACCGCGATGTCTGAAAAGTAAGATTCTTTGCGAAAGGCCTCGCGTGCATGCACATTGGACAGATGTACTTCAACGAAAGGGATGGCAACTGCCGCCAGCGCATCGCGTATCGCCACGCTGGTGTGGGTGAACGCCGCAGGGTTGATGATGATGAAGTCGATCTCATCTGCGCGTGCCTGCTGTACGCGTTCTACCAACGCACCTTCGGCATTACTCTGGAAGTGAGCGAGTTTTGCTCCCTTCGATTGGGCTAGCGCAGATAACTTGCTGTTAATTTCATCCAATGTGATGCGACCATATACCTCCGGCTCGCGGATGCCGAGCAGGTTCAGGTTGGGGCCGTGGAGTACCAAGATATTCTTCATGGGGAGCGAAGTTTGCCGCAAAATGGGTGAGGTTGTCCACTTTTACGGAAAATTACACTGTTTGGGTAGTGGAAATCAAAGCCCAGCGCTTTGTAATGACTGTAGAAATTGTTTGGCGTCCTGAAATCCCGTGACCCGGTAATCGGATAGCTCTTTACCTTGAGCGAAGAATAAGGTGGCGGGGGGGCCGAAGAGCTGGAAGCGTTGCAATAGGATTTTGTCGTCGGCGTTGTTGGCCGTGACATCGGCTTGTAGCAGCACGGTATTCTTCAACTTGGATTGTACTGCCGCCTCGCTGAAGGTGAAACGCTCCATTTCTTTGCACGATACGCACCAATCGGCGTAAAAATCCAGCATCACCGCTTTGCCCTGCGCTTGCGCGATGCGTGCATCCAGTTCCGCCGAGTTCTTGACGCGCTCAAAGCGCAACGAGGTCGTTTGTTCGGACGAGGCGTGACCGATGTTGCCGAGTGGCCGCAAGATATCGTGTGCCCCGGACAGTGCGCCGATGAGGTAAGCCACGCCCAGCAGCAGGGCGAGGATGCCGAGGCCTTTGCCGAGTTTGCGCACACCGTGCGCGTTCTGCGGCAACGGGTCGAGCGCATGCAGATAGATGGCCGAGAAGATCAGCAATGCTGCCCACAACAGCATATGCGCGGCAACGGAGATCACGGGGGAGACGATCCAGATCGCCATTGCCAGCATCATCACACCGAAGAAGCGCTTCACCGCTTCCATCCATGCCCCCGCTTTAGGCAATATCGCACCTGCCGATGTACCGATGACGAGCAGCGGCACGCCCATGCCCAGCGCCAATACGAACAGCGCGGTGCCACCCAGCACTGCATCGTGCGTCTGGCTTATAT
Source organism: uncultured beta proteobacterium (assembly GCA_963822425.1). Classification (GTDB taxonomy): domain Bacteria; phylum Pseudomonadota; class Gammaproteobacteria; order Burkholderiales; family Gallionellaceae; genus Sideroxyarcus. Next base: position 361,705 of record CAWGHS010000021.1, read on the forward strand.
ATAAGAGTGCCCCAGCCAACGGGGCGGCGACGCACGGTCCCATGATGATCGCGGACAGCGCGCCCATGGCAAATACGCCGGACAGATGACCGCCGTGCAGCTTGTTGCTGGTGTCGGTGAGTTTGCTTTGCAAGGCGCTGGGCAACTGCAATTCATACACGCCGAACATGGCGAGTGACAGCAGCACGAACAAGGCGGCGAAACTGCCCAGTACCCAAGGCGTTTGTAGCGCACTGGAGATCAGGTTGCCGGAATAACCGGCGGCCACCCCGGCAAGGGCGTAGGTGATCGCCATACCCAGCACATAAGCCAGCGACAAGACAAAGGCATGCATGTGGGTGATCTTGGAGCCGCGCCCGACGATGATGCCGGACAGGATGGGGATCATTGGAAACACGCAGGGCGTGAGAGAGAGCAGCAAGCCTGCGCCGAAAAAGAACGAAACGATGAGCCAGAAACTCCCGTGTTTGAACAGATTGGCGATTTGCGTATTCTCGTTTGTGGCCTTGTGCTCTAAGGTCGGGGCGGCAACTTCAGGTGCAGCACTGATAGTTTGTACCAGTTGGAGCGTATAAGTCTTTTCGATGGGCGGATAACACAGCCCTTGATCACTGCATCCCTGATAACTCGCATTCAACACCAGCGGTTTGGTCGTGTCCGCCTTGTCCAATTCGATCTCGGCCTGGAAGGACTGGTGATACACCTCGATCACGCCAAAATTGGGGTCGTTTTTTTCTTCGCCTTTCGGTAACGAGACATGAAGGATCTTCGCCTTGCCTTTGCCGACAGTGAAACTGATCTTGTCCCGGTATAAATAGTAGCTGGGGGTGACTTTGAAGCTGGCGAGCAGCTTGTGCTGGTCGATCACGTGTACGTTCAACGCAAAGGCTTGGTCGGCGGGCAGGAATTTCGGTTTTGGGCTGCCAAAGGAGAGCAGATCGGCCTGTGCCAATGAGGTCAGGCACAGCATCAAGAATAGAAAGATCGATCGACGTATCATTTTGTTTTCTGTGGTGTGGTTTCTTGGGTGACCCAATTCAAATATTCTGGCAGCCCCGCGCTGATTGGGAGTGCGATGATCTCGGGAAGTTCATAGGGGTGCAGGTCGCGTAAAGCGTGTTCCAACTGCGGATAGGCCTCGCGCGTGGTCTTGATGAGCAGTGGTACTTCGGCCTCGTGCTCAATCTTGTTTTTCCAGCGATAGATCGAAGTACATTCGGACAAAATATTCACACAGGCGGCAACGCCCTCTGTGACCAGAGCTTCGGCGATATGTTCCGCTGTTGCGCGATCCGGTAGATTGGTGATGACCAATAAGGCTTCAGTCATCGCGCCCCCGCCCTTGCGCAGCGCACGCCGAGTTGCAACAGTTCGTCCCACACATCGCCCTGACGCAGTCCTTTGATCAGCTTGTCGATCAGCGCAGCTTGGCGCAAAGCGCGTTCGGCGAAGGCTGGTGTGAAACGGCGCACTGCACGCTCCACCAGTTTTTGCCGCACACCCCATACGCGCGCATCGCGCAGTGCACCGGAAAGATTGCCGCTCTGCTGCATGGCACGCGATACCTTGGCTAGCGTGCGGATGTCTTCCGCGACCGCCCACAGGATCAACACCGTCGCGGTGCCCTCGGCGCGCAGTCCTTCGAGGATGCGTACGTAACGTTCGGCATCGCCTGCCAGCATCGCTTCGGAAAGTTTGAACACATCGTAGCGTGCCACATCCATCACCGAATCTTTGACCTGGTCGAAAGATAGGGTTCCCGCCGGAAACAGCAGCGCGAGTTTTTGTATCTCCTGAAAGGCGGCCAACAGATTGCCTTCCACGCGCTGCGCCAGAAAGGCCAGGGTATCCGCATCGGCCGATTGGCCTTGGCGTTTCAGGCGTGCGGATATCCATGCGGGTAATGCGGCGAGCGCGACTTCGTCGGCACTGATGACGGTACCGTGTTGTTCCAGTGCGGTGAACCATTTGCTTTTCATCGCCGTGCCATCGAGTCGCGGCAGAGAGATCAGCGTGAGGGTATCCGCATTGAGATTCTCGCAATGTTCTTGCAAGGCTTGCGCGCCTTCTACGCCGGGCTTGCCGGAGGGGATGCGCAGATCGATGACCTTGCGTTCGGAGAACAGCGACATGCTTTGCGCACTGTTGCGCAACTCCGCCCATTTGAAATGTTGTTCAGCAATGATGACCTCGCGCTCGCTGTAACCGGCGGTGCGCGCAGCGGTGCGGATGGCATCGGCGGCTTCGATGGCGAGTAGCAGCGCTTCGCCGTGGATGACATACAGCGACCCTAGGCCTTTGGACAGATGTTGCGGCAGGTCTTCGCTGGAGATTTTCATTACATCATTCTCATCACGCTATTGCAGTTGCGGCTTGGCACGGTTCAAGCGACGTATGGACTGCGCCACCGCATCGCTGCGCATGTCTTTATAGAGCAGCGCCTCTTCTTGTTCTTTAGCGAGCACTTGCGCATCGTCATAGGCAAGGATGCGTGACAGCATGATCTCTTCTGCGGGTAACCAATCGACCTGCTTGTTGTCGTAGGCGCGCAAGGAGACGCGATAGAACAATTGATATTCCTGTACGCGACCGCTGCCGGAGAGCGACAAGATCTGCTTGTTAGCTTGCTCGGCGATGACCTCCAATATCAGCTCCGATTGGTCGGGCGCAGCGGTCAATACGACTCGGTTGCTGCTCAGTGCGCGGCGCAGATCGGCCACGAAGGGTGTCTCGCTAGGCGCTTTCAAGTACAGCGATTTGAATCCGAACTCAAGACCGGTGAGGTTGCTGCCGCGCAAGTGGAAGCCACATGCGGCAAGTCCCAGCATCGTTAACAGCAATAGTATGCGCGTCGCGTACGTCATCAGATCACCACATTGACCAAGCGTCCCGGCACGACGATGACCTTCTTCGCTGTTCCGCCCGCCAGCTGTTTTTGTACCGCCTCGTGTGCCAAAGCCATTTGTTCGATGGTCGCTTTGTCCGCATCTTTCGCCACGCGCAGATTGCCGCGCAACTTGCCGTTCACTTGGATCACCAGTTCGATCTCGTCCTGTTCCAGTGCGGCCTCGTCCACTTCCGGCCACGGTGCGGCGAGGATGTTGTCGCCGTAGCCTAACTCTTTCCACAAGGTTTGTGTGATGTGTGGGGTGATGGGCGAGAGCAGGCGCAAAAGGATGGATAAGCCTTCGCTCAATACGCTGTGGTCGGCGCTACTTTTGGCTTTTTCCAGCGCATTGAGCGTCTTCATTGCGGCGGAAACCACGGTGTTGAATTGGAGGCGTGAGAAATCAAAGCTTGCCTGCTTCAATGCGAGATGTATCTCGCGGCGCAGCGTCTGGTCATCCGTAGACAATTTTCTGAAGTCGGCGGAAGCTCTGCTGATGTTCTGCAACTCGGCAGACAGATTCCACACGCGCTTGAGAAAACGGAACGAACCTTCCACACCCGCATCCGACCACTCCAATTGCTGGTCGGGCGGCGCGGCGAACATCATGAACAGGCGCGCGGTATCTGCACCGTAAGCGTCGATGATGGCCTGCGGATCGACGCCGTTGTTCTTCGACTTCGACATCTTCTCGGTGCCGCCAATGACAACGGGCTGACCGTCAGCGATCAGCTTCGCACCGATAGGACGTCCCTTGGTATCGACTTCCACTTCCACCTCGGCAGGGTTGATCCATAGCTTTTTGCCTGCGGGTAAGTCGCGATAAAAAGTCGGCGCGACCACCATGCCTTGGGTGAGTAGATTCTTGAATGGCTCGTTTAAGGGGTTGAACTCGCGAAGCGATTCGTTTGTCCCCTCTCCCTCCGGGGGAGGGTTGGGGTGGGGGAACCCCTGTGGCTCACCGCCAAACAAACCTTCGTCGCGCATCAATTTGTGGAAGAAGCGCGCATACAGCAAATGCAGGATGGCATGCTCGATGCCGCCGATGTATTGATCCACCGGCAACCATTTTTGCGCCGCCGCCTTATCCACCATGCCGGTGTCGCATTGCGGGCTGGCGTAGCGTGCGTAATACCAGGACGATTCCACGAAGGTATCCATGGTGTCGGTCTCGCGCTTGGCTTTGCCGCCGCATTGCGGGCAAGTGCATTCGTAGAATTCCGGCATCTTCGCCAGCGGGGAACCCGCGCCGTCCGGCACCACATTTTCCGGCAGCTTCACCGGTAACTGGTCGTCCGGCACCGACACATCGCCGCAGCTCGGACAATGGATGATGGGAATCGGGCAGCCCCAATAGCGCTGACGCGAGATGCCCCAGTCGCGCAGACGGAACTGAGTCTTCTTTTCGCCCAAGCCTTTGGCTGATAACAATTCAGCCACTTTGTCTATTGCATCTGCGGTACTTAAGCCATCTAAGTCATTGCTGTTGATGCAAATGCCTTCCAGTCGCTCGTACCTTTCATGCCACTGCGAAAAGTCATAATAGGCGTGCGTGTTGGAAGGAATCTGTTCTCCGGTATGTATGTCACGTACTTCATGATGCAGAACTAAACCATTTGCATCTGGGTATGACCAAACAGTGACTTCATCTTTTCTGGCAATAACTGGTTTAATTTCCAACCCGTACTTTTTTGCAAACGCAAAATCGCGCTCGTCGTGCGCCGGGACGGCCATCACTGCGCCTTCGCCGTAGCCCATCAATACATAGTTGCCCACCCATACCGGCACTTGCTCGCCAGTGAGCGGATGCGTCACGGAGATATCCGTAGGCATGCCTTTCTTTTCCATAGTGGCGATGTCGGCCTCGGCCACGCCGCCGTGTTTGCATTCTTCAACGAAAGCCGCGAGCGCCGGATTCTTCTTCGCCGCATAAGTTGCCAGCGGATGTTCAGCCGCCACCGCGACGAAGGTCACGCCCATGATGGTGTCGGCGCGGGTGGTGTACACCCAGAGCAGATTGTTTTTGGCGAGTGTTCCCCCACCCTCGATCCCCCCCCCGGTGGGAGAGGGAAGAGCGGCTGCGACTTCGTCGGGGATTTCAAACGCGAAGCGCACACCTTCGCTTCGACCTATCCAGTTGGCCTGCATGGTCTTCACCTGCTCCGGCCAGCCGGAAAGCGTGTCGAGGTCTTTGAGCAGTTCGTCGGCGTATTGCGTGATGCGGAAGAAATACATCGGGATGTCGCGTTTCTCTACCTGCGCGCCGGAGCGCCAGCCGCGCCCGTCGATTACCTGCTCGTTCGCCAGCACAGTGTTATCCACCGGGTCCCAGTTCACCACCGCAGTCTTCTTATAGATGACGCCCTTCTTGAACAGGCGGTTAAACAGCCATTGTTCCCAGCGGTAGTAGTCCGGCTTGCAGGTGGTCACTTCGCGCGACCAATCCACGCCCAAGCCCAGCGACTTCAACTGCTGCTTCATGTACTCGATATTGGAATAGGTCCACGCGGCGGGCGGCACATTGTTCGCCATCGCGGCGTTCTCGGCGGGCAGGCCGAACGCGTCCCAGCCCATCGGCTGCATCACGTTGAAACCCTTCATGTGGTGGTAGCGGCTCAGCACGTCGCCGATGGTGTAGTTGCGCACATGACCCATGTGCAGCTTGCCGGAGGGGTAGGGGAACATCGACAGGCAATAGTATTTGGGCTTGTCGCTGCTGTCGGAGGCGCGGAAGGTTTGCGCGGCATCCCATTGTTGTTGGACGGCGGCTTCGATGTCTTTGGGTGAGTAGTGTTCTTGCATGTTTCAGTGATCGGGTGCGTGAATTTGCGGGTTCGGCATTATAGCGGCAACATGATGCCCTCGCGCGTTGAAGGAGGGGAGAACATGAACAAGTTATTTGGGTTGTTGTTGATGGTGGCCGCGTTATCGGCACAGGCTGCACCGGATGCGCTGGTGCAGGCGGTGCAGATGCCTGCGTGGTTGCAGCGTGGTGCGAGCACCGAGCCTTTGCGTATCGGCACAGTACTGCGCAATGACGACAAACTCATCACGGGTGCGAATGCGCGGGTCTACGTGCAGACTGCCGATGGCAGCACGGTAAAGCTCGGCGAGAATGCGACCGTGATGCTGGATGACCTATCGCAGCACGGCGCAGAGCAAGGCGTGTTCAGTGCCGTATTGAACGTGGTGAAGGGGGCGTTCCGCTTCACCACGGCCAGTGTTGCCAAGTTGAAAGGGCGCGATATCACGCTCAAAGTCGCGGGTGCGACCATCGGTATCCGTGGCACAGACGTATGGGGCAAGGATGGTCAGGATGACAAGGGTGTGGAGATGGGCGTGGTGTGTCTGATCGAAGGCAAGATCGCGGTGAACGGAGCCGACCATCAGGATTTCGTCATGGATCAGCCCTTGTCGTTCTATAAGATGCCCAAGGATGCGCCTCCATTAGCCGTTGCACCTGTTGATCCGGCACAACTGAAGAAGTGGGCGCTGGAGACCGAGATCGCACAGCCTGCCGTGCAGATCGGTGGCACGTGGAAGGTGAATCTGCTCACGGCAGCAGACCAAGCCGGTGCACTTGCGGCTTACGACCAATGGCGTGCCGCAGGTTACGATGTGCGCCTGCAGCCCGTTGCACATGAAGGGGGTTGGACATATACCGTGCGTATCGTGCAACTGCCGAATCGCGCCGAAGCTGAGAGGCTGGCGGCTCGCCTCAAGGGCACACTCGGAGCAGAAAATCCAAGCGCCTCGCGCTAGGCGAGAAAACTGGGGTAAAATCGCCGTCCAAAAATTTCATTCATACCGTTCAGGAGAGAGAACTTATGTCCACCAAGCACCCCGTCATCGCCGTCACCGGGTCATCCGGCGCAGGCACTACCACTGTCAAGCGCGCGTTCGAGAACATCTTCCGCCGTGAGAACATCAATGCCGCCGTCATCGAGGGTGACAGCTTGCACAGTCTGGATCGTATGGCTTTCCGCGCAGCGGCTGCCGAAGCGGCCAAGGCGGGCAATAACTCCTTCAGCCACTTTGGCCCGGAGGCTAACCACTTCGACAAGATCGAAGGCATGTTCAAACAATACGGCGACACCGGCATGTGCAAGCGTCGTTACTACGTGCACAGCGATGCCGAAGCCGTGGAGCACAACAAACACTTCAATCTGACCGATCTCAAGCCCGGCGTGTTCACCCCGTGGGAAGACATCGAAGCGAATTCCGACCTGCTGTTCTATGAAGGTCTGCATGGTTTGGCCGTGGATGAGAGCAAGGGCATCGATGCCGGTCGTTATGTGGACTTGGGTATCGGCGTGGTGCCGGTGGTCAACCTCGAGTGGATCCAAAAGATCCATCGCGACAAGGCAGAGCGCGGTTATTCGGCTGAAGCGACCGTCGATACCATCATGCGTCGTATGCCGGACTACATCAAATTCATCACGCCGCAGTTCTCGCGCACACACATCAACTTCCAGCGCGTGGCGACCGTGGATACCTCCAACCCCTTCATCGCGCGCGACATCCCGACGCCGGATGAAAGCTTCGTGGTGGTACGCTTCCGCGACCCCAAGGGTGTGGACTTCCCTTACATGCTCAACATGATCCCCAACTCGTTCATGTCGCGCGCCAACACCCTCGTGGTGCCCGGCGGCAAGATGAGTCACGCGATGGAGATCATCCTCGCACCGATCATGCACGATATGATCGAGAAGAAAAAGAAGTAAGCGACACGCGATCGAACAAACGGGGAAGCGGAAACGCTTCCCCGTTTTGTTTGGCGGCGCAATACAATGAATCCTTAGCGAAACGGAGGGGATGATGGTGGAAAATGATTTTGACCGGATCAGAAAACAGGTGCGCCAGTTCGTCGTCGAGCGCGACTGGGATCAGTTTCATTCGCCCAAGAACCTGTCTATGGCGCTCATCGTCGAGGCGGCCGAGATGGTGGAGCATTTTCAATGGTTGACCGAGGAACAGAGCTGTAATCTGCCGCCGGAGAAGCTCGCCGAAGTCGAGCTGGAATTGGCAGATATCCAGATCTACCTCATCAGTCTCGCGGGAAAGCTGCAACTCGACCTTGTCGCAGCAGTGGAAAAGAAACTGGTGCTGAATGCACAGAAATATCCGGCGGATGAAGTGCGCGGCAGTTCGAAAAAATATACCGAATACAAGAATCGAAGCTAAAGAAGGGATGCGGTCGTATGGGATAATCCGCCCATGAATCCATCTCTGCTTTCCGGTCTCAATCCCGAACAACGTGCCGCTGTCGAACTCCCCGCCCGATCCGCGCTGATCCTAGCCGGGGCGGGCAGCGGCAAGACGCGCGTGCTGACCACGCGCATCGCTTATCTCATCAGTACCGGTCAGGTTTCGCCACACGGCATTCTGGCGGTGACCTTTACCAACAAGGCGGCGAAGGAAATGGTGACGCGTTTGTCGGCGATGCTGCCGATCAACACGCGCGGCATGTGGATCGGCACTTTCCACGGCTTGTGCAACCGCATGTTGCGCGCGCATCACCGCGAGGCGAACCTGCCGCAGACCTTCCAGATCCTCGATTCCGGCGACCAGCTTTCCGCCATCAAGCGCCTGATGAAAGCGATGAATGTGGACGATGAAAAATATCCGCCGCGCGAGATGCAGAACTTCATCAGCGGCAGCAAGGAGCAGGGCCTGCGTGCAAGTGAGGTCGAAGCCTACGATCCTTACACACGGCGCAAGGTTGAGGTGTTCGCCGAGTACGATGCACAGTGCCAGCGTGAAGGCGTGGTGGATTTTTCAGAATTGCTGCTGCGTTGCTATGAGCTGCTGCAACGCAACCAGCAATTGCGCGAGCATTATCAGGAACGCTTCAAACACATTCTGGTGGATGAATTTCAGGATACCAACCCGCTGCAATACCGCTGGCTGAAACTGCTGGCGGGAGCGGGCGATTATCACAGACCCCCTCCTCAATCCTCCCCCGGGGGGAGAGGAGGCGATCGTGAAGGACAATCTTCAATTTTTGCGGTGGGCGATGACGACCAATCCATCTATGCCTTCCGTGGCGCCAACGTGGGTAACATGCAGGAGCTGCTACGCGACTTCCATGTTGAGAGTGTCATCAAGCTGGAGCAGAACTACCGCTCGCACGGCAACATCCTCGACGCGGCCAATGCCCTTATCAGCGAACAACCGCAACCGTCTCGGCAAGAATCTGTGGACATCGGAGAGCGGTGGTGAGCAGCTGCGTGTGTATGAAGCAGAGACGGATGTGGATGAAGCCCGATTCATCGTGGATGAGATCCAGCAACTTAAAGCCGAAGGGGTGCGACTCACTGAGATGGCGCTGTTGTATCGGTCTAATGCGCAATCGCGCGTGTTGGAACATGCATTGGTGTCTGCCGGACTTTCTTATCGCGTGTACGGTGGGCTGCGTTTCTTCGAGCGGCAAGAGATCAAGCACGCGCTGGCCTATCTGCGCCTGATGGAGAACACCGATGACGACAATGCACTGCTGCGCATCATCAACTTTCCCACGCGCGGCATCGGTGCGCGCGGTATCGAACAGTTGCAGGAATCGGCACGGATCAATAACACCACCTTGTGGGATGCGGCGGCGCGGGCGGGCGGCAAGGTCACGGCGTTTGTCGGCTTGATCGAATCGCTACGCAGCGCGACGAAAGGCTTGCCCATCCCCGAGATCATGGATCACGTGCTGCAACACAGCGGCTTGGTGGCGCACTACCAGAATGAGACCGGCGCGAAGAAGCGTGAGGCGGAAGAGCGATTGGAAAACTTGAACGAACTTATCAACGCGGCGACGTTGTTCGTGCATGAGAACGAGGACGACAGTCTCACCGCATTCCTGACCCATGCCACTTTGGAATCGGGCGAACATCAAGCGGGCGATAGCGAAGATGCCTTGCACCTGATGACGGTACATGCGGCCAAGGGACTTGAGTTCCATACCGTGTTCATCACCGGACTGGAAGAGGACTTGTTCCCGCACCAGAACAGTCAAAACGTGGATGGAGGCTTGGATGAAGAGCGGCGTCTGATGTATGTGGCCATCACCCGTGCACGCCGTCGTTTGTATCTCACCTTCGCACAAAGACGCATGCTGCATGGACAGACACATTACGGCAGGGTGTCGAGTTTCATGCGCGAACTGCCGGAAGCGTTGCTGCATTGGATCACGCCGAGATTCACTGCACCAAAGACGTTTGCAAGTGGAAGCTACGAAATCAATAGTTATGCCAAAGCATTTGCCAGCACTCCGATGGAGAAAGCCCCGCCCGCGCCCAGCTCGATATGGCGCATCGGCCAACCGGTGTTCCATCAGAAATTCGGCGAGGGCGTGGTGACGGATACCGAGGGCGGTGGCAACGAAGGTCGCGTGCAGGTCAATTTCAAACGTGCGGGTAGTAAATGGCTGGCACTGGAATATGCAAAACTCACCGCCATCTGATCCCGCGCTGGATGGGCGTTTGCGGCTCATCGTATCCAGCTATCAACGCATCACTGGCAAAATGCTGATCGGGGATGTGCCTAGTGAACTGCCCGCATTGCGTGATGCGCTGTGGAATGCGCCGCGCGCCATCGTGGCACACGGCACCGAAGACGATCCCATCTTTTTCTACGGTAATCGCCTAGCTCTGCAACTGTTCGAGATGAGCGGTGATGAATTTGCGCGCTTGCCATCACGGCTTTCCGCCGAGTCCTTGGCGCAGGAAGCGCGGGTGAAACTGTTGGATCAAGTCGCGCGACAGGGCTATGTCGATGGCTATTCCGGTATGCGCATCGCCAAGAGCGGCAGCCATTTTATGATCGCGGACACGACGGTGTGGAACCTGCTGGATGCGGCGGGAGTCCGGCACGGACAGGCCGCCGTATTCATTCCGACGTGCTGATCGGGTACCACGACTCCGCGGGGGTGCTGGGTTTGAATATTAGAATATGATAATATGCGAACTATTCCACACTTCTCTAGGAGTCGGTCATGAGCAAATCTTTCAAAACCATCACCCAAGACATCAGTAAAGCACTCACCATTTTTCGTAAAGAAGCCGTAGCGCCGATGGCGGGTTTCGACGCAATGGCGAAATCGGCCATGGCAGAAGGTGTCGTCTCAGCCTTGGATAAGGAATTGATCGCTACCGCGATCGCCGTAGCGACACGATGCGACGGCTGTATCGGATTTCATGTGCGCGCCTTGGTGCGCATGGGCGCGACACGCGAACAGATCAACGAGATGCTGGCAGTGACGGTGTATATGGGCGGCGGCCCATCGCTGATGTATGCGGCGGAAGTGTTGCGCGCCTTCGACGAGTTCCAGCCCGAACCGTCACTCGCCTGACGGACTTTCGCTGGGCGGTGTCATGGCAACAACTTCATCCGGGAACGGGAAGATGTTGCGGTAGCTGACGTACAAGGAAGTGAATCCCAAGGGCAGCAGTACGATCAACCCGATGCCGTAGGGCAGTATGCTGAGGGCGACGGCGATCACTTGCATGATGAGGCTATACACCGTGTAGGGGACAAGGTTGCGCAGTGAGCCATACAGGCTGGAGCGCATCGCCGCGAATGGCGGCACATCACTGAAATAGACCAGCATCGGCGCGTATTGGAACGCCAACATCAGCACGAACATCAGCGCGAAACCGAGCATCACGCTGAAGGCCACACCCGATCCGGCAGTCCACATCGCGTCCACCAGCATCTGCGGATTATTTGCCGCCTTGGCATTCTCCAGCAGCGCCTGCAAGGCCTCGCCGCCAGTGAGGATCATCGCCATCGAGGCGATCAACATGCCCACCAGCAGAAAGCTGCCGAGTGCTGCCAAGCGTGCGGTATGTTTCTCGAAACCGGCAAACATCTGCACCAGTTCGACCGGTTCACCTTCTTCCAATGCGCGGCATGCGCGCGCATAGCCTGCAATGAGCACAGGCATCAGCAATAGGACGAGCAGGGGGCCGAACACGGGAACCTTAAGTGCCAAGAACAAAGTCAGCGCCCCCATCAATGCCAGCGTGATGGACATCAGCGGATTGAGCATGATGAGTTGATAACCTTGCTTCACCCATATCCAACCGCGTACGGCATTCAGTCTTTTGATCTCCATCTCGTCCTCGCTATAGCCAAACGGGCTGTGCCGTGGCGATGTGATTTTGCAGAATACGTTTGAACTGATCCGGATCATGCGCATGCACCATTTCGCCATCGCGCGGCAGATGCAGGTCATAGAGGCGCGAGATCCAAAAACGCAATGCCGCCACACGCAGCACCCTGAGCCATACCTCGGCTTCCTGCGCGGTGAACGGGCGGGCAACGTGATAGGCGTTCAGCAAAGCGCGCGTTCGTTCCACATCCAACTTGCCCTCAGCACTCATGCACCAATCGTTGACGGTGATGGCGACGTCGTACAGCAAGTTACCGGTGCAGGCAAAATAGAAATCGATCAGGCCGCCGACCCGATCTCCATCCATCAGCACATTGTCGCGGAACAGGTCGGCGTGGATCACTCCGCGCGGGATATCGGTCAACGGCTTGGCATGCAACGCGACTTCGTTGTGCAGCAGCGCTGCATCTTGCGCGGGTAAGAACTTCATCACCTGTTGTGCTGCCTCGGCGCGCCATGCTGACCCGCGCGGGTTGAGCATCTGGTCGCCGAAGCTCTGTCCGGCACTGTGCATCTGTCCCAGCATGGCGCCGACTGCCGCGCATTGTGTCGCTGTCGGTTGCAGCACCGACTTGCCGGAGAGGCGACTGACGATGCAAGCGGGTTTGCCATTCAGTTCGCCGAGAAAACGATTCTTGTGGTCGGATACGGGCGCCGGGCATGGGATGCCGTGGCGTGCAAGGTGTGACATCAAATTGAGATAGAACGGCAGGTCGTCTGCTGTGAGCTTCTCGAACAGCGTCAAAACGAAACGTCCGTTGCTGGTGGTGACGAAATAGTTTGTGTTCTCGATTCCGGCAGGGATGCCCTGCAATTCGAGCAGAGAGCCTAAAGAATAATGGGACAGCCAGGCTGTGATGTCGGTTTCAGAGACGCGCGTAAAGACGGCCATGCGTTGGGTCTCGCTTCAGAAACTTTTAATGATCCAGCGCGGTACGCGGAATCCAGAATCTAGACTCTCCTGGCGTGCGAATTTGCCGTCGCCCCGGTCGTCCACCAGATAGTAAGGCACGCCGTGTTTGGGCGTGATCTTAATCATGTAGAGCCTGCCGTTGGCACGGTATTCTTCCACGGTCTGAGCAGCATCTTTGGTGATATTCACCTGCGGCTCATCAACGGCATCGTCTGCTTCCATCGGCGGTGGCGGGGGAGGCTCGACCTTGGATTGTGCTACCGGTTGTGCGGCATAGGCGCTGAGGCTCAGGCAAGCAAGGGTGAGGCAATAGAGGGGGCGCATGATGTTTTCCGGTTGGGTGTGTGGATGGATTCTAGCTGATACAGATTAAAGATTAAGTTGCATCTCGCGTTCAGCGGCGGAAGGCTCGAAGCCGCGCATCTCATAATGTTTGAAGATGGCTGCGACCACTTGCTCCGGTTCATCGATGACTTGGATCAAATTCATATCGTTGGGGCCGATCATCTTCTCTTCCAGCAGACTGGTTTTGAACCACTCCACCATGCCGCCCCAGAACTGGCTGCCGACGAGGATCACCGGCATACGGCGTGTCTTGCCGGTTTGTACCAGCGTCAGCGCTTCCATCAACTCATCCAGCGTGCCAAAGCCACCGGGCATCACCACATAGGCACTGGCGAATTTGACGAACATCACCTTGCGCGTGAAGAAATGATGGAAGGTCTGGCTGATGTTCTGATAGGGGTTGTTGTTCTGCTCGTGCGGCAATTGGATATTGAGGCCGACGCTGGGTGACTTGCCATAGAACGCGCCCTTGTTCGCCGCTTCCATGATGCCGGGGCCGCCGCCGGAGATGACCGAGAATCCAGCATCGGAAAGCAGGCGCGCGATCTCTTCGGTGAGTTTGTAATAAGGGTGATTCTGCGGAGTGCGCGCGCTACCGAAGATGCTGACCGCAGGATGGATATCGCGCAGGCGTTCGGTCGCCGACACGAATTCTGACATAATGCCGAACACCCGCCAGGACTCTTTCGAGTGCACCAACTCAGGAGATTGCATGGGGGGGAGTTTCATATCGTTGTTCATCTCGGACCTCAGTTAGCAATGGATGCTTTTAGAAATTTGATTTTTTGGGATGCAGCGCAAGGCGCACGGAACGCAGCAGCCGAAACATATCATGTAGATAGGCGAGGTTGCGAGTACCGCGCAACGCCGCGATGCGCCCAAAAAACGAATTTATAAAGGCATACGCATGAAGACATTGTTATTGGTGGACGGCTCGTCCTACTTGTATCGCGCATTCCACGCCATGCCGGACCTGCGCAGCCCACAAGGCGAGCCCACCGGCGCCATTCAGGGTGTGCTCAACATGCTGCGCCGCCTGCGTGCCGACTTCCCGGCAGATTATAGCGCCTGCGTGTTCGATGCGAAGGGCAAAACGTTTCGCGACGACTGGTACCCCGAATACAAGGCGCAATCGTCCCTCCATGCCCGATGACCTGCGCCTGCAGATCGAGCCGTTGCACGAATTGGTGGTGGCTGCAGGCTGGAATATTCTGATGGTCGACGGGGTCGAGGCGGACGATGTCATCGGCACACTAGCGCAGCAAGCCTCGCACAATGGTGCAAAGTGCATCATCTCCACGGGCGACAAAGACCTTACGCAACTGGTGGACGAGCGCGTGCTGTGGGTCAATACCATGAGCGAAGAGAAGCTGGACATCGCGGGCGTCACGGCCAAGTTCGGCGTCCCGCCCGAGCGCATCGTCGATTACCTCGCGCTGGTCGGCGACACCGTGGACAACGTCCCCGGCGTAAGCAAGTGCGGACCCAAGACTGCTGTGAAATGGCTCGCCGAATATGGCACGCTGGATAACCTGATCGCGCATGCCGCCGAAGTGAAAGGTGCTGTCGGCGATAATTTGCGCACTGCGCTGGAATGGCTGCCCATGGGCAAGCAACTGGTCACGGTGAAATGCGATGTGCCGCTGGACAAACGTTTCGACGAACTGGTTGCGCCTCTTCCCGACTCCGAAAAACTGAAAGCCATGTACGAACGCTTCGGCTTCCGCAGCCTGATGCGCGAGCTTAACAACCCCTCTCCCGCTGGCGGGAGAGGGGCAGGGGAGAGGGGCGTTCAGACAGCGCGGACGCATCGACCCTCTCCCCAGCCCTCTCCCGCCAGCGGGAGAGGGGGCAGGATACGCGCCAATTCGAGCAGACGGCGTTGCCCACTACCGTCAACGACACCTCCAACTATGAGTCCATCCTCACCGACGCCCAACTCAATGCTTGGCTGGAAAAGCTGATGGCAGCCCCGCTGGTGAGCATCGACACCGAGACCACCGGCCTCGACGGGATGACCGCGCAACTGGTCGGCATCTCTTTCTGCATCGAGACGTTCATCAAGCAGCCTACCTGCCACTGGCGCATCACTATCCCGGTGCACCGGATCAACTCGGTCGCGAGCATGCGCTGCAAAAACTCAAACACTGGCTGGAAAGTTCTGAGCACAAGAAGCTCGGACAGAATCTCAAATACGACCAGCACATCTTCGCCAACCACGGCATCGCCCTGCGTGGCATTGCCGAAGACACGCTGCTGCAATCCTATGTGCTCGAATCGCACAAGCCGCACGAGATGGGCAATCTTGCCTTGCGTCATTTGGGATTGGCTACCGTCAGCTACACCGATGTAGTGGGCAAGGGGGCGAAACAGATCGGCTTCGATCAGGTCGATCTGGAGACCGCGACAAAATATGCGGCGGAAGACGCCGACATCACTTTGCAGTTGCACCAGACACTCGTCACCCCAACTGCAAGGCAAGTTGG
The DNA here is from genome assembly GCA_963822425.1 of uncultured beta proteobacterium. Taxonomy (GTDB): domain Bacteria; phylum Pseudomonadota; class Gammaproteobacteria; order Burkholderiales; family Gallionellaceae; genus Sideroxyarcus. Next base: position 377,496 of record CAWGHS010000021.1, read on the forward strand.
TTGATGTCTATCGCGACATCGAGATGCCCGTGCGCGAAGTGCTGTTCAAGATGGAGCGCAACGGCGTGCTCATCGACAGCACCATGCTGTCACGGCAAAGCCACGAACTCGGCGAGAAGATCATGGCCATCGAGAAGCAGGCATACGAACTGGCCGGTCAGCCGTTCAATCTGGCCTCACCCAAACAACTACAAGAAATCCTGTTCGACAAACTCAGCATCCCCTCCAAGAAAAAAACCGCAACCGGCTCGCGCTCGACCGACGAAGAAGTATTGCAGGAACTTGCACTCGATTACCCGCTGCCGAAAATTCTGCTCGAACATCGCGGCATGGCCAAGCTCAAATCCACCTACACCGACAAACTGCCGCAAATGGTGAACGCGAAAACCGGCCGCGTGCACACCAGCTACTCGCAAGCGGTGGCCGTCACCGGGCGCTTGGCATCGAGCGATCCCAACCTGCAGAACATCCCTATCCGCACACCCGAAGGCCGCCGCATCCGCGAAGCCTTCATCGCGCCAGCGGGCTCGCGCATCGTCTCTGCCGACTATTCGCAGATCGAGCTGCGCATCATGGCGCATTTGTCCGGCGATGAAGGTCTGCTCAAGGCGTTCGCCAACGGCGAAGACATTCACCGTGCCACCGCCGCTGAAGTGTTCAGCGTTGCACTCGATGCCGTGAGCAGCGAACAACGCCGCTACGCCAAAGTCATCAACTTCGGATTGATCTATGGCATGTCCGCGTACGGATTGGCCAGCCAACTCAACATCGAAAACAGTGCCGCCAAGCAATACATTGACCTCTACTTCGCACGCTACCCCGGCGTGAAGCGCTATATGGACGACACACGCGAACAGGCGAAGGCACAGGGTTTCGTGGAGACATGGTTCGGGCGCAGACTGTGGTTACCGGAGATCAACGGCGCCAACGGCATGCGCCGCCAAGCCGCCGAGCGTGCGGCTATCAATGCGCCTATGCAGGGTACGGCTGCTGACCTGATCAAGCTGGCGATGATCGCGGTGCAGGATTGGCTGGAAAAAGAAAAACTGCAAACCAAACTTATCATGCAGGTGCATGACGAACTGGTGCTGGAAGTGCCGCAGGGGGAGTTGGCGCTAGTGAAAGAGAAGGTGCGCGAGTTGATGTGCGGGGTGGCGGAGTTGAAGGTGCCATTGGAAGTGGGATTGGGTGAGGGGGGGAATTGGGATGAGGCGCACTGATAGTTGACCTCTGGCAATTTGTCCCCTCTCCCTCCGGGGGAGGGCTAGGGTGGGGGAACACTCGTTGCATACACTCTTCCTTTCAAACCCAACACCGTCGGGGGTTGCCCGACAGCAAGCTACTTTCTTTTGCTTCGCCAAAAGAAAGTAGCCAAAGAAAAGGCGACCCCAGCGCGCCGCCCCTACGGGGTTCCCTCGATATTTCGCCAACAAGCGGGGCTGCGCAACTCGCCCTAGCAGGGCACACAAAACGTGCCCTGCCGCGGAGCTCAGACAGTGCTCGCCTAAACCTCCGCTTGTTGGTGAAATATCGAGGCGGTGCGCAGGGGAAAGAAAAGCTAAAATTCAAAGTCACAGGGTGGGCACTTCGTGCCCACGCTACTTAGGTTTGGGGAGAAAAAATTGAGCGGCAATGATGAAGCAAAGCCTTCGACAAAATTTGAACTCACAACTCTTGAGAATTATTCTGATGAGAACTTACTTGAGGAACTGCGGCGCGTAGCTGTTGAACTCAACGGCGCACGTATTACTCACGAGAGGTTCAACGAACACTCTCGAGTGCATTCCACAACATTACGAACCAGATTTGGTTCTTGGAAAAACGCTCTTGATTTGGCAGGGATTAGTGAGCAACTTGCCCCTAGACTTAAGCCGCTAACTCGTGAAGCGGTAATTTCGTGCTTACGTGTCTATGCCGCCGAGTTTCCCGGTACACCTGTAACTCAAGAGGAAATAGCCAGAAGGCTTGGAGTAGACAAAGGCAGCATTACTCGTAAATTTGGAAAATGGCCAGACCTATTATGCGAGGTTGGCCTTAGTTCTGTTCCTTTGGGTCGTCGCTATACAGACGATGAGTGCTTCGAGAACATTATTGCTCTGTGGACTCACTATGGGAGACAACCAAACTTTGCGGAGCTTAAACAACCGCCGTCTACGGTCGGTGCAAAAGCTTATATCTCTCGCTGGGGCGGCTGGAGAGCGGCCCTCGGCGCTTTCATGAAATTTGTAAACCAAGAACATCAGGCAATTCAGGAAATAGGCTCCCAAAAAAGTGATGCTGAAATTTTGACAATTCAAACCTCATCTGCAATTGCACCTAGGTCTATCAGCTTATCGCTTCGATACAGAGTGCTATCACGTGACAGGTTTCGATGCGTTATATGTGGACGCTCCCCTGCAAAAGACCCCAGTGTAGAACTTCATGTTGACCACATTCATCCTTGGTCTAAAGGTGGACAAAACACCGAGGAAAATCTGCGTACCCTTTGCTTTGATTGCAATCTAGGCAAAGGCGACAAAATTGAAAGTTAAACGAATGAACGCAGGTTTTTGCTGCCTTCATTGTTATTGTTTTTTTGCCCTTCACTCCCCTGAGCGCCGCCTCGATATTTCGCCAACAAGCGGAGGTTTAGGCGAGCACTGATGAAACTACTAGCTCGCGTAGGGCGCATTAGCCGCAAGGCGTAATGCGCCGGATGCTCTTCAAACAGCACTCTGCGCCGTCATCTTCACCCCAATAGCATCCATCAATTTGCGCACCGTTTCGTAACGCGGCTTCGCACCGGGGCAAGAGCCTTGTACAAGCTCTCGCGGCTGAGTCCGGCATCCTTGGCGATCTTCGCCATGCCGCGCGCTTTGGCGATGTCGCCAAGGGCGGAGAGGAAAACATCCGGGTTGCTGTCTTCCAGTGCGGCGGCGAGGTACTCGGCGATCATTTCTTCGCTGTCGAGGTAATCGGCGGCATCAAAGCGGGAGACGGTGATTTTCTTTTTTGTGGATTTCTTGGTCATGGTTCATTCCTCGTCAAGTTGTTTGCGCATGGCTTTGGCGCGCGCGATGTCGCGCTTCTGCGTTGATTTGTCGCCGCCACATAGCAACAGATACACCACCTTTTCGCGTTGGGTGAAATACACCCGATAGCCAGCGCCAACGTGGATGCGCATTTCGCTGACACCCTCGCCGACAGGCTCGCAATCGCCGAAGTTTCCATGCTCTGCACTTTTGATGCGACTCACGATTCGAGCGCGGGCACGAATGTCGCGCAACGCTGACAGCCAATCTGAAAACTCGCTGGTTTTGTCGATGGTGTACATGATGCGCCATTGTATCCATTCGGATACTTAATGCAAGCCGCATCAGCGCGGGCACGAAGTGCCCGCGCTGTGGTTTTGATTTTCCTTCCTCTGTGCGCCGCCGAGTAGCGCAGACTGGTCAGGGAATTCTGACGACAACATGCCAACGGCATGTTGCGGTGGAGACTAACCTTTAGGTTATGTCGTAACCAAAATGTTTGAGCACGTGACCGCGTAGCGGGTCGTGCGAGTTTATGAGGAGGCCTGAGCAGTCGAGCAACGCAGGGAACCCCGAAGGGCGGCAAACCGAGGGCGACTTCTTTGGGTTACCTTTCTTGGCAAGACAAGAAAGGTAACTAGCTGTCGGGCAGCGTGGTTGTTGGGGCTTTAGCCCCTTACAACCACGGCGTACTCCTTGCGGATGCTACCCCCGACGGTGTTGGTTTAGCGGAGCATTCATGCTTCGACAGGCTCAGCATGAACGGCTGAAATTAGCGGGCTTCGCCCATCCTTCGATACGGCTGCGCCTACTCAGGACGAACGGTCTCAGGTGATGAACGCCAAACAGCGCGCTCACCTGCTATTTCAACAATGCCTCTCCACTAACTCCTTCGCCGTCATCGGCTTCGCCAACAAGAACCCCTGCGCGATATCGCATCCCATGTTGCGCAGTATGTTCAATTGCGCCTCAGTCTCGACGCCTTCCGCCACCACGCTGAATCCCAGTGTTTGAGCCATGACCAGAATGGTTCTGGCGATGGATTCATCGTCCTCATTATTGTCGATGTCCATGATGAACTCGCGCGGGATCTTGAGTTCGTTGATGGGCAGTTTGCGCAGATAGGCGAGCGATGAATAGCCAGTGCCGAAATCGTCGATACTGATCTTTACGCCTAGCGCTTTGAGTTCCAGCAACACCTGCTGGATACTCTCGATGTCTTCCATCAGTGCACTTTCTGTCAGTTCCAGCATCACGCGGTTTGCGTCGAGTCGGTGCTGGCTGAGCAGGCGCAACATCAATGCCGGAATGTTGGAGCGTTTGAATTGTTCTGCGGAGATGTTGATCGAGACCTGCGGAATAGGATATTTTTTCTTGCTCCACTCAGCCATCTGCTTGCAGGCAGTGGCGGCGATCCATTCGCCCAATTGCTCGATGAGACCGATCTTTTCCGCCAGTGGGATGAATTTCGATGGCGGGATGTCGCCATCCGCGTGGTTCCAGCGTACCAGTGCTTCCACGCCGATCATGCGCTGGCTGGCGATATCCCATTTGGGTTGGTAGACCAGAGACAGTTCTTTTTTGGCGATGGCGCTACGCAAGCCGGTTTCCAGCTTGAGTCGTTCGTCGGCAGCCTGCTTGAGCTCTTCGGTGAAGAAGTGATGCGTGTTCTTGCCGCCGTCCTTCGCTTTGTACATGGCGCTGTCGGCGTTCTTGAGCAGGGTCTCTGGGTCGGTGCCATCGTTGGGGTACATGCAGATGCCGATGCTGGCGCCCGGATAGACATTCTGCCTGCCGATCAAGTGCGGGTGCAGCAACGATTCGGCGATGCGCTGTGCGGTCATTTCCGCATCGGCAACGTTGGCGTCTTCGATCAGCAGGGCGAACTCGTCGCCGCCAAAACGGGCGACGGTGTCCGGCCCGCGCAAGCAATCGCGCAGGCGGCGGGATATCTCTTTCAACAGATCGTCTCCGGCCGCGTGTCCGAGCGAATCGTTGATGACCTTGAAATTGTCGAGATCGACGAATAGCACACAGAAAGTGTCATCGCTGCGCTCGGCATGGGCGATGGCCTGACGCAGACGATCCAGAAAAAGCGTGCGGTTGGGTAGGCCGGTCAGTTCGTCATGGGTCGCGAGAAATTCGACCTTGCGTTGCGATTCTTTGACGATGGAGATGTCGCTGAAGATGCCTACATAGTTGACAATTTGACCCTGTGTATCACGCACGGCATTGATGGTGAGCCATTCCGGGTATATCTCGCCGTTCTTGCGTTTGTTCCATATCTCACCTTGCCACCAGCCGTGGCTGCTCAGGCGATTCCACAAGTCCAGATAAAACTCCTTGTCGTGCTTGCCGGAAGAAAGCAGGGCTGGGGTTTTCCCAATGGCCTCATCTGACGTATATCCTGTCATCTGGGTGAACGCCTCATTGACGGTCAGGATCTTCTGTTGTGGATCGGTGACGATGATGCCTTCGCCAGCACGATCGAATACCCGTGCGGCGAGGCGCAATTGATCTTCTGCATGTTTGTGTTCGGTGACGTCAGAGGCCTGAGTGCATACGCTGTATACCTCGCCGTCTGCATCCAGCAGGGGGAATCGAACGGAATGCAGGAAACGTTCCCTGTCGGAGGTCAGCATCAAGTGGTCTTCGAACTCCAGCACCGATTTCTTGCGCACCACCTCAAGTTCCTTGGTGCGGAAGTCGTCTGCCATCTTGCGCGAGAAGAGCTGGGCATCGGTCTTGCCGATCATGTTCGCCGCGCTGACCTGGAAGAATCTCTCGAATTGCTGATTGACGAATTCGTAGCGTCCGGCCAGATCTTTGAGGGCGATGATGGAGGTGGAGTTGTTCATGATCGCCAGCAGTATCTCGCGGTTCTTGCGCACCTCGCGTTCGGCCGCCAGCCGTTCGGTATAGTCCAGCATCACGATGATCGCGCCGCGGCTGCTGCGTATCTTGGTTTCGTAGGGCGAGACATGCAGCAGGTAATGGCGCTCGTTGGAAAAAACATGCTCTTCCATCTGGACGTTCGAGTTCACCGCTTCATGCACGATCCCGGAGAAATCCTTCATGCCAAGGGGCAGGCGCAACGCAGGCAGCAATTGGCGGATCGATACATTGGACAGCGAGAACAATGCGGCGGCAGGGCTGTTGAAGCGGGTGAGTTCGAGGTTGGCATTGCACACCAGAATGGGAAAGCCGGCGCTGTTCTGGATATTTTCCAGAACGTTTAGCAGTTCGGCCTGCTCGGCAGAGCGCACCTGCACCTCTTCATTGACGGTGGTCAGTTCCTCATTGGTGGATTGCAGTTCTCCATTGGCCGCCTCGAGCTCCTCGTTGGAGGACTGCAACTCCTCGTTGGCTGCGACCACCTCTTCATTGAGTGCCTGCATCTCCTCGTTGGAGGTCTCCAGCTCTTCGATCACGGTTTGCAAACGCTCGCGGGTGGAGATCAATTCGTCCTCCAGCTCCCGAACGTTGCGCCCCTCGGCAGACAGTATCTCCGCGCCGGTTTCGGTCGGCGTGCTTTCCTTGGGCGGTAGCACCTCAAAACTGACCAGGAACAGGGGATGGGCCAGGCCCGCGTGGTCCATGGGGTGAACGGCGATACGCATCTCGCGATTTTCGTCGCCGATCTTGATGCTGTGCGGTCTGCCGAAGGCCGATTCCTGTTTCTGTTCGGCATGATGTTGCAGAATCTGCAGGTCGGCGCGCATCTCGCGTCGCAGCAGGTTTTGCAGGTTGAAATTTGGTTTGCCCGACAGTACGACCAGATAGGGCGTGACATCGCCGTGGATGTGCAGAATGTCGAAGGCGCTGTTGATCAATACCGATGCGGGCGCATAACGGCGCATCGCTTCGGCGATCAGGCGCGTCTCGGTGTTGGCGGGTAGTGCCTTGGCGGGCAGGCGGTCATTCAAGCTGTCCGGCAGACGGAACGAGGGGACGGTCAGTCGCGATTCGCCCGCGCCGCGCCGATAGATGCGTGCGGATTTATCCACCACTTCGAACAGCGATTCCTGATTGAAGATGCCCTCGGATTTGCCGAGGAACAGGAATCCGCCGGGAAGCAGGCTGTAATGGAAGGTGGAGAGCACTTTTGCCTGCAACTCGTTTTGCAGGTAGATGAGCATGTTGCGGCAGGTGACCATGTCCACGCGCAGGAAGGGCGGGTCCTGCACCAGGTCCTGGCGCGCCACCACCACCATGTCGCGCAAGCTGCGCGACACTTCCAGCCGGTTGCCGACCTTCTGGAAATAGCGCAGCACCAGACCGGGTTCCAGGTTGGACAGGGCGCTTTCGGCGTACGAACCTTTGCGCGCGATGGCCAGTGCATTGAGATCGATGTCGGTGGCGAAGATCTGGATGCGGAATTGCATCACATTCGGCCCCAGTATCTCGGAAAGCAGGATGGCCATGGTGTAGGCTTCTTCACCCGTGGCGCAGGCCGACACCCAGATGCGTATCTCGTCGCCGGGCTGCTTCGCCTGGACGAGATTTTGCAGGATGCCGCGCAGGGCCTTGAAGGAATCTGGATCGCGGAAGAACGCAGTCACCGAGATCAGGATGTCCTTGCCCAGATGTTCCAGTTCTTCCGGCATCTCGTCGACCAACGCCAGATAGTCGCTGAGGTTGATGATGTGCCGTGCCGCCATGCGCCGCTCGATGCGCCGCCACAAGGTGCCTTCTTTGTAACCGCTGAAATCGATGCGTGTTTGCTGTTTGACTTTCATCAGCAGCTTTTTCAGTGTGGTCGCGGCCACCGGCGCTTCTTTGACGACGGTGACCGTGCCGTGCGAGCGGGCGATGATGGCGATCTCGTTGGCGATGCCTTCGGGCGGCAGCACCCAGTCGACGCAACCGGTGTCCATGGCAGACTGGGGCATGCCCGCATATTTCGCCGTTTGCGGATCCTGGGCAAAGGTATAGCCGCCCGCCGCCTTGATGTCGCGCAATCCGGCGGCACCGTCACTGCCGGTACCGGAGAGGATGACACCGATGGCGTCTTCGATCTTCTCTTCCGCCAGCGAAGTGAGGAACAGATTGACCGACGGGCGGGGGCGAGCTTCGGGCGGGCCCTCGATCAGCATCAGGCAACCGTCTTTCATTATCACGTTGCTGGTTGCAGGCGCGACATAGATCGTATTGGGTTCGGGCTGCACGCCGTCTTCCACTTCCAGCACCGCCATTGCCGTTTCGCGGCCTAGCAGTTGCGCCATCATGCTGCGGTGGGTGGGAGAAAGATGTTGCAGGACGACGTAGGAGATGCCGAGATCGGTGGGGAGCGCTGCGATCAGCGTGGATAACGCTTCAAGTCCGCCAGCCGAAGCCCCGATGCCAACCAAATAGGGGCGCAGCGGTTTTTCAGTGACCTTTACCGTGGCTTTATTTGGCGCTGTTGCTGAGCGCGTTTTTGTAGTAGCAGTGCGAGTCTTTGTTGTAGGTTTTTTCTTTGCTGCTGAGCCAGTCACGATGCTTCCCCCTTTGCGATCCCACTCAAGCTATAAATTTTTTCTCGCAGGATAGCAATGGGCTAGTGGTGAGGCAAGGCTAATTTTCGAACTTATAAAGAGCCTCATGGGGGTATGGATAAATGGCGCGAATTATGCGGGTCGGCGTGCTTTAGATGTTAGCTGGAGTACATATAGTTCTTCCACCTTCGTCCTCGCCCAAGGCGTCCTCCGTAAAAACTTCAAACTCGATTTCACACTCGGGTCATGCGTGAAGCAGCGCACGGGTACGGCTTCGGCCATCGCTTCCCAGCCGATGCTCTCGGAAAGTTGTGTGACGATCATCTCAAGTGTGATGCCTTCCAACGGAGGGCGGTTTGCAGGTTTCTTGTCGGTGTCCATGTCCGGATTTTACAGGTGAACGCAGGGGCTGAGCGTTTACAATGCGCTCCTCGATTTCAGATTCACATCACATGTCCGACCCCATCCGTCTCGCCAAACGCCTTGCCGAACTAGTCCACTGCTCGCGCCGCGAGGCGGAGCTGTATATCGCAGGCGGCTGGGTGTTGGTGGACGGGCGGGTGGTGGAAGAGCCGCAGTTCATGGTGGCGGAGCAGAAGGTCGAGCTGCATCCCGAGGCCTCGCTGGTGCCGGTGGAGCCGGTGACCATCTTGTTCCACCAGCCGCCCAACGGTCATGACCGTTTTCCCTCACCTCAATCCTCTCCCGCCAGCGGGCGAGGAGGCGAACGAGAAAAGCAATCGATAATTCCTGTGGAGATGAATGCAGATACGATCCAACAACTGATCTGCGCCGACACACGCACGCCGGATGACCGCTCCGGCATCCGGCTGCTCAAGCAGCACTTCCTCCGACTGACCCAGTGTCTGCCGCTGGAGCCGCATGCGGGCGGCATGACGGTGTTCACCCAGGACTACCGCGTGTCGCGCAAGCTGACCGACGATGCCGCCACCATCGAGCAGGAATATGTGGTGGAGGTGGCGGGCGAGCTTGTTGAGGACGGACTCAAGTTGCTCAATCACGGTCTCAGTTTTAACGGGAAGGTTCTGCCTCCGATCAAGGTCAGTTGGCAGAACGAAAAACATTTGCGCTTCGCGCTCAAAGGCGTACAAGCCGGACAGATCGCGCATATGTGTACCGCCGTTGGCTTGCAGGTATTCGCCATGAAACGTTTGCGTATCGGGCGTCTGTCGATGTCCAAATTACCGCTGGGGCAATGGCGCTACGTGATGCCGTATGAAAAGTTCTAAGTCGGGGTTGGAGATGTCGTCGTTCTGCCAGTGGGACGGCGATACGCTGGTGTTGAATATCCTCGGACGTCCGCGCGCCAGCAAGACAAAGATCGGCAAGGTCATTGGCAAGCAGTTGGAGATTCATGTCGCCGAAAATCCGGTGCGCGGGAAAGCGACAGCACATCTGGTGAAATTTCTGGCGGGGGAGTTTCAGGTGGCGGAGAACGCGATCACGGTGGTGTTCGGCGTGTACAACGTGAATAAACAATTGCGCATCGCTGCGCCGAAGTGTTTACCTGCCGTGATCGCTAAGGCGTTCGCGTAGCATTGCCAGATAGGTCAGAGCGCGCAGGCGAGGTGGAGCTTTTCGCCTTTGGCCGCATCGGCGGGCAGGGTGGCGGCATAGACGCTGCTGCCGTTACCGCATTTCCATTCTGCTGCTAGATCTTTGTTGCAATTGGGAGCTGGGTCTTCCTGTGCGGGATCGGGTGCGTAGTCGCAGATGCTCTTGCCATCGCATTCTTTGGCCAGCGCCGTGCTGGCATTGCCGGCTTTGGCGTTGCAACTGCGCCCGTAAGTGGCGGAGACGATCTTGATCGGTTTGCTCGGTAGCGCCGTAGCGGATTGCACTGGAGCGGGGGTGTTGGCGATAAGCACCTGTTGTAGCAAGGCGAGCTGTTCAGGGCGTAACTCGTGTGTTTCGGAACTCTGCATGAGGACGCCGAGGAATAACATGACGATGCCGAGAACGACGGCGCCGATACGCCCGATGCGTCCCGGTTCGATCTTGCCCTCTATCTTGCCGAGGACGGCGATCATCAAAAAGATGATGCCTGCAAGTATGAACATGCGGGCGATGGGGGCATCGACCAGCCTCATCATGATGTCGTTCATGCGGCTTCCTCCGGTGGTTGGTGGGCGCACTCTAGCATGATTTTCTGCGCGCGCCGGGGCGCTGACAGGGGGAAGACTAGCCGAAGAATCGCTTCAGTGCGCTACCCAGCCAGCCGCCCGTGGTGTCGATACCGCCTTCGATTCCCAGCATCTTTTTGACAGGTTCTGCATAGTCCGCATCGTCGCCCTTGATGTGGTTGACCAGCCAGGTCTTTAGCATGATGAGCACTTCAGGTGCCACATTCTCCCCAGCGGCGGCGCGCTTTTGGAAGTCAGCTACGCGTTTGGTGAATATCTCGTGCACCCGTTTGTGTGCCTTGATGAATTCATAGCCTGCGCGTTCTTGCAGTTCTTCTTCGAACGCAAAATGGGTCAGTGTGTAATCGACGAGTTCGTCTAGTACATGGTTGGTGACCTCCATGTCGCCGGAACTGTTCGCGGTACTGAGTTCGTTGAGGTAATCGACGATGCGCCTATGCTGGCTATCGATGACCTCGATACCGGTATCCAAGTCACTGGACCAGTGCAGGTATGCCATAATCTCTCCCCGTGAAACTGATTTTATTTTAGTCTGGTTTTTTGAAGCGGGGGCATTGTTTCTTACCCCCACTTTTCAGTCAACTACAAAAATTTTGATTGCCCCTCCCGGGTTTTGCACATGAGTACTTCCTTACCCGCCAAGCCGCACAGGTCACTACGTCGCTATCTTGTGGCAGGCTATGCGATGTTCATCATCTATGCCAGTTTGTCCCCCTTTGTTGGTTGGCAAGAGCAGGGTTTGACGTTCTGGGCTGTGCTCACTTCACCGTTGGGACTCACCTATAGTGGTTTTGATGCGTTAAGTAATCTGTTGGCTTACCTGCCCTTCGGTGCGTTATTGGCGCTGACGCTGTGCAGTCACTTCGACCGTTGGCGTAGTGTGTTGCTTGCGACGCTGGTGGCGATGGCGATCTCTGTCGCACTGGAGTATCTGCAAATGTATCTGCCCAGTCGTACCAGCTCCAATGCCGACATATTGACTAACGGTATCGGTGCATTGTTGGGGGCGTCGCTGATGATGTCCATCATGCGGAACAGATGGTTCGCACGCCTCACTCAGTGGCGCATCGATCTGTTCCGCCAGGCGGTGAGTGTGGATTTTGGCTTGGCACTGGTGATGTTGTGGATGTTCGCGCAGATCAATCCATCATTGCCGATGCTGGGGAATGTGTTCATCACCGAGGCTGCACATCATTTTTTCAATGCGATGCCGGAAGAGCCGTTCAGTATTTGGGAAAGTATCGCGGTGGCACTGAATCTGTTGATGATAGGCACGTTGCTACTGACGCTCTTGCGGACACGTCGCCATGCGGCGATCGCACTGGTGTTCATTTTAAGTGTCGTGGCCTTGGTAAAATTCGTTTCTGCCGCCTTGCTGCTGAAATCGTGGGCGCTGCTGCTGTGGCTGAACGGAGAGGCGATGCTGGGTGTGGTGATCGGTATGCTGTTGATCGGTGTCGTGGCTTGGTTGCCTAGGTCGCAACTGATCTGGGCGGCGATGTTGAGCACGCTGAGTTACATGATACTGGCGTATTGGGTGTTGGACGGCGGAACACCCTCGGCGGCGATGCGCCTGTACCAGTGGCGTTACGGACATCTGCGCAACTACAACGGATTGTCGCAAACCGTGTCGCTGATCTTCCCGTTGCTGTTGGGCGGCTACCTATGGTGGACGCGTGTCACGAGTGAACAAAGAAAATAAAGGACGAGAAGATGAGCCATTTCGATAAGCATGTATTCTTTTGTGTGAACCAGCGCGCGGCGGGAGAGGACTGCTGCAACAATCATAATGCGCAGGCGGCACGCGACTATGTCAAAGACAAGGTCAAGATGTTGGGCATCTCCAACGAAAAGAATACAGTGCGCATCAATTCGGCGGGTTGTCTGGGGCGGTGTGAATCTGGGCCGGTACTGGTGGTGTATCCCGAAGGTGTCTGGTACACCTACATCGATCAGAGCGATTTGGACGAGATCATCGACGAGCACCTGACGCATGGTCGCATCATCGAACGCTTGAAGATCTGATGGCAAGCGCGCTACAAAAATTCTCCACCCACGGAACAGCGGGACATCTGGAAGGTGTCGTACATATGCCGTCTGAGGCGGCGCGTGCCATCGCCGTGGTAGCGCATCCGCTGCCGACCATGGGCGGTACGATGGAGAATAAAGTCGCAGTCACGCTGGCCAAGACTTTCGCTGAGATGGGGTGCATCGCGCTGCGTTTTAACTTTCGCGGTGTGGGTGCGAGCGAGGGTGAATTCACCGGTGGTGACGGCGAAGAGCAGGATATGATCGATGTGGTGCGCTATGCGCAGGAGCAGTTTGGTGAAGAGTTGCCGCTGTTGCTCGCAGGCTTTTCATTTGGTGGTTATGTGGCGGCGCGCGCCGCGCAAACGTTACGTCCGCAACATCTGATTTTGGCCGCACCTGCAGTCGGGCGCTTTGCGATGCCTGCAGTTGCGCCGGATACGCTGGTCATTCACGGCGAGCATGACGATGTGGTGCCGCTCGCCGATGCGTTGGATTGGGCGCGCCCGCAGCATCTACCTATCGTGGTATTGCCACAGGCAGAACACTTCTTTCATGGACGTTTGACACAATTGCGCGATATCGTGAAAAGACATTTCAGTGGAGTTGAATTATGAGTGCAGTCATCCGTGCCAGCGGGCTGGTGAAATCCTACGGCGGACAGCGCGTGGTGGATGGCCTTGATCTGTCCATTCACAAAGGCGAATGTTTCGGTCTGCTTGGCCCCAATGGCGCGGGCAAGACCACCACGCTGCGCATGTTGCTGGGACTGATCGCGCCGGACGCGGGCACGGCGACACTGCTCGATCTACCGGTGCCACAAGCGGCACGCGAGGCACGCATCCGTGTCGGGGTCGTGCCGCAAATGGACAACCTCGACCCTGATTTCACCGTGGCCGAGAACCTGCTCGTGTATGGGCGTTATTTCGGATTGAAGGATAGCGAGGTCGAAGCGCGCATCCCCTCGCTGTTGGAATTTGCCAGCCTCACCAGCAAGCGCGATGCGAAGGTACCGACACTCTCCGGCGGCATGAAGCGACGTCTGACGCTGGCACGCGCACTGGTGAACGATCCCGATGTCATCTTCCTCGACGAACCGACCACCGGCCTCGATCCGCAGGCGCGGCATCTCATCTGGCAACGCTTGCGTGCCCTGACGCAGCAGGGCAAGACCTTGTTACTCACCACGCACTTCATGGATGAGGCCGAGCGCCTGTGCCATCGGCTTGCTGTGATGGATAACGGCAAGCTCATCAGTCAGGGGTCGCCAAGAGAATTGATCGAGCAGAACATCGAACCGCAAGTGGTGGAGGTGTTCGGTGAGACATCCGGCCAGTGGGCGAGTGAGCATGCTGCAAGCTATGCACAGCGTTTCGAAGTGAGCGGCGAATCGGTGTTCTGTTATGTGAAAGAAGCACAACCCTTGGTCGCCCATCTGCAGGCGCAGAGCGAACTACGCTATGTGCACCGCCCGGCGAATCTGGAAGATGTGTTTCTGAAATTGACCGGCAGGGAGATGCGCGAATGAATTTCAAGCCACATTCATCGCAATCCCGTTGTTGCCTACGGCATCGGCTCCTAGCCGTACTACCTGTACTGATGGAACTACTAGCCATTCCACTAAGCCACAAAATACGCGGCAAGTGGCTGGTTATGTCTTCGTCGCCCCAGCCTTGCCGCCTAGGCCTTGCTTCGACTGTGACTTGAAATGAATTTAATATTTCGTATGCTGTGGGTCATCATCCGCTCCTTCTTCATGGCACGGATGGAAGGGCGCTACACGAGTTCGCTCACATTGCGCGTGTTGCCTAACGACATTGACATCAACCTGCACATGAACAACGGTCGCTACCTCACCATCTGCGATCTGAACCGAGTCGATGTGTTCGCGCGTAGCGGTCTGTTGAAGGCGATGTTCAAACGCAACTGGATACCGGTGATCGCCGAACACACGATGATCTACAAGAAACCTCTGAACATCTTTCAGCGCTATGAGGTGAAACTGGAAGTGGCACGCTGGGATGAAAAATATTTTTACATGACGCACACCTTCATCTGTGGCGATCGCATCGTCGCTGAAGGCACATCCAAAGGCTGTGTGTATGCGCGCGGTGTGGGCGTGGTGACACCTGACCTAGCGTTCGCCGCAGTGGAGGAGGACAGAAAGAAATGAGCAGCCACTATTACGCACTACCCAAACTGAGTTTCCGCTTTTTCCCCATCTGGCAACGGCATTGGTTGGTTTGGAAGAAGATCGCTGCGCCATCCATCCTCGGTCATCTTGCCGATCCGGTGATCTACATGCTCGGCCTGGGTTACGGTCTCGGCAGCCTGCTGCCGGAGATGGGCGGCATGTCCTACATGGCGTTCTTGGCGGCGGGAACGGTGTGCTACAGCACCATGAACAGCGCCAGCTTCGAGGCGCTTTATTCCGGTTTTGCGCGCATGCACGAGCAGCGCACTTGGGAGGCTATCCTCAACACACCGGTGGCATTGGATGATGTGGTGCTGTCGGAGATACTGTGGGCGGCCACCAAGAGCCTGATGTCCGGGGTGGCGGTACTCGCCGTGATCTGGATACTCGGGCTATCGCATTCTTTGATGTCGCTGTGGATGATCCCTCTGGCTTTGCTCATCGGTTTGGCCTTCGCCGCCCTTGGTCTCATCATGACTGCATTGGCTCCTGCGTATGACTTCTTCATGTATTACTTCACGCTGGTCATCACCCCGATGATGCTACTATGCGGCGTGTTTTTCCCCGTGTCGCAACTGCCAGTTAGCATGCAGATCGTCGCGGGCGCGTTGCCGTTGACGCATGCGATCGACCTGGCAAGGCCGCTGATGAATGGCGCGATGCCGCCGCAGGCATGGCTGCACATCGGCGTATTGTTATCCTATGCGTTGGTTAGTTTCTATATCGCTCTGGTTTTGTTCAGGCGTAGATTGTCGAGGTAAATCTTATGTTGTGGCTAAAAGCATTTCACATCGTGATGGTGGTAAGTTGGTTCGCAGGCCTCTTTTATCTGCCGCGCATTTTCGTTAATCACGCGATGGCCGAAGAGACGGTGGTGAAGGAAAGATTGAAGTTGATGGAGCGCAAGCTCTACAAGTTCGTCACGCCCATCGGCGCATTGGCGATCATCACTGGCTTGTGGCTGTGGCTGGGTTATGGCTTCAGTGGAGCCTGGTTGCACGCGAAAACGACATTGGTTGCCGGCCTCGTCGCCTACCATTTCTACTGCGGCCATCTGGTTAAAGAGTTTGCGGCAGATCGCAATACCAAGAGTCACGTCTGGTTCCGCTTCTTCAATGAAGTGCCGGTGTTGGTGCTGATCGCAGTGGTCATTTTGGTAGTTGTAAAACCTTTTTAAACGAAGCGGTTCGATACATTCACCGTTCGCCCTGAGTGCCGCGCATCGCGCGGTGTATCGAAGGGGGCGAACGGTAAATACTCATCGCGAACGGATTATTGAATGCCTGATTTTTTCGCCACCTGCCCGCGAGGGCTGGAAAAACTTCTCTCTGATGAACTGACATCGTTCGGTGCCACTGACGTACGCACGACGGACGGCGGTGTCGCTTTCGCGGGCGATTGGCCGACGTGCTATCGCATCAATCTGCAAAGCCGCCTCGCTTCGCGCATCCTGTGGCGCGTGAAAGAGGCCACACCGTTCCGCAACGAACAGGACGTGTACAAGGCTGTTTACGATCTGCCATGGACGAAGTGGTTTGACGTGAACTGCACCATCCTCGTCAAAGTCACCGCCATCAAGTGTCCGCTCAAGAGCTTGGAATTCATCACGCTCAAGATCAAGGATGCGGTGTGCGACAAATTTCGCGCAGAGAAGAATGTGCGTCCCAGTGTGGCCAAGCTCGACCCCGACATGCGCATCCATGCTTTCTTCGAGGGCGAGAGGTTCACCCTGTATCTGGATACCTCGGGTGATGCGCTGTACAAGCGCGGCGTGCGCATCCACACCAACATCGCGCCGCTGCGCGAGAATTTGGCCGCAGGGATTTTGAAGATGACAGGGTGGAAACCCGGCGTCCCACTGCTCGACCCGATGTGCGGCAGCGGCACCTTCCTCATCGAGGCGGCACAGATATCGCTCAATATCCAACCCGGTATCGCACGTCATTTTGCGTTCGAGAAACTGAAGAACTTTGATTCGAAGACATGGAATTCGATGCGCGAAGCTGCCACCGCCGCGCAACTGCCCGTATGCGAGTTGCCGATCTATGGCAGCGACCTTTACGGTGATGCGCTCAGAGCGGCACACCAGAATCTGGAAGAGGCCGGCATTCGCGAGACTGTCGATTTGAAACAGTGCAACGCACTCGAGGCATCGCCCCCGGAGAAAGAAGGCGTCCTCATCGCGAACCTACCTTACGGCGAACGCATGGGGGACGAAGACGAATTGGCCGAGTTGTATCCACAACTCGGCGATGTGTTGAAGCAAAGGTTCGGCGGCTGGAACGCTTATCTTTTTACCGCCGATCTGCGCATCATCAAACTCATGCGTCTGACCCCCTCCAAACGCACCCCACTCTATAACGGTGCCATTGAATGCCGCCTGTTCGAATACAAGATCGTGGCCGGGAGTAATCGGGTGAAGTGAGAAAGGCTTTAACTTTATTGTAAAAATGGGCGGCTAGAATGCCCGCATTGCAATAGGAAAAGTTCTCCTCCAAAGCCTAGTCCTCGAGCAATATTCAGTGTTTCATCTCTCATTTCGGCATCCGATAGGATGCCGATTTTTTTTATCCCCTGAATTTTTTCAGTTTCAGGTTGTGAAAGGTGAGCTCCTAACGATAAAAAAAGCCGCGCATCAGCGCGGCTTTCAGTTGGGTGAAACAAGCGATCAGGTCATCTTCAGATTGTCCAACCCGCTCATTACGTCCCTGTCCTTGGTGGCTTGGCCTTCGAGTTTGATGCGCAAACGCAGATCGTTCACCGAGTCGGCATTCTTCAACGCTTCTTCGTAGCTGATCAACCCCTCTTCGTGCAGGTCGAACAAGGCTTGGTCGAAAGTCTGCATACCCAGTTCGCGCGACTTGGACATCACCGTCTTGATCTCATGCACATTGCCTTTGAAGATGAGGTCCGAGATCAACGGAGAGTTCAGCAATATCTCGAATGCGGCTGCGCGACCCTTTCCGTCTTTCTTGGGGATCAGGCGTTGCGAGATCAAGGCCTTTGTGTTGAGCGACAAGTCCATCAATAGCTGTTCGCGGCGTTCTTCCGGGAAGAAGTTGATGATGCGGTCCAGTGCCTGATTGGCACTATTGGCGTGCAGCGTGGCCATGCATAAGTGGCCGGTCTCGGCGAATGCCACAGCATATTCCATGGTCTCGCGGTCACGGATCTCGCCGATAAGGATCACATCGGGCGCCTGACGCAGTGTGTTCTTCAGGGCGTTGTGCCAATTGTCGGTATCCACCCCCACTTCACGGTGGGTGATAATGCACTTGTTATGTTCATGCACATACTCCACTGGATCTTCGATGGTGATGATATGACCATGGCTGTTGAAATTGCGGTAGCCGATCATGGCGGCCAACGTGGAAGATTTACCGGAGCCGGTACCGCCGACTAGGATCACCAATCCGCGTTTGGTCAGCGTCACTTCTTTCAGCACGGTCGGCAGACGTAACTCTTCGAAACTGGGGATCTTGGTGGTGATGGTACGCAACACCATGCCCACGCGCTGTTGTTGCATGAACACGTTGACGCGGAAACGGCCGATGCCGGGGGGCGCGATGGCAAAGTTACATTCGTGCGATGACTCGAACTCGGCTGCCTGGCGGTCGTTCATGATACTGCGCGCCAGCTCTTGTGTATGTTGTGGGGTCAGCGCTTGGTTCGACACCGGCGTCATCTTGCCGTCGATCTTGAAGGCGGGCGGGAAGCCGGCGGTGACGAACAGATCGGAAGCCTTTTGCGAGATCATCCCGCGCAACAGATTGTGGACTAGTTCGGTGGCTTGGTCGCGTTCCATAATTAACTCCTAATGCGAACTGCACATAATTTCAGATGGCGTAAAAACGTTATGAGCGATGACAGAGCAACACCGCTATGTCGAGCGCAATAGTTTTCACTTAGCCTGGGAATAGGTCTTTGTTTGCAGCTTTGCCGCGCGCCTCGGCGGAGGACACGACGTTGCGTTTAACCATATCGCTCAAGCATTGATCCAGTGTCTGCATGCCGATGTTGCCGCCGGTCTGGATGGCGGAATACATCTGCGGTACCTTGGCTTCGCGGATCAAGTTACGGATGGCCGGAGTGCAGATCATGATCTCATGCGCCGCCGCGCGGCCTGCGCCGTCCTTGGTCTTGAGCAGCGTCTGCGAGATCACCGCACGCAACGATTCGGACAACATCGCGCGCACCATTTCCTTTTCGTCGGCGGGGAACACGTCGATGATACGGTCGATGGTCTTGGCTGCGGAGCTGGTGTGTAGCGTGCCGAACACTAAGTGGCCGGTTTCCGCCGCAGACATCGCCAGACGAATGGTTTCCAGATCGCGCATTTCGCCGACGAGGATCACGTCCGGGTCTTCACGCAGTGCGGAACGCAAGGCGTTGTTGAACGACAGTGTATGCGGGCCGACTTCGCGTTGGTTGATGAGACATTTCTTCGATTCATGCACGAACTCGATCGGGTCTTCCACGGTCAGGATGTGGCCCATCTCGTTCTCGTTGATGTGGTTCACCATCGCCGCCAGCGTGGTGGATTTACCGGAGCCGGTGGGGCCGGTCACCAGCACCATGCCGCGCGGGTATTCAGAGATGTCCTTGAAGATGCCCGGGGCTTTAAGGTCTTCCAGCGACAGGATCTTGGAAGGAATGGTCCGCATGACGGCGCCCGCGCCACGGTTCTGGATGAAGGCGTTGACACGGAAGCGTGCCAGATTCGGCACTTCGAACGAAAAGTCTACTTCTTTGTTCTCTTCGTAATGCTTGCGCTGTCCGTCATTCATGATGTCGTACACCATGGCGTGGACTTCCTTGTGCTCCATCGCAGGCAGATTGATACGGCGCATATCGCCGTGCACGCGGATCATGGGGGGCAAACCGGCGGAAAGGTGCAAGTCGGAGGCTTTGTTCTTCACGCCGAAGGCGAGCAGTTCGGTGATATCCATATATAATCCCTGAGCATTGAAAACTGCGTTGAAAACGACTGTCCGGGCGATTATGACTGCAATCCTCTCTAACTTGCAAGCGACCCGCGCAGCCATTGCCCAAGCAGTAAAGGCTGTGCAGCGAGACATGGCAGACGTGCATTTGCTGGCAGTGAGCAAGACCTTTCCTGCGGCAGCGGTGCGTGAGGCTTATCAGGCAGGACAGATCGCCTTTGGTGAGAATTATCTGCAAGAGGCATTGGAAAAGATCGGGGCATTACATGAGCTGCCATTGGAATGGCACTTCATCGGCCCCATCCAGAGTAACAAGACGCGCCCGATCGCTGAGAATTTCGCCTGGGTGCACAGTGTGGATAGATTGAAAGTGGCGGAACGTTTGTCCGTGCAACGCCCGCCGCACATGCCACCGCTCAACATCTGTCTGCAAGTGAACGTGAGTGGCGAAGACAGCAAGAGCGGGGTGATGCCGGGCGAGGTGTCGGAGCTAGCGCAGCAGATCGCGCGCTTGCCTCATCTCAAGTTGCGCGGGTTGATGGCGATCCCCGCGCCGACAGAGGATGCTACGGTGCAGCGCGCGGCTTTCGCGCAGATGCGGACATTGCTGGAAGCGTTAAATAGACAAGGGTTGGCGCTGGATACCCTGTCGATGGGGATGTCGCATGACTATGCGGCGGCGATCCAGGAAGGCGCGACCATCGTGCGTATCGGCACGGCGATATTCGGTGCCAGAGGTTGAATTGAAACTCGCGTAGCGATACGTTTGGTTCCTCTCCCTATGGGGGAGGGTTCGGGTGGGGGAAACGGGCAAGGCCAGTTTCATTTTAGCTACGCCCGTTTACAGGAGGACAAACATGAAGATCACATTCATCGGCGGCGGCAACATGGCGAAAGCCTTGATCGGCGGGTTGCTCAAACGTGGCTATTCGCCCTCCAAGATGCATGTCGTGGAGATCAGCAAGGAAAGATGTACCGAACTGCACCATGAGTTCGCAGTCAGGGCAGGCGTCGACATGGCGGCGGCGATCGCGCACTGTGAAACGGTGATCTTGGCCGTCAAGCCGCAACAATTGCAGGAAGTCTCACTACAACTCGCCCCCATCCTGACGGGGCAGCTGGTGATCTCCATCGCGGCAGGTGTGCGCACACAAGATATCGCGCGTTGGCTGAATATGCAGAATATCGTGCGCTGCATGCCCAACACGCCCGCGTTGATTCGCAGTGGCGTCACGGCGCTGTATGCCATGCCGGCGGTCAATCCAGAACAATGCCATCGTGCGGAGTCGATATTGGGTGCGGTGGGCAGCACCTTTTGGCTTGAACATGAAGACACCTTGGATGCGGTGACCGCGATCTCCGGTAGCGGCCCGGCCTACGTGTTCTATTTCATCGAAGCCATGCAACAAGCCGCTTATGAGTTGGGCGTGAGCGAGGCACAGGCGCGGCAGATGGTGCTGGATACTTTCATGGGCGCGACTAAGCTGGCGGAGAGCAGCACAGAAGATGTCGTCACCTTGCGTACGCGCGTGACCTCCAAGAACGGCACGACAGAACGAGCTTTGATCAGCATGGATTCCAACCGGGTGCGGCAGGATATCGTCGATGCCATCCACGCGGCGGCAGTGCGCTCGCAAGAGATGGGTGACGAACTCGGAAAGGATAAATGATGCTGGGTGAAGCACTCTCGTTTTTGATCGATGCACTGGTGCAGCCGTTCGCTGCCATCTTGCTGTTCCGCTTTCACGCAGTGTGGCTAAAAGCGCCGATGCGCAACCCCGTTGGCGAATTCGTCATGGCGCTCACCGACTTCATCGTGCTGCGCGTGCGGCGTGTCATTCCGGCAGCGTGGGGGCTGGATAGTTCCACGCTGCTCCTAGCGTTCGCGGTTGAATTCATCTACCTCGCCACCTCGCTGTGGGTGCAGGGCTACCCATATCAAGGCTTCCCCTTGCTTGGTCTGCTGGCATGGACTGCGATCAAGTTGTTGAAGCTCAGCTTCTATCTGCTCATCGGCTCGCTCCTGATCGAAGCGCTCCTGTCCTGGGTCAACCCGCACACACCGCTGGCACCGTTGCTGGCCGCAGTCAATCGCCCCTTCTTGCAACCTTTGCGCGGGCGCATCCCTCCCATCGGCAATGTCGATCTTTCGGTGTTGGTGTTGCTCCTGCTCTGCCAACTTATCCTTATCGTACCGATAGGCGCACTGGAGCAGGCCGTTCTGAGGTTGCTGTGAGTTCATGGTATCGCCGCCAAGGCGATGTGCTCACGCTCACCTTGCATATCCAGCCCGGTGCCAAACGTACCAACATAGCAGGCCTGCATGGCGAGGCGCTCAAGATCAGACTTGCCGCCCCGCCCGTCGAAGGTCGCGCCAACGAAGCCCTGCTGAAATTCATCGCCGAATTTTTCGGCGTGCCCTTGCGTCAGGTCGAACTCAAACAGGGCGGGCAATCGCGCCACAAAGTCGTGGCGATCACGGGCAGCCAGATCGAGCCGGAACGCTTGTTGGCGGGTTGAACCAATTAAATATCTATCGATGTCATGGTCGCGTCATAAAAATTCTTTATAACGAGCGCCATGATAAAACGACTCTTATTTGTAACCCTCCTCGCAGCCAGCACACCGGCTTGGTCAGACGCACACTACCCCGGATTGCTGGTCGATGTGAAACGCGAAGGCAGCCTGTATACCTTCACCGCCAGCTTCGATACACCCTTGACCAAGTGTGCCGCTTATCACTACCTCACCGACTACGAAGCCGCCAAAAATCTTCCCGGCGTGATCGAATCACTGGCATTCCGCCAATCGGCGAACAAGGTCAAAGTGGATCGTACGGCGGACGAACATATCCTGTTCTTCCATGTGCGCTTGCATTCGGTGATGGAATACACGGAGCAACCGTTTGATGGCGTTGAGTTCTCGCAACTGATGGGGGACTCAAAATCGTTCAAGGGCAGTTGGCACATCGAATCGAATGCACAAGGCAGCACACTCAGCTTCCACGGCCTGTGGGAACCCGATACCATCCTTCCGTTGTTCGTTATTGACCACTTCGCCGCGCACGGCCTTACGGATAAATTCACCGCCATCGCAGAGTTGGCCGAGAAGCGCAAAGACCTGTTATCGACACAGTGCGAAGCCCCTCAAGTGGCGAAGATTGAAAAATAGAGGGCTGTGGTGCGTAGGGTGGTTGGGTTTCCTGATGTAATGTCGAGGCTCGGGAAACATCCCGTTCCGACATCACACTACAGTTGTCCTTCCGAGAGACGATCAAACCTCACCTGTCGCTTCCGATTAATTAAATGTTGGCGTGCGCCACGCTTTTTGAACATCAGTTAGACCGAAATAATGAAAATCATTTATATTTTACGTAGCCGTTTCCACCATTTTTCAGAAGTCCTTTCAAATTATTTCGCGCATAAATGGCATCGTAAGTTTTACATTTATCTGGCGATCGTATTCACGCTCTTTGCTTTGCTGGATAGCCTGTTTCTGAATTTGACAAGTGATATTCCGTCGGCAACCTTTGACCCGATGGTGCAATATCGCTTGATGCCCCCCAAGCCTGATTCCGATATCGTCATTGTCGATATCAATGAAGCCAGCCTTTCCGCCATGTCTAAAGAGTTTGGGCGCTGGCCTTGGCCAAGAAAGGTATTGGGGGAATTTGTCGCGCAGGTGGAGAAGCAGCATCCCAAGGCGATCGTGTTCGACATTATGTTTAGCGATGCGGATGTGTTCAATCCACAAAGTGATGCTTACTTCGAAGAGATCATCGCTAAAAGCAACAACACTTTCTTTCCCATGCTTTTAATTGGTCAGAACAACGATCCATCACGGCAGGTGAGGGCAGTAGAAGTTCCGGGCGTGTTTCCACTGGAAGGAATGAAACAGGATGGTGGAGCTCAGGTCAACGTCATTTTGCCGCACTTTAAGGCGGTGATGGATAGTGGCCGGATAGGGACGCAGAACATCATTTTGGATCAGGACGGGAGGACGCGTAACTATCCCGTTTACTTCGAAGAATCTGGATGGGGAATCCCCTCGCTACCAGCGCGTATGGGACAAGAGTTCGGCTGGCCGACGCCACAGACAGATCATATTTTGCTCAATTGGCGTGGTGAGCCCAATACCTATCATCATGTTGGTTTTGCCGAAGCCTATAACGATCTGTTAGCAACAGAAAAGCAGCGGCCACAGGACGAGTTCAAGGACAAAATCGTCATCATCGGCTCAACCGCATCCAACTTATACGATGTCAGAGCTACGCCGATGGGGGATATGTATCCAGGCGTGGAGCTACTGGCAACTGCGATCGATAACTACAAAAACGGCGATTCCCTAAAGTTCCCCGATGGGCGGCTGTGGAATCTTTTGATCACACTGGTCATTATTTGGCTAACGGCCTATGAGTTTTATCGTGACAAGGGGCGTGGCACCATCGACATACTGTTTAGCTTGTCACAGTTCATCTTGATCGGATTCTCATTTGCCTGCATCAACTTCTTCGAAACCTACATCAACCTAGCCGGCCCGGTGATGCTAGGTATTGCTTACTTCACCTTGGCCAGATTGTATTCAACGGCAACAGAAGAAAGTCTTGAACAGAATATGGTGCGCGAAGCTGAAGGTTTATCGGGAGAGAGGCAAGGCACAGTGCTGCTGTTGCGCATCAACGTTAACCGCCATGATATTACCCCAAGAACGCTGGAAAAAATCCGACGCGGATTGATGCACATGGGTAAGCTGCGCAAAGGTGTGGAGGTGATGAACGGTCCGCAAAAAGGAATTTGGCGTCTGCTCGAAAATTCGATCGTGGTTTCCTGGTTGGCGGACGATGTTGCTTTGGAGCTAGCCGTGCGCGAAGAAGTGCAGCAAATGATTGACGGGCTTGATGCGCTGTTGCACAAAGCTTTGCCGCATGCGGATAAGGCAGTCAGTCATGTCGTGCAAAAGGGAATCGTTCGTGGCGGTGCGCAAGCCGCAGAAGACTGGCGTGTGTTATGTGCTGAGGGATTGACTACGCGTGAGAATCCCTCAGGCAAAGAGTCTTGTTCGGCGCAATCGTAATGGTCTTTTGGGTGGAAGCATGAAGGGAAGATAAACATTTCCTTTCCATGTTTTCGCAGAGAAAAACCAAAGGTACCGGAGTCGAATTGTTCTGGGGGAAACATGGCTGAAAAGAAATCGACTCCGGTACGGAGCTTCTTTTTGATTTGCAGTGTTGCTTGGAATCAAAAAAGGACGTAATGTCCGCATATCTTCCCGGATGTGAAAATATGCCCCCATGCGTTACCCAACAACAGAAACCCCAGACACGGCTCTCTCTTATCTTGATGCCGCACGTAAACAGCACTCCCAAGCTGAGATAGCGCGCTATTTACAGGTTGACCCTCGAACTATCCGTCGCTGGGAAGCTAGGCAATCGCAGCCGCCCGCCTATGTGGCAGTAGCACTACAACAGTTACTCCCGCTCCACATCGTTCAAATTGCAAAAGGCACTTTTGATTTCGTTGATCTCTTTGCCGGGATAGGTGGTATCCGTGCAGGCTTCGAATCTGTTGGTGGGCGTTGCGTTTTCACTAGCGAATATGATTCTTTTGCGCAAAAGACTTATGCCGAAAATTTTGCTGGCGGTCATGAGTTGGCGGGTGATATTACCCAAATTTCTGCGAGTGATATTCCAGACCATGACCTGTTGTTAGCTGGATTTCCATGCCAGCCTTTTTCTATCGCAGGAGTATCAAAGAAAAACTCATTGGGGAAAGCACATGGCTTTGCTTGTGAAGCGCAAGGCACATTGTTTTTTGATGTCGCACGAATCATTAACACCAAACGTCCTTGGGCCTTTGTGCTTGAGAACGTAAAAAATTTGCAGTCACATGATAAGGGGCGCACCTTTGACGTAATCAAGCGCACTTTGACTGAAGAGCTTGGTTACCAAATCCACGTCAAGGTTGTGGATGGTGCGCACTTTGTACCACAACACCGCGAACGCATTTACATCGTTGGCTTTCGCGACCCCGTTGAATTTGATTGGAAGACTGTTTGGCTTCCAGAAAAGAATCACACGCTCGCTGAAATTTTGCATCGCACGGATGGAACTGAGCCGACCTTGCCTTGGGATGATGGAAAATATTTTGACCATGCAAAGAATAAGGTGCATGACAAATACACTTTGACGGATAACCTCTGGCTTTACCTACAAAACTACGCAGCAAAGCATCGTGCGAAAGGCAATGGATTTGGGTTTGGATTGGTCGGAGCAGACAATACAGCCCGCACACTATCCGCGCGCTACTACAAGGACGGATCTGAAATCCTTATTTTCCAAGGAAAGAAAAAGAACCCGCGGAGGCTCACTCCGCGTGAATGTGCAAGGCTAATGGGCTATCCAGATAGCTTTATTATTCCCGTTTCAGATACTCGCGCTTATAAACAGTTTGGCAACTCCGTGGTCGTCCCTGTCATTAGGGCTATCAGCGATGCAATGCTTCCCTTCTTGGTTGATAGCGCCATACCAAAGGTACTACAAACAACCTCTGATAAGCCTGCGCGCGCGAAGAAAAGTGCTTCTCTGCGTAAAGTCGCAGAATTGGCATAATCGACATCCATCACTTGGCTATCGCGTGAAAGGTAAGCATGAGTTTTAATAATATTGATTCGTTGATTCACGCTATGCGTGCGCTTGGGGCAGTCAATATACTTTGTAAGCCATTAGCTGAGAATGACAACACAAAACAACAAATTTACCTTGGCGGAAGCTTCGAGGTTCTTAAACAACTACCATTTTCAGACTTGCGTAGTGAGCCGGGAGTGAAGAGGCAAAACTTCAAAGCTTCGCTGAATTTTTTCTGGATTGACGAAAATCATCAATCAGAAAAAGCAGATGGCGCGCAGTTGATTCTTTACCCCGACTACCCAGAGGTTAGGCTTTCTGGATTTTTGCGAGGATGCTCTATTGCACCTTCAAATTTGTTGCAGCCAGTCCCCAAAGAAGAACGATTGCATAACAATGGTGCAGATGGTCGCCACTTATTCTTTGGGGTAACAGAGGATAAGAGAATCCTTGCTTACCTCTCACCTGCGAGTAGCGCCATCTCTGTTGCGATGGCCAATAAAATTCAAGAGGGGAAATATCAGCCAAGTGGCGTTTTATACTTCATCACAAAAACTAACCAAATTGATTCGCGCTCAATATTGATTGCACGCTTGCGCGAAATTCATCAAGCGGGCATGCACCAATCAAGGCGCTTGAACAAGCAAGGTGTCCCGATTTCCTACACGGCACAAAATGGCGGTGGCTATACATTGGAAGCTCTCCTCGGAATTAAACCCAACGGTGAAGCTGCTCCTGACTTCATGGGCTGGGAGGTCAAGGCTTATTCGGGTAGTCGCATAACTCTGATGACCCCAGAACCTGATTCTGGCTATTACGGAAAAAATGGAGTCGAAGCATTTGTTAGAAAATATGGCAGACAACTTCCCGATGATGTCCTGTATTTCACTGGCACACACAAAGTCGGTGTTCCATGCACGAGCTCTGGGCAGACCTTACTGCTTGACGGTTTTGATTCAAAGAGTGGAAAGATACTCAACGTCGATGGGGGCATTCATCTGACAGATGAGAGGGGCAATATCTCCGCTGGGTGGACATTTAATGGATTGATTACACACTGGAGTCGTAAACATGCAGCGGCAGCCTACGTTCCGTACGATAAAGCGCCCGTGATTCCGCCCGAGTACCAATATAAAAGCCCCGTGCTTTTGGGCGAAGAAACTGAATTCCCTCTTTTCCTTTTTGCTATGGAACGAGGGGATGTGGTTTTTGATCCCGGATCAAAAATCGAGCAGGCAAGTACAACCAAGTCGCGCGTTAAAGCACGCAGTCAATTCAGAGTTGCATTGAAAAAACTCTCCGGTTTATACAAAAAGTTTGAGGCGGTCGATATCGATTAGTAGGCTTTAACCAATTGGAATGAGCACCAAAATAAAAAGCCGACCTGAGTCGGCTTTTTATTTGAAAGCAAAATTGCTTAGTGATGTTGCACGCTGTCTTTTTCGTCAGCGATGTCTTTGCGCACCAGTTCAGCTTGCATCTTGGTCAGGTCGGTCTGTCCGTTGACGTTGACCAGATTCAATTTGCCGGAGCCTTGTTTCATGTCGTCGGCGAAGTCATACACTGCGCCGATGACGAGCAGGTGGCCTGCTTTGATGGCTTCGGCATATTCTTCCAGCGCGGCGGCGACTTGGTTGTTGACGTTGGTTTTTACGCCCGCCATGCTGTCGATGCCTTTAGCGATCTTGATGGTGTCCAACTCTTTCTTGATGGCGGGTTCGAGCTTGCTGTAATCGCCGCTGGCTGCCGCGATCGCGCCGCAACGCGAATGGCCGATGATGAGCAGCAAAGAAGAGCCGAGGTGGTTGATGCCGTATTCCACGGAACCTTTGGCGGTCTCGATCTGGTTGCCGATGTCGCGGATCATGAACAGGTCGCCTTCGGGCGTTTGATCAAGCATGTTGGTTTGCACGCGCGAGTCGGAGCAGGTCACGACGGTGGCGCGCGGGTGTTGCCCCTTGGCCAGTTCTTGGAAGAACTTGGGGCCACGGTCACTGGCGTAGATGGCTTCGGTGGCTTGGATCTCTTTGATAAATGCGCGTGCGATGCCAGCTTCACCGTGTTCGTGGGCTTGTGTGGCGAGTGGAGCGGCGATACAGGCTAAGGCCAGCAAGCTGACCAGATGCTTCTTCAACATGGTAAATCTCCCTGAGTCTGAATGTTATTTGAATGGTGCGTTCAAAAACGCGCGGGGAGCTTAGCAAAGTCAACGTTAAATTTACGTCAAATTCACATCAGGATGACATCGTATTGTTCTTGCGAATAGAGCGTTTCCACCTGTAGTGAGACGGGCTTGCCGATGAAGTCGGAGAGTTGGGCGAGACTTTGCGATTCCTCGTCGAGGAACAGATCGATCACTTGTTGCGAAGCAAGGATGCGGTATTCGCGGGCGTTGAACTGGCGTGCTTCGCGCACGATCTCGCGCAATATCTCGTAGCACACGGTCTGCGCCGTCTTCACTTCGCCGCGCCCTTGGCAGGTGGGGCAGGGTTCGCACAGCACATGGGCCAGACTTTCGCGTGTGCGTTTGCGCGTCATTTCCACTAAGCCGAGCGCGGAGAAACCGTTCACGCTGACGCGCGTGTGGTCGCGTGCCAGCATCTTTTTGAATTCTTCCAGTACGGCATCGCGGTGTTCGGCGGTGTCCATGTCGATGAAGTCGCAGATGATGATGCCGCCCAGATTGCGCAAACGCAGTTGGCGTGCGATGACCTGCGCCGCTTCCAGATTGGTTTTGAAGATGGTGTCGTCGAAATTGCGTCCGCCGACGAAGCCGCCGGTATTGACGTCGATGGTGGTGAGCGCTTCGGTCTGATCGATGATGAGGTAGCCGCCGGATTTGAGATCGACGCGGCGCGACAGGGCGCGTTCGATTTCTTCTTCCACGCTATGCAGGTCGAACAGAGGGCGCGCGCCGACATAGCGTTCGAGCTTGGGTACGGCGGCGGCGATGTAATCGGTGGCGAAGGTCAGCATGCGTTCGTGTGTCTCGCGCGAGTCGACAAGGACGCGCGAGGTGTCTTCATTTACAAAGTCGCGCAGCACACGCAGGCTGATGTCGAGCTCTTTGTATAGCAGCGCCGGGGCACCGACTTGCTGCGACTGCTGTTGCAGGTTGCTCCACAACTTGTCCAGATAGGCGACATCGGCGCGCAGTTCATTATCTGAGGCGGCTTCCGCCATGGTACGGATGATGTAGCCGCCCTTGTGCTCGGGAAGCAGTACTTGCTGCAATTTACTGCGCAGGGCTTCGCGTTCTTCTTCGTTCTCGATGCGTTGTGATACGCCGATGTGCGACTCTTGCGGCAGATACACCAGCAGGCGTCCGGCGAAACTCAGTTGGGTGGAGAGGCGTGCACCTTTGGTGCCGATGGGGTCTTTGATGACTTGCACCAGGATGCTTTGTCCTTCGAACAGCACTTTCTCAATGGGCTTGGCTGCATCACCATTGATGCTGTTCTCCCAGATGTCAGCCACATGCAGGAAGGCGGAGCGCTCCAGACCGATGTCGATGAAAGCGGACTGCATGCCGGGTAGCACACGTTTGACCTTGCCCACATACACGTTGCTGACCAAGCCGCGCTGGCTGCCGCGCTCGATGTGCAACTCTTGCACGACGCCTTGCTGCATCACCGCGACACGCGTTTCCTGCGGGGTGACGTTGATCAATATCTCTTCTGTCATGGTGCGGGGTATCCGAAAAGTTTGAGCAATTCTACCGTCTCATACAGCGGCAGTCCCATCACGCCGGTATAACTGCCGTCGAGGTGTTTCACGAACGCGCCCGCATGGCCTTGTATGCCATACGCACCGGCTTTGTCGTGTGCCTCGTTGGTGAGCAGGTAGCGGCGGATGCGTTCTTCGCTCAAGGTATCGAAGGTGATGGTGGTGGTGGACAGGCGCATCTCCAGGCGTTCGTTGAAGGCCACGGCGACGGCGGTGAGCACCTGATGTTGCGTGCCGGAGAGCAGGCGCAATATCTCGGCAGCATGTTCGTGATTGTCCGGCTTGCCGATGATCCTGCCGTCGAGGGTGACTGTGGTGTCGGCTGCAAGCACGGGAAAGGGCGGCAGGTTGCGCAAAGCCAGCGTCTCCCAACCGGCACGCGCTTTGTCGCGGCACACGCGTTGCACGTAATCGACGGGTATCTCGCCACTGTGCGGCGTCTCATCCACGCTGACTTTGCGTCGCGGGTCGTTGCGCAACAACAACATTTCGTAATGCACACCGATCTGCTTGAGCAGTTCGCGACGACGTGGACTTTGTGAGGCAAGATAGATGCGCTGGTGTTTGATGCTCATGGACTATTCCCGGTGGTAAGGGTGATTGTGCATGAGTGAATGCGCCCGATACAACTGCTCCGCCAGCAAAACGCGCACCATGCCGTGCGGCAGGGTGAAGGCGGACAAGGCCAGCAGTTGTTTGCGGAGTGTTTGACGGATTCGTGCAGTCCGTCCGCACCGCCGATGATGAAAGCGACATCGCGCCCCTGCTGCATCCAATCCTGCATCTGCTGGGCGAGTTGTTTGGTGGTGGGCGTGGCGCCGCGTTCATCAAGGGCGATGCACAGTGCCGAAGCGGGGAGCGCTGCCTTGATGCGCTGCGCTTCGGCTTCCATGATCTGGGCAGCGGTCTTGCCGCTGTTGCGTGCCTCCGGCTTGATCTCGATCAGAGAGATCGTGGCTTCGCGCGGCATGCGCTTGGTGTATTCGTTGAAACCTTCCGTGATCCACGCGGGCATCTTATTGCCCACGGCTAGGATCAGCAGCTTCATTTTCCGCCAAGGGCGCGCTGTTTGGGATGCACGCTCCACAGCTCTTCGAGGTTGTAGTAGGCGCGCACCGCAGGCTGCATGATATGCACGACGACATCGCCCAGATCGACCAGTACCCATTCGCCGCTGTCTTCGCCTTCGGTGCTATACACCGTCGCGCCCAGCGCTTTGAGGTTGACCACCACGCTACTCGCCAGCGCTTTGGTCTGGCGTGTGGATTGGGCGCTGGCGACGACCATGCGCTCGAACAGGGGGCTGAGTTTGCTGGTGTCGATGACGCTGATATCGAGTGCTTTGACGTCTTCCAGGGCGGAGACGACGGCTTTTGTGATTTCTTCTGTGCTTAGCATGTGCGGTAGAGTTGGTGAGTGTTGATGTAATTGGTGACGACATCCGGAACGAGATAGCGGATGCTTTTCTTTTCTGTGCAACGGCGGCGGATATCGGTAGAAGATATTTCCAGTGCGGGCATATCGGCGACGAAGATCGCGCCATTGGGTGTTTCATGCAGTACTTGTGCGGCAGGGGCGAGACGTGCGCGGTATTCGGCTTGCAGCGCAGCATCAGCCGTATTCATCGCATTGCCCAAAGGCGGCCCTCCTGCGCGTTGCAACACGACGATATGCGCCAGCTCGAACAAGCGTTTCCACTCATGCCAGGTATGCAGTTGCAAGAAGGCATCGCCGCCGAGGATGAGGCATAGCGCTTGTTGTGCGCCGAGTTCGGCGCGCAAGCCGGTGAGTGTGTCCACGGTGTAACAGGGATCGGTACGGAACACTTCGCGCACATCGACGAGAAAGTCCGCATGCCCGTTCAATGCCAGACGCACCATCTCCCAGCGAGTTTTGGCCGAGGCCTGTGGCGTGGCTCGATGCGGCGGCGTACCGCTGGGGATGAAACGCACTTGCGCCAGCTGGCACTGTTCTAGAGCCTCTTGCGCGATGCGCAGATGCCCATGATGGATGGGGTCGAACGTTCCGCCCAGAATACCGATGGGTGCTGGGCTCATTGCCTAGAGTGCCAAGCGGCGGACATCCGCCAGCACCTGCGTGAGGAAGACCGTGAAGCGTGCAGCGGCGGCGCCGTCGATCACGCGGTGGTCATACGACAGCGACAGTGGCAGCATCAGCTTGGCGACGAAGGTGTCGTCCTGATGCATCGGCTTGATGCTGGCTTTGGACACGCCGAGGATCGCCACTTCGGGGGCGTTGATGATGGGCGTGAATGCCGTACCACCGATGCCGCCCAGGCTGGAGATGGAGAAACAGCCGCCCTGCATGTCGGCGGCGGTGATCTTCAGGTCGCGCGCTCTGGCGCTGACTTCGCCCAGTTCTTTCGCTAACTGCACGATGCCTTTCTTATCTACATCGCGCAGTACCGGCACCATCAAACCATTGGGTGTATCCACCGCGACGCCGATGTGGAAATATTTTTTCAGCACCAGATTCTCGCCGCTGGCATCGAGCGAGGCGTTGAACTCGGGGAACTGTTGCAGTGCGACCACGGCGGCCTTGATCATGAAGGCCAGCGGGGTGATCTTGATATTCTGTTTTGCATATTCCGCATTCAGCTCTTTGCGGAAGGCTTCCATCTCGGTGATGTCGGCTTCGTCGAATTGTGTGACGTGCGGGATGGTGACCCAGTTGCGGTGCAGATTCGCGCCGGAGATCTTCTTGATGCGCGACAGCGGCTTGGTTTCGATGGTGCCGAACTTGGCGAAATCGACCACCGGCATTTCCAGTACTTGCAAACCGTTACCGCCACCCGCAGTGCGTGGTTGCGCCAAGGCTTGTTTGACGAAGTTCTGTACATCGTCTTTGGTGACGCGGCCTTTTTCACCGCTGCCTCTGACTTGCGTCAGATTCACACCGAGTTCCCGTGCGAAGCGGCGGATGGAAGGGCTGGCGTGCGCACTGCCAGCTGGGGCGGCGGGTGCGGGCATCGACGGCGCGACAACAGGTGCTGCGACGGGCGCCGGTTTCGCTGCGGGTGCAGGTGCCGCAGCCTTTGCGGGCGCTGCTGCGGGTGTCGCTTGTGCTGCTACTGCGCCACTGGCGGCGATGGTGACGATGGTGACGATCAGTGTGCCTTCTGCCACTTTATCGCCAACCTTGACCTTCACTTCTTTCACGACGCCATCAAAGGGTGCAGGCACATCCATCGTTGCCTTGTCCGTCTCTAAGGTCACCAGCGTCTGCTCTGCCTTGACCTTGTCGCCGACCTTCACGGCGACCT
The DNA here is from genome assembly GCA_963822425.1 of uncultured beta proteobacterium. Lineage (GTDB taxonomy): Bacteria > Pseudomonadota > Gammaproteobacteria > Burkholderiales > Gallionellaceae > Sideroxyarcus. The sequence continues at coordinate 410,945 of CAWGHS010000021.1, forward strand.
CGATGACAGGTACATCCTTGTAATTGCCGATGTCCGGCACTAATACGTTTTTGACTTCAGCCATTCTGCTCTCCTAGCTTAAACCCAAGAGCCGTTCGCCCTGAGCTTGTCGAAGGGTCGTTCATGGTTCGACAAGCTCACCACGAACGGCCTTTGTTTTATAGGTTAAACCGTTGTCGGGTTCGGTTTATCCGGATTGATCTTATACAGCTTGATCGCCTTGGCCACTTCGCTTGCCGGGATAAAACCCTCGTCCGCCAGTGCTTTCAGTGCAGCGATAGCGACGTAGTGTCTATCCACCTCGAAGAAGCCGCGCAATTTCTTGCGTGTATCCGAGCGGCCGAAGCCGTCCGTCCCCAGTGTCTTGTAACGCGCTTTGACGAAGGGGCGGATCTGGTCCGAATAGGCGCGGATGTAATCGGTCGCAGACACTACCGGGATATTCTCGTCCAGACATTGCTCGACATAGCTCACACGCGGCTTGGCTTCCGGATGCAAGGTGTTCCAACGTTCGCAGTCGATGCCTTCGCGGCGCAGTTCGTTGAAGCTGGTCACGCTCCACACATCGGCGGCGATGCCGAAATCCTTCTCCAGCAATTCGCCAGCGGCGATCACTTCGCGCAGGATGGTGCCGCTGCCGAGCAATTGCACCTTGGCTTTTGCCTTGGCCTTGCTCGCGCTGAACTTATACATACCTTTGATGATGCCTTCTTCCGCGCCCTTCGGCATGGCGGGGTGGGTGTAGTTCTCGTTCATCACGGTGAGGTAATAGAACACGTCTTCCTGATTCTGGTACATGCGACGCATACCGTCCTGCACGATCACGGCCAGTTCGTAGGCGAAGGTCGGATCATAAGAAACACAATTCGGGATCGTCGCGGCCATCAGATGGCTGTGGCCGTCCTGATGTTGCAGACCTTCGCCGTTCAGCGTGGTGCGTCCGGCCGTGCCGCCGACGAGGAAGCCGCGCGCGCGCAGGTCGCCTGCCGCCCAAGCCATGTCGCCGATACGCTGGAAACCGAACATCGAGTAGTAGATGTAGAACGGCAGCATCGCGACGCCGTGGTTGGCGTAGGAAGTCGCAGCGGCGATCCAGTCGGCCATACCGCCCGCTTCGTTGATGCCTTCCTGCAAGATCTGTCCGGTCTCGGATTCTTTGTAGAACATCAGTTGGTCGGCGTCTTGTGGTGTGTACAGCTGACCCACCTGCGAGAAGATGCCAAGCTGGCGGAACATGCCTTCCATACCGAAGGTGCGCGATTCATCCGGCACGATAGGCACGATCTGTTTGCCGATGTTCTTGTCTTTCACCAACACGCCGAGCAGCCGCACGAAGGCCATGGTGGTGGAGAATTCGCGGTCTTCGCTGGATTTGAGCAAAGCATCGAATGCTTCCAAGCCCGGTATCTGCAAGGCTTGAGTGACTGGCTTACGCGCCGGGATGGTGCCCATCGCCGCGCCGCGATCACGCAGGTATTTCATCTCCAGACTGTCTTCGGCAGGGCGCACGAATGGTAGCTTAGGGAGTTGCTCATCGGTGACTGGAATGTTGAAGCGGTCGCGGAATTTGCGCAGCGCGTCTTCGCCGACCTTCTTTTGCTGGTGCGTGGTGTTCTGGCCTTCGCCCGCATCGCCCATGCCGTAACCCTTCACCGTCTTGGCGAGGATCACCGTCGGCTGACCTTTATGCTTGTTGGCCGCAGTGTAGGCGGCGAACACCTTGTGTGGGTCATGACCGCCGCGATTCAAACGCCAGATCTCATCGTCCGACATGTCGGCGACCAACTCCAGCAGTTCGGGATATTTGCCGAAGAAATATTGGCGCACGTAGGCACCATCTTTTGATTTGTAGGTCTGGTACTCGCCGTCGACCACTTCTTCCATGCGTTTCAACAGCAGACCGCTCTTGTCCTTGGCCAGCAGGCGATCCCACTTGCCGCCCCATACGACCTTGATGACGTTCCAGCCCGCGCCACGGAACACGCCTTCCAGTTCCTGAATGATCTTGCCGTTGCCGCGCACCGGCCCATCCAGACGTTGCAAGTTACAGTTGATGACGAAGATCAGGTTGTCCAGTTTTTCGCGTCCCGCCATCGAGATCGCGCCCAAGGATTCCGGCTCGTCCGTCTCGCCGTCGCCGAGGAATGCCCATACTTTGCGGCCTTCGGTCTTGGCCAATTCGCGGTGCTGCAGGTAGCGCATGAAACGCGCTTGGTAGATCGCCATCAATGGGCCCAAGCCCATCGATACGGTGGGGAACTGCCAGAAGTTCGGCATCAGCCACGGGTGCGGATACGAGGACAGACCATCGCCATCCACTTCCTGACGGAACTTGTAGAGTTGCTCTTCGCTCAAGCGGCCTTCGATGAAAGCGCGGGCATACATGCCGGGCGAGGAGTGACCTTGGAAATACACCAGGTCACCGCCGTGATCGTCGGTCTTGCCGTGGAAAAAATGATTGAAGCCGACATCGTATAGCGTGGCTGCCGAGGCGAAGCTGGCGATGTGTCCACCCAACTCGGACGACTCCTTGTTGGCATTGAGCACGATGGCCATCGCATTCCAACGCATCAGGGCGCGGATGCGGTGTTCCAGTTCATGATTGCCGCTGGAGCGTTCTTCTTTATCCAGCGAGATTGTGTTGAGATAAGGTGTGGTCGCGCTGATCGGCATGTCGTCGCCTGCTTGGCGCGCATGGTCGATCAACTGATCTAGCAAGAAGTGAGCGCGCTCGGCGCCTTCTTTCTCCAGCACGGATTGCAGCGCTTCCAGCCACTCTTGCGTCTCTAATGGATCATGATCCAGTTTTTGCGGTTGTTGTGTTGCCATCGCTTACTCTCTTCCTCAGTAACAACGTATCGTTTCGTCTTCCGTGATCAGCCATTCCACTGTGTGGTCGGTATCTTCCTGCGGAATCTCTTGTACCACTTGTAGTGCGAATGCAGCGGCGACCAGCGTCGGTCGATGCGGCAGGCGTATTAGGAGCTTGTCGTAAAAGCCTCCTCCGTACCCCAGTCGCGCGCCCTTGCGGGTAAATGCGACGCCGGGTAACAGGATGAAATCCACTGTTGCCAGCGCTTCTTCTTTTAAACAGCGCTCTACAAGCGGCTCGCGGACACCCCATAAACCGGGCGCCACGTCATGTTCTAAATCCTGTACCTGATATAAGTCCAGATGCATGCTTGCCTTGTTCACGCGCGGCAGCAATACGCGCTTACCCTCGGACAAGGCTCGTTGTACCCACAGCTCACTAGCTAACTCTGCCCCGAAATTCAAATAACCTAGCACCGTTTGCGCTTGTTGATAGGCGGGCTGGTCACAGACAGACCCAATAACGGTATGGCTTAGATGCAGGCGCTCAGCAGCGGACAGCTTTTCGCGGGCGGCGATTATACTTTGCCTGAGTGCCTGCTTCCTAGCTTGGATGTTCATTGCTGTGCTGCCTTTCTCGCCCATGCCGTTAACTGCACGGCATCTTCCAGTATATCAACCGGAACTTCGCGGTAATTCTTCAAAATCTGTTTTTCTGAGGGGGCAAAAACCGATGCGCCACAGTTTAGATAATCCGGCAAAGTGTCCGGGTGTGTTTTGAAGTAGAGTCGTCCGTCGAACACGATGCCAAAAAATGACTCGCCGGAATACAGGCCGTGGCCACCGAACATGCGCTTGCAACGTAGCGCATCGAGCTCGGCAAGTTGCTCCAGCACGAAATCACGGAAAGAGTCCGCGCCCACGAGGGGTCAACCTAAGAACAGCCGGTAGGCCGGGTTGTCGCTCTCGTCCCAATAGGGATAGCCGAGGGTGTCGAGGAAGGTCTTGAGCGCCTTTTTGTCTGTCTTTGGTACTTGCATGCCGACCAGCACACGGCCGTAGTCTGCACCGTGGTTGCGGTAGTGGAACAGGCTGATGTTCCAGTTGTGGTTCATGCTGTTGAGGAAATTCATCAGCGCGCCGGGGCGTTCCGGGAATTCGAAACGGAAAGTGATCTCGTCCTTGGCTTCGGGGGCATGACCGCCGACCAGGTGGCGCAGGTGCAGCTTGGCCATCTCGTTGTCACTCAAGTCCAGCGTCGGTAGTTTGCTGCGTTGTAGTTTGTCGACGAGGTCGGTCGTTTCCGTCTGGTCTTTGACTTGGATGCCGACGAACACCTGCGCCGCCTTCGGGTCGGCGTAGCGGTAGTTGAATTCGGTGATGTTGCGTTTGCCGAGCAGCGAGCAGAACTTGCGGAAGCTACCGGGTGTTTCCGGGATGGTGACGGCGAGGATGGCCTCGCGTCTTTCACCGATCTCGGCGCGTTCGGCCACGAAGCGCAAGCGGTCGAAATTCATGTTGGCACCGCTACACACGGTGACCAGCGTCTCGTTCTTGAGCTGTTCGCGTTTGGCGTAGAGCTTCGCCCCTGCCACGGCCAGCGCGCCGGAAGGTTCGAGGATGGAGCGCGTGTCCTGAAATACATCTTTGATCGCCGCGCACACAGCATCGGTATCCACGAGGATGATCTCATCGACATATTTTTTGCAGATGCGCAGCGTTTCTTCTCCCGCCAATTTGACCGCGGTACCATCGGCGAACAAGCCCACATCGGCGAGTTGCACGCGCTTCTTGGCTTTGAGCGAACGGAACATGGCATCCGAATCGGTGGTTTGCACACCGATGATTTTGATATCGGGGCGCACTTGCTTGACGTAAGCCGCCACGCCTGCGATCAATCCGCCGCCGCCGATGGCGCAGAAGATGGCGTGGATGGGCGCTTGATTCTGGCGCAGGATCTCCATGCCGATGGTGCCTTGTCCGGCGATGACATCGGGATCGTCGAAGGGGTGGACGAAGGTGAGTTGTTTTTCTTTTTCCAATTCCAACGCATGGCCATAGGCGTCGTTGTAGCTGTCACCATGCAATACGATCTCTACTGCGCGTTGACCGAAATGACGTACCGCATCGATCTTCACTTGCGGTGTGGTGGTGGGCATGACGATGATGGCTTTGCATCCCATCTTGTGCGCAGAGAGCGCCACGCCCTGCGCGTGATTGCCCGCCGAGGCGGTGATGACGCCGCGCTTGATTTGTTCCGGGGTGAGCTGCGCCATCTTGTTGTAAGCGCCGCGTAGCTTGAACGAGAACACGGGCTGCATGTCTTCGCGCTTGAGCAATATCCTGTTGCCAGTGCGCGCGGACAGATTGGGCGCATGTTCCAGCGGGCTTTCGATGGCTACGTCATAGACGCGGGCGGTCAGAATTCTTTTTAAATAGCTTTGCATGTACATCCCTGTAAATTCATTTTGCGGGCGAATCGCGGCGTCGCGTGCTCGCTCATTCCTCGCCTATCTACCAGATATGTCTCGTCATTCGCTCTGCGGCTCCTTGCGCTTCATCCCGCAAAATGAATTTCTAGGGATGTACAGAGGATGGCGATAGGTTCGCCTGCAAGAGTAGCAGGAAACCGGCTTGCTTGCTCAGGCGCGCAGCCCGACCAGCTTGTAGAAGCGGGGTAGGTCACTCAGGTCATCAAGCACTGCCGCCGCACCGCTGAAGTCCTGCTTGCAGGTGTAAGGATTGGTGGTGATATAGGTCTGTATGCCCGCTGCGAGTGATGATCGCAAGCCGTTGTTGGAGTCTTCGAGCGCGATGCAATCCTGTGGCGCGAGTTTGAGTTCGTTCAATACCCAGTTGTAGATGTCCGGTGCGGGTTTCTTCGCGGGCACGATGTCACCGCAGCCGTTCGCGGCAAAATAGTCCGCCCAATCTTTACCCAGACCGACCTCAAGCAAGGCAGAGACATTCTCCGGCGAGGTGGTGGTGGCAATGGCTAGCGTGATCCCAGCCTTGCGCGCATCGGCGATGAGTTGCTTGATGCCGGGGCGCAGTGGAATGGCACCTTCACGCAGCATGGCGGTGTAATGGCCGGTCTTCACCCCATGCAGATGCTTGACGAAATCATCGAAATTTTCCGGCTTGGCGTAGCCCGTCAGAAAATCCGAAACGAAATACTTGATGCGTTCCTTGCCGCCCGTCACTTTGAGCAGCTTGTCGTACAGCGCCACATCCCAGTTCCAGTCCAAGCCGTTTTCGGCAAAGGCCTTGTTGAATGATTTGCGGTGTCCGTCTTCGGTATCGGCCAGTGTGCCGTCCACGTCGAATATGATCGCCTTAAGTGTCATGTGTACCCCTTAAAATCTAGATTTCATTCCAACTAGCCGAGCTACACGAAAATTTCCTTGCTTACATATTCACACATATGCGGCGCTGCGAAAATTTCCGCACGTCTTGCATTTGGGCGAACTCTGAATTTTCAGAGGCGCACATAAGCATGGTCATAATCGTTAGCGTCCCATTCCGGGAAATTTTCCTGCCATCCCTTTCATCATCTTCGCCATGCCGCCTTTGCCGCTGATCATTTTCATCATCTTCTGCGATTGCTCGAATTGATTCAGCAGTTGATTGACGTGCATTACCTGCACACCTGCACCCGCCGCGATGCGGCGTTTGCGCGAGGCTTTGATTTGTTCGGGGTGCGATCTTTCGTAAGGCGTCATCGAATTGATGATGCCTTCGGTGCGATTGATCTGGCGGTCGTCGACTTTAGCGCCCGCAGCCGCGTTGGCGAGTTGTGCGGGGAGTTTATCCATCAAGGCGGACATACCGCCCATCTTGCGCATCTGCACGATCTGCATCTTGAAGTCGTTGAGATCGAAACCTTTGCCGCTGTGCATCTTCTTCGCCAGTTTTTGCGCTTCGCCAACATCGACATTGCGTTGCGCTTCTTCCAGCAGTGACAGCACATCGCCCATGCCGAGGATGCGCTGTGCCATGCGCTCGGGATGGAAGGCTTCGAGGCCGTTCGGTTTTTCGCTGACGCCGACGAACTTGATCGGTTTGCCGGTGATCTGTCGCACCGACAACGCTGCGCCGCCGCGCGCATCACCGTCCAGTTTGGTGAGGATCACGCCGGTGAGTGGCAGAGCCTCGCCGAATGCTTTGGCAGTGTTCACCGCATCTTGGCCGGTCATCGCGTCGACCACGAACAAGGTCTCGATAGGCTTCAGTGCGGCATGCAGGTCTTTGATCTCCGCCATCATCGCTGCGTCCACGGCGAGGCGTCCGGCGGTGTCGACGATCAGCACTTCATGATGATGTTTTTTCGCAAAGTCGTGCGCGGCGAGGGCGATGTCCAGCGGCTTCTGCGATATGTCGGACGGGAAAAAATCGATATCGAGTTGTTGCGCCAGTGTACGCAGTTGCTCGATGGCGGCGGGGCGATACACGTCGCAGCTTACCAGCAGCACTTTTTTCTTGTTCTGCTCGCGCAGCAGCTTGGCCAGCTTGCCGCTGCTGGTGGTCTTACCCGCACCCTGCAGACCGGCCATCAGGATCACGGCGGGCGGGACGGCGGCGAGGTTGAGCGCGTCGTTGTGTTCGCCCATCAGCTTGGTCAACTCGCGGTTCACCACGCCGATGAGCGCTTGGCCCGGTTGCAGGTTGCCGATGACTTCCTGCCCCAGCGCGGCTTCCTTCACTGTGGCGATAAATTCTTTCACTACTGGTAGCGCGACATCAGCCTCCAGCAGAGCGAGGCGCACTTCGCGCAGTGCGTCTTGGATATTGCTTTCGGTCAGTCGTGCCTGACCGCGCAGATTCTTGACGATGCCCGCGAAGCGTTGAGTTAGGTTATCCAGCATTGAGTACCTCTATAAGATTCATTTTTCGGGCGAATCGCGGCGTTGCGTGCTCGTTCGTTCCTCGCCTACCTTCATGGTATGTCTCGTCGCTCACTGCGCGGCTCCTTGCGCTTCATCCCGAAAAAATGAACTTCTAGAGGCACTCACAGTTTGACAATTGACTTGGTGTAGAATCCGCACAGTCTAAAACATCTGCACTTCCCATGTCGAACCAAGCTTTGCATCTGCTCACGTTTGTCCTTTATTCCGTACTGGCTATTCTGTTCTGGCGCGCCCAGGCAGTGGGCAATGCCGAACGACAGAACCGAGGAGTGCTGGGCTTTGCGGTCATCGTGCCGTTGGCGCTACACGGCTGGTTGCTTTATGACACCTTGTTTATATGGGGTGCGCTGAATCTGGGTCTGGTGTATGCGTTATCGCTGATCCTGTGGCTGACCGTGCTGGTGTATTGGCTGGCGCGTTATTTCTATCCCCTCTCCAGTTTACAGACATTGGTTTTACCACTGGCTGCTGTCAGCACGGCGTTGCCGGGGATATTCCCAGATGCACACATCTTGTCGCAACCGGCCTCCGGTTTATTCGACACCCACGTGCTGGGCGCGATGTTGGCCTATAGCCTGTTCACCATTGCTGCCTTGCACGCTGCGCTGATGTCGCTGGTTGAAAAACGCTTGCACCACGCCAAGTTACCTAAGGTTCTGCAAAATCTGCCGCCGCTACTGACCATGGAAACGCTACTGTTCCGCGTGATCGGCGCGGGCTTTGTGCTACTGACCATTACCGTTGCTTCCGGTATGTTGTTTTCAGAAAAGATATTTGGCCATCCTTGGCAATTTACCCATAAGGTGTTGTTTGGGTTGGCTTCATGGGGCGTATTTGCCGTGTTGTTGTGGGGGCGTCATTTCCGTGGTTGGCGCGGACATACTGCCGTGCGCTGGACCTTGAGCGGCTTCGGTTTTCTGGTGCTGGCCTATTTAGGTAGCCAATTTGTGCTCGAAGTCTTCTTGCACCGCTGATTTTCCCTTCAAAACAAGCCTTGCCAAGATTCGACGGTTTATCGTAGAATTCGCGCCCTTTGGCATTGACCAAATCAATTTTTATCGGGTAATCATTATGGTAGTCATTCGTCTTTCTCGTGGCGGTTCGAAGAACCGTCCGTACTACAACGTGGTGGTAGCGGATTCCCGCAACCGTCGTGACGGTCGTTTCATCGAGCGCGTTGGTTTCTACAATCCATTGGCAGTCGAAGGCACTGAAGGCTTGCGTATCCAGCTGGATCGTGTGACACATTGGCAAGAGCGCGGTGCGCAGTTGAGTGAGACTGTAGGTCGCTTGGTCAAAAAAGCCGGTGCAGCAGTCAAAGCCTGATGACACAAGCCCCATGGTCGTCATGGGGAAGGTGGTTGGCGCGCAGGGCATATTAGGTTGGGTGAAGGTGCAGACCTTCACTGAATATCTGGATGGTTTGCTCGACTACGACACGTGGTATGTGGGCGACGAGCAAGCATGGCGTCCGCTGGAAGTATTGGAAGCGAACGTGCATGGCGGCAAGGTAGTGATCGCCAAATTGCAGGGTATCGTTGATCGCACGGCAGCGGAAAAGTGCAAAGGTCTGTTAGTCGCGATTCCGCGCGCAGAATTGCCGGAGCAGAAAGAAGGCGAATACTACTGGTCCGACTTGGTCGGATTGTCCGTGGAGAATCTGGCGGGCGAGTCGTTCGGGACGGTTGATTCTCTGTTGGAAACGGGTGCGAACGATGTGCTGGTGATCAAAGGTGAGGGTGGCGAGACATTGATGCCATTCATTGCCAGCGTTATCCAGCAGGTGGATTTGAAGAGTAAAAAAATCCTTGTGGATTGGCAGACGGATTACCTCAAATGAGGTTCGATGTAATCACGCTGTTTCCCGAAATGTTCGAAGCGCTCACCCAATACGGTGTGACGCGGCGGGCGGCAGAGCAGGGCAAGTTTGAGTTGCAGACGTGGAATCCGCGCGATTTTACGACCGACAACTACCGCACCATCGATGACCGTCCCTACGGCGGCGGACCCGGGATGGTGATGTTGGCGGAGCCGCTGGAAAAAGCGATCAGCGCAGCGAAAGCAGCGCAGGCCGCAAGCGGCAAGGCGAAGAGTTGTGTGATCCACCTCTCGCCACAAGGCAGACAGCTCACCCATGAAGTGGTGATGGAGCTGCTGGCGCGGGACGAAGGATTGATATTGCTGGCGAGTCGTTACGAAGGCGTGGATGAACGCCTGTTGCGCCAGCAAGTGGATGAAGAACTTTCCATCGGTGATTATGTGTTGTCCGGTGGCGAGTTGGCAGCGATGGTGGTGATGGATAGCATGGTGCGGCAAATCCCCGGCGTATTGGGTGACGACGCATCGGCACAGCAGGATTCCTTCGTGCAGGGTCTGCTGGATTGTCCGCACTACACGCGGCCTGAGGTTTATAACGGCGAGGCGATTCCGGAAGTATTGATGTCCGGGCACCACGCCGAGATAGAGAAGTGGCGATTGAAGCAGGCATTAGGCAGGACTGCGGAACGTCGCCCGGATTTGCTGGCAACACGCCAGTTAACTAAACAGGAAGCTCGGCTACTGGCAGAGTACCAGCAGGAACAAGCTTCCGTAAAAGAAAAGGAAATAAAATGAATCTGATCGGCATTCTTGAAAAAGAAGAAATCGCGCGTCTGAACAAGACGATCCCCAATTTCGCACCTGGCGACACCGTTATCGTTAACGTTAACGTGATCGAAGGCGAGCGCAAGCGTACTCAGGCTTTCGAGGGCGTGGTCATCGCCAAACGCAACAAAAGTCTGAACTCCAGTTTCATCGTGCGCAAAGTCTCCTCCGGAGAAGGCGTGGAGCGCACCTTCCAGACTTATTCCCCGAGCGTTGCGAGCATCGAAGTGAAGCGTCGCGGCGATGTTCGCCGTGCCAAGCTCTACTACCTGCGCGACCGTTCCGGCAAGTCGGCACGTATCAAGGAAAAGCTCGTTGCGCGCAAAGAAGCGTAAGCAACAGAAGCAGGCAGCACAGAAAACGGGAGCCACGGCTCCCGTTTTTTATTTCGGCTATGATATGAACATGAGGTTCCAAGCAATCATCTCCGCCCCCTTCGGCAAACTCGGCATCCGCTGTTCAGACACGGATCTGCTGGGTATCGAATTCCTGCCCGAGCAAGCCAAAGTGCAGCCGCCGCTGGGCGAAATGGCGAAAGCGATCTGTGCTGAGCTGAAAGCCTATCTGGCCGACGCCAGACACGAGATCGACCTGCCTTTCGAGCTTGATGGCACGCATCATCAGTGCAAGGTGTGGCAGGCGATGCTCGACATTCCCTGCGGGCAGACACTGAGCTATGGTGAGCTTGCAGAAAATATCGGCTCAAGCGCGCAGGCGGTAGGACAGGCCTGCGGTAGCAATCCGATCCCCATCGTTATTCCCTGCCACCGCGTGGTGGGCAAGACCGGGCTTGGTGGATTCATGAAACATGCCGAAGGCGAGACGCTCGACATCAAGCGCTGGTTGCTGGCTCATGAGCGACGCTGAACTGCTCGACGAATTCAGCGACGCCCTTTGGCTGGAAGATGGTCTCTCCCGCAACACCCTGGAAAGCTACCGCCGCGACCTGAATAAATTCACCGAATGGCTGCAAAATCAGCGTGGATACGGCCTGCAGGCCGCCACCCATGCCGACATACAGGGCTTTCTCGCGCATCTGGTGAGCGGCGAAAAAGCCAAGGCCACCTCCACCTCGCGCGCCATCTCCAGTCTCAAGCGTTTGTACCGCTACCTGCTAAGGCAGAACAAGGTTGCTACCGACCCGACCTTGCAGATCGCCACCCCCAAGCTGCCGCGCAGCCTGCCCAAAAGTCTCACAGAAGAAGATGTCGAACTGTTGTTGAACGCTCCGGATGTGGATATGCCGCTCGGTATGCGTGATCGCACCATGCTGGAAGTGCTGTATGCCAGCGGACTGCGCGTGTCGGAACTGGTCGGCCTGAGTGTGGCGCAAGTAAGCCTGGACATGGGCGTGACGCGGGTGATGGGTAAAGGCAGTAAGGAACGTCTGGTTCCGTTGGGTGAGGAAGCGCTGGATTGGGTCAAGAAATACCTGTCAGAAGCCCGTCCTGCCTTGCTTGCGGGGCAGGTTACCGATGCACTGTTCGTTACCCACAGAGGCGAAGGTATGACGCGGCAGATGTTCTGGTACCTCATCAAGAAACACGCAAAAAAAGGCGGCCTGCACAAACCGCTGTCGCCGCACACGCTGCGCCACGCCTTCGCCACGCATCTACTCAACCACGGTGCGGATTTGCGTGTGGTGCAGATGCTGCTGGGGCATTCGGATATTTCCACGACGCAGATTTACACGCATGTGGCACGGGAACGACTCAAGGCGTTGCATGCGATGCATCATCCGAGAGGATAAGCCAGAGTCGGGATGTATGGAATGTTAAAGGTGTGGGAGGCGCTCATACTCACGTTCCATTTCTGCTATTCGTATGGACGAGAGCAAGTCGCACAACGAGTCGAGGATATTCACACGGGGCTTGGTGCAACGTTTCAAGTTCTACAATCACAACAGACCGCACACGTCGCTTGATAACAAAACACCAGATGAGTTTCACCTCGACAACCTGCCGACAATGCAAAGAGCCGCGTATGCATTAACCGCAAGGTTTTCACTTGGGAAATGGAAATACTGTTCAAACAAACAGAGCTACTTCTAATCTCATTTGCGCCAAAATCAGCTTGTCTGCGCCTTTCTGGTCGATCTCCGGAATATTTCATCCGAATATCGTGCGGTATTTTTCCAGCAGACCGTGCATGTCTTTAATGAGATCCTTGCGGTGTGCGTCCAGTTCCAGTTGTTCCATATTTTTCATGGTGTTCTACCCTAAGCTATGATCGTTGAGGTATCCCACATCACGTAATCGTTTGCTTTGACTGCGGCGGAAAGCAAATCGATCAGGGGCATCCCCCGATGCGCCGTGCTTACCACCTGTTCTTTCTTGCCTTCGGTGGCGGCAGACGGCGGAGACTCCTGTTTGTCGATAGCATCTTTTAACTGACCCAGCGCGTGGGCAACATCTTCTGCCCGAATCGAGCCGGGAACAGTTGCGCTGTGTCCCATCATTTTCAGCATGGCCAGCGCGTCATCTCCAAACATGGTGATATTGGGATAGGCATCTGTTTTGAATGTGACCAACATATAGTTCTCCTCGATTGAAGAATGGGCGGAAGCTTGAGTGCTTGACGCAAGCAAGACGCTGCAAGAAGCCATTCGCCATATCGCACATTAACTGCTATGCAAATCATATGCTCTGTTCGATTGCGTACATACAGTCAAAGTGTTCTGCCGTAGCTTGGCAGGCGTTCCGTTGAGTTATGTATCTTTCGTTATGTCTGCCCAAACAAATTTGGATTCTTCAATTTCTCCGAAACTGAGCTGAAGCAAATCGAACCATGGAATTCAAGGACTATTACCAGATCATGGGAGTTGGGCGTGACGCGACTCAAGATGAGATCAAACGCTCTTATCGGCTGCTGGCGCGCAAATATCACCCGGATGTGAGTAAAGAGCCCGATGCCGAAGCCCGCTTCAAGGAAGTCGGAGAAGCGAATGAGGTACTCAAGGATCCCGAAAAGCGCGCAGCGTACGACAAGTTGGGTGCCAATTGGAAAGGCGGACAGGACTTCAATCCGCCTCCCGATTGGAACACTGGCTTCGAATTTTCAGGCAGCGGATATACCGGCGGCGATGCGGCGCAATTCAGCGATTTCTTTGAATCGTTGTACGGTCGGGATTTCAGCGCGGGGCGTGGTCATCGCGCACAATCCCATGCTAGGGGTGAAGATCATCATGCGCGGGTATTGATCGATTTGGAAGACAGCTATAGCGGAGCGATTCGCACCATCACATTGCAAGTCCCCGATGTCGATGCGCAAGGCCGCGTTGCCATGCGCGAGCGCAAACTTAATGTGACCATACCGCAGGGTGTCCGCGCTGGGCAGCATATCCGTCTTGCGGGACAAGGCGCGCCCGGATTCGGACAAGGCAAATCGGGCGATCTGCTTCTGGAAATCGAATTCCGCCCGCACCCTTTGTATCGTGTGGAAAAACAGGATGTGTATCTCGACCTGCCCGTGGCGCCGTGGGAAGCGGCTTTGGGCGCGGCTTTGAATATACCCACTCCGAACGGCATCGTCGAAATAAAAATCCCGGCAGGTGCCGCCGCTGGAAACAAACTGAGACTCAAAGGAAAGGGAATTCCTTCAAAAGCGCCGGGTGATTTCTATGCTGTGCTGAAGATCGCCCTGCCGGACGCTGACGATGAAGCGGCCAAAGAGGTTTACCGCAACATGGCCGGGCAGTTCAAGTCCTTCAACCCGCGCAGCAAACTGGGAGTGTGAGCATGGATAGCGAAGAATTGCTGCCGCAACAACTGAGCGGAATCATTCTGGAAGAGCAAACCGAATTGACACTGGCGGAAGTCTGCCACGCATGCGCGGTGCGGGCGGAGTACATCATCGAACTGGTGGAAGAAGGCGTGCTGATACCGGTCGGGAACGAGCCGGTCAGCTGGCGATTTACGGGTATCCACATGCACCTAGCCTCCGTGTCGTTGCGCCTGCAGCGCGATCTGGGAATCAACCTCGCCGGTGTGGCACTGGCGTTGCAACTGTTGGATGAAGTCGAAACGCTTCGCGCACGAATCAACGTGCTGGAATCCGAGTGATTTACACATACAAACCGAACCGAGGATGAATCATGACAAATACTGACGAACTTCAAGCTACGATCGAGCAGATGGTGCAACACGGTAAGGGCATTCTTGCCGCAGACGAAAGTCAACCCACCATCGCCAAGCGTTTTGCCACTATCGGTGTGGAAGCGACAGCGGAGAACTGCCGCGCTTACCGCGCCCTGCTGTTCACCGCCCCCGGCATTGAGAGCTATATCAGCGGCGTGATCGAATTCGAGGACACACTTGCGCAGTCCGCTGATGACGGCACACCGTTGCCGAAGGTGCTGGCGCAACGCGGCATCGTGTCTGGCATCAAGGTTGACAAAGGCAAAGGGCCGCTGGCTCTTTCGACCTGCGATCTCATCACCTATGGACTAGATGGCTTGGCGGATCGCTTGATTCAATATAAAAGTCAGGGCGCGCGTTTTGCCAAGTGGCGCGAGGTTTACCAGATTGGCGAACACTACCCTACCCCGCTGGGTATCGCCGCCAATGCCGAGATGCTCGCGCGCTATGCGGCAGTCTGTCAGGAACAGGGCATCGTGCCCATCGTTGAGCCGGAAGTGTTGATCGATGGCAATCACAGCATGACCCGCTGCGCCGAGGTGACCGAAGCGGTACACAAGGGGATTTTTCATGCGCTGCATCGCCATCATGTCGTGCTGGAACACATGATACTCAAACCCAACATGGTGCTGCCGGGCAAGGATTATCCGCTCAGAGCCGGTGCCGCAGAAATTGCAGCGGAGACACTGCGTGTATTCCGACGCACTGTTCCGGCAGCGGTGCCGAGTATCAATTTTCTGTCTGGTGGCTTGAGTCCAGAAGAAGCAACGGCCAATCTCAATGCCATGAATGCCGAGTTTCCCGATGCGCCATGGTTACTGTCCTTTTCCTATGGTCGCGCGCTGCAACAGCCGGTGTTGCAAGCTTGGCAGGGTAAAGTAGAGAACGTTGCCGCAGCACAACAGGCGTTGCTGAAGAGGGCCAGATTGAATGGCGCAGCGCAGCGCGGTGAATATCTTGCTGCGATGGAGCTGTAAATCAAAATCTCGCCGCCACTATCGATAGTCAGGCGGTTTTTTATTGGATGACATTTCGGCAAATCCTACGCTGCTTTGCTGTAAGCCTTGTTTTATAAGGTTGTGCAATGAGAATCGAACTGACAACCGTCTGATTGCGAACCAGACGCTCTCCCAACTGAGCTACACTCCCACTGCGAAGACATCGCAAATGCAAAGTGTTTGTTTGGAAAGAGTTAGTCGAAAAGGGGCTGCAAGGTTTCTAAATTAACGATTTCCTGCAATAATTATGATGGAGAAACAATATTACTATTTCTGGATCGGAACGAAAGATGGCTCTGACACAAGATGATCTGAAACGCGCGGTTGCACAGGCAGCCATCGCTTATGTGCCCAATGATTGCATCGTGGGCGTGGGTACGGGTTCGACGGCCAATTTTTTCATCGATGAATTAGCCAAGATCAAGCACAAGATACGTGGTGCAGTCGCCAGCTCCGAGGCTTCTGCCAAGCGCTTGCAGGGGCATGGCATCGAAGTGTTGTCATTGAACGAGGCGGGTGATCTGCCGGTATATGTGGACGGTGCGGATGAGATCACCAAGCACATGCATATGCTTAAAGGTGGCGGCGGCGCGTTGACGCGAGAGAAGATCGTCGCGGCAGCGAGCAAGAAATTCATCTGTGTGTGCGATGCCAGCAAATTGGTGGATGTGCTGGGCAAATTCCCATTGCCGATCGAAGTGATTCCGATGGCGCGCAGCTATGTGGCGCGCGAGTTGGTCAAGCTCGGCGGGCAGCCGCAGTTGCGCGAGGGTTTTACGACTGACAATGGCAACATCATCCTCGATGTGCATAACTTGAAAATCATGAATCCGGTAGAGTTGGAAACAACGTTGAATCATCTGGCCGGAGTGGTGACCAACGGCTTGTTCGCACGCCGTCCGGCGGATGTGTTGTTGCTGGGTACGCCAGAGGGCGTTAAGACGCTGACTGTTTGAAATAGGTAACGAATTTTTAACGGCACAGCGATAGCATCCTTCGTTTGCAGCATTTTTAAAGGACATAATCATGGCGAGTACTGAACATACCTCAAAGCAATTTGATGCCGAGCTCGAAGCAGTGCGGGCGCGTGTTTTGCAGATGGGCGGTTTGGTGGAAAGCCAGATCCGTTTGGCCGTCGAATCATTGACGACGGGTGAAGTGGCTTTGATGAATCGCGTGATCGATGATGATCATCGTGTGAACGCGATGGAAGTCGAGATCGACGAGGCGTGCAGCCACATCTTGGTGCGTCGCCAACCGGCAGCAGGTGATCTGCGCATGGTGATGACGGTCATCAAGACCATCACCGATTTGGAGCGTATTGGCGATGAAGCGGAGAAGATCGCGCGCATGGCGAAGTTGCTATCGCAAAAAGAACGTTTGCATCTGCCGCGCTACAACGAGATCAAGAACGCCTCCGAGATCGCGCTGGACATGTTACGCAAATCGCTGGATGCTTTTGCGCGTCTCGATCTTTCTTCGGCTGCGCAAGTGGTGCGTCAAGACGAGCTGGTGGATGAGGAGTTCCGTTCCATCATGCGCTATCTCATCACATTCATGATGGAAGACCCGCGCACCATCTCCACGTCGCTCGAGATATTGTTCGTGGCCAAGGCGATCGAACGCATCGGTGATCACGCCAAGAACATGTCTGAATACGTGGTGTATATGGTCAAGGGGCGCGATGTGCGCCACGTGACCGTGGAAGAGATCGAACGCGAAGTGCGCGAATAAATCCCTGTGCAACAGCAATCTATCCTTGCCGCAGTCGATCTTGGCTCTAATAGCTTCCGTCTGCAGGTCGCTCGTGTAGAGAACGAGCAGCTTTACATGCTGGATGGCTTGCGTGAGGCTGTGCGTCTTGCGGCCGGATTGACCGAGGACAAACGCCTCGACAAAGCAGCGCAACAACGTGCACTCTCCTGCTTGCAGCGTTTCGGTGAGCGGTTGCGTGGTCTGCCGCGTGAAGCGGTGCGCGCAGTCGGCACCAACTCATTGCGTGTCGCTAAAAATGCCCCTGAATTTTTGCAGCAAGCCGAAGCGGCACTCGGCTTTCCTATCGATGTCATCGCCGGGCGTGAAGAAGCGCGCTTGATTTACCTTGGTGTCGCACAGGGGCTGCCACAGTCAAAGAGTAAGCGCATGGTGATGGATATCGGTGGTGGCTCCACCGAGTTCATCATTGGTAGCGGCCTGCAACCCCTCAAGTTGGAAAGCCTGTACATGGGCTGTGTCAGCTACAGTGTGCGCTATTTCCCGGACGGCAAGGTCAACAAGTCCAACCTCAAACAGGCCGAACTGGCCGCACGTAACGAACTACAAACCATCGTCGCTGAATTTTCCAACGGACATTGGAGCGTTGCGCTGGGATCCTCCGGTACGGCGCGCGTGCTGTGTGACATCCTCGAACAAAATGGCTACAGCGATGGCGGCATCACCCGCGATGGGCTGGAACAATTGCGCGCACAATTGCTCAAAGCGGGCGATGTGACGAAGCTCGACTTGGCGGGATTGCGCTCGGATCGGATTCCGGTATTGCCCGGCGGTTTTTCCATCATGTATGCGGCGTTCTGCGAACTGGGTATCGAGCGCATGCAACCTGCGTTGGGTGCTTTGCGCGAAGGGGTGTTGTATGACTTGTTTGGACGCTTTCATCACAATGATATGCGTGAAGTCACCATGCAGCAGTTCATGCGTCGCTACCATGTGGATGTCCGTCAGGCCATGCGGGTAGCGCACCTAGCCGACCTGCTGGCGCGACAATTTTTGGAAAGCCAGCTCGGTGATGATGAATTGCACCTGCTTTTTTGGGCGGCCAATCTGCACGAGATCGGCATCAGCGTCGCGCACAGTGGTTATCACAAGCACACCGCATACATTCTGGCCAATGCTGACATGCCCGGCTTTTCCAAAAAGGAGCAAAGCCATCTCAGCCTGCTGGCGCTTGCACATCGCGGTGGGCTGGAGAAATTGCGCGGATTATTGAATACGCCGGAACAACTCGCACAAGTCATCGCGCTCAGGATCGCAGCCCTCATCTATCGCAATCGTAGCGATGTCGAGTTGCCCACCCTACAAGGCCGATTCAGCGGCACCAAATTCCATCTCATTCTTGCGCGTGGTTGGCTGGCGCAGAACCCGCTTACAGAAGCGGCATTGCAGGAAGAAAGCAAGCAATGGAAAGAGCTTGGCGTCAGCATGCAAGTGCTCGAAGGATGATGCAGCATTCGCAGTCGTAGTAACTAACTGGAGTCCTCCGTATGAAGCAAATCAAAATCATCCTCATTAGCCTAGTGATTGGCGTGCTTATCGGTATGGCCTTGGGCGTCAACATCGGCCGCGAAAAACCACTACTCTCCAATCCGTTCGCAAAAGAATCTTTAGTCGATCACGCCAAACGTTTGGGTAGCGAAACGCTGGAGCAAAGCGGCAAAGCGCTGGAAAAGACAGGACAGGCATTGCAAGGCAAGTAGCAGCGACACGTCGTTCACCAGAACTAAAGTCCAAGCTCCCGGACGTTTGCAAAACTCAACGTGTTAAACTCCACCTCGAAGCTGGCTAGGCAGTCGCTGCACACTTTATGCTGTGTAGAGGAAAGTCCGGGCTCCATAGAGCAGGATGCCGGTTAACGACCGGACGCCGTGAGGCGATGGAAAGTGCCACAGAAAATATACCGCCAGTTTATTTTGGTAGATTGGTAAGGGTGAAATGGCGAGGTAAGAGCTCACCGCGCTGGTGGCAACATCAGTGGCAGGGTAAACCCCATCCGGAGCAAGACCAAATAGGCTGGCTATGACGTTGCTCGCGTCGCCAGCGGGTAGGTTGCTTGAGCGTCAGGTAACGAAACGCCTAGAGGAATGACTGTCCACGACAGAACCCGGCTTATCGGCCAGCTTCACCTCATTTGTTAAAAACAAATTGACTCCGACGCCGTGTGTGCTTCGAAGCTCTCCTTATGCGCGAGGTCTTAAGTTGAGTTAGTTCAGTTTAATTTTCTTGTGAGTGACTTTTGCTCTGGATTTTGCGGAGGCATCACAGGTGTGTGCCGTCATCTTTATTTCAGCGGTTTGTTCATCCAAGAAGCCATACTCCAGATGGTCACCTTGACACTCCGTGTTATCCACACCTTCCGCCCAACTGGTGTCCTCTTTATGCAAAATGGATAAATTGCAGGACGCGGACAATTTCAGTAAAGCAACCATTTCCCACCCACTAACGCCCTCGCCATCACTATCGCTTCCGGTAGCTTGTACGCCAATTAAATACCCACCATTCTCAAGCGGTTTTATTTTTAATAACTCCCAATGTGGCCAGTAGTACCGGCTATCCTTCAATAAATCCACGCTTCGATTACATGCAGGAACATCGGATTTGTCGTTATCGAACCTTGCGACTATCGTCATCTTCCCTCCCTCTGCATCTCTTGGCCAATCAAGCACTGCAAGGGTATGTAGCTTATCTTCTGTTTTTTTCACCATAAGGATGTTCGCTTGCCCGGCGATGTCTGTCTGAATTCCATAAACAGGCTCGTGTGGTGACAATGTAACCGACGAATTCTGATTGCTCTTGGGAGTAACGAGAAAATATTTTTTATAGAATGACAGCCCTTCTTGAGGTAGTCCTTTTACGTTGTCTAATGCAGCACCTATAATTCCATCACCACTAATCAATGCAGCCGTCAGATCTGTACCTTGAAGGCGTGCGTTGTGGAAATTAATGTCTCGCAAGTCCGTACCTCTTAGGTCTTTATTACTTAAATTTTTACCTTCAAAATTGCAGTGCCTTAAATCCGTATATGGCTTCGGGTTTGCACAATTCCCTTTGGGTAAAGGTGCTGCGAACGCTGAACCCATGATCGCGATACAAGCGAGTAGTAAACCCACAACAAGTGATGCACCATTAACCTTCTTCATGCTCTTCTCCTCTACCCGTCTCTTTGGCTTACTGCATTCCGTTGTTGTGCCTATTACCGAGTCAAAAGGTGTCGGAGTCAAATTGATTTTCATAACGCGCCTCATTACGGGAATGAGTCCGCACCCTATCCATCCCCATCGTGCGCGTCAATCCACCAGAGTATCTAGGCCTTCCATCACAAACAACTTTAGCTTGATTGCGCAATTCATTGCTTTTTAAGCATATTTGTTTTGCATTAACTTCAAGCGCTAACTCCTTGTCCTATAAAGAGAAATCCCGTTTTCTCGCTTGACCGCCCTGTTGTTTTTCAATATAGTGCATATAAGTGGTAAAAAGTGGGTAAAGGTGGGGAATCGAGATGTTTCAGGGAGCAACGCAACTCAATCTGGATAGCAAGGGCAGGCTCGTGATACCGACGCGGTATCGCGACATGTTGCTTGCGCATTGCGCGGGTCAGTTGGTGCTGACTGCCGATGCTGACGGTTGTCTGCTGGTTTATCCGCAACCCGAGTGGCAGCCCATTCGCGAAAAATTGATGAAGCTTTCCGCTTTCGATCCGCGCATTCGCGCACTACAACGTTTCCTAGTTGGTCATGCTGAAGACACGGTGATGGATGCCGCCGGTCGCGTGCTGGTGTCGCCCACGTTGCGTACTTTTGCAGTGTTGGACAAGCACGTGATGCTGGTGGGGCAAGGAAATAAATTCGAGTTGTGGGATGAGGCGCGCTGGCAAACACAGAACGAGAAGATGACGGGTTTCTCTGTGGACAACCTGCCGCCTGAATTAGAAGGGTTTACTTTGTGAGCCAAGACTTGGCTCATACGACCGTCCTGTTGAATGAAGCAGTCGAAGCGTTGCAAGTGAAGGCGGACGGCATCTATGTGGATTGCACGTTCGGGCGCGGTGGGCATAGTCGTTTGATATTGGAAAAGCTGGGAGGGCACGGCAGGCTGATCGCGCTGGACAAGGATCTGATGGCGGTAGCGGTAGGACGCGCGATCAAGGATGCGCGTTTTCAGATGGAACATAGTGAGTTTGAGAATCTGGGTGCTGTGTTGAACAGGCTTGGCATCGATAAGGTGGATGGCGTGTTGCTGGATTTGGGCGTGTCGTCCCCGCAACTGGACGACGAGCGGCGTGGTTTTAGTTTTCGATTTGATGCGCCGTTGGACATGCGCATGGATGCGAGCCGTGGGCAGACGGCGGCGGAGTGGCTGGCGACAGCGGATGAAGGCGAACTGACGGAGGTGATACGTGATTACGGCGAAGAACGGTTTGCTAGGCAGATTGCAAGGACGATTGTTGTTGCGCGCCAGGAACGAGCGATCCTTACCACGAAACAGCTCAGTGACCTTGTCGCGCAGTGTGTACATACGCGCGAACCCGGTAAAAATCCGGCTACGCGCACCTTTCAGGCTGTACGGATTTATATCAACCGCGAGCTCGAAGAACTCGAGAGCGTGTTACCGCAGTGCGTGGCTCATCTGAAACCGGGCGGACGCATGGCGGTGATCAGTTTTCATTCGTTGGAAGATCGCATGGTCAAACACTTCATGCGTGATATGGCGCAGGGCGACAAGTTGCCCAAGGGCGTGCCGATCCGCGCTGCTGATGTGCCGCAGGGCAAGGTACGACTGATCGGCAAGCCAGTTTACGGATCAGATGCAGAAGTGTCAGCGAATCCGCGCGCGCGCAGCGCGGTGTTGCGGGTGGCGGAGCGGTTGGGTGGCTAGGCTCAATGTCTTGCTTCTCATTTTAGTCATCGCGTGTGCGTTGGGTGTCGTGACCTCTCAACATAAGGCGCGCAAATTGTTTGTGGAATTGCAGAAGGAAAAGGACAGGGCGCAGCAGATGGATGTGGAATGGGGGCAGTTGCAATTGGAGCAAGGTACGTTAGCCATGCCGGCACGCGTAGAGAAACTCGCCGCCCAGCAATTGCAGATGCAGATGCCGCAATCTGGACAGATCCGCTATATCCGCCTTGGTTCCGGCGCCGTGTCACCACCATGAAATATGCTACCCCTCCCATACAGACTAGCGGGCAGATCGCTTTGCCGGCATGGCGTTCACGCGTGTTGTTCGTGTTGTTGCTGGCCGGGTTGGGAGCTTTGTTGGTGCGTGCGATCTATCTGCAAGGAATTAACAACGACTTCTTGCAGCAAAAGGGCGATGCGCGTTATGGGCGTGTCGTCGATATCCATGCACATCGGGGCATGATCACGGATCGTCACGGCGAACCGCTGGCAGTGAGCACACCCGTCGAATCTGTTTGGGCGAGTCCGGCGGATGTGGAGGTCTCCACAAAACAAATCATTCAGTTGGCGCAGATCGTCGGAATGAGCCCGGAAGAGGCCAAAGATAGGCTCACCAACACGTCGCGTGAATTCGTTTATCTCAAGCGACAGCTCCCGCCGGAGCAAGCGGCAAAGATCATCAAGCTGGGCATCCCCGGGGTGTCGCTACAGCGCGAATATCGTCGCTACTATCCGGGTGGTGAAGTCACTGCACAACTCATTGGTTTCACTAATGTGGATGACAATGGGCAAGAAGGTATCGAGCTGGCGCTACAGGCGCAACTTGGAGGCAAGGCGGGCAGCCAGCAGGTCATCAAAGATCGGCGAGGTTTCATTGTCGAAGATGTGGCGAGTCTGCGCGCACCCAAAGCGGGAAGTAATATCACGCTGAGTATCGACAGCAAGATCCAGTCGCTGGCCTTTCGTGAGATCAAGCAAGCAGTCGAGCGGCACAAAGCGAAGGCAGGCTCCATCGTAGTGTTAGATGCCAGAACGGGTGAGGTGTTGGCCTTGGCCAACTGGCCTTCGTACAACCCCAATAATCGAGATAAGCCATCCGTGGCGATATTGCGCAACCGTACCGTCACCGACCTGTTCGAGCCCGGCTCCACCATGAAACCCTTCACCATCGCGGCTGCGCTGGAAACAGGCAAGATCAAGCCCGGTACAGTCATTGATACAGCGGGCGGTGTGTTCACCGTGAATGGGCGCACGATACATGACACGCATCCAGAACATGCGCTGACGGTGGCGCAAGTCATTCAGAAATCCAGCAATGTGGGGACGGCCAAGATCGCATTGGGGATGGCGCCGGAGACGTTCTGGCATAGCTTGAATGAGAGCGGTTTCGGATCATTGACGGGCAGCGAATTTCCCGGCGAGGCGGCAGGCAAGTTGCGCGACTACAAAAAATGGCGACCTATCGAACAGGCCACCATGTCATACGGCAACGGCATCTCGGTCAATCTGTTGCAGTTGGCGCGTGCCTATACCGTATTCGCCAACGGTGGCGAGTTGAAGCCGATCACTTTGCTTAAACAAGAGACGCCGGTCGTGGGTGTCAAAGTTTATTCTGAAGCAACGGCACAAGCTGTGCGTGACATGATGGAACTCGTGGTCAAGCCCGGTGGAACCGCACCGCTGGCACAGATCACCGGCTATCGCGTAGCGGGCAAGACCGGCACCGCACATAAGCTCGAGAACGGAAAGTACGTCAACCGCTACATCGCTTCGTTCGTGGGCATGGCACCGGCCTCTGATCCGCGTTTGATCGTTGCGGTGATGATCAACGAACCGGGTGGTCGGGATTATTACGGAGGTCTGGTTGCCGCACCGGTGTTCAGCAATGTGATGGGCGAATCACTGCGCACGCTCAGCGTGCCGAACGATGCGCCGCTGGATAATGTATTGATCGCGCCAGGTGAAGTCATCGGGGAGGAGGTATGAGCACTTTCCCGTTTGACGAACTCGATGCGCTCGGCGTGAAGATCACAAGACTGGTCTCTGACAGCCGCGCAGTTCAGTTTGGCGATACCTTCGTTGCTTATCCCGGTACGCAAGCTGATGGGCGCGGCTTCATTGCGCAGGCCATCGAACGCGGCGCGAACGCGGTGATCTGGGAAGCTCACGGATTTCATTGGGATGCCGAATGGAACGTGCCCAATCTGGCGGTGCACGATCTGCGTCATCAGGCAGGCATGCTGGCTGATCGAATATATGGGCAGCCATCGCATCACCTGTGGGTGGTCGGCGTCACCGGCACCAACGGCAAGACCTCGTGTAGTCACTGGCTGTCCAAGACATTCAATGCACTGGGGCGCAAGAGCGCATTGCTGGGCACATTGGGAAATGGTTTCCCCGATGCACTCCAAGCGACCATTAACACCACGCCGGACGCATTACTCGTGCATGGCTTGCTGGCAGAGTATGTGGAGCAGGGTACGCGATCGGCAGTGATGGAGGTGTCTTCTCATGCGTTGGATCAGGGGCGCGTCAACGGTGTGCACTACGATGTGGCGCTGCTGACCAATCTCACGCGCGACCATCTCGACTATCACGGCGACATGCAGAGTTATGCGGCAGCGAAGCGCCGCCTGTTCGACTGGGCTTCGCTCAAATATGCCGTGGTCAATCTGGATGATGCATTTGGAGCTGAGCTGGCCGAGCAACTTCAGGGGGATTCTCTCGAAATCATCGGATATGGATTGAACGATGAATCATTGAAGCTTGCTGAGCGACTCGGTATACGGATGGTGTATGGAGACCTCACGCAGATGGATGCGCAGGGTCTGACATTACAACTGCACACCAGTTGGGGCGCGGCCGCACTGCAAAGCAAATTGATAGGACGTTTCAACGCGTCCAATCTGCTCGGTGCATTGGCCGTACTGTTGGTGAGCGATGTGGATATCGATGGTGCCGTGCGCGAGCTCGGAGCGCAAAAAGCCGTGGCGGGGCGCATGCAGACCCTAGGTGGCAAGGAGACGCCAGTGGTGGTGGTGGATTATGCGCACACGCCGGATGCGCTGGAGAAAGTATTGATGACGCTGCGCGAGGTGAGCGCACCCTCCGGTGGAAAAATCATTTGTGTGTTCGGCTGCGGAGGTGATCGAGACCGTGGAAAGCGTCCGATGATGGGAACGGTCACTTCCAGATTCGCCGATGTGCGCATCATCACCAACGACAACCCGCGCAGCGAAGATCCGCGCGCGATCATTGATGCCATCATCGTCGGTATGCAAGGTGATTTTCAGGTGATCGAAGATCGAGCCAAAGCGATCACCTCTGCCATCAGCAAGGCGCGGCCCATCGATACTGTATTGCTCGCGGGCAAAGGTCACGAAGACTATCAAGAGATCAATGGTGTGCGCCATCCCTTCTCGGATGCCGAGATCGCGCACCGCGCGCTGAGTGTGTGGAAGCCGGAGGAGCGCTGGCTATGATGCATCTCTCACAAGCCGCTCAAGCACTACACGCGACGCTAGACGGCGCGGACGCGCATTTTTCCGCCGTTTCCACCGACACGCGCACGACCAAGCCGGGTGACCTGTTCATCGCACTCAAGGGCGAACACTTCGATGGCGCGAAGTTCCTTGCACAGGCGGTACAGGCGGGCGCAGTCGCTGCGGTGGTGAACGCAGAGAGTGTGATCGAGAACGCGCCGTGCCCGTTGTTGCGGGTGTCTGATACTCGCCTCGCGTTAGGGGAACTCGCCGCACATTGGCGCAAGCAGTTCGACGTTCCGCTGCTTGCGATCACGGGCAGTAACGGCAAGACCACGGTGAAGGAGATGCTGGCTGCCATTTTGCGTGCCGCGACCGGCAGCGAAGAAAGCGTACTGGCCACCCAAGGTAATTTCAATAACGACATCGGCATGCCACTCACCTTGCTGAAACTGCGCGCGATACATCGCTACGCGGTGATCGAAATGGGCATGAACCATGCGAACGAGATCGATTATCTGACGCGAATCGCACGCCCTGATGTGGCGCTGGTCAACAACGCGACGGGTGCGCATCTGCAAGGGTTGGGTTCGGTGGAAGGTGTGGCGCGTGCCAAAGGCGAGATATTCGCCGGGCTGAAGAGCGGCGGCACTGCCGTCATCAATGCCGACGACGCCCATGCCGGACTGTGGCGCACGCTGGCGGACAAACACCGCATCATCGGTTTCGCCCTGGAACATGCGGCGGAAGTGAAGGGCTCGTGGCAGGCGCAAGGTTATGGCGGCCTGTTGCAGGTGCGTACGCCAGCGGGTGAATTGCGAGCCGTACTGCAAGTGCCGGGAGAGCACAACGCACGTAACGCCTTGGCTGCGGCGACCGCTGCATTGGCTTTGCAGGTGCCGCTGGCGATCATTGTCAAAGGCTTGGAAAACTTCGGCGGTGTGGTTGGACGTTTACAGCGCAAGCAGGCGTTGAACGGTGCGACCTTGATCGATGATACCTATAACGCCAATCCTGCTTCGATGCATGCCGCGTTGGAAGTGTTGGCGCAGGCTAGCGGTAAGCGCATCTTCGTGCTGGGTGATATGGGTGAGTTGGGCGAGGGTGCTGCGCAGTTCCATCGCGAGGTCGGCATCGCAGCACGTGAACTCGGCATCGAAAAGCTCTACGCACTGGGTACATTGAGTGTCGGAGCTGTGAGCGAATTTGGCGCTGAGGCACGGCATTTTGCAGACATCGAAACGTTACAGGCAGTACTGGATAAAGAGCTAGATGCGAAGACCACCGTGTTGGTGAAGGGATCGCGCTTTATGAAGATGGAACGAGTCGTGCAATTTTGTGCACTACACAAGGAGGAAGCATGCTGCTCGCATTAGCCCAATGGTTGGCGCAGGACGTGCGCACGTTCAGTGTGTTCAATTACATCACCTTGCGTGCGGTGATGTCAGCGATGACGGCGCTGTTCATTTCGTTCCTGCTCGGGCCGTGGATGATACGCAAATTGACCGCGATGAAGATCGGCCAATCGGTGCGTACCGATGGTCCGCAAACACATCTGGTGAAGGCGGGCACGCCGACCATGGGCGGTGCGCTTATTCTCGCATCGGTGGCTATCACCACTTTGTTATGGGGTGATCTGCACAACGCCTACATCTGGGTGGTATTGCTGACCACGTTGGGCGTGGGTGCCATCGGTTGGGTGGATGACTATCGCAAGGTGGTGCATCGCAATCCGGACGGTTTGTCAGCGCGCGCTAAGATGTTCTGGCAATCGCTCATCGCATTGGCAGTCGGCGCCTTCCTGTGGTCGCATGCCACGCTGCCGGCACATACCGAACTCATCGTGCCGTTCTTCAAACATCTGGTGCTGCCGCTCGGCATGGTCGGCTTCATCGTGCTGGTGTATTTGGTCATTGTCGGCAGTAGCAATGCGGTGAACCTCACCGATGGCTTGGATGGATTGGCCATCATGCCGACCGTGATGGTAGCGAGCGCCTTGGCGATCTTCGCTTACGTCGCCGGTCACGCCGAGTTTTCCAAATATCTGGGTGAACCCTCCATTCCCGGCGCGGGTGAGCTGGCCGTGTTCTGCGCCGCCATCGCGGGTGCGGGCTTGGCTTTCCTTTGGTTCAATGCCTATCCGGCGGAAGTGTTCATGGGCGATGTCGGTGCGTTGGCGCTGGGCGCGGCATTGGGCACCGTGGCGGTGATCATTCGCCAGGAACTGGTGCTGTTCATCATGGGCGGCGTGTTCGTGGTGGAGGCGGTGTCAGTGATGCTGCAGGTGTCCTGGTTCAAGTACACCAAGAAAAGATTCGGCACGGGGCAACGCATCCTGTTGATGGCACCGTTGCACCACCACTTCGAACAGAAGGGCTGGAAGGAAACGCAAGTGGTAGTGCGCTTCTGGATCATAACGATGCTGCTGGTCCTGATGGGGCTGGCAACTTTGAAATTGAGATGACGACACTGCGCGACAAATCGATCTTGATACTCGGTCTCGGCGAGACCGGGTTATCGCTTGCGCGTTATTTGAACGCGCAAGGTGCACGCTTGCGCGTCGCCGATAGTCGCAACGAACCTCCCGGCATCGTGACTTTGCGCAGTGAACTGCCGCAAGCCGAGGTGCATTGCGGTGCATTCAAAGACGAGCTGCTACAGGGGATAGACCGTATCGCGGTCAGTCCGGGTGTGCCGCTCGCCGAGCCATTCGTGCAGCGTGCCATCGCGCGTGGCATTCCGGTCGAAGGTGATGTCGAACTGCTGGCGCAGCAACTGGCGACTAACAACTATCGCCGCAATACCAAGGTCATCGCCATCACCGGCGCCAACGGTAAGACCACCGTCACCAGCATGGTCGGCGCGATGTGTGCGGCTACCGGGCTGGATACGCAAGTGGCAGGCAATATCTCGCCTGCGGTGCTGGATGCCTTGCGCGCCCGCAAGCAACAACCGCAAGTATGGGTGTTGGAACTCTCCAGCTTTCAACTTGAAACCACCTACACGCTGGAGGCCGATGCAGCCGTGGTGCTCAACGTGACGGAAGACCATCTCGATCGTTATGCGGGCAGCATGGATACCTATGCTGCGGCCAAGACGCGCATCTTCCAGGGTAGCGGTGTGCAGGTATTGAACCGCGATGATGAGCGCAGTGTGGCGATGAAGATCAAGGGGCGCAGGCAACTGAGTTTCGGATTGAATCCGCCAAGCAGTGACAACGACTGGGGTATCACGCGCGAAGGAGCTGCGACTTGGTTGATGCAGGGCGCGCAGAAGATCATGCGTGCCGACGAATTACAAGTGAGCGGATTGCACAACGTAGCGAATGCGCTGGCTGCCTTGGCGTTGTGTCGTGCGCTCGGCTTGCCATTGGCGCCACTGGTGCGGGCTCTGCGTGCATTCAGGGGATTGCCGCATCGTGTGGAGAAGGTCGCCGAGATCGCGGGTATCACCTATTACGATGATTCCAAGGGTACCAATGTCGGCGCGACCGAAGCGGCGCTGAAAGGATTGGGCAAACCTGCCGTGGTCATTCTTGGCGGGGATGGCAAAGGTCAGGACTTTTCACCATTGAAGGATGCGGTGGCGCAACACGCGCGTGCTGTGGTGTTGATCGGGCGTGATGCACCGCTGATCCGAGAGGCTTTGCAAGGTTGTGGTAAGCCGGTACTCGATGCGGGCGACATGGATGAGGCGGTGCGTATTTCCACCACCTATGCGCGAGGGGGTGATGCGGTGCTGATGTCCCCCGCTTGCGCCAGCTTCGATATGTACAGGAACTATCTGCATCGGGCGGAGGCGTTCATCGCTGCCGTGAAGAAAACGGAGGCGACATGCTCAGCCCGGCACTGAACGCACCGCGCCGTAATGTGGCGGAGTACGACACGGTGTTGACGTGGATCATCACCGCATTGCTTGCCATCGGTTTGATCATGGTCTACTCCGCGTCGATCGCGACTGCCGAGGCGGGCAAATACACCAACTATCAACCGACCTATTACCTGATGCGTCACGCCATTTTCATTCTGACCGGAGTGGCTGCGGGGGTGGTCGCCTTCCAGATTCCGACGCAGATGTGGCAGAAATATGCGCCGCATCTCTTTCTCGTCGGCGTGGTGCTGTTGGTGCTGGTATTGATCCCGGGTATCGGCAAGGCGGTCAACGGCAGCCGCCGTTGGTTGTCGTTGTTCGTCATTAATCTGCAGCCGTCGGAATTGATGAAGTTGTTCGCCGTGCTGTACGCCGCCGATTACGCGGTACGCAAAGGCGCGGTAAAAGACCATTTGCTGCAACCGTTCCTGCCGATGTTCGGCGTGATGGCGCTGGTTGGCGCACTGTTGCTGTTAGAGCCAGACATGGGCGCATTCGTGGTGATCTGCGCCATCGCGATGGGAACATTATGGTTGGGCGGGTTCAATCTCAAGATATTCGGTGGATTGGTGTTGTTATTGCCACTGGCATTCGCCGCCTTGATTCTATCTTCGCCCTACCGCATGCAGCGCGTCATCGGCTTCATGGATCCGTGGTCCGACCCCTATGGGAAAGGTTATCAACTCAGTCATGCGCTGATCGCCTTCGGTCGCGGTGAATGGCTGGGCGTGGGGTTAGGGGGCAGCGTAGAAAAATTGTTCTATCTACCGGAGGCGCATACCGATTTCTTGTTGGCCGTGATCGCGGAAGAGATGGGACTGTTCGGTGTGTGTGCCGTTATTTTGTTGTTCGGCTGGCTCATCGTGCGCGCTTTCGCCATCGGTCGTCAGGCGGCGATGTCAGAGCGCCTGTTTGCAGCATTGGTGGCGCAAGGCATCGCGGTATGGCTCGGCGTGCAGGCGATGATCAACATCGGTGTGAACATGGGCGTGCTGCCGACCAAAGGACTGACCTTGCCATTCCTCAGTTTCGGCGGCAGTGGCGTGGTGGTGAACTGCGTGGCGATCGCGGTGCTGTTGCGTATTGATTATGAAAACAGACGTGTTGCGCGGGGACTTCCGATATGAGCACGCACTTTAACAACACGTCTGTTTCGGCGAAGACTAACTTGCGCGAGCAAGTTAAGCCCCAAAGGGGCGGTCGTAGCCAAAATCGCAGCGTGGCGCGGGGGTTGCCAATATGAGCAGAACCATCCTCATCATGGCAGGCGGCACCGGCGGGCACATCTATCCAGGATTGGCCGTGGCCGATGTCTTGCGTGCGCAAGGCTGGAACGTGGTGTGGCTGGGTGCGCCCAACAGCATGGAAGCCGAGCTAGTGCCTAAGCATGGTTATCCGGTGGCATGGGTGAACTTCTCCGGTGTGCGCGGCAAAGGTCTGCTGCGTCTGCTGACCTTGCCGTTCACTTTACTGCGCGCCTTGGGGCAGAGCGCGGAGGCGATCTTCCGCCATCGACCCGATGTGGTGCTGGGCATGGGCGGTTACATCACCATGCCGGGTGGATTGATGGCTGCGATGTTGCGCCGTCCGCTGGTTGTCCATGAGCAGAACTCCATCGCCGGATTGAGCAACAAGGTGCTGGCGAAGATCGCCGCGCGCGTTTTGAGCGGCTTCCCTGATGTGTTGAGAGGGACGCAGTGGTGCGGCAATCCGGTGCGCGCAGACATCGCCGCATTGTCAGTACCGCAAGACGCGCTTCGCCGGACGTGGCGGCAAGTTGAATGTGCTGGTGGTGGGCGGCAGTCTCGGTGCGCAGGCGTTGAATGAAGCGTTACCCAAAGCATTGGCGCTGATGAGCGAAGCAGAGCGTCCAAACGTGCTTCATCAGACAGGCAAAAAACATTTCGAGACAGTGCAAAAACTGTATGCGCAGGCTGGTGTGGATGCGGACATTCGTGCCTTCCTCGACGATATGGCGCACCAGTATGCGAAGGCCGATGTGGTGATCTGCCGCGCGGGTGCGTTGACCATCGCCGAGCTGGCGGCAGCGGGTGTGGCGAGCGTGCTGATCCCATTCCCGTTTGCGGTGGACGATCATCAGACCCACAACGCACGCTTCCTGAGTGAGAAGAATGCGGCAGTGCTGTTGCCGCAAAACGAATTGAACGCGGAGAAGTTGGCGCAACTGTTGCGTGAATTGACTCGAGAAAAACTGCTGGCGATGGCGCAGGCCGCACGCAGTTTGGCGAAACCGGATGCGACACAACAAGTGGTGCATGTATGTGAGGAGTGTGCTGCATGAAACACAAGATCAAACACATCCACTTCGTCGGCATCGGCGGCTCCGGCATGAACGGTATCGCCGAGGTGTTGCTCAATCTGGGTTTCCAAGTGAGCGGTTCTGATCTTGTCCGAGAGTGCCGTCACACAACGCTTGCAGACACTGGGGGCGACCATCCATTACGGGCACGACACCAAGAATCTGCAAGATGCGGATGCGGTGGTGACTTCCACAGCGGTCAAGGCAGACAACCCGGAAGTGGTGGCGGCACGCGAGCAGCGCATCCCGATTGTGCCCCGCGCGGTGATGTTGGCCGAGCTGATGCGCTTGCGTCAGGGCATCGCCGTGGCGGGTACGCACGGCAAGACCACCACCACTTCGTTGGTGACCAGCATCCTGGCCAAGGGCGGTTACGATCCGACCTTTGTCATCGGCGGGCGTCTCAACAGCAGCGGTGCGAACGCGCGTTTGGGTACGGGTGAGTTCATCGTGGCCGAGGCGGACGAGTCCGATGCTTCTTTCCTGTATCTCACACCCATCTTGGCGATCATCACCAACATCGATGCCGACCATATGGAGACTTATGGTCACGACTTCGGCAAATTGAAGCAGGCCTTCGTCGATTTTGTCGAACGACTACCGTTCTATGGGCGCGCCATGCTGTGCGTGGATGATGAGAACGTGCGCGACATTCTGCCGCGCATCAGCAAACCGATCACCACATACGGTTTCAGCGAAGAGGCGCAGATACGCGCGGTGAATGTGCGGCACGAAGGCGGCAAGATGCGCTTCACTGCACTGTGCCGCCACAACAGCGTGCCTGTCGATCTGGAGGTCACGCTCAATCTTGCCGGTCTGCATAACGTGTTGAATTCACTGGCGGCCATCGCCGTCGCATTGGAAGTGGGCGTGGCAGAAGAGTGCCATCGTGGCGGCTCTGGCAGAGTTCCAAGGTGTAGGACGACGCATGCAACGTTATGGCGAGATCGCCTTGCCGAGCGGCGGTTCGTTCACGCTCATCGACGACTATGGACATCATCCAGTGGAGATGAAAGCCACGCTGGCTGCGGTACGCGGCGCTTTTCCAAACAAACGCTTGCTGCTGGCTTTTCAGCCACATCGCTTCACGCGTACGCGCGACCTGTTCGAAGATTTTGTGAAGGTGATGTCCAGTGTCGATGCACTCGCACTGGCCGAAGTGTATGCGGCGGGCGAAGCGCCCATCGTGGCAGCGGACGGTCGCGGACTAATGCATGCCTTGCGCGTGGCGGGGCAGAACGAAGCGGTGTTTGTGGAGAACATCGCCGACATGCCGCAGACCATCATGCAGATGGCGCGCGACGGTGATGTGGTGCTGACCATGGGCGCGGGTTCCATCGGCGGCGTGCCCCACCAAGTAAAGCAGCTGGCGCAAAAATGAACATGAGCGAACCGACAAAGTTCAGTACAGCGGGATTGCGTGGAGAGATGTTCCACGACGAGCCCATGTCGCGTCATACCAGCTGGCGCGCAGGTGGAGTGACGCAGCGTATGTATCGTCCAGCCGACCTTGCGGATCTGCAAGCGTTCCTGCGGCAGACGCCGACAAGCGAGCCGCTGTTGGCGGTGGGTCTAGGCAGCAACCTGCTGGTGCGCGATGGTGGTTTTCGCGGCACGGTGGTGTTGATGCAAGGTGCATTGAGTGAGCTGCGCGTGGAAGGCGATCTGCTCTACGTCCAAGCGGGTGTGGCGGGTGCGAAGCTGGCACGTTTTGCGGCATCGAATAATTTGTGCGGTGCGGAATTCTTTGTGGGTATCCCCGGCACCTTGGGCGGCATGTTGGCGATGAACGCGGGCTGTTATGGCGGAGAGACCTGGCAGAAGGTGCAGCGTGTGCAAGTGCTGACGCTGCGCGGCGAGTTACTGGAACGTATGCCGCAGGAATATGACATCGGCTATCGCCATGCGGCATTAAAAAACGCCAATGAAGAACTCTTCGTCGGTGCATGGTTGAAGTTGGAAGCGGGTGACGTGGAGGCTGCGCGGCAGGAGATCAAAGCATTGATGGAGAAGCGCAGTGCCAGCCAACCTTTGCAACAGCCGAATGCTGGCTCGGTATTCCGCAATCCGCCGAATCATCATGCGGCGAAGTTGATTGAGAGCTGCGGACTGAAAGGTAAGCGCCTCGGCGGTGCGCAGGTGTCGGAGAAACATGCCAATTTCATCGTGAACGTAGGTGATGCGACAGCGGCGGACATCGAGGATCTGATCGATGAAGTGCGGGCGACGGTGTTGCGGCAGACGGGTGTCGAACTGCATCGCGAAGTGAAAATCGTAGGAGAGCGGATTTGAGTAAATTCGGAAAAGTGGCGGTGCTATTCGGCGGACGCTCGGCAGAGCGCGAGGTATCGTTGAAGAGCGGCAGTGCGGTGCTGGCGGCGTTGCAAAAAAACGGAGTCGATGCACACGCTTTTGATCCCGCTGAACGGGAGTTGTCTGAGCTCAAGAGAGAGAAGTTCGAGCGCGTGTTCATCGCGCTGCACGGACGTTTTGGCGAAGACGGCACGGTGCAGGGTGCGCTGGAACTGATGGGTATACCTTATACAGGTAGCGGTGTGATGGCGTCGGCCATCGCGATGGATAAATGGCGCACCAAGTTGATCTGGCAGGCGGCGGGCATGCCCATCCCTGATTACGAGATGCTCACCGAGCGCAGCGACTGGCAGGGTGTGACGCAACGCTTGGGTCTGCCTTTATTCGTGAAGCCAGCCAATGAAGGATCAAGTGTGGGTATCACCAAGGTGAAACGCAGTGAAGATTTGCAAGCCGCTTATCTGGAAGCGGTTAAATACGACAGGTTGGTGCTCGCCGAGCGTTTCATCGGTGGCGGTGAATATACCGCTGCGATCCTCAACGGCCATGCATTGCCCGTCATCAAAATCGAACCGGCGAATGAATTCTACGACTACGAAGCAAAGTACCTGC
Organism: uncultured beta proteobacterium; assembly: GCA_963822425.1. GTDB lineage: Bacteria > Pseudomonadota > Gammaproteobacteria > Burkholderiales > Gallionellaceae > Sideroxyarcus. Next base: position 445,706 of record CAWGHS010000021.1, read on the forward strand.
GCGACGACACGCGCTACTTGTGTCCGTGCGGTTTGAATGCGGAACAAGAAGGCGAGATGCAGCACTTGGCACAACTGGCCTTTGCCTTGATCGGCGGCCAGGGATGGGGGCGTGTGGATTTCCTGCGCGGCGAGGACGGCAAGGCCTACCTGCTGGAGGCGAATACGTCGCCCGGCATGACCGATCACAGTCTGGTGCCGATGGCGGCGCGTCAGGCGGGTATCAGCTTCGAGCAACTGGTGTTGCAGATTTTGGAGGGTGCGCATGTGGGATAACGCACCACTGTTGCGCATGATGGCGAACATGCTGTTCGGTATCAGCCTCGCGCTGGTGCTGTACGGGGCAGTACGTTATGTGTTGCGTCTGCCGGTGTTTCCGCTGCATGTGGTGGAGTTGACTGCTGTCCCGCAGCGGGTTTCCTCTGAGCAGTTAGAAAAAGTAGTGCATGAACAAGTGAGCGGCAATTTTTTCACTGTTGATCTGGAGCGCACGCGGCAAGCGTTCGAGAAACTGCCCTGGGTGCGCAAGGTGAGCGTGCGGCGCAAATTTCCGTGGAGCCTAGAAGTGGAAGTGGAAGAGCATGTTGCGTTGGCGCGCTGGAATGCGACGCTGCTGGTGAATACGCACGGGGAGGTGTTTGCGGGGAAAGCGGATCAGAACTTGCCTGCCTTCATCGGACAGCCGGACAGTTCTTTCCAAGTCGCACAGATGTATGGCGAGTTGAGTGCGGTTCTGCAACCGATGCGGCGCCAGATCGCACAGATCAGTCTGTCGCCGCGCTTTGCATGGCAGGTGAAATTGGATAACGGCATGGTGCTGGAACTGGGGCGCGAGGAGATGCAGCAGCGCTTGTCACGTTTTGTCACTGTGTATCCGTACAGTCTGGCTGCGTTGGCGCGACCCGCGAATCATGTGGATCTGCGCTACCGACACGGATTTGCAGCATATCTGCCAAGTGGCAATGTTTGAGGACGTAGCAAGGGGACAGCGATGAGCAAGAACAGAGAGAACAAGAATTTGATCGTGGCGCTGGATATAGGCACCTCGAAGATCGCATGTATCGTCGCCGAGATCCGGCCGGAAGGTACGTTGGAGGTGATCGGTGCGGGTCTGCATCAATCTTCCGGCATGAAGAAGGGCATGGTGGTGAATATCGACGCCACCGTCGGCGCCATCCAGCGCGCGCTGGAAGAAGCCGAGCTGATGGCCGACTGCAAGATACGCGAGGTCTATACCGGCATCGCGGGCAGCCATATTCGCAGCTCCAATGCCAATGGCATGATCAAGATCAAGGATAAAGAGGTCGCCCACACCGACATTCTGCGCGCAGTGGAAACGGCGAGCACGATCAACCTACCGAGTGATCAGCAGATACTGCACATCCTCGAGCAGGAGTTCAGCATCGACGGGCAGGAGGGGATCAAAAGGCCATTGGGGATGAGTGGTCTGCGCTTGGAGGTGGAGATCCACATCGTCACTGGTGCGGTGGCAGCGGTGCAGAATATCTTGAAATGCATCCACCGCTGCGGGTTGGAAGTAAACGAGATGATCTTGCAGCCATTGGCGTCGAGCAAAGCGGTGCTGGCTGACGATGAGAAAGAGTTGGGTGTGTGTCTAGTGGACATCGGCGGCGGCACCACCGATGTGGCGATCTTCACCAACGGTGCGATCCGCCACACGGCGGTGATTCCGATCGCGGGCGATCAGATCACCAATGACATCGCGATGGCACTGCGCACGCCGACCAAAGACGCTGAAGACATCAAGATCAAATACGGCTGTGCGTTGCGCCAGTTGGCGAACGACGCACCGATCGAGGTGCCCGGTGTGGGAGAGCGCAGCGCACGCATGTTGTCGCGACAGACGCTGGCGGAAGTGATCGAGCCGCGCGTGGAAGAGTTGTATTCGCTGATCCAGCAAGAGCTGCGTCGCAGCGGTTTCGAAGATCTGCTTTCGTCCGGCATCGTGCTGACGGGCGGCAGCAGTGCCATGCAGGGCATGGTCGAATTGGGCGAGGAGATATTCCACATGCCGGTACGCATGGGCGTGCCGCGCAACATCGGCGGCTTATCCGATGTGGTGAAGACACCGCGTTATGCCACGGGTGTGGGGCTGTTGTTGTACGGCTTGGAGCAGTATCAGCGTAACGAAGTGTCGCGTGTCAATTCGGGGTCGTTTACGGATGTGATGGATAGGATGAAGTCATGGTTCCAGAGCAATTTTTAAAAGGTTGAGAAGTTCGGGTTCAGGGTCTGTTTGCAATTTTGATAAGGAGAAATGCTATGTTTGAACTGATGGATGCACAGCCGCAAGGCGCAGTGATCAAGGTGGTGGGGGTCGGTGGTTGCGGCGGTAACGCTGTCGATCACATGATCGAACAAGGAGTGCAAGGCGTCGAGTTCATCGCGATCAACACCGATGCACAGGCACTCCGCCGCAGCAAGGCGCGGGTGCAGTTGCAGATCGGTGCGAATCTGACCAAGGGGCTGGGGGCGGGTGCCAAACCTGAGATCGGCCAAGCGGCAGCGGAGGAAGATCGCGAGCGCATCGCCGAGATCATCAGCGGTGCGAACATGGTGTTCATCACTGCTGGTATGGGCGGGGGAACAGGTACCGGGGCGGCACCTATCGTGGCGCAAGTGGCCAAAGAGATGGGCATCCTCACCGTGGCCGTGGTCACCAAACCATTCGTGTTCGAAGGTAAGCGCATGTCGTTGGCGCAAAGCGGGATCGAAGAATTGGCAACCTATGTCGATTCGCTCATCATCGTGCCGAATGCCAAGCTAATGGAGGTGTTGGGTGGCAAGACGACTTTGCCGGAAGCCTTCAAGGCGGCGAATGGTGTGTTGCAAGGTGCGGTCGCGGGCATCGCGGAAGTCATCAATGTGCCCGGCATGGTGAACGTGGACTTTGCCGACGTATGCACATTGATGTCCGAGAACGGTATGGCGATGATGGGCGCTGCCTCTGCTGCGGGCGAAGGTCGTGCACAACGTGCTGCGGAACAGGCTATCGCCAGCCCGTTGTTGGAAGATATGGATTTGTCCGGTGCGCGCGGCGTGCTGGTCAACATCACCTCCAGCAGCAATCTGACTTTGGATGAGCTGCATGAGGTGATGAATTGCTTCCAGTTCGCGGCACAAGAAGCGACCGTCATCGTTGGCTCGGTGTTCGATGAGAGCATGGGCGATGAGTTGCGCGTGACGATCGTCGCGACCGGCCTAGGCGTACCGATGGCACGCAAGCAACCCAAGCCTATGCTGGTACCGCAAACTCAGTTGCGTACGGGTACGCATGATGCGCCGATGATCAATTACGATGCGTTGGAAATGCCAGCAGTCATGCGCACGGGGCGACATCAGGCGGCAGTCGAAGCGATGAAGCAGTCCGGTGTTGATCCGCTGGATATCCCGTCGTTCTTGCGCAAGCAGGCCGACTGACCGGGAAAACTGCTGTGCTTGGCGTAACTGCGTTGCTCAATGGCTCAAGATGCTCATTTACATTCCAGTAAACTCCGCTCTTTCGCCATTTCACGCCTTGTTCTGCCTGTGCTCGCGACGCTTTCCCAAGGGCTATTGAAAACGGCACAGTTGGTGGCTGTGCTAAAATCCACACCTGTTTTGTTAGGTGATACTAAATGGTCAAGCAACGCACATTGAAGACGATGGTGCAGGCGACGGGCGTCGGTCTGCATTCGGGTGAAAAGGTCTATCTGACTTTGCGTCCGGCGGCCATCGACAGCGGTATCGTGTTCCGTCGTGTCGACTTGTCACCTCCCATGGATATTCGGGCTGAGGCGCATGCAGTGCATGACACACGCCTTTCCACATGCTTGGAGGCGAATGGTGTGCGCGTGGCAACGGTGGAGCACTTGATGTCGGCGTTAGCGGGTCTGGGAATCGACAATGCCATCGTTGAGCTGACCAGCCCGGAGCTGCCCATCATGGACGGCAGTGCGGGGACGTTCATTTTCTTGCTGCAATCGGCAGGCATCGTCGAACAGGCGGCGGCCAAAAAGTTCATCCGCATTAAAAAGGTGGTGGAGGTCAAGGACGGTGACAAGTGGGTGCGCTTCGAACCATACAATGGTTATAAATTGAGCTTTACGATTAATTTCGCCCACCCGGTTTTCGCCAATACCAAGCAAGACGTGGTGATCGATCTAGGCACGCATTCTTACGTGAAGGAAGTTAGCCGTGCGCGCACCTTTGGTTTCATGCAGGATGTTGAGAACATGCGTGCACAAGGTTTGGCGTTGGGTGGCAACCTAGATAACGCGATCGTGATGGACGAATACCGGGTCATCAACCCGGATGGGCTGCGTTTTGAAGATGAGTTTGTGAAACACAAAGTTCTAGATGCCATCGGTGACCTATATCTGTTGGGACATCCACTGATAGGCGCTTTTTCTGGATACAAATCTGGACATGCCTTGAACAACGCTCTCTGCCGAGCGCTGCTGGCTGACGAGACCGCATGGGAACTCACTACGTTTGAGAAGCCGGAAGAGGCCCCTGACTTTTTGCGTCTGCAATTACAGGCTGCTTAGTTGGGTATCTGCGATGCTCATCCGCCTCGCGCTACTGCTCTCTATCCTGATCGTCGCCATCTCGGCAGTCTTATATATACTCACCCGTGATCCACGTTATCCGCGCTTTGCATGGCAAGTCCTGCGTTTCATGGCCTACGTGTTACTGGTGTTCGGCGTCTTGTATTTGCTTGAACGTTATGGACTTGTTGCTTGGCGAGTGCTGCTCTAAGTACGCCGAGCGAGCCGTCGTAATGCCGATTTCAGGGGTGAATCCTCCAGTTTTTGGCCTAGCTCATCCAGTGCAGTGCGTGCTCCTTGACCGAGTTTGCGCGCAACAGTCTTAGGCGGGGGGCGGGGGGTGCTGACTTGCACCCGGATTTGAATTCCAGTAACCTCGCATCCCCTTGCTTGAAAAAGGGAAATCAGTTCGCCACTCATTTGGCGCAACTTGGCTGCTACGGCGCCGTTGTTGGCGGCAAGGATCAACGTCTGTTGATGCAGTTGTAACACAAGGCTGCTATGTTTCAGCGCGGTTGGAACGATGGATTCGTAGTGTCGTTGTAAGGCCGCAAGCTGTCTGGCCTTGCTCGAAAGTAGCCGTAGTTCTTGATTGGAGGCCAGGTAGGCGTTCAGACGATGCGGCAAAGTGGGTGGAGAGTCACGGTTAAGGGGATGGCGTGAATATTATTCTAGTTTCCAATCGATTTGCAAAAGCTCGCAGCATCACCCTAACGGGAATGCATGTGGTGGTGCTTATGCTATTAGCCTCCGTGGTGTTTGTGGCAGCCGTGTTATCCGCGCAATATGCCATCGTACGTTTTCAACCGAGTCTGATGGGCAATGAATTGCGTACTTGGTTAGCAAGTGCGCAGCAGGATGAACAGCAAAAACAACAGGCGTATCTGCACAAGAGCTTGGACACCATGGCGATGCGTTTAGGCCAGATGCAAGCCCAGTTGTTGCGCTTGGACGGTTTGGGCGCGCGACTTGCCAAGATGACCGGTATGAAACCGCAAGAATTTTCGTTCGACAAATTGCCCGCGCAAGGCGGTCCCTATCTTCCCGCACCGTTACAGCAGGACATTTCACTGGCCAACATGGAGCAGCAAATGGCCGAATTGAACGGATTGCTGAGTGATCGGAGTGACAAATTGATCGCTTTAGAGACATTGCTGATGCAGGACAGCTTGAGTAAAAAGATGTTGCCCTCGGTCGCGCCTATCATCGAAGGCTGGTATTCCTCCAATTTTGGCTGGCGCATCGATCCGTTCACAGGCAAGAACGCGATGCATGAGGGAGTCGATTACATGGTGCCCGCCGGAACTCCCATCTACGCGTCAGCAGGGGGGGTGGTCGTGTATGCGGACACCCATCCGCAGTATGGTAATATGATCGAGATCGATCACGGGAACCAAGTCGTCACGCGCTATGCGCATGCGTCAAAGTTGTTGGTCAAGGTCGGCGATGTAGTGCGGCGCGGACGCGAGATCGCAAGGGTGGGGAGTACGGGTCGTTCCACGGGCAACCACCTGCATTTTGAAGTGAGGTATAAAGGCATCGCCCAGAATCCAGTACGCTTTCTGCAAAAAGCAGCGAGTTGATGCGTCAGATTTCACAGAAGGGTGAGGTACGTGCCTCACCCTTTTTTATTTGTTCGATAGTCGTAATGAAGAAAATAACAGCATGATCTCCAAACTATTAAAAACCGTATTCGGCAGCCGTAATGATCGCCTACTCAAACAATATCGTCAGACCGTCGTTCGTATCAATGCGCTAGAAGCGGAAATAGCGGCGCTGTCGGATGATGGGTTGCGGGGAAAAACAGCAGAATTCAAACAGCGCGTGCAACAGGGTGAAGCATTGGATGCGCTATTGCCCGAAGCCTTCGCGGTGGTGCGCGAAGGTGGCAAACGCGCCTTGGGGATGCGTCACTTCGATGTGCAGCTGATCGGCGGTATGGTGCTGCATTACGGCAAGATCGCCGAGATGCGTACGGGTGAGGGTAAAACGTTGATGGCGACCCTGCCCGCCTACCTGAATGCCTTGTCGAGCAAGGGTGTGCATGTCGTGACGGTGAACGACTATCTGGCCGCGCGCGATGCGGAGTGGATGGGCAAACTGTACCAGTTCCTTGGACTATCGGTCGGCGTCATCCTGACCAGCATGGAGCACGCGGACAAACAGACCGCCTATGGCGCGGATATCACTTACGGCACGAACAATGAATTCGGTTTTGACTATCTGCGCGACAACATGGCAGGGAATACTGAGGAGCGTTTTCAGCGTGGCCTGAACTTTGCCGTCGTCGATGAAGTGGACTCCATCCTGATCGATGAGGCGCGCACACCGCTCATTATCTCCGGCCAAGCCGAAGACAATCTCGATGTGTACCAACACATGAACAAACTGGTGCCGCATCTGACGCGCCAGTCCACGGAGGAGGCTCCCGGCGACTATCATGTCGACGAGAAAAATCACCAGATACTATTGAGCGAAAGCGGCCACGAGCATGCCGAGCAACTGTTGGCACAAGCCGGATTACTGCCTGCTGGAGGCAGCTTGTACGACCCGGCCAACATCACCCTGATCCACCACCTTTATGCAGCACTACGTGCGCACAACTTGTTTTTGCGCGACCAGCATTATGTGGTGCAGAACAATGAAGTGGTCATCGTCGATGAATTCACCGGACGCTTGATGTCAGGGCGACGTTGGTCGGACGGATTACACCAGGCGGTAGAGGCTAAAGAGGGCGTGGAAATCCAGAAAGAGAACCAGACGCTGGCCTCGATTACTTTCCAGAATTATTTCCGTATGTACAACAAGCTGTCCGGCATGACCGGCACAGCAGACACGGAAGCGTACGAATTCCAGACCATCTACAATTTGGAAACAGTCATCATTCCACCGCACCGCCCTACGGTGCGCAAAGACATGATGGACAAGGTCTATCTCAGCGCGAATGAAAAGTACGCGGCGGTTATCGCCGATGTACGTGATTGCTACGAGCGCGGACAGCCTGTGTTGGTGGGCACCACTTCCATCGAAACTTCCGAGTTGTTGTCTGGGTTGTTGGCAAAAGAAAAACTGCCGCACCAAGTGTTGAATGCCAAGCAGCACGCGCGCGAAGCCGAGATCGTGGCGCAGGCGGGACGTCCCAAGATGGTCACCATCGCTACCAATATGGCGGGGCGCGGTACGGATATCGTGCTGGGTGGCAATGTCGAGAAGCAGGTCGAACATTTGCATGCCGATGCGTCGCTGGATGAATCGACGCGCAACCAGCGTATCGAACAATTGAAATCCGAGTGGCAATCGTTGCACGATCAAGTGTTGGCGGCGGGCGGCTTGCACATCGTGGGTACCGAACGTCATGAATCACGGCGCGTGGATAACCAGTTGCGCGGACGTTCAGGTCGTCAGGGTGATCCAGGTTCCAGCCGCTTCTATCTGTCGCTGGAAGACTCACTGCTGCGCATATTCGCCTCTGATCGAGTGGCTGCCATCATGAACAAATTCAAGCTACCCGAAGGCGAAGCCATCGAACACACTTGGGTGACGCGTGCCATCGAGAACGCCCAGCGCAAAGTGGAGGCACGCAACTTCGATATGCGTAAACAAATTCTGGAATATGACGATGTGGCTAACGATCAGCGCAAGGTGATCTACCAGCAGCGTTCGGAATTGTTGGAGAGCACGGATATCTCCGAGACCATCAATGCGATGCGCGCGAGCGTGTTGTCCGACACCGTGGCTGAGTATATTCCGCATGGCAGCATGGAAGAGCAGTGGGATGCCCCTGCGCTGGAAAAGGCACTGGCCGCCGAATATCAGTTGCCGCTACCCGTGGCGCAATGGCTGGAGCAGGACAAGCACCTAGACGAGAATGGCCTGCGTGAGCGAGTGGCAGAGGCCGCACAGAAACAGTATCAGGCCAAGGTCGACCAAGTGGGCGCAGAGGTGATGCACAGCTATGAACGCATCGTCATGCTGCAAAGCCTGGATCAGCATTGGCGTGAACATCTGGCGGCACTGGATCATCTGCGCCAAGGTATCCATCTGCGCGGCTTTGCGGCGAAAAACCCAAAGCAGGAATACAAGCGCGAAGCTTTCGAGCTGTTCTCCACGATGTTGGAAGCGATCAAGCGCGACGTGACGCAGACACTGCTGAATGTGCAGATACGCAGCGAGGCCGATGTGGCGGCGGCGGAAGCGCCCCACACACCGGAAAATGTGCAGTATCATCACGCCGATTACGAAGAGGCGCTGGCGCAAACCGAAGACAAGTCCGCCGAACATAAGCCGTTCACGCGTGCGGGTGAAAAGATCGGACGCAATGATCCTTGTCCGTGCGGTTCCGGAAAAAAGTACAAGCAGTGCCATGGCAGATTGAATTGATGTTCCAACTTCTGGGGAGAAGAGAATGACAAAAGAGGACTTGATCGTACAAACATTACACAACTCTACGCTGACGGAGGAGTTGCGCGACGCAGAGATCGAATCGCTGGCGCGCATCATCGAGATCAAAGAATACAAGGCGGGCGTCGTGCTGGTGCAGCCCGGTGATGACCGGCTGAAGAATGCCCTGATCATCTTGGCGAGCGGCGAAGTCGAGGCGACAGCGAACGTGGGCGGGGAGCAGGCGACCCTGCATCTGCTGCAACCCGGCGACCTGGCCGGCATCATCACCTTCGTCGGCGGCAATGTGGCGCAGATCAGCGCGACCGTGGTTGCCAAGAGCGACAGCAAAGTGCTCGTGCTGGATCGCTCCAAGTTCGAGTCGCTCATCAATTCGCAGCCCGCCATCGTGTATTACGTGATGCGCGGCATCGTGCGCCATGTGCACGGCATCGTGCGCCGCATGAATTCGCAATCGGTGGAGATGAGCAATTACATCCACCACACTCACGGTCGTTATTGATCTAGAAAGTAGCTCATGCCGGTGAATCTCTCAGCGCCCGTCGCGGCACAACTGTTGCCCGTTGCGGGCGTTTCTTTGGGTATCGCGGAAGCGGGCATCAAACGCCCCAACCGGAAGGACGTGCTCATCATCAAACTGGACGAGGGCGCGACTGTCGCGGGCGTGTTCACTACCAATCGCTTCTGTGCCGCGCCCGTCACCGTGGCGAAAGAACATCTCGCCGCAGGCAAAGGCATTCGCGCGCTGCTGGTCAACACTGGCAACGCCAACGCAGGAACCGGCGAACAGGGCATGGCTGCCGCGCGCAGCACCTGTATCGAACTTGCGAAATTGCTGGGCTGCGCGCCCGAGCAAGTGCTGCCGTATTCCACTGGTGTCATCATGGAGCCGCTACCCGTCGAGAAGATCGTCGCGGGCATGCCCGCGAGCCATTGCCAATCTCAAGGCTGACAACTGGTTCGATGCCTCGCAAGCCATCATGACCACCGACATCGTCGCCAAGGCGGTGAGCAAGCAAGTGCAGATCGGCGGCAAGACCATTACTGTCACCGGTATCTCCAAAGGTTCCGGCATGATCCATCCCAACATGGCCACCATGCTGGGCTACATCGCCACCGATGCTGCCATCGCGCAACCGCTGTTGCAGCAAATGGTGAGCGAGGCCGCCAACAGATCCTTCAACTGCATCACTGTGGATGGCGACACCTCCACCAACGACGCACTGATGCTCATCGCCACCGGCAAGAGCGGAGTGACCATCGATGCGGCTACTCGTGCTGCGATGCAAGCTGTCGTTACTGAAGTCGCCACTGTGCTGGCGCAAGCCATCGTGCGCGACGGCGAAGGTGCGACCAAATTCATCACCATCCAAATCGAAGGCGGAAAAGACGAAGCCGAGTGTAAAAAGATCGGCTACGCCATCGCGCACTCGCCGCTGGTCAAGACCGCTTTCTTCGCCTCCGACCCCAACCTCGGCCGCATCCTCGCCGCCATCGGCTATGCCGGTGTGGGCGACCTCAATGTTGAGAAGCTGAAGCTGTATCTCGACGACGTGCTGGTGGCCGAGAACGGCGGACGTGCTGCGAGCTATCAGGAAGAAGACGGCGCGCGCGTGATGCAGCAAAGCGATATCACTATTCGTGTGGTGCTGGGGCGCGGTGCAGTGAATGCTACGCTGTGGACATGCGACTTCTCCTATGACTACGTGAAGATCAACGCCAGCTACAGAAGCTGATCTGCAAGGTTCTAACTTCGGTTTTCGGCCATGTTGAGTCGTCAACATAGCAAACTCAATGCCGGAAAGCAGGCGTTGATCATAGTTGTCATCGTGAATTCATCAGGGAGCGGTTATGCTTAAAGGCAAGAGAGAATTGATGTCAGTTTTATCCATACTGTTTTTTTTGCTGACGTCAGCAAGTCTGATGACAGCGCGCGCTGAGGGCGCAACGAAAAGTAGTGATAAAAATTATTCATCTGGACCTTGTACCATCCAAGGTTCTTCTGGTGCGTGCGGTGTATTCCCGTTTATTGGTTCAGAAAAATCGCTTGACCATGACGCGCATACTTGTACTAAGTTTAGTGGTGTGACTTATGATGGTTTCTGCAAGAACGGCTTGCTTCAAGGAATTGCACTTCTTAAACGTGGCAATCAAAGCAGCATTATTGGGGCTTTTAGTGAGGGACGTATTTTTCCCCCATATGCAGATATTTGGAATTGGGGAATAGGAATAACAAATGAAGAAGGGGTGGGTGAGGGGTGCGTCAACTTCACTACGGATAAGGGGCCTTGGGATCACAGCGCTACCCCGCCATGCAATCAATTAGCGGATTTTTCCCCAGGTTTTTTTACGCAAGATAATTGGGAATCCATACGTTTGGGTCAATATGATTACGTAACGCGTTCATGTGATCCAATTGTGGAAAAGATGGCGGCTATCTTTATGGATGCCATGAACAATGATGATATAGCTAAAGCTAGAAGGTATGTGGATGAGGATACAGCGAGCTCACTTGATGAGATGGTTAAGGTCGGAAAAATCGCACATTTCCCTAGCTATCGTATTTTGAGTTGTGAAGTAAATAAAGGTAGTGGAGGGTTGGAAGCCAAAGTTGACTATATGACCAGCGAATCTGCAGGGGTGGAGCTGAACCTCTATTTGGTTAAAACTAATGGCGCCAATCTTTGGAAAATTCAGTCACAAATGAAGTAGCATCCCCTATTCATTTATTCATCATAAACCCCATAAAGTTTGGCATTAGTGAAGCGGGATATTTTTGTGAAGGTGAGCATATTCTTTTTATTGTTATGGTCGTGTTGTACCAATGCATTAGGGGAAGATTTACATAAAAGAAAATTGAATTTCGAAAACGGCGATATCGTCGTCAGAATGGGAAGCGGTATGTGGAGTAATTATTTTGCCTCCCTTTCAAAAAACGAGAGGAAATTTTCACACGCTGGAATTATTGTAATAACTAATGGCGTGGTATACGTTGCTGAGGAAACAGCAGATGACTTTACCGGTGTGGGCGGGGCACACTTGGTGACCTTTGAAGACTTCAATGCGGGATCAAGTCAATTCGGTCTATACAGGCTTAAATTACCCGATGTGAAACGGAGTGAAATTTCAAAAACAGCACTCCAACTAGTTGCTCAGGCGGTGCCTTTTGATTCTAAATTCTCACTTGATTCCCAAGATTTTTTGTATTGCACTGAATTCGTTTGGTATTCAATACGTCGGGCAGTTAACCTTGATATTGTTCCCGTCAAGTCGTCAATATCAGGTAAGGAATATATTTCAGTTGAGGATTTGTATAAATCAACATACGTTCAATCAGTTCCATATTGATAGCTATGATGCACGTCTGCAAATTCCACGAGGCGGAAGTTCGCTAACGTAATTGGACTGCTACATAGTGGACGATGGTCAAAATCGGTAACGGGTTAATTTCAGCGACTTGCCATAGCAAAAACAACAGGTGTGTGAATAGGAAATGAAAGAAGGTTTAGGTGATGGATAAACTTGATCGTTTCCTCGACCGCGCAGAAGGCTTGCTCTCCCGCTTGGAGACCATCCTGCCCAATGCGCAGCAACAAGCACCCGATTGGCAAGCCGCTGCCGCCTTCCGATGGGATCACCGGCAACGCAGCTTGCATCCCGTCCCTAATTTCCAGCGCATCGCTCTGGCCGACTTGCTCGGCATAGACGATCAGAAGCAACGCATCCAGCAAAACACCTTGCAGTTCGTGCGTGGTGGCACGGCAAACAATGTGCTGCTCTCCGGTGCGCGTGGCACAGGCAAATCGTCGTTGGTGAAGGCGCTGCTGAACGAATATGCCGCGCAAGGCCTGCGTGTGATTCAGATCGACAAGCAGGGGCTGATCGATCTGTCGCATATCATCGGCCTCGTGCAGGGACGCAGTGAGCGCTTCATCCTATATTGCGACGACCTTTCCTTTAACGATGCTGAACCCGGTTATCAGGCGCTTAAGGCTGCACTGGATGGTGACTTGGTCGCCTTCTCCGATAACCTGCTCATCTACGCGACATCGAATCGTCGTCACCTGATGCCAGACTACATGCAGGACAATCTAGCCACCAAACACATCAGTGACGAAGTTCATCCAGCGGAGAGTGTGGAAGAGAAAGTGTCGCTATCCGAACGCTTCGGTTTGTGGATTTCTTTTTATCCGTTCACACAGGATGAATATCTGGCAGTGGCGGCACACTGGCTGGCGCATCACGGTTGGAAGCTCGGCCTGACGGACGAAGTGCGCACAGCGGCATTGCAATGGTCGTTGATGCGCGGCTCACGCAGCGGGCGAGTGGCGGGGCAATTTGCCAAGGATTGGTGCGGCCAGCATGTCGCAAAATAAGATCGTTGAAGTTGCCGCTGCCGTTCTGCAACGTCCCGACGGTTCCTTCCTGCTCGCCCAACGTCCTGCTGACAAGATATGGGCAGGCTATTGGGAATTCCCCGGCGGTAAGGTGGAGCCGGGCGAAACGGCGCATCATGCTTTAGTGCGAGAATTGCGCGAGGAGCTGGGCATCGAAGTGCAGACCGCCTATCCGTGGCTCACGCGCGTATTCACCTATCCCCATGCCACGGTGCGGCTCAATTTCTTTCGCGTGACGGAATGGAGTGGCGATTTGCATCCGCACGAGGGGCAGCAGTTCTCTTGGCAACCTTCCCTCACCCTAGCCCTCTCCCAGCGGGAGAGGGGACTGATTTCAGTTGATCCAATACTCCCCGCCAACGCACCCATCTTGCGTGCACTGGAATTGCCAACGCTGTATGCCATCAGCAATGCCGCAGAATTAGGTACGGAGGCGTTTTTAATAAGGCTGCAAGCCAAGCTGGATGCGGGTCTGCGGTTGGTGCAGTTGCGCGAAAAGAATCTGAACCGTGATGAATTGAGAGCATTGGCGCAGCGTATGCTGGCGATGATGCGCCCCTATGGCGCGAAGTTGATCCTGAATGCGGATGTCGAGCTGGCG
>CAWGHS010000022.1:0-13668 GCA_963822425.1 uncultured beta proteobacterium
AACTCATCAAGCGTGATTATGCTGATTGCGAGTTGATCGAAAACACCGTGAATGTCGGTTTCGGACGAGCAAACAATCAAGCGCTACCGCTGATCCAAGGGCGGTATGTTTTATTGCTGAATACCGATGCGTTTGTCGCGGCTGATACGCTCGAAAGGACGGTCGCGCACATGGAGGCTCACCCCGAATGTGGTGCATTGGGGGTGAAGCTGATAGGGCGAGATAAGTTAATGCAACCTTCGTGTCGGTATTTTCCGACACCGCTGAATATCTTTTTGCAACGGACTGGGTTGAGTCGTTTGTTCCCTTGGGTGCGCATGATCGATGACATGCAATGGGATCATGCAAAAGTCCGCTCCTGCGACTGGGTGCCGGGTTGTTATTTGTTGATCCGGCGCGAGGTGATCGACCAGGTTGGATTATTCGATCCTAGATATTTTCTGTATTACGAGGAAGTCGATTGGTGTTTCGCGGTCAAAAAAGCGGGCTGGCAGATCCATTACTTCCCCGATACCACCGTCGTGCATATCGGTGGTGAAAGCGCAAAATCGGATAGTGAGATCACGGCGAGTGGCCGTCAGATAGAGGCGTTGCAGATCGAAAGTGAACTGCTTTATTTTCGCAAGAACCACGGTGCGGGAGCTGCGCTGCTGAATGTGATATTGCACACGATGGCCGACATCATCATTCCGGTGAAGCGCACACTTAAAAATTTGACCCATCAAAATTGGGGAGCCTATCGAGAGCATGCTTGCCTGTATTGGGGGCTTTTGCGCAAAACCTCTTGGGGTGTGAGGCCGACCAGATAAAGGATATATGGAAATCAGTCCAATGGAGCCAGACTGGTCGAGGGAGAAAAAAGATATTTTGATGTGGCAGCCATCACGCGCTTTGCTGTCCAGCATCCGGCAGTATCAGCGATGTGCCAGATCGAAAAATATTTTTATCCGCGCCGTGAAAATATGGGCTGTGCTCCAGCATCGATTTTGGAGCGTGGTGACGGGCGCTGATATTCCGCTTAACTCGAATATCGGCGGGGGCATGTTGCTACCGCATCCCAATGGGGTGGTGATTCATCCGGGGGCAGTGATAGGCCCGAATTGTTTGATATTCCAGCAAGTGACGATTGGGTCGAGGAATGGGTCGGCGGCACCAGTGATCGGTGGTCATGTCGATATTGGTGCAGGTGCAAAAGTGCTGGGTGCTATCCGTATCGGGAACCATGCCGAGATCGGTGCGAATGCGGTCGTACTGACCGATGTGCCAGATAACTGCATTGCGGTTGGGGTGCCAGCAATCGTAAAAGAACGGCGCACTTTGGCATAGGTCATGCCGGGTCGCAGCAAAACAAGTTGTTAGGAGAAGTGTGATGAGCATCACAGAATATTTTCAGCACATATACGTGATCAATCTACCAACTCGCCTAGATCGCAAGCAAGAGATGTTGGCAGAGTTCGAGAATATCGGTTTGGGTCGTGCCCATCCCATCGTGGAATTTTTTCCAGCTGTGCGGCCGGAGAGTGCGGGTGAATTTCCCAGTATCGGCGCACGTGGATGTTTCCTCAGTCATCTAGGGGTGTTACGAGATGCTCAAGAACATGGTTATGAGCGTATTTTGATTCTTGAAGATGACTTGAATTTTAGCCGGGACTTTGGGATGAGAATCGATAACATTCTGGCTAAGCTCCGTTCCCAGCCGTGGGGTTTGTTTTACGGTGGGTATGCACACGTGGGGCAGAACTCCTTGCCTGAGGAACTAATGCATATATCTTCCGGCGAGGGAATTCAGCAGTCCCATTTCATTGGGGTGCAGGCTCCAGCGATCAATCAATTGATAAATTACTTTGACCTGATGCTCAGCCGGCAAGGGGGAGATCCATTGGGGGGGCCGATGCATGTGGATGGCGCGTATTCGTGGTTCAGACAACATCACCCTGACGTGATCACGCTGGTCGCAGTTCCTGAGCTGGGTTATCAAAGAGCATCGAAGACGGATATACACGATGTCGGCATGATCGACCGCGTGCCTGTGCTGAAAGAGCTGATCGCTTTTTTGCGAAAACTAAAGAACACTGCGCGAAAAAACTGACACCAAGACCAAATCTGGGGCGTTTTCTTGGTCGAGTAGGGCGCGTGCTTTGTTGTCTAGGGGTAACCCCTAGCCATTTCGATTGCCCTCGTTAATATAGATGCAACTATGGCGCGCTAGGATTGGTGTGGCTTATATCCTGCGCTTGCCGCCCATTTTTAAATTAGGAAGAACAAATTGCTTGATCGGCTTATTCACTACGCACGTATTCTAGGCGTGAAAGGCGTTGTCGCAGCCTTGTTGGGGAAAATCACTGGGCGACCTAAAGTGTCCTTATTTCGTGTGGGCAATATCGCCCACCCTATCTCTTTGCGCATTCCCTCATCTGATGCGGATGCCTATGAGCAGATATTCCTGCAGGATCAATATAAATTCGAGTCGGCAACCCCACCGGCGGTGATTGTCGATGCAGGTGCCAATATCGGCCTAGCTTCGATCTATTTTGCCAATCGCTTTCCTTCGGCGCGGATATTCGCCATCGAATGCGAGCAATCCAATTTTGAGATATTGGAACAAAACGTCAAGCCCTATAAAAATATCGTCCCTATCCATGCCGCGCTTTGGAATGAACTCGGGGAGATACAAATAGTCGACCCTGGTCTGGGACACTGGGGTTTTATGACGGTGGCGAGATCGGCGGACTCTGCAGGCTATTCATGCGTCCGTGCCTTGACGCTGGATTCGATCATGCGTGAATACCAGATACCTCATATCGACATATTGAAGATCGATATAGAGGGTGCGGAGTTTGAGGTGTTCAACGCCTCCTCACATTGGATCGGTTCGGTGGATACGATCATTGCCGAATTGCATGATCGATTGAAGCCTGGATGTGAGCAAAGTTTTGCAACCGCAACCTCGGAATTCACCCGCAGATGGCGGCAAGGTGAAAACGTTTATGTGGCGAAAACTGCAAGCTGCGTCATGCAGGGTGCGTAGCCAGAGCGCTGTTCGGCATGGTGTCCTCGGTGCTCAATCATGACGTATCGATGTCCTGACGGTAGGCTGTGCGGCCATACTTAATCAAAGGGTGACATTTCGTGCAGCATGACGATCTCAATGGGAATTTGTTTGGCGTTGTTGTGATCGGGCGAAACGAAGGCGAGCGCCTAAAAACCTGTCTCACTTCCATCGTCGGAGAGTCTAAGCACATCGTCTATGTCGACTCCGGCTCGACCGACGACTCTGTCGGCTTGGCGCTCACGATGGGCGTGGCGGTGGCCGAATTGGATATGACCATTCCATTCACCGCTGCGCGGGCGCGCAATGAAGGCGCAGATCGATTGATGCAATTGGCTCCCGATATCGAATACATCCAATTCGTCGATGGCGACTGCGAGATGGTTGCTTCTTGGTTTGCAAAGTCGCAGCAGGCAATGAGTGAATTAAAAGCGGGCGTCGTCTTTGGTCGACTGAAAGAGCGCTATCCTGATGCATCCATTTACAACCACCTGTGTGATATTGAATGGGATGTACCGGTAGGGGAGTGTTCATCGTGTGGTGGGATCGCGCTGATAAGGCTCAGTGCATTCCGCTCCGTGAGCGGCTTCGATCCTAATTTGATCGCAGGCGAGGAACCTGAGATGTGCGTGCGTCTGCGTAGGGCAGGATGGCATATCTACCGGATTGATGCCGACATGGCCTTGCACGATGCGAGCATGACGCGCTTTGCACAATGGTGGAAGCGGGCAGTACGTGCAGGCCATGCTTATGCGGAAGGCGCCAGTTT
Organism: uncultured beta proteobacterium; assembly: GCA_963822425.1. GTDB lineage: Bacteria > Pseudomonadota > Gammaproteobacteria > Burkholderiales > Gallionellaceae > Sideroxyarcus. The sequence continues at coordinate 3,819 of CAWGHS010000022.1, forward strand.
GCATGGGGCGTCTCCCGAAAAGCATTGGGTGAAGGAAGTGCGCAGCAATTGGTTGTGGGGGGTGAGCTTCGCAGCCATTTTGCTGGTGGCGTTGCTAGAACCCGTATTGCTAGGGTTGTTGTTGATCTACCCTGTGCAGATGTGGCGCATATACCGTCGCGCGAATCCGCAGTGGACACCGTACGAGCGCAAGTTATATGCAGTCTTCTGCGTGCTGGCCAAGTTGCCACTCATGCTGGGGCAGATGAAATTTTGTTGGAATGCGATGGCCGGGCAAAAAAGTAAGTTGATCGAATACAAATAGAACGTGTGAGTCCGAATGAAAATCGCCTACTTCATCAATCAATATCCTAAAGTTAGCCATAGTTTCATTCGTCGCGAGATCGTCGAGCTGGAAAATCAGGGCTTGCAAGTTGCGCGTTTTTCTATCAGACGTGATGGTTCCGATATCGTCGATGCCGGGGACAAGGCAGAGCTGGCCAAGACCACCTATCTGGCAGAGGTGGGGAAGTTGCAAATCTTATTGATGATCGTGCAAGTGGCGCTGACATCACCGCTGCGCATGATGTGCGCATTGCGCAGCGCACTGTGCATGGGAATGCGTTCGCATAGCGGTGCAGCTGAAGCACCTGATCTACCTAGTCGAGGCGTGCGTGTTGCTGAAGCTGCTCAAACAGCAGGACATACGGCATGTGCATGCGCACTTCGGTACCAATCCCGCCTCGGTGGTGATGCTGGCGCATCTGTTGTCCGGCCTATCGTATAGCTTCACCGTGCACGGGCCGGAAGAGTTCGACAAAGCGGAGGCGATCTCGCTCACCGACAAGATCCGCCATGCGAGCTTTGTGGTGGCTATCAGCTCGTTTGGCAGAAGCCAGCTTTTCCGTTGGTGCGACCACGGTGACTGGCACAAGATCAAAGAAGTGCATTGTGGTCTGGATGCTGAATTCTTGCAGGCTCCGGCGGTTGCGGTGCCGCACAACCAGCGCTTGGTCTGCGTCGGTCGCCTGTGTGAGCAGAAAGGCCAGTTGTTGTTGCTTGAGGCCATCCGTGTGTTGGTGCAAGAACAACGGCAAGTCGAATTGGTGTTGGCGGGCGATGGGCCGATGCGTGCCGACATCGAAAAGCTAGTGGCGAACTACGGCCTCTCGGCGCAGGTGCGCATCACAGGTTGGATATCTGGCCAGCAGGTGTTGCAGGAGATCGTGGCGAGCAGGGCGCTGGTGTTGCCCAGCTTTGCCGAAGGATTACCGGTGGTGTTGATGGAGGCATGTGCTTTACGTCGTCCGGTGGTGACCACGTATATCGCAGGCATACCGGAACTGGTGCTACATGGGGAAACAGGTTGGCTGGTACCGGCAGGTTCGATCACGGAACTCGTGGATGCGCTACGGGAATTACTTGATGCGGAAACAGTCAAGCTGGATAGCATGGGCGCGCGTGCTTACGAGCGGGTCTCAGCCCAGCATGACATCCGCACGGAATGCGCAAAACTCAAGCAACTCTTCCATTCGATTTTGCAGGAAGCTGAGATGGAATTCTTGTTATGGATACTGGTGGTTTTGTTGTTGATTCCCGCTGTCGTGGTCACGCTGGAATGTCTTGTTGCCAGTTTGCCGTGGCGTGAGGTCGATGCACGACCCGATCAACGACGTCCAAATTTGGCCGTATTGATGCCAGCTCACAACGAATCGGACATCATTGCCGAGACGCTCGCTTCTATCATGCCGCAACTGCTGGCGGGCGACCGTGTGCTGGTGGTGGCGGATAACTGTAGCGACGACACGGCTTCCATTGCTGAAGCGTGCGGTGCACAGGTGGTGCAACGGTTCAATGAGGAGTTGCGGGGCAAAGGCTATGCTCTGGGATTTGGGATGGAGGCTTTACGCGAAGCCCCTCCCGAGATTTTGGTCATCATCGACGCAGACTGTCATTTGCAAGCAGGTGCACTGGACACACTGGCTAAAACAGCATCCAAGCTTGATGCGCCTGTACAAGCGCTTTATTTGATGCTTGCGAGCAAGGAAAGTGGTGTACGCCAGAAGATCGCTGCATTTGCATGGGTCGTAAAAAATCAGGTGCGAGCATTAGGGCAGTATCGCCTGGGGATGCCCTGCCCATTAATGGGGACAGGCATGGCATTCCCTTGGCACATCATTAACTGCATGAATTTAGCAACCGGGGATTTGGTTGAGGACATGTTGCTAGGGGGTGAATTAGTTGCTGCGGGGCATGCGCCAGTGTTTTGTTCTGCTGCATATGTGACAAGTGACTTCCCGGATTCTGATCAAGCAGCACGGACTCAGCGCCAGCGCTGGGAGCATGGACACCTCAGCATGATCCTAAATTATTTTCCGTCACTGCTGAAAATCGTTTTGAAGCGCGGTGATTTGAGAGGCATGTTTTTTGTTCTCGATATGATGGTACCGCCGCTCGCATTGCAATCGATGTTGATGCTGTTGGGGTTGGGAATCACTGGGATAGCGGCTTGGTTCGGTCATGACCTGCCTTTGCAAGTGATGCTGGTCGGAACAGGTTTGTTTGTGCTGGCGCTGCTGACCGCCTGGTATCGATATGCGCGCGAGGTGATCGGATTGCAGCAGCTTGTGCAGATACCGCTGTATCTTCTTTCGAAGATTTCTCTTTACGTGGCCTATCTTTTTTCGCGGGAAAAAAATTGGGTTAAGACAAAACGATGATTCTATTGGAGCAAAAAATATGAGTGGAAAATATTTAGTCGTGGGTGGAGCGGGCTATATCGGTTCACATATGGTCAAGGCGCTGTTGCAAGCCGGGCATCAGGTGGTGATCTTGGACGATCTTTCTACAGGCTACCGCGACGCTGTGATCGGCGGCGAGTTCGTTCACGGCAGCTTGGCAGATGAAGCGCTACTGGATAAGGTATTCGCGGCACATCAGTTCGATGCCGTGTTGCACTTTGCATCGTTCATCCAAGTGGGAGAATCGGTCACACAGCCCGCCAAGTACTACACCAACAACGTGGCTAACACGCTCAATCTGTTGAATGCGATGGTGCGTCATTCGGTGCGCGATTTTGTGTTCTCTTCCACCGCGGCCATCTTCGGTGAACCGCGCTATGTGCCTATCGATGAGAAGCACGATGTCGCTCCCATCAATCCCTATGGCGTATCCAAGGCGATGGTCGAGCAGGTGCTGCGCGACTATGACCGCGCGTATGGCTTGAAGTCGGTTTGCTTGCGCTACTTCAATGCGTGCGGTGCAGATCCGCAGGGCGAACTCGGCGAACGTCATCAACCTGAGACGCATCTGATCCCGTTGGCGTTGCAGACGCTTTCCGGTCGTCGCCAGAACCTCACATTGTTTGGTCGTGATTACGATACACCGGATGGCACGTGCATCCGCGACTATGTGCACATCGTCGATCTGTGCCAGGCTCATCTGTTGGCATTGGCGCATCTGAAAAATTCTGCGACCAGCGCAGCATTCAACTTGGGTAACGGCGAGGGATTCTCTGTTGCCGAAGTGGTGGCTGCTGTCGAACGTGTGACTGGACGTAAAGTACCCATCGTCGAAGGTGCGCGACGCGAAGGCGACCCCGCAAGGTTGGTGGCGGACTCCACGCAGGCAAGAAAAATATTGGGTTGGGCGCCGCACTATGCGGAACTGGACACCATCATCGCCCATGCCTGGGTGTGGGAACAAAAGCAGGTTGCACATGGGTGCGGTTAACTCAGTCTCGACTGATAGGTGGGACTGGGTAGATTCCGCCAAAGGAATAGGCATCATCCTTGTAGTCTATGGGCATGTAGTGAGAGGGCTGCACAATGCGGGAATCTATACTGACCATGCCAGTTTTACGCTGATAGACAGCATCATTTATAGCTTCCATATGCCGCTGTTCTTTTTTCTTTCCGGCATTTTCTGCATCAGCAGTTTTGAGAAGCGTGGCATCAAGCTGGTGTTCAGCAAGATCGATGCGATCTACTACCCCTACGTGATCTGGTCCTTGATTCAGGGCTCGGTCGAGATCGGCATGGGTAGCTTAACCAACCAACATGCCTCTTGGGATGACTTGCTCAATGTCGTCTGGCAACCAAGGGCTCAATTCTGGTTCTTGTACACCTTGTTCTTCACATTCGTATTCAACATCGTTTTTTTATTTGTGTTGGAGCGGCTGGGTTTTTTAAAGAGGACATGGCCATTTATTTTGCTGGCATTAGCGATGATGCTTATCATTTGTAAGCCGCTATTACCGGGCTTATTCCTTTTTCAATCAGTTGCCAGCTATGACATCTATTTTGCCTTTGGGGCAATATTGTGGCTGCTTCACAAAAACGGGAATCCGTTCAATATCAAGCTTCTTGTATTGGTGATCGGCTTGTTCGTTGCAATGCAATACGCGGTGTTTATTGTGCAGGCCATAACATTGTCGCAATCAATTGTGGTTATTTTGTTGGCTGGTCTTGGCATCATCAGCGTGATCGGAGTCGCCCAACGCTTTCGTTTTTTTTCGGTGGTCGGATTATATTCAATGGAGATTTATTTGATGCACGTTATCTTCGGTAGCGGAATGAGAATAGTTCTCCAAAAGGGACTGCACATTGAAGCACTGGTGCCGCACCTGATAGTCGGGATGGTAGTGGGTATCGCACTACCGATTTTGGCGACACGATGGATACATAGATTCAAGCTCGAATTTTTACTTAGTCCACCTAAAGGGATGCGCCTAGGTCGCTAGGATTTTCCGTAGAGCTTGGCGCTGGGGAAATGTTTATATTGGAGAAGTGCATGCAAGAGATACATCAAAATAAGCAAGTGAGCCCCTGTCCTCAGGTCAATCTATTCGGTTTGGACTATTGCGCCTGCACCTTGACTGAAGCGGCGCAGATGGTGATCGATGCAGCCAAGCAGAAGGTCAAAGGATTGATCGTGACACCGAATGTCGATCACGTCATCACCATGCAAAAGGACGCCGAGATGCGAGACTTATATCGTCAAGCTATGTTCCGCTTCGCAGATGGTATGCCGTTAGTCTGGTTCAGCAGAACCCAGCCGGGCCCGAACTTGCCTGAGCGCGTGACAGGTGCCGATCTGTTGCCGGAGATCGCACGGTTGTCGGCGCAACAGGGTTTGAAATTATTTTTTTTAGGCGGCTTGCCGGGGGTGGCGGAGAAAGCGGCCATCAAGCTTAAGCAGCTCAATCCTTCACTGTGTGTTTCAGGCACCTACTCGCCGCCATTCGGTTTTGATAAAGACAGCACAGAGTCGGAGCGCATCGTCAACATGATCAACGATGCCGGTGCAGATATTCTCTTTGTTGGGGTGGGTGCGCCCAAGCAGGAAAAGTGGGCTGCTCAATACATGAGTCAACTCAATGTCGGACCGATCCTAGGGGTGGGTGCGTCGTTCGATTTCGCGGCGGGGACAATCAAGCGCGCACCGTTGTGGGTGCAGCGCATGGGTATGGAATGGTCATGGCGCCTGATGCAAGAGCCGCGACGATTATGGCGGCGCTATGCCCTGAAGGACAGCCAATTCATCTGGCTAGTGGCAAAGGCGTTGATGAGTAAGCGGTAAGGCGGAATTACGCTGCTGCGAGGCTGTCTTCTGATCTGCGGCGGATTGCGATGAGGCCAAGCAGGCCGCAGGCTAGCAACACATATTCTGTTGGCTCGGGAACAGGGCTCACCGAGATGCTGCCGCTGTAGAAACCACCCAGGTTGGGGGTGTTCAAGATGCCAGCGATGTTCAAGCCATAAGTCGTATTGGCATTCAACCCCGAGAACCCCAATTGACTGACGAAGCTAGGGCCGATCGTGCCTGTGGCAATGACTGAATTGCCGTGGGTCACATCGATGAGATTGAAGCTGCTGAACGCGGCAGAAAAGTTGAAGCCATTGAAGCTGGCAATCGAGGTCGCGCCTAAACTGCTCGAGGTGGTAGTAAAGGTGAACAGGTCGTTGAAGCTAGTAAAACCAGGGGTGATGAGATGGCTGAAAGCACCTATGCCTTGGGCATTGAAGCTCAAGGATGAGTTCAGCGTAGAGGTGGCCGCACTTGCGCTGCCGTTCGCAAGCGCAACCAGCAACACCAACGCAAACCAATGCTTCGCACGAAGGCTCATCTTTGAATTCCCGAAAAAACGACACAAAATAGCAGCGTGATTAATTCACGCTGCTATCGAATGAATCGCAATGTAGTCCTTAAAGGTTGCGAATATTTTAAATCCCGCAAGGAAAGTCTAGTCCGTTCGGACTACTCCCCTTTATACGCAAGGCGGTTTAGATTCTTGTAACAGCCACTAGGCAGCAGAAAAATCTTGCTTTGGGCTGCGACGAGTTGCGATAAAACCGATCAGAGCAAGGCCGCTGAGCATCAACACGTATTCTTCAAACTCGGGCACCGGGCTTACGGTGACGCTTCCGCTGTAATAGCCACCTACAGTTGGATCGGCAACGGTGCCAGCGACATTCAAGCCATAGATCGTATTCGCATTCAAGCCGGAGAAGCTGAGTTGACTGACGATATTGGGGCCGAAAAGGGAGCCGGTGGCAATGATCGCGTTGCCATGAGTGACATCAAGCAGATTGAAAGCGCTGAACCCGGTGGAAAAACTCAAGCCGTTAAAACTGGCGATCGCCGAAGCACCGCCGCTTGCGCTGCTAGTGGTAAAAGTAAAAAGGTCATTGAAATTCGTGAAGCCCGGGGTGATGAGGTGGTTGAACGCGGCGATATTCTGGGCGTTGAAGCTTAGTGGGGAATTTAATGTGGAGGTGGCAGCAGTGGCACCGTTGCCGACCATTAGTAAAAGTATTGCCGCGAAAAAATTTGCGTAACGTTTCATTTGAAGTCTCCAAAAGAGTAGAAAGGCCAATGGATCGATACAATCCAATTACCCAACTATATTCCTCTGGTATTGCAAATTTAACGTTAATTTGACGTTTCGGATGAGCCGTTCGGACTAGAGCGCAAATCAAATGAGCCGGGTACAACCATTACTAATAGGCATGCCGGTCATTGACGAGTACTTGGACGGTTTTGACGATGATGTAAAGATCAAGACGCAGTGACCAGTTTCTGAGGTAGTCCAAGTCGTAGTCGACGCGTTTCTTCATCTTGTCCAACACTTCTGTTTCGCCGCGATAACCGTTGACCTGTGCCCAGCCGGTGATGCCGGGTTTGACCTTGTGTCGCACCATGTAGCCATCGATGAGCTTGCGATACTGCTCGTTGTGCGCCACGGCATGTGGGCGCGGCCCGACGATACTCATCTTGCCTTGCAACACATTGATGAATTGCGGCAGCTCGTCCAGCGAAGTCTTGCGCAAGATGGCGCCGAGCGGCGTGATGCGACGATCATTCTTTTGCGCTTGCTGGATGGTCGGGCCATCTTCGGTCACCGTCATCGAGCGGAACTTGTACACGATGATCTCGTGTCCATCCAAACCGTAGCGGCGTTGCTTGAAAATGATGGGGCCGGACGAACTCAATTTCACGCCGAGTGCGACGATCAACAGTATCGGTGAGATCAGAATCAGAATGAGGATAGACAAGATGATGTCGCTCAAACGCTTGACGACACCGTTGAATCCGGTGAATGGAGACTCGCACACCGCGACGACCGGCAGACCTGCCACCGTGCTCAAGCGGCCTTGGATCAAGTCCGTCACGAAGATGTCCGGTACGAAATAGATCGAAGCAGTGGTATCGCGCAGTCCATCCAGCAAGGACATGATGCGCGGTTGGGTCGACATCGGCATTGAAAGGTAGATCAGCGGAACCTTATTTTCATTGACGAAGCGCGGCAACTCATTGAGTTTCCCTAATACCGAGCGTTCCAGCGGATGAGTGAGACGACTCGCGATACGGTCATCGAAGAATCCCAATATTTTGATGTTCGAATAAGGGTCATCTTTCAGGCGGGAAGCCAGTTCCACGCTTTGTTCGTTGACGCCGACCACGACCGCATATTTCGTTTCACCTTGCAGCTTCAAGATGGCGGGAGCCAATTGGCGCACGAGCAGGTGGACTGCGATCTGACTGGTGGGGGCTACCCATAGCCACGTGACAAGAACTTCCGTGTCGAAAAAATCCAGATAGCGGCTGGCGTAACCGAAGAAACCGAGCAATGCCACTTTGACTATCCAATCAAAGCAGACATGGCTGATCTTGCGCAAAATAGGCAGGTGCAGTTGTGCATCACCGGGGAAGCTGATGGCGAACATCAGCAGCGACAGGATCAAATAAGGAGGCGTTAATTCGGGCTCTTCTAACAACACAATAAAATAGAGCGACAAGATCACAGCCAAAGGCTCCACGAACGTGCCGATCAAGCTCAACAGGCTGGAGCGATCGATCGTGATGGACGAGGTGCGACGGAAGGACGGTGGCGCTTTAGTTTGAGCTGTCATGATTACCAGTTGAACATTGCTGAGGCTTCAGTATCAATGAATCACTTCGAGAAACGAGTACGCTGAACGAGAGTACCCGTATATCCGGGAGGTGCATCATCCACGAAGATTGTTACGTTTTTGTGGAGCGCTTCTAAGTAATTCCCCCTAGGCGGGGAATTTTGAGCAGAAATTCTATCGGGCGCGCTACTGGCTCACCAATGCAATCGCAGGAATTCAGAGCTTGTATCTGGCACAACGAAACGCAGGACATTGATGCCGCGATGGATGGGTTGCTGAGCCAAAAAGTTGAAGGGACCTATGCTGGACGGCGCATTTTCAACCTGTAGTTCTCCATCGTGCGCGGAAAACAGCTTCAACTCATACTGCCCCGGCTCGGTTTCACGCAATTTAGGGGCAAATGGACGAGCCAGCGGCTCGCCGATAAATACTCCCTCACCCGGCCACGCCACACTTTTCCAATAGGCCTCGATGGCAGTGGAACCGCTGGCGTAATAGAACATCGCGATGCCCGGGTAAGGAAACTTTTGCACATGATTGCACGGCTCGACCACGGTGCCATAACTTGCGGTCGCCCCCGCTTCGAGCCAACGCAAGCTGCTCATCTGACTCGAGTCGGTGAGCTGCCCGCCGAGCGAAGTCAAATGATCGGCCAGTGCGCCTGGAAAAAAACGCAAGGTGGAAAGGTTCGGCACTTGAACCAGCCCGGTAAAATAGAACAACACATCTCGACGATTGGTGATGGCATCGGCATTCACCACCTTCACCCGGAACACGCCGTCCAACCCTTTGGCGGTCTGCTCGAAATAGGTAGAACGCACACTACGTGCCTTATCTGGCGTATTCAGCAAATAAGCACTTCCATCAGGGAAGCTTTGGTCAGAGGCGACGCCGCGATCGATCAAGCGCTTGACCTGTTTGAAATCGGTACCGGCTAACAGCATCGCCGGGCGCATCTTGAAGTCTTTGGCCGGAGATAGACTGGCCGAATTGAAATAGGGGCTTGGATGGGTCGGGCCACACTGCGAAGAGCAGTATTTTTCGCTGAATCCAAAAGCCAAAGCCGAAGTGATGGACATGCAACTGACCCGATAGGGATTCGTCCATGCGACCGCGTAGGCCTGAACATGCGCGGGAGTGGCTTGGTCGATCTTGACCTTCAGTTTTTGAAAATCATAGATGCTGAGCGTATGGCGATTCGGACTGAACCGCACATGGATCACATTGGCGTCGGGGATGTGGCGTACCTTTTGATAATATGCGCCGATTTTGCGCGATAGCGGGTCGCCGTCGTTGATGATGAGCGCCAGGTCTTCTGCGGTGAGCCCAGTTTGCGGCAGTGTTATCACTGGCTTGGCCTGAACCAGGTTGGGAATGAGCAACAGCGTTGTTGCCGCAAGCGTGAGGCCAACATATATCTGCAATCTAAATTTCATAATATGTTTACAGCCGAGGTT
>CAWGHS010000023.1:0-16721 GCA_963822425.1 uncultured beta proteobacterium
ACAATCAGGAATTGAGGAGATGCAAGATGAGGCCATTGGATACATTTGTTTGCGAAAACGCCAACGAAGAGGCGGCGATGGAGCGCTCCAAGCAGTTATGTGAGGCGGGCTACAAGCTGTGCGGGGAAGGGAAGTACCATGAGGCCATCGCCCTTTTCCAAGAAGATATGGCGCTATGCGCAGCAGTGTGTGGAGTCGGGCATAGCTATGTCGCTAACAGCCTTATCGATATTGCAGATTGTTACCGGGGGCTGGGGCAGTTTGAGGAAGCGTTGCAGTCCAGTCTGCGTGCATTGGAGATATTCGAAACGGGGTTGGGGTCAGAACATCGGCATACGGCTAGGGGTTTGAATGCAGTATCCAATTGTTATGTGGCGCTGGATCAATCCGATCAAGCCATTCCCTTGTATAGGCGGGTGTTAGCTATTCGTGAAAAACTTTATGGCGTCGAGTCTGAAGTGGCGGCGTGGACTCTCTGCGCTTTGGCTGATCTGTATAACAATCAGGGCCAGTATGAGAAAGCGTTGCCACTGTGTCAGCGGGCATTGCCGATACACGAAAAAATAGCGGGCGCGGAGCATCCTGATACGCTGGAATGTATGGCAACGCTCGTATCAGTATATGAAAAAGTATTGGGTGCAGAGCACGCGAAGACGCTCAGTCTCATCGTCGATCTTGCGATGCGCCACGAAAAACTCAGGCAATGGGGGAAAGCACTACCCCTGCGACAGCGTGCCATGGACATCTGCGAAAAACTATACGGATCAGCACATGCGGATACGTTGAGTAGCCTCTATGCAGTGGAGTGGGTGTATGTCAAATTGGAGCAGTGGAGCGAGGTACTGAGCTTGCGTCAGCGCGCCTTGGAGGTGGAAGAAAAGACGCTGGGTGCGGAACACCCGGACGTTCTTTACTCCCTCACGTATCTAGCAAGCACCTATGAAAAACTGGAGTGCTGGGATCAAGCACTACCGCTACGGCAGCAGGTATTGAGTCTTAATGGAAAGATTTACGGCACTGAGCACGTTAAATCGCTCGCCAGCATGGATAAGCTGGCCAGCCTGTACGAAAAGCTGGCGCAATGGGAGCAGGCCTTACCCTTGCGTGAACATATGTTGATCTTGCGCGAAAAAATACATGGCACTGAATCTCGTCAGCGGCAATACAGTGTTAGAGACCTTGCGCGGGTGTATGAAAATCTCCATCGTTATGAGTTGGCCTTGCCATTACGTCAGCATTTGTTAGCGCGGCAAGAGATCGGTCTGTATGGGCGTAATGCCGCAATGACCGAAATCGGCGAGCTTGCGAATCTGTACGAAAAGCTCGGGCAACATGAACAAGCCCAGTTGTTGCGCCAAGAGCGGCGAAGTGAGCCGGATGTGGATCGCCCAGCAGCAGGTAATGCGGCTGACTCGGACAACGTTCGCGGTCTTCTGATCGAGGCGGAGACCAAGGTCGATCTGGCACAAGCATACGGTGAAATGGGAGATTGGGCGGGCGCGCTTGAAATATACCAGGAAGTCTTGGCGACTCGCGAAGCGCTTCTTGGTTCAGAGCACTTGGATACCCTCAAAGTCATTGACCGATTGGTAGAGGTCTACGAAAAACTCGGGAATATCGAGCAGATAAAAGCCATGCTATCCCGAAGAATGTCCGTAACAACTCAATCGACACAAGGGATGTCGCCATCAAATCAAGCCGGGCTCCGGCGGTCATTGAAGGATTTTGAGAGCCGGACTCCGGAAGAGGAGGCGGCTATGAAGCTCTCCAATTATTTATGTGTTGAAGGACGGGTGTTGCGAACTCAAGGCAAACATCACGAGGCCTTGGTGCTGTTCCAGCAAGATAGAGCGCTGTGTGAAAAGGTGTGCGGCGCTGAGCATAGCTATGTCGCCAATAGCGACTACGATATGGCGCTGTGTTACGAAGGGCTTGGCCAATATGCGCAGGCATTGCTGATGTATCAACAGGCTGTCGTCATCCATGAGAAAGCCTGTGATGCGTGGCATTGGCTTGTCTCGAATGACCTAGAAGGAATCGCCAATTGTTCTGAAAAGCTGGGCACGTCTGAGTTGGCAAACCTGAGAATGGCGTACGAGAAAGTTTACGGTGCGGAATATGCAAAGACGCTGAACGTGGTTTCCTGGTTTGCCTATGCGTATGAAAAACTCGATCAAGAAGATAAGGCGATAGCGCTTTTGCAGCGCGAGCTGGCGATCCTGGAAAATGATCGCGGCACAGAGGATGAGCATTTTCTTGATTACAGCCTCAATCTGGCGTGGTTGTACAAAAATCGTAAACAATGGGATGAAACACTGCCACTACTTCAGCGCGACTTGGCGATTTGCGAAGGCCGTTATGGGGCGATGCATCCGAGAACCTTGGAAAGTGTTTCGCGTCTCGCTTGGCTATATGCGCAACTTGAGCAGTGGGATAGGGCATTGCCGCTCGATCTGCGCGCGCTGAAAGGTAATGAGAAGGTTTTGGGTGCGGACCATATCGATACCCTAAATAGCACCAAATCTTTGGCCTGCACATACTACAGGCTGGGGCAGTGGCAGAAAGAGTTGCCGCTGCGCAAGCGTGCTCTGAAAATCGCAGAGAAGTTCTTTGGCTCGGATAATGATGAAACCGCGTGCAGTGTCGAGGAACTGGCGGGTGTGTACGAAAGATTAGGCCAGTATGAAATGGTGTTGCCACTGCTCCAGCGGGTGATCGCGATTCGGGGCGAAGAAAGAGTGGATGCCAGTGTACTGTTCAAGGTGGCGGAGTTGCTGGAACGCTCTGGTCGGGGTGATCTGGCTTTGGATATTCGCCTGCGCACCTATCCCCGTGCGCTTGGGAATGCAGGTGCAGAAGCTGAGTTATTTGAATCCTTTGAACGGATTGACCAAGCATTGTCTGTTTGTTTGGATGCATTACTGCTGTGTGAAAAGATCGATGCCCCGGAAAATCCAGAAACTCAAAAGGCGCTCTTGGAATTTGCGGCCATTTTGCAGCGACTCAGTTTGACCGAGGAAGCTTCTCGCAATCCAGAGTGCATAAATGCGCTGCTACGCTTGGACGCCGAAATAAGAAAGATCGCGCAAACCGAGCAAACGCAAGAAGTGCTGTCGCGTGGAGCCTCTATACGGAACATATTGGCGCAGGCGCAGCCGCAACGAGATGTACTGGCGGATCGAGCCATCGCCAAGGCCAATGAATTGATCGCAAAGTTTGCGCAGGATGTCGAAGACAAGCACTTTTGCGCTGGCTATTGGCAGGAATACGACCTCTATCCTTTGGCGCATCATGCCGTGTTGGGCTACCTTGAACATCTCTGGGCGGGCGGTGAGAAAGATGAGAGCTTCGAGCAGAAATCGTTAAAGAACGACTTCAATATGAAGGGACTCAACTTCGCAGCCTTATGCTACATCGTAGCCAAACAGCGCGACATCCCTGTCGAGAAGGTGCTGCATTTCCTTGCGCCTGCTTCGTCTGAGGCAGACGATCCGCTCTCCGCACTCTTTCAAAAGATCATGGTGATCGCACCCGCGATGAACGAAGAGGGACTGTCCGGTGAGATAAAATGTCTGGCTGGAGTCGTATGCGGGTCTCTCCTCGATTCGAAGCTGGCACGTTATAGCGCAGCACCGATCGATGATGTCTTCGATAGCGTCGGCTTCGTCGTTAAATATTGCAAGGCATTGGAATTACTCAAACCGTAGTTAACCGTCACAGAGTGGCAAAGGATAGGTCATGATTTTTCGCAGCATACTGAGCGGGCTGATTAAAACGCTCAAATGGGGTTTTATTGTGCTGGGTGTGATCTATGGCGTACTGTGGGCGGTCAATGCACGGGATGAAGCGCCCTCGCCGGAATTCATATCGATCCAAACTTTGCCCAAGATCGATCCCGATCCTAATAACGGCTATCTGGCGCTGCTCGGGCTGACTGCTCCCGCAGATGAAGATATGTTCGACTACGGGGTGCAATGGGTGGATACCTATAGCGTAGCGGACACGGACATGGCGCTACAGAGAGCGAATGTCAGTTTCATCTCGGGCAAGCTCAGGGTTGCCAACATCAAATTTCAAGGTGATCGCGAGGCGCTATGCAATCCGGCCAAGATGCCTTGTGTCGCGCAAGCGCAAGCGTCTTCAGCCATCTGGCGCAAGCTCGCTGAAAATAACCCGATACTGCTGGAACGTGAGCGTCGTCTAGTTGGATACACGCACTATGAAGAAAGTTATTTTCCGCCCAACAATTTTGACTCCCCCATCCCCGCATTGGTGAATCCGTCACGGCTCTTGAGTCTCGATTTGATCGCGCTCGATGCCGCTGAGGGACGATTGGAGGCTGCGCTTGCCGCGCTGGAGCCGCGCATTGCGTTTGACCGCCGTGCTTTGCTGGGATCGCATGGTCTGATCAATGCCTTGGTGGCGGTGTCATGGCTCAAGTAAGACTACGCATTGCTGGCCGAGATCGTGGGCGGACGCTCAACGGCACTGGCTTCATACAAGCCGAGTTTGCTGCGCATGACGGAGCCGCTTACGCTGGATCAGATGCGTACCGTCGCACTACGCATGTATGCAGGCGAATCAAGACATCGGGTCAATTTTTTCTCGCATGCTTTTCTGCCGACGATGGCAAGCATGATGGGCGAACCCGTTAAAGAGAGCGCTTGGGAGGGCATCCGCAAAACCTTGTTATCTCCATTGCATCAGGCGCAAGCCACGCAAAATTTGGTGGCACATCTGCAAGCTGCCTATTTGCAGCGGTTGAACGAGTTTGTCCCGGAGACCGCCGGGGTATGGATCGAGCAGGATGCGCAAGCAATGCGCAGAGCAGCAGAGAGCGAAGTGTTTTCCTGGCGGATTTTGTACAACCCGCTGGGTAAGCTTAACGTTTATGGTGAGGCGCAAAACTTTCGAGATTCTTACTCGGTTCGGGTATCAGATATCATCGGCATCTCCCGCTTGGCGCGACTTCAAGTCGAGATGGTGACTGAGGGCGTGGCTGATGCGGAGATCGCTTCCCGCCTATCTGTCAACAAAGAGCTGTATGACGTCTATACGGGTAAGCCGATGGGGGTATATGCCGGTGAGCGAACGCTGTATTTCGATACGCAGCGGGAGGGTAAGCCGGAACGCATCACCGTGGGCATCTGAGGCATCCTGACGACTGGCAAAGTCATCTCGTCATAGCAGTAGTAATAGAGTAATCGCCATTTTAGAGAAGCATATGACTGATATACAGAGATTCGATGATCGTGGGGAGTGGTTCAGAGAGTGGGATTCATGGGCCGGTGTTTCCTATGGCCCCCCGCGCTGGTACTGGCTGGGTATGGCACTCAGTGCGCTATGGATCGTGATCTATCTACTGGTCTATCCTTCGATCCCTTCGCTGCAAGGGCATTGGCAAGGCCTCGGCGTTCCCGGCGGGTGTCAGCCGTGGACAGCGATCTGCGAGATGCAGCAGGGAGAGACTAAGTTGAATGCAGTGCGAGGAAAGTATCTCGAGAAGATCCAAAAGGCATCGGTTGAGGAAGTGCTGGCGAGTGCTGAGCTTGTCCGAGTTCAGCCAAAGAGCCAGTAAAGCGCGCTTTGGTGATCATTGTGCTGCCTGTCACGGAAATCATGGTCAAGGAAGTGTTGGGTTCTCGAGCATCGCCCCTGCGCTGAATGACGCGGTGTGGCTGCATGGCGGGGATGTGAAGGCCATCCAGCAAAGTATCCAGGATCCCCGCTTCCATCCTGTGGGCTTGATTCGGCGTAACGATGAATCGAGAAGCAAAATGTTGGCGGTCTACGTGTACAAAATGAGTTGAGTCTTCAATCTCATCCATCTGGCGCGGGCTGCGGCTATCCGTATGAACAGTTTTCAGATTGTGAACAAGCAAATTAGGAGAGCCTTATGAATCGTGTTCGACCATCTTTGAATCGTTTGCAGCACTTGGGCTTGTTTGCACTACTGGTGCTACTGACCTATTCAGGAGTCGCTTCCGCTGCATTGCCGCCGGCTCCGGTGGTCATTCCAATGCTCATCCGTATGCAGATACCTGAAGCGCGGCTGCCGATACGCATGAATAAAGTGGAAGTACGGACGGAGGTGGTGGGACACGCGGCACACACCCGGGTCGAGATGGTGTTCTTCAATCCCAACGAGCGGCAACTTGAAGGCGAGTTGCAGTTTCCTTTGCTGGATGGACAAACAGTCACGGGTTTCGCATTGGATATCAATGGCGAACTGCGTGCGGCCGTTCCGGTAGAAAAAGACAAAGGTCAGGAAGTCTTTGAAGACGTCACTCGTGCCCGTGTGGATCCCGCGCTATTGGAAAAGACGCAGGGCAACAATTACAAATTGCGCGTCTATCCCTTGCCGGCACACGGTACGCGCCGTGTGGTATTGGAGTTGGATGAACGCTTGTCGAATGAGCGGCAGTACTACGCGACTTACCGCTTGCCGTTGCAATTCGCACAGAAGATCGAACATCTGGATGTGTCTGTACATAACGCGGCAGCCCCTGCACGTCATTCTGCGATGGGCGTCAGTGCGCGTCTGGGAGCCGAACACCTCAAGGTGGCATACGAATATGAGGGGCGATCACATAGCGGTTCGTCGGTCACCTTTACGCGCAAGAACTATGTGGGCAAGGAGATGTTGAGTGTCGATTTTCCCGCCACTGGATGGCCTTGGATCGCGACCGAAAAACGTGACGATCAGCTTTATTTCTATGCTGAATTGAATCTGCCACCCGGAAAAACATTGGCGCGGAGCGCTCCCAAAAGAATCGGTGTGGTATGGGATGCTTCCGGTTCGGGCGCCGTGCGCGACCATGGACGCGAATTCGCATTGCTCGACGCCTACTTCAAGGTGTTGAAGAACGTCGAAGTGGAATTGCTCGTGGCACGCGACAAGGCTGAGCGTGCGCAGCAGTTCAGCATCAAGAACGGAGATTGGCGCGCGTTGCGCAAAACGCTTGAGAGCATGGCTTACGATGGTGGAACCAATGTGGCTGCGCTATCGCCTCCCGCGAACACGGATTTGAACCTGTTGTTTTCTGACGGGCTGAGTAACTTTGGCAACGGTGATTTCGTGCTTGGGGAGAAGCCGTTATTTTCGGTGAATACCGCAGCCAGTACCGACCTGCCACGCCTACGTGCATGGGCGGAACGCAGCGGCGGTCGTCTATTGGACATGCTGAGCATCGCGCCGCCGCAAGCGGTGGAAGAGTTGACGCATCAATCCGCTTACTTGGTCGGCATCACGAGCAATGGCGCTAAGGATCTGGTCAGCGCGTCAGGCTACGCCGAGTCCGGGTCGATCGAGATCGCGGGTATCTTGACCGAACCCGAAGCCAGTATTGAACTGGATTGGATCGTTGCGAACGGGCAGCATCACCGGCAGACCCTTCAGATCAAGAATGTATCCTCAACCACGCTTGCCGCACGGCGTTGGGCGACCTTGAAGCTGGTGCAACTGGAAAGCGATTACTCCGCCAATCGTGCAACGATCCAGCGACTCGGCAAACAATTTCAGATGCTGACGCGCGAAACGTCGCTCATCGTTCTGGATCGTCTTGAAGATTATGTGCGCTATGAGATCACCCCTCCGGAAGCATTGCGTGGAGAGTATGAGCGTTTGCTTGCGCTGAAGAATTCAAATACAAAATCCGAACGCAGTCATCATCTCGATGAAGTGGTCGGCAAGTTCGAGCAAAAGAGGGCGTGGTGGGAGAAGAGTTTCCCCAAGGGCGAAATGCCCAAACCCAAGGTGGACGAGCGACGCGAAGCCAGCTCTCCACGTGCTTTGACAGGGAGTGCGCCCCCGCCGGAATATGTAGAAGCGATGGCGGCGGAAAGTAGTGCCCGAGCTCGGCAGCCCGTAGCGGCGGCGATGCCCTTGATGAGGGCGGCACCTGCGCCGGTCGCGATGAGTGCTGCGCCAGCCGAGCTATCTGCTGCACCCAGCATCCGCCTGAAAAAATGGGAGCCGGATGCCCCCTATGCGAAGCGATTGCGTCAGGCTCAATCGGATCAGCTTTACAACATCTATCTGGATGAGCGTCCTGCGTATACCGAGAGCACGGCGTTCTTCCTGGATGCGGCGGATATCTTTATCGAGCGTGGTCAGTCGGAATTGGGCTTGCGCATCCTGTCCAATCTGGCGGAGATGAATCTGGAAAATCGTCACATCCTGCGCATCTTGGCCTATCGCTTGTTGCAAGCCAAGCAACCGAAGTTGGCTTTGCCTGTTTTGCAGCGCGTGCTGGAATTGAGCGAACATGAACCGCAATCATGGCGCGACCTTGGCTTGGCTTATGCCGAAGATGGGCAATATCAACAGGCTGCCGATCATTTGTGGGAAGTGGTGTCGCGTTCTTGGGATAGTCGCTTCCCGGACATCGAGCTGATCGCGTTGAACGAATTGAACGCCATCATCGCGCGCGCAACGCCGGGCAGTATCGACATCAGCCGCATGGACACTCGCTTACTGCAAAATCTTCCGCTGGATATCCGCACCGTGTTGGCGTGGGATTCAGACAATGCCGATATCGATCTGTGGGTCACCGACCCGAATGGCGAGAAGGTTTTTTACGGCAATCGTCTGGGTTATCAAGGCGGCAGCATTTCGCGCGACTTTACGGGAGGGTACGGGCCAGAAGAGTTCTCGCTACGTCATGCCAAGCTCGGCAAATACAAAGTCGAAGCGCACTTCTATGGCAACCGGCAGCAGATCGTGTCCGGCGCGACGACCCTCATGCTGCGTTTCAGCACACGCTTCGGTACGCCACAACAAAAGGATGAGAACATCATCGTGCGTCTGACAGGGCAAGGGGCGGATGTGGAAGTGGGGACGTTCGAAGTTAAGTGAGTGGCATCGATATTATTTGCGATAGGCCAGACAGAGACGAGACTGAATAAACACTACTCATTATGAGTGATTCAATATGAAAAAAATCGTGGCGGCAAAGTTGGGATTGGTTCTAATGATTTCCGCAGCATGTACGCTTGCTTATGGCGATTGTTATGACAGCGCGGAGAGCGGGCTTGAGCGTTGTATTGAAAGGGCGGATGGTGATCAGGATCGATTGGCTAGATGTGATCGTAATTATGAAAAACGCATCGAACAATGCGACCAGCGGGAATCTGCGCAACAGGAGAGTTCGCAGCCACAATATCAACAGCCCATTCAACAGCAACCCTATCAAATACCCCGCATCGTCGTGCCGCAGCGGCAGATTTTGATGCTGCCCGGGGTGCAATGATGCAATGGATAAAGTGAAAGTATGAAATTCACGATTGAGCGGATGTTGGTGCTGCTTTGCTTGGCATTTCTATTGTCGGGTTGTGCCGGAGTGCGCAACAGCTATGAGTCCCTGCTGGATGTTCATAGAGAAAATCCGGTGATCGTGCTGAAGGTCGGGGACATCAAGGAAATACTCTCGGTCGGCGACGGATTCCCGGGTTGGTGGGGCTATTACCCGGGAATCGCCAGCCATGATCCTGCGGTGGCGAGTATCTCGTGCAAACGTGGTCGAGGACTCCTTCCTTTCCGCGAGCCTGGGGTCATTTTCGGCGGCATAACCTGCCACATCGAAGCGCGGAAGGTCGGAATTGCATGGTTGTTGGAGGGAAACGACTTATTATCGCATCGGGCCATCGAAGAAGCCCATATTCCCACCAGCACAACTGAGACTCGGTTCCCGCCCAAGTCTCCCTATGGGGGGCGGTGGATCATGGTGAGGGTCGAGTAAATTACACAGCACAGATAAGAGTTGGTAGAACTGCCAAACTATCGATCCGGTTACCTCACTCGGGGGCACGGTGGCAGGGGGGATTTGATTCTATTTGGCTAGAGCGCTGCAGTCCGAGCGCTAGAAAGGCACCGTTTGTGCCGCCTCATATTAAGTACAATCAGCGACGATATTTTGACCTGAGGGAACATATGTATTGTAAAAATTATTTGGCATCAGGCTTGTTGCTGGCATTGGCAGTCATAACGTCGAACATGGCTATGGCAGACAATTCGATTAACGATACCTTTGATGCACTCGCTGATTCCAAAGGCGGCTCTAAGTCCAAAGCAGTTGGGATGGATGCGTTTGATGATATTGCCAAGGGTAAGGGCGGCAGCGATGCTGGTGCAGGGCATGGAATAGACGTGGGTCTTCAATCTATTGAAACTAATCGTGCTCAAAAAAAGGCAAAGGATGCGGAGATGAGGCGCATTCGCATGGAACAAGAAGCAAATAATCAAGACGAATATGCGGCGTCAAATTGCAATTGTCCGCGTGGCGAATTTAGTGATGGCAGTTGTGATACCGGTCTCAGATTTATATGCACTGGGCGCTGTCCTAGCATCGGAGAAAACGAACGCCGCGCAAACGAAGCAGCAAAAGCCGAAAAGCATCGAATTTGTGACGCTTGGAAAGCAGAAGGCCCCAAAGCGAACTCAGCCTCGTTTAAGGCGCAGATCAATCAAGTGTACGTAAACATCAGGGCGTTAAAGAGCCAATTTAATGAAGAGAGCCGAAAGCTGGATGAGATGATCAAGGCAGACGAGCAAAGAGCGCAAGAGCAGGCAGACAAGAATACAAAAGAAAAAATAAAGGCTGAGAAAGATGCTGAGCTTGCTGACCAAGCGGCACGAGTGGCGGCAGAAAAGGCCGAAGAAGCTAAAAGAGAGGCCAAGCTGAAAGAATGGTGCTTTACCGGGGATAACATGGGCGATTGCGGGTGTTCGAAGTGGGCGCCAAAAAGATCGGCCTGCCGAAAATAATGTGCGGTATAAAGTCCTGTAGATAACAGAATGTTGTCGAATAAAACGGCGTGTTAGTCTTGTAAGTTAGAGGGGTTTTCGTTTATGAAAGGGGGTAGGTCATGAAGTTGCTTCAAAGTGTGATTTTTTCGTTGCTGGTTGGGTTGGCGCTGACTGCGAACGCAGTGGATCAGAGCGTACAAGTCGATATATTGATGTCGAAGATCATCAATGCTCAAAAAGAAGGCAGGGCGGCTGAAGCATTGCCCTCTATGGCCAAATTGGAAAGTATGGAGCCAACACTTAAAGCACCTCTCCCTGAGGGGTTTCATTTCTTATACATCACCACTCTGGATGAAGCAGGCGACCATGCCAATGCACTCAGACGTGCAAATATTTATATTGAAAAGTTTGGCAAGCGCGGAAAAAACTACGCCAAGGTGATCGATATCATCGGTAGGTTGGAAGATGTTGTTGCGCAGGAAAATAAAGTAGCTAATGAGCGAGCCGAAGCAGAAAGAGCCGCGCTAAAAGAAGTGCAAGAGGGAAGGTCGCCTCATTGTAAAGAACTCGGAGCGAGACTCAAGGAATTGGAAGACGAATACAAGCGTGTGCAAGATCGATGGGACTCATCGGATCAGGTTCAGCGCCACGTAAAATTTTGTTTGAACGCTAATTTAAGAAGCCGATTCGGTTTCGAGAGTAAAGCAAATGGCGATGCCTACAATTATGGCAACGGAAATTTCAGTACTGGCACCTACTCCTGTCAATGGGGGGATGGAACTTGGGATGAGGAGAAAAAAGAAACTAAGCGGGAATATAGCGATAACGATTGCCGAACAATGAGGTGATTCTCTTTCGCTCACCGATGTAATAGGGGCTTCATCTGTGTGTGGGATGCTGAGGCGAGAAGTAAAAGATGCGAGAGATGGGTATCGCGCAAATAGTTGCACTGCGGGAGATTGTGTATGGGGGTGCAATTGATATTTAAGAAGGGACACTTCCTCGGTTTAATATTCTTTATAACTCCCCATCCAACTTTTGCAGTCGCATCGCCTACGTCCAATGAGTATTTGCCGTGTCATCAAATGGCGGCCTCGGCGTTGCAACACTGTCTAGATGAAATCCATGGATACGCTGACGACAAGTGCTGGGATGAAGCAAAGCGGGTTAAGTCTGCCTGTTACGGAAAGGTTGTTGAATCACATCATGGGCCGGACAAAAGCAGAATTGAAGCTGAAAAAGCACTACGAAAGAGTCTTGGTGGGGCAGGGGCTGGACACTAATGATCGCATTCTCCCTGATGCTAGTCCGTGGGCAAACGTCTAACACCACATATCAACTGAGATGCGAGTAGCAGGTGCCATGACATATCCGGTAAAATTTTCATTGTTCAAGAGCAACTATCTTCTGCGTGAATTCATTGCAGATGATGAGCGTGACCTAAAGTGTCCTATTGAGATGGACACTGGCACGGGTTGGTTGGACGCAACGGGGCTTTATCAGGAGTTGCTGGATAAGCAGGAGCCCGTGACTGAGGTTTATAAGGTCTGCAATAGCTTTGTAAAATGGGGGGCGATGCAGCAGGAGGTGGTGATGATCAAGGTGATGATGGAGCCGATACTGGATGGCCCATCAAGTAACTTGGAAGCAACAAATTCGGATCGCTTTGAGTCAATGAGGAATGCTCAAGTTGAGAAGCTTCAAGGGAAGATTGAAACCAAGCAATCTCGCGCGATTTATTGGATCGCCATCGGCATCGTGCTCAGCGGATTGAGTTTCTGTTTGCCGTACATATCGGGGAAGTAGTGCGATAGACCGTGGTTCGAACGCATTGTTTTAAGTTCACTGCGGGCATATTTATGAATAGCATGTTTTTGAAGTTGTATATGTTGAACTCATCGCCTGTGATGACGCTTTCAATATTAGGTGTGTTTCTCGCCGGGTGTAACCCGCCTGTGGGCGGGCCGTGCAGTTATGAACGACACGCAGGTATAGCCGAGGTGATCAGCATACAAGGGGATAAGTATCAACTCAGGTTCACTTTGGCGACTGAGTCTGGCGTTGACTCCCATGCCAGCTTTCCGCTAAGCAGGCTAAATGGTGATGTGTTCGATGTGCGCACCTCTTATGCCGAAGTGGCTGGAGCGGTTATCGGGTCACATTTTCAAGCAGAGGCGTCGGTGATAACTGAGGGCAGTTGCGTACCAATCAACTATAAGATCGGTGCGTCATTACAAAATATCCGGTGAAAACCAGATAGGTAAGGACCCAAGGGAATTGGATTCTGTTTGGCGAAAGGTATGAGCATGAAATCACTAGGTAGGATGTTGTTTGTGTTGTTGATGGGACTGACTGTCGCCGCGCACGCCTTAGACCAAGGTGTGAAGGTTGATGTATTGATGTCCAAAGCCAATGCGGCGATCAAGATGGGGCGGGCGGCTGAGGCACTGCCGTACCTCGCTGAATTGGAAAGTATGGGGCCTTCGCTGAAGAAACCGCTGTCAGAGGATTTTTATGTTCTCTATATCGATGTATTGGATAAGTCCGGCGATAAAGAGGAGGCCATGAATCGGGCGGAGGCGTATCTGGAGAAGTACGGCAAGAAGGGGAAGCTATACGATCAAGTCGTCGAGACGATGGGGAGGATACAGATCGAGGCGAATGGGGAAGAAAAAGCAGCCGCTGCCAGAGAAGTTCAGAAAGAGCGGGAGGCAGAAGAAAAGACAGCAGCGGAGGCGCAGAAAGACAGGGAGGCTCATGCACAGTCAATTAAAGAGCTACGTGTTTGCAAGAATGAGGCGATCGCGCTTAAGAAATCATCCGACGGCTTAGAGGGCGATCAAAAAAGCTTGGAGAGGAGTTCATCTTTGCTGGATATGCAGAGAGCCACTTTAGAAACTCAGATTTCGATGGTGCGAAGTTCACAGTACCCCATGCCATTTATCGAAGCTCAAATACAGACCGACACTCAAACCTATAACAATCATGTGCGGGAACTGAATGCGGCTAAGCGTGAATACCGAACTGATCTGCAACAATATAACAATAGACTCGATCATTATAAAAGTCGCTGTCAGAGCATAGAGGCAAAGCATTCTGAAATAACCGAAGTCTGCGGGAATAGCCAGGATTGGTTCTGTTCCGGTTTTGAGTGAGTGGATGGAAATACCTGCGCAACGCATGGCCTGACATGCGTTGCATGTGTGCCGTCTAATCAGCATCGGTTTTGCGTCGGTGGTTCGAACAATCTAACAAGGGGAGTGCGCATGAAGTGTTTTAAATCGAAGGTGTCGAGTTCGTTGTTGTGTTGCACCCTTGCGCTGGTGTTAGGGGCTTGCGCAAGCAACAAGCCAGTGACTGCCAGTGATGACTTGCTGTTCGCGGCGAAGTCTGGGGATGACACAGAAGTCGGTCGATTGTTAGCCGGCGGTGCAGATGCCAATGCAAGGAGCAAAGCCGGTGATCTTCCGCTGCGTGCGGCGGCAGCTCAAGGGAACAAAGCTGTGGCCGAGTTGTTGATAGCCAAAGGCGCGAAGGTCAATGCGAAAAACAAATATGAGATCACCCCGCTGCAAAGTGCTGTCGTGGAAGGTCGCAAGGACATCGTTGAGCTGCTAATCGCGCAAGGGGCGGACGTGAATGTGCGTGGCGCGGACGACATCACGCCATTGCTCAGTGCGGCGAGCAAGGGGAATAAGGACATCGTGGCATTGCTGCTCGCCAAGGGGGCGAACGTCAACGCATTGAGCAAGCTGGGAGCGTCTCCCCTGTCTAACGCTGCGTATAAAGGCCATCGCGAGATCGTCGAGTTGCTGATCGCGCACGGCGCGGATATCAACATCCGTAACGCGAAATGGGATACGCCGCTGATCGCCGCCGTCGGACACCGGGATGTCGCCGCGCTTTTTATCGATAAAGGAGCGAACGTCAACAACAAAAATAAATCCGGAGGAACGCCACTGTTCTATGCGACGCGCTATCGGGATACCGCCGAGTTGTTGATCGCTCAAGGAGCGGATGTCAATGCGGCGGATGTGGATGGGAATACGCCACTTCATGTGGCAGCCTATAACGGCAACAAGGAAGTCATTGAGTTATTGATCGCCAAGGGTGCTCACATCAATGCCGTGAGCAAGGACGGCACTCCGCTGCATCTCGCGGCAGACCAAGGACAGAAAGAAAGTGTTGAAGTGCTGCTCGCACAAGGTGCCGATGCCAATGCCAAAAACAAAGACGGTATCAGCGTATTGCAGGTGGCCGCTTATTCCGGCAACAAAGAGATCGCAGCGTTGCTATTGGCGAAGGACGCCAAGATCGATGATCTGTTGACTGCCGCCTTTTTGGGGCGCAAGGATGTCGCCGAACATCTCATCGCGCAGGGGGCGGATGTCAATGCACCGAGCTTGGATAGGGATAAAAATGGCTTTACACCCCTAGTTATCGCCATCGTGTTCGAGCATAAGGACGTTGCTATGCTGCTGATCGACAAGGGAGCGAACGTCAATGCCAAGATACAGAAAGGGATGACGGTATTGTTCTTTGCCGCCGCACTCGGACAAAATGACATTGTTGAGCAGCTGATCGTTCACGGGGCGGACGTCAATGCCAAGAATGATGATGCACAGACGCCATTGCATGTGATCGCTCATGAGGGGCGGGCAGATGCGGTGGCGTTACTGATCGCCAAAGGCGCGAAGGTCAACGCCAAAGACAAGAATGGTGACACGCCTTTATTGGAGGCACTGGATAGGAACCATCCAGAGATCGCAAAACTACTCATCGCGCAGGGGGCGGATATCAATGCCAAGAATGAGTCGGGCGAGACACCTTTACTGTTGGCGATCTCCAACGGGGCGAAGGAGGTTGTCGAGCTGTTGTTGGCTAAAGGAGCTGCCGTCAATGTTCAGGATAAATATGGCAACAGTCCCTTGCTGCGGGCTGCGGTGGCAGGCGACCCAGATATCGCTGCGCGCTTGATCGCGCTAGGGGCGAATGTCAATGTGCCGGACAAGGATGGAGATACGCCTATCTATTACGCGGTTCGTTCCGGCAAGGCGATGACCGAATTGCTAATCGAGCACGGTGCAGATGTCAACGTAAAAGCCCGCGATCAACATAACCTGTTGCAATTCGCCGCGATCGATGGACGCAAGGACGTGGCCGAACTGCTGATCGCGAAGGGGGAAGACATCAATGCCAAGGACAAGGAAGGACAGACTCCGCTTTATTTCGCGATCCGTTCGGAGCATCTGGATATCGCTGAGCTGTTTTTTGCCAACGGTGCGGATATCAAGACCAAGTATGCTTTGGGCAATAGCATTCTGCATTTTGCGGCCATGCAAAGAAGCAAGAAGAGCGTCGAACTGTTGATCGCCAAAGGTGCCGTGGTCGATATCAAGAATGAAGGCGGTCAAACGCCGCTACATCTTGCCGTTAGCGCCGGAACCAATGAGGTGGTCGTGCTGCTGCTTGCAAAAGGCGCGAACATCAATGCCCAAGATGATAAAGGGTTGACCCCACTACACGTGGCGGCAGAGCAGGGCTACCCAGAGGGGGTCGAACTATTGATCGCCAAGGGGGCGGACATCAAGGCACAAGACAAACAAGGGCATATTCCGAATCTGAGCGAGGTGAAAAAGAGAGAGCAACTTCGGCTCAATAAAAAACGTGTTGGGGCTAAGGGATAAGGTTCGGGGGCATCAATGAAAGGTCAAGAGATTGAGTAAGCTTAGGACTGTAGCGTTGAATCGATCTGGAATCGTGTGTGCCGCGTTATGTTTGTTTTTTTCTGGCATGGCGCTGGCCGCCGATTCTCAGGAATGCAAGCAGCTAGCGGGAAAAGGGGCAGGAGAGACATCAAGCTTTCCGCCCTATCGTGTCGAGCTCAAGATATTCGACTGCGCCGGGATGACGCAAGATATCGCCGAGTTGGACGCGATGGATCGCGACATCATGCTGCTCCGTGCTAAAAACT
>CAWGHS010000024.1:0-22806 GCA_963822425.1 uncultured beta proteobacterium
GCAAAGGTGTCAGGCCATCGCTATCCTTGGCATTCGTATCCGCACCATTGCCGATTAGCGCCTCGCAGGTCTTGCCGCCCGTAGATACCGCATGATGCAGAGGCGTCGCGCCCTTTGCATCTCGATCATTCACATCGGCTCCTTGGGCAATCAACAACTCGACCATATATTTGGCACAGTGAGCCGCCTTATGTAGCGGCGATTCTCCAGATTCTGTTTTGGCATTCACATCAGCCCCTGCCGCAACAAGCATCTCGACCACCCCGCCATTACCTCTGGCGGTAGCGATATGTAGCGCGGTCACGCCACGCTGGCTGCTTGCCTTGACGTCCGCCCCCCTGTCAAGCAACCACGACACATCATCGAACGTCCCCAAGCGCGTAAAAAAATGGAGCGGAGTTTCTCCATCGTTGTTGCTGTCATTGATCTCACCGCCATTATCGAGGAGCAACTCGACGATATCCTTACGCAGACGAGTCGCATGGAGTGGAGTGTTGCCAAAATAATCCTTGGCATGGATCTCTGCCCCTTTGGCGAGCAAGCGCTCAGCGATTTTCAAGCATCCCGCCTCGCAAGCACTATGCAGCGGAGTTCGATCATAGCTCCCGTATGGGCCGACACTGGCTCCCGCATCGATCAACAACAATGCGATCTCATCATGCCGCTTATCGATGGCCACAGATAAAGCAGCCTGCCCCAGGGTATCTCTAAGATCGATGTCCGCCCCCTTGCTGATCAGCAACTCGACGATCTCTTTGTGGCCTGCCCAGGCAGCGACATACAGCGCAGTCTCACCATCCTCATCCTGCGCGTTGATGTTCAAACCCATGGCAAGCAGAAAGTTGGCCAACTCTTTTTTACCATCGCGCGCGGCAACATATAAGGCGCTGGCATAGGGCTTATCTTTGCCATCCCATGAGCCACAGTGGACGGCCTTACCGCCAAAGTCGACTTCATACTGGCGCTGCCCTCCCGAAACACTGATCTTCTCTTTCAAGGCCAACAGATTATTGCGAGTGTTAGTCGTATCGGGGTCTGTCGCTCCGAGTACTTTTTCACGGATCGCCAAACCTCGCTCGCACAGCGGCAGTGCTTCATCGTACAAACCAATCTCTTCATACAGTCTTGCCAGATTGACCAAGCTCAGCGCCACTTTGAGGTGATCCTGCCCCAGCACCTTCTCACGGATCGACAAGGCACGCTGGTGTATCGGAATACCTTTGGCATGCTGATCAAGACACCCGTAGATGCCGCCAATATTGTTAAGAATATCCGCCGTCAGCGCATGCTCTGCACCGTACACCTTCTCTCTGAGCGTCAATGCATGTTGGAACAATATCTGCGCCTCCTGATACTGTTCGCGCCTATACATCGCCACCGCCCGCTTGACGATCTCCTCATCCAATAAACGCAAAGGGACTGCCGCCTCATCATGTCGGCCGCCAGCGCTTTGCATTTGAATATCAAATACACGGCAGTGCAGCTGCACGGCTTGGTCATATTGCGCGAGTTTTGCGTGAAGGATAGCCAAGTTACTCAAAATGAATGGCACATCCGGATGTTCTGATCCCAATGCCTTTTCTTTTATCTGCCATGCGCGTTGATACAGCGGCAACGCCTGTTCGTACTGTCCCAGCAGACAATGACACCAAGCGAGCTGACTCAGCGTGTTCGCAGTTTTTATATGCTCTGCACCAAAGACATTTTCACGGATCAGCAATGCGCGTTGAGCCATTTCCAAGGCATCGTCGTATTGCTCAAGCTTGCGATAGATGTCAGACAGCCAAGCCAGACTATTCGCGGTGTAATTGTGCCCGGCTCCACAGGTCTTTTCGCAGATTGCCAGATCCTCTTGATATAGAACCAATGCTTCCTCGTACATCTCCAGGTCGTACAATTTTTCCGCCTCTTGGCATAACTGCTCGGAGCGCTGCATAGCTGCTTCCTCAAGCACGTTCTCACTCGTAAACGTATCCAGTGGCCTCATCATTCACTTCCTCATCTCAATTTTGACAATGTGTTAATACCCGGCAAAACCCATCACACCCTACAGCCAATTCCCCATCAGAATGAACGGCGCCCAGAAGAAAGGATGGGCGAACGGTGCATCGGGGTCATAATCGAACGGAACGCCGACCTCTGCGCTTTGCTCTTCTGTGAGGACGAGTTTGGCGCTGCGTTTATCAGGCGTAGATGCTGCAAGCAGCACTGGTGCATCTCCTCTGAGCAGCGCCAACTGTGCTTGGCGCAACGCTTCAGCTTTGTTGAGATGTCGCTGTTGCCGACCGTGGTACAAGGTCTGCATCAACTGTGCAGTGCTTTCATCCGCGATCGGCCATAGCGTAGCAAGGACCCCTTTGGCACCCTTGTTTTGTGCCAGCGCGCCAAAACCTTCGACTTCTTTGCCATTACTTTCTTGTCCGCCATGCATCGCGGTGGCACACGCAGACAGGGTCAGCAGATCAAGACGCGCAAAAGGATAGTCGCCCTGACGGATGTCTTTGAGGCTGAGGTGACTACCATCCCCCAGCAATAGATACGAGTCGGCCTCGGTACCCGGAGTGAATTGAAAGTGGCTGGCAAGATGCAGAACCGGGTTGCCTTGTTTGAGGCTCACTCGCATCTGATGCGCGGTGAATTCCTGATCGAGATGCGTTTCGCCGGGCAGCCCCTCTTTGCCAACGATACCGGCCAACTCATCTTTGACACCCGGCAACGCGATGAAACCGGGATGGGCCTGGGTCACGCCCAGACCGCTCACCCGCCACTGCGGGCGCGGGCGTGTGAGCAACTTATCTTTGGCGGCAGCGGTATACAGCGCAAGTTGGTAGCGCTCTACCAGATAGTGCTTTCCGTCATACAGTGCCGCGAATGGAATGTAGCGCAGTGCGCCATCCAACGACAGCATCAAGGTTCGGCTATTTTTAATGTCGGCTTCGATAGGCGTGATCAAACTTTGATACAGCTCTTGTGCCAGTGGACGCGGATCATAACGCGGGTCTTCCAGTACTTTGCGCAGGGCAACCAGTTTTGGGTAGAGGGTTGTCTCCCCCAACGCCACTTCACGAACGACCTGCCGTTTACTGTCCGTGAGCAGTATCTGCATCTTGTCGCCCAGCAATAAATATTGGATGAGGATGACACCGCGCCCCAACTGCGCCAATTGTTTTTGCACACCGGCGGCCAGCTTAGCCTGCTCGCTACGCTGTTGCGCCAGTTGTTTGTTTTGAGCGACGGGAAGTTTCTTGGAAATATCATCGAGCAGCGCCAGCGTCTGGTCCTCTTGTTCGGCCAATCTGACTCTGATGGTGGTGTGCTTGTTCGTTTCTTCCTCGTTCAGACCGAGCTTGGCTTGTTTGTTCAGCGCATTGAGTTGTTCGACCAACTCAACTGTTTCGCTCCCGGATTTTTCCAGCTTATTCGCATAGGGTCGCTCCGCCCCGCTATAGTTCAGGCTGGTGCTACGCGCGTCAGCCCGTGCATCACGCCGGATGAAATCAAAGTACTCATCCTCTTTGAGCATATGCAAAACCTGTTGCGCCTCGGCCAACCGCCCCGCAGAAACCAACAACTGTGCGAGTTGCTTGTAGATGCCTTCGTTCTTCTTCAGCAGCGATTTCTGCATGCTCCTATCCAGCCCTTTTGCCTCGGCACGGATGGACTGCATGGTATTGACTGCTCCCTTCAGATAGAAGATCGCCGTGGATGTATTGGATCGAGCAGCGTAAAAGGAACCCAAGTTACCCTGCACTGTTTTTATAATAGACGGTACCGATGCCGCTTTGGCCGAGACATAAGCCCGTTGGTACAGGGCTAGTGCCTTGTCGTTTTGACCTAGGGTGTTATAGAGAAGCGCAAGGTTACTCAGGCTGCTGGCGGTATCGGCATGGTCGTAACCGAAGACTTTTTCTCTGATCGCCAACGCACGCTGATACAACGGCAACGCCTTGTCGTATTGACCCAGCGTGTCGTACAGCGCGGCAAGGTTATTGAGGCTGAGTGCAGTATTGATATGTTCCGAACCTAATGCTTTTTCCTTGATCGCCAATGCGCGTTGATGCAGCGGCAACGCCTTGTCGTATTGCCCCATAGACTCATATGTCGCTGCAAGATTGTTCAGACCCCTTGCCGTCTCGACATGCTCTGGGCCAAATACTTTTTCCTTGATTGCCAATGCCCGTTGAAACAACGCTAACGCCTGCTCGTATTGGCCGAGTGTTTCGTAGAGTGATGCCAGATTACCGAGGCCATCTGCGGTATCGGCGTGCTCGGGGCCGAGCACTTTCTCTCGGATGGCCAACGCGCGCTGATACAGCGGGAGTGATTTGTCGTACTGCCCAAGGGTGTCGTATAAGAACGCGAGATTGTTGAGGCTGATGGCCGTTTCAATATGCTCAGGGCCGTGGACTTTTTCTTGGATCGCCAACGCGCGCTGGTACAAGGGCAACGCCTTGTCGTATTGGCCTGTGGTGTTATATAGCGCAGCGATATTATTGAAGCTGTGTGCGGTATCCGTATGCTCAGGGCCAAGGACTTTTTCTCTGATCACCAACGCGCGCTGATACAGCGGCAACGCCTTGTCGTATTGACCCAGAGCGTCGTATAGATAAGCGATATTGTTGAGGCTGACGGCGGTTTCGGCATGTTCCGGACCAAGGACTTTTTCCTTGATCGCCAACGCGCGCTGGTACAAGGGCAACGCCTTGTCGTATTGACCCAGCGCATCATATAGCCACGCCAGATTATTGAGGCTGCTGGCCGTGTCGTTATGCTCAGGGCCGAGGGCTTTTTCTCGTATCGCCAACGCACGCTGATACAACGGTAGCGCTTTATCGTATTGACCTAACGTGTCGTAAAGTGCCGCCAGATTGTTAAGGCTGGTGGCGGTTCCCGTGTGTTCCGGACCGAGTACTTTTTCTTTGATCGCCAGCGCACGCTGATACAAAGGCAACGCTTTATCATACTCACCCTGTGCATCGTACAGATGGGCAAGGTTGTTGAGGCTTAAAGCGGTGTCGACGTGCTCGGCACCGAGCGACTTTTCTCTGATCGCCAACGCACGTTGATACAAGGACAACGCTTTATCGTATTGCCCCAGCGTGTCGTACAAACCCGCAAGTTTGTTCAGACTGGCGGCGGTCTCGATGTGCTCAAGACCAAATGACTTCTCCTTGACCTCCACGGCATGCTGATACAAGGGCAATGCCTTGTCATATTGACCGAGGCTGTCGTAGATCGACGCAAGCTGTTCCTGAAGAGAATCGATGATCCCGTGACTAGGTGCGACTTTCTGAAAAATAGGCAGCACGCGCTGGTACAGGGGAAGCGCTTGATCATTCTGGTTCAATCTCTGGTGGCACATTGCCAAGTTCAACAGACTGAAAGCGGTGTCTGCATGTTCCGCACCCAGCGTCTTTTCCCGGATAGCGGATACGCGCTGATACAACGGCAACGCTAGGTCACTGCGTCCGGTCTTGTCGTATAGCTTCGCCAGATTATCGAGCGCATTGGCGGTCTCGATATGTTCATGCCCGAGGGTCGTCTCGGTGATCGCCAAAGAGCGCTGATACAAAGGGATAGCGAGCGTATCTTGGCCGAGCACCTGATATAACCCAGCCAAATTATTTCTGACAACCACGGTGGAATAATGATCCGATCCGAGCGTTTTTTCCTCAATGGACAATGCGCGCCGGTACAGCGCTAGTGCCTGGTCGTTTTGACCGCGCACTTGGTACAAGATGGCAAGCCCGTTGATGCTGAGCGCGGTATCGACATGCTCCGGGCCCAGCACTTTTTCACGGATCGCGATGACGCGCTGATAGATCGGTAGCGCCCTGTCGTACTGCCCCAGCGTCTTGTAGAGCCACGCGATATTGTTCAGGCTGTCAGCGGTGTAAGCATGTTCGGCGCCAAAAACTTTTTCCGTGATCTTTTCCGCCTGCAGATATAGCGGCAAGGCTTCTTGATATTTACCCTGCTGGTATAGCCCCCCCGCTTGCGCATTTAACTTTTTGGCGGATTCGAAGTCTGGATCTGTCGTATCGGCCCGCACTGGCAAAGCGAACGACGACATCAGGGACAGCACAACAACTAAGCGGCACACGTTCATCTCTTGTCCTTCAACTCATTCTCTGCGCCATCCACGGCGTATTAGCTAAGACGCTTAGTCACAACGAATGTCAGGAACACATCCGCGTCCTATGGCGTGGATTTGATCCAGACGACGGTCAAATCACCCTGTTCCGGAACGGGAATGGTGCGAGCTTCCAACGCGGCGCGAACCGCTTGCCTGACTGGGTAATCCATTGATATATGCAATTCGGTTTTGTCGGTCGACTCGTTCTTGACGACCTTCACTCCCAGCACCAGCAAATCGATCTCAAGCCGCTTGGCATCACGCGCCGGATCGGCACTGAACAACACTTGCTCCGCAGTGCCACGCATCACCGTAGCTGCTACGGGCGGGGCTTGCAGCGCAGCTTCGCGGTCAGGCATCAGCATCGTGACCGTGCCTACTACGATGAGCACGGTCGCGGCCAGCGCATAATACTGATAGCTAGAGCGCCCTTTCGCCTCCTCGCGCTTCAGGGCGAACTGTAAACGCTGCCAGTCGTGGGTGGTGTCTTCTTGTGCGGCATCCGCCAGCTCGACTTCGCGCAACACCTTGCGCAAACGCGCAGCCTGACCATCGGCCTTGCCGCTCAGCGCATCGAACCAGGCCAAGTCTTCCTGTGCAGATTTATTTTCTTCCTGTCCCATATCAGGCCTCCAACCAGTCACGGCAATGCTCGAGAAACGGACTGAGTTTCTTGCGACATTGCGAAATGTATTCGCGCGTGGCTGCAGGGGTGCGGCTGAGAAACTGAGCCAACTCTTCCATGTCCCACCCTTCGAATGCGGCAAGGCGCATGGCATGGGCGCGTTCCGGAAATGATTTTGCAAAAGCGAAAAATCCGCGCTGCACGCAATCTTGGATATGTCCCTGATCCGTATTCTCCTGCTGTGCGACCAAAGCTTCGACGGAGTCACCCTCTTCCAGCAGATCATCCAACGACTCATGCGGTTTTTTAGCACGTAGATAGTCGAGCATGCAGTTACGGGCGATGGTCCATATCCAAGTGCTCACCTTGGCATTGCCCTGGAACTTATCCGCAGAGCGATAGACCTTGATGAAAGTCTCTTGCAGCAGATCCGCCGCCTCTTCATCACTCATGCGGTGACGGCGGAAAAACGCTTTGATGCGCGAGGCATAGAGCTTAAATAGCTGCTCCATGCCCTGCTCTGCCACCTTGCCCCCCATGGCAATGAGTCGCAGGGATTCGTTTGGATCGACCTCGGTCATTTCGCTTTCACTCTCGGGATTCCGCAGTAGGTGACAGTATCAGATTATTTGTATGCATCATTTTATTGAAAATTAATTCGAACCTGACACCTTTCGCAATGCGGTAGCGCCGGAAGAACGCCTTGATGCGTGAGGCATAGAGCTTAAATAGC
Source organism: uncultured beta proteobacterium (assembly GCA_963822425.1). Lineage (GTDB taxonomy): Bacteria > Pseudomonadota > Gammaproteobacteria > Burkholderiales > Gallionellaceae > Sideroxyarcus. Next base: position 7,495 of record CAWGHS010000024.1, read on the forward strand.
TGCTCCATGCCCTGCTCAGCTGGCTTGCCTCCCATGGTGACGAGGCGCAGGGATTCGTTGGGATCGAGTTCGGTCAATTGGGTTACGTTCTCAGATGGGTCAGATAGCTAAAAGTCTTACTTCAGTAGACGACACGATCCCGTGGAAGTTGCTTGCGAATCCGGCCGTTTACTTTTAACTGTATATGTCCCGTCTGCTCTATTAATTTCTACAAAACTTTTGCCTTCGATATCCCGGCCAATTTTGAAGTCGTTAATGAAAGTCCCATTCACACCGTCTTTAACACCATTGAATAATTTTAATTCTGGATCGAATGAGTAAACGGTGTGATTTGACTTTCCTTCCGTCTCCACCACACAATCTAATTTTAATTCATTTGCCAAAGTTGCCATTGAAACACCCAACATAAAAATCATCACGACTAGTTTTTTCATTTCCACTCCACTTTATAAATTAAAACTCCATGATGCTGGCTAGGCTATCACCATCCCGATAGCCGCCCGCCAAGTCATCCACCCTCCGCATTAGAGCCTTCATTTCAATGGCTCAGACTCCATTGCATTACGGGAGCGTTCTGGCAAGACGGAAGCCGAGGAAGTTGAACCGTCCCGCAGGGGCGAGGCTGATGCGATACGCGGCGCGCGCGAACTGAGCTCCGCTGCCCCACGAGCCGCCACGCAGCCCCGGCTTCCCTGCTTCATGTTCATCATCATTCGACCATTCCCACACGTTGCCGCTCATGTCATATAGCCCATAGCCGTTGGGCTTCTTGAATCCCACTGGGTGGGTCTTTTCTCTGCTGTTGTCTTTGTACCAGCCCAATGCATTCAGGTCGCCACCACCGCAGAATTCGTCCTCGCCACCACCACTGCAGGCGTATTCCCATTCATCTTCGCTCGGCAAACGATATAGTTTGCCGGTCTTGGCATTGAGCTTCTGCAGGAATACCTGAACCTCATCCCAACTCACTTGCTCTACGGGGCAGTTGTCGCCGCAATCACTGAAATAGCTGGGGTTGTTGCCCATGATCGCTTTCCATTGCCCTTGCGTGACTTCGGTCTTGCCCATTTCGTAGTTCATGCCGGGGATAGCCACCATCTGGATGGTTGGCCCTTGGTCGGCAGCGTGAGCAACAGGTAACAGGCTGCTCGCCAGCACGGCAGTCGCAATAATAAATTTCAGTTTCATTCAGTTCTCCTCAAGATCAAATTTGACAAGGCCGTTGGGCGAAGCAATTCGAAAAATTCCAATCCATGCCGATTCCCAGCTTTGACGTGCCTGACAACCCTTCCGTCAGGGAGAAGCTCCTGCAATGCAAAATGCCCTGCGCTATGGCAGGGCACATCAATGAACGAACGTGGTGATATCCGGTGTGGACGGCTGACGCAGTTACGCTGGTCGCACGGCTTGCGGTAAGACAATCAAGATTCCCCTTTTGCGTCTGAATACCGAATCGTTACTTCGTGGCGATTGCCGGGCGAGTATCGCCAAGCACGCCTTTCTTCTTCGCTGCCGCCAGCCTCTTTCTGACTTTTTCCGATCCAGCTCCGTGCCGTACATGGGACTCAGCATCCTAGTAGCGGGCAATGCAATGCGGTCGAAATGTTCTCTGAATCGATGAGGTATGTCAAACGCGACCCGGGCTGCATCGCCCGATTGATATTAGTAAGGCTGTGCGCACCTGCGCATCATCCAAATAGGGTAACCAAGCTATACCACCAGCATGGCCAACTCACAGGCACTTCGCTTTGTCTTTATATTTGGAATAAACACCGCCGTTCTTGCACAGGTAATCAACGATTCTGGCTGCGGCATCTTTTGATTCTTGCATGCTGTATTGTCCGCCATTAATGTTGTAGTACATGAAGTCTAAGAAGGTGAATCCATCTTCACTTTTGGCATTGATGATCTTAGGCCAAGAGGTGGCATCCCCTCTCACTTCCCGCAAATATTCCCTGACTGTTTTAGGGAATTTTTCCGACCGGATCACATCCGTCGCGGTGTTGAACAGCATCGGTACATTTGCATCATTCTTTGTTGGTGCACGGCATGCGGGGGTCGTCCAAAACTCAAGGAATTTCTCCGCATAACGCGAAGTTTCTATCTCCTCGATAATCGATTCCACATCCACGGTGTCTTGAGCTCCCTCAAACTTATTGCAATACATGAATTGATCGGATTCTTGCGAAGCAATCTTATCTGCCGCTGCCGCAGTGTTTGCAGCCAGTGCCGCTAAGCCACATAGCGCAATAACACAAAATATCCCCACTCTCATTTGGATGCCCCCTTGATCGTTATCCGAAATCATCCTGATGACTATGCTCTAGCCATCTATCGTCTTTTTTCATTCGTTCAATGATTCTTCAAATGCATCGTAATCAATGGCTCGTTCGGACGCTCTGCCGCCAGCATCTTCCATTCGTCAACCGCATCGGTGTTCAACCCTTCGTTTTCCAATAGCACGGCATACAGCACCCTATCCGAAAATGGCGCGCTGGCCGCCGGTTTGCTTTGCAGGATACGCTTGGCTCGCGCCTCGTCGATCATGGTGAACTCGGCCGTAGAGATCATCTCTTGTCCTGCGGCCAGCAGTGCGCGCACTTTCCAAGAATACTGGTGTTGGTACTGGAGTGAAAGCTCGCTGGGCATCTTCCAAATCAACTCATTCACGCTGACTTCTTGGATGACCTTGCCGGTGGTCTCATCGATCAAGGTCAGGTTGAATCTCTTGGCTTCCCGTGGTGCCGACCAACTGAAATTCGGATGGGCATTCAGCATCTCGACATTGACCGGGGTGAGCTGGTTCAGCCCGATTCCATCCGCCCCACCTCCGCGCATGCGCAAAGCCGCCATCGCCAAGCGCTCCCGCTGTACGGCAGAGAATTGCTTCCCGGCACTGGCTTTTTGTTCATCCAGTATCAATTTGGTGAGCTTACCTCCGTTGAGCACATGCACCGCTCCGCCGACCAGTTCGAGTTTGGCCGGGCCAACCACCGCATACTCCGCAGCAGGCGTGAAGGTAGTGATGGAGATCGACGCCTTTGCATCGAGGCGGATGCTCCCTCCTTCTTCGATATACGACAGCACATTCAAGCGCTTCTGTTTATCGCCTTTTTGTATCCAGACATCACCGCTCAAATCGGTCACCATCGCTACCGGCTCGGAAGCCTGTGCCAAACCGATCAATAGACCACATAGGGGCGCCGCCACGATCAACCGCATTAGTGCATTTTTCATCGCTCTCTCCTAGAACAACTCAAACTACAGATGGATTCCAACCAAATACTCGCTCCGACGAACGCCCTTTGATAGCGCGCATCCCGATCTCTTGCAACTCGATGCTCCCCGCTTTATCGGCAACCGCTACCGAACACACGATAGGATAACCCGCTTCCTTGCTCAGCCCTTCCAGCCGCGCCGCCAGATTCACCACATCACCGATGGCAGTGTATTCATGGCGCGTCTCGGATCCCACATGGCCGATCACCGCTTCACCATAATGTAAACCGATACCGATCTTGATCGGCGCCACGCCTTCAAGCGTAAGCTGTGTGTTCAATTCATGCAGGCGCTGCATCATCTCACGGGCTGCGGCCAAGGCATGCCGCACTGGGTCATCCAATTGCTGCGGTGCACCAAAGAACGCCATGATCCCGTCACCGATGAATTTATCCAGGGTGCCGTCGTGATTATGTATCGCCAAGGTCATTTGCGAAAAATATCGATTCAACAACTGGATCAACGCTTCCGGCGGCATACCTTCACTACGCGTGGTGAAATCGCGCACATCCGAGAACAACACGCACACCTTGCGCCGCTCCCCACCCAAGCCCGGCTTGATCTCCCCGGAGACGATGTGCTTCATGATCTCCGGGCTGACGTAGCTACCAAAGGAGGCTTGCAGCGTGCGTTTTTCGTGTGCATGTTCCCATCCATCCCATGCCGTCCGCGCAGCCGCTGCCGATACAGCCGTGATCACGACACTCGCGACAGGCAGGAAATAACCCAAGCTCAACAACCATGTCGCCATCACATAGGTCACAACGATAAGGCCGGTGAGCAGCAACAGTTTGAGGCGTGTCGTGCGTCCGAACCAGCATAGCGCAGCGATGCTGCAAACCAGCAGCAAAATGCCACGCGAGGCTTCTTGGATCAATCCATGCGTGATCAAAGAACGCAGATTCTGCGCATGAACCAACACACCCGGTACATTCTTATTCCCCGGCTCCCAAGCCGCCAGCGGGACGGGCATCCTGAGCCGATCATCAAATTGCACCGTGACGCCTAACAGCACCGGCCGATTGCCAAAGGTATCGTGCAGCTTCCCGATATCAGCATTTTCTAACCAATCCAACACCTGAGTGAATGGCACATAGTCCATCTCTTTGCCGATGCTGTAATCGATCAAGCCATACTGAGCCGCCTTCACGCCCAAGTGCTCTGCCATTGCCCCGGACAAAGTCGCCGTATCCTCCAGTCGCTTGCACGCGCGGCTCCCCGCCCAACGCACCACACCGTCGCTATCCATGCAGACCATCACCGAAGCCAGCGCCTTATCCCCGGCCACTACGCGATACGGTGCGAATATCTGGCGCGGCTGACCGTTGTCATCCAAGCTCTGCCCCAACACGATCGGCACCTGCGACGTTTTCAATGCCAGCAGCCCATGCAGCAAGGACTGGTCATAACTGGGATTGATGAATTGGAAAGACCGGTCCGGCAGAATGACATCCAGACCGAGTACGGCGGGTTTGGCAAGTGCCATAGCCTGCAGGAACTTTCCCAAGTGGGGATGCCACAAGGCGAACGGTTCGCGCAATTGTTTGAACGTCGCCTCATCCATCCCCACCACCACCACATCGTTTTTTATTGCAGCAGGCGCAAGTTGCCGCAGCAGGCGAAACTGGGTATCGAGCAGGATATGGTCGGCACGCTCCAGCCAAGAGAACCCAGCGGTGATGGACGCCAACAGGATGATACCGACAGACAAAAACCAGAAGCGCTTGTTGCCGATCCTTGCCATCACCTTAGCTGTGTTTGTCATATATTCAGTCGTCATTTAAGTGGGAAGTGGATGCCGAGGTAGCACATTCATCAATGACCCACATGCAGGGTGAACACCTGCATCGACGTTCTGGAACTGGGCGCCTGCGGAGTCATCTTATCGCCACGCGTCGTGTACACCGAGTATCCGGCATCCATGAATGCCATGACATCCTGATCCGTTTCGGCTCTCCGCAACCTGGCGAGTGCCGGTTGCGCAAGGAAGGAGAAATCCGCACGCTCCTGCGTCTTGGCCGCTTCGACGACGATGCTCAGCAGACGCTCCACACCTAACGTGTCTTCTGTCATTTCGACACCCAGCTCCTGCGTCGCTCTCGGCTCAAGCCGATTGCTCGCCCCGGGCTTGTTTGGAAACAACAGATTGATACCGTAACGCGCATCCACATACAGCAGAGTCACATCGACGGCGACCGTTCCCTTGTTGGTGAGACTGACATGGATGCGATCCCCCACACGCAAGTTGGGCACTTGCTCTTTGTGATAGGGAATCTCGTGCCCATCTTTTCCGCTCAGTTTTAACGCCATCACCAGACGCGAGTCTTGAGCGCCCGTATCCGTCAGACGGGAAGCGATCCGCAGCAAGTTGGTCGCGCGCGCGATGACGCGCAACGAGTCAGTCAATTTTTCTCGCAAGCCACCATCCAAACTATGCAATGTGGGATTCAGCAGCAGAGTCGTGCTTTGTTCGCAGCCACCACCAGCAGCGACACAGTCCACTCCCTGCAAGGAAGGCGACAACAATAGGATGCGATCCGGCAACAGCTTAAGCATCACATCGCCCGTGGCCGGCGCATCGACCCATTGAATGACCGTTCCCGAGACACCCGTCTTGCTTGTACGCAAGGTATCGACCACTTCATTGGCGATACAGCCCTCATTGCAATCCTTTGCATCCACACTCACGCGCAAGGTGTATTGCGGGGGCGTATACACGGCACGAGCAAAACTTTGCGCAGGAATATCTTGCGACTTAAGAGCCGCTTTGCCATTGAAGGCAACGGGTACGGCAATCGAAGACGCCAAGCCGACTTGGCTCAGTTTCAAGTAGCCGATGGCCGCTTCGTTCTTGTCCAGCGGATCGGCCATCACCGCCACCACCGCACCCTCACTCAAACGTGCCAGTGCACCGGCTTGCACGATGATGTCGTTTCTGCGCTCGATCTTCCATTGCCGCACTCTGGGCGAATCCTGGAACAACACGGGTTTGTCGAGCGCAGTACCGGAAAACAAAGGCGTCACACGCGTTTCGTTCATCGCTCCATAGCGCGTCAACACATATTGCGCCATCTGCTGATAGGTCATGGGCAGTTCCATCTCCAACGCATCCATCACCGTATAGCTGAACAGGCCGAAGTATTTAGCATCGGCATTACCCTGCGGCAAGACCATCTCCGGTGCGGCTTCCGAGCTCTGCGTCGCGTAAAAGAACACCGAGCCACCTGCGTTATCGTTCTGCGTCGTGGTGATGATTGGCGATTTGAGCACAGGGATAGCCGATGTTTTGGGTGCATTGCGCGCGGCCTCTTCCAACACTCCCGCCGGTATCCCCAACGTTTTCGGCGTCACATAGCGATAGCGCACATCCGTATTCGCACCGCGCACCAAGGTGGCCGAATGACAGGAGTCGAACACACCCCATACAAAAGCACCTTTGGCCAAGATACGATCCACGGCATCGCGCAGCTCCGTCTTCACCAGTGCGTTCTCTACGCTGCCAACCGACCCCGACCACCTGCCCACATCTCTAGGCAGGAATATCTCATACAGCCCATCCGATTCAGTACGCCCTTCTGCCGTCCTGCGATCTGCTGGCTGTTGACTGCCGTGCCCAGCGAAATATAGAAATACGAAATCATCTTTGGTTGCGCTTGCCGCCAGACGTTCCAACTCAGTGAGGATGTTGTGGCGGGTCGGCAGTGCTGCGTCCGTTACGCCATCGGCCAAGACCGTGATCTGTTGCGGCGAGAATCCGCGCTGCACCAACACATCACGCATCCGTGCCGCATCGTTGCGCGGCCCTGCAAGCTGCAACGCTTTGGGCAGATTTGGATATTCCGAAACACCGACGATCAGGGCGCGCAACTCCTTGGCATGCGAGGCTGTCGTACACAGCGCCAAAGACAGCGTCACTAGCCAAGCGAGACATTTCGTGCGCGACATGCGCTCCCCTTTCTGATTCTCTAACTGTTATAAGATCTTCCAGTATCGCTGAAACCAAGCACTCAAATCGCCGCCCTCTGGATGTGCGGGGCGACCTTCAGGCTCCCGTCGGCACTTGTCTCTTGGCTGGCATGATGCGCCTCGATATGCTGTAAATGAGCATCTGCAACTTCACATGAGATCAGCTTCAGCCGATGGCATATCGTCGCGCTCTCAAAATGAACGCATTCCTGAATGAACCTCGCGGCGATCTCCGCTTTAAAGTGGGACTCATAGACAGGATCGTTATAGATATCCTTCGCCCAGGCGTCGATGCAACTCTGATAAAAGCCCAGAATCGACTCGACGACTTCGTTATCCCCGGCGATGAAACGCTCTAACAGCTGCGGCTGGGAAGCGCGCGCTCGTTGATGGCACTGACAATTGAAATCCGCCGCCCCATCCGCTTCAAGCTCCTTGCGTATCTCGCCCAGTATCCCTCTCCGTCGCTGGCATTCCGTGATGCTCATTTCATACATGGCAGTTCCTTTTAAGATACCCTGAGGCAGTTATAAATGTTTTGCGCCCTAGCTGGTCCCGGCAAATGTCGCATCATGCTACCCGGCAGAGTGCTCAGATACTGGAACATCCACTGAGCTTGTTGGGGATTGTTGACCAGTCCGATTCCCCCCTTTGGGTGAGTTATTTTCATAACGTATACCTTGCGTCAACTGCTGATCATCTTCAACGCAATGACTTTGGTATCGCGGGTTCACTATATCGACCGGAACACCATGCATCGCTCGACGTGCGCTCGTACTCTTCTAAATTTTCTTTAGCTTTTTGACGCTCCAATCCGGCACCATAAGTTGAAGGACTGCCATATTTTTCCTCGTACTGATCGCAAAAGTTTCCCCACTGATTTGTACACTCCCTTTCTGCCTTATCTAGTCTCTCCCTTGCATTGTTCACCCTTGTCGCAAAAAGTTCTGGGCACTTCTGAATATTTTCCCTGTACTCCGTGAGTTCCTTATTGTATTTAACTCGGTCAGCATCTCTTTCAGCTTCCCTTTTATTAATATCAGCTAGCTTGTCAGCATCACGCTTTTTAATAGCAGCCTCAACATTATTCATCTCCACCAACGCTTCCTTATAAAACTTTCCTTTGGTTCCCGACAGCGTCAAGTATTTGTCCAACATCGATTGCGCCCGCTCAAAGTCTCCGGTACTGGCCAAAGCCCTGCCGTAATGATAATAAAAAGTGTCAGGCAGTTTGACGCCTAGCTTCTCTACTTTTGAGAGACTTTCTCTGGCCTGTGCGTAATCCTTGGCATCCAGCGCTGACTTGGCCTGCAACAGCAGGCGATCTGCTTCAACTTGCGGCGGAAGCGCATGTGCTGACAATGCACTGGCAAACAAGATAGTAAATATGAGTTTTTTCATTGATTCCCCCTAACTAACCTTCCGATGGACAAATTCTTTAACTCTATACCGAGTTGGCCTGACCAACTCGAACTCTGAAACGCTCTTCAAAATGTTGGTATCCGTGAATCGTCAGAATGCTCGCATGAGCATGTGTCTTCATGCTCTTATCCGGACTCATTCCGACATGCGGCACTATGGGAGGGTCCTCGCAAGGCGAAAACCATTAGCGAAGATAATGCACGCAGGACAAAGCCCAAAGCGATAAGCCGCACCCACGGTCTCGCGCCATGAACCGCCGCGAACCACGCGCTCGTCCTCATTTCCGTAACGATCTTGCGTCCATTCCCACACATTGCCAGTCATGTCGTACAAGCCATAACCGTTTGCCTGCCTCTGACCAACCGGATGGGGCTGGTTGTTGCTGTTCCCGCGGTACCACCCTACCGCATCAGGGTCGTTGCCGCCGCAGTACTCCGTCTGGTCACTCCCATAACAGGCATATTGCCATTCCGTTTCGTTCGGCAAACGATATTGCTTGCCTGTCATCTGGTTGAGCTTACCCAAAAACTCTTGAACATCGTTCCAAGTGACTTCATCCACCGGGCAGGTGTCGCCACAATTGTGAAGGCTGTGGGGACTACTTCCCATCACGGTTTTCCATACTCCTTGCGTCACTTCGTATTTGCCTATCTCGTAGTTCCTGCCAGGTATGCGCACCATTTCAAGGCCTTTTCCCCCAAATTGCCGTGCTATCTCCTGCACTGCCTTTTGCTCTTCCGACTTGCGCATGGCTTCGTTGTATTTCTCCAGCGCCTCCTTGTAAAACTTGCCACCGCTTCCACTTTCGGTGAGGTATTGCTCCAGTTTCCGAGTGGCTCTATCCCAATCACCAACACCAGCCAGCGCAACGCCATAATGATAATTGAAGGTATCTGGCAGCCTCACTTTAAGACTGGCGATCTTGTCGAAATTCTTGACGGCAGCGGCATAATCCTTGGCATCCATCAACGTCTTCACTTCCAGCATCAAACGGTCTGCCTCCACCTGTGGAGGCAATGCCCAGGCATTGGCGGAAAACAGGGCGGCCAGGAAAAGAGCGGGCAGGCATTTGCAGTAAGTAGAAATTCTCATGGCGCTCAGTCCAGAAAGTTAGTTGCGGGTTGAGGGGCTTTATTGCCTGCGGGGACACTCTTGCCTGTGCGGGCCTTGGCATTCCATTCTTTCTTGAGCATGGCGCGCGCATCTTTCGCTGTGGGGCCGGATTTCATCTTTTCGTCGAGGCAGCGATCAGCGTTCAAGTGCTGAGGGTTGCACGAAGCCTCATGTTCACGGCGGCATGCTTGCAGTTTGGATTTGCGGTCAAAGTACGGCTTGCAGCTCGCATCCAGAGCACCATAACGTCTGTTCCATTCTTGCCTCGCCGCCTCTGCCTTTGCGGCTTCCTGGCGCGCGCGCTCATGTTTGGCTTCAACGGCTACACGGCGGTTCTCTTCAAATCCTGTGCAATCTGGATGATTTGAGCCTTCGCAGAAAGATTCGCATTCGTAGCTATCCCATCCATAGTTTTCACAGATTGATCGATCGGCGTACACAGCGGTGAGGGTTATGACTGGCATCACAGCCTCACCACGAGGAATGCTGTCACACTGGTCAGCGCTGATGTTCGCGGGGAGCCCGGTTTCGCCACACGCCAACGCGAAGCAGGCTTCAACGCTCCCCATCACCTTCCCACATTGGGCGGTAGAGGCAGTTCTGAATTTCTCGGTCTCTTCATGGAGTTTTTTGTTGACCTGCGGCTTTTCAGCGCCTTCATCCAGTAGGTCCGCGATGGACTCTTCCTTTTTGTCGCCGGATGAGGTGCCATCAAGCAGGTTGTCGTCACTGGCAGACTCGCGTTTCTTTCCTGCTTTCTTGTCCTTACCGTTTTGCTCGTTGGCCGTATCTTCGAGCTTTTCTTTCTTTTCTTTGGGCTTTTGCTCAGGACAGAACTGGTACTCCTTGTCCGCCCCCGGTTTTTTGCAGAGCTTGTCGATGGCGGATTCAAGAGCAGTCAACTCCGACAACCCGGACTTCGGACATAAAGTTATGTTGTTGCTAATCTGTATGCCTTTTGCAAATTCCCCCTTAGCCGCCTTGGCATCTAGGTAAGGATTGCCTAGAGCATTAAGGGGACACACATTGACTCGCAGAAAAACCTTATCCCAGCTTGGACTGCCCGGGGTGTTGTAGGATGAACCCGCGCTTGCCCGCACTGGGACGCCTGTATTGAAACTGTGGAATACGTCGGTGAAGAAAATGTCGGTTCCATGCGTGACGGTAGCAACGCCATCGATATACAACTCGATTGAGCGAACTCCCTTCTGCAACTCCTTCGGCAAGCCGTCAGGACGATATGAGGTTCCACCCTGATTAATCCATATTCGACTCGAATTTTTCAAGGTAATACTGCGCAGCTTCCATGACAGGTTGTAGTCCCCCACTGGCTCACCCATCAGAGTCCATAGCTTCCAGTTGATGGTGTAATCGGCGCACAGTTCGAGGTCGATCTCCTTCCCGACCTTCGATTTAAAGCAACTGTTGTTGTATAAGCCAATGTCGTTGCTTTTGATTGAGCCTTGTCCTCCCAGCTCTTTTTCTGTAGACCATGCGAGAAAGGAGAATAGCCCGAGAGCTGCAAATAATAAAAAGCTGCGTAGCAGTTTAATCATGATATGGATTCTGGTACTAAATTTCTTCCGCATTTTCCTTGCGACCGATAATCAGCGACATCAGTAACGTCCAATTTCTTTGGGCAACTGCATCATCATTGTTTTCTTCATCCGTTGATGAGCCTTTGCTTCAGCCTCACCCAGAATCACTGTTAAATTCAATTTATTTTATCCTATGCATCCTGACTTTGATTTTAACAACTTCCTGTTGCATGCCGCCCCACTTTTCATAGCTGTGGCAAACCGGAAAGATGTCCGTGATATGTTCCCGCTTCGTAGACATCAGAGCATGGTATAGCGGCTCGGTATCCAGCCAGCCGACTCCCGTCATCATCTCGATGCGGCAATGGAGATCATCCTCAGTCTCAGCCACGAACTCTTCATACAACAGCCCATCTTTAAACAACTCCAGTCTCACTGGTTCTTGCATATCCATTCCTTTCTAATTACTTTCGCCATGCGGGAAATCTTTGATCAATACCGGGACGATCTCCACCCGACGATTCTTCGCCCACGCCGCGGGGGTATGTTCGCGATCCAGTGGTTTCCCCTTGCCCAGACTGGTCGTTTTCAGTCGATATTCCGGGAAGCCCATGGTCATCAATATCTGTTTGACCTTGTCCGCATACAGCAAACCGCGATACTCACTATCGATATAGTTTGCACGCTCATCGCTATGCCCGATCAGCACCAAGCCGACTGCCGGATGCCGGTTCAGATAGGCGCGAATCTGCGCGACCTCCAAGAAATAGGCTTTGAAATAGGGAGGGTGCTCTTTTTCCGGGTCGTATATCGTGAGCGGCAAGCCCACCATCACCTCTTCACTACAGGCTGGTTGAATGACTGCCGCCTCTTGCGATGGCTTATCCACGTAGGACTCGAACGACACACAGGCCGACGCAGATGCTTCAAATCCCACATACATAAAGACGATGCACAGCAGATTCCACATCACTTTTTGATTCATCGTCATCTCACGCATGATTATCGAAGCCCGCTACTCTTTGCATCCAAACCGGAAGCGATCAGTTCTTTCGCCCGCGCATGATTCTGCCCTGCTGCCTTGACTAACCAGTCCTTTGCTTCGCCGGGATTCTTGGCGATGCCTTGACCACTCAGCAGCAACTGTGCGAATCGATATTGCCCTTCCGCATTTCCCTGCTTGGCTGCGTAGCCGTAAAAACGGGCGGTCTCTTCTGGCGCTTTGGGCAACACCTTACCTTCGCCGTACAGTTCGCCCATGCGCAGTTGCGCAGAGGCATTCCCGTAATCTGCCGCCCGGTTATACCAATGGATCGCCTCAGGGATGTTCTTTGCGGTCGCACGCCCGGCTTCCAACATGACGCCCAAATTGAACGCCGCCGCCGCACTCTTTTCTGCGGCCTCCTTGAACAGGGGCAGCGCCTCGGCATCACTCGCTTTCAGCCCTGCGCGGCCATCACGGATCAGCTCTCCCAATTGGTTCTGTGCCTCCGCCAGATGTTGCGCAACGGCTTTGCGCAACCAACTGATCGCCGTTGCGTCATCTTGCTTCACCCCTCGTCCATTCAGATAGGAGAAGCCCAATTGGAATTGCGCATCCGCAAAGCCTTGTTGTGCCGCCTTATCGAACCATGTCGCACCTAGCGCCGCATCCTTTACCACACCCTCACCCAGTACATAGCGCCAAGCAAGGTTGTATTGCGCAACCGCCTCCCCCTGCTGAGCGGCCTGTTGGTACCAGTACACCGCTCGGCCAAAATCCTGCTTGACCCCGATTCCATTATGGTAGAAATAGCCAAGCTGGTTTTGTGCATCCGTGTCGCCTTTATCCGCCGCTTGACGATACCAATCCAGCGCAGTCAAAACATCCTTCTTGACGCCAACCCCCACTTCAAAACACTTAGCCATGCTCCACAGGGCAGTCACATTCCCCTGCTGCGCATCGCGCTCATAAAATTTGAACAAGGCCTGCGCCTGCTCTGCGGAAGCATGTTGCTTGAGCGCACGGGCCGTCACCCCATACAACCTAGACAAACCTGATGGCGTGACATCCCCTTTATTGCCGGACTCAAGTTGCGGCAGGGCTGCCAGCAATGCCTGCAACTGTGACGCGGAAACATCAGCGCTGGAAGTTGCCTGTTCCATGGTCGGTTTTGGCGCACGCTGTTCGCTCGCATTCGCTGACAGCGCACTCGCCATCAGACACAGAAAAACTGCCGAGCGGATTCGATTATTTGTATTCATCTCACTATCCTTTATATGTTTTGAACGAGGATGATTGCATCGCACATTTACACAGCGGCAAGCCGAACCAAGCGCAGGATGTTTTGAAACATCTTAACGATACGCTGCGCTAAACGTGAGCCATCTCTCCCCTCAGTCTCGCTCTTCGCATCGCGGACCTGGCCCTTGTCGTCGTACTGCACTTTCACCACACCGAGTTCTGCGTGCTTGAGCTCAACCGGCTTGCCGCATTCATCGTATTTGAGGCTCAAATGGTCATGACTACCATCCGCGTTGCTCATGTACATTTCGCTGATATGTTTTTTATCGTCGTACTTTAGCTCCGTTGCTTGCCCGTCTGCGTCTTCCGCATGAATGAGTTCGCCGTTTGCACTGTATTGGTAACGTGCAGCGAACTTGCCGTCCACCTTGACCTCGATGACCTTATCCAAGGTCGGATGATAGGTGTAGCTCAACGTCTCGCCCGACCGTATCTTCCGGCTGGTGATGCGACCTTTTTTATCGAACTGCGTAGACGCATCATGCTGCTCATCCTCGACCGAGTGATTCTCCAAATAGCGCTCACCCGTTGCTGAATATGCATCCTGAAACCCTTGCGTCTGAACCTTTTCGCTCCCATCTTTTGCGATCTCACGAATACGGGTGGTGTACTTATTCGGATCGCCCGCCGCAGTCGCATATTCGTAGAGCCAACGCTCTCCATTAGTTTCTGTGACGCTGGTGGCAGCGCCATTTCCGTTATAGGTCATGAACCTGCTGCTACCGTCGATATAGCCGATACGCGTCATGTTGTGATTCCGGTCATAGTCGTAGCGATAGAACGGGCCAGACAACAAATTGGCCATCGTTAGATTATGGAAATCGTCGTATTTATAGGTCACCGTGGTTCCCTCACTGTCAATGAGACGACTCACTTGCCCCTCCTCCGTCCAACTCAGATGAAGACTCTGTCCATCCGAATCAACGATCTCCACCGGATGGTCGTTCTCGAAGTTCAGGCTGAATTGGTAGCCATCATCACCATCGTTTTGCGAATGTCGGATCAGATGTCCCTGCGCATCGAAATCATCGACCGTGCCACAACCGTTATCCCGCGTGTACCCGCTATCCGTACGAAATAATTTCCCCGCACAATAGCCGCGCCCGAAAGCCGTCAAGCTAAGCTTGGGCGATAACTGGCTCTGCACATGGTACTTAATGACTGCGGAAAAACGATCTTCTTCATTCTCCATCAGCTTTTTGGTCAAGGCTTTCACCGCAGCCGACGTCAGCTTGTCTTGCGCTTTTGCCGCCGCGACGATCTTGCCCACTCCAGCGGCAACTTGTTTTTTATTCCGCGCGATGGATTCATCATGGTAAAAAGTATTGGCACCACTGCCATTCTCAGAGATCACTACGGGTTGGTCTGGCATCACCGTCAGATACGTTTCAAAGGTAGAGCCCCAACCGTAACCGAACCATCCCACCTTGGTCGATTTGGAGTTATAGGTTCGATTCAATGCAAATTCATGGCCTTTTGCAGACAGCGTGGTATCCATATAGGTCACATAAAAATTACCATTGCGCGGGCTCACCCCCGCCTGAGCCAACAGCGGAGCTAATAGCAGAATCACAAGATATGGCACTCTTAACATCGCACACTCCTACAGTTTGTTTAACAATCAACATGCGCCACTGAATGAACCCGACACCTTGCAAATACACTGCCGCGATTCTTTCTAATTGGCGCACTCAGTTAGACGGGACGAGG
>CAWGHS010000025.1:0-25209 GCA_963822425.1 uncultured beta proteobacterium
GGCGGCACGCTGCGCCGTGGCACCAGACACCGCGATGCCCAGCACCTTGGGCTGCTCCTCCAGCAACAGTTGCAGCGCCTTGCGCACCACCATCTGCTGCGCGAAGGTGTCTTTCTTTTCATCCAGCATCACCCAGGCCACCAGCGTGCCATCCGCCGCATTCGCTGCGATGGGCGACTTCGCCAGCTCCTCCGCCTTCATGTCGCGGCGTTTGAGCACGCTGGCGAGCAGGTCGGCATGTGGGATGTCCTTGGGCGGGGTCTTGGCCTTGGGGATGAGGATGAGTTGATGGGGGGCGGAAAGGGTGGTGAAAAAGGTGAGTGTTGCGAGGGTCATTGTTGTTCTCCTAGGATCGTATACGAATTATACGGACATTCTCGATCCATACATCCGGCCGCCGATGTTTCAAACTCATGCACCTCGCTCCGCTTGAAAACGGCCAGCTTGTTCTATAGGCTGCAAGCTATCTGCTCCTTTAAGGGCTGACTTGATTTCAGCTTTTCTGCGTCGAATGTTTTGTCATAACCAACTTCAACTCCATGTACGAAACGTCTTCTACTCTGCGCCGTCCGACTAGGTCCCTACAATCGCTTTGGCGCTATCTAGCTGGTGACAGACTTTGCGACTTGCTTGCAACTCAAGAGCTATTCTTCACGCATCTACCCGTTTTAGAGGATCAGTTCGAAGGATCTCTGACTCGTCGGTCTGCCGAACATGTAGCTAACTGGTTCCAGAGTCAGAATCGTAGTACCAGAGCATCCGCATATGATGAAGTCGCCACGTATCAAAAGCAGCGAGAGAATTTTTTTGTTAACTGCTGGCACATGAATAATCATGAGTCTTACCTGATGTGGAAAGCATATGGCGACCGAGGCTATGCAATTCAAACGACATTTGAAAGGCTTCAGGCTTCGTTTGAGACACTAACTCCGGCAATAACCGGCGGAGTTGTTGACTACGTTGATTTCAATCGAGACACAACAGCCGTTGGAAACGTTTTCAATCACGTTGCAACAAAAGATATGCCGTATTGCGATGAACGGGAGTTCAGATTGGTATTTTGGGCATTAGACCCGAGAAATTCCGATTATTGTCGACAGCAGTCTGGAGTACGCATACCCGTAAACGTTCGGTTGCTTGTTGAAGCAGTTGTGCGTAGCCCATATGCTGCCCCCCTCGAACCTAGGCTCGAGGAGCTCCTTGAGAGACATGGAATCCCTTTGACAACCTCTGCCATTTCAGTAAAACCGTGATACCTACATCACGGCGAGCACATACCTCAGACCAGCCCCACCCTGTGCTAGCATTACGCCCCTGAACGCGCCGCCCGACGCCGCAACACAACGAGTCATCCCATGCGCCAATACCTAGATTTGATGCAACACGTGCTGGACCACGGCACAAAGAAATCCGACCGCACCGGCACCGGTACCACCAGCGTGTTCGGTTACCAGATGCGTTTCGACCTGTCGCAGGGCTTCCCGCTGGTCACCACCAAGAAGTGCCACCTAAAATCCATCATCCACGAACTGCTGTGGTTCTTGCAGGGCAGCACCAACACCAAATACCTCAAGGACAACGGGGTCAGTATCTGGAACGAATGGGCGGACGAGAACGGCAATCTCGGCCCGGTGTATGGCAAGCAGTGGCGCTCGTGGGAGGCCGTGGATGGTCGCGTGATCGACCAGATCAAGATCGCCGTCGATCAGCTCAAGAACAACCCCGATTCGCGTCGCATCATCGTCTCGGCCTGGAACGTGGGCGAACTGGACAAGATGGCGCTGGCGCCCTGCCATGCCTTCTTCCAGTTCTACGTGGCGGACGGCAAGCTCTCCTGCCAGCTCTACCAGCGCAGCGCCGACATCTTCCTCGGCGTGCCATTCAACATCGCTTCGTATGCCTTGCTGACCATGATGATGGCGCAAGTGTGCGGGCTGAAGGCGGGCGACTTTGTGCACACCTTCGGCGATGCGCACCTGTACTCCAACCATATGGAACAGACTGCACTACAACTGTCGCGTGAGCCGCGCGCGCTACCGACCATGAAGATCAATCCCGATGTGAAAGACATCTTCGGCTTCAAGTTCGAAGACTTCACACTGGAAGGATACGATCCGCATCCCGCCATCAAGGCGCCAGTGGCAATTTAAGAACATGAGAACATTTTTCCCTGCTCACGCTTGCTCCCCCACCCTAACCCTCCCCCATAGAGAGAGGGAATGAGTAAACTTTCCATCATCGTGGCGATGGCACAGAACCGCGTCATCGGACTCAACAATGGATTGCCCTGGCGTTGCCCGGAAGACTTGCAGTATTTCAAAGAGCGCACCATGGGTCATCACATGCTCATGGGGCGCAAGACCTTTGAATCCATCGGCAAGCCTTTACCGGGACGCACCACGGTCATCGTTTCGCGCAATACCCACTTGCGCATTCCCGGTTGCATCGTGGCACACTCCCTGCCAGAGGCGATCTCACATTGTTGGCGCGACAACGAAATATTCATCGTCGGCGGTGCCGACCTTTATGCACAAGCACTGCCCTTGGTCGATACGATGTATATCACCGAGATCCAGATGGAAGCAGAAGGCGATGCCTACTTTCCGTACTTCGACAAGGCTGAATGGCTGGAGATGTCTCGCGAACCACATAGTCAGATGCACCCGTACTACCTCGAATATCATTTCGTCACGTATCAACGCAAAACCAAATGAGATACCTCAAATCAGAATTCCCCATCGCCATCGCGCTGATCGTTCTCGGACTAGGCTTCGCCTTTGAACACTCCGCCATCGAACATGGCGGGTTCATGTTGTGGGGGTTGCTACTGGTGATCCTTACCGCGATCATCGGGGTCGCATTCCGCATCGCACACCACGCCGAAGTGTTAGCCGTCCGCTTCGGCGAGCCGTACGGAACACTCATCCTCACACTAGCGGCGGTATCGGTAGAAGTGGTCATCCTGATCGTGCTGTTGCAAGGCACGCCCAATCCCACGCTGGCGCGCGACACCGTGTTCTCCGCCGTCATGTTCGACATCAACGGCATCCTCGGCATCGCGGCCATCGTCGGCGGTCTCAAGCATGGTCAGGCCAAATACAACATCGCCTCTGCCAATTCTTACGTCGCCATGCTGCTGGTCGCCATCGGCATCGGCATGTTCATTCCCGATTTCGTGCCGGATGCGCAATGGCATTTCTACTCTATCTTCTCGGTATGCACGATGGCACTGATGTACACAGGCTTCCTGCGCCTACAGACCGTTGAGCATCACAAGTTCTTTGAGTACTCAGCCGAGACTGAGGAAGAGGTACAGGATGAGGTACACAGCCCGAATGCACTGCATATCGGCGTGATGATCGGCGCCATCACCTTGGTCGGCTTACTGTCGGAGATATTGTCCGCGTTATTGGATGCCGGACTGGCGGGTAGCAGTCTGCCAAAATCCATTCCCGCCGTACTGGTCGCGCTCATCTCCGCCAGCCCGGAGATACTCACCGCCCTCAAAGCCGCACAACAAGACCGCATGCAGACCACGGTCAACATCGCGCTCGGCGCATCGTTGGCGACGGTGCTGCTCACGCTACCCGTGATAGAAACGCTGGCTCTGTTCAATGGCGAACGCATCGTCATGGCGCTCACTCCGCTGCAAGGCGGCATGCTGCTGCTCACCTTCGTCACCGTGATGAACAATCTGCACGACGGCGAAACCAATGCCATCGAAGGCATCAGTCACTTCGCGTTGTTCGCCGCCTTCATCGCGCTGGTGATGATGGGTTTGGTCTGATTCGCACCTGACCTAAAAGGCTCAACGCTTGATGCCGGGCAAGCCACCGATGTAACCCACTACGCCTTTCTGATCGACGTTCTTACCCAGCACATCCTTGATCGGAGCCGGGTACTGTTTCAAGTCATCCGTGGCCGCCGGATGCTGGATGTTGCTCATCAGATAAGCGTGACCGTTCCAATCTTCAACCACTTGCAGGCCGGTGTTTTCACCGCCAATGGGTGCGGAGAAGATGCGGACGGCTTGCGCCTATTTCTGATCCACGTTGTATGCCCACACGAAGTTGTTGAGGTGGTTGCCCTCGCGTAGGGGGCAATAAGCGTAGCGCATTGCACCGGATTTCTTGGTCTCGAACATACAGCTCAATGCCCGTTAGTTACCTCGCAGAGGTTCTTACACCCTGCGGTGTGTCGCGCACTACCGCTGCCGAATAATCACGGAACGCTTGCCTATATTCACTCCGAGGCGGCGATTGAGACTATTGGTTTTCTATAGCACAAGAGAGTTTCTCTTTGCGCCTCGTTTGAAGGCAAAGGCTGGCTGACCGCAGTGGGCAGAAAACCCACTTTTCCGTACAACGCCAATGCACGCATATTGTTATCTGCGACCCAGGCAAACACTTCACCGGCACCTCGCGCGAACAGCCATGCGACAGCAACGTTAACAAGAGTGCACGCTCGGCCTCCACCACGAAACTGTGGGGCAACCCAAAGCGCACAAATGAATGCCCGGTTGTGAGATAGCTGCTCGAAGAACGCGCCAATTGTCCCAATTGCTTGCGCACCTGAAAATGCGATAAACGAAGTAGACGTTTCTGAAATGCTATGCCGGACGGCTGCGTCGTAAAAGGCTTGCGCGGGCTGCGCCAGAACTTCATCAAGTTTTGCGCCAAAAGCAAAAGGGGCGTCTTTCAATGAAGCGATGCGCAGGCTACGTAGAAGTTCTCCATCACTGCTAATGGTCTGGCGAACGGTAAATGGTTCGATCATATGACGGATTACCAAACTGTTTGTGGGGTGGACTTTTGCCCACCCACATCTGGTCTCTCAACCGATTTGTTACTTGATACCCGGCAACCCACCGATGTAACCCACTACGCCTTTCTGATCGACGTTCTTACCCAGCACATCCTTGATCGGAGCCGGGTACTGTTTCAAGTCATCCGTAGCTGCCGGATGCTGGATGTTGCTCATCAGATAAGCGTGACCGTTCCAATCTTCAACCACTTGCAGGCCAGTGTTCTCGCCACCAATCGGTGCAGAAAAAATTCGCACCGGCTTCGCTTGCTTTTGGTCGACATTGAACGCCCACACAAAATTGTTCAGGTGGTTACCACTGTCTTCGCCGATGAACAAGGTACGCATACTTTCCGAGAACTTGAGGTTGTCAGGGTTCGCGATGCGATCCGTATCGCATTTATCCAGTTCGCCATAGGCTTGGCTGAACGGTTTCTTCGCCCCGCCAACCAGCACTTGAATGGTCGATGCCACCCAGTCGCTGTTGATCTTGCCGCCACTCATATCGCGTTGCGCACCCTTAAGCCCAGCCTCGAACACCGCGCCGCAGGCCATATCTTTGGCATCACCTTCGAGATTGATATCATCTTGCGGACGGTCTTCGTTCTGTTTATCCACCATGCCTTTTTCAATGTAGGACATGGCGATGTACAAACGCTTGTCGCGTGTGTTGTGCGTCACGCCTTCCATCTTGGTGAATTCACTCGTTGCACCCAGCAGTGCGGCATAGCGCCGACTTTCCAAGAAAGCGGCAGCCTTCTCTTTGCCAGTCTTTAATTTCAGATATTCGAGATGTGCCCCTTCTTTGCCGCTGCCGGGGTACACAAAGACGGGTTTAAATTCACGGAATTTTTCCGGACTCGATTTGACGTCAGCGGGTGCTGCGACCTCAAAAATGTCGGAGAACCCGATGCCGCTCTTGAGCAATTTATGTATCTCTTTATCGCTGGCATGTCCCAGCGGAATCCATCGCAGATCGGCCTTGCCGCCATTGGTGGCAGAAGTGGACATCCATAGTGCGGCATACAAGTTACCGGAGGTCAGCGCCCCCGCCTTGTCGGCGACATACATGAACATCACCGTGTCGCGACCATCATCACCCATGTACACCGTGCGCTTGTCCGGCATCACGTCGCCCAGCTCGTTCGCTAGACGTCCCATCGAATAATGCTTGACCAGATGCGGCTCACCTTTGGCGGAAGCAGACAACTCGAATTTGTAGCCGTAAGCGTAGGGATTGCTGCCACCATCCTTGGTCTTTTTATCCAGCGTGCCGGTATAAAGATTCATGGCTTGGAACGGCTCGTTCTCGAATTCCTTGGCATTCGGCTCGTACTCTTCTCCACCCAGATGCGTGCCCCACGGTGTCTGGCTTGCAGCGCATGGCGTCCATATCCCGTCGACACCAGCGGCATCCACATTGCTCAGATCGACCACGCGCAAATTTCCAGTCTTTTTGTCCTGTTCCACTTTCGCCTGATAGATCGCAGCAGGCAATTGTCCATACATCTGCACTGCCGGTTTATTTGCATCCACATTCGGCGCATCGGTGTTGTATTCGTAATGCGTCATCAGATAAGCCGTGTGTTTGCCCTTCTGCGTACCCAGCAAAGAATTGGCATCCGGCGCGAAAGAGATGAACGGACCTCGCGCGATTTCCCCGTCGGCATTGGCTGCAGAACGCGCTACCGCTTTGCCATCTTTATCCACGATCAATCCGGCTTGTGCCTTGCCGATCTTGTCGCCCGATCGATACAACGGATGGTAGGCAAGTGGAAAAGTTTTTTTGCTGCCATTTTGATAAGTCACGATCACGCTGGAGTGCGTGAAATAGCTGGTGCGTTCGGCATCCGTTTCGGGCGCCAAGGTCGGCGTGAATTCAACCGAAGCGACTTTAGGCTCGGCATTTACAACCAGCGGAACGAGCAGCGACAACAGCAAAAGAGATTTCTTCATTATTTCTTCTCCTCAATCAGATTCATCAGATCGCCGATGGCAGAACTGTTCTCAGTATGAAAAACAATTAAGCGATTTTTTGCGAAGACCTAGACTCGCACTTACCCCTTTAGCAAACCCAACGGCACACCAAGTGTTGCAACACAAACAGGGGCAATCACAGTGACTGTGATTGCTGTCGAGATGCTTGCCGCATTATTGACATCACCACCATAGCTCACGGTCAGGCTGTGTGTTCCTGCCGTGCTGAATGTGTATTTGAGTGTAGCCTTACCACCCACAATAGTAGTTGCCCCCAACACAGTCGTTCCTTCCATAAAAGTGACCGTGCCAGTCGGTGAAACACCAGCCACCGACGTTGTCAATGTGATGGATTGACCTGCGCCCGAAGTGTTCGCCGATGTTGACAGTGTGGTTGACGTGGGAGATGGGTTCACCGTATATGCCACTGCTACTGAGCTACTGGCAACATTGTTGGTATCCCCCCCATAAATCGCAGTCAGGTTATGAAGCCCACTTGTATTGAAAGTAATCCCAAGTGGGGCTTGGCCTGCGGAAACAGTACTTGTACCTAATACTGTCGTACCCTCTTTAAAAGTGACGATACCAGTCGGTGCATAGCCCAACACTGTCGCAGTCACATTGACAGCTCGTCCAACAGCAGATGAGATGGGGGCGACACTCAGCGTGGTACTGCTAGCCGAAGCGGCGACTGTCTGCCCAGTCACCACAGAATTACTGGCGACGTTATTGGCATTGCCGCTATAGCTGACACTCAGGTTGTGTGCTCCTGTGGTTGTGAAGGTAGTACTGAGAGCCGCTTGCCCTGCTGTCACAACACTTGTCCCCAATACAGTCGCAGCATCCATAAAGGTAGCGGAGCCCGTTGGCACATAGCCGGATACTGTCGCAGTCAAGATAACGGCCTGACCGATTACAGAGGGATTGCTGGATGCACCCAGTGTGGTACTCGTCACCGAGGGGTTCACTGACAGTGCAACTGTTGCTGAGGAGCCACCAAAGTTCCATGCATCTCCGTTATACACAGCAGTCAGGCTATGCACTCCTGCCGAACTGAAGCTGACATTGAGCGTAGCTAGTCCATTACCCGTTACCGCAGTGGTGGCTACTGTCCCCAATGCAGTAACGCCATCCATAAAAGTTACGGTGCCGGTTATTGCGCCAGAACCTCCATTCACTACTGAGGCGGTTAGAGTAACCATTTGTCCAACGACCGTAGTTGCTGAAGAAGCCGCCAAGGAAGTGGTTGCTATACCCGGCCCTCCTCTACCCTCAGCCACAGCCCCCCCACCCAACCCAGCATTACAAACATCACTGGTAGCAATACCAAGTTGCGCAGTGGCATCAAGTGATGTCTCAACCAACTATTTCCCTGCTCACTTGTTAGCTTGTACGTTTGTTTACTTGCTCGCGTACTCGTGCGCCCGCTCGTGCCATTGATATGTTGTGTTGTTTGCATGTTGTATCCCATCCCATTCATGTGGTGGCTCTCGTTATTGGTCATGCTGTTCTAAATATCAATCGACACTGCCCCCGTTGATTCACTTGTTCAAACATGCTCAACGGACAGATGGACGGGGCACCACCTTGTCTGTGGGGGGCGATAACGGTGATGAGACGGTTCATGGGCTCTTTCTTGGTGAACGAGACGCATTTTTTGTCTTCAATTCCCCCCTTATTGCAATGACCGCCGGATCAAGATCACCACTCATACCACTTGCACATTGCTCCAAGTTTGAACTAGCGCCCGATACCATCTCACAAACATCTAGACTACTTGTATCGATAAGTCGCAACTCATCAGTTAATGCCGACTGCAATGCACGAAGTTTCCACTTCTGAGTTTTCTCAAACAATAAATTTGTCAGAACCTTAGGAGAGCCTTTAAAGGGAATTTTCGTCAGCGTGGCCTTGAGAACAGGTGCAGCGAATTCTCCAAAATCAGAATCGCTAGCAACTGTTGCGGTGAAACGAAGTATGTTTTTATTTTCAAATTGGCTCGCGTTTTTAATATCTGCCAACTCGGCAAAATCACTAAAGTCAATATCGATGGTGTCTGAGGTCGAAGTTATTTTTAATGCCACGTACAGCCTGTCTGGTTGAGTTATTCCATTCACGATTAGTTTACCTACGCCTGTTCGCGGCGTAATCAGCAGCATCCATCCCGGATGGACGGTCGTGTTCAGAACAAGATGATAGGCATTCAATTTATCCATAGCAAAATAGCTGCCCTGCCCTACAACCTCATCGTTAAGAATACTAAGCTGATGATAGAAATAATACTGGCTGAGCGGCACACTGTCCGAAGCTTGAGCTTCTGGCACATCAGCACAGCCGCTTAACCACAAGAAGCAGCAAAAACAAATACTCCGCAAGCAATTGTAAGCAAATTTACTTTGCATAGACCGACTGCACCTGGTTGGTATTGGGCTTGTTCGGATAAAGAAGAAAACCGCCCGCTGCTGAACCACCGTAATTGAAACCATTGAAGGATGTTGGACTAAGTGACGGCGTTGTTATCGATTCATCTCCGTTAAGGAAGTTGTAGGGACTCAAAGTCGTAGGAGGTGCGATTGGGGTGATGACTGGATTGTTCGGTGAAAGTGTGCCAGTTCTTGGGTTAATGCCCAGTTGATTCTGGTACAGAATCACAGAACCATCCGTACGCCCAATAGAGTCTCCAGCCCGGCTCACACCTCCCCAATCTGACGGGGATGGATTCTGACTCCATTGGGGCAGTGGAGGGTGTGAATGATTTCTTCCAATACCCGTTGCCCCCGGAGGTATCAACGATTGCAAAGATTGCCAAGCGGCTCCAGACACTGCGTTGGTAGTAGAGCTAGTCACTGATGGTGTATGGTAGTAATTGCCATCCAATTGATAGACATAAACTCCAAACTCTGGCGTAAGTCCAGGTATGGCAAGTGTTTGCGAAGCGGTGTATCTCCCAGCCGCCGTATGCGCAGCAATATTAGTTGGATAGGGAACATTTGGCTCTTCCCCACTCGGATCATTCGCATTGACCGGATTGTTGTTGGTGTAGGCATAGAAGTTCACCCCCGCCCCAAACCCCTTCGGGTCTTCGCTGATAAACCTGCCCTCAGGTGCGCTGTAGTACCGCGCCCGGTACTGATACAACCCGCTGTCTGTGTCCAACTCACGCCCGGTGTATTGCAGTGTGTTGTTGCTCGTGGTGCCTGTTGTTCCCCGGCTCTCGCCGAACGCAGTGTAGCTCTGGGTGGCGAGTATGGTGCCATCGTGCCCGGATTGTCCCATGACGGATTGCAGCCGGTCGTGGTGGTAGGTGTAGTTGGTCCAGTTGCCTGCGGTGTCGAACTGGTAGCCGTTCACCACTTCGTCGATCACCGACCCTCTCATGTATTTGGCTTGCAGTTGGGTGCTGCTGTAGATCGCTTCCAGATGATCGCCTTCAAGGAAGGCACTGTGGATGCCACGGCTGTCGCTACGGGCGATGCGCCTGTCCATCGGGTCGTAGCTGAAGGTGTTGGCGATGATGCCACTTGGGGTGATGCTGGTGGGTCTGCCTTTCTGATCCCACGCGAGGGTCTTGGCACCGATGCCGGTCTGGCTGGTGAGCTGGCCTTCGTCGTTGTAGGTGAAGCTTTTCTCAATCATACCCATTACTGTTCCGGTGTGAATGGCTTTGAGGCGGTTGCTGCTTGGAACATATTCATAGGCGTGGACGGCGGTGCCTTGTGTATGCGTGCTGCGGTTGCCCACGGCATCGTAGGTGAAGTTTTCATCGAAGGCGATACCGGGATAGTCGGCACTGACAAGGCGATACAAAGCGTCGTAAATGTAGGCAGAAAAAAAGTCCGCGCTGCAGCTAATAGTATCGTAGCTGCTGATGATGTTGCCGATGCGATCACGGGTATAACTTACGTTGTTCAACTGCACACCATTGGCTCGCGTATTAATTAGCGTGGTGAGCCTATCGTCGTCGTCCCAGCCGTAGCTGGTCTTGGCTCCGTTAGAGAGGATGCGCCCCAAAAGGCGGCTTGCGCCGTCGTACTGGTAGCTGACGCTGAGGTAAGCCGAGTTGCTCTCGGCCACCAGTCGGTCGGTGGCGTCGTACTCAAAGGTGGTGATGTCACCCTGGTAGTCGGTCTTGGTCTGGATGTTGCCCACTTTGTCGTAGGTGTAGCTGATGCTCTTGTTGAGGCGGCTGTCGGTCTTGCTCAACATGCGGTTCTTGAGGTCGTAGGTGTAGGTGTAGATCACCGTGCCGTTGCTGGCGCTGTAGCGGTTGCCGTAGATGTCGTAGACGGTGGTCTCGCTGGTGGCATCGGACAGGTATTCAGCGAGGGTGGCGCGGTTGAGGGCGTCGTAGCCGATGCGTGTGATTTTGCCCAGACGGTCGGTCTTGGTGATGGGGTTGCCCGCTTCGTCGTAGGTGTAGCTCACCACCTTGTCCACCGGGGTTTCGATCAAGGGGTCGATGACGGTGGTCAATCGACCCAGGCCGTCGTACACGTTGGTGGTGACCTTGCCGCTGGCGTCGGTGAGGCTCACGAGGTTGCCCGCGAGGTCGTAGGTATAGCGGGTGATGCCGTTCAGCGCATCGGTCTCGGCGATCAGGCGGTTGAGTTCATCGTATTGGCGAGTGACGGTATTGCCGCCCAGGTTCTTGGGTTGCAGTCCGGCTTGCGCATTGGCGTCGATGATGCCGGTGACGTTGTTGTTGGCATCGACTGTGAATTGAGTGAGGTACCCCAGCGGCGTTGTCACTTGCGTAATACGGCCTAATGCATCGTAGTTGGTGCGGATGGTTTTGCCGTTGGGGTTGGTTATTTGCAGATTCATGGTTTCTTCCGGCGCAATGTGCTTCGCTTATTGACGCCCTACTCAGTGCGCCTTACTCGTTCGTGTTAATGAAGAGACTATGCGAAGTCAATTCGTGTCAGGTGGCTTTGAATGGGTTGCTTTCTCAAGCCGATTAAGTGAGTTGGTGAATTGCTCCCCATCCGATTCGTAGAGCGGATTAAACGTGCGCTCTTTTCCTATTCCTTCGGAGAACAAAAGGGCACGCTCCCCCGGCTTGGGTAAAGGAGGAAGCCGCCCGCTGCGCCACGCACCTTGGCTTCTACTGACTATTCTGATGGTTATCACCCGCAGGTTTATTTGTTGGTGAACTTCTTACTTTTAAAACTGCAGCCCGCAGTTTTTCGTTGATGCTGAGACAAATATCCATCGTCCCCCTCTTCTTATTTGATGGTGCTTTTACATAGCGTATTAAGCACTCTCCGCTTTCCGCCATGAGTCCGGGAATGCCAGACGACCCCGGCACTAACGCTTTGCCCGCACGGCCATTGGCGTAAAACTCGTAACTCGTCGCGTCTAAACCAGAGCTGGATTGATCTAGGTATCTTGTGGTTATGAGGGCATCGAACCATGTTTTGATAAAACTTTTGGCATCTGGTGCGGAAATATCCGCCAACACATCCTTCACGGGAATACTTTTTTTCAGTTCCTTTTTCATTTTCTGCAATTCATCACCTCTGGCACCGGGACGATAAAGCATTGCAGAAATGCTTTTTTTCGATTCCGAGTATATGACTTGGAAATCCAGTTCGTTCAAAGGCCCGTTTCGTCCTTCTTCAAACTTTCTGCCAATTCGCACTGCGTACTCGGCACTTTCGGTATAACCGATCATCCACAGCTCGGCATATTCGTCGCCAATGAGCGAATCAAAAACAATTCTATGATCGTGACCTTCAGTTTCTGAACCATATGATGCCAGCGGCTCAAAATTTGGGGCATTCGGTTTCATCCATTCATCCGCTTCAGTATCTTGAGCAAGAACGGTAACACAGTACACGCTAATAAAAATTATGAGCATGCCTCTCAGAAGAATACCTAGATGCTCTCTAAGGAATTCAAGAGACTGACTAATTGGGTTGTGGTGGTCATTCATTTGCGATACACGCTTTGCGTCATGTTGTTATTACTCTTGTTCGGGTAGAGCAAAAAGCCGCCTGCTGCACTCGTTCCACCAAAATTAAAACCATTGGATGAAGTGGAATCCCTTAACGTTGGTTGCGGAGAATAGTCTGGCTCACTCCTGTCAAGAAAATTGAATGGCGTCAAACCACCGGGCAACGCAGGCGCAAGAGGTGTTGACTGCCAGCCAATATTTCCCCCACTAATACCCATTGTCCCGTTATACCCTGTAACCGAACCATCAGTGAAACCGACTGAAGAAAAAGCGTTGCCAGCATCCCTTGCAATTAATTGATCTGAAACTGATGGTCGTTGACCATTCGGATGAGAATGATTAAAGCCGCCAACGACCACCGCACCCGGGGGTACTAAACTCAAGGTTAAATTTTGATTAACGGTTGGGAAGCCAGCTGGCGATGTGTAAGCCGAACTCACCGATGGAGTGTAGTAAAACGCATTACTTCCTGGAATAGTGTAGAACGCGCTTGCGAATTCAAGCCGCAAACCAGTTGCATTTATCATTCCTAGGGTCTGTGAAGCATTGAACCGTCCGGCTGAGATGTTTGCGGCATTTAGTGTCGGGTATGGATCTCCAGGCTCCAACCCACTCGGATCATTCGCATTAACCGGATTGTTATTCACATAGGCATAAATGATTGACCCCGACACACTTCCATCGTAGTGCAAGGCATTTTGCCCAGACGCAGTAACGGTTTGCGCGCAATGTACGAAGACGGATTCCCCTTTAATTCGCAATTTTCCCTGGACGCGCATTCTGGCTTACGCGCACGCGCGAAGGCAAGCGGTTTTTCCTTGTAGACGGGTTTGGGTTTGCTTTGGATTTTTTCTTTAGCCGCGCCGCGAAGCGGCCAAGAAGAAAGGGGCGGCAGCGCCGCCCCGTTGATTTACTTGTTCCAGTGCGGGTAACCGACCCGCTCGTAGTAAGCCTGCGCCATGTCGCGTTCGTCCGAGCCGTTGCTGCTGTAGCCGTCCGCGCGCGGCGCTGCCTGCCAGTTCATGATGCCGACCAGGTCTGCGATGAAGCCGCGCAACACGATCTCCGGCGTGACGCCATCGGCCTCGCACAGCTCGATGAATTCGGCGGGCAGTTCGATTGTGAGTTTGTTTTTGCGTTTCATGATTTTCTCCTGTGATTGATACAGCCCTCGACGCGAGCGCTGTTTGCGGTGATCGCACAGCGCCGAGTCGCAGCCGGGTCAAGGGCGCGCAGCGGCGTAGCGCAGCGAAGCTTTACCCTTGACGCGGCGAGCATGGCGCTACGATCTGTAGCAAACAGCGGGAGCCACCACCCCACTCAGCACACGAAGTTGGGGAGCCCCTCGGGGGTGTAGCAGGGGTTTCGCACGGCATGCCGTGCGCCTGCGGAACGATCTCGCGCCTGCAAGCGCGAGATGCGCCCTGCAAGGGGACGGGAGGCCGGGCGGGGGCAAACAAACAAGCGCGGTGGTGGCGAAGCCACGACCGCACAAGACCGGGGGGTGAGGCAGGGGTTTCGCGCCGCACTGCGGCGAGCCTGACGAACGGTCTGCGCCTGCCAGCGCAGACGCGCCCTGCAAGGGTGGGGGTAGCAAAGCTGCCCCCGCATCAAACGATGGCGCGGCTTGCCGCACAACACCACAAACAAACATGCCGCGCAGCGACCACACCACAAGCAACCAACACCGCGCAGCGACCTCGCAGCAAAAGGCGGAGGGGCGGCGCATCACCAGCCCCGTTTTGCTGCCCACCCCCAGCGGGGGACAGGGGGAGATTGCTGTTGTGGCGGCGTTTACCCGCAGGGCGCAAGACATAACGGCCTCTTATGCGAACCCGCAGGGCGGGCGGTTGTTTGCCCGGCACACTTGCTTCGCATAAGACGCCGTTATGTTACACACCGCCACATAACAACCGCCGCAGGCGACCACACCGCAAGCCTTCGCGCGGGCACAGCACCTTCCGCCACCCACTGCATTAGCCGCCTGCGAACCGCAAGCGGCTGGTGATGTTTTTTTCACTAGCCGCGCAGTGGTGAAGCGGCGGCGGTTGCGGTGCGGACACTGGACTACGGAGCGCAAGCCAGGGGCGGTTGTTTGCCGCTGGCGCTCTGTCCGTACCACCGCACGAGCGACGGCGCGGGGCTTGCGGGTTTGCTTGTTGCAAGCGCCGTGACGGAGCGTTCAACAGCGCAACCCGTTCAGCGGCGCGCCGCTTCTGGCGCGTCCGCTGCAACACGGTCTGCCTCCGCCTCATCCTCGCGTCCTATCGCGTCCAGAAGCGTCTCTGCCGCATTCCTTGACACCTCGTCGAGGCTCGGCCCTGTCACCGGATTTTTGTTGTCTCTATGCCGCGTCAATCGGCTCGGGTGCGTCGCGCCATGCACGGCGATCAGCTTGTCGATGGAAACGTGCGTGTAGATCTCGGTGGTCTGCAAGTTGGCGTGGCCGAGCATCTCCTGGATGTAGCGGATGTCCGCGCCGCCTTCGAGCATGTGCGTGGCGCAGGCGTGTCTGAGCAGATGCGTGCTGCCGGGTTTGTCGACGCCGGCGAACTGCATGTAGCGCTTCACCTTGTCGGCGACGTAGTGCGGCTGCACCGGTTCGCCGTAGTCGGTCAGGAACAGGGCTACGGTGTCATCGACCAGCAGTTGCGGGCGGGATTCTATGAGATATTTGTCGAGCCACGCTATCGCCCGCTCGCCCAGGGGCACCACGCGCTCGCGACGGCCCTTGCCGTGCCGCACCCACAGCACGCCGCGATTCAAATCCACGTCGTAGATAGCGACGCCCGGCAGCTCCATCCGCCGCAGACCAGTGGCGTACAGGGTTTCCAGCATGGCGCGGTCGCGCAGTCCTTGCGCGGTGCCGGGTTCGGCCTCGCCCAGAATGGCTTCGACTTCCTGCACGCTCGGCACCGCGCGCGGCAGGCTTTTTGATTGTTTGGGCAGATCAATGTCGGAGGCGGGATTGGCGAGTATGTGGTGCTGGCGGGACAGCCATTTAAACCAGGTCTTGAGCGCGGCAAGGTATTGCACTTGCATGCCGATGCTGAGCGGTGCGCCGTCTTCCTTGCGATAGTAAAACAGGTAGCGCTGGTAGCGCTCCAGCATCGGCTTGGTGATCTCGCGCGGGTCACTCAGGCCGCGCTCGTCGCACCAGCCGATGAAACGCCGGATGGCGTTGCGCCGCGCGCGCACGGTGCAAGCGCTGTAGCCGGTCACCAGCATCCACTCGAAGTGGTCTTCCATGTAGCGCACCAGGCGGTTGTGTCCCAAGGGGTCGTCTTCCGGGGCGCGCGGCCGGGTGCCCGGCGGCTTGATGGCCGGGGCTTTGCGGGTCTTGATGCGTTGGCCTTTGCGCGGCATGACGTTAACGGGCAGCGGCGGCTAAAGGTAAGGGCTGCGGGTACGATGCGATTTTTGTATTTCCGCGTAAGAAGTGCGTTTTGCTGCCGGTTTCTGGCATATCCTCTGTAACGCTTATGCTGCCTGCCTTTGCGGTCAATTGATCGACCCGCGAACCCCCCGCGTTAGGGGCGCGTTGGGGGCGCGATGACCCCGCGAACTGCCCCGTTTCACCCCGCGAACTCGCCGTCGTAGTCGCACCGGCTGCGGCCTTGAGCGCGTCCAGGTCGATCAATCCCGGCACGAAGACGCGCTCGTTTTCACCGGCGCCATCGTAGAGCAGTTCGTATTCGAAGCTCTGTCCGCGCTGGCCGCGATGCACCAGCAAATATTCCATCTGCACCAAACGTTCCAGGTGCAAGCGCAATTGCGTGTCCGATAGCCCGGTCGCAGCGCGCACCGGCTTGCGGCTAAAGCGGAAGTCGCTGCGCTTCACCGACAGCCGCGCGCATTCGGAGGTCGCGTATTGATCGACAAGCTTCAACAGCCTGCGCGTCTGCGGCGGCAGCTCGTCGAGCGAACGACCCAGCACGTCGTGCGCGATGCGGTTGGCCAACTCGATGTCGGACAGCTCAACTTCGATGTACTCGATGTGCTGCGCGCCGCGCTGTGCGGTCTTCACCGTGCGCTGGTGCTGGTGGATGAAAGCAATGGTGTCGATCAGGGTGAGGTACTTTTCATGGTCGCGACGCAGGCGGGTGGTTTGATCGGGGAAGGTCAGGAATCGGGCGTAGGGGTTGAGCACGTCGAGCGGTTTGAGCAGGCGCTGGGCGTTTTGGTGCAACGCGATGAGGGCTTCCTTGTCGCGCCGTGCGACCAGCCCTTCGAGGGTGCGCCGGTCGCGCTGCAATTGGTGGATGGCGCGCGTCTGTTCGCGGCCTTCATCAACGGACAGCACCAAACAACGGTTCATCAGCTCTTCGTCGATGTCTCTGGCCGTTGTCGTCACCAGCAGCGCCACCGGGCCTTCCACGCGATACTGTTGCGTGATGAGGTTGCCGGTGGCGGGGTCTTTGCCGGTGCTGGCGATGGTGAGTTCGCCTTCGGATTGCAGCAGCTTGAGCGCATAGCTGGCACGGCTTGCGCCCTCTTCTTCCACTATCGCAAGCGCCTTGTGCTTGAGATTTGTTTCGCCCATGTAAAACAAACTCTGGCCGGTCATGGCGCTGTATTTCACTTTCTCTTCGTCGGGGACGAAGGACAGCACGGCATCCATCAGCGAACTTTTACCCGCCGCGCTCGATGACTGGATCACCACGCCCAGCGGCTTGTCCAGCTTGCGGCTGACTGCGGCCAAGTAACCCACCAGCTTGTTCGTCTCCTCACCAACAAGGCCGCAGGCTTTTAAATCGGCCAGGATGCGCTCAACCAAGTCCGGCGACTTGAGCAAGGCCAGCGCCGCCTGTTTGTCGGCATCCATCATCTGCGGCTCGGGCGCTGCCTGCAAGGTGTCGCGGATGGTGGCGTCCTGCAATTGTTCGAGCGCCAGCAACACGCGGCCAAGATCAGTTTTGAGGGTGCGCTCGTCACAGCCGGTTTCATGCGCGGCTTGCGCGATGTAGGCCGCGCGCTGTTTGGCGGCGTACAGGTCCAGGGTGTCAACGTGAAAGGCTTCGCCATGCCCCACCAGCAGGTTGATTTTTAGCACGTCCACCGCGAGATTTTTTTGCAGGCCGCGCACCCGGTAGCGGCGCGCGTCTTTGCCTTCGCCCAGCATGAGCGTGACTTCGTTGTCTTTGATCTCCATCGGCAGTTCGCGCGCGGTCTGCGGTGTGGGACTGGCGGGCAAAGGCGCGGGAACGACAACGGAAAACGGTTCAGCGGCTAAAGAGGAAGGCTCGGAAGCAAGCAATGATGCGGATTCCGGCGCTGGTGGCATGGTGGGGGTCACGGGTTCGGCATTCGGTTGCGCGGGAGGTTTTCCCTTGCCAAGCCACACCGCTTTGCGGATGACGACACCAAGGGATTTTACTGCTGGCGTAACTTTCAGCGCGTATTCGTTCGCGTCCATGCCTTTCGGGAACTGGATGCGGAAACATTCAATGCCCGCAGCCATCAGCAGTTCGGACACCTTGGCCGCGCCGCGCTCCCCCGGCTCGTCGCGGTCATACGCAATCAGCACATGCTCGATGCCGTGTGCTTTGAACGCGGCCAGCATGTCATCGGTAAAACCTTCGATGCCGTAGCTGCTGGTGACGTTGCGATACCCCGCGCACCAGAAGGTGAGCGCATCAATCAACGCCTCGCACAGGATGATTTCTTTCGAAGCAATCAAGGCTTCGATATTCCACACGCCAGCATGGGGGCCAGGAAGATATAAATGCTTCGGTGTCCCCGTGCGCAAATTGTCCAAGAGCTTGCGGCCATACACCTCAAGGACGTTGCCGTTTTCATCGCACACCGGCACGATCAGCGAACCGTTGAAATGCTCGTGGCCGGATTCGCGGTAGATGCCTATCTTCTGTAGACGGGTTCTGATTTCCGCACCGGCTACACGGTTCTTTTGCGGCAGACGCAAGCCCAAGGTACGGTCGGCGAAGCCCAGCTTGAAGTGCTCTGCGGCTTCGGTCGAAGCGATGCCGCGCGTTTGCAGATAGGCCAACGCTTCGGGCGATGTCTTGAGCGTTTCGTGGTAATAGTCGATCACCTGATTGAGCAACACTTGCTCATCGACATCGAGCGCCACCGGCGCTTCGAGGGCGCGCACCGTGGTGCGCTTCACAGCACCAGACCCGGCGGCTAAAGAAGAAACACCATCGCGCAACAGTTCGACAGCATGACGGAAACTGACGCCGTTTTTCTTCATCACCCAATCAATCGGGCCACCGGCAGCGCCGCAGCCGAAACAGTGCCAGAGATTCTTGGCCGGGGTCACCACCAGGCTTGCGGTGTCGTCTTCGTGGAACGGGCACTGGCCGGTGAGGTCTTTGCCGGTCTTCTTCAACTCGATGCCAGCCGCCTCGATCAGGCGCTGCACCGACACTTCATTTTTTAGCCGCTCGATTTCGTTTTCCGGTATTCGTGCCATAAATCGCCTTTCGTCAAAAACCTGTCAAGGTTCTTTGTTGTGTCTTTTTATTGTTCCTGTTATGCTACTTTCTGTCAAGCGCTAAAAAAGAGGTACGTACAATCATGGTCGTCTCCATTCATTTCATTTTGCCCATGAGCTTCCCGGAACGCTTAGCCGCATTGCGCAAGGAATTCGGCTTTACCCAGCAGCAGATGGCCGACAAGATCGGCATGCATGTCTCGCAACTGAAACGCTATGAGGCGGGTTCTTCGCAGCCGACTATCGAGGTTTTCCGGCGCATTGCACTAGCACTTAATGTCAGCGCGGATATGCTGCTTTTTGAAGAGGGCGAGCGCGGGCCAGATGACCGCTTGAAGCTGCAATTCGAGGCGGTATCCCATCTCGATGAGAAGGAGCGCGAGGCGGTGGAAACAGTGATCGCCGGTGTGCTGCACATGCACGATGCGAAGCGCTGGCATCAGCCGCAGCCACCCGCGCCCACCACGAAACCAGCGGCTAAAAAGAAGGCTGCCAGCGCCCACCGCACCGGGACGAGGGGTTAGCATGACAGCCAGTGATCAGAATGCACTGATTCCGGCTGAGCGGATTGCCCAGGCTATTTTTTTGATCCGTGGACAGAAGGTTATCCTGGATGTCGATCTGGCCGAACTCTACGAGGTGGCGACCAAGCGCTTTAACGAACAGGTCAAGCGTAATGTGGAACGTTTCCCGCAAGATTTTATGTTCCAGCTCACGCAAGAGGAATGGGATGCTTTAAGGTCGCAATTTGCGACCTTAAAGACCGGGCGCGGCCAACACCGCAAGTATCTGCCCTACGCCTTTACCGAACACGGGGCAATCATGGCGGCAACGGTCTTGAATAGCCCGAGGGCAACCGAGGTGTCGGTTTATGTGGTGCGCGCTTTTGTGCGCCTGCGCGAGTTATTGGCGTCGAACAAGGAGTTGGCGTTAAGTCTGGCCGAACTGGAGAGCCGCATCGGGCGCAAGCTGGATTCCCACGAGCAGGCTATCGCCGGAATTCTCAACGCGATCCGCGAGTTCATGCGACCGCCGGAACCCGCAAAGAAACGGCCTATCGGGTTTGTCACCGGCGAGGAGAAACCCGAGAAAGCCAGCTAAAGGCAAGCCCTCATTTAGCGGCTAAAAATAAAGCCACTCGCTTCCGGGTTACCGGAGGCGGGTGGCTTTTTGTTTTTGAAGAATGAAGAGAGACCATCATCCGTGGGTATCGCTTCACTCAACCCACGCTACGCTTGCTGTAGCTACTCATCTTACGCACTCGCTCGTCACTGATGAAACCCGTCTTGCACATGAGCTTCGCCCAAAGCCAGATTCCAGACCAAGCACCCGCAGGGAATCCTACAAATATCGATGTCAAAATTATTCTTGTAGATTCAGGGCTGTTTTTTTCTTGTCCGTCCAAAACATTGGCAACAAATTCCCGTCCTTCCATAAAAAAGAATGCGGCAAATATAATTATACTGAACGCAAGCACCCCACCGCTTGACAACATAAACCACCACGACAGCCACGCAACAATCAAACGAAACTTACTTTCCTTTATATCGTTCACTTACTGTAAACCGACTGCATCATGTTGGTGTTAGCCTTGTTGGGGTAGAGCAGGAAACCGCCAGCAGCTCCTTGCGTAGCGCTTGGCATGGACGGAAAATATTGTGATTGAACTGCCTGCCCACCCGCTTCAAAGACGCCGCCGATGGAACCTTCCGCGATTGCGCGAAAGGTGTTTGCCGTATTCTGCACAGTCTGCGACGCGATGGTCAGCGACCCGGAGCCGAACGGAATAGAGGTGCCCACCGTTGCCCCGGCCAT
Organism: uncultured beta proteobacterium; assembly: GCA_963822425.1. GTDB lineage: Bacteria > Pseudomonadota > Gammaproteobacteria > Burkholderiales > Gallionellaceae > Sideroxyarcus. The sequence goes on from CAWGHS010000025.1 coordinate 21,006, forward strand.
GCCTCCGGCAATCTTAGCAGGAATGTAGGCAAGCACGCTGCCGGTAGCAGAACCCGCAACAGCCCCCCAGCTAAACTCGGTCCCCAAAGGCTGCCCCGTGACCACATTACCGGCAAACTGACCCACCGCACTGGAAGCGCCGCCCACCGTGGCTGTAGCGGCTACAGTACCTACCGTGCGGGCAACGCCAATCGCTGCGGCAGCTGCCCCCGCCTCGTAAGAGAGCCAGGGAGCTACAGCACCTGTTGCCGCACCAGCGAAAGCCCCTAATACCGCACTTTTGACTGTGCCAAAAATATTATTGCCGGGTGAAAGATCGGCAGTAATCACTCCTCCAACTGCACCCGAAATACCCCCATAAATCGCGCCAACGCACGATGGGCACAACCCACTCGGATCATTGAAGTTGACCGGATTATTATTCACATAGGTGTACGTCGAGAACGTTCCACCCCTGAGTCCGATGGGGTCGGGCTGGATGTACTGTCCCATGCCGGGGTGGTAGTAGCGGAATCCATTGTAGTGCAGTCCCGTCTCCTGATCGTAGTACTGGCCGGGGAATCTCAGGTTGATGGTGACGACTCCTGCGCCGCTGGGGTTCGGGTTCGGCGGGGTGGCACCGAAGGCATCGCTGTCCCATGTCCACACCACGTTCCGTGCCTGATCCCTTGCCACCCTCGGGGTGTTGAGGTGGTCGGTCTCCAGGTAGATGATCCTGCGGCTGGGCACATGGTCGATCTGTGCCAAGGGGGTGTCGTCACGCCACACGTAAGTGCGGATGGCGGCACCGGTGCCGCTGTTCTCGGCGATGAGGTGGTGCGCTTCGTCATAGGTGTAACGCACCACTTGTGCGCCTTGCGGTGCGGCAGCGGTGGTCACTTTGCGTGTGCGGAGTCCCCGATAGTCGTAGGTGTAGCTGGCCAGCAGCACACCATTGAGTCTCGCTTCAGACAGGTAGCCACGCTGATTGTAGACATAGGTATGCCCCTGCCCGTCTGCGGTGATGTTGCCTGCGGCATCGGTGGTGATGGCTTTGCCATAGCGGCTAGTGATGCGGTTGCTGCCGGGGGCGTAGGTGTAGTTGCCCAGTCCGTCAGACAGGCGGTTGCCGTTGGCGTCGTAGGTGTAGCTCTGGGTGCCGGTCGGGCTGGTCTCGGCCGTGAGGCGGCTCAATGCATCGTAGCTGTAGGTGGTGGTGCCTTGTGCCGAGGTGCGGCTGGCGATGTTACCCACTGCGTCGTAGCTTAAGGTGTCGGCATGCGCGGTGGTGGTGATGAGTCCGAGCAATAGCACGCTACAGGCGAGTCGCATACTGGTAATGATGTTCATGGTGTGATGTGCCCCGTCATTTTGAATAATCGAACGCGGCGCATCCTCACTCACAAATCAATCTCTGTCCATATGCCGTTTGGTCTATATACCGGACTAGGCCGTCGATGTAACGGGTTTGTCTTGTTGGTGTGGTAGGCGGATGAATATGGTCACCCAAGTTCAATATGCCTCACCCACTTTAAAGTCAGTTCAGAATGCTCGCCCCCCCGTTTTGCCAAAATAAAAAAGTGAATATAGTTAAGAAAGAACCTTACGTTATTTATTTGTAGCAAACCTTCCCCGACGATGTAGTAATGCCGACAGGGGAGGTACACCAAAAAATTAGCTCCCTGATTTTACATCGTTTTTTTAGTGGCACAGGGCTTGCTATCTACTCAGTCAACACAACTGACAAAGGACTGAGGTCAACATGGCACAACTCACTGCAAGCCCTTCCTCCCCCACACTGAAATTGTTGGGCGGTATCAAAGTCGAAGTCGCCGGACAAGCTGCAGCATCTGGTTGTAGTACGACTGGCGCTGCTGGCAAATCCAGCTGCGGCTCGTCCGATGGTCAGGACGATATGCCTGCCGAGATCTGGGAGAAGGTGAAGAACCATCCTTGTTATTCGGAAGAGGCGCACCACCATTACGCGCGCATGCATGTGGCCGTCGCTCCTGCTTGCAACATCCAATGTAACTACTGCAACCGTAAATATGATTGTTCGAACGAATCCCGCCCCGGCGTGGTATCGCAAAAGCTGACACCGGATCAGGCCGTGAAGAAAGTGCTCGCGGTCGCTTCCGAGATTCCGCAGATGACGGTGCTCGGTGTCGCCGGCCCCGGCGACGCGCTGGCGAATCCGAAGAAAACATTCGAGACCTTTGAGCGCCTACAACAGGAAGCGCCGGACATCAAACTGTGTCTCTCTACCAACGGTCTAGCCTTGCCCGACTATGTGGATGAGATCGTCAAATACAACGTCGATCACGTCACCATCACCATCAACATGGTGGATGCCGAGGTCGGCGAAAAGATATATCCGTGGATCTTCTGGAACCACAAACGTATCACCGGTCGCGAAGCGGCTCAGATACTCACGGATCGCCAGATGCTCGGCTTGGAGATGCTCACCGCGCGCGGCGTGCTGACCAAGATCAACTCCGTGCTGATCCCCGGCATCAATGACAAACATTTGATCGAAGTGAACAAGGCGGTGAAGGCGCGCGGCGCTTTCCTGCACAACATCATGCCGCTCATCTCCGAAGCCGAGCATGGCACGGTGTTCGGCCTCACCGGACAACGCGGCCCGTCCGCACAGGAGCTGAAAGAAGTGCAGGATGCCTGTGCCGGAGGAGCCAATCTGATGCGCCACTGCCGCCAGTGCCGTGCCGATGCTGTGGGCTTGCTGGGCGAAGACCGTAGCGACGAATTCACCCAAGACAAAGTCGATCAAATGGAAGTCGTTTACGATCTGGAGAAACGCCGTGAATATCAAACCAAAGTCGAAGTCGAGCGCCAAGCGCAGCATGCCGCGAAGGAAGCCGCTGTGGTTATGGCACAAACGCAAGGCGGACTCGATATGAATCTGCTGGTCGCGGTGGCAACCGAAGGCCAGGGCAAGATCAACCAGCATTTCGGTCACGCTACCGAGTTCCAGATATACGAAATCACCTCGCAACTCGGCAACATCACAACCGCCTTCGTCGGCCATCGCCGCGTCGACCTGTATTGCCAAGGCGGCTACGGTGAGGACGAGCAATTGCCTTCCATCGTCAATGCCATCAACGATTGCCATGCCGTGCTGGTCGCCAAGATCGGTGCCTGCCCGCGCGACGAACTGAAAGCGGCGGGGATCGAACCCGTCGATCAATTTGCGCACGAGTTCATCGAACACGGCTTGTTGAGTTGGTTCAACGACTACCGCGCGCGCATCTCACGCGGCGAAGTCGAATACCAAACGCGTGGCGATGCGAGCATCCGTCAAGGTGCGTACCTCGCGGCCTAATCAATTTTTATCAAAGGAGAAATACCATGGCTTACAAAATCGTTTCGTCTTCATGCACAGGCTGCTCTGCGTGCGAACCGGAATGTCCGAATCAGGCGATCATCGAAAAGAACGGCACCTTCATCATCAAGCCGGAGAAATGCACCGAATGTATCGGTCACTTTGATGATGCACAGTGCGTCGCCGCCTGCCCGGTCGACAAGACCGTCATCATCGACAACAGCTATCCGCGCTACGTCGCAGCCTAGGAGACTCTATGAATATCGTCATCACACCCAAGGCCGAAAAATTCATCAGCCGTATGGTTCGCTTTAACGGCGGCGAGGCCAGCTCCGGCTTCCGTCTGTCAGTCACACCGGGCGGCTGTTCCGGCTTGAGCTCGAGCTTCACAGTCGAAGCAGCCCCCTTGGCAGGTGACGCGGTGCTGGAAAGCAACGGCATCCGGGTCTTCCTGCCCGCCGAGAGCCGTATCCTGCTGGAAGGTGTGACCATCGATTTCGCTGATACAGCGATGGCGACCGGACTGAGCTTCATCAACCCGAATGCGCAAGCCTGTGGATGCAGCAGCTCAGAAAGTCCTTCTGCGCCGCCTAAATCTGCGAGCGTCAGCATCAGCAGCATCCAACGCAAACACTAACGACGTGAATCATGCCTGCCACCTGCGATGAATTACCCAGTTCGCTTGTCGGCTTGTCCGCAGATGCCGCACATCATCTGCATCTGGCAGGCGTGAATTACACACAGGACGCCATTGCCGAAGCACACCTCGCCGAAGCTTTGCGTCTTGCCCCGGAACATCTGGCCGTGCAGGTCGGTTACTACCGTTATCTGTTCTACAAGGGGCGTTTGACTGATGCCCTACAGCAGTTGGGCGTGTGCCTAAGC
>CAWGHS010000026.1:0-89654 GCA_963822425.1 uncultured beta proteobacterium
GGAAGGTCTTGTGCTCAGCCAGCTTTTCGGTGGCCGATGCAACAAGCCACGTGCGGATCGGCACGTTCGATCACTTCGCCATCCAGCTCCAACACCAGACGCAACACACCGCGCGCCGCAGGATGCTGTGGACGAAATTCATGGTGTAGTTTTTTATCTCCGCCATAACTCCGCCGATCTCAACACCAAGTTCAACACACATTCACCATGAATTTCTGGCTAAGACTAACTTGCGCAAAACAAGTTAGCCCGCAGGGCGGTCGGAACCAAAATTCATCGTGTAATTCTTAACATCCTCCGCCATAACGTTGCCTTATTTATACGGTTAGTGACGATGGAATTTTCTTCGCGCATCGCGCGGAGCTATTCTACGCGGTTCCACTGTCACCGGCTGAATACATCATGCGTTTTTGCTCAGCGTCATAGCGCGTGCATCGACACGGCCCTACAGTGGAAATCCTTACGGAACGGATTACCACAAAGCCATAGTCGGTGAGGAGGCCGGCGATAATCGCATGCTGAAACGAAGATGATGCCGTACAGGTCGAATGCTTCGCGCTCGTACCAGTTGGCCAAGGGCGATTTCCCAAAACTGAGTCCAGCATCGGCAGCACCATTCGCTCCGGAATACGCGAACGCGAAGACGTGCGTTGTGCGAGACAGACAGAAATTGATAAAACTCACAGCAAAGCGTTTGCAGGAAACCTGTCGTCGGCTCTTCATCCGCCAAGAAGCACCCACCTTCTGACGTTTCGCTGCCGGCAGTGGAAGAGCCACGCACAGATCGGTCAATTGCTCGAAGCCGAGATCCGCGTCGTCGCGCAGCCTAGTCAATACCGAAACCATATCGGCAGCCGCGATCACCAACGTCAATTCCTCCAGTTTGTTTTCCAAACTGACGATCTTTCCGGCAAATGCCTCATTCAAATTAGCGGTCAATATATTCAGGTCGGCTGGCATGGTATCCTCCTAGCGAGCGATGGTGTTGGTACGTCTGATTTTTTTCTGTAGCTGGATCACGCCATACAGCAGCGCCTCTGCGGTCGGCGGGCAACCCGGCACATAGATATCGACGGGAACGGCTGCGATCACAACCGCGCACCACAGAGTAAGAATAATGATAGTAACCACCGCCATTCGCGCACGACCCCATGGAGATCACAAATCGCGGCTGAGCCATCTGATCGTAGACCTTGCGCAAGGCTGGAGCCAGTTTGTTGCATAACGTACCCGCCACGATCATCACATCAGACTGACGCGGGCTGGGACGGAAAGCAACCGCGCCGAATCGATCCAGATCGTAACGCGCGGCGGCAGCATGCATCATCTCCACCGCACAGCAAGCCAGACCGAACGTCATCGGCCATAGCGATCCCGTACGCGTGTAGTTGATCACCGTATCCAAAGTGGTGGTGACGAACCCCTTCTCCAGTACGCCTTCTATTCCCATTCCAACGCTCCCCTCATCCACTCGTAGATGAATCCCACAACAAGGATGGCCAAGAAAATCATCATCGCCACGAAACCAAACATGCCGATCTCTTTGAGCACGACAGCCCAAGGAAAGAGGAAGGCGATCTCCAAATCAAACAGAATGAACAGAATGGCAACCAAGTAGTAGCGCACGTCGAATTTCATACGCGCATCTTCAAAGGCTTCGAAGCCGCACTCATAAGGGGACAATTTTGCAGCGTCAGGACGATTCGGCGCCAGCAACCAGCCCATCAATAGGGGCAGGACGCCGACCGCCAAGCCGACGCAGATGAACAGCAGAACTGGAAAATAGTTTTCCAACATGTTGAGTCCCCCTCCTCCGTAGGCTCCCAATATAGCGGAGCTCCAAGCGATACTCTAGTTTATTTTTGACCTTCAGCTCAAAGAGCTTGGTTCTATTCGATTTGGTGCGGGGCAAGGGACTCGAACCCTCACGTCCTTACGGACACAGCCACCTCAAGGCTGCGCGTCTACCAATTCCGCCAACTCCGCATGTTTCTTTATTTTTATTTTGGTATTTGTTGCGATTTTGAATCGCCCACATCCGCACCCGTTGCTGCCGGGACAGCCTGCGGTTGCAGTGTCTGCACATCCACCTTATCCATCACACCTTCTACTTTCGCAGGACGTGCATACAAGTAGGTCAATGAAAGACTGGTGATGAAAAATATCGCCGCCGCCACCGCCGTACTACGGCTCAAAAAATTGGCTGAGCCACTGGAGCCAAACAAACTACCCGCAGAACCGGAACCGAATGCTGCCCCCATATCTGCGCCTTTGCCGTGCTGGATCAGCACCAAGCCGATCAACACGACCGCCGTCAATACATGTATTACCCAAACTATATTTTCCACATGCCACTCCGAAACGAATTAACCACTGAATCCCAATTACCTACTGACCCGCGCGGCAGATTGCTAGGAACTCCTCTGCAATCAACGCCGCCCCACCAATCAACCCGCCATCGATATCCGCCATGGCGAATAACTCAGGCGCATTCGCTGCCTTAACACTACCGCCATATAGTATCGTCAATCCCTGTGCGACTTGTGCATCATGCCCGCTCACGCGCTGACGAATGAATGCATGCACCGCCTGCGCCTGTTCCGGCGAAGCCGTCTTGCCAGTACCGATCGCCCACACCGGCTCATAAGCCACGACCGCTTTGCGCAAAGCGTGCACCCCAACCAGCGCTATCACGGTATCCAATTGCTCCGCAACGACCGCTTCAGTCTCACCACTCTCGCGTTGCTCCAATGTTTCACCTACGCACAAAACAGGTATCAAACCAGCTTGCTGCGCTGCTGCAAATTTTTCCGCCACAAGCCGACTACTTTCACCATAAATGGCACGTCGCTCTGAATGCCCAACCAGTACATAAGTGCAGGAGAAATCCGCCAACATGGCTGCAGACACCTCGCCCGTAAAAGCCCCCTTTTCAAACTGATGGACGTCCTGCGCACCCCACTTTACGAGCGAAGCCGACAATTCCTGCTTGAGTTGCGCGAGGTATGGGAACGGCGCACAGACGGCGACATCCACATGAGGAAGTTGCGCGGCGCCACCCTTTACGACCCTAAGCAAGGACTCGTTTTGAGCCAGCGAGCCGTGCATTTTCCAGTTACCAATCACCAGTTTGCGACGCATCAGGATCAACTTCCGATATTACCGAAGGCGGCGATACTACCGATGAAAGCTTAAATGGTCAATCCGGCCATATCCCCCATCAAGACTTGCGCGCGCCCCTTCTCTCGCAGCGATATCTCCGGCAGAATCATCGAAGTCGGAATGAATTGTTACAGTTTGTAATAATTACGTAACAAGCGCTGACTAAGATACGCGTCGCTGACATACGTCGAGCAAACGAACAACCCTTTGGGAGAAACCTGAAATGAGTAAACTGAATCGTCTTCTTAGCAGCATCGGCTTGTCTGCCGCATTACTGTCTGCTGGTGCTGCATACGCCGCCGACATCACCGGCGCAGGCGCAACCTTCCCCTACCCAATTTACGCCAAATGGGCTGAAGCCTACAAAGCAAAAACTGGCGTTGGCATGAACTATCAATCCATCGGCTCTGGCGGTGGCATCAAGCAAATCCAAGCCAAGACCGTGGATTTCGGCGCATCCGACATGCCGCTGAAGCCCGAAGAATTGGGACACAAGACGGCCTGACTGCAGTTCCCGGCCGTGATCGGCGGTGTGGTGCCGGTCGTCAATCTTGAAGGTGTCGCTGCCGGGTCAACTGAAGCTGACTAGTCAAGTACTGGCCGACATCTACTCTGGGCAAGATCACCAAATGGAACGATCCGCGTATCGTCGCCGACAACGCCGGCGTGAGCCTGCCGGACCAAACCATCACCGTGGTGCATCGCGCCGATGGTTCGGGCACCACCTTTATCTTCACGACCTATCTGTCCCAAGTCAGTCCCGAGTGGAAAGCAGAAGGTGGGTGCAGATAAAGCGGTGTCCTGGCCAGTCGGCACCGGCGGCAAGGGCAACGAAGGTGTCGCTTCTTACGTGCAGCGCATCAAAGGCTCTATCGGCTATGTGGAATATGCTTATGCGCTACAGAACAAGATGAATCACATCCAATTGAAGAACCGCGACGGTCAGTTCGTCAAGCCGGACGACACCAGCTTCAAGGCCGCCGCTGCGAACGCAAAATGGGATAAGACAACGGCTTCTATGAGATTCTGACCAACGAACCCGGCAAGGACAGCTGGCCTATCACTGGCGCCACTTTCATCCTGATGCACAAAATCGCAGGAAAAGACCGAGAACGCCAAGGAAGTACTGAAGTTCTTCGACTGGGCCTATCAGCAATGGCGACAAGATGGCTTCCGATCTGGATTATGTTCCACTGCCTGCCAACGTCGATAACGATGATCCGCGATGCATGGAAAGCACAGATCAAGGACGCATCCGGCAAAGCATGTGGAAGTAAGTCAGCACGTTTAAGTTATAATTGCGGGGGCTCTAAATGCCCCCGCATTTTTTCCACACATCGATCAGATTAAACATATGCCGACGTTCCTACGCGAAGCGCACCTTAAACGACAAACTGTGCTCGACCTATTGTTCCGCAACCTGACTCGTCTGGCTGCATTTTCCGTGCTGGCATTGCTTGTCGGCATCATCATCGGTTCACTGATCGTGGGCAGCATGCCTGCCATCCACGCTTTCGGTTTTGGATTCTTCACCAGTCCCGAGTGGGATCCAGTCAACGACCAATATGGTGCGTTGATTCCCATCATTGGCACTCTGATTACATCGGGCATCGCGTTGTTGATCGCGATCCCGGTCAGCTTTCGGTATCGCCATCTTTTTGACCGAACTCTCCCCACGCTGGCTGCGCCGCCCGCTCGGCATCGCCGTCGAATTGTTGGCGGGCATTCCCAGCATCATCTACGGCATGTGGGGCTTGTTTGTCTTTGCGCCGTTGTTTGGCGATTACGTTGAGCCTTGGCTGAATAGCCATATCGGCCCGTTGCCCTTCATCGGCCCTTTCTTTTCCGGCCCGCCCATGGGGATCGGCATGCTCACTGCAGGCATCATCCTCGCGATCATGGTCATTCCCTTCATCGCCTCGGTGATGCGCGACGTGTTCGATGTCGTTCCCGCCATGCTCAAAGAGTCGGCCTACGGCTTGGGCGCCACCACATGGGAAGTGATGTGGAATGTGGTGTTGCCCTACACCAAGATCGGTGTGGTCGGCGGCATCATGCTCGGACTTGGTCGCGCCCTGGGGGAAACCATGGCGGTCACCTTCGTCATCGGTAACGCCAATCAGCTCAGTCAATCTCTGCTCATGCCCGGCAATAGCATCGCCTCTGCGCTCGCCAATGAATTCGCTGAAGCCGTGGGAGAGCTCTACACCTCTTCCCTCATCGAACTCGGTTTAATCCTGTTCTTCATCACATTTGTCGTTCTCTCTCTGGCTCGCCTCATGCTCCACAAGCTGGCAAAGCAAGAAGGGCATGGAGCCTAATATGTTTGACCTATACGCTCGCCGCCGCTTCATCAATACAGTCAGCTTGAGTATCTCGGTACTCACGATGGCATTCGGTCTCTTCTGGTTGGGCTGGATATTATGGACGCTGATTGAGAACGGTTTGGGCGGTCTGGGCTCCCACCTGTTCACACAAAACACGCCACCACCCGGCAGCGCTGGTGGTCTGCTCAATGCCATCGTCGGTAGCTTGATGATGGTCACCGTCGCCGTACTCATTGGCACCCCTGTAGGCATCATGGCTGGCACCTACCTCGCCGAGTTCGGCCAACGCGGATGGCTTGCTCCTTTGACGCGGTTCATCAATGACATCCTGCTGTCAGCCCCCTCCATCATCGTCGGCCTGTTCATTTACGAGATATACGTGATCAAGGTCGGCCACTTTGCTGGCTGGGGCGGTGCATTTGCCCTCGCCATCCTCGTCATCCCGGTGGTCACCCGCACCACAGAGAACATGCTGCGCCTAGTCCCCAACAGTTTGCGCGAAGCGGCGGCAGCCTTGGGTTCTCCGCAGTGGAAGGTGATCAGTTTCGTCACGCTGCGCGCTGCACGCGCTGGCATCTTGACCGGCATCCTGCTCGCCATCGCGCGCATCAGCGGCGAGACCGCGCCGTTGCTGTTCACCGCGTTGAACAACCAGTTCTGGGAAACCAACATGAATCAGCCAATGGCCAACCTGCCGGTGGTCATCTTCCAGTTCGCGATGAGTCCCTATGACGACTGGCACAAACTCGCATGGGCAGGTGCACTGCTCATCACCCTGAGCGTACTCACCTTGAACATCGTGGCGCGTATCCTATTCCGCCAAAAATCAAATTCTCAATAAGGACGACACGTAATGACTGCCGAACGAATCACCACCTCCCCGAAAATGATCGTCCGCGATCTGAATTTCTATTATGGGGCTGATCGTGCATTGAAAGACATCAACATGGTCATACCGGAAAAAATGGTCACCGCCTTCATCGGCCCATCCGGTTGTGGCAAGTCCACGCTATTGCGCACCTTCAACCGTATGTATGAGCTGTATCCCAAGCAACGCGCCACGGGCGAGATATTGCTGGATGGGAAGAACCTACTGGACAAGAAGCAAGACCTCAACACCTTGCGCGCCAGCATCGGTATGGTGTTTCAGAAACCCACCCCGTTCCCAATGTCTATCCATGACAACATCGCCTTCGGCGTAAAGCTGTATGAGAATCTGAATCGCCACGACATGGAAGAGCGCATCGAATGGGCTCTCAAAAAAGCGGCACTGTGGAACGAAGTAAAGGACAAGCTGAACCAGAGCGGCACAGGTCTCTCCGGTGGCCAGCAACAACGTCTGTGCATCGCCCGCGCCATCGCCGTCAAGCCGCAAGTCCTGCTGCTGGATGAACCGACCTCAGCGCTCGATCCCATCTCTACCGCACACATCGAGAAATTAATCGACGAATTGAAGAAGGATTTCACCATCGTCATCGTGACGCACAACATGCAACAAGCAGCACGCGTCTCGGACTACACGGCGTATATGTATCTGGGTGACCTAGTCGAGTTTGGCGACACCAGCACGGTGTTTACTAATCCGAAGCGGAAAGAAACCGAGGATTACATCACTGGACGATTTGGTTAAATCAGCCTCCCATAACAAAAACGCCGAGCGATGCTCGGCGTTTTATTTTGAATAATCTGCCAGATATTCAACCCTGCTAGCCAGCCACGTCCTTCACCACTCCAGCGATTCTCTCCGCCCACTGCTTCACCTGCCCCCCATCCTCACCTTCCACCATCACCCGCAGCAATGGCTCCGTTCCAGACGGGCGCAACAGCACTCGCCCCTTACCATTCAACGCGCGCTCCGCTTCCACCACCACGGCTTTGACCTCTGGACGTTCCAGTAGCCCAGCCGCCTTGCCTGTGACTTTTACGTTGATGAGTATCTGCGGGTACATGTGCAGATCGCCCGCTGCCTGTGCCAGCGTCTGCTGCTTCATGCGCAGGGCATGCAACACTTGCAGGGCGGAAACGATACCATCTCCCGTGCTGAGTTTATCTAAACAAAGAATGTGACCGGAATTCTCGCCACCGAGTTGCCAGCCTTTTTGTTGCAGCAGCTCCATCACATAGCGATCACCCACCTTGGCGCGCGCAAAAGGGATGCTCAACTTCTGCATAGCGTGCTCAAAAGCAAGGTTGGTCATCAAGGTACCCACCACGCCGCCGTGCAGCTTATCTAAGGCCTGACGGTGTTTGGCGATGACATAGAGCAGTTGGTCACCATCATAGAGTTCGCCAGCAGCATCAACCATGATCAGGCGGTCGCCGTCACCGTCAAGCGCAATGCCGATGTCGGCTTTGTGTTCGAGCACAGCCTTTTGTAGATTCTGCGGCTTGGTCGCCCCGTAACCGTCGTTGATGTTCTTGCCGTTCGGCTCCGCACCGATGGCAAGTACATCCGCACCGAGCTCGTGGAAAACATGTCGGGCGATGTGGTAAGTCGCGCCGTGCGCGCTATCCACCACGATCTTCAGTCCGCGCAAATCCATATCTGCGGGGAAGGTACTTTTGCAAAACTCGATGTAACGCCCGACGGCATCATCGATACGCTTGGCTTTGCCCAATCCTTCCGAGGCATTGGTCTGCATCGGGTTATCCAACTCGGCCTCGATCGCTGCTTCCACTTCGTCCGGCAATTTGGTGCCGTTGCCGGAGAAGAATTTGATGCCGTTATCGTCAAACGGATTGTGCGAAGCGGAGATGACGACACCGGCTTGCAGACGCAAAGCCCGCGTCAGATAAGCCACGGCGGGGGTCGGCACCGGGCCAGCGAGGTAGACATCGATGCCTGCTGCGATGAGTCCGGCTTCCAGTGCCGATTCCAACATATAACCGGAGATGCGCGTGTCTTTGCCGATGAGCACTGCCGGGCGCTCGCCCTGTGCATGCTCGGCTTTCGCCAACACCTTGCCGGCCGCGTAACCCAAATGCATCACGAACTGCGGTGTGATGGGGTGTTCGCCTACACGTCCGCGCACGCCATCGGTGCCAAAATATTTTCTGCTCATGCCCCGCTCCCATTCACTGCACTCCACACTTTCAGCGCATCCACCGTCTCACGCACATCATGCACACGTACGATAGAGGCTCCACGCTGTACTGCCAGCAAGCTGGCTGCCACGCTGGCTGCCATACGCTCCCCCACGGCACGTCCGGTGATTGCACCCAACATGGATTTGCGCGACAAGCCTGCCAGTACCGGCACTCCCAACGCACGGAATGCCTCCAGCCCGCGCAATAAATCGAGATTGTGCGGCAGTGACTTGCCAAAACCGAAACCCGGATCGACCACGATGCGCTCGCGCGCGATGCCCGTCGCTTGCACCATCATCACCCGTATCTGCAAAAAGGTCATCACCTCGGTCATCACGTCGTGATAGTTCGGCTCGAATTGCATGTTCTCCGGGTCGCCTTTCTTGTGCATCAGGCACACCGCCGCATCGCTCTTGGCAACCGCATCCAGCGCACCCTCCGCTTGCAACGCATTCACGTCATTGACCATGCTGGCACCCGCCACCAATGCCGCACGCATTACTTGTGGTTTGTAGGTATCGATGGAGATCGGGACCAGAATGTCGCGCAGCCCTTCGAGCACGGGCAGCACGCGATCCATCTCCTCCTGTTCTCCCACCGGAACCGCCCCTGGGCGCGTCGATTCACCACCGATATCCAGAATGGAGGCACCGTCTTCGATTAGTTGATACGCGTGGGCAATAGCCGCATCCGTAGATAGATGGCGCCCGCCATCCGAAAAAGAATCCGGCGTGACGTTAACGATACCCATCACAAGGGGAGCTGAAAGGCCTAATTGGAATTTGCCGCAGCGGAGCATATGAAAACGGGGGCAGTGCCCCCGTCCGTGTCTAGATTAAACGCCTTCAGCAGGTTGATTGGTCGCAGGCGCCGTCGGTGTCGAATCCTTAGGCGGCTCCGGCGCCTTGCTACTCGATGCAGGCTTGGGTGGCCGCGGTGGATTGCCTGCCATGATGTCGTGTATCTGATCGGCATCAATGGTTTCCCATTCCATCAGCGCATTGGTCATGGCTTCGACCTTGTCGCTGTTCTCTTTAAGCAGTTTGGTGGCAAGCGCATATTGCTCGTCGAGGATGCGACGTATCTCGCTATCCACCTTCTGCATGGTCGCTTCGGAGATGTTCTTGTGCGTGGTCACCGAGCGCCCCAAAAACACTTCACCTTCATTCTCGGCATATACCATCGGCCCCATCAAATCTGACATGCCGTAGCGGGTGACCATGTCGCGAGCCAGTTGGGTCGCGCGCTCGAAATCATTTGAGGCGCCTGTAGAAATGTCACCGGTGAAGAGCTCTTCAGCCACACGGCCGCCGAACAACATGCTGATTTTATCCAGCATCTGCTCACGATACACACTGTAACGGTCGGTCTCTGGCAACGACAAAGTAACACCGAGTGCTCGTCCGCGCGGAATCACGCTGACCTTGTGCACCGGATCACAACCCTTCAACAGCGAACCGATGATGGCGTGGCCGGACTCGTGATATGCGGTCTTTTTCTTGTCTTCAGGCGTGATCACCATGGTCTTACGCTCAGCACCCATGAAAATCTTGTCCTTGGCCGCTTCGAAATCGTCCATCTCGACGAAGCGCTTGCTGCGACGCGCCGCAAACAGGGCAGCTTCGTTGACCAGATTGGCGAGATCGGCGCCGGACATGCCAGGGGTACCGCGCGCCAGGATATCGGCCTTCACATCGGGCGCCATCGGCACCTTGCGCATATGCACCATGAGTATCTGCTCGCGACCGCGAATGTCCGGCAACGGCACGACGACCTGACGGTCGAAACGACCGGGGCGTAGCAACGCGGGATCAAGCACATCGGGACGGTTGGTCGCGGCGATGACGATCACACCGGAAGTCCCCTCGAAACCATCCATCTCCACCAGCAAGGCGTTCAGCGTCTGTTCACGTTCGTCGTTGCCACCGCCCAAGCCTGCGCCACGTTGACGACCGACAGCATCGATCTCGTCGATGAACACGATACAGGGAGCTTGTTTCTTAGCTTGCTCGAACATGTCGCGCACACGTGCAGCGCCCACACCGACGAACATCTCGACAAAATCGGAACCGGAGATCGAGAAGAACGGCACCTTGGCTTCGCCCGCGATGGCCTTGGCCAGCAATGTCTTACCCGTACCTGGGCTGCCCACCATCAACACCCCTCGCGGAATCCGCCCGCCGAGATTCTGGAATTTAGAAGGATCGCGCAGAAAATCCACCAACTCGGACACTTCTTCTTTTGCCTCATCACACCCTGCCACATCGGCAAAGGTCACGCGTTCCTTGGAATCATCCAGCATGCGAGCCTTGCTCTTGCCGAACGAGAACGCCCCCCCCTTGCCCCCCCCTTGCATCTGGCGCATGAAGAATATCCACACACCGATCAGCAACAGCATGGGGAACCACGACACGAAGATATTCATCAGGAAGGATTGTTCTTCTTCCGGTTTGGCTTCGACTTTCACACCATTTTTGAGCAGATCGGAAACCAGCCAGATGTCGCTAGGCGCATAGCTGGTGATGCGTTTGCCATCGGCGGTAGTCGCTTTGAGGGTACGTCCTTCGATAACGACCTTCTCGATGTTTCCTTGCCGAACCTCATTGAGGAATTGCGAATAATCCAACTGTACCTGCGACGATTGTTGCTGGCGCGAATTGAATTGATTGAACACGGTCATCAGCACGAGCGCCACGACCAGCCAGATTCCGATACTTTTAAATAGGTTGTTCACACTTGCTCCTTATTGAGCGGCAAAACGAAGTCGCATTAGACACTGTTCGGGGCTATTTCTCAAGCTTCCCTAATCCCACCAGATACTGCTCACTGCTACGATCACGCGAGGCTTTTGGCTTGCGCGCGACCACTTTGACAAAGTGACTACGCATCAGCTTCATGTAATCCTCAAACCCCACCCCTTGAAACACTTTGACTACAAACGCCCCGCCCGACGCTAAGTGACTGACTGCGAAATCAAGCGCCAGTTCCGCCAGATGCATCGCGCGCGCTTGATCAGCCGAACTCACTCCGCTGATATTGGGTGCCATATCGGAAATTACAAGGCCGATCTGACGACCTTCCAGTTTTTCTTCGAGTTGCACCAGTACCGCGTCCTCACGAAAATCGCCTTGGATGAACTCGACTCGCGGCAACGGATGCAGCGGCAGTAGATCGAGCGCAATGATCCTGCCTTTCTCGCCCAGCTTACCCGCCACCACCTGACACCAACCGCCCGGCGTGGCCCCCAAGTCCACCACCACCATGCCAGGCTTGATAAGATGATCACGTTCATCGATCTCCAACAGCTTGTACGCGGCACGTGAGCGGTAGCCCTCCTTCTGCGCGCGCTGCACATAGGGGTCGTTCACATGCTCCTGCATCCATTGTTTACTGGTTTTAGAAGCCTTCATCGTTTAGAATCCATACCCGCATTGAAAGGTCATCATGTTATCTCTCTCCGTCCCCCAACGCCTCGAACTAAAAGGCCGTGCCCATGGGCTAAAACCTGTCGTTATCATCGGCAATGCTGGGCTGACGCCTGCAGTGCTGGATGAGGTCGAACGCAGCCTGAAAAGCCACGACCTGTTAAAGATCCGCGTGATGAACGATGATCGGGAAGTGCGCGAGAGCATACTGCAAGAAATATGCGAAACACTGAAGGCCGGCCCAGTGCAACACATCGGCAAAATGTTGGTGATCTACCGCCCGCTGGCGATCCCGATCGCTAAAGTACCAAAGCGCCGCCCCGGAAAGTCACTCACCAAGAAACAGATCGGCAGCCGCACCTGACCCAACGAACCGCCACTCGAATCTAACCTCGAATCGATCAGGTTGGATCTTAGATGTACTGGACTTCCACCACTTCGTACTCGCGTATTCCGCCCGGCGCTTGCACTTCTGCCACATCACCGCCGCTTTTACCGATCAGCGCACGCGCGATGGGTGAACTAATGGAAATCTTACGCTGCTTGATGTCCGCCTCGTCATCACCCACGATCTGATACGTCACGACATCGCCGTTATTGGTGTCTTCCAGCACCACGGTCGAACCGAACACACAACGCCCATCGGCGTTCAGCGTCTTAGGATCGATTACCTGCGCGCTACCCAATTTGAACTCCAACTCGACGATACGCCCTTCCACAAAGGATTGGCGCTCTTTGGCCGCCTCATACTCCGCGTTCTCCGACAAGTCACCTTGTGCTCGCGCTTCCGAGATCGCATTGATAACGGAAGGCCGTTCCACCGTCTTCAAACGATGCAACTCTTGGCGCATTAACTCGGCGCCGTTCACTGTCAATGGAACCTTACTCATGCGACATTCCCCTTTTCTATTTTTCCAAGCGACGATGCAAAGACTGCACGTCATATACCTGCAACTCAGTCAGATGCTGCATGCCAAGGCAGGCGGCACGCGCACCGGCAAGTGTGGTGTAGTAAGTCACACGACCTTGCAGGGCGGCATGCCGAATCGAATACGAATCTCGCATCACCGACGGTTTACTGTCCACCGTATTAAGGATCAGATTGACATCACCGTTCTTGATCATATCCACGATGTGCGGACGGCCTTCAGCAACCTTGTTCACCACTGTCACTTCTACGCCGCTTGCGGCGATGACGGCTGCCGTGCCGCGTGTCGCAAGGATAGCAAAACCCAACTGGCTCAAGGTACGAGCAACTTCTGCCGCTCCCGCCTTATCCTCTTCACGCACGCTGATGAACACCTTGCCGCTCTTAGGCAATTTTACGCTGGCAGCGAGCTGTGATTTGACGAACGCTTCGGCAAAGGTCTCTCCCACCCCCATCACTTCGCCGGTGGATTTCATCTCGGGGCCGAGGATGGTATCCACACCTGGGAATTTGATGAAGGGAAACACCGCTTCTTTCACCGAGTAGTAGGGCGGGATCACTTCTTTGGTAAAGCCTTGCGCGGCCAGTGTCTGCCCAGCCATACAGCGCGCTGCGATCTTCGCCAGCGGCACGCCGGTCGCCTTTGACACAAAAGGCACGGTACGCGAAGCACGCGGGTTCACTTCCAGCACATAGACCGTCTCGCCTTGAATAGCGAACTGCACGTTCATCAAACCGACCACGTTCAACGACTTCGCCATCGCTACGGTCTGGCGGCGCAATTCATCCTGCAATTTGGCAGACAAGGAATACGGCGGCAGAGAACAGGCCGAATCGCCAGAGTGCACGCCCGCTTGTTCGATGTGCTCCATGATGCCGCCGATGATGACTTGCGTGCCATCGGACACCGCATCCACATCTACCTCAGTGGCGTCGTTGAGGAATCGATCAAGCAGGATCGGCATACGTTCAGGATACGTCTTGGACATCTCCTCCGCATCGCGCATGTAACGCTCAAGGTCGGGCTGCGCGTGGATGATCTCCATCGCGCGGCCGCCCAGCACATTGGAGGGACGCATCACCAGCGGATAGCCGATCTCTGCCGCGCCAGCCACCGCATCCGCGACATTGCTGGCAGTGCGATTGGGGGGTTGTTTCAATTTCAGTTCGCGCAACATCGCTTGGAAACGCGCACGGTCTTCGGCCATGTCGATCATGTCCGGTGTGGTACCGATGATGGGCACGCCGTTCTTGGCCAAACCGTGCGCCAGTTTCAAAGGTGTCTGACCGCCGTACTGCACGATCACACCGATGGGTCTCTCCACCGCCACCACTTCCAACACATCTTCCAACGTCAGCGGCTCGAAGTACAGACGATCCGAAGTGTCGTAGTCGGTGGAAACGGTTTCTGGATTGCAGTTGACCATGATGGTCTCGTAGCCGTCTTCGCGCATCGCCAGCGCGGCATGCACGCAGCAATAGTCGAACTCGATGCCCTGACCGATACGGTTCGGACCGCCGCCCAGCACCATGATCTTCTTCTTATCTGTCGGTTGCGATTCGCACTCTTCTTCGTAAGTGGAATACATGTAAGCAGTGTTGGTGGAAAACTCGGCAGCACAGGTATCCACGCGTTTGAACACCGGACGCACACCCAGCGCATGACGGTAAGCGCGCACCGATTCATCATCAATTCCCAACAGTGCGGCCAGACGAGCATCGGCGAAACCGCTGCGCTTCAAGGCACGCAGATGATCAGCAGTGAGGCTTTCCAGCGTGTGCCCCGCCAGCTCCTGCTCTTGACGGATGATGTCTTCGATCTGCACCAGGAACCACGGGTCGATCTTGCTGACGCTGAATACTTCTTCCACGCTCATGCCGAGACGGAACGCGTCCGAGACCGCCCAGATGCGATCCGGCCCCGGATTGCCGAGCTCTGCGCAAATGGCTTCGCGGTCGCTGTATTTGGTATCCAGACCGTTCACGCCGACTTCCAGACCGCGCAGAGCTTTCTGGAACGACTCCTGGAAAGTACGGCCAATCGCCATCACCTCGCCCACCGATTTCATCTGCGTGGTCAGGCGGTCATTGGCTTGCGGGAATTTTTCGAAAGCAAAACGCGGAATCTTGGTGACCACGTAATCGATGGTCGGCTCGAACGAAGCGGGGTTGCGCCGCCGGTGATGTCGTTCTTCAGTTCGTCCAGCGTGTAGCCAACGGCCAGTTTGGCCGCGACCTTCGCAATCGGGAAGCCGGTCGCCTTGGAGGCCAGCGCGGAAGAACGCGACACGCGCGGATTCATCTCGATCACCACCATGCGCCCGTCAACCGGATTGATGGAGAACTGCACGTTGCTACCGCCCGTCTCCACACCGATCTCGCGCAGCACTGCTAGAGAGGCGTCACGCAGAATCTGGTATTCCTTGTCCGTCAGCGTCTGCGCGGGCGCGACGGTGATGGAGTCGCCGGTATGCACGCCCATCGGGTCGAGGTTCTCAATGGAGCAGATGATGATGCAGTTGTCGTTGCGGTCGCGCACGACTTCCATCTCGTATTCTTTCCAACCGAGCAGCGATTCCTCGATCAGCAGCTCGCGCGTGGGCGATGCTTCCAGACCGCGTTCACAGATCTCGACGAATTCTTCGCGGTTGTAGGCGATGCCGCCGCCGCTCCCCCCCATGGTGAACGATGGACGAATGATGGTGGGGAAGCCCAATGCCTGTTGCACTTGCAGCGCTTCTTCCATGCTGTGCGCGATGGTGGAACGCGCCGAAGCCAGCCCGATACGCGTCATCGCCTGTTTGAATTTCTCGCGATCTTCCGCCATGTCGATGGCATCGCGCGACGCGCCTATCATCTCGACCTTGTATTTCTCCAGCACGCCGTGCTTCGCCAGATCAAGCGCGCAGTTGAGCGCGGTCTGTCCGCCCATGGTCGGCAGGATCGCATCGGGGCGCTCCTTGGCGATGATCTTCTCCACCATCTTCCAAGTGATCGGCTCGATGTAGGTCGCATCCGCCATGTTCGGGTCGGTCATGATGGTGGCCGGATTGGAGTTCACCAGGATAACGCGATAGCCCTCTTCCTTGCAGTGCCTTGCACGCCTGTGCGCCGGAATAGTCGAACTCGCACGCCTGCCCGATGACGATAGGGCCTGCGCCGATAATCAAGAATTGATTTGATGTCAGTACGCTTAGCCATTTACTTACCACCCATCATCGCAACGAAGCGATCAAACAAAACATCCACGTCATGCGGCCCGGGACTCGCCTCGGGATGCCCCTGGAAACAGAACGCGGGCTTATCGGTCAACTCGAAACCTTGCAGCGTGCCATCGAACAAGGAGATATGAGTGACGCGCGCATTCTTCGGCAGCGTTGCCGCATCCACCGCAAAACCATGGTTCTGGCTGGTGATCATCACGCGCTTGCTTTGTGTGTCTTGCACCGGATGATTCGCGCCGCGATGACCGAACTTCATCTTCACCGTCTTCGCACCGGAAGCCAGCCCTAGAATCTGGTGACCGAGGCAGATGCCGAACAGCGGCACACCGACTTCGAGGAATTTTTTCGTCGCGTTGATGGCGTAGTCGCACGGCTCGGGATCGCCGGGGCCGTTGGATAGGAACACACCGTCCGGCTTCAGCGCTAGCACATCGGCAGCAGATGTCTTCGCAGGAACCACGGTGATCTTGCAACCGCGCTCCGCCAGCATGCGCAGGATGTTGCGCTTCACGCCGAAGTCGTACGCCACCACATGGAACTTCGATTCGGTGATGTCGCTATAGCCAACACCCAATTCCCACTCGCGCTGCTTCCATTCGTAAGATTTATCGCAAGTCACCACCTGCGCCAGATCCATGCCCGCCAAGCCCGCAAAACCACGCGCCGCAGCCAATGCCGCTTCCACATTGTCGCCCGTGGCGATACAGCCGCTCTGCGCGCCCTTGCTGCGCAGGATGCGGGTCAGCTTGCGCGTGTCGATGCCCGCGATGGCGACCACCTTGTTGGCTTTGAGATATTCAGGCAGGGATTGTGTCGCGCGGAAATTGCTCACCGTCATCGACAGGTCGCGAATGATAAGGCCGCTGGCAAACACCTGGCGCGACTCCACATCTTCCGGGTTGCAGCCGACGTTGCCGATATGCGGATAGGTCAGCGTAACGATCTGGCTTGCAGTAGGAGGGGTCGGTGAGGATTTCCTGATAACCGGTCATCGAAGTATTGAACACCACCTCGCCGACACTGCTGCCGTCCGCCCCGATAGAAATGCCGCGAAACACCGTTCCATCGGCTAAAACAAGGATGGCTGGCTTCGTTTGCGACACTTGATGCTCCCTCGAAATCTACATAAAGAAGCGGGACGAACCGTGTGTTCATCCCGCTGAATTGATGGCGCGCATTATAGCCGAAGTGAGGGGCGGCATCAAATTGGCCGGATGGCTCGAAACGGTATGAGTATTTTCAAGAACAGGCAGTGATCTATAATCCGCCACCTCTCTTTTCCCCTACCCGCAGGAGCACACCCCATGTTTGAAGTCATCGTTTTAGCCGTCGCACTCAGCATGGATGCTTTTGCCGTCTCCATCGGTCTCGGCTCAAAAAGCAACGCACGTGGCTTAGGTCTGAAGGCTGGCTTGTTCTTTGGTGTATTTCAAGCACTGATGCCCTTCATCGGCTATCTCGGCGGCAAAGGCGTACTCGGCTGGGTCGATGCCTACGCGCACTGGATCGCATTCGGCACTGCTGCTACTGATCGGCGGCAAAATGATCTACGAAGGCCTGCATGAAGGCATCGAAGAAGACCTCGCCGCCATCACCAACAAGATGATGTTGCTGCTCGCCATCGCCACCAGCATCGACGCTATGGCCGCCGGATTCAGCCTGACACTGCTGGACATCAACCCCTACCTCGCCTGCCTCATCATCGGCATCACCACGTTTGGCTTCAGTTGGATCGGCGTACAGATCGGCAAACGCAGTGGTACGTGGCTGGAAAGTAAAGCAGAGATATTCGGTGGGGTGGTGCTGATTTTGATCGGGATCAAGATGCTGATAGTTTGAGAGCAACGACAGCTAATAACCCGTTGCAGTCGTTAGCAGCTCTACGAAGCGGACGTTCAACGCGCGAGTTGAGTGGCCACAAAGACACACTGACAAACATGTGTATCAGGAGTCCGGGGCCGCTCAAACGGAAAATTCGACTTCATAGACTGCGCATACCAAGTATCGCCTTCACAAACTTGATCAAGTCAAGCGATGCGCGCCAAGTTTTCCCATTCCACTTTCCGTGGAGCAAGAGAGAAGTCTCCATATGGTCAGACGTCGGGGACGGTAGCGTCGCATCGAAACCATCTAAGAAGGACACCCTAATTTGCAGTTGGCGACAATGCACAATTTTGTTGCATGCCTCGCGCAGAGTGAGAGGAACTTTGTTCTCGCGCCTGGAAGCGCCAGTAATCAGCGACCCACAGATTCTAGCCATCGCACTCTTCGGAATCTCTCCACGGTCATCCAACAGTCTGACCCGAACAGCAATCGCAAGTAGCAGTGTGGCAATTTCTGTTTGCTCAAATGTATCCCGAAGCTTCTGAAGGGTATCGTAGTCCTTCCCGATTGTCTGTTCAGCGAATCTCTTGCTGGATAGAGCACAGGCCAAAAGCAAATAAAGATCGCGCTTAACCGATTGACCATCGACGATAAGTGGAAACGCCTCGCTATATTGGTGGTGGGGTTGCATAAAGCCTAACTGTTATTGGACGGACGCACCGGTCCGCATATGCGTATTAATCCGAGCAAGTGACGACCGTCTCCTACTCGCCGAAAGCAGAAGTTCGTTACTTCAAACCCAACACATCCTGCATGTCATACAGCCCCGCCTTGTTGGCCTTGAGGAAGCGGGCGGCGCGCAGTGCGCCGATGGCGAAGGTGGCGCGGCTGCTGGCTTTGTGGGTGATCTCGATGCGTTCGCCGATTGCAGCCGCTCTCACTTTACCTCATTTTCTCCACCGCCTCATCCACCCGATCCACCGCGATGATCTCCATGCCTTCGATCTTGTGCTTTGGCGCGTTGGCCTTGGGGATGATGGCGTGGGTGAAGCCGAGCTTGGCGGCTTCTTTCAATCGCTCCTGGCCGCGCTGCACCGGGCGCACTTCTCCGGCCAGCCCAACCTCGCCGAACACCACCATTTTTTCCGGCAGCGGTTTGTTGCGCAGCGAGGAAACGATGGCAAGTAACACGGCGAGGTCGGCACCCGGCTCGGTGATCTTCACGCCGCCCACAGCGTTGATGAATACGTCCTGATCGAAGCAGGCGATGCCCGCATGGCGGTGCAGCACGGCGAGCAACATGGCGAGGCGGTTCTGTTCCAGACCCAACGACAAGCGACGCGGCGTGGGTGAATGCGAGTCGTCGAGCAACGCCTGTATCTCCACCAGCAGCGGTCGCGTGCCTTCCTGCGTCACCATCACACACGAGCCGGGCACTTGCGCACCGTGCTGCGACAGGAACAGCGCGGACGGGTTGCTGACTTCGCGCAAGCCCTTCTCGGTCATGGCAAATACGCCGAGTTCGTTCACCGCACCGAAGCGATTCTTGAAGGCACGGATGAGACGGAAACTGGAATGGGTGTCACCTTCGAAATACAGCACGGTGTCGACGATATGCTCCAGCACTCTGGGCCCAGCCAGCGCACCTTCCTTGGTGACGTGGCCGACGAGGATGATGGTCACGCCGTTGCTCTTCGCCAGCCGCGTGAGTTGTGCCGCGCATTCGCGCACCTGCGCCACCGAGCCGGGGGCAGAAGTGAGTTGTTCTGAATACACGGTCTGGATGGAATCGATCACCACCACATCCGGCTTCTCATTCGCGACGGTGGCCTGTATCTTTTCCAGTTGTATTTCCGGTAGCAGATGCACTTCGCGCGCATCGAGTGCGAGGCGCTTTGCACGCAACGCGATCTGCTGCGCCGATTCTTCGCCGCTGACGTAGAGGACTTTTTTCGTGGTGGAGAGATGCGCCAGCGCCTGCAACAACAAAGTGGATTTGCCGATGCCGGGATCGCCGCCGATCAGCACCACACCGCCCTCCACCAGCCCTCCACCCAGCACGCGGTCGAATTCGGCGATGCCGGTCGGTGTGCGCGACACTTCGCTCGCTTCCACCTCGGCCAGTTGCTGTAATTTTCCGGAAGCCGCCAGCGCACTGTAGCGGTTCTTGCCCGCCGCAGGGGTGGTTTCCGCCACCGATTCCACCAAGGTGTTCCACTCGCCGCAATGCGGACACTGGCCTTGCCACTTGGGCGATTGCCCGCCGCACTCGGTACACGAATAAACTGTTTTTGCTTTTGCCATGACTGCCTCTAACTGAGTGGCGCAAGGATAACTTAGTTCTCATCAGTTAGAATAGCGACCATGTTAAGACTCACCGAAATCCGACTCCCGCTAGCCCATCCCGCAGACGATCTCCAAGCCGCCATTCTCAAGCGACTGGGCATCGCCGCATCCGATCTGACCGACTTCACCCTGTTCCGACGCGGGTATGACGCACGCAAGCGCAATGCCATCATGCTGGTCTATACCGTGGATGTGGAGGTGAAGCACGAAGCGGCGCTGCTCAAGAAGAATATCCCGCATGTGACAATTGCGCCGGATATGAGCTACCGCATGGTGACGCAAGCACCACAAGGTCTGAGCGAACGCCCCGTGGTCATCGGCACCGGACCTTGCGGTCTCTTTGCCGGGCTATTGCTGGCGCAGATGGGCTTCCGCCCCATCATCCTCGAACGCGGCAAGGCTGTACGCGAACGCACTCAGGATACTTGGGGCTTATGGCGCAAAGGCAAACTCGATCCGGAGTCTAACGTGCAGTTCGGCGAAGGCGGCGCAGGCACCTTCTCCGACGGCAAGCTGTACAGCCAGATCAAAGACCCGCGCCATCTCGGGCGTAAAGTGATCGCCGAGTTCGTGAAGGCGGGCGCGCCGGAAGAGATCGTGTATGTGAGCAAGCCGCACATCGGGACTTTCCGTCTGGTGGGCATGGTGGAAGAGATGCGCCACAGCATGGAAGCGTTGGGCGCGGAGATACGCTTTCAGAGCCGCGTGGCGGACATCGAGATCAACGACGGGCAAGTGTGCGGCGTGGTGCTGGCGAACGGCGAACGCATCGCGACCCGCCATGTGGTGCTGGCCGTCGGTCACAGCGCGCGCGACACCTTTGAGATGCTGCATCAACGCAGTGTGTACATGGAGGCAAAGCCATTCTCCATCGGCTTCCGCATCGAGCATCCGCAATCCGTCATCGACCGCGCGCGCTTCGGCGCAAACGCGGGTAACCCTTTGCTGGGTGCGGCGGATTACAAGCTGGTGCATCACGCCAGCAACGGGCGCTCGGTGTATAGCTTCTGCATGTGCCCCGGCGGCACGGTAGTCGCGGCGACTTCCGAGGCAGGCCATGTCGTCACCAACGGCATGAGTCAATATTCACGCAACGAGCGCAACGCCAACAGCGGCATCGTGGTCGGCATCACCCCGGAAGATTATCCGGGTGATGTGCTGGCGGGGGTCGAGTTCCAGCGCAAGTGGGAAGCGCGTGCGTTCGAGTTGGGCGGCAAGAGTTATTGCGCGCCCGGGCAGCGTGTCGGTGATTTCCTTGCGGGATGCGCCTCAACCACGCTCGGCGAAGTCCTTCCTTCCTACACCCCCGGCGTGACGCCGACCGACCTTTCCACCGCGCTGCCCGATTACGCCATCGCCGCCATCCGCGAGGCCTTACCCGTGTTTGAAAAACAGATCAAAGGCTTTGCCATGGACGATGCCGTACTGACGGGCGTGGAGACGCGCACCTCGTCACCGATACGCGTCAAACGCGGTGACGATTTTCAGAGCATCAACATCAAGGGCTTGTATCCAGCGGGAGAAGGTGCTGGCTATGCGGGCGGGATATTGTCGGCGGCGGTGGACGGCATCGAAGTGGCCGAGGCGGTGGCGCTGGATATGGTCAAGACTTAGTGTAAAGTCTTGTTCACTGACATCGCGATAACATCGACCAACGCCGCATCGGCATCCACGCGATCGAACACATAGCGCTCATTGCAGAATTCACAGTGCACCTCGACATCGCCACGTTCGGCAATGATCGCATCCACCTCGTCCCTCCCCAGCATGCGCAACATGCGTGCAACGTTATCTCGCGAACAGGTGCAACGAAACACCACGGCCTGCGCCTCGAACAGGCGGATATCTTCTTCGTGGTACAGCAGATGCACCAACTCTGCGGCGGGCACATTCAATAATTCTTCGGGCTTGAGCGTATCGGCGATCTGCGTCGCACGCCCCCACGCATCTTCATCCGGCACCTCATTTTGTTCAGGAAGTTTCTGTAGCAGCATACCCCCCGCACTTTTCCCATCTGCCGCCAACCATAACCTCGTCTCCAGTTGCTCCGAGCGCGTCATATAGTTTTGCAATATCTCGGCGATGCTATCGCCCTCCAAGTCGACGATACCTTGATAGGCTTGATTGCCATCCTTGGGATCGAGCGTGATGACGAAGCGCCCATCACCCACCAAGTCTTGCAACGTGCCGTGCGCCAAGTCGCCTTCCCACTTGGCAGTCGCGCGCAATTCCAGATCGCCACTGCACTCCACCACCAAGAGTTTCACTGCACCCTTGCCGTGAATCTGCAACACCATCGAACCTTGCAGTTTGAGCGTGGCCGCCAGCAATACCGCAGCGGCACACAATTCACCCACCAGTTTTTGTAGCACGGGGGGATAGTCATGACGCTCGATCACGGACTGCCAGACGCTATCGAGACGCACGATCTCGCCGCGCAGGGGCGCATATTCAAACAGGAAGCGACGTAGGACATCAGAGGAATTTTTCATGGCGCGCGATGATAACACGCACCCACACTGTGATAACCCTGTGCAGCTTGTGCTCGCCGCAATAAAAAGGGCAGCCAAAGCTGCCCCTTTGTTCATGCATAACGCTACCGACGATCAATCATCCCAATCTGGGAAATTGGGGATCTTCACCGTATCAGAATCAAATACGCCTTCGGCTGCCTTGGTATGGCAGGTGTCGCACATGCTCAACGATTTCACATCCTTGTTGTCTTTGATCATCTTCGCCGGAATCTCATGATGCTTACGCTTGATATAGCGCACCTCGGTGATGCGGATCGGTGCGGGATTCACACCTTCGGTCGCCAAGTCGATCTTGCGTGAGCGTTTGTAATTGGACTTGTCGGCAGAGTTCGCCATCGTATAGTCGTAGATGGAGGCCAGCACGGCTTTGTCGAGTTCCGCGTTCTCACCGAAGTGATCGGCCAATGCCTTCTCGTTCAACAACAACTCCCACGACCTAGCCGGCAACAACCCCGGTTGATAGGCGAAGTGGCAAGAACCGCATTCATCCTTGTATTGCTTGTTATCCACCGGGCGCACTTCTTTATGCCGACCGAATATCTGATCTAACCAACCCTCTTCTGCCATGGCAGTGCCGCTGAGAAACAAGCCAACCAGTGCCGCCGCGACGAATGATTTAATACGCATCTTCATTTCTCCTCACTCATTGTGCCAAGAAGAAAGCTAAGAAATCCGCCTTCTCTTGTGCTGTGCATTCTTGGCCGCGCGTATCCATGCAATTGCGCTTGAACCACTTCTCGATCTTCTTCTCATCGGTGAAGCGTTCTGCATTCACCTTGGTCGACATCGGCTTGATCTCTTTGTGCGTCTTGTGATGTTCGCCCACGGCAGTCAGATCCGTTTTGTGGCAGGAAGAGCAGGAAAGCACCTCTGCTGGCGCCGCCTTGGATTTGCTATTCCATTCTTTCTTGGTCCAATCTTTCTTGCCTTTTTCAGCGTCGACCTTGGTGACCCCCTCTGCCTTGTATTTCTTGAACAGAGCGTCCGTCGCATCGCTCGCCAACGCGACCGAAGAGCTGAACAAACCGACGACACAACACAATGCGATAATTTTTTTCATGATTACTCCTCGATTACCAAGTTAACTTGATTGCCACAGCCATGCCCAGCGCGCCTAGTTCGGCTATGCCCGCATGGCTGACTGGCACTGCGGAATTCTTCGACTTATTGACAGCGTAGGCCATCATGGCCGCGCCCGTCACGCCTAGCAGCACGTGCAGATTATCCGGGTCTGTCCAACCATCCTCAAAATAAAAGTCATCCCAATGTGTGATTAATCCCGTAACGATGGTCGCTGCCGCCAACGCCACAGTGGCCTTGGCTAATTTGGCATGCGTCCCCTTTGTATCACGTGGTGGTGCCACTGCCGGACAATTTGCTTCGCATCCTTCGCCAGGCGCGGAAGCCGCTGTTGCCAATGCCGCCACGATGGTCGAGATACCCAGATATTGGTGCACCTTGCTGCCGGTGAACCAGGATGGTTCGAAATCAGCATTCTTCGCTTCCGGCGCAGCACGGCCCGCCTTCTTCACCGAGGTATCCGTTTCGTTCGCAGCCAGTTTGAACGATTCGTAGTCTTTGACGTAAGCGCTAGATGCAAGTGGCAGATCATATGCCGCCTCTTGCGCGAACGCCGTCCCAGAAAGTGCCGCCAACCACAACACGGCGGCACTCATGAACATATTGCCTTTCATTTAATGCTCCTCATTGATTATTTTGTTTACTTGACGTTGTTAGCGATAGTGATTTTTTCTTCCCGGTGAGCATCGCCCTCACAAGGTTTTCTTTGTGCTGGAGACTGCCCGCTATCACACCCAAGATGTGTAGCGCGACCAGTACCAGCCCAACGATAGGAAGAAATTCGTGCAGATGGCGGAACGCATAGCTGGTGTCATCACTCACAAGGTTCGCTAGAAACAACAGCGGCCCCTCGAAGTCGATCGTACCCAGCGTCAGCAAGCCCGACGCAAAGATAAAAGTTAGCAAACCCAGTAGCGCGAACACCATCAGCGCTCCCGCCGGGTTATGCCCGAAATAATGTTTGGGATGTCCCTTGAACATCGAGCGCACATACTCAAGCGTCTCCTTCACAGAAAAGAAGAAAGAGCGGAAGCGCGCGTATTCGCTGCCCTTGAAGCCCCAATATACCCGTGCCAGCAACAAGGCACACAGCGCATAGCCGACCCAAACGTGGAGCGCGGCAGCATGCACCTCGCCTGAGATGAAAGCTGTCGTAAAACCCAATACCAATGTCCAATGGAAACAACGGATGAACAGATCCCACACCTTCACGCTCGTGGCTTGTTCTGTCCCACCCAAATCCGTATTCGTTTGCTGCATATACCACCCAGAAATGATTAAACAAGCACACCATCCGCATCGAGCCACACTTGCTGCTATTAAAATTCAGCACAAGGCGACATCCGACCACGGCAACTATATTTAGTTCGATTGATAAGGCAGATTGAAACTTAGGTAATGCAGGAGCGAATTTTACCCGAAAACTTTCACTTTATCGGCAAATTATTATCACCCGAAGTCCTCAAATCCCTTCCGTACGCTCAACAATTGTAGGGCGCCAAGCCAAGCCCAATGCGGCGATCACGCAAAATCCCGCACCCGCATAAAAGGTAAATGAAGCTCCCAGCTTATCCCACAACAATCCTGCCAACACGCTGGCGATCAGCATCGCCAACCCGCTCATCAGATTGAAAAAGCCGTAAGCCGTGCCGCGCAAGTCGACGGGGGATACGTCAGCCACCATGCGCGCCAGCAAGCCCTGCGTGATGCCCATATGCACGCCCCACAGTGCGACACCGCACAATACTGTCGTCCAATGATCATTAGTCGCCAGCACCAGATCGGCGGCGATCAACACCACCAGCCCCAGCACCAGCAGTTTGGTATGGCTCATGCTGTCGGAGAGCTTGCCGAACGGATAAGCCGAAGCGGCATAGATCACATTCATCGCCACCATCACCAGCGGCACCAAGGCCACAGGAATCCCGCCCTGCGCGGCGCGCAGCACGAGGAACGCCTCGCTGAAACGTGCCAGTGTGAACACCGCACCGATGCCCACCACCCACCAATAGGCTGAACTCAGACGTTGCAGATTAGCGCGACTGATCGGATTGGTCGGCGTGTGCGCTTCCGTTCTTTCCGGTTCATGTACCCCGAACAGCAACAACGCCACCGCCAACATGCCGGGGATCACCGCCACCCAGAACACCGCGCGAAAATCATTCGCCCACAGCAACATCAACCCCACCGCCAGCAACGGCCCGAGGAAAGCCCCCACCGTGTCCAGCGATTGGCGCAGACCGAATGCCGCACCGCGTATCTCGACTGGCGTGATGTCGGCCACCAGCGCATCGCGTGGTGCGCCGCGCACGCCCTTGCCTATCCTGTCTAAAAAACGCGCGGCGAGCACCATGCCCACACCAGAGGCCAGCGCGAATATCGGCTTGGTCAGCGCCCCCAGCGCATAGCCAAACAGCGCCAAGCCTTTGCGCCTGCCCAAGTAATCGCTCAACGCACCGGAGAACACCTTCACCAGCAAGGCGGTGGATTCGGCGATACCCTCGATCACCCCCACCGTCAGCGCGCTCGCCCCCAGCACCGAGACCATGAATAGCGGCAACAGACTGTGGATCATCTCCGACGAGACATCCATCAGCAGACTGACGAAGCCCAGCACCCATACGCCGCTGGGTATCTTGTTCAATGCGTCATTGGCGATTTTTTTCATTGTTCAGTGCTTACCAAATTTACAACCACAAAGCCGTCATTCCGGCGAAGGCCGGAATCCAGCGTTTTTAATCAACTGGACACCGGCTTTCGCCGGTGTGACAAATTATTTAAAGTTTTTTATGTGCGTTTATTGGCAAGCCGAAAGAAAAACCAAGGCGCAACCGCCACCCACAGCAGGATCAACGGCCACAAACGGCCTTCGGACACATCGTAGTTCGCCAGCAACGCTTCCCACGAATGCCCGCCAACGTAATGGAAGAACAAAAACTCGAAAGCCACCGTCAACGCCATCCAGAACAGACCGATGTACCACGCCTCGCGCGCCGAAGCAGGCGGCCAGCGCCGCACATACTGATGGATCATCACCGCGAACAACAGGATGCCGGTGACGCAGGAAAGCTGATTCGCAGACAATTCGGAGACATACCTGCCGTAGGTGAATTCGCGCAATGCGCCATTGAACATAGCGACTGCCAATAAAACGAACCATGCCCACAGATAGCGCAACATATCTCTCACCACATATCCTTACTCGCGTAAAATCCGTGCCGCACTATAACGCCGTCCCCAGCCAATAACCACATCCCTGTGACCACCGAAGTCGAACGATTCTTTTCCGAACAAAGCCCGCTTGCCACTGAGGTCGCATCGTTCCGTCCACGCGCGCAGCAGCGCGAGATGGCGCTGGCGGTGGCGGAGGCGATACGCGACAACGCCATCCTCGTGGCCGAGGCCGGTACGGGCACAGGCAAGACTTTCGCCTACCTCGTCCCCGCGCTGCTGGCAGGCGGCAAGGTGGTGATCTCCACCGGCACGAAGAACCTGCAAGACCAGTTGTTCCAGAAAGATCTGCCGATGGTGCGCGATGCCCTGAAAGCGCCGGTATCGGTGGCGCTGCTCAAGGGTCGCTCCAACTATGTGTGCCACTACCATCTGGCGCTGGCGCAATCGAACGGCTTGTTCAAAACGCGCGAGGATGTGAAACACCTCGCCAAGATCGTGACCTACACCAAGGTGACGCAGAGCGGCGACAAGAGCGGGCTGGCGGATGTGCCGGAGAACGCGCCGATCTGGATGCATGTGACCTCGACGCGCGACAACTGCCTAGGACAAGAATGCCCGCAGCACAACGAATGCTTCGTACTCAAAGCCCGTAAAGAGGCGATGGAAGCGGACGTGGTGGTGGTGAACCATCATTTGTTCTTCGCCGACGTGATGTTGCGCGACGAAGGGGTGGCGGAACTGCTGCCCGCCTGCAACACGGTGATCTTCGACGAGGCGCACCAGTTGCCCGAGACGGCGAGTTTATTCTTCGGCGAGAGCCTTTCCACTTCGCAGTTATTCGACCTGTCGCAGGATTCGCGCATCGAGGCATTGAGCAACGCCAAGGATTTCGCGGCGCTGCCAGTGGCCTGTGATGAGATAGAAAAGGCCGCACGCGATCTGCGTCTAGCATTCAAGAAGGAAGGCCGCATGGCGGCGGAGGCGACAGCGAGCATCAAGGATTTTGCGCCTGCGCTGAAGACGCTGAGTGAGAAGCTGAGCAAGCTCTCCGGTCTGCTGGAGAAGCAAGCGGAGCGCAGCGAGGGGTTGGAGAACTGCTGGCAACGCGCACAGGCACTGGCCGCACAACTCAAGCACTGGCAGGAAGGCGACGTGCCGGAGACGGTACGCTGGCTGGAAGTCTTCCACCACTCGCTGCAACTCAACACCACCCCGCTCTCCATCGCCGACATCTTCGCCAAGCAGATCAGCGGGCATCCGCGCGCTTGGATATTCACCTCGGCCACACTGGCAGTGAAGCAGAACTTCGGACACTACCAAGCCGAGATGGGATTGCTGGAGGCGCGCACGGCATGCTGGGACAGCCCGTTCAATTACCAAGAGCAGGCATTGCTGTACGTGCCGCAGAATCTGCCGGAACCGAACACCGATGGCTATACCGACGCCGTGGTGCAGGCGGCGCTGCCGCTGATCGAAGCGAGCAAAGGGCGGGCGTTCCTGCTGTTCACCAGCCTGCGCGCGATGCAGCGTGCTTACGAGATTTTGCAGGCCGAGTTCGATCGCAAGAATCTCAAATATCCATTGATGATCCAGGGCGAAGGCTCGCGCAACGAGTTGCTGTCGCGCTTCCGCGAGCACGGCAATGCGGTGCTGCTCGGTAGCCAGTCGTTCTGGGAAGGCGTGGACGTGCGCGGTGAAGCGCTGTCGCTGGTCATCATCGACAAGCTGCCGTTCGCGCCACCGGACGATCCGGTGCTGGCGGCGCGTATCGCGGAGCTGAACAAACAAGGTCGCAACGCCTTCATGGAATTCCAGTTGCCGCGCACCATCATCAATCTCAAGCAAGGTGCAGGACGCTTGATCCGCGACGAGAATGACAGGGGCGTGCTGATGATCTGCGACCCGCGCCTGATCTCCAAGCATTACGGCAAGCGCATCTGGCAGAGCCTGCCGCCGTTCAAGCGCACACGCGACGAGGCGGAGGCGGTGGCGTTCTTCACCCTTCATCAGGACGCGCATTTCAGCACGAAATGATTGACTGCCCGCAAGGTTTGTTGTCCACTACCAATATAAAAACAATATTCACAATACGATAGACGATGTCTGCGTTACACACCTTCTTCGACGACCTGCGATTCCGTATCGACAAGAACAATCTCTCGGTACGTGCCGAACAACTGCGCGCACGCTTGAAACTGTACCCAACCATGGTGTTCAGCCAGGTGGTGGTTGAGTTCGGTTTCGTTTGGCTGATGTGGAATATCCCGTCCGTTTCGCACACGCAGTTGCTATTGTGGCTGGGCTGCATCTACCTATTGCATCTGACAGAGTCCATCCACTGGCTTAACCATCGAAACGAGATCGACACTATCCAGCAATGCCGTGAATGGAGTTTTCAATTCACTTTCTTCGCACTGGTCATCGGTATGATGTGGGGCTTCGGCACGCTGTTCTTCTTCCCACACGAGCTGCTTATGCAGGTTCTACTGGTATGTGTCCTGCTCGGTCTTGCTGCCGGCGCCACCGCCACTAACGCGACCCACCCGCCCGCCTTCTATGCTTACCTACTAAGTTTGGCACTCCCGCTAACATTCCGTGTATTGGTCGAACAGGACGAAACCCACACCGCACTGGGCATCATGTTGTTGCTGTTTTTGATCGTGATGCTCGCCGCTGGTCAACTCCTAGGCAGGCTGATCCTAGGGTCATTGAAGCAAGGCTTTGAAAACCAATCATTAGCACAACAACTCTCGACAATGAACGAGGCGCTGGAACACAAGGTAGCAGAGCGCACCGCGCAATTGGTTCAAAAGAGCGACGAGGTAGCGCGCATCCGTGACGTCACCATCATTGCGATGGGTATGTTGGCGGAAACGCGCGATAACGAGACGGGGAACCACCTCAAGCGTACGCAAAATTACGTTCATGCCCTCGCGACCCGGTTGCAACATCACCCCCATTTCAGCGACTAC
Source organism: uncultured beta proteobacterium (assembly GCA_963822425.1). Taxonomy (GTDB): domain Bacteria; phylum Pseudomonadota; class Gammaproteobacteria; order Burkholderiales; family Gallionellaceae; genus Sideroxyarcus. The sequence continues at coordinate 30,084 of CAWGHS010000026.1, forward strand.
CTCAGCAATGAGAATATCGAGCTGTTGCAAAAACTCGCTCCGTTACATGACATCGGCAAGGTCGGTATTCCAGACCATATCCTGCACAAGCCGGGCAAGCTGACCCCGGATGAATTCGAAATCATGAAGAAGCACTCTGCACTCGGAGGTGACGTACTGGCTGCGGCAGAAAGCAGCTTGCCGGAGCCCAGTCGCTTCTTAGACATCGGGCAGGAGATCGCGGTCGGTCATCATGAAAAATGGGACGGCAGCGGTTATCCGCTCGGCCTCAAGGGAAATACCATTCCCATCTCGGCACGCATCATGGCGGTGGCTGACGTGTATGACGCCCTCATCAGCAAACGCGTGTATAAAAAAGCCTTCACGCATGAAGATGCGGTGGCACACATCACGCAAGGACGCAGCACCCATTTCGACCCCGACGTGACCGATGCATTCCTGGCGATACAGGAAGAGTTCCGGCACATCGCCAAACGTTACCAAGACTAAATGGACAAACGCTTACTCAGTCAGTTGAACGGTGATGAGACTATCTATCCCCATGTGTTGGAGGAGAAGTTCCCGCGCGTGTTCAGCAAACTACTCGAGTTGTGGGAAACCAAGCACATCGATGCCTATCTACAAGACCTGATGGTCGACAAACGCGGCGGTGACCGCGCCGGCTTCCCACCCGAAGCCGCAGCGGAGATCATCCGCCTCAGCAATTATCTGGATTCATTGCATAACACCGATAAAGTGACCAATGCTTGGGAAGACATCCCGGAATATAAGCGGCATGAGATAGAACGTTTCGGTTACGACTTCTCACCGCAAGGTCTGCTGAAATCGGTGGAGGACGGGAATCATGACGCAGTGCAGGTATTTCTATCCTGCGGCGTGAACTTGGAGGTGCGCGACGAACGCAACTGGACGCCGCTGATGATCTCGTCCTTCAACGGCAATGAGGCATTCGCGCTACTGCTCATCAAGTGTGGCGCAAAAATATCCACCCGCGACAAAAACGGTTACACCCCGTTGCATTGGTCGGCTTATAACGGCTATGCCAATGTGGTGAAGATGCTGCTGGAGAAAGGCGCCGATCCGAATGATCGCAGCCAGTTCGGCTGGACGGCTTTGATGCAAGCTGCCACACGCGGACATCTGCTTGCCTGCGCCTACCTGCTCGCCCAAGGTGCCGACCCCAATCTGGCCAGCAACGACGGTTGGACGGCTTTGCACAAAGCAGCCAATAACGGCCATACCCAAGTCGTCAAACTGTTATTGGACAAGGGTGCCAACCGTGATGCGAAATATCAAGACGGCAGCACACCGCTCGATCTCGCCACCAAAGGGAACCACCTTGAGATCATCACGTTGTTGATGACAACCTAGCGCGTCAGCGCACCCTGACGCGCGCCTCACCCGCAACCATCTTTCCGATCACACAGGCTGTGGCAAAACCCTGCTCGTGAAAGATCGCCAGTACCTTATCCGCCTGATTAGCGGCGCACGCCACCAGCAAACCGCCGCTGGTCTGCGGATCACACAGCAGCTTGCGTTGCCATTCTGGAAAGTCATGCGGCAGGTCGATCTCCGCACCGTAGCTCACCCAGTTGCGCTCTGCCGCACCGGTTGCATATCCACGCTCCGCCAACGCTAAGGCTACCGATAGAAACGGCAATGCATTGAAATCGACTTCCGCCCCCAACTTGGAACCACGGCACACTTCCAGCAAATGGCCCAGCAAGGCGAAACCGGTGACATCCGTCATCGCATGCACACCACTCATGCCGCCCAATGTCGCACCGACGCGATTGAGTTGCGTGGTAGTGTCCACCATCTGCCGATAACCTTCTTCACTTAACTCGCCCTTCTTCAGCGCAGCGCTCAAGATGCCCACCCCCAGCGGCTTGCCGAGGATGAGCACATCACCTGCTTGGGCGCGGTCGTTGCGCTTGATGTGATCGGGATGTGCCACACCCACTCCCACCAAGCCATAGATGGGCTCCGGCGCATCGATAGAGTGTCCACCTGCCACGGGAATACCCGCCGCTGTGCACACCGATGTGCCGCCTGCAAGGATGTCGCGAATGGTGTCCAACGGCAGTTTGCCGATAGGCATCCCCACCACCGCCAGCGCAAGGATGGGCGTCGCCCCCATGGCGTACACGTCGGACAGTGCATTGGTGGCGGCGATACGACCGAAGTCACGCGCATCGTCCACGATGGGCATGAAGAAATCGGTGGTGACGACGATGGCCTGCGACTCGTTGAGCTTATACACCGCCGCATCGTCGCTGCTCTCGGTGCCAACCATCAGGTTCGGGTAAGATGGCGGGACAGGCATCGCCGCTAACATCTCGGCCAACACCGCCGGTGCGATCTTGCAGCCGCAACCGCCGCCATGGGAATACTGAGTCAATTTGATCGTGTCGTTCATACAATAGAATCTATGCAAAATCCGAGGGTCGTTACCGTAGCACAACTGTCCGACTTCGATGAGATCATCGATGTGCGTTCGCCTGCGGAGTTCGCTGACGACCACATTCCCGGTGCGATCAACGCTCCCGTGCTGGACAACGAACAGCGCGCCGAGATTGGCACGCTGTACACGCAAGTCTCTCCGTTCATCGCCAAGAAGCACGGTGCCGCGTTGATCGCGCGCAATACCGCACAGCATCTCGAAAGTCTATTCCAAGATAAACCCAAACAATGGAGACCTCTGGTCTATTGCTGGCGTGGCGGGCAGCGCAGCGGTGCGATGGCGCATATCCTCGCGCAGGTCGGCTGGTCGACGGGGAAGCTGGAGGGAGGTTACAAGACCTTCCGTCAACAAGTGCGAACCGATTTGGACAGCCTGCCCGACAGCATACAGTTCCGTGTGGTGTGCGGCCCCACCGGCTCCGGCAAGAGCCGCTTTCTACGAGTGTTGCAAGAACAAGGTGCGCAGGCGCTCGATTTGGAAGCGCTGGCACAACACCGAGGATCATTGCTCGGCAATCTGCCGAACGAACCGCAACCTTCGCAAAAAATGTTCGAGAGCCGCTTGTGGGATGCCTTGCGCCATTTCGATATGCAACAGCCGGTGTTCGTGGAAGCCGAGAGCAAGAAGATCGGTCTGCTCAGTACACCGGAAACCCTGCTTACAAAGATGCGAGCCTCGGAATGCCTACTCATTGAAGCACCGCTCTCAGCTCGTATTGAGTTATTGATGGAAGACTATGCCCATTTCCTCAGCGATCCCGAACTGCTCGTCCAGCGCCTCACCCCGCTACTGCCGCTGCATGGACGGCAGATACTCGATCTTTGGCAGATGCTGGCGGAACAGGGAGAATGGGTTGCGCTGGTCGAAAAGCTGTTGCTCGAACATTACGATCCGGCCTATCAGCGCTCCACCAACAACAACTTCCCCCGCTTAGAGGATGCCAAGGTTTTACATCTGGCGCATCTGGATAAAGACACGCTGAACTCGGCTGTTCCGCTCGCGCTATAATCACCGCTCTCTTTCGTTTCGCACTTCGGAGCCACAAACCATGTCTCACAACCTGTTTGATACACGCAAGTCCTTCAACCTCGCTTCCGGCAAACAAGCCACCTTCTATTCGCTGCCCGCGCTGGAGAAAGCAGGCGTCGGCAACATCTCGCGTTTGCCCGTTTCCATCCGCATCGTGCTGGAGTCGGTGCTGCGCAACTGCGACGGCAAGAAGGTGACCGAACAGCATGTGCGCGAACTGGCGAACTGGAAGCCGACTGCGGCGCGCACCGAAGAAATTCCTTTCGTGGTCGCGCGCATCGTGCTGCAAGACTTCACCGGCGTGCCGCTGCTGGCCGACCTCGCCGCCATGCGCGACGCCGCCGCCGCGATGGGTAAAGACCCCAAGATCATCGAGCCGCTGGTGCCGGTGAATCTGGTCGTTGACCACTCGGTGCAGATCGACAGCTACAACAATCCCGATGCACTCAAGATCAACATGGGGCTGGAGTTCGAGCGCAACACCGAGCGCTACCGCTTCATGAAATGGGGCATGCAGGCGTTCGACACGTTCAAGGTCGTGCCACCCGGCATCGGCATCGTGCATCAGGTGAACCTGGAATATCTCGCGCGCGGCGTGCTGCAAAAAGACGGCGTGACCTATCCCGACACACTGGTCGGCACCGACAGCCACACCACCATGATCAACGGCATCGGCGTGGTCGGCTGGGGCGTGGGCGGTATCGAAGCGGAAGCGGGTATGCTGGGTCAGCCCGTGTACTTCCTGACACCGGATGTGGTCGGCGTGAACCTCAAAGGAAAACTGCGCGAAGGCGTGACGGCGACCGACCTGGTGCTCACCGTCACCGAACTGATGCGCAAACATAAAGTCGTCGGCAAGTTCGTCGAGTTCTTCGGCGCAGGCACTGCCGCCCTCACCCTGCCCGACCGCGCCACGATCGCGAACATGGCACCGGAATACGGCGCGACCATGGGCTTCTTCCCGGTCGATGACGTAACCGTGCAGTTCATGAAGAACACCGGGCGCAGCGCCGACGAAGTGGACGCCTTCGAGTCCTACTTCAAGGCGCAAGGGCTGTTCGGCATTCCTCTAGCGGGCAGCATCGATTACAGCAGCGTGGTGGAACTCGACTTGAGCAGCATCGAACCATCGCTGGCCGGACCGAAGCGTCCGCAGGACCGCATCGCATTGAAAGCGATGAAAGAGACGTTCAACACCCTGTTCAGCAAACCCATCGCGGAGAACGGCTTTAACAAACCCGCTGCCGAACTCGGCAAACGTTTTGTCACCGCCATGCCCGACCGCGACAGCCGGATGTGCGTCCCGATCTCCGGTGGTGGTCGTCAGGATGGCGCACAGAGCAGCAGCGAGATGGAGATGGCAGGCGATCATCCGACCGCGACCTTGCGTTGCGAGACCTCGGGCGAGATGTTGCCGCCGGTCGAGATCGGCCACGGCGACGTGCTGATCGCCGCGATCACCTCTTGCACCAACACCTCCAACCCCGGTGTGTTGCTGGCTGCCGGTCTGCTGGCGAAAAAGGCCGTGGCGAAAGGCTTGCGCGTCAAGCCGCACATCAAGACCACACTCGCTCCCGGCTCGCGCGTCGTGACCGAATATCTGGGCAACGCGGGTCTGCTCGAACCGTTGGCACAACTCGGCTTCACCGTCGCCGCTTACGGCTGCACCACCTGCATCGGCAACTCCGGCCCGCTGGATGCCAAGCTGGAAGAGACCATCGTCAAGAACGACCTGATCGCGGCGGCGGTGCTCTCCGGCAATCGCAACTTCGAAGCGCGCATCCACGCCAACATCAAAGCCAACTTTCTCGCCTCGCCTCCCTTGGTGGTCGCCTACGCCATCGCGGGCAAGATGAATATCAACCTCGACACCGAGCCGTTGGGCACAGGTAAAGACGGCCAGCCTGTGTATCTGAAAGACATCTGGCCGAACAGCGCCGAGATACAGACCGTGATGAAGTACGCCGTCGATCCTGCGATGTATCAACGCCTGTACAGCGACCTCACCAAAGACCTGCCGCTGTGGAACGCCATCCACGCGCCCACTGGCGACCGTTATCAGTGGGACGATTCCACCTACATCGCGCGTCCGCCGTTCTTCGATAGCTTCTCCCTCTCCCCCGGGGGAGGGCTGGGGTGGGGGAATCCATTGGAGACATCCGCAACGCTAAAGCACTGGCACTGTTCGGCGATTCCGTCACCACCGACCACATCAGCCCCGCAGGCAGCTTCAAGTCCACCACCCCCGCAGGTAAATATCTGCAAGCGCACAAGGTCGAGATCAAAGACTTCAACAGCTACGGCTCGCGTCGCGGCAACCACGAAGTGATGATGCGCGGCACCTTCGCCAACGTGCGCGTGAAGAACCTCATGCTGCCGCCCAACGCGGACGGCAGCCGCATCGAAGGCGGCTACACCCTGTACAAGGGCGAACAGATGGCCATCTACGACGCCGCGATGAAATACATCGCCGACGGCACCGCCACCGTGATCTTCGCGGGTGAAGAATACGGCACGGGCTCATCGCGCGACTGGGCGGCCAAAGGCACGCAACTTCTGGGCGTGAAGGCCGTCATCGCCAAGAGCTACGAACGCATCCACCGCAGCAACCTAGTGGGCATGGGCGTGTTGCCGTTGCAGTTCAAAGGTAGTGACACACTGGCGAGTTTGAATCTGACGGGCGACGAGACCTTCGACCTGATCGGCATCAACGAGAACTTGAAACCGCAACAGGACGTGACGCTCACCATCACGCGCAAGGATGGCAGCAAGCAAAACGTTGCACTCCTCCTTCGTATAGATACGCCGATCGAAGTCGACTACTACAGGAACGGTGGCATTCTGCCGTATGTGTTGAAGGAGTTAGTCGGCAAGGCGTAAACGTTCAGCTCACGATACTGGAAACAAAGAAGCCCGCGAAATGCGGGCTTCTTTATTTATACAAAACTGTCTGCTTTGTTGCTCATTGCGGACATAATCAAATTTACTTTATGAACGGCAGTTTCTGGCCGAAAGCAGAAGTTCGTTACTTTAACCCCAACACGTCCTGCATGTCATAAAGTCCAGCCTTGTTAGCCTTGAGGAAGCGTGCGGCACGCAGTGCGCCAATAGCGAAGGTGGCGCGGCTGCTGGCTTTGTGGGTGATCTCGATGCGTTCGCCGATGCCCGCGTAGAGCACGGTATGGTCGCCGACGATGTCGCCGCCGCGCACGGTGGCAAATCCTATCGTGGAGGGATCGCGTTCTCCGGTGACGCCTTCGCGTCCGTAGACCGCGCATTTCTCAAGGTCACGCCCCAAGGTCTTGGCGATGACCTCTCCCAACCCCAGTGCAGTGCCGGAGGGAGCATCCACTTTGTGACGGTGGTGCGCTTCAATGATCTCGATGTCGTAGCCCTTATCCAACACGCGCGAGGCGGTCTCCAGCAGTTTGAACAGCAGGTTCACGCCAACGCTCATATTGGGGGCGAACACGATGCCGATGTCCTGCGCACCCGCACCGAGCGTGGCCTTTTGTTGTGCATCGAAACCGGTGGTGCCGATCACCATGTTGACCTTGTATTTGCGGCAGACCTCCAGATGGCGCAACGTGCCTTCGGGGCGGGTGAAGTCGATCAACACATCTGCACCTTGCAGGGCGGACTCGATATCGGCAGTGAGCTTCACCCCTTCGGCGACAACGTTGCCGAGCAAGGCACTGCCGCCATGTTCCAGCGCGGCATGCAACACCAGATCGTCGGCTTGCGCCACACATTCCAGTAGTACTTTGCCCATGCGTCCGCCGCAACCGGCGATGGCGACCTTAATCTTGGCCATGGATATTCTCCTGTGTCGCATGTCCTGATGCCGTGAGCGGCGTGGCGTCGTCGATGCGAACCAATGCATCTTTGTCAAAATACAGCGTCAAACGCTGACTTTCCACCAACTTGCCCTGCGTCTCCAAGCTGTAGAGGTAATCCCATCGGTTGATGTGATAGGGATCGTGGATGAGCGGCGCACCCAGCGCCAATTTCACTTGAGAGGGCGTCATGCCGATCTTGATCTTGGCGCACATCTCCGGGGTGACGAGGTTGCCCTGCCGTATCTCGACCTTATGCGGCGTGAAGGTGGGCAGGTAAGAAGAAAAATTGCTGCACGAAGCCAGCAATACGGAAATAGTGAGGATAAGGAGGCGCATTAAGATCTTCTCAGTCTGGCTTATTTCAAAACGGGGTGCATGATACCGTAAAAGTCACTCCCCCACCCCAGCCCCCCCAGTGGGAGAGGGAGCTAGGTCAAGGAACATTCAACAACTCGGCAGCATGTTTACGCGTGGTTTCGGTGATCTTGACCCCGCCCAGCATGCGGGCGATCTCTTCGATGCGTTCGTTCTCGTTCAACACGCGGATGCTGCTCAGCGTCTTACCCGCATGGGCGGCTTTGCTCACCTGCCACTGCGCATCGGCCTGCGCCGCCACTTGCGGCAGATGGGTGACGCACATCACCTGATGGCGCTTGCCCAATTGCTTGAGCAAGGCACCGACGATCTCCGCCACGCGCCCGCCGATGCCGCTATCCACTTCGTCAAAGATCAAGGTCGGCACGGTCGCGGCGCGACTGGCGGCGACTTGGATCGCCAGACTGATGCGCGACAGTTCGCCGCCGGACGCCACCTTAGCCAGACTGCGCAGCGGCGTACCTTGGTTCGCTGCGACTTGGAACTCGACCGTTTCCAAGCCATGCGCATTGCCTTCGGCCAGAGGAAGTAATTGCACGGCGAATTGTCCGCCCTGCATCGCCAACGTCTGCATCGCAGTGGTGATCTCGTCGGACAATATCTTGGCCGCCTTGCTGCGTGCCGTACTGAGTTTTTTTGCGGCAGTCAGATACACGGCATGCGCAGCTTCATCCTGCTTGGCCAGCTCATCCAGATCGGCACTACCGCCCAACTCATCTAGGCGTGCGACGATCTTCGCCAACGCCTCCGGCAACTGCTCCGGCGGCACGCGGTATTTGCGCGCGGCCTCCACCACGTCCGCCATGCGCTGTTCCTGCTGACGCAACTGCTGCGGGTCGGCATCCAATTTCTGCTGGTAATGGCGCAAGGCATACACCGCTTCCTGCAATTCGTTCTGCGCACTCTCCAGCATGGTCAGCGTATCTTGCAGCGCGGCATCGAACTCCAGCCCATCACGCAAACGGGCGGTCAGCGCATTCAGTTGCGCAAGGCAAGCGCTGTCCGCATCCGACAACACTTCCACGCCAAACTGCGCAGTCTCCAACAGGCTCGCCGCATGCGACAGGCGGGCATGATCGGACTGCAACGCTTGCCATTCGAGCACGGAGAAATTCAGCGTCTCCAGTTCACGCCGCTGGAACGCCAGCAATTCGCGCTCGGCCACCACGGCTTCGGCATTCTGCTCCAGTTGCAGGCGACGGCGATGTAGTGTCTGCCATGCCTTGAAGCTCGACATGACCGCTTCTGCTTCTTTGCTCAATCCTGCATGGCTATCCAGCAGGTCGCGCTGCGCATCGGCGCGCAACAACGATTGGTGCGCATGTTGCCCGTGGATGTCGAGCAGGTGCTCTCCCGCCTCGCGCAGTTGCTGCAAGGTGGCACTGCGACCATTGATGAAACCGCGCGAGCGTCCGCCGGCATCCAGCGTACGGCGCAGTAGACAGATGCCCTCGTCACCTTCCAGTTCCTGTTCGTGCAACCACGTTTGCAACTGTGGCAATGCCGCGATATCGAACTCGGCACCGATGTCGGCCTTCTCGCAACCGCTGCGCACCATGCCTGCATCGCCGCGTTCGCCCAGCGCCAAAGACAAGGCGTCGATCAGTATGGATTTGCCCGCACCTGTCTCGCCGGTGAGCGCGGTGAAGCCGGATGAGAAATCGAGTTCGAGCGTATCGACGATGACGAAGTCGCGGATGATGAGGTATTTGAGCATTTAATACCTATGCAAGCATAACGAGCAGGGCAATATGCAAGGCGCCGCGCAACGAAGGACGAGACATACCGGTGTTGGTAGGCGAGGACTGAGTGAGCACGCAACGCCGCAGATTGTACGCACAGTAGCTTGCTTCATAACGTCTGATTCCAAAGCAGCTTTTCGCGCAGGGTATGGTAGTAACTATGCCCTACCGGATGCAGCAGACAGACCGGTTCGATATAACGGGTGACGGTCACTTTATCGTTGCCGTGCAGATCGAAATGCGTGTGCCCGTCAAAACGCACCCGAGCCTCCTCCGAACGGTGCATGAAAATCTCCAGCGTCGAGTCGCTCTTCAGCACGATGGGACGGTTACTCAAGGTATGCGGGGCGACTGGCACCAGCGCAATGAGATCGAGTGAAGGGTGCAGGATCGGCCCCCCTGCGGACAAGGCGTAGGCAGTAGAGCCGGTTGGAGTGGTGACGATCAATCCATCGGCGCGCTGGTTGTACAGATATTCGCCGTCGATGCGCACCTCGAATTCGAGCATGCTGCTGTTATTACCGCGATGCATGACCACGTCGTTGAACGCCAGCGAATCGAAGATGTGCCTGCCACCGCGCGATATCGCCGCACTCAACAACATGCGTTTCTCCGTGACGAATTCGCCACGCAATATGCCAGAGATCGTGCGCTGCATGGTATCGATAGAGATGTCGGTCAAAAAGCCCAAGCGTCCTTGGTTGACCCCCACCAGCGGGATATTGAACGGAGCCAAGGTGCGCGCCACATTGAGCAAAGTACCATCGCCCCCGAGTACGATCACCAGATCGACTCTACCCGCCATCTCCGCCAGCGCCAACTCTTCGTAAGTGTGGTGTGAGAGATACTCAGCGGTGAGATTGTCCACCACCACGGTCAGACCCATACTCGCCAGGAAATCCGCCAATTTGAGCAGGGGCTCGGCGATCTCCAGCGATTTGTATTTGCCGATCAGGGCGATAGTTTGGAAGGTCGATTTCATAGCGCAGGATTAAACCATAGGCATGAATTAATCACAAAGCCGCAATGGTAGAATGCACGCATGCTCAATGACCGCGCCCAGATACTCCTCAAAACCTTGGTAGAACGCTACATCAGCGATGGACAACCCGTCGGTTCGCGCGCTTTGCAGCAATTCTCCGGGCTGGAAGTCAGCCCCGCCACCATCCGCAACGTGATGGCCGATCTGGAAGCGATGGGGTTGGTTGCCAGCCCGCACACCTCCGCCGGACGCGTGCCTACCGCTTTGGGCTACCGTTTATTCATCGACACCTTGATGGTGGTGCAGCCCCTGTCCGAAGCCCGCGTGCAGCAATTGGAGAGCCAGTTGCAACCGAACAACCCGACGCGCCTGCTGACACAGGCGTCCAATGTGTTATCCGAACTCACCCAATTCGCGGGTGTGGTCGCCACGCCCAAGCGCGCCAGCATCACCGTGCGCCAGATCGAATTCCTGCGCCTGTCGGAAAAACGCGTACTGCTCATCATTGTGATGCCGGATGGTGAAGTGGAGAATCGCGTACTGGTGACACACAAGGATTACAGCCAGGGACAACTCACCGAGGCTGGCAATTTTCTGAGCCAGCATTATGCCGATCTCGCTTTCGGCGACATCCACCAGCGCATGCAGAACGAATTGCGCCAGTTGCAGCACGACATGACCGCATTGATGAGCGCAGCGATGGCGGCCAGTGATGAAGCCATCGCGCGCAAGAGCGAGGACTACGTCATCAGCGGCGAGCGCAATCTGCTGCACATCAACGACCTCTCCGCCAACATGAACCAGTTGCGTAATCTGTTCAATGTGTTCGAGCAGAAGACCGAGTTGTTGCAACTGCTGGATGCGGGGCGCCATGCCCCCGGCGTGCATATCTTCGTCGGCAACGAATCCGGCTTGATCGGCTTGGATGAATGCAGTGTAGTGAGCGCACCTTATACGGCTGACGGGCAGATCGTCGGCACGCTCGCCGTGGTTGGCCCCAAACGTATGAACTATGAACGAGTGGTGCCGATCGTGGACATCACCGCCAAACTCTTGAGCAACGCCCTTTCACAACATTGAGAAAACATGAGATTTCAAACTGAACCCACCTACACTCATGGCACACCGGAAAAGACCGGCATCCTCCTCATCAACCTCGGCACCCCCGATGCGCCGACCGCACAGGCGGTGCGGCCTTATCTCAAAGAGTTTCTGAGCGACCCGCGTGTGGTGGAGATCCCCAAGCCGATCTGGTGGCTCATCCTCAACGGCATCATTCTCAATGTGCGCCCAAAAAAATCGGCGGCCAAATACGCCAGCATCTGGATGAAAGAAGGTTCGCCACTGCGCGTCTATACCGAGAAACAAGCGACCTTGTTGCAAGGCTATCTGGGTGAACGCACGCAAGCGCCTTTCGTCGTGGACTTTGCGATGCGCTATGGCAATCCATCCATCGCGAGCGTCTCTGCAAAAACTCAAAGCGCAAAACTGCCAACGCATCCTGATCGTGCCGATGTATCCGCAATATGCAGCGAGTTCGACCGCCACCGTATTCGATGCCGTGTTCAGCGCTGTGCAAGGCATGCGCAACGCCCCCGCCATCCGCACCATCAAACACTTCCACGACGATGCGGGCTACATCAAGGCGCAGGCCAACAACATCAATGCTTACTGGATGCAACAGGGTCACCCGGAAAAACTGGTGATGAGTTTTCACGGCGTACCGAGCTACACATTGGAAAAAGGCGATCCCTATCACTGCGAGTGCCTCAAGACCGGCCGCTTATTGGCTCAAGAACTCGGATTGAAACCAGAGCAATACATCATCAGTTTTCAATCGCGCTTCGGTAAGGCAGAGTGGATAAAACCCTACACCACAGCCACTTTGCAGGAACTAGGTATGCAAAAACTACGTCGTGTCGATGTGGTGTGTCCCGGCTTCGTGGCCGATTGTCTGGAGACATTGGAAGAGATCGCGCAGGAAGGTAAGGAAGATTTCCAACACGCAGGCGGCGGGGAATATCACTACATCCCCTGCCTCAATGAGCGCGATGATTGGATGCATGCGCTGACCGATCTGGTCATGGAGAACCTTCACGGATGGCTGATCCAACCGAATGCTGAGGAACTTGAACGTAGCCGCCAGCGTGCACTCGCGCTGGGCGCGAAACGCTAGATCAGGTCAGACTGATCCGCTCCGCCTCAAGCTGGATCATATAGCGCTGAATGACGTTGGCAGCGCCGCGGCTCAGCTCCACAAACTCCAAACCGACGCGGTGCATTTGTTCACCGCTTTTGGTTTTGATCGATGACCATATCCCGCAGACGCGCAGAGACATTGGCACGATCCCGATCACCGGGAACTCAACGCTACACCCTTCCAGAATCGCCCCCTGCATAAACACCTCGGGCAAGGCTCCCTTGATTGAAACGCCGATCCCGCCGACGCTCATATCGAAGAGGGGTATCTCGATCACTTCGGTTTCCGTGGGTATCTTGCAGATCAGCGCCTGAGCGCCCTGCGGTGTGCTCAGCCGAAAATATTCCCGGCGCTGGATACGTTCGACCACCGAGGGGATGAGCATAGAAAAAGCTTCGCCATCCTGCAAAGCGACCCATTGCAGATGCGTCGAATGCCAGCGCACCTTGACTCCAGTCTGCGTGGCAAAATTCACATGCTGGCTATCGGCGATCTGCTCATTGATGTACGCATCGGAGCTGACATCCATATAAACGCGATTGCTCTCGGCGTTGACGCCCAACACACTAGTCACCAGACTCATCCCCTCGGCAGCATCGAGATTGATGGGTGTGCGATGCTTCACCATATCTTCAAGGATGAAGACGATCTCTTTGCGGTTATGCAGGGCGAATTTTGAATCTTCTACGTGATGCGTCATAACAATCTACGACCTATTTATCTCTTCAAAAGAATTGAAAGTTGTTCCTGCCTTTTTCCTTGGCTCGATACATCGCATCATCAGCCTGCTTCACCAAGGTCTCATCATCCTGCGCATTGTCTGGATAGAGGCTGATGCCGATACTGAACGTGACCGTCAGCGCCTTGTCACCGACCTGATGCGGCTGCGTCATCGCACTGACGATCTTGCTGGCGACTTTTTCCGGATCTTCTGCCCCGCCCACCTCCGCCAGCAAGATCATGAATTCATCCCCCCCTTGTCGGCAAATGGTATCCGATTCGCGCACGCAGGACAGCAAGCGAGTGGCAACCGATTGCAACAACAGATCCCCGGCCAGATGCCCCATGGTGTCGTTCACCGACTTGAACTTATCCAGATCGAGAAACAACAGGGCGACCTTCTTCTTGTTGCGCCCCCCCGTGACCAGCGCCTGCTTCAAACGATCCGAGAACAAGGCTCGATTCGGCAGATGGGTCAGTGAATCATAGTGCGCTAGGTGTTCGATGCGCACCTCCGCTTCCTTACGTTTGGTGATATCAGAGAATAGCGCGATGTAATTGATGATCTCGTTCTTTGCGTTCTTCACCGTGCCGATGGACAACCACTCCGGATATATCTCCCCGCTTTTGCGCCGGTTCCATATCTCGCCCTGCCACAGCCCGTCTTCCTCGATAGCCCGCCACATTGACCGATAGAACTCCCCATCCTGCCGCCCCGAATTCAATATCTTTGGGTTTTTACCAATCGCCTCTTCTTCCGAGTACTCGGTGATCGCAATGAACGCCGGATTCACCGCGATGATGTTGCGCTTGGCATCGGTGATCAGAATGGCCTCGCCGCTGTTGTCGAACATCTTGGCAAACAACTGCAAGCGCTCATTGGCACTTTCCAAACTCGCCAGCAGCGCGTTGAATGAATGCGCCATCTCGCCGATATCCGCATTATTCACATCCACATCGGCGCGTTTGGACAGATCGTTATTGCGCCGTATCTCAGACATCGCCATCTGTAGTTTCTTCACCGGTTCGGCGATGTTCTTGACGATGAGCGACCTCACGAACCAAGAAATGATAATGGAAAGAAATATCTGGATCGCAATATGCCCCGTCCACAACCAATTCTTTATTTCTTGCAGGGTCGCCTCGTCCTTACTCAGATCGATGACGACACTGGCTGCACCATTGACGCTACCTTCCTCGGTTTCATGACAGGACAGACAGTTCGTACCTCTGAAGTTCTTCTGGGCGATGAAGGGTACCTCGACTCTGAGCAGAGATGCCCCATCTCCCATATCGAGCTTCTTGAACATGACTTTGCCGGTCTTCAATACCTCGCGATCCATCTCATCGAGCGCCTGCTCTTCCGGCAAGCCTTGACCGAACTGGGCATTCACGCTCTTTCCGCGAATGATGCGCAACTCCTTGATGCCTTCTGATTGCCGCATCTTATTCAACAACAGCTTGCGGTTATCGGGGTCAATGATCGCCCCCGTCAGCATCAGCATATTCATACCGTTGATCAAGCCATCCGCAGTCTCGTCCGCCCTCACCTCAGCCGAAGTCATGATCTGCTCTTCGAAGCGAGAAACGACCCACTCCATCGAGATGAAGAACAGAATGATCAATGAACCCTGGATCAGAATGTGGAGTTTTTCTTGGACGCCCAGCTCATGCCATCTTTTTCTTATGCTGTTCATCATCCCTGCTTCCCTTAATTAAGGCGGGCGCTATTACAGGCCGATCACAACTTGATGAAATGTTCGCGGTAGTACTTCATTTCGGCGATGGATTCGTAGATATCCGCCAGCGCCTCATGTTTGCCATGCTTCTTTAATCCGCTCGCGATCTCGGGCTTCCAGCGTTTCGCCAACTCCTTGAGTGTGCTCACGTCCAAGTTGCGGTAGTGGAAATAATCCTCCAGCTTGGGCATCCAGCGTGCTAGGAAACGCCTATCCTGACAGATGGAATTGCCGCACATGGGGGACGTGCGTGTCGGCACATGTTCTTGCAGGAAGGCTAGCATCTGAGCCTCCACCAGCGCGTCGTCCAATGTGGAAGCTTTGACCTTATCGATGAGGCCAGATTTTCCGTGCGTGGATTTGTTCCAGTTATCCATACCGTCGAGCACGCTATCCGCTTGATGCACGACCAATACAGGTGCCTCGGCGACAGTGTTGAGGTCGCTGTCGGTAACGACCAATGCCACTTCGATGATGCGATCCGTATCCGGGGAAAGCCCCGTCATCTCCATGTCTATCCAGACGAGGTTGTTTTGGTTTTGTGCCATAATCCGCCGCAGTTCTTATTAGAAGTCTGGCGCATTGTCGCACAGCCGCGCCGCTCAATCCATCAACCATGACGACATCCCAATTCTCAGCCCTATTCGTCTCCGCCTTGTTGACGAACACCCTCATCAAGCTCTGGCTGGCCTATCGGCAACTCGATCATGTAGCACGGCATCGCACCGAAGTGCCTATCGCTTTCCGCGAAAAGATCGACCTCAGCGCACATCAAAAGGCGGCTGACTACACTCGCACCTTGGTTCGCTTCGGCATCGTCTCGGTATTGTTCGACACAGGTCTACTGCTGGCATTCACCCTTGGCGGCGGCATCCAATGGCTCAGCATCTGGTCATGCCGCCACCTTTCACTGGCACACTGATGCAAGGTGCCGCGCTTGTCGTTGCGACACTGATGCTGCAATCGCTGCTCGAAGCACCGTTCGGCCTCTATCGCACCTTCAATATCGAAGCGCGCTTCGGCTTCAACAAGATGACGCTCAAGCTCTATCTTCTCGATGCGCTCAAAGGCTTGTTGCTCGGTGCGGCACTCGGCCTGCCGCTACTGCTCGGCGTGCTGTGGTTGATGGAACGCATGGGTGAACTGTGGTGGCTGTATGTGTGGGGCGTGTGGGTGACATTCAACCTGTTACTGTTGTTCATCTACCCCACTTACATTGCGCCACTGTTCAACGACTTCGAGCCTTTGCAAGACGAAGCGCAAAAGGCGCGCATCGAAGCCCTGCTCGACAGATGCGGCTTTGCCGCCAGCGGCCTGTTCGTGATGGACGGCAGCAAACGCAGCACTCACGGCAACGCTTACTTCACCGGCTTCGGCAAGACCAAACGCATCGTGTTCTTTGACACCCTGCTGCAACGTCTCACCCCGAACGAGATCGATGCCGTATTGGCGCACGAATTAGGGCATTTCAAAAAACGCCATGTACTGAAGCGCATCGCCTACACCTTCGCCATCAGCCTAGGTTTCCTTTGGTTACTAGCGCAACTGCTACATGCACCATGGTTCTTCCAAGGCTTGGGCGTCAGCCACGATTCAACCGCACTCGCCTTGCTGCTCTTCTTCATGGTGCTGCCGGTATTCACCTTCTTGCTGCACCCCATCGCCTCCGCCTACTCGCGCAAGCACGAGTTCGAGGCGGATGCCTATGCCGCACAACAGACCGATGCACATGAGCTGGTGAACGCGCTGGTCAAGCTGTATCAGGACAATGCCAAGACACTGACACCCGATCCGCTGTATGCCAGCTTTTACGAATCGCATCCACCCGCCCCGATCCGCATCGCCCATCTGCAAAAATTAGGAGCCGCCCAATGAAAATCTCCATCTTCCTGTTGCTGCTGGCCTGCAGCACCGCACAGGCATCCCCTTTCGCCGACGGCAATGCCGAGAATGGCAAAAAGCTGTTTGCCAAATACGAATGCGATAGCTGTCACATAGGTAAGGTGGGCGGCGATGGCAGCGCCATCTTCACCCGCCAGAATCGGATCGTACGCAGTGCCGCAGCACTCATCCCACGCATCAAGGTCTGCTCCGGCGCGGTGGGTGCCAATCTCACCGCACCGGAAGAGCAAGACCTTGCGGCACATTTGAACAAGACCTATTACCACTTCCAGTAAGGGGGGTGAACATGACTACCGTCGACGATCTGATCCACAAACATTGCCGCCCCTGCGCAAACGGCACGCCACCGCTGAATACAAATGAAGCGCGCGAGTTGCTCCAGCAAGTCGATGGCTGGGAAATGAAAGACAGTCTCATCAGCAAGACCTTCGCCTTCAAGAACTATTATCAGGTGCTTGCCTTCGTCAATGCCGTGGCGTGGATGACGCACCGCGAAGACCATCATCCCGACATGACACTCGGCTACAACACCTGCCGCGTGGAATATTCCACACATGCCGTCGGCGGCCTATCCGAGAACGACTTCATCTGCGCCGCGAAAGTGGATGCACTGTTTAAGCTTTGAGCCTCAACTTTATTACCGTTGTTCATCCAGCACTATTCATCAGCCCCGTTCGCCCTGAGCCTGTCGAAGGGATGAACGGCGCACCGAACCGGTCATTCATGGTTCGACAAGCTCACCACGAACGGCTTTGCAGTTTTTTTCTTTTGGGTAATTCAATTTGAAACTCACAGGACAAATCGTCGCCGCCTACGGGCGACACTACCTAGCAGAGTTGCCCGATGGCGAGATATTGGAATGCGTGCCGCGCGGCAAGAAGAGTGAGATCGCCTGCGGTGATAGGGTCGAAATTGAACGCAGCAGCGCCAATCAGGGAGTCATTGATCGCATCGCACCGCGTAGCACACTGCTCTACCGCTCTGATGCGTTCAAGCAAAAACTCATTGCGGCCAATGTCACCCAGATCATTGTCGTCGTCGCTACCGAGCCATCGTTCAACGATGAACTGCTAGCGCGCTGCCTGCTCGCCGCACACAACCAGAAACTGGATACCCTCATCGTACTGAACAAATGCGACTTGCCGCAGATCGAGGCGGCACGCGCACAACTCGCCCCCTATGTGAAGATCGGTTACCGCGTATTGGAGCTTTCCGCCAAGCAAGATGTGGTGCCGCTCCTGCCCTATCTGCAAGGCCACACCAGCGTACTCGTCGGTCAGTCCGGCATGGGTAAATCCACTCTCATCAACGCCCTCATCCCCGAAGCGCACGCCGCCACGCGTGAGATATCCACAGTGCTCGATTCCGGCAAACACACCACCACCCACGCGCGGCTGTACCATCTCAACACCGACAGCCAGCTCATCGACTGCCCCGGTGTGCAACTGTTCGGATTACACCATCTGGATTTTGCCGCGATCGAAAGAAGTTTCCCCGAGTTCCTACCCTACCTCGGCCAGTGCCGCTTCGCCAATTGCAGCCACTCGCACGAGCCGGACTGCGCGATCCGTAAAGCAACGGCAGACGGGAAGATCGACGAGCGCAGGTTGAAATTGTTTCAGCAGATCGCGGGACACTGAGCTCAGAGATCGATGCCGTGTCAACTGACGCGCCTAGATAAACAGGAAGATTCGGGGATACAAACTTAGACCGGCCAAGGCGACAAGGTTGTCGCGGCAACACACAGAACCTGCTCGCTCATCAGCCAACCACTCTCATCCAGCAACGGTACATTTGAGAGTAGGTATGTGATAGGTACTTTCAAACATGCAACGCCACACTAGTTGCTTCGTCCGTCATCGAATCCATGCCCGAACCTTCTTTGGATCCAACGCTCCAGCGGCCCTCCCACGAGCAGGATCAGCATGACTAGGACGAACGCGCTGCCCGCCACCGACCATGCACCCGCGCCACATGCGCAGCCTAGGCAGGCGGACAGCCAAATCGTGGCCGCAGTGGTCAAGCCATGCACGCTTTGTCCGTTCTCCGTGCGCAGGATGACGCCAGCTCCAAGGAATCCGATGCCGGTGATGATGCCCTGAATGACACGACTCATCGCATCGCTATGTTGAATGAAGAGTGAGACGGCGATAGCCGCACCCAAACCAACGATGGCATGCGTGCGCAAACCGGCCGGCTGGTGCATCAACTCCCGATTGATGCCTATGAATCCGCCCAGCAGCGTCGCAATGAACAGACGCAGGAATATTTCAACGTTGATATCGACCATCTGGAACTTCCCTTCTTACCTCGACACTGAATCCTTATTGGAGAGGTTTACAGACGCCTCATTCCGCAACAGCAACATGAGTGTAGGCCTGCGGCAGAGCTGACACAGTTCGTTAGCGAACAATGCGGTGTAGCCCGAGGCCTTGGAAGTGCGTGAGGTCACGCTCACAATCGATCTGCGAGCATCTGTTCAAGCTTGATCTGGTCGGCGGTGAAACCATGGATACCATCTGCCAGTTTCTCTGTCGCCATCGCATCCTGATGCATCTCCCGGCGAAACTCGGATTCATTCATCGCAGAGGGATGGGATGAAGGTCTGAGCGGATTTGGCATGACCGATCAATGTATTTTTCTGCGTATCCAGAATTTTTCCAACTCGACCGCAATGAACAACATAAGACCAAAGCCGATGATGCTTAACCATGCGGCGGCATCGATCGCAACCGTACTGAACATATGCTGCATAGCAGGTAGATAGGTGAACGCCAACTGTAGCAAGAGCAGAACGGCGATGCTCAATAGAACGATGCGATTGCCGAAGAACCCTTCACGCGAGAAAGTGGGTGCAAGAAGATAGCGGCAATTGAACAGATAGCATATCTCGCCCATCACCAACGCATTGACGGCGACGGTGCGGCTCTCTTCCACACTCACCCCGCGCGCGCTCTCCCACAAGAATAAAACGAACGGCCCCGCCGTGAGCAGCGCGGAAACAAAAACGATACGCCACAGCATGAATCCAGACAGGATAGGCTCAGTCGAATTACGCGGCGGTCGACGCATCACGCCTGATTCCATCTTTTCGAATGACAACGCCATACCCAGAGTCACCGCCGAGACCATGTTGACCCACAATATTTGCACAGGCGTAATTGGCAACGTCATGCCGAACAGAATCGCCACCAGCACCATCGCTGCCTCACCACCATTGGTCGGCATGATGAATACGATGGCTTTTTTGAGGTTGTCATAGACAGCCCTGCCCTCCGCCACGGCGTGCGCGATGGTGGCGAAATCGTCATCAGCAAGAACAAGCTCGGCGGCCTCTTTAGCCACTTCTGTCCCCTTCATACCCATTGCCACGCCGATGTCGGCACGCTTCAGCGCAGGCGCGTCATTCACGCCGTCACCCGTCATGGCAACGATCTCGCCATTCGCCTGCAGCGCAGCCACCAGCCGCAATTTATGTTGCGGGCTGGCACGTGCGAACACATCCGTTTCGCGCACGACCAAGCGCAATGCCGCTTCATCCATCGCATCCAGATCGCTACCCGATAACACGCCACCCTCGCCTATTCCCAACTTGGATGCGATGGCGCGTGCCGTTTCCGCATGGTCGCCAGTGATCATCTTCACGCGGATACCTGCCGCCTGGCAATCGCGCACAGCGGCAATCGCTTCTTCCCGCAAGGGATCGCTGATTCCCACCACCCCCAGAAAGATGAACCCTTCGCGCATATCCTCAAAGCTCAACTCGCGCTTGCCGGCCTCCACATCGCGCAGGGCGAAACCCAGCACACGCTGCCCCGTTGCGCCCAACCCGCTCATCTTGCGCTGCCATGACTCCAGATCGATAGCCGTGTCGTTGCCGGTGCCGCGTTGCTGTGCGCACATCGCCAACACCTGCTCGGCCGCACCTTTGACAAAGATAAATCCATGCCCCGCATGGTCGTGATGCAATGTCGCCATGAAGCGGTGTTCCGCCTCGAAGGGAATGAGGTCGGTGCGCGGCAACGATTCATTCTCGAACGCCGCCTCCAGCCCCGCTTTCAGCGCGAGTGTGATGAGCGAGCCTTCGGTCGGATCCCCCGTGATGTGCCATGCGTTTGATTCCGAATGAAGCGAAGCCTCATTGCACAACAGGCCGACACGAGCCAGTTGCTGCACGGTCTGGTTCGCGACGACCGACACTTCTTTACCTTCGACCGAGAAGCCACCATGCGGTGAGTAGCCCGAGCCGCTCACATCGAATGATTGGTCTGCCGTGATGATGCGCTGCACCGTCATCTCGTTGCGTGTCAGCGTGCCGGTCTTATCTGTGCAGATCACCGTGACCGACCCCAGCGACTCGACGGCGGGCAAGCGCCGGATGATGGCGTTGCGTTTGGCCATACGCTGCACCCCCAGTGCCAACGTGATGGTCATCACGGCGGGTAGCCCCTCGGGTATGGCAGCCACCGCCATACTCACTGCGGCAATGAACATATCGCCCATGTCGAAGTGATGCACCAACCAGCCAAACAGGAATGCCACAGCGGCCAGCACTAGGATCCAAACAGTCAGCCAACGTCCGAACACCTCCATCTGCCGCAACAGCGGGGTCGTCAAGGTCTGCACCTCACCCATCAAGGTATTGATGCGACCGATCTCGGTGTGTTCAGCGGTGGCCACCACCACCCCCACCCCCTGACCATTCACCACCAAGGTGCTTGAATAGGCCATGCAATAACGTTCGCCCAGCACCGTCTTGGTCTCCACGACTTCAGTGGTCTTTTCGACCGCGCTCGATTCACCCGTGAGCGTCGCCTCCTCGATGCGCAGATTCTTCACACTCAACAGGCGCAAGTCGGCAGGCACCTTGTCCCCCGCTTGCAACAGCACAATATCGCCGGGCACCAACGCCTCTGCCGCGATGACCGCACGCTTTCCTTCACGCAACACCGTTGCCTCCGGCGACAGCATCCGGTGCAAGGCATCCATCGCTTTCTCTGCTTTTCCTTCTTGGATGAACCCGATGATGGCGTTGATCAGAACGACGCCCACGATGACGCTGGTATCCACCCAGTGTGACAGCAGTGCGGTCACCCCCGCCGCAACAAGCAAGACGTAGATCAACACGTTGTGGAATTGCTGCAGGAAGCGCAACGCGGGGCCGCGCCGCTTCACCGCCGGCAGACTATTCGGACCGAATTTTTCGAGGCGTGATCTGGCTTCTGCATCATTCAACCCCTGATCGCCAGCATTCAGTTCAGCGAGAATTTCTACTGTCGAGTGACAGTGAAACTCTTTGATGGAATTGCTATCTATTTCAACGCTCATCGTGTCCATGTCCCGATGTTGTCTTCAGGTTTCGATGCGGTTCGCCACCTTG
Source organism: uncultured beta proteobacterium (assembly GCA_963822425.1). Classification (GTDB taxonomy): domain Bacteria; phylum Pseudomonadota; class Gammaproteobacteria; order Burkholderiales; family Gallionellaceae; genus Sideroxyarcus. Next base: position 52,456 of record CAWGHS010000026.1, read on the forward strand.
GTGTTGCAGACTGCCGAACCACAAGGCGTAGTGCCGCGTGAATTCGGCTCCCAAAAAGAATATCAGCGCAGAATAATAGACCCACAGCAACAACGCGATCAAGGAACCGGCCGCGCCAAAACTGGAAGCCACCCCGCTGTTCCCCAGATACAAACCGATCACATGCTTGCCTAGGCTGAACAAAGCCGCCGTGAACACCGCACCGATCCACACATCGCGCCAAGTGAGTGGCGCATCGGGCAAGGTCTTGTAGATGATGGCGAACATGGAGGCAATGACACCAAAGGAGATGAGCGAGGTGAGTGTCGCCAGCACCTGGATCGAGTTTCGAATGACACCGCTCAGATGATGTTCCAGCATCCCCAGTACGGCACTGATAACGAGTGAGACCAGCAACAAAAAGGACAGCACGAGCACCATGCCAAACGAAAGGATGCGTGTACGTATGATCTCGACGAATGCGGATTGATCGGAACGATCCACTCCCCAGATGTCATCCAGACTTTCTTTCAATTCCGCGAATACGCTGGTCGCCCCAAATAACAGCAGTACGCTTGCCACCAACGTCGCCACTAGGCCGGAATTTGTATCCTGCGCCGCAGCCAACAGCGCCTGAATGGCTTGCGCGCCATTCGGCCCAACCAATCCTTGCACTTGCGCCACGATCTCGCCTTGGGCAGCCTCCGCCCCAAAGACGTAACCTGCCACGGCGATGGACAACATCAGGATGGGCGTCATGGAGAACAAGGTATAGAACGCCAGCGCTGCCCCCTTGCTGGTGGCACGATGCTCCATCCAAGAGGAGAACGACTTGCTCATCACCTTTTTCAGACGCCACGCCCAATCGGGAGCCACAGCGCGGCAAATGACACGGCTTGTCGTCCATAGTGCCCTTTCGAGATGTGATCTCATCTTCATCCTTCGCTCCAGCGGAAGAAAAGCCCCATGTCGCAGCCGTCGTCCTCAGCAACAGTCAGAGGAAAGTCACCCCGCTCGACCGTCCGATGGTTTCGTCGGCTGGCGATCAGCGTTCAAACGGCCAACTCGTAAACACGTTTCGAATGTTCAATATCAAAATCGTGATGCTCTCCCAACGCGACCATGCCGTGTCGTTTCAATTGCGAAACCATTTCCGGGATGGCTTCTTGACCGATACCGTAATCGGACAACCGAGTCTTCACGTTCAGCGATTCGAAGAAGATGCGCGTCAGTTCGATCGCCTGCTCCACACGCCACGGTTCGTCACCCTCACGCAATCCCCAGACACGCTCTGCGTACTGCAATAATTTATCGCGCTTCTTTTCTCGCCTGACTTGCAACATCGCGGGCAAAACGATTGCCAACGTCTGCGCATGATCCAAACCGTGTAGTGCGGTGATCTCGTGTCCCAGCATGTGTGTGGCCCAATCTTGCGGCACGCCTGCACCTATCAAGCCATTGAGGGCGAGTGTCGCACTCCACATCAGATTGGCACGTACTTCTTCATTCGCGGGTTCTGCCAATGCTCGTGGCCCCTCCTCGATCAACGTCAGCAACAGTCCCTCGGCAAAACGATCTTGTACTTTCGCATCGACCGGATAGGTGAGGTATTGCTCGATGATGTGGACGAAGGCATCGACCACCCCATTGGCCACTTGTTGTGGCGGCAGCGTGAGCGTCTTGCTGGGGTCGAGTACGGCGAAGCGAGGGAAGACCAAGGGACTGGAGAATACGAGTTTGTCGTGGGTCGCTTTTCTTGTGATCACCGCGCCGTCATTCATCTCAGAACCCGTCGCTGGAAGAGTGAGCACACATCCGAAAGGGATAGCCGTTTTGATCGGCGCATGCTTGGTGAGGATGTCCCATGGCACGCCCTCAAACAAGATCGCGGCAGCGATAAACTTAGTGCCGTCGATGACGGAACCTCCCCCCACCGCCAACAGAAAATCGATCTTCTCACGCCGCGCGAATTCGACAGAGTCCATCAATTGTTCATAGGTCGGATTAGGCTCGATGCCACCAAACTCGAACAGGATGAAATCTTTGAGTGCAGCTTTCACCTCGTCCAATGTGCCGGTCTTGATGACACTGCCACCGCCGTAGGTGATCAATATCCGTGCTTTGGGTGGGATCTCCTTGGCCAAATCGGCGATGCGCCCCTTTCCGAACAGGATGCGAGTCGGATTGTAGAAGGTGAAGTTCTGCATACGGTGTAACTCCTACTTATTGATGATCCTGACCAAGACAACCACGATGGCGACCACCAGCAGTATATGGATCAAACCGCCCATGGTGTAGGCGGTGATCAGACCAAGCAACCATAAGGCGATCATGATGACGGCTAGAGGATAGAGCATGTGATCCCTTTCGACATGAAGTGACGCCCATCGGCTTACTTACATAGAGACATGACACGGCTCAATGCTTGCCCGCACGCAGCGAAAGCCGATGCTCCAACACCCATGCAGCCAGTTGCTTCTCCGAACGCGCTCTGTTCACGCCACACGATTTCTGGATGCGGCCATCGGTACGCGCGCTCTTGCCCATCATCCTGCCAAACTCGTCGCGGGTGATCATTCCCCATATTTGCATGACCCCACCTTTGATCTGCTTCCAGCTACCTTCCACTTGATCCCAGTTCATATTGCACCCTCATAATCACGTTCAAGCCGCCCAGTTGGGTCAGTGCCCCCATCTTCACGTTTGGAACTGTTCTCCTCTGTACGTTAGCGCACTGCCAGTCCGCTCCCGCCGTAAAATATTTGCGGATATATGCGCAGATGCACAGAGCACAAAACACTAGTACAGTCACCTCATCGACATTACCGGTGGCAGCTATTCGGATTAAACCATCTGGATTTTGCCGTGATTGAAAGAAGCTTCCCCGAGTTCTAGCCCTACCTCGGACAGTGCCGCTTCGCCAATTGCAGCCACTCACACGATCCGGACTGCGCGATTCGCAAAGCAACGGCAGAAGGAAAGATCGACGAACGCAGATTGAGATTGTTTCAGCAGATCACCGCGAATTAGAGCGTCTCAAACTAACCCTTTTTATCGATTGAGATATAAACTGTAGATGACTGTTTCTCGGCCATAGCAGCCAGTAGTAGATACATATCCCAACGGCGGTTGTGTAGACAAAGCGGTCAGTGGGTGAGATTATGAATTACCAAATCCTAAGCTCCTAGCCACTGTATGGATCCGTCAACGTACTACTACAGTTTATTTCGTGAGCACTTGGGGCTCTTCTGGAAATCACTCAATGAACGCGGTTCAGTTTCACGAGTAAGACTTAGTCTCACACCATCACACTTTGCATCTCAATCCGATACACATTTTTCGGTAGTTGATCTTGTTGCTCGTCCTTCTCGAAAACTTCCAGACCATCTTGCTGACTTTCCGTCAGAATTTCACCTCGACTTTCTGTGTGGGCTCCTATACACAATCCTAATTGATCAGGTAATGTATTCGCATCGAAAAGGTGACTATCGTTTGTTCCAATCAATGACGCAGTATCCCAAGATGGACAGAACTGTTGGCTTCTCACGGACACTCATGATGGCCAACCCATTCGAGATATTTGATACAGATATCCTCATGAGTCGCGGGATACGAAATAATGAAGTTGCTGAGCGATTCTGTACTTGGGCTAGTTTTATTGCTGATGACTTGTGCGAGTTTTTCAATCAATACAAGGTTGGCACTACAACCTGGGCTGATGTGAAGGAGGCAATACTCAGTGATCGTGATGCTTCTTGGAGTGCTGAAGGTACTGCACTGTTCAATGCCTTGTTGGACAAGGCATGATAAAAGTTTCTCGAATGTTTCTAGTCATTTGGCCGAGTCTACTTGGGTGTTGTTTTGGTTTCAGGGTGCGCTCTTTTGTCTTGGTGCCTGTTGCTGAGCAGACGCCGTCGTCATTCAGGCACGGCAAAGGTAGTTATCTACCGCATTAATTTTTCTCTATAAAAAAACCGGAACTATGCTTATGGAAGCTCTACCAGTATCTCTGATAATCGGGAGGATTTTTATATGATGTTGACAATTACTCGTGGCGATTTTTTGCAACTCTCAGAGCCCTGCAAGCGTGAGTTACTAGCCTTGATGGGTTTCATGACAGCACCTGAGGGCAGTGATGATGAATTAATCCCATATGAGGACGGAGGAAGTTATCAAGCAGATTCTCGATTTACTAACTCCGAATTCGAGGATGAGCAAGAGTCTCCATCAAGTGCAAAGCGAGTTATTGATGTGACACAAGAACAAGCAATCGAGCTGATATCAAAGATCGTGACAAGAGCATAGAAATGCTGAAGCTGTTTGCACCTGGCCGTTCGATTGCTCTTGATGAACTTATTGGTGAACACAAGCCATATGCCAATATGACCGATCTAAAGAGAAGCTTTGTGGGGGCGGTCAATAGAAGGCTCAGAACAGTGACGGGGAATAGGCAGGCGGTGTTATTTCTTACTGTTAAGCCGGAGGCTACTGAATCAACCGTACAAATTTCAGTTAGGACAATTACCGCTGAATCGTTAAGTCTCGCACTTAGTATGCGTTTACGGGGATAACACAAATGCCAGTCGTTATTATTTTCATTGTTGCTGTTATGCTCGTTGTGGCAGCGTTCCCTATGCCATTTGGCTACTACAACTTAATCAGAATTGTTGCGACGGCTGCGTTTTTTTGGTTAGGTACAGTAGCTGTTGAATTGCACCCAAATCTGACCCACCTAGCGCAGTAAATTGCATCCAAATTTGACCCACGTATAGATACTGTCCTGCTCAATATTTGAGCGGGAGCAAACAGGAGTGATCAACGTGGCGATATTAAGCAGCATCAGGCGCTGGCATTTGCGCGATAACATGCCGATCAGAGAGATCGTTCGAAGTGACCGGACTCTCCCGCAACACCATCAGGAAGTATTTGACCAACAAGGTCGTTGAGCCCAAGTACCCCAACCGTAAGACTCCCAGCAAGTTAGACGACTATGCAGTCAAGCTGACGGCATGGCTGAAAACAGAGTCTGGCAAAGGACGCAAACAGAAGCGCAGCCTCAAGCAACTGCACAGTGACTTGGTGCAGTTAGGCTTCAACGGCTCCTATGACCGTGTGGTTGCATTCGCCAAACGATGGCGACAGGCACAACAGGAACTGGCGCGGACGGCAGGACGCGGCACCTTCATCCCGCTCACCTTCGCACCTGGCGAAGCCTTCCAGTTCGACTGGAGTGAAGACTGGGCAGTCATCGCGGGCGAGCGCACCAAGCTCCAGATCGCCCACTTCAAACTCAGTCACAGCCGTGCCTTCTATCTACGTGCCTATCCGTTGCAGACACACGAGATGTTGTTCGACGCACACAACCATGCACTAGCCACCTTCGGCGGCGTGCCTGCTCGTGGCATCTACGACAACATGCGCACTGCTGTAGACCGTGTGCGGTCAGGCAAGCTGCGTGATGTGAACATCCGTTTCAAAGCGATGGTGAGCCACTACCTATTCGATGCCGAGTTCTGCAATCCGGCTTCTGGTTGGGAGAAAGGACAGATCGAGAAGAACGTACAGGATGCGCGGCATCGCATCTGGCACCGCCTTCCAGAGTTCAAGAGCTTGGTAGAACTGAACGAATGGTTGCACCAACGCTGCCTGTCACTCTGGCAAGAGATCCATCATCCAGAGCAGCCAGAACTCAGCATCGCTGAAGTCTATGCTACCGAGCGCGAACACCTGATGTCGCTGTCCTGTCCATTCGACGGCTTCGTCGAACACATCAAACGGGTCTCACCGACCTGTCTGGTGACCTTCGAGCGCAATCGCTACAGCGTCCCTGCCTCCTATGCCAACCGCCCGATCAGCTTGCGGGTGTATGCCGATCGACTGCTGTTCGTGGCTGAAGGACAGATCATCGCCGAGCATGTCCGTGTGTTCTTGCGCGGCCCAAGATCGGACGCACGATCTATGACTGGCATCACTACCTGAGCGTGCTACAGCGCAAGCCAGGTGCGTTGCGCAACGGCGCACCATTCGTCGAACTGCCGGAAGGCTTCAAGCGCTTGCAGGCCATCTTGCTCAAACGACTGGGTGGTGATCGTGAGATGGTGGAGATACTCTCACTGGTGATGCAACACGAAGAGTCTGCGGTCCTGACCGCAGTCGAGTTGGCGCTAGAGAACGGTGTGCCATCCAAACAGCATGTGCTCAACCTTCTGAAGCGATTGGTTGAGCCTGCACCTCCGGCGCCAGTCGATACACCGACTCATCTAGCACTTGTGGTCGAGCCGCAGTCCAACGTCAGCCGCTATGACCAACTGCGGGAGGTGCGTCATGCAGCATGAAGCCATGATCACAACGCTCAAGAGTATCAAGCTGTACGGCATGGCGCAGGCGGTCGATGAACTGGCCAGCCAAGGCTCACCTGCCTATCAGAGTGCACAGGAAGTGTTGGGCACCTTGCTCAAGGCGGAGATGGCGGAACGTGAGGTACGCTCTATCGCCTACCAGATGAAGGCATCCAAGTTCCCTGTGTACCGAGACTTGGCGAGCTTCGACTTCAGCCAGAGCGTGGTGAACGAAGCACTGATCCGGCAACTGCACCGTTGCGAGTTCTTGGATCAGGTGCACAACGTCGTATTGGTCGGCGGTCCTGGCACTGGGAAGACGCATCTGGCGACCGCACTCGGTGTGCAGGCGGTACAACACCAGCATCGTCGTGTGCGCTACTTCTCGACCATCGAGTTGGTGAATGCACTGGAGTTGGAGAAGGCGGCTGGGAAGCAAGGACAGCTTGCCAGTCGGATGATGTATGCCGATCTAGTGATTCTGGATGAGTTGGGCTATCTACCGTTCAGTCAGGCGGGAGGAGCATTACTGTTCCACTTCATTGGCAAGCTCTATGAACGCACGAGTCTGGTGATCACGACCAACCTGAGCTTCGCTGAATGGGGGAACGTGTTCGGGGATGCCAAGATGACGACGGCGTTGCTCGACAGGCTGACGCATCACTGCCACATCGTGGAGACCGGCAACGACAGTTACCGCTTCAGAAACAGTTCAACTCAATCTGGAAAGGGAGGCAAAACTAGAAAACTATCCACAACCTGAAACGTTCAGAGATAATTCAAGGGTGGGTCAAAATTCAATGCAATTGGTGGGTCAGATTTAAACGCAATTCAACATGAAAGGCCAGCAAATATCCTGGCATCTCAACTACGCCGACCACGCGGGCGGATGGAACCCGCGCAACAAGTCGTAGAGGGTGAATGTTGGAACCGTAAGCAAGATAGTGAACAAAGGGCATGGCAGGTATAGCGTTTAAAGTTAGAGATCACCACCCTCGTTTACGCATATCCCCCCAAAGCTGACCACGCATCTTTTTGTGTTCATCGCGTGTTCCAGCAAGACCATTTCCATGTGGACGAGTGTCATGCGTATACTCAAACGCAGATTGACACTTTACGTACCGAGATGCGGTATAAGCAGCCAATACTCTTGCGTAGGATGACATTTCGGTTGTTAATAGACGCAACCTATCCTGCTATTTTAGCGAGGTCAATATTCATTCAAACCCAGAAGGCTATTAGTCTGCTTTCAGCCTCATTGCTGCCCGACACAGGAATGATTGCAGCAGGCCGCTTTGGCCGAGGAGAAGATAATCAGTGCTATCACAGCCCAGACGCCGTCCCCATCAGCCCAACAAATGCGCCACTGTCAGTAGCAACAACAAGATGAGCCAGAACACCAGTGCGCGCCACACGAGGCCGATGGTGCTTTGCATGTAGTCGGCATCCGCCGCGTCATCTAAGCCGATCTCGGGGCGAAACACGGGCTGATCGTCCTGCACGATAGTCTGCCCCAGTTTCACACCGAGCGCCCCGGCGCCACTCGCCAAGAGGATGCCCGCCTCTGGGTCAGGCCAGCTTTGCGCTTGATTGCGCCAGCAATAGGCGGTGTCTTCGAAGTTGCCGACGATGGCGAAAGTGCTGGCAGTTAAGCGTAGTGGCAACCATTCCATAAGGTGATAGGCCTGACGCGCGAATGCGCCGAAATTACCGAATTCAGACTCATCCTGCTTACCCCATCGACTGTTCAAGAACAACGCCAGTCGATACAGAATGGCTCCGATCGGCCCCAAGCCTAGCATCATGAAGATGACGAACCAGAATACGACACCGAATACATTGCGGTGTGAGGCGAGCAATGCTTGCTCGATGGTGACGCGTGCCACTTCTTCGTGACTCAGGTCACGACAAGACCTGCCACACCACGCACTCAACAGGTCGCGTGCTTCATCCAAGCGGTTATCTCGCAACGCCTTGTGGATATCGGTGTAGTAGTGACTGAACTGGCGGAACCCCATGGTGAGATAAAGCACCAATACGCTGAATGCCCAAGCAAAGATGGAGTGAGAGTTCAACAACAGGCAATGTACGGAGGTGACCAGCACCAGCGGAGCCGCCATCGCCAGCAGCCACGCGATGCGGCCATGCTTATGTTCGCCCGCATTGAAGTTGCGCTGAAAGAATTCCACATAGCCGGAAAGCCATGTGTAGAGGTATTTGCGGGAGGACAAGGGGTGCAGTTGTTCCAACAACAACGCGGCGATCAAAGAAAGCAGGCTCATGACATTAATGTGGCATCAAACTCGGATGGTAGAAAGATACCACAGACGTGTTGGGTGGAGGATACGCACAGCAACTCCCCCACCCCAGCCCCTCCCCCGGCGGGAGAGGGGTTCTCATCTATCACGCGATCATGCCAGCCGCCACGGTATTGTTGGTCGCCTCGTCGATGACGATGAAGCTGCCCGTCGCCCGATCCGTGGTGTAGCTATCGAACACCAGCGCCTGTTGTATCTTGAGTGACACGCGCCCGATGTCGTTCATGTTCAATTTTTCGACTGCATGTTGTTCCAGCGTGTTTACATCCACGCGATAGTCGAGGCGCGAGAACAGGCACTTCGCCGTGCGCGTGGTGTGCTTGACCAGGTATTTGCGGTTCTTGTCCAGCGGCGACTCCGACAGCCAGCACAGCATGGCCTCGAATTCCTTTTCCACTTTAGGCGGATGCGCGCTGGACTTGACGAACATATCGCCGCGCGAGATGTCGATCTCGTCCGCCAGCGTGATGGTCACGGACTGCGGTGCAAAGGCAGTTTGCAGTTTGCCGTCGTAAGTGACGATCTCTTTGACCTTGGTCGTGCGACCGGACGGCAGGATGGTGACCTCGTCGCCCACCGACACTTCACCCGCCTCGATACGTCCCATGAAGCCACGGAAATCGTGATATTCCTCGGTTTGCGGACGGCACACCCATTGCACCGGAAAACGGAAATCGCTGGTATTCACATCGTGGTCGATCTCGACGTTCTCCAGCAACTCCAGCAACGCCGGGCCTTTGTACCAATCGAGCTTATCGCCGCGATCCACCACCATGTCGCCGTTCAGGGCGGACATGGGAATGCAGCTCACGTCGTGCAGATTCAGCTGCGCGGCGAATTTTTTGTACTCGGTCACGATCTCGTCGAAGCGTGCTTGCGCGTAATCCACCATATCCATCTTGTTCACCGCCAGCACGATGTGCGGCACGCCAACCAGGCTGGCAAGGTAGGTATGGCGACGTGTTTGCACCAACACGCCTTTGCGCGCGTCGATCAGGATGACGACCAGATTGGCGGTGGAAGCCGCTGTCACCATGTTGCGCGTGTACTGCTCGTGCCCCGGCGTATCGCCGATGATGAACTTGCGCTTGGGTGTGGCGAAGTAGCGGTAGGCCACGTCGATGGTGATGCCCTGCTCGCGCTCGGCTTGCAGACCGTCAGTGAGCAAGGACAGATCAACGGCGGCCATGCCGCGCTTTTCGCTGGTCTTGGAGATGGCTGAGAACTGATCCTCGAAAATGGACTTCGAGTCGTGCAGCAGGCGACCGATCAGCGTGCTCTTGCCGTCGTCCACCGAACCGGCGGTGATGAAACGTAATAGTTGTGTGGTGTTGCTCATAATAGTTTCTTTCGTATATTCAATTTACGCTGCACCGTTCGTGCTGAGCTTGTCGAAGCATGAACATTCACCCTTCGACAAGCTCAGGGCGAACGGCTCTCAGATAGATTAGAAGTACCCTTCCTTCTTGCGCAACTCCATCGACGCTTCCGAAGTCTGGTCGTCCATGCGCGTCGCACCGCGTTCGGTGATGCGCGTCGTTGCCGTCTCTTCGATGATCTCATCCACGGTGCGCGCGGTCGATTCCACCGGTGCGGTGCAGGTCATGTCGCCCACAGTGCGGAAACGCACGGTAGCCACTTCCACTTTTTCGCCGGGCTTGGGTTGCACCAGATGCGATACCGGAATCACATTGCCGCCGCGCCGGATCACTTCGCGCTCATGCGCGAAGTAGATGTTCGGGATGTACAGCTTCTCGCGCCCGATGTATTCCCAGATGTCCATCTCGGTCCAGTTGCTGATCGGGAACACACGAATGTTCTCGCCCGCATGCACTCGGGTGTTGTAGGTGTCCCACAACTCGGGGCGCTGGTTCTTCGGGTCCCATTGTCCGAACTCGTCGCGGAACGAGAAGATACGCTCTTTGGCACGCGCCTTCTCTTCGTCGCGGCGTGCGCCGCCCATGCAGGCGTCGAAGCCGAACTCGGCGATGGTCTCCAGCAGCGTCACCGACTGGAACGGGTTACGCGGTTTGCTCTCGTCCTTGATGACGATGGTACCGCGCTTGATGGAGTCTTCCAGCGAACGCACGATGAGGCGCTCGCCCAAGTCGGCAGCCAACTTGTCGCGGCATGCGATCACTTCGGGGAAGTTGTGCTCGGTGTCGATGTGCACCAGCGGAAACGGAAACTTCGCCGGGCGGAACGCCTTTTCGGCTAGACGCAACATCACGATGGAATCCTTGCCGCCGGAAAACAGCAGCGCCGGATTTTTACACTCCGCCGCGACCTCGCGCATGATGTGGATGGATTCGCTCTCTAACGCATCCAAGTGGGTGAAGGTGTGACTGCTCATATTTCTCTCTCTAATTTTTAAACTTATTTTGCTGCGGTAAATTTTAGTGCAGAGGTCTTGCCGACATGCAGTCCGCATTCTTTACCATCTGCCGGTTTTGGCTCCGGCTAACGTCGTCCGCTTCGCTTCCGACATTACCCTTCACCGAAACCCCGAAAACAAGCGCGCTACGCACGCTTCAGGGGAGTGTGGCTTATGTGCAAGCCACACTCCTTGTTTTCGGGGTTTTCCCACCACCACCGTCCCGCCCGAATATCCTCGCCCGGCGTGATGGCGCGCGTGCAAGGTGCACAGCCGATGCTGGGGTAGAACTGATCGTGCAGCGCATTATACGGAACGTCATTGGCTTTGATGTATTCCCACACCTCGGCATTGGTCCAATCCAGTAGTGGGTTGAGCTTTTGCAGGCCGTGGTCGGCATCGAAGGCAGACACTTCCAAGCTGCCGCGCGTGACCGCTTGTTCGCGGCGCATACCGGTGATCCAAGCTTTCTTGCCCGCCAGCGCGCGCTTCAACGGCTCCACTTTGCGCACATGACAGCATGCCTTGCGGTTATCCACGCTGTCGTAAAAACCGTTCACGCCATGCTGAGCGACGTACTTCTCTATTTGCGAAGCATCCGGGTAGTACACCTGCAACGGCACGCGATAACGCTCACGCACCTTCTGCATCAGTTCGTAGGTCTCTTGCGGGAGACGCCCCGTGTCGAGACTGAACATCTGGATATCGGGCTGATGTTTGGCGATGAGCTCGGTCAACACCATATCTTCCGCCCCCAGACTGTTGGCAAAGGTCACCGGCGCGAACTCGCGCGCGGCTTGCTGCAACACATCGATGGTCTGGGCGATCTTTTTCTGCAGGTCACTCATTCATTAAGCTCCTCGCAGGACTCGACGGAACAAGGGTTGTGTGTCGTCGGTCGATGCTTGATAGGTGATGGAAAAATCTTGCAGACTCTTCAATGCTTCGTGGATATCTTTGTCTGCACGAATGGCAAAAGCATCGAAACCTGCTCGTCGCATGTAAAACAACTGGTCACGCAACACATCACCAATGGCGCGCAACTCGCCACGATAGCTCAGACGGTTACGTAAACGATAAGCGATGGTGTAACCGCGTCCGTCGCCGAACTTAGGGAAATCCACCGCGATCACGGGAAGCTTCGCCACATCGTCTTGCAGGTCTTCGACTCGCTCATTGCTGGCGAACCATACACCGATGTCGGCGCGATGCAGCAAGGCGGCACGCTGCACCAACCACACTTTGAGTGGCACGAGTGTCTTGCCAGATGGCACACTGACCGCTTCCGGTGTGTCGCCTTCGTTCAAGCGCAACACTTGCCAATCGTCATGGATGACGGCATTGTTTTTGATGATCTGTTGCAGATTAGCCATCAGAACCTCGGCGAATAGAAAGGGGTGTCATAAGGCGTGCCCTGCCCGATCAGATCGTAATCAGGCATCAGTAGCTTCGCCTCTTCCGCTACCGGCGTGGCATAGACGAACTCTTTGAAGGGATCAAGGCCGATACGGCGCAAAGTGTCGATGAAACGCTCACCTTCATCACGCTTATCCACATACACCTGCAATAAACGTGAGATGACTTCCGGTATCTGCGCAAACGAGAACGAGCGTCCGATGACCTTGCCGATGTTGGCTGGTGAGCCCTTGTTGCCGCCGATGGTGACTTGGTACCACTCTTCGCCGGATTTATCCACGCCCAAGATGCCGATGTGACCGACATGGTGGTGACCACAAGCATTCACGCAACCCGAGATGTTGAGGTCGATCTCGCCGATGTCTTGCAGATAATCGATATCGTCGAAACGTTCATCCACGGCCTTCGCCAAGGTGATGGAACGCGCATTGGCCAAGGTGCAGAAATCACCGCCGGGGCAGCAGATGATGTCGGTCAGCAGACCGATGTTAGGTGTCGCCAGACCTTGCGCTTTTGCGGCTTCCCACAGCGCGAACAGGTCAGTTTGTTTGACATCGGACAGCACCAGATTCTGCATGTGAGTGATACGCAGTTCACCGAAGCTGTACTTGTCTGCCAATGCGGCGACCGCATCCATCTGCTCCGCTGTCGCATCGCCCGGTGCGATGCCAGGATTCTTGAGCGACAAGACCACTGCGGCGTAACCCGTCACCTTGTGCGGCTTGACGTTACGCTTCACCCAGTTGGCGAATCCTTTGTTGTCGGAGGCGAGCACCACATCAGAGAGTTTCTCGTAGGCAGGGGTAGTGAAGCACGCGGCGACTCGATCCAACTCCGCCTGCGTGACGGTGCACGGGCCATCCTTGGTGAACTTCCAATCTTCTTCCACTTGGCGGCGAAACTCATCGATACCGATGGCGTTCACCAGAATCTTGATGCGTGCTTTGTATAGGTTATCGCGACGACCGTACTCGTTATATACACGCACGATGGATTCGGAATAGGTGAGGATATGCTGCCACGGAACGAAAGCGGCGATCTCGATGCCGATGAATGGCGTACGTCCCAAGCCCCCGCCCACCAGCACACGGAAACCGACTTCGCCTTGCGCGTTCTTCACTGCTTGCAGTCCGACATCGTTGACGGCGATGGCCGCACGATCCGTGCTTGCGCCAGTGATGGAGAATTTAAACTTGCGCGGCAGAAAACCAAACTCGGGATGGAAGGTACTCCACTGGCGCAATATCTCGGCGTAAGGACGCGGATCGATGATCTCATCCTGCGCCACACCGGCGAATTCATCGCTGGTGATATTGCGGATGCAATTGCCCGATGTCTGATTGGCATGCATCTCCACCGAGGCCAGATCAGCGAGGATGTCCGGCGCTTCTTGCAACTTGAGCCAGTTGAACTGGATGTTCTGGCGCGTGGTGAAATGACCATAGCCACGGTCGTATTTACGCGCGATGTGCGCAAACATGCGCATCTGATCCGAACTCACCATGCCGTAAGGCACGGCGATACGCATCATGTAGGCGTGTATCTGCATGTACAAGCCGTTCTGCAAACGCAGGATACGGAACTCGTCTTCTTTCAGTTCACCGGATAGCCTGCGGCGCACCTGATCACGGAACTGCGTGACGCGTTCCGCTGTGATCTGATGATCGAATCGGTCGTAGCGATACATTTACTTTCCCTCGGTCGAGTAGCTCTTCGACACAGGTAACAACAATGCAGCGGCGAGTGGGAACTTCGCGCCGTAAGCGAGGATGTGCTCCACGTCCGCATCTTCATCATGGCGCAATGCTGCGCCGATGTAGGCATGTTCACCGCTCTGCCCGACCACCACGCCGATGCGTCCGCCGCAGCCGTTGAACCAGCTCACTTGTTTAGGTTTGTTGGGGTTGTTCGCACTCATCATTCACCTCATTTATAAAACATCATCTTGAGACCGATGATCAACAGCATGGTCGCCAGAATGGGGCGCAGCACACGCTCGGGAATCTTGGCACTCACATGGCTCCCCACCCAGATGCCCGGCAGTGAACCAAGCAACAGACTTCCCAGCAAAGAGAAATTCACCGTACCCAATGCCGCGTGCCCCATCCCTGCGATCAGCGTCAAGGGCACCGCATGGGCGATATCACTCCCTACCAGCTTCACCGTGCTATGACGGGGGTAAAGGAACAGCAGCACCACCATGCCCAGCGCCCCCGCTCCCACCGATGAGATCGTGACCAACACACCTAAGATTGCGCCTGTCAGTATCGTCGCCCCACGCAGATGATGCGCATGCAGTTCGAAGATCGCTCCGTCTTTGCGACGCCCCCATTTTTGCACGTGATTCTTAAAATACAACGAGAGCGAAGTCAGCACCAATGCCACACTCAGCACGCCCGTGATCAAGGTCTTCATCTGTTTCTCGTCTATCTGCAGACTATGTAGCACCCACAGGCTAACTAATGCCATGGGCAAGCTGCCCAGCGCCAACAGCTTCACGATCTGCCAATCCACCGTACCGCGCTTGTGATGCACCCAACTGCCGCCCATTTTGGTCAGCGCCGCATATAGCAGGTCGGTTCCCACGGCGGTCGCAGGTGCCACGCCAAACAACAGCACCAGTAGCGGCGTCATCAACGACCCGCCACCCACACCGGTCACCCCGACGATCAGCCCCACCGCAAAACCGGATATTGTGTACAGCCAATCCCAAGCCATGTGTACCACCCAATGAAATCAGGCGCGCATTCTAGTCGAGGCCGGATATACTTCTAAATACTTTTTTGTTAGAGTTTTATAACTATCCAGCATATAAGGGGCCACTATGAATTTGCAGCAATTACGCTACCTGAACGAGATCGTGCGGCGCGGCCTGAACATCTCCGATGCCGCCGCCGCGCTGTACACCTCTCAACCCGGCATCAGCAAGCAGATCAAACTGCTGGAGGAAGAGCTTGGCATCGAGATCTTCGTACGCAACGGCAAGCGCATCGTCGCGCTAACGGAACCGGGCAAGACCATCCTCGACATCGCCCAGCGCATCCTGCACGAATCGGACAATCTGAAACAAGTCGGCCAAGAGTATCAAGCTCAAGACAGCGGGCAACTACTCCTCGCCACCACCCATACACAAGCACGTTATGTACTACCCCCTGTAGTGAAGGAGTTCATCAAACGTTACCCCAAGGTAAAACTTGGGCTGCATCAAGGCAATCCGACACAGATCGGCGAGCAGGTGCTCAACCGCGAAGCCGATGTAGCCATTGCCTCGGAAAGCATCATGCTATTCGATGGACTCGTTTCCCTACCCTGTTACGAATGGCATCACTGCGTGGTCGTGCCGCCCAAACATCCGCTGCTAGAAGTCAAAAAGCTGACGCTGGCTAAACTGGCAGAATATCCCATCATCACCTACGACTTTGCCTTCAGCGGACGCAGCAAGATCGACGAGGCGTTCACGTCCTCGAATATTGAGCCGAATATCGCGCTCACCGCCATCGACGCCGATGTGATCAAGACTTATGTGGAGTTGGGACTGGGTGTCGGTATTCTCGCCGAATTGGCTTTCGTCCCAGAGCGCGATCGCCATCTACGCAAGATCGAAGTCGCCCATCTGTTCAAGCCCACCACGACTTACCTCGCCATCCGCAAGAACGAATATCTTCGCGGATATACCTACGACTTCATCGAGCTGTTCGCTCCGCACCTGACGCGAAAGGTGGTCGAGAAAGCCATGCACCTCAATCCCTGAGTGAATGCGCCAGATATTGGGAGTCACGCCTGCCGAGCAAACCACTCCGACTGGACTATGCCCCACTTCTCAAAAGATTCATGCGATTTGATCTGGTCGTTTGAGACGGAAAGATCCACCACTTCAGGATGAATGTGGCTCATCTTTTTGCAGTCATAGATGAGTTGCACGATGGGCTGCAACAAACGCTCCGGCACCACTTCGCGCACGATACCCAGCTTTTCACTTTCCATACGTACCAGCGAGCCAGCCGGATAGATTCCGACCCCTTTGATAAATGCCTGCACCAATCGTGGACTAAAGTGCGCATTGCTCGATTCGAGCAACCTCCTCAGCGCTTCGGTAGGTGGGATGGGTTTGTGATAGACACGGATCGAAGTGATCGCATCATAGACATCGACAATGGCGATCATCTGCCCATGCAGGCTGATCGCATCCCCTTTCAAGCCATGCGGATAGCCTGATCCATCATAACGTTCATGATGCTGCGCTGCCGCATTGAAAGCGATCTCGCCGACCCCAGTAACATCCTTCAACAATTCAGCCGTACTCACCACATGAGTCTTCATGATGGTGAACTCTTGCTCGTCCAGCTTCCCCGGTTTGTTCAAAATGTGTCCCGGAATTCTGGCTTTGCCGATGTCATGCAGGAACCCGCCTAAAGCGATTTCTTTGATTTCATCGCTGGGCAGCTCCAATACTCGGCCAAACACGACTGCCAACGCCGACACAGAAACGGAGTGTTGGAATGTATATTCATCGTGCGTCTTGATTTGCGCCAGCGGCAACAAGGCGGAAGGGAAGCGAAACATTGAATCGAATATTTGATCGACCACCGGTTCACATTGTTCCAGCGCCACCTGTTTTCCGAGCCGCACGTCTTTCATGATGTCCTGCATCAATTTATTGGCATTGGAATACAAGTTCCTTGCGTGCTCAAATTCCTCGGCAGGTGAAAGTTTGGAAATGATGTCCGCCACAAAAGGGGATGGCTCAGGCAACGGCTCTTCGCACTCATCAACCGCGGCCGTATCTACTTCCGCCGTGCCAATGTCCGCACCAAGCTGGGTGTCGATATAAACCTCAGTGACACCGGTTGCCGTAATCTTGCTTAGGATCGATGCATCACCCACCATAAAGCGATTGCGCACGAAGGGATGCTTCATCCAACCACAATTCAAATCATGGATGTACATGCCGATTTTAAGTTGGTCTATCGCGATCTTCTTGATCATTTCAGCTCGCTCCGCGCTTGGAAAAATCTTTGAGCCGAAAGCCGAGGACGAACAACACTGCAAAATACACCCCCACCCCCGACACCACCAGCCATGAGAGATGGATGATGCGCCCCCAACCATGAGTCGTCAGCCAAGACTGCTCGCTACCCATGCCGAACCACAGCGTCAGTCCCAGCGCCGCCAAGGCGGCGGCCAGTTTAAGCGCGAACTTCAACCAGCCCGGTTCGGCCTTGTATATGCCGTGCTTGCGCAAGAAATAGAACAGGATGGCAGAATTCAAACACGCACCCAATCCGATAGAAAGCGCCAATCCTGCGTGGTGTAATTGCAAACCGAACACGAACAACAGATTCATCAGTTGCGTGGCCAGCAAAGTAACGATGCCGATCTTCACCGGCGTGCGAATGTCCTGCCGCGCGTAGAAACCCGGCGCGAGGATCTTCACCAGTATCAGGCCGATCAAGCCCACGCTATATCCCACCAACGCATTGCGCGACATCAGCACGTCATGCGCCGTGAATGCGCCGTGCTGGAACATGGTGGCCATCAGCGGCACAGCGATCAATCCCAATGCCAGCGCGGCGGGCAAGGCCAGCATGAAGGTCAGGCGCAGCCCCCAGTCCAGCATTTTGGAATACTCGACGGTATCGTTGTTCGCATGCAGTTTGGAAAGCGACGGCAGCAAGATCGTACCCAGCGCGACACCCAGCAAACCGGAAGGAAACTCCATCAGGCGGTCGGCGTAATACAGCCACGACACGCTGCCCGTGACGAGAAGCGAGGCGATGATGGTATTGATGATGAGGCTGATCTGCGCGATAGATACGCCGAACACCGCCGGCCCCATCTGCTTGATGATGCGCCACACACCGGCATCTTTCAGATCGAGCTTCCATGTCGGCAACATGCCGATCTTTTTCAGGAACGGAATCTGGAACGCGAGTTGCACGAAACCGGCGATGAACCAAGCCCAAGCCAGCCCCATGACCGGCTGCTCAAAATAAGGCGTGAGCCAGAGTGCACCGCCGATCAGGCACACATTGAGCAGCACCGGCGCGAATGCAGACACCCAGAACTTATTGTAGGAATTGAGTATGCCGGCCGCCACCGCCACTAGCGAGATGAAGAAGATGTAAGGCGAAGTGATGCGCAGCATCTGCACCGTCAAATCGAACTTCTCCGGCTCCTTGATGAAGCCCGGCGCGGTGAGATAGATGATGAGGGGAGCCGCGATGATGCCGATGAGTGTGACAATGAACAGGATGATCGCCAGCAGCGTCACCACATGATCCACCAACAGCTTGGTCTCATCGTGACCCTTGCGATTCTTGTATTCACCGAAGATGGGTACAAACGCCTGCGAGAAAGCGCCCTCGGCGAACAGGCGGCGCAACAGATTGGGCAATCGCGTGGCGAGCACATAAGCATCGTTCACCATGCCCGCGCCGAACAGACTCGCGATCAGCACGTCGCGCACAAAAGCCAAGATGCGCGAAACCAAGGTCAAACTGCTGACTGCGGCCAGCGCTCTAAGCAGATTCATGGCATCCGTAAAATGGGGAAGGCATCACCAACCATCTTTTTTCTGAGAACGGCGTTCCATGTTGATGGTCGGGAACAGGCCGGTAGCCCCCGCATCCATCCGGTTACGACCGGCGCGCACCGTCAGATGATTGGCCGTCACGAATTGGCGCACCAACTCGAAACCGTGCGGATCGGCTTTTTCCAGAGAGAATCGAACCACAACAGAAGGTATTCCCTGAATTACCGTGGGGCGTAGATAGGAGGAATAGACGATACGCCCGTCTTTATCCGTCGTCGATAACATGTCACAGAGACGCTCGCCCCAATTGGAAGGGCGGAACACAGTTCCATCTTTGGAGATACCTTGGATAACGAATTCGGCGAGGTCGGGAGAGCGATCTTTTTTATCTAGCAATTTGTTGGCACCCGGATATAAACAGCGAGCATTGTAGCACTGCAAAATCATCCAAGATGATGAGCTGCTACGCACTACCAGCCGTTATTCCTTGAATTTCGGCGTTCCTTCCCGATCACAGGATGCGGCCCCGTCGCCTCGGCATCGCGACTACCACGACCGGCACGAACCCGCAGTCGATTTTCGGCAACGAACTGTTTGATAAGTTGGAACGCCTTGTCATCGACATCCTGCAAAGAGACGCGCACCACGACGCCTGCAACACCCTCGGCCATGACCGGCCGCACATAGGAAGAATACAGCAAGCGCCCATCCGCCCCCGTGGTACCGAGCATGTTGCACAACTGCTCCGCCCATTCCGGAGGCTGAAACACCTCACCGTCAACGGTGATCCCCTGAACGACGAATTCGGCGACTCCTGGCAGCATTCCCTGTCTCCCAGCCTGTTTTTGTTCAAGATTCCCTGGATGACACAGTGCGGCTTCATCATAGCATTGCCGACACAGACAGCTCCATTGCTGCTAGACCTCGGCATCAGCTTCCCAAAAAAAAGCATTTGCCAAAGGCGGGCTGAGCCTCTAGAATGCGCCCCTTTCTGAAAAGCCGAATTCTCAAGGAGCAGTAGTCATGGCAAATAGCGCACAAGCAAGAAAACGTGCAAGACAAGCAGTCAAGCAAGGCCAGCACAATGCCAGCCTGCGTTCCGAGCTGCGTACCGCGATCAAGAAGGTGACCAAGGCGATCGAGGCCGGTGACAAGGCTGCAGCTCAAGCCGTGTTCAGCGCGTCCACCAGCGTGGTCGACTCCATCGCTGACAAGAAGATCGTCCATAAGAACAAGGCTGCTCGACATAAGAGCCGCTTGTCCGCCGCGATCAAGGCGATGGCCTGATTTATTGCAGACGCTGAGTCTGCGACAAAAGGCCGACGATGTAGTCGGCCTTTTTTGTTTATAGTTCCACATCAGAGATACAACAAGACCGGAAAGCTTGCTATGTCACACTTGATGAACACTTATGCTCGGCAAAACGTCACCTTCACCCACGGCGAAGGGGCTTGGCTCTGGGACATCAACGGCAAGCGCTACTTGGACGCCCTGTCCGGCATCGCCGTCAATACGCTGGGGCATGCCCATCCGCGCTTCACTGCTGCGCTCACTGCGCAGATCGGCAAGCTGATCCATACCTCTAACCTCTACCAGGTACGCGAACAGGAGTTGATCGCCAACAAACTGTGCACACTCTCCAAGATGGACGAAGTGTTCCTGTGCAATTCCGGTTGCGAGGCGAACGAGGCGGCGATCAAATTGGCACGGCTGTACGGCAACCAACGCGGTATCGACACGCCGACCATCATCGTGATGGAAAAGGCTTTCCACGGCCGGACATTGGCCACCCTCTCCGCTACCGGCAACCGCAAGGTTCAGGCAGGCTTCGAACCGCTGGTCAAAGGTTTCGTACGCGTGCCTTACGACGACCTAGATGCGATCCGCCAAGTGGCAGAGCACACCCCCAATATCGTCGCCGTACTGGTCGAACCGATTCAGGGCGAAGGTGGCATCCGCACACCCGACATCAGCTACCTGCAAGGCTTGCGCAAGATATGTGACGAACACGAATGGTTGCTGATGCTGGATGAGGTGCAATGCGGCCTAGGCCGTACCGGCAAGTGGTTCGCGTTCCAACACACCGGCATCATGCCGGATGTGATGACACTGGCCAAAGGTCTCGGTTCTGGTGTACCTGTCGGCGCTTGTCTGGCAGCGGGCAAAGCCACCGGTACATTCAAACCAGGCAACCACGGCTCGACCTTCGGCGGCAACCCGCTGGCCTCGACGGCTGCGCTCACGACACTGAACATCTTGGAAGAAGATAAGCTGCTCGCTCATGCCGATAAGCTGGGAACTTGGCTCAAGCAACAATTCCAAACCAAGTTGGGTGGTTTGAAAGGCGTAGTCGCCGTGCGCGGCCAAGGCTTGATGCTCGGCATCGAATTGGACAAACCTTGCGGCGTGTTGGTCGCCCAAGCGCTGGAAAAAGGCCTGATCGTCAACGTCACCGCCGACAGCGTGATTCGCTTGCTGCCCTCGCTCATTTTCACGGAAGCCGAAGCGCAACAGTTGCTGGATATCCTGTGCCCGCTGGTCACGGAATTTCTGGCGCAGGAGTGAGCTATGAGCAGCAAATCCATTAAGCATTTTCTGCAATTCAAAGACCTATCCCGCGACGAACTGGAATATCTGTTCGAGCGCACACGCATCATCAAAGAACGCTTCAAGCGTTACCAAAAATACTGGCCACTGGAAGACCGTACGCTGGTGATGATCTTTGAAAAGGCCAGCACGCGCACCCGCCTGTCGTTCGAGGCGGGCATGCACCAGCTTGGCGGCTCGGCCATCTACCTCAATACCCGCGACTCGCAGCTCGGTCGCGGCGAACCGGTGGAGGATGCCGGGCAAGTCATCTCGCGCATGAGCGACATCGTGATGATCCGCACCTTCGAGCAGGACATCATCGAACGCTTCGCACGCAACTCGCGCGTGCCGGTCATCAACGGCCTCACCAACGAATACCATCCTTGCCAGGTGCTGGCGGACATCTATACCTACGTCGAGCATCGCGGCTCGATCAAGGGCAAGACCGTGGCGTGGATCGGCGACTCCAACAATATGTGCAACACTTGGTTGCAGGCCGCCGAGATACTGGATTTCAACGTGCATGTCTCCACCCCGCCCGGCTACGAAGTGGAACCGGAACGCGCAGGACTGTTCGGCGAAGACCACTACGAAGAATTCAAAGACCCGATGGAAGCCGCGCGCGGCGCAGACTTGGTGACGACCGACGTGTGGACTTCGATGGGCTGGGAAGCCGAGAACGAAGAACGCATGAAGGACTTCGCCGACTGGCAGGTGGACGGCGACATGATGCGCGTCGCCGCCAAGGGGGCGCTGTTCATGCACTGCCTACCCGCCCATCGCGGCGAGGAAGTCTCGGCGGAAGTCATCGATGGCACACAGTCCGTGGTGTGGGACGAAGCGGAGAATAGACTACACGTGCAGAAGGCACTGATGGAATACCTACTGCTGGGCAAGATCAATAACTAAATCGGAACAAGAAACAATGAGCGACATCAAAAAAGCCGTCCTCGCCTACTCCGGCGGACTCGACACCTCGGTCATCCTCAAGTGGCTGCAAGACACCTACCAATGCGAAGTGGTGACCTTCACCGCCGACTTGGGCCAAGGCGAAGAGCTGGAGCCCGCACGCCAGAAGGCGCTGAAGTTCGGCATCAAGCCCGAGAACATCTTCATCGACGACCTGCGCGAAGAGTTCGTGCGCGATTTCGTGTTCCCGATGTTCCGCGCCAACACCGTGTATGAAGGCGAATACCTGCTCGGCACGTCCATCGCGCGCCCGCTGATCGCCAAGCGTTTGATCGACATCGTCAACAAGACCGGCGCACAAGCCATCTCGCATGGCGCGACCGGCAAGGGTAACGACCAAGTGCGTTTCGAACTCGGAGCCTACGCGCTCAAGCCCGGCATCAAGATCATCGCTCCGTGGCGCGAATGGGACTTGCTGTCGCGCGAGAAACTGCTGGCTTATGCCGAGAAGCATGGCATCCCTATCGACATGAAGCACAAGAACGGCGGCTCGCCCTACTCGATGGATGCGAACCTGCTGCATATCAGCTTCGAAGGTCGGCATCTGGAAGACCCCGCCGCTGAAGCCGAAGAAAGCATGTGGCGCTGGACAGTGTCGCCGGAAAAGGCACCGGATCAAGCCGAATACCTCGACATCGAATTCGCCAAGGGCGACATCGTGGCCTTGAACGGAACGAAGTTATCTCCCGCACAAGTGCTGACCAAGCTGAACGAGCTGGGTGGCAAGCACGGCATCGGTCGCCTCGATCTGGTGGAGAACCGCTACGTCGGCATGAAGTCGCGCGGTTGCTACGAAACCCCCGGCGGAACCATCATGCTCAAGGCGCACCGCGCCATCGAATCCATCACGCTGGATCGTGAAGTGGCGCACCTCAAGGACGACCTGATGCCGCGCTACGCCAGCATGATCTACAACGGCTACTGGTGGAGCCCGGAGCGCATCGCGATCCAGACCCTGATCGATCACACGCAGAACTGCGTGAACGGCTGGGTACGCGTCAAGCTGTACAAGGGCAACGTGATCGTGGTGGGGCGCGACTCCAAGACCGATTCGCTGTTCGATTCCAGCATCGCCACTTTCGAGGACGACAAGGGCGCCTACGACCAGAAGGATGCAGGCGGCTTCATCAAACTGAATGCGCTACGCATGCGCATCGCGGCGAACTTGAAGAATCGCAAGTAAACACGGTAGGAGGCATCATGCTGCATGAGCTGAGCGGTGACATTCTGTTGAGCGGCGCCAAGGCCATCGCGCAGGGCGTCGCACCGAACGATGACTTCCTGCACGGTCTCGCACTACAACTGCGCGAGCGCATGCCAGCGATGTACAAGGACTTCCGCCACTACTGCCAGACGCAACATCCAAAATCCGGTGAGCTATGGACTTGGATGAGCGCCGATGGCCGCTACCTCGTCAATCTGTTCACACAAGAGGCCGCTTACGCGCACGGCAGCAAACCCGGTGATGCCTCACTCAGCCATGTCAATCACACACTGCACGCACTGCGCAATTTCGTGCAGAAAGGAGAAAGTCGCCAGCCTCGCTTTGCCGCGCCTTGCCTGCGGCATCAGCGGTCTCGATTGGAACGATGTAAAACCGCTGATCGAGAAACAGCTCGGCGACCTGAACATCCCTGTCTACATTTATGCGAACTACCAAAAAGGCATTAAAGCCAACGAGCCCAAGTAATCTACCAAGGAAAATAAAATGTCAGACAGAATCGATAACGTCAGCGTCAGCAAAAAAGCCAATGTATTCTTCGACGGCAAGTGCGTGTCGCACTCGGTGTTCTTTCCCGATGGTTCGCGCAAGACCGTGGGCGTTGTATTACCCAACAGCCAACTCACCTTCAATGTCGACGCACCGGAGTTGATGGAGATCAGCGGCGGCACCTGCCAAGTGAAGATCGCCGGAGAGCCGAGCTTCAAGACTTACGCTGAAGGTAGCAGCTTCAACGTTGCCGCGAAGAGCAGCTTCGACATCCATACCGGCAACGAAGCCGTCGACTACGTTTGCAGTTTTGGTTAATTTCAATCTGAGGACAAGCCATGCCATCTTTCGATATCGTTTCCGAAGTAGAAAAGACCGAAGTCAAGAACGCGGTAGAACAGACCAACAAGGAAGTCAGCACGCGCTTCGACTTCAAAGGATCTGACGCGCGCGTCGAGCAGGTTGAACTGGTACTCACCGTGCATGCCGACAATGAGTTCCAGATGAATCAGGTGCAGGAGATCCTCAACGGCAAGCTGACCAAACGCGGTGTGGACATCAAGTGTCTGGAGATCAGCGACAAGATCGAAAAGGTCAGCGGCAATAAAGTAAAACGCGCCTGCACCGTGAAAGTCGGGGTGGAGATCGAGTTGGCAAAGAAGATCGTCAAACACATCAAGGACAGCAAGCTGAAGGTGCAAGCCAGCATTCAGGGTGACACTGTGCGTGTGACGGGTAAAAGTCGCGACGATCTGCAAGAAGCCATCGCCTTCGTCAAAAAGACCATCACCGATTTCCCTCTGCAGTACCAGAATTTCCGCGATTGAATCTGGAAGCCTCGAATAACCTACTACGCAACCGGATTGCGGCGTTGCGCGGTACTCGCTTCCTCGCCTACCCACAAGGTATGTCTCGGTCGCTGCGTTCCGTGCGCCTTGCACTCCAATCGCTCGCGACGGTTTTTCGAGGTTCCAAACTAATTTCGAAGCTATTTCTAATCAACTTGCTGGTCTTGTGCTCGATCCATAAGGCCAGCGCTACAGAACTCTCCTACCCCGAGCTATTGCTCGACGACGTAAAGCACGTCGTTTCTGCACCTGCCCGCTGGGAAGATGAGGATTGGCACAAGGCTGGTTGGGCCTCGCTGGCGGTGGTTGGCACGGCACTCGTCATCGACCGCCCGTTGCGCGATGAGATGCGTCGTCATAACGGCGACAATGCCTTGATCACACAAGTGGAACGCTTCGGTGCCCAATATGCACTAGGGGTGATCGGCGGTTTTTATATCGCAGGGGAACTGGCTGATGATCAGACCTCGTTGCAAGTCGCACAGGATGGAATCGCCGCCAGCCTCATTGCCAGCGGCATCATCACGCCCGCCATCAAATTGGTGGCTGGACGCAGCCGCCCACGGTCAGATGCCGGGGTGTACAACTTCAAGCCCTTCAGCGACGTCAACGCCTCCTTTCCCTCAGGACACACCACGGAAGCGTTTGCGCTGGCTGCGGTGGTCGCCAACCATTACGACGACACATGGGTGACCTGCACCTCGTACTCCATCGCCAGTCTGGTCGGACTCGCACGCACCTATCACCATGCCCACTTCGCCTCGGACGTATTGGCAGGTGCGATGATCGGCACTTGGGTCGGCAAGAGCGTAGTTGCACATAACGCCTCGCTACGTTCCGGCAAGTTGACCTTGCTACCCGATGTGTCTCAGGGTCTAATCGGCATACGCATCGTCAGGAATTTTTAACATGAAATCCGTACTCCTACCACTCGCTCAAGGCAGTGAAGACTTGGAAGCCGTCACCGTCCTCAACATCCTGCGTCGTGCGGGCATCGAGGCTGTGAGTGCCAGTTTGGACGGGAAGCCGATACGCGGCAGTCGCGGCACAACGATCATTCCGGACATGTCGCTCGATGAAGCACTTAAGCGCGATTTCGACATGGTGGTACTGCCCGGCGGCCAACCCGGCACCAATAATCTCAAGGCCGATGACCGCATCACCGCGCTAGTCCAGCGCATGGCCGCCGCAGACCGCTATGTCTGCGCCATCTGTGCCGCGCCTTCAATATTAGCCAGCGCGGGCTTGCTCAATGGCAAACGCGCCACCAGCTTCCCCGGCTCACTCGATGGATTCCCCGCAGTCTCGCGTCAAGCGCAAGCCGTAGTAGAGGATGGCAAACTCATTACCTCACGCGGGCCCGGCACAGCCATGGATTTTGCGCTGACGCTGGTGGAGCGTTTGCTTGGAAAAATAAAACGCGACGAAGTCGAAGCAGGGTTGGTACGTTGATGATGAGAAGGCTCTGGCAGCGCTACCTCGACGGCAATCCGGAATACCTCGTACGCAATTATTGGTGGGCTTACCTGTCTCCCGTTGGCGTATGGTTCTTCAGCCACCACTTCATCATCAATCTGATTCTGTTCGGGCAATATCGCGCCCTGCTCTCGACGCTCATCGCGCGTCTGGGCAATATACCCAGCCAGCGCATGCTGCAACTGACTTGCGCCTATGGTGAGTTGACGCCGGCCTTGGCAAGGCATACCCAAGAACTCCACCTGAACGATGTGGCAAACATCCAACTGCGACTCGCCGAAAAGGCTTTACACAAGCAGGGGCAGGTTGCACAGATGGTACGCATGAACGCAGAATCACTCGCCTATGCGACGGACAGTTTCGACACCTTGATCATCTTCTTTCTGTTGCATGAACTTCCTGCCACGGCACGGCAACATGTGTTGGCAGAAAGCATGCGTGTATTGAAGCCCAATGGCAGATTGCTTTTGGCAGAATATGGCATGAACCACGGCAGCCATCCCTTGCACCGTTTTCCGCCTTTTCGCTGGACACTGGAAAAGCTGGAGCCATTCTTGCAAGACTTTTGGCATAGCGACCTGAGCGCACAACTGCAAGCATGTGCCGCACAGCAGAATAAGTCGCTCCGACTCGTCAGCGAGACCGCCGTGTTCGGGGGCTTTTACCGGGTGATGGAATACCATGCCTGAGACATCAAAGCGCAAACTGCCTCCGCCCATATTGGCATTCTGTCTGCAAGCTATCGCTGTGGTGCTGGTTGCCACGATGCAGTTCATCCTCTCCCGTAGCGGACACGCTCTTTCCCCCTTGTCGTTTGCATTCATGTGCGGGGGCATCGCAGCATTGTTGAGCCACTTGTTACGGATGGATACATGGTGGCTACCGATCCAGTTTTTTTTCATCCCGGCATTGATCGCGGCTCTGTCACTATCGTTGTCACCCACGTTTTTCCTAATCGCGTTCCTTGTCATGCTGGTGGTGTACTGGAGCACCTTCCGCACCCAAGTGCCACTTTATTTGTCCAGCCACAAGGTGTGGCAAGCCTTGGAAACGAAACTACCCGACACGCCTTTCACTTTTGTCGATCTCGGCTCCGGCATCGGCGGTGTCTTGACGCATCTGGCACAGACGCATCCGCATGGCCGCTACCTCGGCGTAGAAGCAGCACCGCTGCCCTTTCTGTGGAGTTGGTTGCGTATCAAGCTCGGCGGCCATCGTAACTGCAGCGTACATTGGGGCAGCCTATGGGATAGCGATCTCTCTCGCTATGACATCGTGTTCGCCTACCTCTCCCCGGTACCTATGGAACAGCTATGGCACAAGGTCAAACAAGAGATGCGTCCCGGCAGTTTGTTCATCAGCAATACCTTCGTCGTGCCCGAGCACCCGCCGCAAGACACCCTTGATGTCGCAGATATGCATCGTTCCACTCTTTATCTCTGGTACATGTGACATTAACGTGCCTGTTGTATCAATGAGTTAGTGCGCCGTCTCCGAAACTCTTCCCAACCCGTATTTTTTTAGATAGGATGCCACCCAGTTCGGATGTACTTCCATGCGGCATAGGCCGCACCTAAACCAAAAACACTTTAAATCAAAGCGAGAACCAAACATGAGCGAACATATCCGTTATGTCACCGATGCCACTTTTACTCCTGAGGTGTTGCAATCACCGTTGCCTGTACTGGTGGACTACTGGGCAGAGTGGTGCGGGCCTTGCCGCATGATCGCCCCCATTCTGGATGAGGTATCCAAGGAATACGCAGGACGTCTGAACGTCGCCAAGCTGAACGTGGACGAGAACCAGCAAACCCCGCAAAAGTATGGTGTGCGCGGCATCCCGACACTGATGCTATTCAAGAACGGCAACATCGAAGCCACCAAAGTCGGTGCATTGTCCAAGTCTCAGCTCACCGCTTTCATTGACAGCCACATCTGAACCCTTTAATCTGCCGCCCGCTACTGCCCTGTTTCGTCCTGAAACCCAGCAAATAAAAAATAAGCTAAAGACACTCACGGCAGTTCGGCGCGGAATATCCCGCAAAACCCCCAAGAAAACTCAGTCTCACTTCCCTGGCAACTCATCACAACCTAGCGCTATGGCGCCCTACCCCGACTATGCATCTATCTGACCTGAAGACCAAACACATCACCGAACTGGTGGAAATGGCCACCACCAACCAAATCGACAACGCCAACCGCATGCGCAAGCAAGATTTGATCTTCGCGCTGCTGAAGAACCAAGCGAAGAAGGGCGAAAGCATCTTCGGCGAAGGCACATTGGAAGTATTGCCGGACGGGTTTGGATTCCTGCGCTCCCCGGACACCTCATACCTCGCTGGCCCGGACGACATCTACGTCAGCCCCAGTCAGGTACGCCGTTTCAATCTGCATACCGGCGATTCGATCGAAGGCGAAATACGCACCCCGAAAGAGGGCGAGCGTTATGTAGCGCTGGTCAAAGTGGACAAGGTCAACGGCGAACCGCCCGAAAACGCCAAGAACAAAATCCTATTCGAGAACCTGACACCGCTGTTCCCGACACAACAACTCTCGCTGGAACGCGATATCCGCGCCGAGGAGAACATCACCGGCCGCATCATTGATATCGTCGCCCCCATCGGCAAGGGTCAACGCGGCCTGCTGGTCGCTTCGCCCAAGTCCGGCAAGACCGTGATGCTGCAACATATCGCCCACTCCATCTCGGCCAACCATCCTGACGCGATCCTGATCGTGCTACTGATCGACGAACGCCCCGAGGAAGTGACCGAAATGAGCCGCACCGTGCGTGGCGAAGTGGTCGCCTCCACCTTCGACGAACCGGCGACCCGCCACGTGCAGGTCGCCGAAATGGTGCTGGAGAAGGCCAAGCGCCTGGTAGAACACAAAAAAGATGTGGTCATCCTGCTCGACTCCATCACCCGCCTAGCACGCGCCTACAACACCGTGATCCCCTCTTCTGGCAAGGTATTGACCGGCGGTGTGGATGCCAATGCCCTGCAACGCCCCAAACGCTTCTTCGGCGCAGCACGCAATATCGAAGAAGGCGGTTCGCTGACCATCATCGCTACCGCATTGGTGGATACCGGCAGCCGCATGGACGATGTGATCTACGAAGAATTCAAGGGCACGGGCAATATGGAGATCCATCTGGATCGCCGTATGGCCGAGAAACGCATCTACCCCGCCATCAACGTCAACCGCTCCGGCACACGCAAGGAAGAACTGCTGATTAAGCAGGACTTATTGCAGCGCATCTGGGTCCTGCGCAAGCTGCTCTACCCTATGGACGAGTTGGAAGCGATGGAATTCCTGCTGGACAAGGTCAAAGCGACCAAGAACAACGCGGAATTCTTCGATTCAATGAAACGGTAAAAAACCGTTTGGATGGCTGGCAATGTTTATGTATAATGCGCGGCTCTGAAAATCCACAATTTCAGTGGAGGCTAACCTTCAGGTTATGCCGTAACCAAAAACCGCATCAAGCGAGGTCGTTATGTACGCAGTAATCAAAACCGGTGGCAAGCAATATCGCGTTGTCCAAGGTGAAACTCTGAAGATCGAATCCATTGACGGCGACGTCGGTGGCGCGATCGTATTGGACAAAGTGCTGATGGTTGGCAATGGCGACAAGGTCTCCGTTGGCAAGCCTCTGCTCAGCGGCGCAACGGTCAAGGCGACTATCATCGCCAACGGTCGCCACGACAAAGTGACCATCTTCAAGATGCGCCGCCGTAAGCACTATCAAAAGCATCAAGGTCATCGTCAAAACTTTACTGAGATCCGCATCGACGGCATCTCGGCTTAATTCCGAAGGAGCTAGAACATGGCATCGAAAAAAGGCGGAGGTAGTACCAGTAACGGCCGCGACTCGCACTCGAAACGACTGGGTGTCAAGAGCTACGGCGGCGAACTGATTAGCGCAGGTAGCATCATCGTGCGTCAACGCGGCACGCAAGTTCACGCTGGCGACAACGTTGGCATGGGCAAGGATCACACCCTGTTCGCCAAGATCACCGGCAAAGTGGTATTTGCGGTCAAGGGCGCAATGAAGCGTAAGACGGTCAGCATCGTCGCTGCTTAAGCATTCAAACAGTTAAAATGAGCCCTATCGCAAGGTAGGGCTTTTTTGTTTCCGGTCACCACCATCATGAAATTCATCGACGAATCGAAAATCGAAGTCATCGCCGGCAACGGTGGTAACGGTGCGGCCAGCTTTCGTCACGAGAAATACATCGAAAAAGGCGGACCCGGACGGCGGCGACGGCGGACGCGGCGGTAGCGTGATCGCCGTTGCCGACCGCAACATCAACACGCTGGTAGATTACCGTTTCGCGCGCATGCACCGCGCCAAGAATGGCGAATCCGGCCGCGGAGCGGATTGCTATGGCAAGGGAGCGGATGACGTCATCCTGCGTATGCCGGTGGGTACCGTCATCACCGACATCAACAGCGGCCAGATCATCGCCGACCTCACCCATGACGGCGAAAAGATACTGCTCGCCAAAGGTGGCGCGGGCGGTTTGGGTAACCTGCACTTCAAATCCAGCACCAACCGCACGCCGCGCCAATGCACGCCGGGCGAAGAAGGCGAACGCCGTGAACTGCAACTGGAATTGAAGGTGCTGGCCGATGTCGGTCTGCTGGGCATGCCGAACGCAGGCAAATCCACTTTTATCCGCTCCGTCTCGGCAGCCCGCCCGAAGGTGGCCGATTACCCGTTCACCACCCTGCATCCCAATTTGGGCGTGGTGCGCGTCTCGGAAGAAAAGAGCTTCGTCATCGCCGACATCCCCGGACTGATCGAAGGTGCGGCGGAAGGGGCCGGGCTGGGTCACCAGTTCCTGCGCCATCTGGCACGCACACGCCTGCTGCTGCATCTGGTGGATCTTGCCCCGATGTATGAAGGCATCGATCCGGTGCATGAGGCACACGCGATCCTCAACGAGCTGAAGAAATACGACGAAGATCTGTACACTAAGCCACGCTGGCTGGTGCTGAATAAACTGGACTTGCTGCAAGAAGAAGAACGTGCCGAGAAAGTCGCATCCTTCCTCAAGGAATTCGGCGGCAACACCCGCTATTTCACCATCTCTGCCATCAACGGCGAGGGTTGCAAGGAATTGACTTACGCTATCATGGAGCACATCAACCAGATCGCCGCGCAAGAACAGGATGCCATCAGCGAAAGCGCACAAGAGACCGAGATCGATATTCACGACCCGTTAGCATGAACACAGTCCTGACCCAATCCAAACGCATCGTCGTCAAAGTCGGCAGCAGCCTCGTTACCAACCAAGGTACCGGGCTGGATATGGCTGCGCTGGGCAATTGGGCAGAACAGATCGCCACCCTGCGCACGCAAGGCTGCGAAGTGGTACTGGTCTCTTCCGGTGCTATCGCCGAAGGTATGCAGCGCTTGGGCTGGAAACAACGCCCCAGCGCCGTACACGAACTACAGGCAGCAGCAGCAGTCGGTCAAATGGGCTTGGTACAGGCCTATGAGAGCTGCTTCCGCCAACACCAGTTAAACGCCGCACAGGTGTTGCTGACCCACGCTGACCTCGCCGACCGAGAGCGTTATCTCAACGCACGCTCTACCCTGCGTACCCTGCTCAATCTCGGTGTCATCCCCATCATCAACGAGAACGACACCGTCGTCACCGACGAGATCAAATTCGGCGACAACGACACACTCGGCGCACTGGTCGCGAACCTGATCGAAGCCGATGCACTCATCATCCTCACCGACCAAGTCGGCCTCTACACCGCCGACCCGCGTAAAGACAGCAGCGCCACACTCATCAGCCAAGCGCAAGCGGGCGATGCCCAATTGGAATTGATGGCCGGCGGCGCAGGCAGCCACATCGGGCGCGGCGGCATGATTACCAAGGTGCTGGCCGCGAAACGCGCAGCGCGCAGCGGTGCACACACCGTCATCGCCTCCGGTCACGAACGCGATGTGCTACCGCGTCTGCTGCAAGGCGAATCCATCGGCACCTTACTGACCTCCAGTTCGCTCTCTCTGGATGCCCGTAAACAATGGCTTGCAGACCATCTTCAAGTCAGCGGCAAGATCACGCTGGACGATGGCGCCGTGCGCGCCTTACGCAACGAAGGAAAAAGTCTGCTGCCGATCGGAGTAACAGGCGTGGGTGGAGATTTCCAGCGCGGCGCAGTTGTCGCCATCCTCGACGGCGACAGCAATGACATCGCGCGCGGCCTCATCAACTACAGTGCAGCCGAAGCGCGCCGCATTGCGGGCAAAGCCAGTAGCGAGATCGAAGTCATCCTTGGTTACGTCGATGAGCCGGAGTTGATCCACCGGGACAACTTAGTATTGCTGTGAAGCAGCAATACTAAGTTGCGGCGTAGGCTAACCTTTAGGTTAAGCCGGAGCCACAATCAGTCCGGTTCTAAAACAACAGAACAAGACTCCAACCTGCATCACCAGCGCAATAGTCGTTTCCCCAGCCACCATCCCAACACCGCAACGGCGATCATTGGCAAGTAATGCCATTCCAGCAAATGGATGATCGAGTCGGTCTGCTCGTGCAGACGCAACCACAGCGCGCCCGTGCTGAAGGCAAATAACACGGCGACAATGCCCGCCAACCGCAAATGCGTACTGGCGAATTGGCGCATGGCATAGAAGATCCCCACCGATGGCAACAACGAAAGTGACAGGATGCTCAGTGTGCATTGGAAGCTGTGCAGCGGCAGCGGCGCAGGTGGGTCATCAGCCCCCCAGGAGAATCCCATCACTAAAACAAATAGCGCGAACATCCATACTGGGGCAAGAGCGCTACGGCTGTGCCGGTGCAGGTCGGGAAAAGACAAGATCGCGGCACTGAATGCCGTGCTGATGAGGATGCCAAACAATGACACGACCTCGATGATGAACCACGGCTTGTGCAATTGCAGCATCCAATCCGCACGCACACCTGATATCAGCAGTGCAACGAGCAGATAGGCCAGCGCAACGGCGATCCATTTCAAGCCCAGACGCAGCGGGTGTGCTGCGGGTTTTAACGCAGCCACATCCTTGCTGAGGGTGACGACCAATTGTTCGATGTTATCCATCATCTCTCTAACTTTTCTCTCAATACTTTGTAGGCGCGGTGCGCCGCAACCTTTACTGCCGATTCGTTCATGCCCATTTTCTGCGCCACTTCTTTGGCGGTGTATCCATCCTGATGCATCAGGCGCAGGATGGTTGCCTGCTTTTCCGGGAGCTTCTCCACTTCCGTACTGATAGATTCGTAGTTGAAATCGATTTCGGTTACATCGTCCGGCAATATCTCTTCCATCTCATCAAAATCCACAGCATGCCGTAGCTGATCGGCATAGTGCATACGCAGATGGTCTTGCAGGCGGAATTTCGCGATCGCAAAAACCCACGGCTTGTAGGGACGATTTCCGTCATAGGTATGCCGCGCCTTATGGATGGAGATCAATATCTCCTGCATCAGGTCGTCCACCTCGTTGCTAAAACTCAGGCGTTTGGCCAGAAATGGGCGCAGCAGGCTCGATGTCTTACGTAACAGATCGGCGTAGGCGCGCTGGTCGCCGGAGAGCGACCGTTGCATCAGCGTTTCCAGGGTGTCATTTTGGCCTGTCACTGGCATCTCAAATGCGATATGTAACCATTTAGCGAATCGTCGCGAATAAGCAGTCAGACGGAATCATAACGTGAGACTCAGGCCGGAGGGCAACATCATGCAACGCAGACAATTCTTAATGACGCTATCGGGCGTGGCCGCACTCCTCGCAACGCGGTCTTATGCCAGCGCGATTTCAGGGAGTGACAAGGTGAACATCATGCGATTTTCCGATGAAGGCAAACCATTAGGGCAAGCCACATTGGCGAAAGTGAATAAAGAAGCGGAGTGGAAAAAGACGCTTTCACCACTGGCTTATCATGTGACACGCGAACAGGGCACGGAGCGCGCATTTTCCCAACCCGGTTATGACCGGCACGAGCCGGGTCTTTATCGCTGCGTGTGTTGCGACAACGCGTTGTTCGACGCCAACACGAAATTCGATTCCGGCACGGGTTGGCCCAGTTTCTGGCAACCCATCGCGGCGGAGAACGTGCGTAACGTGAGCGATAGTCTATTCGGCATGACGCGCACCGAAGTACGCTGTGCCTTGTGTGAAGCGCATCTCGGTCATGTATTCGAGGACGGGCCGAAACCGACCGGCTTGCGTTATTGCATGAACACCGTCGCACTGCGTTTCATTCCGAAGCGAGGCGCATAACAACCGTTCATCCTGAGCTTGTCGAAGGATGAAGGGCTTTGCCGAGTGTCATTCATGATTCGACAAGCTCACCACGAACGGATGCTGAGATTGCCACTAAATTTTTTAGAAAAGAACAATTCATTATGCTGATCTTCTTGCTAGCCTATGTCGGCGGTGTGCTCACCATCTTCAGCCCGTGCGTGTTGCCGGTGCTGCCTTTCGTCTTCGCGCGTTCCGACCAATCGTTCCGCCGTTCCGGTCTGCCCATCCTGCTCGGCATGGCCGTCACCTTCGCTGTGCTCGCCAGCCTTGCCACCGTAGGCGGCGCGTGGCTGGTGGAGGTGAATCAATACGGGCGTTATGTCGCGATGTTGCTGTTGTTGCTGCTCGGCATGGCGTTGATCTTCCCGTCGTGGTCAGAACGCATGATGCGTCCGTTCGTGGCACTCGGCGGGCGCTTGCAGCAACGCGCCGACCAGCAGGCCAGCATCAAAGGCGGATTACTGCTGGGTGTGGCAGTCGGTTTCTTGTGGGCACCCTGTGCCGGGCCGATCCTAGGGCTGGTGTTGGCCGGTGCGGCATTGAGCGGCGCGAATCTGTATAGCGCCTCTCTGCTCTTGGTGTTCGCCGCAGGCGCGGCGACTTCGCTGGGTCTGGCCTTGCTGGCAGGCGGGCGCGTGTTCGGCTGGATGAAGCGCAATCTCGGTGTGGAAGAATGGCTGCGGCGCGGTCTGGGGATGCTAGTCGTGGCGGGCATCGTCGTCATCGCGCTGGGTTGGGATACGCGCTTCCTGTCGCAATTCACCTTCTTGAATACCGCCGCATCCGAGCAGCACCTAATCGATCAATTGCATCATTCTGCTACGACTGAAGTCGCAGAAGCGCGCCAAGCGCCGTCCTTGCCGGATGCCACGCAATGGCTCAACTCAGCGCCGCTGAACAACGAGATGCTGCGCGGCAAAGTGGTGCTGGTGGATTTCTGGACCTACTCCTGCATCAACTGCCTGCGCACTTTGCCCTACCTCAAAGCGTGGGATGAGAAATACCGCGCGCAAGGATTGCTCATCATCGGCGTGCACGCACCGGAGTTCGCCTTCGAGAAAGATATCGGCAATGTCGAAAAAGCGGTGCATGACCTCGGCATCCAATATCCGGTCGCCATCGATAACCAGTACGCCATCTGGAACGCCTATCAGAACCAATATTGGCCCGCGCATTACCTGATCGACGCCAATGGAAATATCCGCCATCAACACTTCGGTGAAGGTGCATATCAAGAGACCGAGCAGATGATCCAGACCTTGCTCAAAGAAGCGCATCAAAGCTTGGCGCTGAGCGACGAGACGGTGCAAGTGCAAGGTGTCGGGTGCAACAGCACAGGCAGCAGATACGCGACGTTCACCGGAAACTTACCTTGGCTATGCGCGTATGGAAAATCTTGCTTCACCCGAAGCGATACAACGTGATCAGTCTACGCGCTACAGCGTGCCGCATGTGCTCGACACCGATCAATGGGCGCTGAGCGGAAAGTGGCTGGTCAGCAAGGAATCTGCACTGCTTAAAACATCCGGTGGCGCGATCAGCTATCGCTTCCAAGGGCGCGATCTGCATCTGGTATTGGGCGCACATGACAGTAAACCGTTGCGCTTCAAGGTCACGCTAGATGGTAAGGCGCCTAGCAAGGATCACGGTGCGGATGTCGATGCACAAGGCAACGGAGTGATTCAGGGACAACGACTGTATCAACTCGTGCGGCAAAGCGGCGAGATCAAAGAGCGCACATTTCGCATCGAGTTTTTGGATGACGGTGCGGAAGCCTTTGCATTCACTTTCGGTTAAGGAGAAAACATGTCCATCAAATTCAATAGACTATTTCTTGTACTCGCTCTGATCGCATCATCCAATGTCGGCGCCGCTGCCAACGAGCAGACAGCCGTGTTCGCGGGCGGCTGTTTCTGGGGCGTGGATGCCGTGTTCAAGCATGTCAAAGGCGTATCGAATGTGGTCTCCGGCTATGCGGGTGGCAATGCCGCCACCGCGCATTACGATCAGGTCAGCAATGGTGATACCGGCCATGCCGAATCGGTACGAATCACCTTCGATCCGGCGCAAGTGTCCTACCAGCAATTGCTGCAAGTGTTCTTCAGCGTGGCGCATGATCCAACACAACTCAACCGGCAAGGCCCGGATGTGGGTACGCAATACCGCTCCGCCATCTTCTACAACAGTACCGAGCAACAACAGACTGCGCAGAACTATATTCAGCAACTCACTGCTGCACACCGATTCTCATCACCCATCGTGACGCAAGTCGTGCCGCTGCTTCAGTTCTTCGCCGCAGAGGATTACCACCAGAACTATCTGGCACTACATCCCTACCAGCCCTACATCGTCTTTCACGACAA
>CAWGHS010000027.1:0-148111 GCA_963822425.1 uncultured beta proteobacterium
ATGTCGATTCTTCCGTCGAGCGCATGCAAATCAAAGTGCGCCACATGAACGACAACCGCCACATCATCACATGCAACGGTAGGCCGCTACCGCTCACCCCCACTGGAGTTCGCGGTGAATACGTGGCGGCGGTACGTTACCGCGCATGGTGCCCCCCCTCCGGTTTACATCCAACAATTGGTGCGCAAGCACCGCTGGTATTCGACATGGTGGATACCTGGAGCGGACGTTCCATCGGCGGTTGCACCTACCACGTGACGCACCCAGGTGGTCGTAGCTACGACACTTTCCCGGTGAACGCCAACGAAGCCGAAGCTCGCCGCGTGGCTCGCTTCTGGAACCACGGACACACCCCCGGTGAGATGCATATACGCCGCGAAGGGCGCAATCCGGATTATCCCTTCACCTTGGATCTCCGTCGCGCACCCGAGCCGATAATGGAGGGGGTAGCAGCACACCCCAGCGAGCCCAAGACGCCCCAATAACCCACTTGAACATGGAAATGAAGATGCACGGCACAAGCAATGAAATACTGAGATCGACCGGATATCCGCGCAATGGTGACAAGCTCAACTCGGCATTCTTTGAGACCTACCTGCAGCGCTTGCTAGAGGAGCGAGACAATTGCGGCCTGACCGAAATGATAGGCGGTATCGAAGCGCTAATGATCAGCGTCGAGCCCGGGAACGCCATCGAATACATCGCCGAACTGGCACTGATGACGCCCTACAATTATCTGGTGACACTCAATAGCCCGCTGCATTTAACGCACATTTTGCGCATCGATATGGACTCACCGGATATCTTGTTGCGCGAGGTGAAACACCCCAACCATCACGACATCTTCCGCAGCCTGAATGATCTGCATCCTTCCGGCTCCAAGCGTCCTCATAGCCGTTATCTCGGTGAAATTCTGCGCGTCACCGACCGTCAAAAAGTAATCGCCCTGCAACAAGCGCGCGAGTTTCGTTTCTTCTCCGATGCCGCTGTTATTGAACTCGATCTGCCGACTAATGTGAGTTTCAGCAAGCCTTCGCCTTATACCCAGAACATCGTCGGTTATATGGAACGTGATGCGGATGCATTACGTGTCTATCATCCGCTCGGGCAATGCAGCATCTTGCCACGCGCACAAGATGTGCATGACCGCGCCAAGGCACTACAGCATAAATTGAATATCGCCGACCTCATCCAACCTATCGACCATTTGGCAACGCGTATCTATAGCCAAAATCGAGAGGCGGCACTGCTCGAATATCTAGCCTTATCCAGTTATTACTATTGGGGCAGCTACAACATCGCCGACCAGAACTCATCAACGAATGTATGCAAGAGCGTGCGCGCCGTTGCCGAATCGGCCAGCCCTGCAAAAGTGTTCACCGCCAACAATCAACCGTATTGCGTGAATCATTTGGATGGTCTGCCTTCACCCACCGAAACTTTTGTGCGCAACTACGGCGCGCGCTTGCATCACATCGCCATCTCGGTAAAAGACGGCGAGCGCGGCGGCAAAGAAAATATCGATTTCTTGGTAGCTGCAATCGCCAGCCAAGGCAAAGGATTTTTGTTAGACGTGGTGGGATCGAGAGACGATGGGCTGAAACAGATTTTCTCGACTGCCTCGTCGTTCTCCGCACTCATCATCGAATACGTGCAACGCTTCGGAGACTTTCAAGGATTCTTCACCAAAGACAATGTGGCACGTCTAACTGAAGCCGCCGGCGAGGAAGAATCACTAAAGCACGATTGATCCTGTTTCCCAGACAACACAAAATGGTGCTTCGGTAACCGCAATGATTTGCCATCCAATTATTGGGGAAGACCAAAATTTCGCGTATATTGACGAGTCGTTTTTTCGAACTCACTTTCCAGCATGGAATACATCAAGATTCGCGGTGCTCGCACCCATAACCTGAAGAACATCAGTCTCGATCTGCCGCGCAATCAGTTGGTGGTGATCACCGGCCTGTCCGGCTCGGGTAAGTCCTCCCTCGCTTTCGATACCTTGTATGCCGAAGGGCAGCGGCGTTATGTGGAATCGCTCTCCGCTTATGCACGCCAGTTCTTGCAGTTGATGGAAAAACCGGATGTCGATCTGATCGAGGGACTCTCCCCCGCCATCGCCATTGAACAAAAAGCCACTTCGCATAACCCGCGCTCGACAGTGGGTACCGTCACCGAGATTCACGATTATCTGCGTCTGCTGTTCGCACGCGCGGGCGATCCGTATTGCCCGCAGCATGACATCGTGTTGCAGGCGCAGTCGGTGGGGCAAATGGTGGATGCTGTGTTGGCGCTGCCTGCGGACACCAAGGTGATGATCCTGTCCCCCATCGTGGTGGAGCGCAAAGGCGAGCAGCTGGATCTGTTCGACGAGCTGCGTGCACAAGGTTTTGTGCGGCTACGCGTGAACGGCAAAGTGTGCGAGATGGACAGCTTGCCAAAACTGGCGAAGAACCAGAAGCACACCATTGAGATCGTGGTGGATCGACTGAAAGTTTCGCCGGACATCAAACAACGTTTGGCTGAATCGTTCGAGACGGCGTTGCGTCATGCCGATGGCCGCGCGCTAGCGGTGGAGATGGACTCCGGTAAGGAACATCTTTTCTCAGCCAAATTCGCCTGCCCCATTTGCAACTATTCACTGCAAGAACTGGAGCCGCGCCTGTTCTCGTTCAATAGCCCGATGGGCGCATGCCCGAAGTGCGACGGCTTGGGAGTGATCTCGTTCTTCGATCCGGCGCGCATCGTGGCATTCCCCACGCTGTCTTTGAGTGGTGGGGCGATCAAGGGCTGGGATAGGCGCAATCAGTTCTATTTCCAGATGTTGGATAGTCTGGCGAAGCATTACGATTTCGATCTGGAGCGGCCTTTCGAGAGCCTGCCGGAGAAGGTGCAAAAGGTGGTGCTGTACGGCAGCGGGCGCGACGAGATCGCCTTCACCTATCTGAACGAGCGCGGCAAGAAGATGCTGCGCGAACATGCCTTCGAGGGCATCATCAATAATCTGGAGCGGCGCTATAAAGAAACGGATTCCCCCACCGTACGCGAGGAGCTGGCAAAGTATCTCAACAGCTGCGCGTGCCCAGAATGCAAAGGCACACGTCTACGCGAGGAAGCGCGACATGTGCGCGTGGCCGACAAGACCATCTATCAGCTCAGTGCGTTGCCACTGAAACAGGCACAAACATTCTTCCAGCATGTTTCTCTGCCCGGCAACAAACAGGCTATCGCCGAAAAGATCGTGTTGGAAATTGCCAGCCGCCTGACCTTCCTCAACAACGTGGGACTGGATTATCTGTCGCTTGATCGTTCCGCCGAGACACTCTCCGGCGGCGAAGCGCAGCGCATCCGCTTGGCCTCGCAGATCGGCTCGGGACTCACCGGCGTGATGTATGTGTTGGACGAACCTTCTATCGGCCTGCATCAACGCGATAACGACCGTTTGCTGGATACGCTGAAGCGCCTGCGCGATATGGGCAACAGCGTGATCGTGGTGGAGCATGACGAGGACGCCATCCTCACTGCCGATTATGTGGTGGATATGGGGCCGGGTGCGGGTGAACATGGCGGTACGGTGGTGGCACAAGGCACGCCGAAAGAAGTGATCGCCAACCCGCAATCCCTCACGGGCGATTACCTGTCGGGACGGCGCAGCATCGCCGCACCCAAAACTTATCGTAAACCGGATAAAGAGCGCCATCTGCGCATCCTCGGCGCGTGCGGTAATAACCTGAAAGACGTGACGCTCGACTTGCCGGTCGGCTTGCTCACGTGTATCGCTGGCGTATCCGGCTCGGGAAAGTCCACACTCATCAACGACACGCTCTACAACGCGGTGGCCAAACATCTGTACGGCAGCAATGCCGAACCCGCCCCTTATAGGGAGATCGAAGGTCTGGAATTCTTCGACAAGGTCATCAATGTCGACCAATCCCCCATCGGACGCACACCGCGCTCCAACCCCGCAACCTACACCGGGCTGTTCACGCCGATCCGCGATCTATTCTCCGGCGTGCCCACCTCGCGCGAGCGCGGCTATGGCCCGGGACGCTTCTCCTTCAACGTGAAGGGCGGACGCTGCGAGTCTTGCCAAGGGGATGGCGTAATCAAAGTGGAGATGCACTTTTTACCGGACGTATATGTGCCGTGCGACGTGTGCCACGGCCACCGCTACAACCGCGAGACACTGGAAGTGCAATACAAGGGCAAGAACATCCACCAAGTGCTGTGCATGACGGTGGAACAGGCACACGAGTTCTTTAAGGCTGTGCCTATCATTGCGCGCAAGCTGAAGACTTTGCTGGATGTGGGGCTGGGTTACATCACGCTGGGCCAGAGCGCGACGACATTGTCCGGCGGTGAGGCACAACGCGTGAAGTTATCGCTGGAACTTTCCAAGCGCGATACGGGACGCACGCTGTATATCCTCGACGAACCGACCACGGGGCTGCACTTCCATGATATCGATATGCTGCTGAAGGTGATCCATACCCTGCGTGACCAAGGCAATACGGTAGTGGTCATCGAGCATAATCTGGATGTGATCAAGACGGCAGATTGGGTGATCGACTTGGGGCCGGAAGGCGGCGATGGCGGAGGACGCATCGTGGCGCAAGGCTCGCCCAAGGATGTAGCCACCAACACAGACAGCGTCACTGGGCCGTATTTGAAAAACGTGCTGAAGCGCGCTTAGCGGCCTGCGTCAACCGCAACAAACTATACTTGACAGGGCATCTTGGCTATTGTTAGATGGGCAGGCAGCTACTCCAGCAATTCATATGAGGAGAACGGTCATGAATATCCAGACACTGCTCACCTTCCTCTTGGTGCTGTTATGCGTCCAAGCCCGTGCTGATGAGGGCAAGATCGCCATCAATTCCCCCGGAGATGGCTCGGTACTCAGTGGAAAGAGTCGCATCGCTCTCGGTTACGATGCCACACTCAGTGCGGACAGCGATCACCTGCTGCTCTACGTCGATGGCTCGCGCATCGATGTCTTACGTCAGATCAAAGGCCGTGTAGAACTCAATCCCCTGCCCCCCGGTGAGCACCGCATCTGCATCAGCCTCAATACGAAGTCCTACCTGCCAACCGGCATTGATGCCTGTGTCGACATCATCTCTCGCTAAGAAAGCCGAACACTCTCGTCAGTCATGTTTTAACTTCAGCGACACACAAAAATAAAGCCGGACGAGTCCGGCTTTATTTATTCTGAGTTGCGGCGGAGTTTGATTTACTCGCCCGCATCTACCGGTTGCGCATCGGCCGGACGATCCAACAATTCAATCAGTGCCATCGGCGCATTGTCACCCTTGCGGAAACCGAACTTCAGGATACGCGAGTAACCACCGTTGCGCGCTGCGTAACGTGGGCCGAGTTCGTCAAACAGCTTGGTGACCATCTCCCGATCACGCAGACGCGCGAACGCCAAACGACGGTTAGCCAAGCTAGGATTCTTGCCCAGTGTCAGGATAGGCTCGGCGACGCGGCGCAGTTCCTTAGCCTTCGGCAAGGTGGTCTTGATGACTTCGTGACGCAGCAGCGAAACGGTCATGTTGCGCAACATCGCCAAACGGTGGCTGCTGGTGCGGTTAAGTTTTCTAAGTCCTAAACGGTGACGCATGATTTTCCTCTCTTGCTACCCAGCCTATAGCGGCTGAAGAAGCTTATTTCTCGGACATTGCCGTCCAGTTTTCCAGCTTCATACCCAACGACAGATTGTGCTCGGCCAATACTTGCTTGATCTCGTTGAGCGACTTGCGACCCAAGTTCGGGGTACGCAACAGATCGGCTTCGGTGTTTTGAATCAAATCGCCGATGTAGTGGATGCTCTGTGCCTTGAGGCAATTGGAAGAACGCGGAGTCAACTCCAAATCATCCACCGGACGCAGCAACAAAGGATCGACCTTCGGTGCCTGTGGTTTCTCGACTGGAGCTGGCGTTCCTTCCAAGGCCGCAAACACGGAAAGCTGATCTACCAGAATGCGTGCCGCATAACGGATCGCCTCTTCTGGATCGATCGCGCTGTTGGTCTCGATGTCCATGATCAGCTTGTCGAGGTCGGTACGCTGTTCGACGCGAGCGCTTTCAACGGCGTAGCTGACACGTGAAACTGGGCTGAACGACGCGTCCAGAGCGATATGACCGACCGGACGCGTTGCGCCAGGCTGCAAGCGCGAGATGGCGGAAACATAACCGCGACCTTGCTCGACCTTGATCTCCATATCCAGCTTGCCACCCGCAGCCAAATGGGCGATGACATGGTTCGGATTGATGACTTCGGTGTCAGCGCCGACTTCGATGTCAGCAGCCGTTACCACACCCGCACCGGACTTGCGCAGATGCAGAGTCGCTTCACGCGAGTTGTGCAGCTTGAGCACTAAGCCCTTCAGGTTCAGCAGTATCTCAACCACATCTTCTTGCACGCCATCAATGGAGGAGTATTCGTGCAATACGCCCGCGATCTTGACCTCAGTCACGGCGTAGCCGGGCATGGAGGACAACAGAACGCGGCGCAGAGCATTACCCAGCGTATGCCCATAGCCACGCTCAAAAGGCTCCATCACCACCCGCGCTTGGGTGGTAGAAATGCGCTGCACGTCGATGATGCGAGGTTTCAACAGATTATTGTTAGACATATCCGGCTCCGCGTGGATTACTTGGAATACAACTCGACCACGAGATGCTCGTTGATCGTGGCAGGCAACTCAGAACGCTGCGGGAGCGCTTTGAAGGTTCCCTTGAACGCTTTAGTATCGACTTCCAACCATTCTGGGAAGCCACGTTGCTCAGCAGCTTGCAAAGAAGACTTCAAGCGCAACTGACTCTTAGAACGTTCTGCGACTTCAACCACATCGCCTGGGCGAACTTGGAATGAAGGGATGTTGAC
Source organism: uncultured beta proteobacterium (assembly GCA_963822425.1). Lineage (GTDB taxonomy): Bacteria > Pseudomonadota > Gammaproteobacteria > Burkholderiales > Gallionellaceae > Sideroxyarcus. The sequence goes on from CAWGHS010000027.1 coordinate 6,893, forward strand.
GCGACGGCCGTTCACCAAAACTCCATTGTGGCGCACAGTTTGACGCGCTTCCGCACGAGAACCGCCGAAGCCCATGCGATAGGCGACGTTGTCCAAACGCGATTCCAGATTCTGCAACAGGGTTTCACCTGTGATGCCACGCGACTGCTCGGCGCGCTTGTAAGTCAAACGGAATTGACGTTCCAAAACGCCGTAGATACGACGCAGCTTTTGTTTTTCGCGTAACTGACCACCGTACTCGGACAGGCGAGTGTTTTTCTTTTGACCATGCTGACCAGGTGGATAGGCACGGCGCTCTACAGCACATTTGTCAGTAAAGCACTTCTCTGCCTTCAAGAACAGCTTTTCGCCTTCGCGGCGGCACTTACGGCATTTTGCATCAAGATTTCTAGCCAAGATCTATGCTCCTTAGATACGACGCTTTTTCGGAGGACGGCAACCGTTGTGCGGTACCGGCGTGATGTCCGAAATGCTAGTGATTTTAAAACCTGCGGCATTCAATGCACGCACTGCGGATTCGCGTCCAGGACCCGGGCCCTTGATGCGCACTTCGAGATTCTTGACGCCGCACTCCACTGCCGTCTTGCCGGCTTGCTCAGCAGCGATCTGTGCTGCGAACGGGGTACTCTTGCGCGAACCCTTGAAGCCGTTACCACCACTGGTAGACCATGCCAACGCATTGCCTTGACGGTCAGTGATCGTCACGATGGTGTTGTTGAAGGAGGCGTGAACGTGCGCGATGCCTTCGGCGACGTTCTTCTTAACTTTCTTGCGCACTTTCGTGCTGGGCTTTGCCATGTCTTCGATCCTCTACTAGATTACTTCTTCGCGCCGGCGATGGATTTGCGCGGACCTTTGCGGGTACGCGCATTGGTGCGGGTACGTTGGCCACGGCACGGCAAGCCGCGACGGTGACGCAGGCCGCGGTAGCAGCCCAAGTCCATCAAACGCTTGATGTTCATGGAAATCTCGCGGCGCAGATCACCTTCAACCGTGAACTTGGCGACTTCATCGCGCAGCTTTTCCATATCGGAATCACTGATGTCCTTGATCTTAGTGGTCGTCGCAACCCCCGCCGCAGAACAAATCTGCTGCGAGCGAGTGCGCCCGATACCGTAGATCGCGGTCAAAGCGATCTCGGCGTGTTGATGGTTTGGAATGTTTACACCGGCAATACGAGCCATGCAGCTACCCTATTCATTCAAAAGTCGTAAATTGTACCATCCAGCGGCGATCTGATTCAATCAACCCTGGCGCTGTTTGTGGCGTGGATCACTGCTGCAGATCACACGAACCACGCGATTGCGCCGCACGATCTTGCAGTTACGGCACACCTTTTTCACGGACGCTTGCACTTTCATTTGCTTCTCCTTACTTCTCTTAACTCACTTGGCGCGGAAAACGATGCGCGCTCTACTTAAATCGTAGGGCGATACTTCAACCGTTACTTTGTCACCAGGCAGTATGCGAATGTAATGCATACGCATCTTGCCCGAAATATGTCCTAGTACCACAAACCCATTTTCCAACTTCACCCGGAACGTTGCATTCGGCAAGGACTCCTCGATCTCACCCTGCATCTGGATGACGTCTTCCTTCGCCATGTTTCTACCGCGTTAATCCGGCCTTAAAGTTGGCCTTTTTCAACAGATTTTCATACTGGTGCGTCATCATGTACGACTGCACCTGTGCCATAAAATCCATGGTCACCACCACCAAAATCAACAACGATGTGCCGCCAAAATAGAACGGTACGTTCCATTTCACCACCAAGAACTCCGGCAACAAACACACCAAGGTGATGTATACCGCTCCCACCAAGGTCAAGCGCAACATGATCTTCTCAATGTATCGCGCAGTCTGCTCACCAGGACGAATACCTGGCAAGAACGCGCCGCTCTTCTTCAAGTTGTCCGCCGTCTCTTTCGGGCTGAACACCAGCGCCGTGTAGAAGAAACAAAAGAACACAATCGCTGCCGCGTAAAACAGCACATAGATTGGCTGTCCTGGCGATAGCTTTTCGCTCACATCCTTCAACCAAGTCATGTTCTGACCGGAACCGAACCACCCCGCCAATGTCGCTGGAAACAGGATGATGCTGGAAGCAAAAATCGGCGGGATGACACCAGCCATATTCAGCTTCAGCGGCAGATGGGAGCTTTGCCCGCCATATACCTTGTTCCCCACTTGACGCTTGGCGTAATTCACCAAAATCTTGCGCTGACCGCGCTCAACGAATACGACTAACGCCGTCACCAAAACTGCGCCAACCAACAACGCTAGCACTAACGGTATCGAGAATGCGCCCGTGCGTGCCATCTCCAGTGTGTTGCTAATCGCATTTGGTAAGCCCGCCGCGATACCCGCGAAGATGATCAGCGAGATACCGTTACCCAAACCGCGCTCGGTGATCTGCTCCCCTAGCCACATCAGGAACATGGTGCCCGTCACCAACGTCACTACCGTGGTCATCTGGAACATGGAGCCAGGGTGCAACACCAATCCCGCCTGTGATTGCAACGCAACCGATATTCCAAAGGCCTGAAACAACGCCAACAACAACGTACCGTAGCGTGTGTACTGCGTAATCTTGCGGCGTCCGGCCTCGCCTTCCTTCTTTAACTGTTCCAACTGCGGCACAGCGATCGCCGCCAACTGCATGATGATCGATGCAGAAATGTACGGCATGATGCCCAACGCAAAGATGGTAAAGCGCGACAGCGCACCGCCCGAGAACATGTTGAACATGCCCAAGATGCCGCCACCTTGCTTCTTGAACAGCTCCGCCAATACGTTCGGATCGATTCCCGGAACCGGGATATGCGCCCCGATACGGTAGACGATCAATGCAAGCAACAAGAACCAGAGCCGCTGCCCCAGATCGCCATACTTACCTTTGCTCACAGCTTTGTTCACTGACAACTTACTCCGTGATGCTGCCGCCAGCAGCTTCCACTGCGGCACGTGCACCCTTAGTCAACAGCAGGCCTTGCAACTTGACTGCGCGCTTGATCTCGCCAGCTAACACAACCTTGGCGCTCAAAGCAGTGGCAGAGACTACGCCGGCCTGCTTCAACGCTAACAAGTCGATGCTATCGACCGGCAGATTCTGCAGATCAGACAGGCGCACTTGAGCTGTATCGTTACGTGTCAGCGACACGAATCCACGCTTAGGCAGACGGCGTTGCAGCGGCATCTGACCGCCCTCGAAGCCAACCTTATGGAAGCCTCCAGAACGCGATTTCTGACCCTTGTGCCCACGCCCTGCCGTCTTGCCCAGACCGGAACCGATGCCGCGACCAACGCGACGTTTGGCATGCTTCGAACCGGGAGCCGATTTAATTTGATTGAGTTGCATTTACGCCTCGCACTTGACCAGGTAATACACTTTGTTAATCATGCCGCGCACTGCCGGTGTGTCTTCCACTTCGACGGTATGATGCATGCGACGCAGACCCAAGCCGCGCACGGTAGCGCGATGAGACTCTTTGGTGCCGATGATGCTGCGCACCAATGTCACCTTCAATGTTTTGGCTTGCGCCGTTTTAGCTTTTGCCATGACTTACCCCGTGATTTCTTCAACGCTCTTGCCGCGCTTCGCCGCGATCTCAGCTGGCGAATTCAACGACTTCAAACCATTCAGCGTGGCACGCACCACATTGTAAGGGTTGCTAGAACCGATGCACTTGGCCAGCACGTTACGCACACCAACCGCTTCAAACACGGCACGCATCGCGCCACCCGCGATAATGCCAGTACCTTCCGACGCCGGCTGCATATAAACCTTGGCTGCACCATGACGACCAATCACTGCATGATGCAATGTACCGTCCTTCAAGTTGACTTTGAGCAACTTACGGCGGGATTCTTCCATCGCCTTCTGCACTGCTACCGGCACTTCCTTGGATTTGCCCTTGCCCATGCCGATGCGACCATCGCCATCACCCACTACGGTCAGTGCAGCGAAACCCATGATGCGACCACCCTTCACCACCTTGGTCACACGGTTCACAGCGATCATCTTTTCGATGAGGCCGTCGCCCTTGTCTTCTTGCTGCTGATTCTTACCTTGCTTAGCTTGTGCCATGATTCACCCCAGATTAGAACTGCAAGCCATGCTCGCGCGCGGCATCTGCCAGCGCCTTGATGCGACCATGGTACTTGTTGCCGGAACGGTCGAATGCAACCGCCGTCACACCTGCGATCTTGGCCTTCTCAGCGATACGCTTACCCACCGCAGCCGCAGCAGCCGCATTGCCGCCGTTACCAACAGCCTTGCGCACTTCTGCTTCCAGCGTGGAGGCACTCACCAATACTTTCCCGCCATCGGCAGAAATCACTTGTGCATAGATATGCAAGTTGGTGCGATGGATCGCCAGACGGATGGTCTTTTGTTCAGCGATTCTTGCACGGGTCTTGCGTGATCTGCGCTGACGCGCTTCATTCTTATTCAACATATCAACCTCGATTATTTCTTCTTGGTTTCTTTCAGGATCACTACCTCGTCGGCATAACGCACACCCTTGCCCTTGTAAGGCTCAGGTTCACGGTAGGCACGAATCTCGGCAGCGACTTGACCGACTTGTTGCTTATCCGAACCGGTCAATACGATCTCGGTCTGGGTCGGCGTCGCGACCTTCACCCCCTTGGGCATCTTGTGCACCACAGGATGCGAATAACCCAGCGTCAGATTCAGCGCATCACCGGCAGCCTGCGCGCGGTAACCCACGCCGACCAGCGTCAATTTGCGCTCAAAGCCCTTGCTCACACCGACGATCATATTCGCCACCAAAGCGCGAATGGTGCCGGACTGCGCATCCGCTTGAGCGGATTCATCGGTAGCCTTGCACAGCAGGGCGTCGCCCTCGCGCACAACAGACACATCACCTTTAAGCACTTGTGTCAGGGTTCCCAATGGCCCCTTCACAGAAATTTTATCGGCCGCCAGCGTCACTTCTACGCCAGATGGAACCACGATAGGATTTTTAGCGACTCTAGACATATCCCCTCCTTAAGCAACAATACACAGTACTTCGCCGCCAATACCATTGGCACGCGCACTGCGGTCTGTCATCAGACCTTTGGAGGTGGAAACGATCGCGATGCCCAAGCCGTTCATCACGCGCGGAATATCTTCGCTACCCTTGTATACGCGCAGCCCCGGACGACTGACCCGTTGGATCTTTTCGATCACAGGGCGATCAGCGTAATACTTCAGGCCGATTTCCAGCGTGGGCTTACCGTCATGATCGATGACCTTAAAGCCATCCACATAACCCTCATCCTGCAATACCTTGGCAATCGCTGCCTTGATCTTGGAAGAAGGCATAATCACCGTTGTTTTTTCCGCCATTTGCGCGTTGCGAATACGCGTCAACATGTCGGAGATCGGATCACTCATACTCATAGATTCACCCTTACCAGCTTGCCTTGACTACACCTGGGACTTCGCCACGCATCGCGTACTCACGCAATTTTGTGCGGCCCAAACCGAACTTACTGAACACACCACGCGGACGTCCCGTCAACGCACAGCGGTTACGCAAACGCACCGGACTGGAATCGCGCGGCAATGCTTGCAATTTTTGACGCGCCGCAAAGCGCTCTTCCTCGCTCAACGACATATTGGTTATGATCGCCAACAACGCGGCACGTTTAGCAGCGAATTTCTTCACCGTATCGCGGCGTTTTTGCTCACGGTTAATCACAGCGGTCTTAGCCATATCGCCCTCAGTTCTTCAATGGGAATTTGAATGCCAACAGAAGCGCCCTAGCTTCTTCGTCAGTCTTTGCCGTGGTCGTGATCGTGATGTTCATGCCACGCAATGCGTCGATCTTGTCGTATTCGATTTCCGGGAAAATGATCTGCTCTTTGACGCCCATGTTGTAATTACCGCGACCATCGAAGGACTTGCCGGAGATACCACGGAAGTCACGAATACGCGGAATCGCAACCGTCACCAGACGATCCAAGAATTCATACATACGCTCACGACGCAGAGTGACCTTGCAGCCAACTGGATAATTTTCGCGAATCTTGAAACCCGCGATGGATTTCTTGGATTTGGTCACTACCGGCTTTTGACCCGCGATCTTCTGCATATCACTGACCGCATGATCCATTACCTTTTTGTCCGCAACCGCTTCGCCCACGCCCATATTCAGGGTGATCTTTTCGATGCGCGGCACCTCCATGATGGACTTGTAACCAAACTGCTTCATCAGCTGTTCTGTTACGTTTTTTTTGTAGTAGTCGTATAAACGAGCCATGCTCTTACCCCTTACGCAATCACTTCGCCGCTGGACTTGAACACGCGCACTTTGCGACCGTCCTCCAACTGCTTGACGCCGACACGATCCGCCTTCTTGGCGGTCGCGTTATAGATGGCGATATTGGAAATATGTAGCGGCTTCTCGATTTCCACGATACCGCCTGTCGTACCCTTCACCGGATTCGGCTTCTGGTGTTTCTTTACTTTATTGACACCGCTCACCAGCACACGGTCGTCACCCAGCACGCTCAACACGCTACCGCGACTACCTTTATCTTTGCCTGCGATGACGATCACGTCGTCGTTCTTTTTGATCTTGTTCATGATTTATCCTCTACTGTCGCTTACAGCACTTCCGGTGCCAAAGAGACGATCTTCATGAACTTCTCATTACGCAGTTCACGAGTCACCGGCCCGAAGATGCGGGTGCCAATCGGCTCCAGCTTGTTATTCAGCAACACAGCCGCATTGCCATCGAACTTGATCAAAGATCCGTCCGGACGGCGCACACCTTTGGCGGTACGCACTACTACAGCGCTATACACCTCACCCTTCTTGACGCGCGAGCGCGGTGCTGCATCGCGGATACTGACCTTGATCACATCACCGACGCCCGCATAGCGACGCTTAGAACCGCCCAGCACTTTGATGCACATGACGGAGCGTGCGCCAGTGTTGTCGGCCACATTCAAAACAGACTGCATTTGTATCATTTTTCAATCTCCAACTTTTTCCGCCTGCGGCGGCTAGTTTTGGAACCCGTTCGGGTTAGGCCGTCGCAAGCGACGGTGAAACGAAGCCGCGCATTCTATTCAAACTTGCCAAAATGCACAAGCATTAATTTACAAATTATGCCTCGCTGGCTTTTTCCAACAATTTGGATACACGCCAAGTCTTAGTTTTTGACAGCGGACGCGTCTCCTCAATAGTCACCACATCGCCCTGACCGAACTCATTGTTCTCATCATGCGCATGGTATTTTTTGGATACTCGAACGATTTTGCCCAGCACTGGGTGCTTGACCTTGCGCTCCACCAGCACAGTGACTGTCTTGTCCATCTTGTTGCTGACGACGGTTCCGGTCAATGCGCGTTTCAGATTCGTTGCACTCATTGCTGCACATCCTTCTCAGTCAATACCGTTTTCACGCGCGCGATATTGCGGCGCACCTTACGCAATTGGCTGGTATTGCCCAATTGCTGAGTCGCCAGTTGCATACGCAAGCCAAATTGCTCCTTGTTCAAGGACAACAGCTCTTGTTGCAGATCGGCCACGGATTTGGTCTTCAGTTCGCTTGCCTTCATGATCACGCCCCTACCTGTCTAACTACGAAAGTCGTGGCGATAGGCAATTTGGCTGAAGCCAACTTGAACGCCTCACGCGCCAACACTTCATTCACACCATCCATCTCGTACAACATCTTACCCGGCTGAATCTCGGCGACGTAGTACTCCGGACTCCCCTTACCATTACCCATACGCACTTCGGCCGGCTTCTTGGAGATCGGCTTATCCGGGAAAATACGGATCCAGATACGTCCACCACGCTTGATGTGACGCGTCATCGCACGTCGTGCCGCCTCGATCTGACGCGCCGTCAAGCGTCCGCGCCCGACCGCCTTGAGTCCGAACTCGCCGAAACTGACTTTGTTGCCACGCGTCGCAATGCCAGTGTTACGGCCCTTCTGCTCCTTACGGTATTTTCTTCTAGCTGGCTGTAGCATGTTTCGCTCCCGACTTTCTTACTTTCTTTTCCGGTTCGGCCACAACAGGCGTAGCGATTTCTTGCTGACCAGTCACGTCACCCTTGTAGACCCATACTTTGACACCGATGATGCCGTAGGTAGTCTTGGCTTCAGAGAAGCCATAGTCGATGTCCGCACGCAGCGTATGCAATGGCACACGGCCTTCGCGATACCACTCGGTACGCGCGATCTCGATACCATTCAATCGACCACCGCTCATAATCTTGATGCCTTGGGCACCTAAGCGCATCGCATTCTGCATGGCACGCTTCATTGCGCGACGGAACATGATGCGCTTTTCGAGCTGCTGGGTGATAGAGTCAGCGATCAACTGCGCATCGATTTCTGGCTTGCGCACTTCTTCGATGTTCAGACCCACATCGGGCAAACCCATGCGCTTCTTCAACTCATTACGCAAGGATTCGATATCTTCGCCTTTTTTGCCGATCACCACACCAGGACGTGCAGTGTAGATGGTGATCTTGGCGTTTTTTGCTGGACGCTCGATGATGATCTTGGACACACCAGCACCTGCTAATTTTTTCTTCAGGTAGTCGCGCACCTCAATGTCCTTGTGCAACAACTCTGCAAAGTGCTTGCTGTTGGAATACCACTTGGATGTCCAATTTTTCTGAACACTCAGGCGGAATCCAATTGGATGAATTTTCTGACCCATGTTTTAGCTCCCGACGGTGATCGTAATGTGGCAGGTTTGCTTCTCGATGCCCGTACCGCGCCCCTTGGCACGCGGAATCATGCGCTTCAGCGAAGTACCCTTATCCACGTAGATGGTGGAAACCTTCAGTTCGTCGATGTCGGCACCGTCGTTATGCTCGGCATTGGCGATCGCCGAATCCAAAGCCTTCTTCAAGATACCGCCCGCTTTTTTCGGGCTGAAGGTCAATATATTGAGGGCTTGTGCAACTGGCAGGCCACGAATCTGGTCAGCGACCAGACGCGCTTTCTGCGCAGATATACGAACACCACGGATGACTGCTGTTGTACTCATCATGTCTCCTTATTTCTTGGCGACTGCTTTTTTATCAGCAGCGTGACCTTTGAAGGTGCGGGTCAAAGAGAATTCGCCAAGCTTGTGTCCCACCATGTTCTCGGAGATGTATACCGGAATATGCTGCTTGCCATTGTGCACCGCGATCGTCAGTCCGACGAACTCAGGCAGCACCGTGGAACGACGTGACCATGTTTTCACCGGACGCTTGTCGCTGGTTGCGCGAACTGTCTCTACCTTTTTCAGCAGATGTAGATCTACGAATGGGCCTTTTTTAATTGAACGTGCCATATCTACTTACCCCTTAAACCTGAAAGCGACGGCGCACGATCATGCCGCTAGTCCGCTTGTTACGACGCGTACGGAAGCCCTTAGCTGGCACACCCCATGGACTGACCGGATGACGGCCTGCCGCAGTCTTACCCTCACCACCACCGTGCGGGTGATCGACCGGATTCATGGCCACACCACGAACCGTCGGGCGAATACCGCGCCAACGATTGGCACCCGCTTTGCCAATAGAACGCAAAGAGTGTTCGCCGTTACCGACTTCACCGATGGTTGCACGGCAATCAACGTGTACCTTGCGAATTTCGCCAGAACGTAAACGCAATTGAGCATAACTTCCTTCACGCGCCAGCAACTGCACAGAAGCGCCGGCCGAGCGCGCCAGTTGCGCACCCTTGTTAGGCAACATCTCGATTGCGTGAATCGTCGAACCGACCGGGATATTGCGCAACGGCAGTGCATTGCCCGCTTTAATCGGCGCTTCCGGCCCGCTCAGCAACTGCGCACCAGCGGAAATACCCTTGGGAGCGATGATGTAACGACGCTCACCATCCGCATACACCAGCAACGCCAAGTGCGCGCTACGGTTCGGGTCGTATTCCAAACGCTCCACCATAGCTGGAATACCATCCTTGTCGCGCTTAAAGTCGACGATACGATAATGTTTCTTGTGTCCACCGCCCATATGACGAATGGTGATGTGGCCGTTATGATTTCGCCCTGCGGTCCTGGTCTTCTTCTCCAGCAACGACGCCTCAGGCTTGCCCTTGTGCAACTCCGGTGTCACCACACGCACAACGGCGCGAGTTCCCGGTGATGTTGGTTTTAGTTTGATCAGTGCCATGTTTTACCCCTGCTCACTTGCCGCAAAGTTGATTTCCTGACCGGCAGCCAGACACACATAGGCCTTCTTCCAGTCTTGACGACGACCGATAGAACGGCCGAAGCGCTTTTGCTTACCCTTGACATTGCTAATCTGCACGCTGTCCACAGTAACTTTGAACAATTTCTCCACTGCCGCTTTGATTTCAGGCTTAGTGGCATCAGACGCCACACGGAAAATCACTTGCTCGTTGAGTTCAGCAACGAATGTCGCTTTTTCCGAGATTTGCGGAGCCAGCAGGATATTCAGCAAACGCTCTTCATTGAATTTTTGTGTGCTCATGCCAGCAACTCCTCGATTTTTGCGAGCGCACCGCGCGTTACCAATACTTTGGGGAAACGCACCAAGCTAACCGGGTCAGCTTGATGTGCTTCAAGCACCAAAACATTGGGCAGATTGCGCGACGACAGATACAGATTTTCGTCCAGGCTGTCAGTGATGATCAGCACGCGATCCAGCCCCATCGCCTTGATCTTTTCAGCCAGCAGCTTAGTCTTCGGTGCATCGACAGACAGCGACTCGACTACACTCAGACGCCCCTCGCGAGCCAGTTGCGAGAAGATGGATGCCAGACCTGCGCGATACATCTTGCGATTGATCTTTTGCGTATAGTTTTGATCGGGAGAATTCGGGAAAATCTTACCGCCGCCGCGCCACAGAGGGCTGGATGCCATACCGGCACGCGCACGACCCGTACCCTTTTGGGCGAACGGTTTGCGTGTGGATTTAGCGATCTCGCTACGACCTTTTTGCTTGCTGTTGGCAGAACGGGCATTGGCTTGATAAGCCGTGACCAGTTGATGCACCAGCGTTTCATTGTATTCACGACCAAACAAGTCGTCGGATGCGTTGATGCTCACGCCGGCTTTGCCGTTTTCGCTAATGACTTTCAGTTCCATTATGCCCCCGCCTTCACTGCCGGACGCACGATAACGTCGCCACCGGGAGCACCCGGAACAGCGCCCATCACCAGAATCAACTGGCGATCTGCATCGATACGAACGATTTTGAGATTTTGTACGGTGCGCTGCACGTCACCCAAATGACCCGTCATGCGCTTACCAGGAAACACGCGACCGGGGTCTTGCGCCATACCAATGGAGCCAGGAACGTTGTGAGACTTGGAGTTACCGTGAGTTGCGCGGCCCGATTTGAAGTGGTGACGCTTGATGGTACCGGCATAGCCTTTACCGATCGTCACGCCTGTCACATCGACTTTCTGGCCGACTTGAAACAAATCCACACCAACTGCGCCGCCAATTGCCAGGCTGGCAAGTTGTTCTGGCGTGGCGGTGAATTCTTTCAGCACGCTACCGGCTTCGACACCGGCTTTGGCGAAGTGCCCCGCCGCAGCTTTGGTCACACGACTCGCACGACGCGTACCGTACGCGACCTGCACTGCACTGTAACCATCCGTGGGAGCAGTTTTGATCTGGGTGACACGATTGTTGGACACGTCCAACACCGTCACCGGCAACGATGTACCGTCGTCGGTAAAGATGCGGGTCATGCCAATCTTGCGACCGACAAGTCCTAAACTCATTTTAATTTCCTTTTATTAAGGGGCTGACTTCAATTGGTCAGCCGATCCATGTACTGCTACAACAAACCACTCAATACTGCGATTACTGCAACTTGATTTCAACATCAACGCCAGCCGGCAAGTCCAGCTTCATCAACGCATCCACCGTCTTATCTGTCGGATCGACGATGTCCATCAAGCGCAGATGGGTGCGAATCTCGAATTGATCGCGCGAAGTCTTATTCACGTGCGGCGAACGCAATACATCGAAGCGCTCGATCTTGGTGGGCAAAGGAACTGGCCCCTTGACCACAGCGCCAGTACGTTTAGCCGTATCCACGATCTGCAATGCGGATTGATCGATCAAACGATAGTCGAATGCCTTCAGGCGAATGCGAATTTTTTGACTTTGCATAATCTTCTCTTGCTTCTACGCGGCAAAGCCGCTGGTTTAAAGAACGAAAACGCGAGGCCGCAGCCTCGCGAGGGCGCGCATTGTATCTTTACTCGATGATCTTAGCAACCACTCCTGCGCCGACGGTACGACCGCCTTCGCGAATCGCGAAGCGCAAGCCTTCTTCCATCGCAATCGGGTTGATCAGGTTGACTGTGATCGATACGTTGTCACCAGGCATCACCATTTCAGTACCTGCTGGCAATTCAACTGCTCCCGTCACGTCGGTGGTGCGGAAGTAGAACTGCGGACGGTAGCCTTGGAAGAACGGCGTATGACGGCCGCCTTCGTCTTTGCCCAGTACGTAGATCTCGGCGGTGAATTTGGTGTGCGGCTTGATGCTGCCCGGTTTGCACAGAACTTGGCCGCGCTCGACTTCTTCACGCTTGGTACCGCGCAGCAGTACGCCGACGTTGTCGCCCGCTTGACCTTGGTCGAGCAGTTTGCGGAACATTTCGACGCCGGTGCAGGTGGTCTTCAATGTTGGCTTGATGCCGACGATTTCCAATTCTTCACCGACTTTGACGACGCCGCGCTCGATACGGCCGGTCACAACGGTGCCGCGACCAGAGATGGAGAATACGTCTTCTACGGGCATCAGGAAGGCGCCGTCAATGGCGCGCTCCGGTGTCGGGATGTAGGTGTCGAGGGCTTCAGCCAAGCGGTAGATGGCTTCTTCGCCGAGGTTGCCTTTGTCACCTTCCATGGCCAGCTTGGCGCTGCCGTGGATGATGGGGGTGTCGTCGCCGGGAAAGTCGTACTTGGAGAGCAATTCGCGGATTTCCATTTCAACCAGTTCGAGCAGTTCTGCGTCGTCCACCATGTCGCATTTGTTCATGAATACGATGATGTACGGTACGCCAACTTGGCGGGCCAGGAGGATGTGTTCGCGGGTCTGGGGCATGGGGCCGTCAGCTGCTGATACAACCAGGATCGCGCCGTCCATTTGGGCTGCGCCGGTGATCATGTTCTTGACGTAGTCGGCGTGGCCAGGGCAGTCAACGTGCGCGTAGTGGCGGTTGGCTGTCTCGTATTCGACGTGGGCGGTGTTGATCGTGATGCCGCGTGCCTTTTCTTCCGGTGCCGCGTCGATCTGGTCGTAGGCTTTGGCTTCGCCGCCAAATTTCTTCGACAATACTGTCGTGATCGCCGCTGTCAAGGTGGTCTTGCCGTGGTCAACGTGTCCAATCGTGCCTACGTTCACGTGCGGCTTCGTACGTTCAAATTTACTCTTTGCCATGATTGATTTCTCCGACTAGTCTTAAGTTATTTTTTGCTGTTCATCACTGCTTCAGCGACGTTTTTAGGAGCCTCAGTGTAGTGCTTGAACTCCATGGTGTAAGTCGCACGCCCTTGGGTTGCGGAGCGCAAGGAAGTGGAGTATCCGAACATCTCGGACAACGGCACTTCCGCCTTGACGGATTTGCCACCACCCGCCATGTCATCCATACCCTGCACCATGCCGCGACGTGAAGACAAGTCGCCCATCACCGTACCTGTATAGTCTTCCGGTGTTTCCACTTCAACCGACATCATCGGCTCCAGTAGCACTGGACTTGCCTTGCGCATACCATCCTTGAACGCCATCGATGCCGCCATTTTGAACGCGTTCTCATTAGAGTCCACATCGTGGTAGGAGCCGTCGAACAAAGTGATCTTGACATCCACTACCGGGAAGCCTGCCAACACACCGCTAGGTAGTGATTCACGCAAACCTTTTTCCACTGCCGGAATGAATTCGCGTGGAACAGTACCCCCCTTGATCGCATCGACGAACTCAAAGCCCTTGCCTGTCTCGTTCGGCTCCATCTTGATCCACACGTGACCATACTGACCACGACCACCGGTCTGCTTGGCGTACTTACCTTCGATTTCGACCGACTTCTTGATAGCTTCGCGATAAGCCACTTGCGGCGCACCCACGTTCGCTTCCACGCCGAATTCACGTTTCATGCGATCAACCAGAATCTCCAAGTGCAACTCGCCCATGCCAGACATGATGGTCTGACCGGACTCTTCGTCGGTGCGTACGCGGAAAGAAGGATCTTCTGCCGCAAGACGACCCAGCGCGATGCCCATTTTCTCTTGGTCGACCTTGGTCTTCGGCTCAACGGCAACGTGAATCACCGGTTCCGGGAACACCATACGCTCAAGAATAATCGGCTTGTTCGGATCACATAGCGATTCGCCCGTGGTCACGTCTTTCAAGCCGATACAGGCAGCGATGTCGCCCGCCAGAATCTCATCCACTTCTTGACGCTCATTCGCATGCATCTGCACGATACGCCCGATACGTTCTTTCTTGCCGCGAATCGGGTTGTAAACCGTGTCCCCCTTCTTCAATACGCCAGAATAGACGCGCACGAAAGTCAACTGACCAACGAACGGATCGGTCATCAACTTGAATGCCAGCGCAGAGAAACTCTCACTGTCATCGGCCTTACGGCTGGCTCGCTCGCCTTCTTCAGTCTCGCCCGTCACATCGGGAATATCAACCGGAGACGGCAGGAACATGATTACCGCGTCCAGCATGCGCTGCACGCCCTTATTCTTGAAAGCGGAACCGCACAACATCGGCTGAATTTCACAAGCGATGGTACGAGTGCGAATGCCCAGAATGATCTGCTCTTCGGTTAGCTCACCATTCTCGAGGTATTGATTCATCAGATCCTCGGATGCCTCAGCCGCAGTCTCAACCATCTTGGCACGCCACTCATTAGCGGACGCCAGCAACTCCGCCGGGATCTCTTTGTACTCAAACTTCATGCCCTGAGACGCCTCATCCCAGATGATCGCCTTCATCTTGATCAGATCGACCACTCCAATAAAACCCTCTTCCGCTCCAATAGGGATCACCAGAGGAATCGGGCGGGCGCGCAAGCGGGTTTCCATCTGCGTAACCACCTTGAAGAAGTTCGCGCCGGTACGATCCATCTTGTTGACGAAGGCCAGACGAGGCACTTTGTACTTGTTGGCCTGACGCCAAACCGTCTCAGATTGCGGCTGCACACCGCCCACTGCGCAATACACCATGCACGCACCGTCCAGCACACGCATGGAGCGCTCCACCTCAATGGTGAAATCCACGTGTCCCGGCGTATCGATGATATTGAAACGATGTTCAGGGTAGGAGTTGTCCATCCCCTTCCAGAAACAGGTGGTCGCCGCAGAAGTGATGGTGATACCTCGCTCCTGCTCTTGCTCCATCCAGTCCATCGTGGCCGCACCATCGTGCACCTCACCGATCTTATGGCTCACCCCCGTATAGAACAGGATGCGCTCGGTGGTCGTCGTTTTGCCCGCATCGATGTGCGCACTGATGCCGATATTGCGATAGCGTTGGATTGGAGTTTTGCGTGCCACGATAAATTACCTAACTGTAGATTCTTTTAGAAACGGAAATGCGAGAACGCCTTGTTCGCATCCGCCATACGGTGAACTTCTTCGCGCTTCTTGACCGCACCACCACGACCTTCAGACGCGTCGATCAACTCCCCTGCCAGACGCATGCCCATAGATTTCTCACCACGCTTACGCGCGAACTCTTTCAGCCAGCGCATCGCCAACGCCATGCGGCGCGATGGACGCACCTCGACCGGAACTTGGTAGTTGGCACCACCTACGCGACGGCTCTTCACCTCCACCTGAGGTTTGGCATTAGAGATCGCCTGATTGAACACCTCGATTGGATCCTTGCCGCTCTTCTTTGCGACCTGCTCCAGCGCACCGTACAGAATGCGCTCCGCAACCGATTTCTTACCGGCAGTCATCAATACATTAACGAACTTGGAAAGATCCTGATTGCCGAACTTCGGATCCGGCAGGACTTCGCGCTTGGGGACTTCTCTACGTCTTGGCATATCAATACCTCAGTTATATCTATCTAAACTTCTGAATTACGCTTTTTTCGGGCGTTTCGCACCATACTTGGAACGAGACTGCTTACGATCCTTCACACCCGCCGTATCCAAGCTGCCGCGCACCATGTGGTAACGCACACCCGGCAAATCCTTCACACGACCGCCACGCAACAAGACCACGCTGTGCTCTTGCAGGTTGTGACCTTCGCCGCCGATGTAGGAGATGACCTCGAAGCCGTTGGTCAAACGCACCTTGGCGACTTTACGCAGCGCCGAGTTCGGCTTTTTCGGAGTCGTGGTGTAAACACGCGTGCAGACACCGCGCTTTTGAGGGCTGCCCGCGAGAGCTGGCACCTTGCTCTTAGTCACTTCGGCCGTACGGCCTGTGCGCACTAACTGGTTGATGGTTGGCATTATTTATTCCAATTCCTGAAAACTGTTTAAAAACTAATAGTTGACTCTAAAATACCGCTCGGCGACCACTTCCATGCCGCCCCGCACAGGAATGCGCGGACTAAAAAGACCGCGCATTCTATTGACGAAGCCTAAGCATGTCAAGCAACTACACGCCTTCCGGCGCCTCCGTTGCCGCAGCGATCTCGGCCAAACCAGCGCCAGCGGCGATGTCCAGTCCCAGACGCTGTTTGCGCCGTGCCGTGTGATAAGCCAGTCCCGTACCTGCCGGAATGAGGCGCCCCACGATAACGTTCTCTTTGAGGCCACGCAGATCGTCCTTCTTGCCCATGATCGCCGCTTCGGTCAGCACACGCGTCGTCTCTTGGAAGGAGGCGGCAGAAATGAACGAATCGGTAGACAGCGACGCCTTGGTGATACCTAACAACATGTGCTGGAAGGTTGCCGGTTCCTTACCGAGCGCAACCACACGCTCGTTCTCCTGCAGCATCTCGGCACGCTCCACCTGTTCCTTCGGAATGAAGGTGGTATCGCCCTCGTCGACGATCGCGATACGGCGCAGCATCTGACGCACGATCACTTCGATGTGCTTGTCGTTGATCTTCACGCCTTGCAAACGGTACACGTCCTGCACTTCATCAGTGATGTACTGAGCCAGAGCCTCGATACCCAGCAGACGTAGAATATCGTGCGGATCGGCCGGACCGTCCACGATCATTTCGCCTTGGTTCACCACTTGACCGTCATGCACTAGCACGTGCTTGTCCTTGGTGATCAGGAACTCATGCGCTTCGCCAGACACATCAGTGATGACCAGGCGTTGTTTGCCCTTGGTCTCCTTACCGAACGAGGCTGTGCCCGTGACTTCTGCCAGCATGCCAGCATCTTTCGGCGAACGTGCTTCAAACAATTCGGCCACACGCGGCAGACCACCTGTGATGTCGCGTGTCTTCGAGCTTTCCTGCGGAATACGTGCCAGCACATCGCCCACGCCCACGGTTTGCCCATCTTCCACCGTGATGATGGAACCCACCTGGAACGTCACCGAGATCGGCGTATCGGTTCCGGCGATCTTGATCTCATTCCCCTTGTCGTCCAGCAGACGCACCAGCGGACGCACGCCCTTACCGGTCGTAGAGCGCTTCGGATCGATAACTACCAGCGTGGATAGACCGGTCACTTCGTCGATCTGTTTGGCAACGGTAGCGCCCTCTTCCACATTCTCGAAACGCACGCGACCCGCGTATTCGGTAATGATAGGACGGGTATGCGGATCCCATGTCGCCAGCACCACGCCTGCCTTGACTGAAACGCCTTCGCGCTCGGTCAGGTTGGCACCGTAAGGCACCTTGTGACGCTCACGCTCGCGACCATGGTCGTCTGTAACCATGACTTCGCCGGAACGCGCCACAACCACCAGTTCGCCGCGCGCCGTAGTCACGGTACGCATATTCGGGCTGTACTTGATGAGACCGTTCGATTTGCTCTCGACCTGGCTGGCCACCACGGTACGCGATGCCGCGCCACCGATGTGGAAGGTACGCATGGTCAGCTGGGTACCCGGTTCGCCGATGGACTGGGCAGCGATCACACCGACTGCCTCGCCCACGTTCACCAGACCACCGCGACCCAAATCGCGACCGTAGCACTTGGCACACAGGCCGTAACGCGTATCGCAGGTCAACGGAGTGCGCACGCGCACTTCGTCGATACCCAGTGATTCGATAACTTCAACCTTATCTTCGTTGAGCAAAGTGCCCGCGTCGTACAGCGTCGCGCCGGTTTCCGGATTGACCACATCGGCGGCTATTACACGACCCAAGATGCGCTCACGCAAAGCTTCGATCACCTCGCCGCCCTCGACCAATGCCTTCATCGAACGACCGTTGCTCGTACCGCAATCATCTTCTGTGATGACCAAGTCCTGTGTCACATCCACCAGACGACGTGTCAGATAACCAGAGTTCGCCGTCTTCAACGCCGTATCCGCCAAGCCCTTACGCGCACCGTGGGTGGAAATGAAGTATTGCAACATATTCAAACCTTCGCGGAAGTTCGCCGTGATCGGCGTCTCGATGATCGAGCCATCCGGCTTCGCCATCAGACCGCGCATACCGGACAGCTGGCGAATCTGCGCCGCAGAACCGCGCGCACCTGAGTCGGCCATCATGTAGATGGAGTTGAACGACTCCTGCATCACCACCTTACCCTTCTTGTCGGTGAGCGCTGCACCCGTCATACGATCCACTACCGGCTCGCTACCGAGTTGATCCATCATAGCCTTGGCGACCTGATCGCCGGTGCGACCCCAGATGTCCACCACCTTGTTGTAGCGCTCGCCCTGCGTCACCAGACCCGAGGTGTATTGAGTCTGGATCTCATGCACTTCTTTTTCTGCTGCGGCGATCAACTCGTTCTTCTGTTGCGGCACCAGCATATCGTCCACGCAGATGGAGATACCGGCACGCGTCGCGTAAGCAAATCCGGTGTACATCAACTGGTCGGCCATGATCACCGTATCGCGCAGACCGCAACGGCGGAAGCTGGCGTTGATCAAGCGCGATATCTCTTTCTTCTTCAGCGTCTTATTCACCGCGCTGAACGGCAGGTTCGCGGGCAATATCTCAGACAAGATGGAGCGGCCAACAGTCGTCTCGTAGCGAGTGAATTTATCCTGCTTCTCTCCCGCTTCGTTGGTCACCACCTCTTTGATACGCACCAACACCTTGGCTTGCAGATCGACCTGATTTGAACGGTAAGCACGCAACACTTCGGACACGTCCGCGTAGAACGAACCCTCACCCAACGCACCCACCTTCTCGCGCGTCATGTAGTACAGACCCAGCACGATATCTTGCGACGGAACGATGATGGGTTCGCCGTTGGCGGGTGACAGCACGTTGTTGGAAGCCAGCATCAAGGTGCGTGCCTCCATCTGTGCTTCCAGCGACAATGGTACGTGTACCGCCATTTGGTCACCGTCGAAGTCGGCGTTGAATGCCGAGCAGACCAACGGATGCAATTGGATGGCCTTGCCTTCGATCAGGATCGGTTCGAACGCTTGAATACCCAAACGGTGCAGCGTCGGCGCACGGTTCAGCATCACAGGATGTTCGCGGATGACTTCTTCAAGGATGTCCCACACGATAGGCTCTTCGGCCTCGACCATGCGTTTACCGGCCTTGATGGTAGTTGCAAGACCCATCTTTTCCAGACGCTCGAAGATGAACGGCTTGAACAGCTCCAGCGCCATCTTCTTGGGCAGACCACATTGATGCAGTTTCAGTTGCGGGCCCACCACGATCACGGAACGACCGGAGTAGTCCACGCGCTTACCCAGCAAGTTCTGACGGAAACGACCGCCCTTACCCTTGATCATGTCGGCCAGCGATTTCAACGGACGCTTGTTCGCACCGGTCATGGCTTTGCCGCGACGACCATTATCGAGCAAGGAATCCACGGACTCTTGCAGCATGCGCTTCTCGTTGCGCACGATGATTTCCGGCGCCTTCAGTTCAAGCAGACGCTTCAGACGGTTGTTACGGTTGATGACGCGACGATAGAGATCGTTCAGATCGGAAGTCGCAAAGCGACCACCATCCAACGGTACCAGCGGACGCAGCTCCGGCGGCAACACCGGCAGCACTTCCATCACCATCCATTCCGGCTTGATGCCGGACTGCATGAACGCTTCCAGCACCTTCAGGCGCTTGGCGTATTTCTTGATCTTGGTCTCGGAGCTGGTGGCTTCCAGTTCGGCGCGCAATGTCTCGACTTCGGCCGGCACATCCAGCGCACGCAGCAAAGCGCGCACCCCTTCGGCTCCCATGAGCGCGGTGAACTCGTCACCGTACTCTTCCAGCTTGGCCAGATAGTCGTCTTCCGACAACAATTGCGCACGGTTCAGCGGGGTCATGCCGGGCTCGGTCACGACGTAGGCTTCAAAGTACAGCACGCGCTCGATGTCGCGCAGGGTCATGTCCAGCACCATACCCAAGCGCGATGGCAACGATTTCAGGAACCAGATGTGCGCGACCGGTGAGGCCAGTTCGATGTGACCCATACGCTCGCGGCGAACTTTGGACAGTGTGACTTCGACACCGCACTTTTCGCAGATCACACCGCGATGCTTGAGGCGCTTGTACTTGCCGCACAGACATTCGTAATCCTTCACCGGCCCGAATATCTTGGCGCAGAACAGACCGTCGCGCTCAGGCTTGAAGGTACGATAGTTGATGGTTTCCGGCTTCTTCACTTCACCGTAGGACCACGAACGGATCTTCTCGGGAGAAGCCAGACCGATCTTGATCGTATCGAACTCTTCCTTCTGTGTTACCTGCTTGAATAGATCGAGCAATGCTTTCATGTGTAACTCCTTTTAGCCTTATGCCTAGCAGTCTTAATGACGTTCCAGATCGATATCGATACCCAGCGAGCGGATTTCCTTGGTGAGAACATTGAACGACTCCGGCATACCCGCGTCGATCTTGTGCTCACCCTTGACGATGTTCTCGTACACCTTGGTACGTCCATTGACGTCATCCGACTTGACCGTGAGCATCTCTTGCAGCGTGTACGCTGCGCCGTACGCTTCCAGTGCCCAAACTTCCATCTCACCGAAGCGTTGGCCACCGAACTGCGCTTTACCGCCGAGAGGCTGTTGTGTAACCAGACTGTACGGACCGGTTGAGCGCGCGTGCATCTTGTCATCGACCAAGTGGTGCAGCTTCAGCACATGCATGTAACCCACTGTGACCTTGCGATCAAAGGCATCGCCGGTACGTCCGTCATACAACTGGATCTGACCGGAACGCGGCAGATCGGCCAACTCCAACAGATCCTTGATCTCCTCTTCGCTGGCACCGTCGAATACCGGCGTCGCGAACGGCACACCTGCACGCAGGTTGCGGCACAACTCGACCACCTCCTCATCGGTGAAGGTGGCGATCTCGTCAGCCTGGTCGCCCTTGTATATCTTAGCCAGGAACTTGCGCACATCGGCGATCTTGACTTGCGCTTCCAGCATCAGGCCGATCTTCTTGCCCAAGCCTTTCGCTGCCCAGCCCAAATGCACCTCCAACACCTGGCCGATGTTCATACGCGACGGTACGCCCAGCGGGTTCAGCACCACTTCCACCGGCGTGCCATCGGCCATGCGCGGCATGTCTTCCACCGGCACGATGCGCGACACCACACCCTTGTTACCGTGGCGACCGGCCATCTTGTCGCCGGGCTGCAGGCGGCGCTTCACGGCCACATACACCTTGACCATCTTCTGCACGCCCGCTTGCAACTCGTCGCCTTGCGTCAGTTTTCTCTTCTTCAGTTCGAACGCGGCATCGAATTCCAATCGCTTTTGCGCCAGACCTTCTTTGACTTGCTCCAATTGCGCGGCAGTTTCATCGCTCGCCAGACGGATATCGAACCACTGGTGATGTTCCACGCTGGACAGATAATCCTTGCTCAGCTTGGTACCCTTAGCCAGTTTCTTCGGACCGCCGTTGGCGATCTTATTCAACAGCAGCTTTTCCAAACGGGCAAACACGTCAGCCTCGACGATGCGCATCTGGTCGGCCAAGTCTTTCTTATAGCGATTCAGTTCATCGTCGATGATCTGTTGCGCACGCTTGTCGCGTTGCAGACCTTCGCGGGTGAACACCTGCACGTCGATGACGGTTCCGGAGATACCGGCCTTCACACGCAGCGACGTGTCCTTCACATCGGAAGCCTTCTCGCCGAAGATCGCGCGCAGCAGCTTTTCTTCCGGCGTCAATTGCGTCTCACCCTTTGGAGTGACCTTGCCCACCAACACGTCGCCCACACCGACTTCCGCACCGATGTGCACGATACCGCACTCGTCCAGACGCGCCATCTGTGCTTCGGACAGGTTGGGGATATCACGCGTGATCTCTTCCGTCCCCAGCTTGGTATCGCGTGCCATGACCGTCAATTCTTCGATATGGATCGAAGTGAAACGATCTTCGGCGACTACCCGCTCGGAGATCAGGATCGAGTCCTCGAAGTTGTAGCCGTTCCACGGCATGAACGCGATCATCATGTTCTGACCCAGCGCCAGCTCGCCCATATCGGTCGACGCGCCGTCGGCCACCACATCGCCGCGCGCGATCACATCGCCCACGCGCACCAGCGGACGCTGGTTGATGTTGGTGTTCTGGTTGGAACGGGTGTACTTGGTCAGATTGTAGATGTCCACACCGACTTCGCCTGCTGTGGTTTCGTCATCATTGACGCGCACCACGATACGGCCGGAGTCCACGTAATCCACACGACCACCGCGCCACGCCTGCACCGCCGTGCCGGAGTCGACCGCCACAGTGCGTTCGATACCGGTACCGACCAATGCCTTCTCGGCACGCAACACAGGCACTGCCTGGCGTTGCATGTTAGCGCCCATCAATGCGCGGTTCGCGTCGTCGTGTTCCAAGAACGGAATCAGCGAAGCAGCCACCGACACGACCTGCGCTGGCGCCACGTCCATGTATTCCAGCTTGTCCGGCTCAGCCAGTACGAATTCGTTGTGCTGACGTGCAGACACGATGTCGTTGGTAAAGTGGCCCTTCTTGTCCAACTCGGCATTCGCCTGAGCGATGGTGAACTTGCCTTCTTCGA
Organism: uncultured beta proteobacterium; assembly: GCA_963822425.1. Taxonomy (GTDB): domain Bacteria; phylum Pseudomonadota; class Gammaproteobacteria; order Burkholderiales; family Gallionellaceae; genus Sideroxyarcus. Next base: position 29,969 of record CAWGHS010000027.1, read on the forward strand.
TAGCGGACAAATAGTCCACGTCGTCGGTCGCACGGCTCTTCACCACGCGGCGATACGGCGTCTCGATGAAGCCGTATTCGTTGGTGCGTGCATACAGCGCCAGCGAGTTGATCAGACCGATGTTCGGACCTTCCGGTGTCTCGATCGGGCATACACGGCCATAGTGGGTCGGATGCACGTCACGCACTTCGAAGCCCGCACGTTCGCGCGTCAGACCGCCTGGCCCCAGTGCGGAGATACGACGCTTGTGCGTCACTTCCGCCAGCGGATTGGTTTGATCCATGAACTGCGACAATTGCGAGGAACCGAAGAACTCCTTCACTGCCGCCGAGATCGGCTTGGCATTGATCAGGTCATGCGGCATCAAATTGTCAGCTTCGGCTTGGCCGAGACGTTCCTTGACGGCACGTTCCACACGTGCCAGACCGGTACGGAATTGGTTCTCGGCCAATTCGCCCACCGCGCGCACACGACGGTTACCCAGATGGTCGATGTCGTCGATCTCGCCGCGGCCATTGCGCAACTCGACCAGAATACGGATCACTTCCACGATGTCTTCGTTGGACAGGATGACAGCACCCGTCAACTCTTCGCGACCCACACGACGGTTGAACTTCATGCGTCCCACGGCAGACAGGTCGTAACGGTCTTCGTTGAAGAACAGACCGTTGAACAGTGCTTCCACTGCGTCTTCCGTTGGCGGCTCGCCGGGGCGCATCATGCGATAGATGGCCACGCGTGCAGTCCACAAATCGGTCGTCTCATCCGTGCGCAGTGTTTGCGAGATGAACGCGCCCTGATCCAGATCGTTGGTGTACAGCGTATGGATCTTGGCGATACCAGCGGCTTGCAGCTTGCCTATCAAAGTTTCGGTGATCTCGTCGTTGGCATTGGCGATGATCTCGCCGCTGTCTTTGTCCACGATGTTGTGCGCCAGAACGCGACCAACCAAAAAGTCTTCCGCCACGGTCAGCTTGTCGATGCCTGCTTCCTGTATCTCACGGATGTGGCGCACGGTGATGCGCTTGTCCTTGGCGACGATTAGCTTGCCCTTACCTTCGATATCGAAGCGCGCGATCTCACCGCGCAAACGCTCGGGCACGACTTCGAACTGAATGCCTTTTTTGCCAAAGTGGAAAGTGTCATTACTAAAGAACATTTCCAAAATCTGTTCCGGCGTATAACCCAGCGACTTCAGCAGGATGGTGACAGGCATCTTCCTGCGGCGGTCAATACGGAAATACACAAAATCTTTGGCATCAAACTCAAAGTCCAACCAAGAGCCGCGGTAAGGAATCACACGAGCGGAAAATAGGAGCTTGCCGGAAGAGTGCGTTTTACCGCGATCATGCTCGAAGAACACGCCGGGAGAACGGTGCAGCTGCGACACGATGACGCGCTCGGTACCGTTGATCACGAACGAGCCGGTGTTCGTCATCAATGGGATCTCGCCCATATAGACTTCCTGCTCTTTCACTTCTTTCACGGTCGGCTTGGACGCCTCTTTATCCAAGATGGTCAAACGCACACGGGCACGCAGCGGAGACGCATAGGTCAGGCCACGCTGTTGGCACTCACGCACATCGAACGGCGGCATGCCCAGGGTATAGCTGACAAAATCCAAACGCGCGAACTTGGTATGGCTCTCGATCGGGAAGATGGAATTGAAGGCGGCTTGCAGACCTTCATTCTTGCGCTGCTCGGGTGCGACCCACGCCTGGAGGAAATCGCTATAGGACTCCAACTGGGTGGATAGAAGAAAGGGCACCGGCAAAGCGCCGACGCGCTTTGCAAAGCTTTTACGAATACGTTTTTTCTCGGTAAAAGAATAGCTCATGGTATCTCCACTTCAGTAGGAAAAGGTAAGGGGCAATCAGCGCTCACGCACCGCTTAGCCGTTAACTTCTACACCCGCAATACATCGTCTTTCGGTTTTGTTTTTAGAAGCGGCAAAAGGCTGACGGGTATCCCGTCAGCCTCTCTACACACGCTGTGCTTACTTGACTTCAGCGGTTGCGCCAGCTTCGATCAGTTGCTTAGCGATCGCGTCAGCGTCAGCCTTGCTGATGCCTTCCTTAACCGTCTTCGGTGCGCCGTCAACCAGATCCTTGGCTTCTTTCAAGCCCAGGCCAGTGATCGCACGTACCACCTTGATCACGTTAACCTTAGCCTCACCAGCCGACTTCAGGATCACAGTGAACTCAGTTTGCTCAGCGGCAGCAGCGCCACCGGCAGCAGCGCCGCCGGCAGCAGGAGCAGCCATTGCAGCAGCGGATACGCCGAACTTCTCTTCAACAGCCTTAACCAGCTCGTTCAGTTCCAGCACGGACATGCCGTCCAATGCTGCCAAAAATGCGTCTTTATCGAATGCCATGTTGTTCTTCCTAAATTGAATGATTGATTAGTTAAGCAGCAGCGCCAGCTTTTTTCGCGGACAGGGCATTGAGTACGATTGCCATGCTCGTGATCGGCGATTTCATGACGCCCAGCAACTGCGCCAACAATACTTCCTTGCTTGGCACGCTAGCCAGAGCGGATACAGCGGCAGCGTCCAGCACTTTGCCGTTGTAGGAACCACCCTTGATGACCAGCTTATCGTTCGCCTTGGCAAATTCATACACCACTTTCGCAGCAGCGACCGCATCTGCGCTCATGCTGTACATCAGCGGACCAACCATCTTGTCCGCCAATCCCTCGAAAGGGGTGCCCTGTACTGCGCGACGCGCCAGCGTGTTCTTCAACACATGCAGATACACACCGTTCTTACGCGCGTTAGCACGCAAGGAGGTGATATCAGCAACTGGAATGCCACGGTACTCAGCCACGACGATGGTCTGGGCCTGCGCCACTTGTGCGCTGACTTCCGCGACCACTGCCTGCTTTTCTTGCAGATTAAGAGCCAAAGTCTTTCTCCATCTTCATATCGGATATCGTTCGATATCCGGGTTAACGACCGCGTCCTCAAGACAGGGAACAACCAATACTTCCTGCTCGCGGGCACACCATCTACGTGGGTCGGCGCAAAATCACCAATTAAGCCTCCGGCCAACGACGCCATCGACACCTACGGTCTTTGATAATCTGCCAATCCCGCCAGCAGTCAAAGAACAAATGGCAACGGGAATATCCCGTCGCCAAATTCAAAACTTATACCGTCAAAGAAGCCTGTTCGACGCGAATACCGACACCCATGGTGCTGGAGATCGCGACCTTCTTCAGGTAGATACCCTTGGAAGTGGCAGGCTTAGCTTTATTCAATGCATCGATCAGTGCCAGCATGTTTTCGCGCAGCGCTTCAGGCGCGAATGAAGCGCGACCGATGGTGCACTGAATGATGCCGTTCTTGTCGGTACGGTATTGAACCTGACCGGCCTTGGCGTTCTTCACCGCACCCGCCACATCGGCAGTCACCGTACCCACCTTGGGGTTAGGCATCAAACCGCGCGGACCGAGGATCTGACCCAATTGACCGACGATACGCATCGCATCGGGAGAAGCAATCACCACGTCGAAATCCATCTTGCCACCCTTGATCGTTTCAGCCAAATCATCAAAACCCACGATGTCAGCACCTGCCGCCTTAGCCTCTTCAGCCTTGGCACCTTGCGCAAACACAGCCACACGCATGGTCTTGCCGGTCCCCCTAGGCAGCACGACGGAGCCGCGCACCAGTTGGTCTGATTTCTTGGCATCGATGCCCAGATTCACCGCCACATCAATGGACTCATCGAACTTAGCCTTAGCGGTCTCTTTCACCAGCTTCAGCGCTTCGTCCAATGCATACAGTTTGTTGCGATCGACCTTGGTGGCAATCGCCTTATAACGTTTGGAAACTTGTGCCATGATTATTTCACCCCTTCCACAGTGATGCCCATGCTGCGCGCGCTACCTGCGATGGTGCGCACTGCGGCATCCAGATCAGCTGCCGTCAGGTCGGGCTGCTTGGCCTTGGCGATGTCTTCCGCTTGCTTGCGCGTCAGCTTGCCGACTTTGTCGGTATGCGGTGTCTTGCTACCCTTTTGCACACCAGCGGCCTTCTTGATCAGAATAGTCGCGGGAGGAGTCTTCATCACGAAGGTGAAGCTCTTGTCCGCGAATGCGGTGATCACCACCGGGATCGGCAGACCAGGCTCGACACCTTGGGTCTGCGCGTTGAACGCCTTGCAGAATTCCATGATGTTCAGGCCGCGCTGACCGAGTGCGGGACCGATAGGAGGACTTGGATTGGCCTTACCGGCCGGGACTTGCAGCTTGATATAGCCGACGATTTTCTTTGCCACGTTACTACTCCTTACTTAGTGGGTTAAACGCATATCGCCACTGCTCCGATACGCTCCCCGTTTGTCATGCCGGAAACTCCGGCGCTCAACATCAGGCTTTTTCGACTTGCCCGAAATTCAGTTCCACAGGTGTGGAGCGACCAAAAATGGTGACCGCCACCCGCAGCTTGCTCTTGTCGTAATTGACGTCTTCCACCATACCGTGGAAATCCGTGAACGGACCTTCTTTGACACGCACTGCCTCGCCCACCTCGAACAACACCTTGGGGCGCGGCTTCTCAACACCCGCCTGCATCTGAGACATGATGTTGTCGACTTCTTTCTGACTGATCGGCGTCGGCTTCATCGCCGATCCGCCGAGGAAACCGGTGACCTTGGGTGTGTTCTTCACCAAGTGCCAGCTGTCGTCGGTCATCTCCATCTCGACCAGCACGTAACCTGGGAAGAACTTGCGTTCGCTGATGCTCTTCTGCCCGGACTTCAGCTCGACCACCTCTTCTACCGGGACAAGTATCTGCCCGAACAGGTCTGCCATCCCCTCGCGAGCAATGCGTTCAACCAAAGCACGCTGTACGCTTTTCTCGAACTGCGAGTACGTATGCACCACATACCAACGCTTGGCCATCACTCACTCCGTCCCATCAATTTATTGACGATCAACAACAGACTCGTATCCACCACCCATAGAAACAACGCCATGACCACGGCAAATACGATGACGACAGCCGTCGTCTGCATCGTCTCTTTCTTGGTCGGCCATACCACGCGCTTGGCTTCCGCCACCGAGTCCTTGGCAAAACCGAAGAGCTGCTTGCCCGATGCAGTCGTCCAGAACACGCCCGCTGCCAGCAGCACACCGAGCAACACCGACAGCGCACGCAACACCGCCAGACTGTCGTGCAATGCGTAGAAGCCGACCACACCCGCCACAACCAGCAGGAATGCAACCAGCGATTTGATCTTGTCAGCCATGTACGTCCGTTTCTACTTACTAACTGGCAGGCCAGGAGGGTCTCGAACCCCCAACCCTCGGTTTTGGAGACCGATACTCTACCAATTGAGCTACTGGCCTATAAACCCACAAATGACGACAGCGGAGCGAATCACTTCGCTCCGCTGACATCTCTATTTATTACTCAAGCACCTTAGCAACCACTCCTGCGCCGACGGTACGACCGCCTTCGCGAATCGCGAAGCGCAAGCCTTCTTCCATCGCAATCGGGTTGATCAGGTTGACTGTGATCGATACGTTGTCACCAGGCATCACCATTTCAGTACCTGCTGGCAATTCAACTGCTCCCGTCACGTCGGTGGTGCGGAAGTAGAACTGCGGACGGTAGCCTTGGAAGAACGGCGTATGACGGCCGCCTTCGTCTTTGCCCAGTACGTAGATCTCGGCGGTGAATTTGGTGTGTGGCTTGATGCTGCCCGGTTTGCACAGAACTTGGCCGCGCTCGACTTCTTCACGCTTGGTGCCGCGTAGCAGTACGCCGACGTTGTCGCCCGCTTGACCTTGGTCGAGCAGTTTGCGGAACATTTCGACGCCGGTGCAGGTGGTCTTCAATGTTGGCTTGATGCCGACGATTTCCAATTCTTCACCGACTTTGACGACGCCGCGCTCGATACGGCCGGTCACAACGGTGCCGCGACCAGAGATGGAGAATACGTCTTCTACGGGCATCAGGAAGGCGCCGTCAATGGCGCGCTCCGGTGTCGGGATGTAGGTGTCGAGGGCTTCAGCCAAGCGGTAGATGGCTTCTTCGCCGAGGTTGCCTTTGTCACCTTCCATGGCCAGCTTGGCGCTGCCGTGGATGATGGGGGTGTCGTCGCCGGGGAAGTCGTACTTGGAGAGCAATTCGCGGATTTCCATTTCAACCAGTTCGAGCAGTTCTGCGTCGTCCACCATGTCGCATTTGTTCATGAATACGATGATGTACGGTACGCCCACTTGGCGAGCCAGGAGGATGTGTTCGCGGGTCTGGGGCATGGGGCCGTCAGCTGCTGATACAACCAGGATCGCGCCGTCCATTTGGGCTGCGCCGGTGATCATGTTCTTGACGTAGTCGGCGTGGCCAGGGCAGTCAACGTGCGCGTAGTGGCGGTTGGCTGTCTCGTATTCGACGTGGGCGGTGTTGATCGTGATGCCGCGTGCCTTTTCTTCCGGTGCCGCGTCGATCTGGTCGTAGGCTTTGGCTTCGCCGCCAAATTTCTTCGACAATACTGTCGTGATCGCCGCTGTCAAGGTGGTCTTGCCGTGGTCAACGTGTCCAATCGTGCCTACGTTCACATGCGGCTTCGTACGTTCAAATTTACTCTTTGCCATGATATTCCCCCATCAAACCGAATTAAACGATAAAGAACTAACAATAAAAAAAACTGGTGCCCATGGCGAGAATCGGACTCGCGACCTCTCCCTTACCAAGGGAGTGCTCTACCACTGAGCCACATGGGCAAGCTAAAAACTGGAGCGGGAGAAGGGAATCGAACCCTCGTCATAAGCTTGGAAGGCTTCAGCTCTACCATTGAGCTACTCCCGCAAAACCCAACACCAGCCCACTTTAAAAAACAGCAAACCGCAAAACATTTGGTGGAGGGGGAAGGATTCGAACCTTCGTACTCTGAGAGGGCAGATTTACAGTCTGCTGCCTTTAACCACTCGGCCACCCCTCCATTAAAGAGCGCGCGATTATCCAGATAACCGCATACCTTGTCAAAGGGAATCTACGGATTTTCAGCAAGAAGCAGGCCACTTTTGCTCGTTCGCCCCAGAACAGGGGATTCAGGACATCTCTTGCAGCTCCTCCAACAACTGGAGTAAGGCCTCTGCCGAATAGCGCCGCTCCATGTCTTTGGCCATCATGCGCTCCAAAAAGAACTGTAGATGGCGATAGTGCGGCGGAAGCTTAGGCACCTCGGCATGCAAATGCTGCTGCACAATCGCCTCCAACGTCTCGCCCTGATACGGCTTTTCGCCCGTCAGCATATTGAAGAACACTGCACCCATGCTGTAGATATCGGTTCGTTCATCCTCGGCCCCGCCCAGCGCTTGCTCGGGACTCATAAAGTAAGGCGTCCCGACGATATACCCCATCGCGTCATGGTGGCGCTCCCTGTACATACGCCTTGCCACACCGAAATCACCCAGCACCGCTGTCCCATCGTTACGCAACATGATGTTCTCCGGCTTGATGTCACGATGGATGATGCCCATCCTATGCACCTCCGCCAGCGCCTGCACCATCTCGCGCAACACGTTCCACGCCCGCCCCGGCTCCATACCGGCGCTACCGATATGTTGTTTGAGCGTGCCACCGGGTAGATACTCCATCACGATGAACAACACGTCGTCCGTCACGCCCTGATCGTATATCTGCAATACGTTAGGATGGTGCACCTGCTCCAGCAGGCCGTACTCTTCGACGAATCGATACAATATCTCGCTATCCTCCGAAACGCTGCCATCGGCGAACTTCAACGCGAGATGCGCCCCATCGCGCAAGCGCTCTACCAAAAACACATGCGACATACCGCCCCGCCCTATCGGACGCAAACAACGATAGCCCGGGATCGCCGGAAAATCTGCCGCATTCGGACTTGCTTTAATCGCAAAACGAGCCGAACCAAATGCCGGATAGCGTCCGGAACGGGTAATACGCTCCAATTCCAGCGTCGTATCCAACAACTCCTCTGTCAGCCCTTCCCCACCATCGCGCACCACGACCACCTCCGCCACGCGAACCGGCTGCTTCAGCCAGTCCGCGCCGATCAAGGTACGGCGGCGAGTCTGCACCCCCCGCCCCGCTGCTTCGAGCGTCTCTTCGCTACACACCACGTTCCAGTCCAACTCTTTCGACTTGAACGCCAGCAAAGATGCGATCGAGACGGCATGTCCACTCGCAACGCGCTGCACATGCGGTGCCAAGCCGAATTCGGCGAACACCAACTCACCACTATGGATACCGACACCGACACCGAACGTATCCAAACCCTGCTCGGGAAAGGCCTGTCGTATCCAGAATCGCGTCTGGTACGCGATCAACGCAAGTGCCAACGCGCACCGCAAAGCACGACGCGCATGCGCATCCTCTCCCTCAATCTTGGAGAAGGTCACCAACATACTGTGATTGCTGATCGAGGCGAGGACTCCCTGCTGTTGCTCGACCTGAACGCGCACCTTCTCGTAATAGTCGCTCATCAGCTCCGCCAAGCTAGTCGATGAGAGACGCTCAGTCAGATGGATGAAATCGCGGATGATGACGCTCACCACGGTCGCATCGCCCGGCACGCACCGCTTTGCCTCGGTAGATATAGCGCAACCCGTCACAACATGCCCTTTTCCGCGAAAGACAGGCAGTGTGTGCCCGCCACAATGAAATGATCCAGCACCCGTACGTCGACCAGTTGCAGGCTTGCTTTAGAGCATCCGTCAGCAACGATCGGAATCGCTCGGCTCCGCCACACCGCTCGGATGGTTATGCGCGAAGATGAGCGCCGCCGCATTGTGATGCAGCGCCCGCTTCACCACCTCGCGCGGATACACGCTGGTCTGCGTCAACGTACCTTGGAACAATTCCTCCGAAGCGATCACCCGATGCTGCGCATCTAAGAACAGCGCAACGAAAACCTCCTGCGACTTGGTACGCAATAACAATTGCAGATACTCGCGCACTGCTCGCGGCGAATTCAGCGCATCACCGGACTGCATCTCCTCTTGCAGCGCACGCCGCGACATCTCCAACACCGCCTGCAACTGCACATACTTCGCCTGCCCCATGCCGTGGATGGCGCAGAACTCCTGCTCACTGGCTGCGAACAGATTAGTCAGCGAACCAAACTGCTGCACCAATTCGCGCGCCAAGTCCACCGCACTCTTACCCGTCACACCCGTGCGCAAGAAGATCGCCAGCAACTCTGCATCGGACAATGCAGATGCGCCGCGCTCCAGCAATTTCTCGCGCGGACGCTCTCCGGCAGGCCAGTCAGTGATGCTCATGTTTAATCTCTGCCTCGTTCAATTCGCATGAAAAAATAATTCGACTCCGACACCTCTGACGTCTTTGTGCCATTTGAATTCTCCTTAAAAAAGTTTCATATTTAAGCAATAGTTACGGCGATCAATTACGATCATCTTCAAACCCACATCCCACACCTTGTGTAGATATTTCTACAAATCGCATTTTCTGATAGTCAATTCGCCATGCTTTTTTAAGTGAATGTGCATACCCCCCGTGCAAGGGCTTCTTGCGCCACTCCCATTGTCCGATAGCAACAATATTCGAGTTTGGATACTCAGCAGCTTTGCATTCGGTATCGCCACTATCAAAATAATTCCAATCCTTTGGTAGCTTGATATGGATCATGTCAAAAGGTGTTGAATAAATAGGATGCCCTGACACATCGCGCTCTTTGATTTGAATGAGCACGAAAATGCAGTCCAATTGTTTTTCGGGCAAAAATGCGCGGCAATGCGAATTTACCCAAACCTCTGGGACTCTTTGCAAGCCACTACCGTTACCAATCGAGCCGCGCGTTGTATAGCCGTTTTTTGCTAATTCGTCGTATTTGCCTACATACTTTTCAGCCACATAAGTCTTAGAATCAATGGGGGGGGATTCTGCCGACACGCAAGCTGATAACACCAACATACCAAGCGCCATCGGCCATACAATCAATGAAACCAAGGGGGGGAGCTTCAGAACTAAAGGAACTAAAGGTGTCAGGTTCGAATTGTTTTTTTGCATGGCAATATCCTTCTGAAATAACGGCACCACCCTATCCACCCACCCTTGCTTAGTCAATATGCCAAACGGCCTAGATACCGGCCTAGTCATCGGCCATTTCAGCAAGGCTTCGCCATCGCTCGCACTTTCTTGCTAAGATGCGCGGCACTATGGAACAAGCCCCACAAAAACGCATCGTGCTCGGCATCACCGGCGGCATCGCGGCCTACAAGGCGGCGGAGTTGGCGCGCCTGCTGGTGAAGCAAGGCATCGAGGTGCAGGTGGCGATGACGGAGGCGGCGACGCACTTCATCACCCCCGCCACGATGCAGGCGCTCACCGGGCAACCCAGTGCTGATCGACCAGTGGCAGGACGACAAGGGCATGGCGCACATCCAGTCCAGCCGCGTCGCCGATGCCATCGTGATCGCGCCGGCCACGGCGGATTTCATCGCCAAATTGGCCAATGGTCTAGCCGATGATCTGCTCTCCACTTTATGTTTGGCACGCGATTGCCCGTTGCTGGTCGCCCCCGCGATGAACAAGCAGATGTGGGCTAATGCGGCGACGCAGCGCAATGTGCAGCAACTTATCTCAGATAAAGTGGTGCTGCTTGGCCCAACGGACGGCGTGCAAGCCTGCGGTGAAGAAGGCATGGGGCGCATGCTGGAGGCGGAGGCGTTAGCGCGGGATGTAGTGGCACTTTTGCAGGACAGCGATTCACTGAACGCGAGCTCCCCACCCCAGCCCTCCCCCGCAGGGAGAGGGAATTAGACGGAGTGAAAGTGCTCATCACTGCCGGCCCGACCTATGAAGCCATCGACGCGGTGCGCGGCATCACCAATCGTAGCAGTGGCAAGATGAGCTATGCCGTGGCACAAGCCGCGCTGGAGCTGGGCGCAGAAGTCACACTGGTATCCGGCCCCACGGCACTCGCCAAACCCCTAGTAGCACGCGTGATCGATGTGACCAGCGCCACCGAGATGTTCGAGGCCGTGAAACAGTATGTGTCCGATACCGATATATTCATCGGCGTGGCTGCCGTCGCCGATTACCGCGTGTCGCACCCGAGCGAACAGAAGATCAAAAAGAGCGATGCCACGCTGACGCTGGAGCTGATCCCCAACCCGGACATCTTCGCTTATGTGGCGAACCTGCCCAAGCCGCCGTTCTGCATCGGCTTTGCCGCAGAGAGTGAAAAGTTGCGCGAGCACGCCATCGCCAAACGCAAGAAGAAGAACCTCCCGCTGCTCGCCGCGAATCTGGCACAACACACCTTTGGCAGTGATGATAACGAATTGGTTTTGTTCGACGACGCGGGTGAACATGTGCTGCCGCGCGCCGACAAGCTCACTCTGGCACGTGCGTTGTTGCGCCACGCTGCTGCGCTTTATAAGAAAGGAAGCAAACGATGAAAAAAGTAGATGTGAAGATACTCGACCCGCGCTTGCATGAGCACCCCCCCATGTATGCCACGCCGGGCTCGGCGGGGATCGACATGCGCGCCTGCATCGAGGTCGCGATGACCATCCAACCGGGACAGTGCGAGCTCATCCCCAGCGGCATCGCACTACACCTGAACGACCCGCACTATGCAGCGATGATCCTGCCGCGTTCCGGCTTAGGGCATAAACACGGCATCGTGCTGGGCAATCTGGTCGGGCTGATCGACTCGGACTACCAAGGCCAGATATTCATCTCGATCTGGAATCGCGGCCACCATCCATTCGCGTTGATGCCGATGGAGCGCATCGCCCAACTCGTCATCGTTCCCGTGGCGCAAGTCCAGTTCAATATCGTTGAAGAATTTCCCATCAGCCATCGCGGGACAGGCGGTTTCGGCAGTACCGGCAAGCACTAAGCCTCCACGCTCAAACAAAAAGCCCGCATCAAGCGGGCTTTTTTATTCACGACTGCATCCTTCACTTTTCCAGAGACAATTCCAACTCAGTCTTATCGCCTTTGCGCACCGCCACTTTCTCCGTGGCGGTCTTGTATCCCTTCAGCTTGGCTTCCACTGTGTGCACGCCGGGAGCTGCCTCGACTTGCAGCGGCGACATGCCGTAATACACGCCATCCAAATAGACCTTGGTGCGGGTCGGCTCGGTGCTCACCAGCAACATCCCGTTGGTAGCGGCCTGCAGCGGTTTGTCATTGGTCGCAGATACGGGTGTCGACATTGCGGCTGGCGCCATGCTTGGTGTTGGAGACGCGCCGGGTGCCACATAGACCGTCACGCCGGGAATCGCCTTGGTGCCCGGTGTGATGTTGAACAGTTCAGGACGCGATGCCATCAGCGTCGCAGTGATCGCTTCGCTGGTCTTGCCTGTCACCACACCCAGTTCTTTTCTCAGATACTCGGCGATATCACTTTTGCTGTTCCCTGAAACACCTGCGAAGCGATCATTTTTCTCGGTCACCACACCCGACCAGATCACCTTGCCCGTCGCCACTTCCTTCAAGGTCGTCTCCAGGGTGATCACCACGTAATCACGCTCTTTCACATCGTAGTTCAATTGTTTGATTGCGCCAGACAACTCGAACAAGGCGCTCTTGTCATCATGCTCGAGCATCTGTATCCCTGTATCGTCCAAGCGCTTGTGGATGGAATCTGCCACCACTTGCGTCACATCGTGATCCAGTCGAATGTCCGAGCCATCCATGCCAGATATCTTGTTCTCAGCCGTTCCGATCCGGCGTGGTTCGCTCGGCTTGCGGTCATCGGTATAGCCCGCGATACGGATCGAGGCGACATATTTTGTTTTGGGGGCATTCGGATTGACTCGGGTACTTTCACGCACGCTGATGTCGTTGCCACCGCTGAGACTGGAACAGCCAACCAATGTGATTGAAGCGAAACATAGCAATGCATACCAGAGATTCTTTTTCATTGAGTCGATCCTAAATAAATGTGAGAAAAACCTTCTACCCGACTTGCCGTACCGCCTCGGGGCGACGAGGCCCTTTGAGGGACGGCAGGTAACGCACCAACTCGTTCAATGCCATGCGATACACCTCACGCTTGAACTCGATCACGCCATCCAACTCGACCCAATAGTCGATCCAGCGCCACGCATCGAACTCTGGGTGTCCTGAAGCGCGCAGCGACACATCGCAATCACGCCCCACCAGCCGCAGCAAGAACCATATCTGCTTCTGCCCCTTGTAGTTACCGCGCGATTCGCGCTTCACCCAAGTCTGCGGCACATCGTAACGCATCCAATCGCGGGTACGTCCCAATATCTGGACATGGCATGACTGCAGGCCGATTTCCTCGTGCAACTCGCGGTACATCGCCTGCTCCGGCGTCTCGCCGTGCTGGATGCCACCCTGTGGAAACTGCCACGCATCCTGCCTGATACGCTTACCCCAGAATACCTGATTCTTTGCGTTAGTCAGAATGATGCCGACATTCGGGCGATAACCTTCGCGGTCTATCATGATTCGCCCCACTCTGTTTTTCAATGTGGCGGATTGTTCCACATTTCCCCCTCACTGGAAAGACGCAAGCCACGCCATGCAGTAGAATCGCGGCCTCACAACCCGCTCGACGAGTACCCAACATGCGCGTTTCACAATTTTTCATCTCTACTTTAAAAGAAGCTCCCTCCGAAGCCGAGTTACCCAGCCATCGCCTGATGCTGCGCGCGGGCTATATCCGCAAGCTCTCCAGCGGCCTATACACTTGGATGCCGCTGGGTCTGCGTGTATTGCGCAAAGTAGAAGCTGTGGTACGCGAGGAGATGAACAAGAGCGGCGGTATCGAACTGTTGATGCCCGCCGTACAACCCGCCGAACTGTGGCAAGAGACCGGGCGCTGGGAAGTGTTCGGTCCGCAGATGCTGAAGATCAAAGATAGACACGATAATTTATTCTGCTTCGGTCCCACGCATGAGGAGGTCATCACCGACATCGCGCGCCGCGAAGTGAAGAGCTACCGCCAGTTGCCGCTGAACTTCTACCAGATCCAAACCAAGTTCCGCGACGAGGTACGTCCGCGTTTCGGCGTGATGCGTGCGCGTGAGTTCATGATGAAGGATGCCTACTCCTTCCATGCCAACTTCGAGAGTCTGGAGCAGACCTACCGCGTGATGTACGAGACCTATTCGCGCATCTTCACTCGCCTCGGCTTGCAGTTCCGTGCTGTCGCCGCCGACACTGGCGCCATCGGCGGTAGCGGCTCGCATGAATTCCATGTGCTGGCGGATTCCGGCGAAGACGCGCTGGCGTTCTGCCCGGACTCCGATTACGCCGCCAATGTTGAATTAGCAGAAGCAGTTGCACCTACTGCTCCGCGCGCACCAGCCACACAAGAGATGCAGAAAGTCATCACTCCCGGACAAAAGACCATCGAAGAGGTCGCCGTGTTCTTCAACACCAACGCAAACAAGGTACTGAAGGCCATCGCTGTGATGACCCATGAAAACGAGTTCGCGCTGTTGCTGTTGCGCGGCGACCACCAGCTCAACGAGATCAAGGCGAGCAAAGTGCTGGGCGAGTTCCGTTTTGCCAGCGAAGATGAGGTGCATCGCAATATGAACTGCCGCACCGGCTACATCGGCCCCGTGAACGCCAAAGTGCGCGTTCTGATCGACCGCGCCGCCGCCGCGATGAGCGATTTCATCTGCGGCGCGAACGACGACGGCTTCCATTTTAGCGGTGTGAATTTCGGTCGCGATGCGCAACTGGATGAAGCCAATGTGCACGATTTACGCAATGTGGTTGCAGGCGACCCCTCCCCCGACGGCAAGGGCACGCTAGAACTGTGCCGTGGCATCGAAGTCGGCCATATCTTCCAGTTGCGCACCAAGTATTCCGAAGCGCTGCAAGCCACCTACCTCGATGAGAACGGCAAAGCACAGGTGATGGAGATGGGCTGCTACGGTATCGGCGTATCTCGCATCGTGGCCGCCGCCATCGAGCAGAATTTCGACGAGCGCGGCATCACCATCCCCGCTGGCATGGCACCGTTCCAGGTCGCCATTGCCCCCATCGGTTTCAAGAAGAGCGAAGCCGTGCGCAATGCGGCGGAGCAACTCTATAAAGAACTCACCACCGCAGGTATCGAGGTATTGCTCGATGATCGCGACGAGCGCCCCGGCGTGATGTTCGCCGATCTGGAACTCATCGGTATCCCGCATCGCATCGTGATCGGCGACCGCGGCCTGAAGGAAAACAATGTGGAATACCAAGGACGGCGCGACGATGCCGCCCAGGTCGTGGCCTTGCAAGAAGTTGCCAAGCTCGTACAATCCAAGCTATGAAACTGATCGCGGCACTCCACAAACCTTTGCTCACGCTGACGTTCGCGGCAGCAGGATTGTGTTTTGCCCATATCGCATCAGCTGGCGCTCAAAAAGAAGAAGTGCTCTCTGCCAGTGTGCGTAGCATGCTGCAACGTGCGGTGTCGGATCAGGCCGCGCCCAAGCTGGCCTTCTCTTCGCAACAGGAAGCTCAATTGTGGTTGGATGAGATGTCTCAGCGTCTGGCGAAACGCATACCGGACGCCGAATATCGTTTCGACCTGCTCAGCACCGTCCACTATGAGGCGACTCGCGCCGGACTCGATCCGCATTTGGTGTTAGGGTTGATCGAAGTCGAAAGCGGCTTCCGCAAATATGCCGTATCAAGCGTCGGCGCGCGCGGCTATATGCAAGTGATGCCGTTCTGGACCAAGAGTATCGGCGCACATGAGCACAACCTGTTCCACCTGCGCACCAACCTGCGCTACGGTTGCACCATCCTGCGTTACTACTTGGATATGGAAAAGGGCGATCTGTACCGTGCGCTTGGCCGCTATAACGGCAGCCTAGGCAAACCTGAATATCCCAACATGGTAAAGGCCGCTTGGCATAAACACTGGTCTAAACCGCAGCGTCCGCAACACACCAGTTAGCTCACTTCTTCTTGCTTTTATTCTTGATGTAAGACTCGACGCTGTCACGCGTCAATATCCCCTGCTGATAACTCACCAGCTTGCCCGTCGGATCGAACAGATAAGAGGTTGGCAACGCGTCCACCTTACCGATCTGCTCGGCTAGATCATAGTCGCCCAGCACAATGGGATAGCTGACGTGCTTTTTAGAGACGAATCCTTTGACCGACTTTTCGGTGGAATCCACCGCCACCCCGATCACCATCAGATCGGTATTCTTGTGCGCCTCATACAGCGACACCAGATCGGGAATCTCTTCCAGACAGGGAGGACACCAAGTCGCCCAAAAATTCACCAGCACCCATTTGCCGCGATAGTCCTGCAAGCGTTGCTCATGCCCCTGCATATCTTTGAACACAAAGGACTGCGCGAATGCCGCCCCTGCCGTGAGCAGGAGCAACGTCAATCCCAACAGACGCGGCAGGATATGCATCAATGCTCCGCTTTTTCTTCGACGTGTTCGATGTCGGTCACTTCGCCATCATCGCTGGCGGGGTGTCCATCAGCAGCGTGCGTCAGATACAGCGCCAGTGCGATAAGCGCGATGGCGGCGCCCATATAGACCAGATCGATCGGTTGAGCAATGTGCATGTTCAATGCCTCTTCAAACAAGGTCACGATCATGATCATCAGGATCACCTTCGCCAAACGCGATTTCAGATCATCCAGACTGTTGATGACCAGAATCTTGCTGGACGCCTTGCTACCGTGGGCTTGATCGATGTCGCTGATGAACAACTCATATAACCCCAAGGAGAAGATCAACAAGACCACCGCCAACAGATAGCCATCGACCACTTCCACGATGTGCGACACGATACCGTCATGCAGCACCTTGCGTGCTTCTTCCGTCATGCCCGCATCGGCGTAATGCACCGTATGTTGCACCAACAGCACCACATCCACCGTCGCCATGTAGAAAATGGCGAAACTGGCGAACAAGCTGCCCAATACAGCCAAGAAGATCACAAAACGGCTGTTCCACAACGAGCCTTCGAGCAGGGATTCAAAAAATTTCACAACGGCCTCCAAAAGATTGAGCTAAACAGAATTTGAGCGGCGCGCATTAGAGCGCAAAAGTGAATAGGCGGCAATACTTCATGCCGCCTTAGTCCATAAATCTTGCAAGGTTATCCCTTTGGGCTCGACCATGCGTTTCTCCAGCGCCCCGAACCATGCCTTGATGTCGCTGTCCCCGCTGTGTTTTGGCAATGTCGTCACATCCAACAGGAACAGTTTCAGCAATTCGCTCAACTCAACCGCTTCCGGTGCGCGCACCATGCTCCAGCCTAGGCCGGATAACTTGCCCACGATCTTGGCTTTCACCAATTTCTCCAAGAGGCGCTCCACATCGTCGTAACCGATGTGCAACTGACGCGACAGCCCAGGCAAGGTCTGCACCTCACCCTTACTCAGACCTTTGTACATCAACTTGAGTATCCCTATCGCGTAATACAGCTTGGCTGCCTGATCCAACCGTAACGAGTGCGTGCTGCGCCAGTGCGAAAGCGAGGCCGTGATGATCGCGCCGAACAATACAGTGATCCAGGAAAAATATATCCACAACAAGAAGATCGGCACGCTGGCGAATGCGCCATAGACCAATTTATAGGTGGGGAAATGCGCGATGTAGAACGCAAACGCGCGGTTCATCGTTTCAAAGGCGATCGCCGCGATCAGCCCGCCGATGATGGCATGGCGCATCGGCACATAACGATTCGGCACCACGCGGAACAGCAAGGTGAAGGCCGCCGTGGTCAGGATGACCGGCACCACCTTGAGCACGCTGATGCCCAATGAGGGTATCTGTTGCGCATAGCCTACCGAAAAACCGACCAGCCATGAAGTGAGCGACAGGCTGCCGCCGATGAGCAGCGGTGCCAGCGTCAACACCGCCCAATACACCAGCACGCGCTGCAATAGACTGCGCGGACGCGACACACGCCAGATCATATTGAAAGCATTGTCGATGGTGAGCATCATCAACATCGACGTGAAGGCGAGGAAGATCAATCCCACCGCCGTCAGGCGCGAGGCGCTCTCGGCGAACTGCTCCATATAGCGCGAGATCATCTTGCCGCCGGTCTCCGGTAGCATGTTCGACAGGATGAATTCTTTGATGTGCGCATAGAAATCGTTGAACACCGGGAACGCGGAGAACAATGTCAGTGCGATCGTGATCAACGGCACGATGGACAGCAGGGTAGTGAAAGTCAGGCTCGCCGCCATCTGCGTGCAGCGGTCTTCCTGCAGACGTACGGTGACGTAGCGCAGGAAGCGCAAGGAGTCGATGATGCCCAGATTAGGGAGTTTCAAACTTGCAAGTTTCATAAGTGCCAACAACTGAATACAATACCCGAATGATACCCGACAAAACTGCCCCACAAAGCCCCGCCCGCGCTGCTCGCCAACTGTTGCGCGCCCATCGCTATGGTGCGTTGTGTACCTTGTCCAAAAAATTCGAGGGCCACCCCTTCGGTTCCATCACACCGTATATGGTGGATCACGACGGTAGCCTGCTCATTCTCATCAGCGGCATCGCCGAGCACACCAAGAACATCCTGCATGACCCGCGCGTCAGCCTCATCAGCCACAACCAGGAAAGCCCTCATATCCAGACGCAAGGCCGCATCACCGTGCTTGGTAGCGCCTCACTGGTGGCGGAGCGCGAGCAAGCCGGCGTCCGCTATCTGCGTTACTTCCCTGAAGCGCAGACTTATTTCGCCATGCACGATTTCTCGTTCTACCGCATCGTGCCGCTGGCATTACGCTACATCGGCGGCTTCGGCGATATCCACTGGATCAAGTCCGAGTCTTATGCCGCACCCGCCACACCACTCATCGAACAGGAAGCCGATGTGATCGAACATATGAATGCCGACCATCAAGACACGATGCGCCATTATTGCCAGCACTTCCACCAATTGACCGCGCAAGAAGTCGCGATGCTGGGCATCGATTACGATGGCTTCGATGTACGCGCCGACGGCAAGGTGTTGCGCTTCGATTTCACCCAAGTGGTGAGCGATGCACAACAGGCACGTACCGCACTGGTTGAGATGGCACACCTCGCCAAGACCTCAGCGTAACTTTGCTGCACACAACTAAAACGGCACACCTGCGTGTGCCGTTTTAGTTTACCTCCGACTCGATCACAACTGCGGATGCGACCGGACAGCTCCAGCATCCAGCTTGTTCAGTGCGTTCAGATAAGCCTTGGCAGAAGCCACCACGATATCAGTGTCCGCGCCCTGCCCGTTGACCACGCGCCCGCCCTTGGACAGACGCACCGTCACCTCGCCCTGCGCATCGGTACCGCTGGTGATATTGTTCACGGAATACAGCAACAACTCGGTGCCGCTCTTGGCGATCTGCTCGATCGCCTTGAATGTCGCATCCACCGGCCCGCCCCCCTGTGCATCGGCCTGTTGTTCCTTGCCGCCCACGCTCATCACCACACGCGCCACCGGCAACACCCCGGTTTCGGAATGCGCGCCCATCGCCACCAGACGGTAATGCTCGCTCACTTGCATCGCCTCTTCGTCACTTACCAGCGCCTGCAAATCCTCATCGTAAATATCGTGCTTCTTGTCGGCCAAGTCCTTGAAGCGCGCAAAGGCGGCATTCACGGCATCTTCCCCATCCAGCACGATGCCCAGTTCTTGCAAACGTGCACGGAACGCCGCGCGTCCCGAGTGCTTGCCCATCACCATCTTGTTCGCGCCCCAGCCCACATCCTCGGCACGCATGATCTCGTACGTCTCGCGATGCTTGAGCACACCGTCCTGATGGATGCCGGACTCGTGCGCGAACGCATTGGCGCCAACGATGGATTTGTTCGGCTGCACCGGATAGCCGGTGATGCTGGACACCAGCTTTGAAGTCGGCACGATCTGCGTGGTATCGATAGCCGTATCGCAAGTAAAGATATCTCGTCGCGTCTTGATCGCCATCACCACCTCTTCCAATGCGGCGTTGCCTGCACGCTCACCCAAGCCGTTGATAGTGCATTCCACCTGCCGTGCACCGTTCATCACGGCTGCCAAGGAATTGGCGGAAGCCATCCCCAAATCGTTATGGCAGTGCGTGGACCAGATCACCTTGTCGCTGTTCGGCACTTTTGCGATCAACTGTTTGAAACGCTCGCCCCACAATACGGGGAGGCTGTAACCCACGGTATCCGGCACGTTCAAGGTCGTCGCTCCGGCCTTGATGACCTCATTGAAGATGCGCACCAAGAAATCCATGTCCGAACGCACCGCATCTTCGGCAGAGAATTCGACATCATCGGTATATTCCAGCGCCCATTTGACGGCCTGCACCGCACGCTCCACCACCTGATCCTCACTCATGCGCAGCTTATGCTGCATGTGGATGGGTGAAGTCGCGATGAAAGTGTGGATACGCCCGTGCTTGGCCGGTCTGATCGCCTCACCTGCCGCGCGCACATCCTTTTCGCTGGCACGCGCCAGCGAACACACGGCAGAACGCTCGATGACTTTTGCGATGCTGTGGATCGCGTCGGCATCGCCGGGGCTTGCGGCGGCAAAGCCCGCCTCGATCACATCCACGCCCAGTTTTTCCAACTGGCGTGCGATGCGCAACTTCTCTTCTTTGGTCATGGATGCGCCGGGGCTTTGCTCGCCGTCGCGCAAGGTCGTGTCGAATATGATTATTTTGTCAGTCATTTTTTACTCCAAATACAATTGTTCATCCACGGCTCAACACCAACCGAGCCGCCTGCTTTGATACTTGTGGGGTGGGTTTAGTTTGCGCGCGAGCGCAGCTTCAGCGCCGCCAGCAGGCTGAAGGTGGAGTGCAATTGCGAGATGTGTCTAGAGAAGTGCATGGACAGGAATATAACGGCTTTTATTTAGAGGCGCAACAAAAGCGACTATTTGAACTGCGACCGAAGTATCCCCCACTGCTGCGGCCATTGTGCCATCGGATCGCGCGTGTAGCCGCTCTTGCCGAACTGGTTCCAGCGTCCAACGACATAACACAGCAACAGGTTGGCATGGGCACCGATGTCGGCATCGGCATCCAGTTTGCCTTGTGTGGTGGCGATGCGCAGTGATTGTTTGAGGGTAGTCTCGATGCGGTCGAGGAACTGATTGATGCGTTGTTGCAGGCGTTCGTCTTCGTTCACCAGCGCATCGCCGATGAGTACGCGCGTCATGCCGCGATTGCTTCTGGCGAAGCCGAGCAGCAGCGCGAGGATGCCTTCCACTTGCTTCAATCCATCTTGCTCTTCAGTCGCGATCTTGTTCACCAGACCGAACACGGTCTGTTCGATGAATTCGATCAGGCCTTCGTACATCTGCGCCTTGCTGGCGAAGTGGCGGTATAGCGCCGCCTCGGACAATTCCAAGCGTGCCGCCAGTGCAGCGGTGGTGATCTTCTCGCCTCTGGGTTGCTCCAGCATCTCGGCGATGGTTTGCAGGATCTGTAGTTTTCTTTCACCCGGTTGTTTGGTTGCCATATATCCCCCTCAAAGTTTGGAAACTGCACGCGGCAGTTCCAGCACATCGCGCACCTTCACATCCACATAACTTGGCGCGCGCAACGCATCGCTCACCCACACGGTACGCATCCCCAACTGTTTGGCCGTGCGCAGATTCTCGGCACTATCCTCCACCATCACACACTGCGCAGCATGCAGGTGATGCTTGCGCAACAGGCCGCGAAAACCTGCGGCTTGCGGTTTCGGCCGATAGCGCGAATGTTCGATGCTAAACACATCATCGAACAGATCATCCACCAGCAGCAGCTTCAACACTGCTTGTGCGTAGCGCAACGGTGCGTTGGAGAACACCACTTTCTTGCCCGGCAGGCTTCTCAACACATGCCGCAGGCGTGGCTCGCGCAGCACCATCTTCTTCAATTCCGGAAACTGATGCGTGTGATACAAAAAGTGATCTGGGTCAGTGCCGTGATGCTTCATCAAGCCGCTCAGCGTCGCACCATAGCGCTGCCAGTAATCCTTGCGCAACGCATCCGCCGCCGCCTCATCCAACTGCAAGTGTTCTTGCAGATATGCCGTCATGCTGCGGTTGATATGCGGAAACACATGTGCCGTGGCGTTATGCAACGTGTTGTCCAAATCGAAAATCCAGACGCGTTCGCTCACTTGCTTTTGATCAGCGTGCCCACGCCTTCGTCGGTCAGGATCTCCAGCAGCAGCGCATGCTCGACGCGACCGTCGATGATGTGTACCGATTTAACTCCACCGCGTGCCGCATCCAGCGCCGAACCGATCTTGGGCAACATGCCGCCGGACAAGGTGCCGTCCGCCACCAGATCGTCGATCTGTTTGGGCGTGAGTCCGGTAAGCAGCTTGCCGTTCTGATCCAAGCACACCCGGCGTGTTGGTCGAGCAGCACCAGTTTTTCGGCGTGCAGCACCTCGGCCAACTTGCCCGCCACCACATCTGCGTTGATGTTCAACGTCTCGCCTTCCGGCGACACGCCGATGGGCGCGATGACCGGAATGAAGTCGCCGGAATCGAGGAAGGTGATGATGGATGGATCGATCTTATTGATATCGCCGACCAGCCCGATGTCCAGCATCTTGCCCGGCTCACTCTGGCTTTCCAGCAACATCTTTTCGGCGCGAATGAAGCTGCCGTCTTGACCCGTCAGTCCAACCGCCTTACCGCCGAAGCGGTTGATGAGATTGACGATGTCCTTATTGACCTTACCCAGCACCATCTCGACCACGTCCATCGTCTCCTCATCGGTGACGCGCATGCCTTGGATGAACTCACCCTTTTTGCCGACCTTTTGCAGCAGGTCGTTGATCTGCGGACCACCACCGTGGACGACCACCGGATTCATGCCCACCAGTTTGAGCAGCACCACATCGCGCGCAAAGCCCTCTTGCAGTTTGGGGTCAGTCATGGCGTTGCCGCCGTATTTGATAACAATGGTCTTGTCGAAGAAGCGCTGAATATAGGGTAGCGCTTCGGACAGGGTATGGGCTTTCTGGGCAGCAGTAGCAGCAGTCAATGGCATGGTTTCATCCTTCAAAAATCTGCGCGCATTCTACTCTAAGCAAAAATAAAACGGGCGGCACATGGCCGCCCGCTCGCGCAGAAATGGATATTCCCTAGTGATGATCCTTTCACGGTCGGATCGTTGTAGTGCTTGTAGCTCAACTCCAGCGCCCGCACTTCCGCTTCGACATTGATGGTTTGTGGTTTCCCACCAACCTCGACCACCAAACTCACCGGCACATGGTCACCCACGTTCAATGCTTGCTTCAGCCCCACCAACACCAGATAGGTGCCGCGTGTGCCGAAGATGACCATGCTGTGCGGCGCCAACTTCAAACTACTGACCGCCTGTGTCTGCATCTTGCCATGATGCATCTCCACGCCTTGTATCTCACCCGATGTCGCCACTGGACTGCTCACCGAAAGCAGGCGTGCAGCCTTGATGGCACTGAGGTTGAGTTGCACCGTGACCGAGGTCTGTCCGGGCACGCTCTCACGCATCCAGACCTTATCCACCACGATATCGTTCGCCCCCGCCCAAACATTGACTGCCCACAACAGACTCACTACACAACCGAGTTTGCGCCACATATTCGCCTCCTATTGATGGTGTTCGTGGTGATGCTCATGCCCTTCATGTCCCGTTGTGCCAAGCGGCTTGATCACAGCCAACACCCGGATGATCATTGTCTTGCCATCAGCGAACTTTACCGTCAGCGCGAACGGTAGTTTGTGCCCGGCCTTGAGTGGATTCTTCAGCCCGATCAACATCAGGTGGTTACCATCCTCACCCAGCGCCACCGGCGTCTTGGCGGGCAAGGGCAATTCCTCCAGTGCGCGCATCTTCATCACATCGCCTTCCATGACCATGCTATGTATCTCACCGCGCTCCGCCGATCCGCTTGCCACAGCGATCAGGGTCGCCGCTTTTTTGCTGGTGATGGTCAGTTGTATCGATGCACTGTCTTGACCCGGCGCAGTGGCGCGCGCCCATGCCTTGCTCACGACCACCTCATCGGCAGCCGCTTGCGTCACCACCGCGACGGCCAACAAACTTGCAAATAAAATCCTTTTCATGTTTTCTCCTGAATAAAAACGCGCCACATCTCGCGATGTGGCGCGTCATTCTAGCCTGATTTATCCGATTAGAAATCGAAGTTGGCTTTCACCCACAAGTTACGCCCCAGCTCATTGATGCGTGTGGTTTGGGTAAAACCCGCCACCATCGCGCCGGCACGACTGATGTGTTCGGCATAGGTCTTGTTGAACACGTTATCCATACCCGCAGTCACTTGTAGCGACTTGTTGGCGCGCCATCCACCATTGAGCGAGAACACACTGAACCCGCCCGAAGCGGCGATATCCTGTCCCGCGATGTTGCCTTGATTCACCGCGACACGCCTCTGCGCAGCAACCCCACGCAACAAGCCGCCGAAAGACCACACCTTATCGTCATAGTTAAGCCCTAGACGCGCTTCTAATGGCGGTATCTGCCCCAGCGCTGTGCCATCGCTGTCGTTGCTACCCTGCACATAAGCCAAGCTGCCATCCAGCTTCACGCTTTCAGCCAACCGGTAAGCCAAACTGGTTTCTGCACCATAGGTCGTGGCATTCACATTACGAACGATTGTCGTGGGCATCGGCATCATCATGGTGCCCTTATTGAAGTTGGACTGAATCAAGATGAAGTCGGTGATCTTGTTATAGAACGCCGAGACCGCCCCGGACAATGCTCCGTCGTGATAATTAAATCCTGCATCCAGTTGGGTCGTTTTCTCCGGCTTGGTATTGAAAGCACTTGCTGTTGTAGTGCTTTCGTAGCTGATCAACTCCCAATAGTCTGGCGCACGGGCACTACGGCCGATACCGACGAAAACTGTCGATGTTGCGGAAGCATCCTGCTCATACCGCGCAAAACCACTGGTCAATGTTTCCTTGCGAGTCTGGTTCTTGGTGGGGTTCGCGGTCATCCCCATCATGCCGACCGTTGCCCGAGAATCCGTCGCCTGCCAGCTATCCGAACGCAAGCCAACAATCGCACGGCTCGCCTCCGAAAGACTCTGTTTCAACTCGCCGAACACGCCGACATTCTTGAATTCAGCATCCTTGACGCGAGGCAGTAAAGTGTAATCACCGGGGTTCATCATGCCAGCTGGATATCCGGGTGCCGCTCCGCTCCGTCCGCTATGGATGTTTGTCTGTGTATCCAGTCCCAATTTGAACTGGGTTGCATCAGCCAGCTGCAAAGTACCCACCACGCGACCACCGGTGGTTTTGCGATCAGGGTTCATCGCTGCCATAGCGCCGGCAGGATTACCGCCGACTCGCAGACTGTAGCTATCCATCACATGGTCCACATAGTTGTAATAGACTTGTGCCTCGACACCATCCAGCAACCCACCCATGTGTTGTTTGTCGAACTTCAATCCGGCATTGTCGCGTGCAAACTTCGACCCATCCACGCCACGGTCAGCATAAGCCGCCTTGCCGTCGCTCTTGGCAAGTGTCAATTCCAAACGGGTATTGTCGTCCGGCGTCCAACCCAATGCTGCATTTGTACTCCAACGGTTATAGGCGGAGTGCACAGCGTTGCCATTACCATCCTTGTAATCGTTGGCTTGCGAGCGTGTCGCACCGGCTTTTAGATAAACAGCCTCCGAGCCTACGCGTGCTTCAACCACCTCGTCGTTGCGACCAAAACTACCCACGGTCAGCGCACCGCTGGCTTTCACACCTGCCGGTTCCCGCTTGTTGATGCGCTCGAACAGCACGGTGCCTGCCGAGTTGCCGGGACCATACAACACGGTCTGCGGGCCTTTCAACAAGGTGATGCGATCATAGGAAGCGGGGAACACATACGCGGTTGGTGGATCCATGCGCCCACCGCAACCGCCCAATATCTGCTCGCCATCCAGCAGTATGTTCAGACGCGAACCCGCCATACCGCGGAACA
Organism: uncultured beta proteobacterium; assembly: GCA_963822425.1. Classification (GTDB taxonomy): domain Bacteria; phylum Pseudomonadota; class Gammaproteobacteria; order Burkholderiales; family Gallionellaceae; genus Sideroxyarcus. The sequence continues at coordinate 55,851 of CAWGHS010000027.1, forward strand.
CCGGATCGCCGTCGGTGCCGCCCTTGCGAATGACCGAAAAACCAGGAATGGTCTTGAGATAGTCTGCACCATCATGTGCGGGAACCGGCTGCCTCGGTTTCTTCGGATTGGTTTTCACGGTCAACGGCTCCACACTCTGCGGGGCGGTCACCACCACCTCATCTAGGGCCGCCGTTTCAGCGGCCGCCATGTCGCTCATCGCCAATGCCACAGCCACTACGCTCATCCTTAACATCAAGTTCATTGCACAATCTCCACAAAGTTATCCGGGGTAAGTCCGGCGCGGATTGTAAAAAGATTTTTTGCGGCGCCCCTGCGACATATTGCCGCACCCCTTATACAGAGGGACTCCGGTAGAATCCGCCCCATGCATTCTTCGCTGCTTGCCACCCAAACCGGACACTCGCATCTACGTCGCCTTTTCATGCTGCGCTGCGTGGCCGTCCTCGCGCAGATCGCCACGCTGCTTCTGGTGCATCGTTTTCTGAGCCACAATTTCGCGTGGTCACCGATGTTGGGGACGGTGGGATTCCTGATCTTGGTGAATGTGCTGACTTGGTGGCGCTTGTCGCTCGATATCCCGGTAGGCAATCTAGAACTGTTCCTGCAACTCGCCCTTGATGTGCTGGTGCTGACCGTGTTGCTCTACTACGGTGGCGGCTCGACCAATCCTTTCGTCTCGCTCTATCTGCTGCCACTGGTGATCGCCGCCGCCACGCTACCGCGTCGACTGACTTGGGGTATGGCCGCATTGACTTTGGCCTGTTACAGCTTGCTCATGGTGTGGTATGTCCCCTTGCCGAATGAACAGCACGATCATGCAGCCATGCAGCAGATGGGACATACCCATCAACATTCGACGGAAACGTCGGTCGCTCCGATGGCGGATGCCTTCAACACACACATCCTCGGTATGTGGCTGGGCTTCGTCATCAGTGCGGTGGTGATCGCTTATTTCGTGGTGGAGATGGCGCGCGCAGTGCGTCAGCGTGATGCGCAACTCACCCGTTCACGCGAGGAGACCTTGCGCAACGAGCGCATCGTGGCACTCGGCACCCAGGCCGCCAGTGCTGCGCATGAACTCGGTACACCGCTTTCGACCATGTCGGTAGTGATCGGCGAGATGCTCAATGACATTACCTCGCAACCTGAGTTGCAAAACAACCTGAGCCTCCTCGATGAGCAGGTACGCAATTGCAAGCGCATCCTCGACACCTTACTCATCGATGCGCAAGAAACCGCCGAACAGACACCGGACACCTTCGTGCGCGAGGTATTGAATGAATGGCAATTGATACGTCCCACCGCGCGCTACCGTTACCAAACCGCCGGTATACAACCCGCACCGACCTTGCGCGCCGACCCCGCTTTGCGTTCAGCTCTGCTGAACCTTCTCAACAACGCGGCCGATGCCTCGCCGGATGCGATGGACATCGTTCTAAGTTGGAATAGCCTGCAACTCGCGCTGGAGATACGTGACCACGGCCCCGGACTCACACTGGAAACCGCCGCCCGCGCCGGTTCAGCATTCTTCACCACCAAGCAAGGCGGACGCGGACTGGGCTTGTTCCTAGCCAACGCCACGCTGGAAAGATTGGGCGGCAGTGTGCGCCTGTCCAACCGCGAAGAAGGCGGCGCGACCACTGAAGTGATGCTGCCATTGCGAAAGCCGACATGAACTCAATGAATCCCGAAAGTCCTTCGCTGTTGCTGGTGGATGACGACGCGACATTCCGCATGGTGTTATCTCGCGCACTCGAAAAGCGTGGCTTCGCGATAACCAGCGCCGAGAATGTCGAACAGGCACTCCCATTGGCCATCGCCAGCCCGCCCGAATACGCCGTACTGGATCTCAAGATGGACGGCGCTTCCGGGCTGGTACTGGTGCAGAAACTACACGAGCTCGACCCTGCCACGCGCATCGTGATGTTGACCGGCTACGCCAGCATCGCCACCGCCGTGGAAGCGATCAAACTGGGGGCGACACAATATCTATCCAAGCCGGCCAATGCCGATGAGATCGTTGCCGCCTTCGGCCACCACGCCAGCCCAGAGATACCGCTCAACGCGCAACCCGCCACAGTGGAACGCCTAGAGTGGGAGCACATCCAGCGCGTGCTACGCGAGAACGGCGACAACATCTCCGCCACCGCGCGCATCCTCAACATGCACCGCCGCACGCTACAGCGAAAATTGACCAAACGGCCAGCCGGTCTTTAGTTTCCCGCATCCGTTGCGCATCCTCAGCCCACGGCTCCCGGTTCGGGTTAGAATTACCCGAAAATCAGTGGCTAAAAGAACGAGGGAGGGGTGAATGATGAACGTCAAGCAAGTCAATCTAAAAGAAGCCATCCGCAATCTAGACAGCCTACCCGCCATGCCGGTGGTGGCGCAAAAGATATTGGGGCTACCACTCGACACACATGACGGCGAAACGCAGCTACTGAAACTGATCGAACAAGATCCGCAAATATCAGCACGCGTCATCGGCCTTGCCAACACCCCGCTGTTCGGTTCTTCCAAAAAAGTCACCTCCATCGGCGACGCCGCCATGCTGCTCGGCATCACCCGCGTCAAATCGGTCGCCGTCGGCATCGCAGTGATGTCCACGCTCACGCGCCACCCCACCGGTCATCTGAACATCCAACATCTGTGGCTGCACAGTCTGGGCATCGCATTGGCGATGCGTACCTTAGCGCACGCCATGCCGAGCCGTATACGCCCGCTGGATGACGAGATATTCTTTGCCGGTCTGCTGCACGATATCGGCTTCATGGTACTCAACTACATCGATCCGGTGCGCAGCGACATGCTGCAATCCAAACTCGCGGCCGAACCGGATCGCCCCGTCAACGAAGTCGAGGCCGAAGTGATCGAACTCGGGCATAGCGAACTGGGCGCCGAGCTGGCTCGCCACTGGGATCTACCGGACGGCATCGTCGCCGTCCTGCGCTACCACCACCACCCTGCGGCAGCAGGCGCGAATGTCGGCCAACCGCTGATCTCGATGCTCAATCTGGCAGAAAAACTGTTACCAGGCTTCGGGATCGCCGAGCATGTCTCACCGCAGATCGGTGACGCGGATTGGAATGCCATCGGCATCGACCCAGCCCGCACCAATGAGTTGACAGCCTCCGTGCGCGTGCAGGCGGAACAAGCCAAGCAGGTCGCCACCACTTTCTAACCACAGCCCAGCCATCTTATGAATGCACCCATCGATCTCCGCCAAGCCGTCCGCAATCTAGACTCGCTACCCGCGCTGCCTGTCATCGCACAAAGGTTGCTGGCACTTAAGCTGGATGACGAGGAAGGTGAGCGTCAAATGATGTTGCTGATCTCACAAGACCCGCTGATCTCGGCCAAGATACTCGGCTTGGCCAACTCGCCGCTGCTTGGTTCTTCGCGCAAGATATCCACGGTCAAAGAGGCGGCCATGTTGCTCGGGCTGAACCGGGTGAAATCGGTCGCCACCGGAATCGCCGTGATGTCGCTGGTGAACAAACCCATCGGACGTTTCGACCCGCAAGAATTGTGGCTGCACAATCTCGGGGTCGCTTTCGCCATGCTACCGGTGGTGCGCGCTATGCACCCCAAGGACCGTCCGCAAGATGACCTGATCTTTCTTGCCGGGATGCTGCATGACATCGGCTATCTGGCGCTGGCACACTTGGACACACAGCGCAGTGACGATTTGCATACACGCTTGGTGATCGAAGTGGACAGACCTGCCATCGAAGTAGAACGTGAACTGCTGGATGTGACGCATGATGAGTTGGGTGCCGAGTTGGCCAAACACTGGAACCTGCCGAGCGAGATCGTCGCGGTGCTGCGTTACCATCACACCCCCGAGGCAGAAGGCGCTGCTGAAGGGCAGCCGCTGGTGCGCATCGTGAATATCACCGAAAGGCTACTGCCTTCGCTCGGACTGCACGAGTACGTCGGCAGCTATATCGCTCCTGAAGAATGGGTCGCACTGGGAATCGATCCTGATCGAGCGGAAGAGATCACGGAACAGGCTGCCGAACAAGCCGAACAAGCCACTCAGTTCGCCAGCACCTTCAGTTGACCGTAGCCGTTTGCGAACGCATCACTTCGTTCAATTCGGTCAAAGCGATAAGCACGCGGCGCAATGCTTGCGAAAGATCTCGTTTACACATCCGTTCGGCCACGATCCAGCTGCCATCGTGCAAATAGGCCAGCACGGCTTCTGCGTGGTGATGGAACTCCTCGTGGATTTCGCGCAGATGGCAGAATGATGGCAGATGTCCGAAAGTCATAGCCCCTTCTTCGCGTAACCATCTGCCCAATTCGCATTGCTGCTGATGTTCGACGAACTCTCCGGTTCCGCTCTCCGTCTCACCTTGCAGATAATGCTTGAGGCGGCTGAACAGTAGCACGTGAGACTCCGCTACTGCGACAAAATCCAAATTTGCTAAGGCTGAATTCGACTTTTCCTCACTACGCTGCGTACCGTTAGCGGCTATCTGTCCGGCATTTTCACTGGTGATTTGCATGACAACCTCCTTGACCGATCATTTGGCGGATGGTCTTTTTATTCCTCGTTCGAGGCAAAGGCAATATGCCAAAAGGCCTAGACCATGACTATAACTTTGGCGTGAATATCTAGTCCCGTCCTAGTCCTTAGCCCGCAAACCCGCGTGCTTGCTATAATCCAAACACACCTCTCGCCTCGACAAGACATGAAGTTCATCCTGATTATTCTGATTTCCCTGTTGCCTATGCAGGCATTTCCGCAAGAAGCCGCGTTCACCGCGCCCATTCTCGCCGCTGATTCCTATGCGCTGTATGACTACACCAGCGAGCAGTTCCTTCTGGAGCAGAACAGCCACAAACACATCCCTCCTGCCTCTTTGACCAAGCTGATGACGGCCTATGTCGTATGCAATGCGCTCAAGCAAAGAAAACTCTCACTCTCGCAGAAGCTCGTTCCATCGGCTTATGCCACCCGCACCCAAAACGAAGAGTCGCGTATGTATCTGGAAGCGGGGAAAGCCGTCAGCGTGGAAGAGTTGTTGCGCGGCTTGATCGTCCTCTCCGCCAACGACGCCGCGCGCGTGCTGGCGGAAGCGCTGGCCAACCATGAGATGGCGCTGGCGGATGTGATGAACGTCGAAGCACTGCGCTTGGGTATGAAGGACACCCACTTCGTCAATGCCACCGGCACCCCCGACGCGCAGCACTACAGCAGCGCGCATGACCTGGCGCTGCTCGCTGCCGCCATCGTGCGCGACCACCCGGAGTTCTACCCCATCTATGCCGTACGCGAATACAAGTACAACAACATCAACCAGTTCAACAGCAACCGTTTGTTGTGGATAGACCCCTTTGTAGATGGCCTAAAGACGGGCTTCTTCGAGGATGAGAATTTTTATCTGATCGCCTCGGCCAAACGCGACAATCGTCGATTGATCTCGGTGGTGCTGGGCACGACAACAGAAAAACTACGCAGCACGGAAAGTCAGCGCTTGCTGAATCACGGCTTCCAAAACTTCGAGTCGATCCGGCTGTACGCCAAAGACCAGTCGGTGAGCGAACTGCGCATCTGGAAAGGCACTGCGAAGCAGCTAGAGGTCGGCTTTCTCAATGACCGCTACATCACCATTCCCAAAGGCCAACGCAACCAGCTCAAAGCCGCGCTCGAAACCAAGCGGCCTCTGCTTGCCCCGTTCAACAGCGGGCAGCGCATCGGCACACTACGCCTGACCCTAAGCAACAAACCGTATCTCGAACTTCCCGTGGTCGCGCTGGATGACATACCATTGGCCAACGTATTCTCACGCGGCGTAGATAACATTCGCCTGTTGTTCCAATAAGGAGAAAGCATGACCATCTATCTCAACGGCGCTTACATGCCGATTGAAGAAGCCAAGGTGCCCGTGTTGGATCGCGGCTTCATCTTCGGCGACGGCGTGTACGAAGTCATTCCCGTGTATTCACGCCGCGCCTTCCGCATGGCGGAACACCTGAAGCGCCTGCAACACAGCCTCGATGGCATCAAGTTGCCGAACCCGCACAGCGAAAGCGAGTGGACGGATATCCTCAACGAGCTCATCCAGCGTAACGCACCCGAAGACCAATACCTCTACCTGCACATCACTCGCGGTGTCGCCAAGCGCGACCATGCTTTCCCCAACCCGCCCGTGCCGCCCACCGTGTTCGTGCTAAACAACCCGCTCACCACACCGCCAGCCGCATTGCTGCAAAGCGGGATCGCCTGCATCACCGTGCAAGACAACCGCTGGTTGCGCTGCGACATCAAGGCCATCTCCCTGCTGCCCAACGTGCTGCTGCGCCAAGCAGCCGTCGAAGCGGGCTGTGCCGAAGCCATTCTCATCCGCGACGACGCCTTCCTCACCGAAGGTGCAGCCAGCAACATCTTCGTGGTGAAGAATGGAAAGCTACTCGCGCCGCCAAAGGACAATCTCATGCTGCCCGGCATCACCTACGATGTAATCCTCGAACTCGCCGCCGCGAACGGTATCCCGCATGAAGTGCGGCGGGTGTCCAAAGCGGAAGTGTTCAGCGCAGACGAACTGCTGCTCAGTTCCAGTACCAAGGAAGTGCTTGCCATCACCACGCTCGACGGCCAACCTGTGGGCAACGGCAAACCCGGCGCGATGTTCGCCAAACTGCACTCGCTCTATCAAACCTTCAAACGCGAAGTGATGCGTCAAGCTCCCTCTCCCGCCGGGGGAGGGTTGGGGTGGGGGAACGCACCATGAGTACCGAAGAATCTTTAATCGAATACCCCAGCGATTTTCCGATCAAGGTCTTCGGCGAAGCTCAGCAAGGTTTTGCGCAGGCCATCGCAATCGTCATTCAAAAACACGCGCCAGAGTTCGATGCAGCGACCATCGAGACGCGCAGCAGCACGGGTGCCAAATACATCAGCCTCACCTGCACCGTGCGTGCCACCTCGCGCGAACAGCTCGACAACCTGTATCGCGATCTGAGTTCGCACCCGATGGTCAAGATGGTGTTATAACGCCCTCTCCCGCTGGGAGAGGGCTGGGGTGAGGGAACAAATCATGCAACATCCATCAATTCATATCAGAGCACTAGGCATGGTCGAATACGAACCGACCTGGCACGACATGCAGCGCTTCACCGCCGAGCGCACATCCGAAACGGTGGATGAAATATGGCTGGTGCAACACCCGCCCACCTACACCCAAGGCCAGGCAGGCAAACCGGAACACCTGTTGAATCCGACCTCCATCCCCGTGGTGAAGATCGATCGCGGTGGTCAGATCACCTATCACGGCCCCGGCCAGATCGTCGCCTACCTGCTACTCGACCTGCGCCGCTGGAAGATCAACGTGCGCGAACTGGTGCGCCTGATGGAACAAGCCGTGATCGACGTGCTCGCCGAGTATGGCGTGAAAGCCGAAGGTCGTGTGGATGCGCCAGGTGTGTATGTGAGTGATGCCAAGATCGCCGCGCTCGGCTTGAAGATCAAGAACAGCTGCTGCTATCACGGGCTGTCATTCAACGTGGACATGGACATGACACCGTTCGCCAACATCAACCCTTGCGGCTATCAGGGGCTGCGCGTCACGCAATGCATCGAAGTCGGCATCGTCGTACCGTGGGAAGAACTGCAAGCGCAGCTCACGCAGAATCTGGTGCATGGCTTGCAGCGACATCTAGATTCCCGTTCGGCCTGAGCTTGTCGAAGGCCAAGAAGCCATCATGCTTCGACCAGATCAACACGAACAGCTTCTTTCAAAATAAACTTTGCTGCCCACTCAGGCTTGGCCTGACGAACTTCGACACATCGAGCGTCACCTGTTCACGATTGAATCCTAACCTCTCAGTCGCAAGTTGAAAACGCTTGCTCAACAGCTCCGCAAACAAGCCCTGTCCATGAAAACGCGACCCGAAATTCGGATCGTTCTCTTTCCCCCCACGCATCTCGCGCAGCCTGCTCATCACATGCTCCGCCTTCAGCGGGTAATTCACCGCCAGCCAATCTTTGAACAAATCCTTCAACTCATACGGCAAGCGCAACAAGGTATAGCCCGCTGTACGAGCACCATGCTCATGCGCGGCCTGCAACACATTCTCCAACTCCGCATCGGTCAGGAAGGGAATCACCGGCGCCACCATCACCCCGCACGGCACCCCCGCCTCGTTCAGGCGCCGCATAGCTTGCAACCTGCGACGTGGTGATGCGGCGCGCGGCTCCAGCTTGCGTGCCACTTCTGCATCCAGACTGGTGACGGTGATGAACACCTGCACCAAATCATCGCGCGCCATCTGCGTGAGCAAGTCGAGGTCGCGCTCGATCAGTGCGGATTTAGTCACGATGGAGAAGGGATGCTTGCACTCCTCCAGCACTTCCAAAATCTGCCGCGTGATCTTCCACTCGCGCTCGATGGGCTGATAGTGATCGGTATTCGCCCCCAGCGCGATGGGCGAACACACATAGGAGGGTTTCGCCAACTCCGCGCGCAACAAGTCCGCCGCTTCCGGCTTGGCGAAAAGCTTCGTCTCGAAATCCAGCCCCGGCGAAAGATTGAGGTAGCCATGCGAAGGCCGCGCGTAGCAGTAAATGCAACCATGTTCGCAACCACGATACGCATTCAGCGTGTATTCGAACGGCAAATCCGGCGAATCGTGACGCACGATGATGCTCTTCGCCTTCTCCACCGTCACCGTGGTTTTGAATGGCGGCAGATTCTTCTTCTGGCGTATTCCATCCATCATCGACATGCTCACGCACCACAGATCTCGAAGCGCCCTTCGATCTGTAGTGTTGCACCTCGTCCTTTGCTTATCTCATGCTTCACTTGATCTTTGTCCGCGTCGTTCCAACCCCAAATATTTAAACAGAACGTTCGTTCTCTTGCAACCGCGCAGCGGGAGTATTGCACCTACCTCAGTGAGTGTTTAGAGTGGGCGCCCTCAAGTCCGCCCCCTCGCCCCATGAACTGGTTACACACACTGTTGCCGGAAAGAATCCGCGAAAGCCTCTGGCTGCGGCTGTTCGGCCTCACCAAAATCCCACTGCTGTTCTATGTCGGCGTCTCCATCGTCGAGCTCACGCCCGAACGCATGGTGGTCAAAATACCTTTGCGGCGCAGGACGAAGAACCATCTCGGCTCCATGTACTTCGGTGCATTGTGCATCGGCGCGGACGTCGCCCCCGGCGCTTATGCCATGTACCTCATCCGTCAACAGCGCGCCCGCATCAGCATGGTGTTCAAGGACTTTCAGGCGGAGTTTTTAAAACGCGCCGAAGGCGATGTGCACTTCACCTGCGATCAGGGCAAGGAGATCGCCGAACTGGTGGCACAGGCTGCGGCGTCGGATGCGCGAGTGGAGAAACAACTGGACGTGATTGCAACAGTGCCGTCGTTGAGTGACGAACCAGTGGCCAAGTTCAAGCTGACGATTTCGTTGAAGAGACGAGCATGAAACAATTCAGCTCCGGTGCATTCGGTACATTGCACTCTTTGCGCTGAAATTAAGTATCGCTCATTTTGCCAGATTATTTACGGCAACTTTGCTATGCTAACCGCCATGAAGGTGAGCGAAATCTTGGCAATGCTACGCAAAGATGGCTGGCAGCTCGTGGCTACGCGCGGCAGTCATCGCCAATTCAAACACCCAGAGAGACCGGGGCGCGTCACCGTCGCAGGCAAACCCAGCGACGACTTGGCACCCGGAACATTGAACAGCATCTTCAAGCAAGCAGGACTTAAGGAGTAAATCATGCGCTACGCCATCGTCGTCGAAAAAGCCGGAAACAATTTCTCTGCCTACGCACCGGATTTGCCAGGCTGCGTTGCCACAGGAAGCAGCGTTAAAGAAGCGGAGAAAGAAATTCAGGCTGCGATCCAATTTCATATCGAAGGGCTGCGCGAAGATGGCTTGCCCATTCCAGCCGCGTCTAGCGTGGTTGAGTATTTGGATATTGCAGCGTGACTATTCAGAAACCATTTTGAAGCTGACCCCAATTGAAGCTGACCCCAATCAATGTGATTAAGATAAGCCCCACCTCCGACAACTTTATGAGCAATATGGACTTCCGTGCCAACACGCATGACGAATTTCGTAGCTGTCTAAAACCTTTACTCAGAATTGAAGTACCCCCAAGAGGCGCGGGGCGTACAAAGATGCACACCGAGGTTTACTGCATTTCACGGTTGCTAAACTCGCTACCAGCTGACAACTTACCTGTCCCAATACGATTAATAAAACGCGAGCGTCCTGATTTTGAATTGCATCTCGCAAACGAAGTCATTGGTATTGAGCATACCGAAGGAATTACGGAAAATGCCGCACATAAAAATGTACTTCGAGCAAAAGGATACGGCTCAGATGTCTATTTTGTGGGAAAGTCAGTTATTGGAGAACCGCGAAAATACAGAAACCAGCTCATCACGGAAATTGAAGAAAACGGACTCCACCCTCCATGGATGGGTGACTCAATAGAACAAGAGTGGGTGGCTGCAATGATTCACTTTATCAATCGAAAGGTAACAATAGCAAAACAAGAAGGCTTCGCCTTATTTAAACAGAACTGGTTGCTTCTATATAACAACTGGTCGCCCACACCGGATATTGGCGATCCGAATATTATTCCGCTTCTCAATGCCGAACTGTCCAGAATAAGTCCATGGAATATATTTTCGCGTATCTTCATTCTTGGAGACAGACTACTGCTTGATTCAACAGTGACCAGAATTAACATTCACCGTGTGGTCACTGATAACACCTAAATCTCCAGCAATTTTCCCTCCGCAAACACCAACGCACAGCGCACCGTCTTGCCCGCATACACCGACTGCATCGCAGCACGGTATTCTTCCATCTGCGCACGGTAGCGCGCCGCATCTTCTGAATCACCCAGCTTGTAATCCAGCACCCACACTTCGTCGTCGAATTCCACCAGACGGTCGATGCGCTTCAGTTCGCCCTTGGCGTTGATGTAGGGCATCTCGTTGCAAGCGCTGCGGTATTGCGCTGCATCGAAGAAACGCGCGAGTTGCGGCGAGGTGAGAATGTGTTGGGCTTGTTGGTAGAGCGATTCCATTTCTGACGGGGGGATGGCGAGGCGGTGTTGGAGTTCGGCGCGTTGTTGTGACGAGGGTTCCCCCACCCCTGCCCTCCCCCGGTGGGAGAGGGAGTTGGTTTCGGTGAGTGTTTGCAAGAGCGCATGCAGCCAGATGCCACGCTGTTGTTGTGCGGTGTTGCGGGCAGCACGTTTGCCGGTGGGGAGGACGTAGGGCAATACCACTTTCTTTGCCTCCCACCCCCGATCTTCTTTCGAAACAGATGCAGCCTTGTGCAGTGGGTTCGGCTGTTCGCTCACCACTGCCGTGATGCGGTCATACCATGACGGCGCTTTTTTCTTGTCTTCCTTCTCTTCGCCCTTACTGTTGCCGCTGACGATGAGCGCCTGCTGCGCGCGAGTCATGGCGACGTAGAGCAGATTCATCTCTTCGCGTGCTTGTTGCGCAGCGTCTTGTTCAAACAGGGGGGCGCGTTTCTTACCGCGCGAGGCTTGATCGGCATACATGGAAAAATGCAGCGGCTGCGGCTCGTGCGTAGGCCAGTCGAGCAGCACGTCGTTGCCGTCTTTGTTATTGTTCTTCGCCGCATTCGCATCCAGCAGCCAGACGATGGGCGCTTCCAGCCCTTTCGATTCATGCACAGTGTAGATGCGCACTGCGTCGCCTGCCGTGCCGAGCTTGCCTTCGTCCGGCGCATCATCGCTGCTGTCGCGCAGTTCGCTCAGCTCTTGCAAAAAACGCGGCAAGCTGGGGTAACGCCCGGCATCCACACTCAGTGCGATCTCCATGAAGGCGTGCAGGTTGGCAGTGACTTTGGCACACATTTCCGACGGCAACACGGCACTGTAGCGCGCAATCACGTCGCCCTCGAAATAGATGCGGTCGAGCAGGTCGTGTACGGGGAGTTTGTCGGCGAGGGCGAGCCAGCGGTTTAGCAGTTGGTGGGCACGTTGCAGTAGAGCGTGTTCCCCCACCCCAACCCCTCCCCCGATGGGAGAGGGGCTAGTTTCGGCGAGATGTTGCAGCCGTTGCCACCAACTTATTTTTACACCCTCTCCCCGTCCCTCCCCCATCAAGGGGGAGGGAGTTGATAATTGTGCGAGACGCATCAAGTCCGCATCACTGCACGCAAAGATGGGCGTGCGCAGCACCTGTGCCAGCGCGAGATCGGCAAAGGGGGTGATAAGGAACATCAGCAACGCCTGCACATCTTCCGCTTCCAGCGTGTCGAGCAAGCCACCGCGACGCGAACTGATGAAGGGGATGTGTTTCGCGCGCAGCGCTTCTTCGTACACCGCGAGGTGAGTGCGGCTGCGCACCAGCACCATGATGTCGCCGTAAGTTGCTCGACGCTCTTCACCTGCGTCGTTCACCGCCCAATCGCGGACAATGGTTTGCAGTTGTTCGGCGAATTGCACGGCCTCTATCTGGCGCGCGCCTTCTTCTGATTCTTCTCGGGCGGTGGCAAGGGGGTTGCGGAGTGTGAGTGCTTCAAAGGCTTCCCCCACCCCAGCCCTCCCCCGTTGGGAGAGGGGGCTAGATTTAGCTTCGCTAATGAGTTCGGCGGCGACCGCGAGTGGCAGCACCAGCACATGCCCCGGCAATTCTGTCTGATGCGTTTTGTGTTCGACGAACTCGAAGCCATCCGGTTGCTCACGGAACACCGCATTCACCGCATCCACCACTGGCTGCGAGTTGCGGCGCGTGAGGCTGTTACCCAAGGTCGCAGCGACGAAATGCTCTTGCAGATATTCGCGCGCCACACCAAACAGCCGCGCATCGGCACGGCGGAAGCGATAGATGGATTGCTTGGGGTCGCCGACGACGAACACGGTGGGTTGCGATTCCACCGCTACCGCCGCATCGAACCACGCACGCAGTATCTGCCATTGCAACGGGTTGGTATCTTGGAACTCGTCCAGCAGCACATGGCGATATCGGCTGTCGAGTTTGTACTGCATGGTCTCGGCGTGTTCGCTCTGTTGCAGCAAACGGCACAACTGCCATTCCAGATCGGAGAAATCAATCTGCTGCTTCTGCGCCTTGAGTGTTTGGTAATGTTCAAGGAAGGCGACACCGCAATGCAACACGGCTTCGTTCAAGCGATAGGCTTGCTGCTCGGCGAGCGTGTCGCGCACGGCTTGCAGGCTGTCTTGCAACACATCTCGTGTTCTCTCAAATAGAACCGCAGCCTGCTTGGTAATCGCTTTAAATGGACTCCCTTTTCGAGGTGTATCTGCAAGAGTGAATAACAACTTCCACATTAGTTCGAAGCGCTCCTCGGGCTGTGAATCTGTCCATGCCCGCTCAAGCTCACTTGCTTTAGATTTTTGAACATCAGTTCCATTACTGGCCAGTTGATGCACGAAGGCAAACAGCACTTCCTCGCTGTTGCCACACATGCCCCAATCGGCGACCGGATCGAAGTCCATGTCAACTGCGAGATACTCGCGTAGATCGTTTAGCGCAAACTGAACAGCCTCTCCCCCGCCCTCAGTCCCTCCCCCGGCGGGAGAGGGAGGTATATAAGCCCACCACTCGGCGCGCTTGCCGAGGAAGTTGAACAGCAATTGGCGCGTGGTGAACAAGCCACATTCCTCGAACAGCCACTGCATGTGTTGCGCTTCAGCGCTTTCCGGCTGCTTGCGCATCCGCTCCAGCAACTCTTCCCACGCCTCTTCCTGCTCGGCACCTGCACGTTCCAACAGCGACGCGCCGTGCATCACATCGGCATTCAGTGGTGCACGCTGCATGACCTGTATGAACCAGCCGTGGAAAGTGCTGATGGTGATGGCGGGCTGCGCCAACAACACTTCTTTGTATAGGCTGCGTGCACGTTGCAGCTGCTCGTCGCTCAGATTTTTTATTCCCCGCTCGGCGAAGAACTGATGCACCGATGCCTCATCACCCAGAGCCAGATCGCGCAGCCACAACTGCAAGCGCGCCTGCATCTCCTGCGCGGCTTTGCGCGTGAAGGTGATGGCGAGGATCTGTGAAGGCGGTGCGCCATCCAGCAGCAAACGCACGATGCGCGACACCAGCAACCAAGTCTTGCCGCTGCCGGCGCAGGCTTCGACGACGACACTGTGTTTCGGATCTAGGGCGATGTGGTTAGTCATCACACAGACTCCGTCATTCCGGCGAAGGCCGGAATCCAGTGAAACAATAATTTCTCGGGTAATGAGGTCACAAGATTTTGTCTGCTTCGCAGATTGTTAAGTTGGCTGGATTCCCGCCTGCGCGGGAATGACGCCGTTGTATTTTTCGTGTTGGCAGATGAAATGTGGCTCATACGCTCCCCCACTCCCCCTTGCGACACACACCACGCACTTCGCAGTGCATACATGCCGCATCGATCCCGTTCGCAGGCAATCCCGCTCCGCCGCGTATCGCCGCCATCACTTGCTCCAGCCGCTCGGCATTGAGTTGCGCCAATTGCGCAAGGTCATGCGGCGGTGTGATGGTTTTTACCTTGCCGTTTTCAATGCTGACAAAAGCGGCTTCGCTTGCTTGCTCGGCATGGGCATAACAGGCCAGTTGCACATCCTCGCCTGCTTCCTTCAGTTTATTGCGCAGCACTTGGTCACTCTGTGTCTTGTAATCGAAGACCTTGCGCTCGCCCGCTTTCCCGTCCAGTCGGTCGATGCGCCCGCGCAGTCGCACGCCATCCAATTCGAGTGCAAATGCCTTTTCCGCTTCGGCATAGCGCCAGCCCTGCGCCTCGTTCTCCGCTTGCCATTCGATATATGCAGGCAGTGACTTGTACCAGCGCGCCAGCCATGCGCGTGCGGCAAAGTCCTGCGCCAGCAGATCAGCGAATACCTCTGCGCTGATGCGGCGCAAAGCAGCTTCCATCTCCAGCATGTCATGGCCATTCACCTGCAGATACTGCTCGTGGAATCGTTGCAAGATGGCATGCACGCGCTCACCGTAGTCGCGCTTCTCGATGGTTTCCTGCACTTCGTCCAACTCGTTGAGACGCAAGATGTGTCGAGCATAGAATTGATAGGGACAAGCGACCAATGAGTTATAGCCGCTGATGGAGACGCTCGGCGGGACGGTATCGCGCGCCACGCTCGGCGCGGGTTGCGCCGACTGCGACAGCGATACCAGACACGCCTCCTCCGCGATCAGATAAGCGTGCAGTTCGCTCTCGAGTGTTGTCCACTTCACAGGATCCGTTCGCATTGAGCCTGTCGAAATGTGAACGGATTCTTGTGCTTCGACAAGCTCAGCACGAACGGCATTCATATTCAATTCATCTCGCAGCACCCGCAAGGGGTACGCCGGTGGGTGCCCCGCTGCTTCGTAGCGACCCTCCCGCAGCATCTGCAAGAACGGACTCAGCAGTCGCGCTTCGCCATTCTTGTCACGTTGCCAAGTGACCAAGACGGTGTCGTTCATAGCCAACAACGCCAGCAGATCGTCGCGCTGCCGCGTGGCATGGAAGGCTCGCGTCGGCAGATTCAGTGCAGAGCGCACGGCATCGTTGAACCAGCGCCCGCCATCCCCCGCACTGGGCAGATGGTCGGCATCGCAACCCAGCAACAACACGGCATCGAAATCGCGCCAACGCGTCGCGGCAAGATGGGTGAAACACACCGTGCTGTCGATGCTGCTATCGCGAAAAGTTTCGATATCGAGTTGCTGCGCCAGCCAGCGCCGCCATTCGTGGAAAGCATAACGTCCCGCGTCACCATTCAGTTCCTGCTGCCACGTGTCCAGCGCGCGAAGCAACTGTTGCCCGGCATCGTCCTGTTGCAGTCCGACATCGACACTCAGCACGTTCAAGCTCTCGCGCAATGCAGCGAGCCATGCAGCCAAGGTTTTTTTCTTGTTCTGCTCCATCAATGCAAGCGCTTGGCGCAAACGCGCGAGTGGCTGATGCAGTGCCACTTCGTGTTCGGTGAGCTCCGAAAATTTATCAAGCCCGGCAACCACACCCTGTTTGCGCAACAGTTGTTCCAGTTGATACACAGCAGATTTGCGTTCGCTCGCCGTCATGTCGGCGAAGATGAATGGCGACTTGAGCAGATCGAGCAGATCGTGATGGTAGAAATCGCTTTGTAATGCCGTGAGCCAACGATCCAGCACCGTACTCACGGCCATCGTGGCGAAGGTCCAACCCGTTTCATCCGCCACCAGCACTTCCGCACGCTCCAGCAGCGCACGCATACGCCGCGCCACCACGCGATCTTGCGCCACGATGGCGATGTTTTGCTTGCCCGCTTGCAACCACAGGCGCACTTGCATCGCAGCGGCACGGGCTTCTTGTTCGAGAGAAGTGGCGGCGAAGAACAGAACCCCCTCCCTCATTCCCTCCCCCGCAGGGAGAGGGAGGTCTAGCCCTTCTCCCTCTGGGGGAAGGGTTGGGAAGGGGGCACCCCCTACCATCTCGCGCAGATCGAATACCTTCACCATCGCGCGCTGTTCATATTCTTCGAGGAAGCGCTGCTCGACAGCATCCCACTCAGAAGCGCGCAACACGTACAGAGGCCTATCCGCCTGTTGCGCAAGTTTCGCCAACCGTTGCTGGTAAGCACGCGCCGCATCCAGCTCACTGCCTTCCTGCATCGCATGCCACAGCTCGAACACCAAGCGTGCTTCGAGTTGCAGCGTGACATTCTGCCGCGCTTGGTAAGCATGTTCGACCGCAGCCACAAATGTATCGGCATCACCCGGCAGTTCACGTAACGCGTAAGTGAGTTCGTCGAATAGTTTGAGCAGTTCCTGCGCCATGCTCCACAGATCGGCGTTGTCGAACCATCTTTTATCGCGCAGCAGTTGATACAACAAAGCGCTGCGCTGGCTGTCGCTTACAAGGGGCATTTCCAATGGAACACTCTGTGCCCATGCATTCAGCGTCACCATCTGCGGCAACAAAACCGCCTCCACTGCATCGGCGATTCTGTGTTGGCTTCCTCGCTCGCTCCTAGCCGTACTACCTGTACTGTCTGCGTCGCTCTCTTGTCGCCGCCTTGCCTCGCCTTCGCATTGCAACCGGTTTGAATTCGAATTACGCATCAGTGCCTGCGCCAATGGCTGGGCGGTGTGCATATTGGGCAACAGAACGGTGATACCGCGCAGGTCAGGCGCGGGATGCGCGGCGAGGATGCGCCGGGCGACTTTATCGAAGAGGGCGGTGGCGTTGCTCACCGCTTCAACAGATGGAGTTTGTCTTTTGTATTCAGCCACTCGTCTGCATCGGCAGGTGCGTCTTTCTTCACGACGATTGGCTTCCAGACTTTGGCGAGTTCGGCATTGAGCGCGATGAACGAACGCTGATCCGGTGGCACGTCACCTTCGGCGTAGATCGCATTCGCCGGACATTCCGCCACACACAGCGTGCAATCGATGCATTCATCCGGATCGATCACCAAAAAGTTCTCGCCCTCGTGGAAACAATCCACCGGACAGGCTTTGACGCAGTCGGTATATTTGCAGCGGATACAGCTTTCAGTCACGACGTAGGCCATCTCACCCCTCACATAGTCTGTCGCATAACATTAGGCAGCTTGCGTGATCTCGGCATCGGATCTTGCTATGCCGTGCAACCAATGCCGATAGAGCTGGGTCGCCACGACATGCAGTCCGGGCAATTCATCATGCATCTGCGCTTGCATCATGTCGGCGGATTGTACTGCCGGACTGTGCGCACTGGCAGCGAGCTCCTCCGCCCCCACCTCGCACCACTCCTCGATCATGTGCTCGGTCATTTCAACATGACACTGCATCGCCAGATGTTTGCCGATGGCATATGCCTGATTGTCGCAGTAGGCGCTCGACAACAGATGCACAGCGCCTTGCGGCAAGCTGAACGTCTCACCATGCCAGTGGAACGATTCGAATACGCGAATATCGCCGAACCATTCGCGTGCCGTAGCGTTATCGGACACTTCGACCAGCCCCCATCCGATCTCTTTCACTGGATTTTTCGTCACCACCCCGCCCAAAGCCTTGGAGATGAGCTGACCGCCCAGACAGTGTCCGAGCATAGGCACATCCTTGGCATAACCATCGCGTATCAATGCCAGCACGAACGGTATCCACGGCAAATCGTCGTTCACGCTCATCGGCCCGCCCATGAACACGAGACCGGAAAAATCCTGTGCGTTGTGCGGCACGGTTTCGCCTTCATCGATGTGGATCATCTGCCAAGGGATAGCGTGTTCGGTCAGAAACAGGGCGAAATGGCCGGGGCCTTCGGTGGCGGAGTGACGGAAGATGGCGATGGGTTTCATGGCAATTCAGCGAAAACGTAAGAGTGCATTTTAATTCAGTCGCTGCCATGCCCGCATGCGAAAAAATATACTAAGGAAGGTCTCATTAAATCGTCACACCGGCGAAGGCCGGTGTCCAGTTGATTAAAAATACGGGATTCCGGCCTTCGCCGGAATGACGAATTGGGCTTAATCAGACCTTCCCTAAAAAGTCATTCCGCCAGCAGCCGCGCCTGCCGTTTCGCCAGATTTCCCGCCTTACTGCTTGCGGGGCAGCTCCTTCTCGGTTTTCATGAACGGCGGCAACTCCTTGCAGCCTGACTGAACAAAATCATTCTCCAGCGCGGTGCGGACCGTTTCTATCGGCACTGCAAGTGCTGTCGTCAGTCCGGTGAACAGCAGATCGAACAGTCGGTGCAGCGGAATCTGATGCGTCTGGCGCGTGGTGGCATAGAGCCAGTCGGAGAAAATCAGGAAACGTGCAAACGGACTATCACCCAGCAAGAGTTCGAGTGCCTGCGGAAAACGTTGGAGTTACCCACCAGATCCCAATAGCGGGCAAAGCGCACCAGTCTTTGCATGGTGGCAAAGTCGATGCGGTCGGTGGCGAGGATGGTGTAGGGCGGGTACGGGGTGTAGCGCATGGCGTACGCCTCGGTATGGCGGATGATGGGCGTGCCGCGCAGACGCTTGAGCACGCCGACCTGTATCTCCTGCTGCTTCAGCGCAACCAATCGGTCGAAACCATCAGCGATGCTCTGCACATCCTCACCGGGCAGGCCGATGATGAGATCGACGTGGACATGCGCCTGGCTTTGCTCACGCAGCCAGCGCAGGTTCTCTTCTGTTTTTGCCGTGTCCTGTTTGCGCGAGATCAGCGCCTGCACTTCGGAGTTCAAGGTCTGTATGCCCACCTCGAATTGCAGCGAACCCGCAGGAAATTTGACGATCAGCGCTTTCAGTTGCTCCGGCAGGTGATCGGGAATGACTTCGAAGTGTACGAACAGTTTATCGTCTAGACGTTCGAGGAAAAATTCCAGAATGCGCACGCCGTCCTTGATATTGAGGTTAAAGGTACGGTCAACGAATTTGAACTGGCGCGCGCCGCGCTGATAGAGCTTGTCCAACTCATTCAGGATGCGGTCGAGATCGAAGGCCCAAGCCGTCTTATCTAATGACGAGAGGCAGAATTCGCATTTAAACGGGCAGCCACGCGAAGCTTCCACATACAGCGTGCGGTGTGCGATGTCGTGGTCCGAGTAAAGCGCATAGGGTAGTTTTATCTCGGCAAGCTTAGGCTGGATACCGGCAATGATCTTCTGCGCCTGTGGGCGTTGTTGTAAAAGTTCGCGGCACAGTTTGGCAAAGCTGATGTCTCCCCAGCCGGTGATCACGTGATCGGCCAAGCGCACGATCTCCTGCTCATTGCATTCGTAACTGACCTCAGGCCCGCCCAGCACCACGATGATTTGCGGGGCGACGCATTTGAGCAAAGCGACCACGCGGGTGATCTCGGTCACGTTCCAGATATAAACGCCGAAACCGATGATGCGTGGCTGAGCCGCAAGCAATGCCTCGACAATTTCCTCAGCCCGACTCTGCAGGGTGAACTCCATGATCTCGGTGTCTTGTTCCAGCTCGCCCATGTTGGCGGCGAGATAGCGCAAACCCAGCGAGGCATGGATGTAGCGCGCGTTGAGAGTGGTGAGGACGATGGCGGACATGCGGATCAGGCGTATCGAAAGGCCGACATGTTACGCCAGTTCTGAGCGCTGCCAGAAATTCCATTTTGCGCGCAGGCAGCAATGGCCAATGACGTCAGTTCAAAATAATTTCGGGGCTGCCCCTGATGATACCCACCCTCCTTGACCATCCTATCCTGTGGGTATAGGATGCGCCAATGGAAACGCCTGAACACACGCTGGAATGGCTGCTCGACTACGATGGAAGGCGGCACTTCTTTGCCAGCGGTCACTTCCTGAAATTCGAGATCAGGCTGGTAGCGCAATCAGACCAAGTGCCGCACGGCATCGCCTACTCCTTCACCTTCCACGACCCGGAAGGAACAAGGTTGCTTGGGTTCGACAATGCGCACCCAGTGCCGCATGCAGGCGGAAAGTTCGTAAAGGCCAAGCCGGATGCCGATCACTGGCACAGAACGGAAAACGACGAAGGCCGCCCATATGCCTTCGTATCGGCGGCGCAGTTGCTGGAAGATTTTTTTGCCGAGGTTGAGAAGCTGTGCGATGCGCGCGGCATATCGACCGAGGTAGTGGATGACGAGGGGATATGATGAAAAAAATGAAGATCCAGTCCATGCAGGACCTGAAAAAGGAAATGCTTTCTGTCGCACGCGGCAAGCAAAAAGCCCCCGCCGATATCGCCCAGGTTTCCTTCGAATCTGTCGAGGCCGTGATTCGGCTGCTGACGCCCGAGAACCGTTTTCTGCTCGCCACCATAGACCAGAAGAAACCCGCCTCCGTTGCCGACTTGGCGAAACTGGTACAGCGCGCCGAACCCAATGTCAGCCGCACCTTGGGCAAGCTTGAAGCATTGGGCTTTGTGCGCCTGCGCCCCGGCGCAGGAAAAACCAAGGTGCCGGAAGTGGCGATTCACCACCTGACGGTGGATATGGACATCTGCTCACAGCAGGACAGGGTGGCGGTTGCTTAGAGCGACGTGTCTAGCAGAAAACCCCGAGGCAAGGAGCGTTGCTCAACACTATTGCGATGCTGACCCCATATCGCTCAGGCCCGCCCAGCACCACGGTGATCTGCGGCGCGACGCTTTTGAGCAAAGCCACCACGCGAGTGATCTCGGTCACGTTCCAGATGTACACGCCAAAACCGATGATGCGCGGCTGCGCCGCAAGCAAAGCCTCGACGATCTCCTCAGGACGGTGTTGCAGGATGAACTCCATGATCTCGGTGTCTTGTTCCAGCTCGCCCATATTGGCGGCGAGGTAGCGCAAACCCAGCGAGGCATGGATGTAGCGCGCATTGAGCGTGGTGAGGACGATGGCGGACATGGTGCAGGCGTAGCTAAAGGTCAACATGTTACGCCAGTTACGAGCACTTTCAGAATGGCGACTTGGCTACCGGAGAGAATTTCCACAAGGAGACCTGCAAAACTATTCCACTCCGACACCTTTGGTTACTTGCTGTATTCGATCTATGAAATTGGCCTCTGGCTAGTACCCGTCATGCAGTTTATGTATTCCAAAGCAGCACGGCTCCTCTGGATTTCTGGAAAGGTCAAGAAAAGGAGACGCACTAGCTCCTCCTTGCTTCCCGCTGCAGATATGAACCGATCAGCAAAATGGTCCGCCATTTCTAACAACTCATACTTTTTCGCAAAATGTCTTGCGACCTCAACCTGAGGCGAGTTAGGTAGGACATGTTTCAGAAATGTCCAGTGAATACAGACCGCAAGACGCCGCTCGCCCTCCGGCACATCGGGAAGCCCTAAACAGACATCCCGCATCACTACCTCCCAATGTTCGCTGCGCTCTGGATGAAATTGAAGTTCCACAGGAACTATAACTATGTGCTCGATGGCATTATCAAGGGCACCCAGAGCATCGGAAAAACCTTTATCCCATTCTTCGTTATCGGCTAAAGCCAACTTTGGGACTCCCTCGACATGAAACCGCTGCACATGCAGCACTTCATGTCTGACCGCTCCTTCGGGGAAGTATCCATTGGTCGGTGCAAATAGTTGAACGCTTTGGGCTTTGATGTTGACTGCGAGTTTACCCTGACTAGTAGTTCCGCCTTCATTCTGGTTGGGGTCGAGAATCACCTTGATGTCAACACCCACGCCTTCCTCTACTTCAAGGATGAACTGTTGGACTGGCTCACTAAGACGAGCAAGATACTCGGGTTGCATATGCCGATGAAGCTTTGTATTTGACAGATAGATACTACATTAAGACTACCCTAACCGGTTATGGGCGAGTGTCTGTTTCTGGCACGCAGCAGAAGTACTTTGCTTAATTTTGAGTGACTGCTTCGGCCGAGAAACGGCCCCTGTCGCAACCGACAATAGGTGTCGGAGTCGAATTGTTGCTGCTCAAGTTACGACAACTCTTTGATTAGATCAGGGTGCTTGTCCAGCAACTTGAACAAATTGATCACTGCCGCCACGGGCTTGGCCTGCCCGCGCTCATAGCGAGAAAAAGCATTCTTCCCACCTCCCGTCAATTTTGCAGCTTGAGCTTGGGTTAGTTTCAATCGCTTGCGAATGGCCTCCAATTCTATGGCCACTTGGCGATCAACCTGA
The DNA here is from genome assembly GCA_963822425.1 of uncultured beta proteobacterium. Taxonomy (GTDB): domain Bacteria; phylum Pseudomonadota; class Gammaproteobacteria; order Burkholderiales; family Gallionellaceae; genus Sideroxyarcus. Next base: position 78,394 of record CAWGHS010000027.1, read on the forward strand.
TCACGGAACGCCAACCATGCTGCTTCTTCGGCAGCGTCGTAAACTAAAACTGCCTCATCGCACTTGTCGCAAAACGCACCGCGCACCTTCGACTCATAGGTGTGTCCCTTATATTCCTGCGCCACAGTCTTGCTGCCATCATGCAATGTACCTTCCGTGCAACTTGGGCACGATTGTCCATTCCATTTACTCTTTTTCATCTCATCGCTCCTTAAATGAAATTACAAAATATTCGCCCGCCTGTTGAAACTTGATGTACAGCGCAACACTCTGCCATTCGGCGTGATACACGTCCTGCCATACTCGATGATCTGCATTGGTCGTCATGCTTTTATAAAAATCTGTTGCTGTTAATCCCTGCACCACCGTCAACGCATCCGCCTGAGCCATACCCGCTGCACGAATCCCGGCAAGCGCCGAGAGCGTTAGGTTCAACGCTTCCGGCGTGGTCATTTGTGCCTGAATCGCTTTGAGCAAGTAATGCGGCTTGTGTTTTTCCATGCGGGCATTATTCCCCTAATAGGGGATTCTGTCAAAAGCGAATAATTGGAACGGAATGTTGCTGCAACCTGACATTCCGCTTCATAGCGCGTCATCTATAGTGAGAGGCAGGAATGCATTTAAAAGGAACGGGCACCCTCAGGTGCCCGTTCCATTTCCAACTCCTGACCTTCAACTCTCTCAGGCACTCATCTCCAACATGAGCTGGTTGATGCGTTTCACAAACCCTGCCGGATCGTCGAGCTGCCCGCCCTCTGCCAGCAGTGCTTGATCGAACAGTACCGCCGCCCAATCGTCGAAGCGTTTCTCTTCACCCTTGAGTCGTTGCACCACGGGGTGCGCGGGGTTGATCTCGAGGATGGGTTGCGAGGTCGGTGCTTTCTGGCCTGCGGCTTTCATCAGGCGCGCGAGGTTGCCGCTCATGTCGTGCTCGTCCGCGACCAGACAGGCTGGGCTATCGGTGAGGCGGTGCGTGATGCGCACTTCTTTCACTTTGTCCGCAAGGCTGACGCTGATCTTGTCGGTCAAGTCCTTGAACTCGTCGGCCTGTTTTTCCTGCTCCTTCTTCTCTGCTTCGTCGTCCAGCGCTCCGAGGTCGAGGCCGCCCTTGGCGACGGAGACCAGCGACTTGCCTTCGAATTCGAACAGGCTGCTCACTACCCACTCGTCCACGCGGTCGGACAGCAGCAGCACTTCGATACCTTTCTTGCGGAAGACTTCGAGGTGCGGGCTGTTCTTGGCGGCGTTGAAGCTGTCGGCGGTGACGTAGTAGATTTTTTCCTGTCCGTCCTTCATGCGCGCTACGTAGTCCTTCAGCGACACGCGTCTGTTCTGCGGTGTCGGCCTTGGTGGTGGCGAAGCGCAACAGTGCGGCGATCTTGTCCTTATTGGCGAAGTCTTCACCGACGCCTTCTTTCAGCACCTGACCGAACTCGCCCCAGAACTTGGCGTACTTCTCTTTATCGTTTTCGGCCATGTCAGCCAGCAGACCCAGCACCTTGCCGGTACAGCCTTTGCGGATAGCTTCGATGTCTTTTGATTCCTGCAAAATTTCGCGCGATACATTGAGCGGCAGGTCGGCAGAATCGACCACACCGCGCACGAAGCGCATGTATTGCGGCATCAGTTGTTCGGCATCGTCCATGATGAACACGCGGCGCACATAGAGCTTGATGCAGTGGCGGGCTTGGCGGTCGTACATGTCAAACGGCGCGCGACCGGGGATGTACAGCAGTTGCGTATATTCCTGTTTGCCTTCGACGCGGGCATGACGTCCACGCCAGCGGGTCGTCGTAGTCGTGGCCGACGTGTTTGTAGAATTCCTTGTATTGCTCTTCGGTGATTTCGTTCTTGCTGCGCGCCCACAGGGCGGAGGCCTGATTGACGGTCTCGTCCTCATCAAGGGTGACATAGCCGCCGTCCTTCCACTCTTCCTTCTGCATCAGGATGGGTTGCACGATGTGGTTGGAATATTTCTTGATGATCTCGCGCAGCTTGTAGCCAGCGAGCAAGTCGTCCTGACCTTCGCGCAGGTGCAGGGTGATCTCGGTGCCGCGTGCGGCCTTCTCCACCATCTCGATGCTGAACTCGCCGCCACCATCCGATTCCCAGCGCACGCCCTGATCGGACTTCTCGCCCGCACGGCGGGTGAGCACGGAAACTTTATCGGCCACGATGAAGGCGGAATAGAAGCCCACGCCGAACTGGCCGATGAGGTTAGCATCCTTCTTCTGGTCGCCGGAAAGTTTGCTGAAGAAATCACGCGTGCCGGATTTGGCGATGGTACCGAGGTTGGCGATCACTTCGTCGCGGCTCATGCCGATGCCGCTGTCGCTCACGGTCAGCGTGCGTGCGTCTTTATCGAAGCTGACACGGATGTTGAGGTCGGACTGGTTCTCGTACAGCGCGTCGTTGTGCAGCGCTTCGAAGCGCAGCTTGTCGCAGGCGTCGGAGGCATTGGAAATGAGTTCTCTCAGGAATATCTCGCGGTTGGAATACAGCGAGTGGATCATCAACTGTAGCAGTTGTTTGACTTCGGTTTGGAAGCCCAGCGTCTCGCGGCTGGCAGTGGTGCTTGCGGTCATGTGTTCCTCCTTGAAAATAGCGTGGAGGGTATTTGGGGATGGAGGTATGAATTTCAAGAGGGAAAAGTCTGGATCAAACCAGCCGTCATTCCGGCGCATAACCAGCGACTTGGCTGGTGTTGTTTACCAGCTTAGTCGAATGGCTAGTAGTTCCATCAGGCCGGAATCCAGTGCAGTTAATCAACTGGACACCGGCCTTCGCCGGTGTGACGAACCCTATTCTTTGGTCTTGTCGCGTTCGATCAGGGCGTAGGCCGAGTGATTATGAATCGATTCAAAATTTTCTGACTCGACGATATAGGCCTCGATGCGCTCGTCCGCATTCAGCGCAGCAGCGACATCACGCACCATATCTTCAACGAACTTCGGATTGTCGTAAGCGCGTTCGGTGACGAATTTCTCATCCGGGCGTTTCAACAGGCCGTACAGTTCGCTGGATGCCTGCTCTTCCGCAAAGCGCACCACCTCCTCGATCCACACCGAACGCTTGGTGCGCACGGTGATGGTGACGTGTGAGCGCTGATTGTGCGCGCCGCGCTCGGATATCTCTTTGGAACAAGGACACAAGCTGGTCACCGGGATCAACACTTTCATGTTGAAGCGATACTGACCTTCCACGATCTCGCCGATGAAGGTGACGTCGTAATCGAGCAGACTTTGCACGCCGGAAACGGGCGCGATCTTGTTGACGAAATACGGGAAAGCCATCTCGATGTAGCCGGATTTTGCTTCCAGTTTTTCCACCATCTCGCGCAGGATGCTCTCGAACGATTCAACGGACAATTCACGTCCGTGCTGATTCAATATCTGCACGAAGCGCGACATGTGCGTGCCTTTGAAGTTGTGCGGCAGATGCACATACATATTGAAGGTGGCGATGGTGTGCTGCACGCCGACGCTCTTGTCTCTGACAACAACCGGATGACGGATGCTCTTGATGCCGACCTTGTTGATCGCCAAATGACGCGTGTCGATGCTGCTTTGTACGTCCGGGATAGGGGTAGTGGAATTCATCTCGAACTCGCTCTGTGATGTGTATGGAAGAATTATACCTATTGTCCGACTAAAACTGTCGGACAATATTATTCCGCTCGTTTTTCCTGTATCGAACGTACGATCCCCGCTGCATCCAGCCCGCAATCGGCCAGCATCTGCACGGGGTCGCCCTGCCCCAGGAACTCATCCGGCAGCCCCAATTGCAGGAGGGGTATCTGCACTCCTTGGCGCGACAGGCATTCTGCGACAGCGCTGCCCGCCCCACCCTGTACGGTGTTCTCTTCCACCGTGACCAGCAAGACATGCTCACGCGCGAGCTGCAATACCAATGCTTCATCCAAGGGTTTGATGAAGCGCATGTTGACCACGGTGGCATCCAGTTGCTCGGCGGCTTGCAGCGCCGGGGCGAGCATGGAGCCGAACGCGAGGATGGCGATCTGCTTACCCTGACGACGCACTTCACCTTTGCCGACAGGCAAGGCCTGCAAGTTGTTCTGCACCTTGATGCCGGGGCCGCTACCGCGCGGATAACGCACTGCGCTCGGTGTATTGAGATGGAAAGCGGTGCTTAACATCTGCCGACATTCGTTCTCATCCGCAGGTGCCATCAGCGTCATGTTGGGGATGCTGCGTAGGTAGGACAGATCGAAACTGCCCGCATGCGTCGCACCATCCGCACCAACTAAGCCGCCGCGATCGATAGCCAACACCACCGGCAAATTCTGAATGGCGATGTCGTGGATGAGTTGGTCGTAAGCGCGCTGCAAGAAAGTGGAGTAGATAGCCACGACCGGCTTATAGCCGTCGCAGGCTAAGCCTGCGGCAAAGGTGAGCGCATGCTGCTCGGCGATGCCCACATCGAAATAACGCTCGGGGAATTTTTCTGCGAACCCGCCCATGCCAGAACCTTCGCACATAGCGGGCGTGATGCCGACCAAGCGTGCGTCCTGCGTCGCCATGTCGCACAGCCAGTCGCCGAACACCTGCGTGTAAGTCACCTTGCTGCTCGGCTTGGGCGTGATGCCATGATCGGGATCGAACTTGCCGACGCCGTGATACAGCACGCAATCGTCCTCGGCATGGGCATAGCCCTTGCCCTTCTGCGTGACGATATGCAAGAACTGCGGGCCTTCGAGTTGGCGGATGTTGCTCAGCGTCTCTGCCAATACATCCAGATCGTGACCATCGATAGGTCCGATGTAATTGAAGCCGAACTCCTCGAACATCGTGCCCGGTGTGACCATGCCTTTGACGTGCTCCTCCGCGCGCTTGGCGAACTCCAGCATCGGCGGCACGCCCTTCAGCATCTTTTCACTACCGCGCCGCATCGCCGCGTAGAAGCGTCCCGACATCAGCTTCGCCAGGTAATTGTTGAGCGCGCCGACCGGGCGTGAGATCGACATGTCGTTGTCGTTCAAGATGACCAACAGATTAGCATCCATCGCACCCGCATTGTTCAAGGCCTCGAACGCCATGCCGCCGGTCATTGCGCCATCACCGATGATGGCAACGGCACGACTGTCTTTCCCTGCCAGTTTGGCAGCGACCGCCATGCCCAAGGCCGCCGAGATGGACGTGCTGGAATGCCCGGTACCAAAGGTGTCATACGGACTTTCCTCGCGCTTGGGGAATCCGGCGATGCCCCCGGCTATGCGCAAGCCTTTCATTGCTGCGCGCCGTCCGGTCAATATCTTGTGCGCATAGGTCTGGTGACCGACATCCCACACCAATTTATCTTCGGGCGTGTTGTAGATGTAGTGCAACGCGATGGTGAGTTCGATGGTGCCGAGGTTGGAAGAAAGATGTCCGCCGGTCTTGCTCACCGACTCGATCAAGAAGGCGCGCAACTCTTCCGCCAGCTGCGGCAGTTGCTCGCGCTCCAGTTTACGCAGATCGTCCGGCAGGTTGACGGTATCGAGCAGGGGATACATCAAAACTTTCTCATCACGATGAAATCGGCCAGCTCACGCAAGCGCAGCGCCGATGCGCCGAACTCATCCAATGCATGCAGTGCTTCCTGATGCAACTCCGCCGCCATCTTCTTGGCGGCGGGAACACCGAGCAGAGTGACATAGGTCGGCTTGTCATTGTCCGCATCTTTGCCTGCGGTCTTGCCCAAGGTCGCCGTATCGGCTTCGCTGTCGAGTACATCGTCCACCACTTGGAAGGCGAGACCAATGCACTTGCCATAGTGGTCGAGCTTATCCAGTTGCGCTTGGCTCAAATCACCGCAATGCGCACCGAGCAAGATGGCGGCGCGGATCAGCGCCCCGGTCTTGTGGATGTGCATCTGCTCCAACTCTGGCAAGGTGAGCTGCTTGCCCACACTGGCGAGGTCGATGGCTTGTCCACCCGCCATGCCGCGTGAGCCGCTGGCGACAGCCAGCAACTTCACCATTTGTAATTGTTTGGACGCGTCGTCATTCAGGCGGTGCTCGGACAACAGTTGGAAGGCCAGACTTTGCAGCGCATCCCCCACCAGCAGTGCGGTGGCTTCGTCGTATTCCACATGGCAAGTCGGTTTGCCGCGCCGCAGCACGTCGTCATCCATGCACGGCATGTCATCATGCACCAGCGAATACGCGTGGATAAGTTCGACCGCTGCCGCAGCGATCTCGACGCGATCACTCGCCGCGCCGCTCAACTCTCCCGCCGCATAGGCCAGCAAAGGACGCACGCGCTTGCCGCCTTCCAATACGCTATAGCGCATCGCCGCATGCAAGCGGTGCGGCGTGGCTTCCGCTGGCGCGAGCAGGCGTTTCAATACCTCTTCAAAACGGGATTGACGGGTGGAGACCCAAGAGGAGAAATCGGACATCATCTATCTTTAGTTGGCTTCGCCCGATGCAGTGAAATCTTTCAGCACGCCGTCTTCCAACACACGCACCTGCTGCTGTGCGTCATCCAAGCGTGAACGGCAAGCGGACAACAACTCTGCACCGCGCTTGTAAGCTGCCAGTGATTCTTCCAGCGTCAACTTACCAGACTCCATGTCTGCCACGACCTGTTCCAACTCGGCGAGCGCCGCTTCGAAACTCTGTGTCTTGTTGGATTTTGCCGCCATCGCTATTCCTGTGTGCATCACTATATCCGCGTAAGGGCGGCATTTTACCCAAGCCACCTGCACAGAGCCAATTTTTGTTGCCCCCCCTTCCGATTTCGGGGACAATCCATCCCCCTGAAGTGGGTCAAGCAGGCGGTCCGCAAAGCGGATGCTCGCAAAACCGTATTCACAGAAAGACGTGGGTATGTCCGAGATAGCAAAGCCAAAGCAATTCAATCCAGTTTCTGCACAGCCACCACTACGTTGGTTCTTCGATCCCAAAGTGTTGGAGGTCGAGCAACGCATCCTGTTCGATGCCGGACCGAAATACGTCGGGCATGAATTGATGGTGCCCAATCTCGGCGATTACCATGTGGTCGAATGGATGGACAACGCCAAGATGCTGGTGCGCAACGAAGCGGGCGTGGAGCTGCTCTCCAACATCTGCCGCCATCGCCAAGCCACCATGCTGCAAGGACGCGGCAGTGCGAAGAATATCGTGTGTCCGCTGCATCACTGGACCTACAAGACCAACGGCGAGTTGGTCGGTGCACCGCACTTCCCCAACAATCCCTGCCTGCATCTGAACAAGACGCCATTGCAAAATTGGAATGGTCTGCTGTTCGCCGGACAACGCGACATCGCCAAAGACCTCGCCACCGTGCCCGCCTTCAAGGAGATCGACTTCTCCGGCTACATGCTGGATCGCGTTGAAGTGGAGGAATACAACTTCAACTGGAAGACCTTCATCGAGGTCTATCAAGAGGACTATCACGTCGTGCCCTTTCACCCCGGCCTGGGGCAATTCGTGGATTGCGACGACCTCAAGTGGGAATTCGGCGAGCACTACAGCGTGCAGACCGTGGGCATCCACAACGCGCTACGCAAAGCGGGCAGCCCGGTATATGAGCAATGGGCGAAGCAAGTGCTGCGCTACAACAACGGCGTACTGCCGAAATACGGCGCGATCTGGCTGACCTACTACCCCAACATCATGGTCGAGTGGTATCCCAACACGCTGGTCGTCAGCACCATCGTGCCGCGCGGCACCGATGCCTGCACCAACATCGTGGAGTTCTACTATCCCGAAGACATCGTGCTGTTCGAACGCGATTACGTCGAAGCCGAAAAGAAGGCGTATCACGAGACCGCAGTGGAAGACGACATCATCTGCCTGCGCATGCAGCAAGGACGCCGCGCCTTGTACAAACAGGGTATCGAAGAAGTCGGCCCATATCAGTCGCCGACCGAAGACGGCATGCTGCACTTCCATGAGTTCCTGCGGCGCAACCTTGAGCCGCACGTTTGATCGTCATTCCGGCGCAGGCCGGAATCCAGCGGTTTTATCCAACATGCCTTTTTACTTTTGCCCCCGCTACGCGGAGGATTTACCCCCCAACTGGATTCCGGCCTGCGCCGGAATGATGGCCTAGCATGGGATCGCTGTGGATGTTAGTTGCAGGACTGTTGTTCGCCTGCATGGGTATGTTGGTGAAATACGGCGGAACACACTTCTCCAGTAGCGAACTCGTGTTCTACCGCTCCTTCTTCGGCCTGTTCATCGTCTATGCGATGCTGCACCGCTCCAACGTTCTCCTCTCGACACAACATTGGCGCAGCCATCTATGGCGCGGGCTATCGGGCACCATCGCCATGCTGCTGTTCTTCTATTGCATCGCCGTACTGCCGCTGGCGACTGCCGTCACCCTCAACTACACCTCATCGTTGTTCCTCTCGGCGTTGACGGTGCTGGTACTCAAAGATAAATTCCATGCACCGCTCAGTAGCGCATTGGTCGTCGGCTTTATCGGTGTCGTATTGTTGCTGCACCCGACACTGGAGCACGACCAGTTGCTACCCGGCATGCTGGGTCTCATCTCCGGGCTGCTGGCTGGAGTCGCTCTGCTCAATGTGCGTCAACTGGGTGTATTGGGTGAACCGGGCATGCGCGTGGTGTTCTACTTCAACCTCATCGCCACCCTCGTGAGCGGTGTCTGGATGTTGCACGATGAGCTGCATTCCCTCAGCCTGCACGACCTGCCCTTGCTCATTGCCATCGGTGCCTCCGCCACTTTCGCCCAACTCGCCATGACCCGTGCCTATCGCACCGGACAGACGCTGGTGGTGGGCAGTCTGGCCTACAGCACCATCGTGTTCTCCGCCCTGTTCGGCCTGCTGTTCTGGAACGAATTATTGAGTATCAGCGCATGGCTCGGCATCGCACTCATCATCGCCAGCGGCATGTTAAGCTTGCGTCTAGCCCCCACCCACACAGAGGTACGCAAATGATCACCATCGAAGAAAAAGCCAATCTCGTCAACATCGCCGTCATGGGCGAATTCACCATCGCCGACTTCAAACAGTTCGAGGAACATGCCTTGTCCAAACTCAACGGTGGCGGCACAGTGAACCTGCTGTTCGACCTGCGCGGCATGCTCGCCTACACACCGGATGTCGCCTGGGAAGAGATCAAATTCTTCAGCCGCGAACACAACCACGACTTCAACAAGATCGCCGTCGTCACCGACGACCAATGGCTCACTTGGCAGGCATGGCTGTCGCGCCTATTCGTGGATGCCGACATCCGTGCGTTCAGTGATTACACAGAGGCACGGGGTTGGGTGCAGGGCTAATTGGGAAATGATGGGGGCGATGGTGCGTTTCTCTGAAAAATTAGCTTCAAGGTGTCTTTCAAAGCATTTTTTAGGGTGTCTACTTTACTTTAAGTTGCAATGAGGCCGACACTCCGCAAATTTGGCTGGTTGTACATAGCGGCACTAGTCGTCGTGATTGCCGCCGATGTTGTTGTTGCTTTGACAACCGAATATGGAAACCGAGAAGTGACCGGTTGTAACTTCTACGATGCTATGGTCGTGGGTATCGAATGTCGTGGCTTTGTCGGGAACAAGGTCGCCGAACTGCTCCTGAATTGGCCGTTCTTGCTCTTGTATTGCCCATTATTTGCTTTCGCTTCTCTCTGGTATCTTGCCATAGCAGTGCTTATTTGGACTCCTCCGGTTTATCTAGTGGTTACATACTTACGGAGGCGAAATGCAACCTAACCCAACCTCACGGCATCGGAGTCGAACTTATTTCTGAACAACAAAAAACCCGCATCGCTGCGGGTTTTTATTTGCACACCAAAACTTCACCGAATCACTTCAGCTTGGTTTCCTTGTATGCGACATGCTTGCGTGCCACGGGGTCGAACTTGTTGAACTCAAGCTTTTCCGGAGTGGTGCGTTTGTTCTTGTTGGTGGTGTAGAAATGCCCCGTACCAGCGGAGGATTCCAGTTTGATCTTTTCGCGAGCGCCTTTTGCCACAGTGATTCTCCTTTATACCTTCTCGCCACGGGCACGCATCTCGAACAGGACGGCGTCGATGCCGTTCTTGTCGATGGTGCGTAGCGCAGCATTGGTCAGGCGCAAAGACACCCAACGATTTTCAGATTCCACCCACAAGCGCCGACGTTGCAGATTCGGCAAGAAACGACGCTTAGTTTTATTGTTCGCGTGGGAGATGTTGTTGCCCACCATGGGCTTTTTCCCAGTTACTTGACAGACGCGTGCCATGACAATTTCCCCAACCAGTTTTTCAAAGAGGCGCGATTCTACCTAAAGCCCCCCGATTGCACAACCCTACTTTCCTTTTCTGTACAAAGCGGACTGGGCATGCGCCTGCAAACCCTCGCCAAAGGCCAATACCGAGGCGATTTCGCCTAATTTTTGTGCACCCTGCGGGGAGACTTGGATCAGACTGCTACGCTTCTGGAAGTCATACACCCCCAATGGCGAGGAAAAACGTGCCGTGCCTGAGGTGGGCAATACATGATTCGGCCCCGCACAGTAGTCACCCAGCGATTCGGAAGTGTAGCGCCCCATGAAGATGGCTCCGGCATGTTTGAGCTTGTGCAGCCACAGTTGCGGATCAGCAACCGACAGCTCCAGATGTTCCGGTGCGATGCGATTGCTGATACGGCAGGCTTCATCCAAGTCTTCGACATGGATCAAGGCACCGCGATTCTCCAGCGCGGTCTGGATGATGGCCTTGCGCGGCATCTGCTCCAACAATCTATCGGCGCTCGCCGCGACAGCTTCGATGAAAGGCCACATCCGGCGACAGCAGGATGGCTTGCGCCAGTTCGTCGTGCTCTGCCTGCGAAAATAGATCCATCGCCACCCAGTCCGGATCGGTCTTGCCGTCGCAGATGACCAGAATTTCGGATGGCCCGGCGATCATGTCGATGCCACACACGCCGAACACACGACGTTTTGCCGAGGCTACGTAGGCATTGCCGGGGCCAACGATCTTATCCACCTTCGGCACCGTCTCGGTGCCATAGGCCAGTGCCGCCACCGCTTGCGCACCGCCGATGGTGAACACACGATCCACACCGGACAGGTGGGCCGCCGCCAGCACCAGTTGATTCTTCACACCATCCGGCGTGGGCACGACCATGATGAGTTCGAGTACTCCCGCCACTTTGGCAGGCAAGGCATTCATCAACACGGAAGACGGGTAGGCCGCCTTGCCACCGGGCACATAGAGGCCGACACGATCCAGCGGCGTGACCTGCTGCCCGAGCATGGTGCCGTCATCGTCCAGAGTAGTTCCAGGAAAGCTGTACTTGCTTCTTGTGGTAGTCGGTAACGCGCTCGGCGGCTTGTTCCAGTGCCTTTTTCTGGTCAGCTGGCAAGCCATCGAAAGCTGCCTTCAGTTCGGATTTCGGCAATTCCATCGCCGCCGCATTTGCCAGTGGCAGGCGATCAAACTTGCGCGTGTAGTCCAGCACAGCGGCATCGCCGCGCAGTTTCACATCAGACAGGATGGCCGCGACCGTCGCTTCCAGTTTTTCGTCGGCAGTCTCTTCAAAGGCCAGCAGCTTGTTCAGCTTGGCGTCAAAGTCAGACTGTTTGGTTGAAAGTCGGGGGATGTTCATTTGATCGCTCCGGCAAACGCATCCAACATCGGCTGGATGGTCGCACGCTTGAGTTTCAGCGAAGCTTGGTTCACCACCAGACGCGAGGATATCTGCACGATCTCTTCCACCGCTTTGAGGTCGTTGGCCTTGAGGGTCGCGCCGCTGCTCACCAGATCAACGATGGCATCGGACAGCCCGACCAGCGGTGCCAACTCCATGGATCCGTACAGCTTGATGAGATCTACATGCACGCCCTTGGCGGCGAAGTGTTCACGTGCGGTCTTTACATATTTGGTCGCCACGCGCAGACGCGCGCCCTGCTTCACTGCGGATTCGTAATCGAAATCGTTGCGCACCGCGACCATCATGCGGCACTTGGCGATGTTCAGATCGAGCGGCTGATACAGCCCTTCGCCGCCGTGTTCGTTGAGTACATCCTTGCCCGCCACCCCCATATCGGCTGCACCATATTGCACATAGGTCGGCACATCGGAAGCACGCACGATGATGAGGCGCACGTCGTCACGGTTGGTCGGCAGAATGAGCTTGCGCGAAGACTCCGGGTCTTCCAGCGCAGTGATGCCTGCCGCCTTGAGCAACGGCAGGGTCTCTTCAAAGATGCGGCCTTTGGATAAGGCAATGGTGATGGTCATGCTGATTCTGCACATGCGCATTAAATAATGAGGTGCGCATTCTACCGTCAAATGAGGGGCAAGTTAAGAAAGCACCTTTAGCCAGATTGATTCCCAGCATCCGATTGACAGCCTTAATCTAGGTTTAGTAGAGTGCGCCCCGCTTGCAACTTCGCCCCACGCACATTTCACCGCACAGATGGTGAGAGGCTTACGGCGAACTCCCCAGAATTAGGAACTGGCGCAAGGTTTCAATCTCATAAAAACGGGATGTGCTGCCAGTTGCACAAATTGAACTTAAAGGGGAATCACATGCACAGCCACACCGCGCAAGCAAGCAAGCAAGCAAGCAAGCAAGCAAGCAAGCAAGCAAGCAAGCAACAGTTTGCCGCGACCGCATTAAGTTCCCGCACTGAACACTGCGCCCCGCGCGCGCCTCCTTGAGTCGTCATGTCGTCACATGATGCACACCATTCCAATCTCAAGGAGAACCCCAATGTTTGCCGCACCCAAAAAAATAATCACGAATACCCTCTTTATCGCCAGCCTGCTTTCAACCGGCCTGACACAGGCCGACACCACTGATGCCTGCTTCAACTTCCTCAATGCACAGGATTACGCCCGTGCGGAAAACAAAGCAAAGCAATTGCTGCAAGGCGGCAACCTCAACCTCAGCGAAGAACGTTACGCACAACTCTGTCTGGGGCGCGCCTATGACCTCATGGGGCGAAATAAGGATGCGCTACCCGCCTTTCAGCGCGTGGAAGCGCTGTCGCTGTCCACCAATGAACTGGCAGTTGCCTACAATTTTCTAGGCGTGACTTATGAACAGCTGAACGATCTGGATCGTGCCGAACTATACGATCAACGCGCACTCAAGGCGTTTCGCGAATTAGGCAACAAGCAGAATGAAGCCGTAACTCTGGGCAATCTGGGTGGTGTTGTAGAAAAGCGCGGAGATACGGAACGTGCACTCAAGCTATACCAAGAATCACTGTCGATGGAGCCGGAAGCCGAACAGGCCACCACGCTCAATAGCATTGCGCTAATCCATTCTGATCGCAAAGAGTACAAGCAGGCTATCAAATTCCTACGCCAAGCCATTGACATCGACCGCCGCAACGGCGATGCGCATAAGACAGCAATTCATCAAATCAACCTTGGCGATATTCTGCTCAAAGCCAAACAATACCCGGCAGCAGAAAAGGAGTTGCTAGCGGGTCTCAATGCCATCCGTTTGTTGGGTAACAAGGCATTGGAAGCCGTTGCATGCACAAATCTAGGTTGGCTGGCAAACGACGACCCGCAAAAAGGTGGCAAAGAAGCCCGGCAATGGTTTGAAAAAGCCGAAGCGCTGTACCGCGAAATCGGCAACACCGACCGCGCGGACAAAATAGCCAAGTTTCTGGCTGGAAAGTGAGGAAGAAATGAGTATTTGTAACGGTTTTAATTGCGCATTGATAGTTTTCTCCATTTACGTAATCGTATTGGCACTCATAGTTCAACCATTTGTTAAGAAAAGGTTCCCATTGGAATTTCGGTTTACTGGATCAGGCAGCTTTCGCGGTTCCAGAAAATGACTTATGAGTGGTACAAAACTGAACACCCGGAACAGGTGCAAGGCAGTCGCATGTCGTGCTTTGTTTGCGGGAATGACCGCATTCATGCGCGCGCATTGATGAACCGCACTTTTCACCGCGAGCATTTTTGCACCCAGTGCGGCAAAACGCTTTATTACTCGCCGGAGCAAGGTTAAAACCTAGCGATTTTTACCCTGATACCCCGCACCGAAGAATTCGGCGATCTGAACGAGCGGGGCGGGGGCTACTTCAACCTTCTGATATTCGCACCGAGCTGCGACAGCTTGCTTTCGATGTGTTCGTAACCGCGATCCAAGTGGTAGATGCGGTCAATGATGGTCTCGCCCTGCGCCACCAGTCCGGCGATGACCAGAGCAGGCCGACGCGCGCAGGTCGGTCGCCATCACGGTCGCGCCTTCCAGATGATCCACGCCACGCACCACCGAGGTGTTGCCTTCCACGTCGATCTGCGCACCGAGGCGGCGCAGTTCCTGCACGTGCATGAAGCGGTTCTCAAAAATGGTCTCCACCACCATCGCACTGCCGGAGGCTATACAGTTGAGCGCCATGAACTGCGCCTGCATATCGGTAGGGAACGCCGGGTGCGGTGCGGTACGCACATTCACGGCTTTCGGGCGTCCGCTCATTTCCAGATGAATGGTATCGCCCGCGACCTTGATCTTTGCGCCTGCTTCAGTGAGCTTTTCCAGCACGGTTTCCAAAATGTCGGCGCGCGTCTCGCGCAGTGTGATGCTGCCGCCAGTCGCCGCAGCCGCCACCAAAAAAGTGCCGCTCTCGATACGGTCGGGCATGATGCGATGCTTCGCGCCGTGCAATTTTTCCACACCAGTGATGGTGACGGTATCCGTACCGTCGCCGCTGATCTGCGCACCCATCGCGCGCAGGCAATTCGCCAAGTCCACCACTTCGGGTTCGCGCGCGGCGTTTTCCAAAGTTGTCACGCCCTCAGCCAGTGCGGCAGCCATCATCAGGTTTTCGGTACCGGTGACGCTAACGATATCAAAGAAGATGCGCGCACCCTTGAGTCGTTTGGCCTTGGCATGGATGTAGCCGTGTTCGATGGTGATCTCCGCGCCCATCGCTTGCAGGCCTTTGATGTGCAGATCGACCGGGCGTGAGCCAATAGCACAGCCACCGGGTAGCGACACCTTGGCTTCGCCGAAGCGAGTGACCAGCGGCCCCAACACCAAGATGGAAGCGCGCATCGTTTTCACCATATCGTACGGCGCTTCCCAGCTATCGATCTTGTCGCCCTTGAATGTGATCTCACCCGTCGCCACTTCTGCGGCGACACCCATCTGCTGCAATAGTTTGCGCATGGTGCCGACATCGTGCAGATCGGGCAGATTGGTCAATTGCAAGGTGTCCGCCGTCAACAGGCTGGCGCACATGATGGGTAATGCTGCGTTCTTGGCACCGGAGATGCGCACTTCACCGCGTAAAGGAATACCGCCTTGAATGGCTAATTTTTGCATTTCGTGATTTTCTCACCGCTGTTGCGGCGGGCTTATTGTGATGAATGACTCAATGGCAGCGCATCGGCCACCCCGTACAGATTGGCAAGGCTGCGCAGGTTGTCCGGCACATTGATCAGGGTGAGGGTCGCACCGTGACGTTGCGCATTGCGCACCCACGACAACAGCATACTCACCGCAGCAGAGTCCGCCACTTCAAGCTGTTCCAGATCGATGGTCCAGGCCTTGCCTTCCAGTGGTTGCATGGCATCAGAGAACAGAACACCGATAGTCTCCATGGTCAATCGACCGGACACGCGCAACACATCACCTTCGCGCTGGATCACTTGGCCTCCGCCTTTTGAGCCATTGAGTTATTGGCACTCTTGTTCATCGTAGCGAGTTTTTTGATCAAACCATCGATACCACTCTCGCGAATCTCTGCATCAAACTCTAGCCTTTTGGAATGAACGAGGACTAAGCCTTCTACGGTCATGTCGTAGACCTTCCATCCCTCGGGGGTCTTTCTCATGTAGTAATCAACCAATATCGGCTGCTGTCCATGCGGGTTCACGACAGATGTTTTCACCTCGGCATCACCATCTTTATCATACGTTGGCGATTGCACCACCACCGCCTGATCGCGATAATCCACCAACGACTTGGTGTACGTCCGCACCATCAAGATACGGAACTCGGTGATGAGCGAGTGCTGTTGCTCCGGCGTCATCTTTTCCCATTTTTTCTTGCCGATGGTCAGGCTCGTCATGTACTCGAAGTCAAAGTGCGGCAGGATCTTGGCGTCGATCAACTCCAGCACTTTTTTGTAGTTACCTGAGCGGATGTCCTTATCCTTGCGCAACACCTCTAGCACCTCGCGCACGGTCTGTTTGATCAACACATCCGGCTCTACGACCTCGGCGTAAGACCCTGTGGACAGGCATAACAACATCAAACCGGACAACAGCAGATATATCTTTTTCATGATCGCCTCTTGGTTTATTTATCGCCTGCAGCTTTGCTATACAGGAATTTTCCGATCAGGTCTTCCAGCACGATAGCCGATTGGGTCTTTTTGAAATCATCCCCATTCTGCAATATCTTATCGTCACCCCCGGGAGACAGACCGATGTACTGCTCACCCAGCAAACCGGAAGTCAGGATGTTGGCGAAGGTGTCTTTAGGGAACTGGTAGCGCTTGTCGATGCTCATCGTCACCTTGGCTTCATAGCGCTCGGTATCCAGCGTGATGCTGGTCACGCGCCCCACCAACACACCGGCACTCCGCACCGAGGCCGTCGGCTTCAGCCCGCCGACGTTGGTGAAATACGCTTGCAATTGGTAGGACTCCGACACGTTGTAGGTACTCAAGTTTCCGACCTTGAGCGCCAATACCACCAGTGCCGCCATCCCTGCCACCACAAAAGCGCCAACCCATAGATCCAATGTAGAACGTTCCATACCTTAAGCTCCTTGAAACATGAATGCGGTCAAAATAACATCGAGCAACAAAATCGCCAGCGACGATTGCACCACCGTGCGCGTAGTCGCACCGGAAACACCCTCCGCTGTCGGCGGTGCATCGAATCCTTCAAACAATGCGATGACGGTCACCGCCACGCCGAATACAAAACTCTTCAATACACCATTCAGCACATCATGCTTGAAATCCACCGAGGATTGCATCTGCGACCAGAACGAGCCTTCGTCCACGCCAATCATGACGACACCGATCATATAACCGCCGAACACCCCCATCGCCGAGAACATCGCAGCCAGCAAGGGCATCGAGATCACCCCCGCCCAGAAGCGCGGCGCAATGACACGTGCGATGGGATTCACCGCCATCATTTCCATCGCGGCGATCTGCTCAGTCGCTTTCATCAGCCCGATCTCGGCAGTCATCGCCGACCCGGCACGGCTGGCGAAGAGTAAAGCCGCCAGCACCGGCCCCAACTCGCGCACCAGACTCAGCGCCACCAACGAGCCGAGCGCCGATTCGGAACCGTAGCGCTTCAAGGTCTCATAGCCCTGCAGACCCAACACGATGCCGACGAACAACCCCGCCACCAAGATGATGATGAGCGACATCACACCACTGGAGAACAATTCCTTCACCATCAGATGGAAGCGGCGAAAGCTGGTGCCGGAATAGAACAGCGTCATCACGAAGAAGCGGGTGGCGAAACCGATACGCAACACCACGTTAACGCTACGGCGACCAATATCCCTCAAACTATTTGCGACTGGCATCAGGCATGCACTCCCAAGTCTTTACGGTAATCCCCGCCGGGATAATGGAACGGCACCGGACCATCCATCTCGCCATGCACGAACTGATGAACGAAAGGTTTGTCGGACGCGCGTATCTCGTCCGGTGTGCCTTCAGCCACGATCACGCCATCGGCGATGAAATAGATGTAATCGACGATCTTCAGCGACTCCTGCACATCATGCGTCACGATCACCGAGGTCGCGCCCAGCGCGTCATTCAGTTTGCGGATCAATTGCCCGACCACGGTCAGCGAGATCGGGTCGAGGCCGGCGAACGGTTCGTCATACAGGATCAGCATCGGGTCCAGCGCCACCGTGCGCGCCAGCGCCACGCGCCGCGCCATGCCACCCGACAACTCAGCCGGCATCAGGTTATGTGTACCGCGCAGACCGACTGCGTGCAATTTCATCATCACCAGATCATGGATGATCTCTTCCGGCAGATCCGTATGTTCGCGCATCTGGAACGCCACGTTGTCGTAGACCGACATATCGGTGAACAAGGCGCCGAACTGGAACAACACGCCCATCTTGCGCCGCATTTGGTACAAACCCTGCTGATCCAAGACGTGCATGACTTCGCCGTCTATCTTGACCTCGCCCTTGGTGGGCTTGATCGCGCCGCCGATCAGCCGGAACAAAGTCGTCTTGCCGCAACCGCTCCCGCCCATGATGGCGATCAATTTGCCCTTTTGAAAGGACATGTTGATACCTTTCAGGATGGGACGCCTGTCGTAGGCGAAATTGACGTCGCGTATTTCTACCAGAGGTGCAGACACTGACGAACCTATCGCTCGTTGAAGAGGGGCGCATTCTAAACCACGCCACCCCCCACCACAACCAGCCATCACTTGAGCTGGATTCGATTGCGGGCTATCCTGCGCGCCGTTACACATATCTTGTGGCCAAATTCTAGGATAACCGCGTGACACTCCCCGCTCTGCTCATCGTCGACGACGATCCGCTCATCCGAGATTCCTTGCGTCTGGTGCTGTCCGATGAGTTCGACATCCTCCTTGCTGAAGACCGTCCGCAGGCCATCCGCCTGTTACGTGACCTGTCTGCACCGCCGCAACTTGCCTTGGTCGACTTGGGACTCCCTCCGTCGCCACATCGCCCGGAAGAAGGCTTTCGCCTCATCAGCGAATTGCTGGCACATGCTCCCCATATCAAGGTCATCACCCTATCCGGCCAGAACGAGGAAAGTAACGCGCGGCATGCACGCACCCTCGGCGCGATCGAATTCGTCGCCAAACCTTGCACACCGGAGACCTTGCGCACGCTATTGCGTGATGCACTACGCATCCAACGGAGCGAGGAAACCGAGCCCTCCGATACTCGCTCGTTGCTCGGCATCGTCGGCAACAGCCCGGCCATCAATACGATGCGCGATCAGATCGAGCTCTATGCCAAGACCCCCTATTCGGTATTGATCGAAGGCGAATCCGGCTGTGGCAAAGAGTTGGTCGCTGCCGCCTTACAACGCCTGAGCGGCAAACCGGACAACGCTTACGTCGTGCTCAATTGCGCCGCCATCTCCCCCAATCTGCTTGAATCCACCCTGTTCGGTCATGCCAAAGGTGCATTTACCGGAGCGACCACCGCACAGATCGGTTTCTTCGAGAAAGCCGAGAGCGGCACGCTATTCCTCGATGAGATCGGAGAATTGCCGCTCGAGCTGCAAGCCAAATTGCTGCGCGTGCTGGAAAATGGCGAGTACCAGCGTGTCGGTGAAGCGACCACACGCAAAAGCAATGCGCGCATCATCGCTGCCACCAACCGCGACTTGAAATCGTCCGTGCGCAACGGCAGCTTCCGTACCGACCTCTATCACCGCCTGAGCATATTCACCATACAAGTCCCTCCATTGCGCCTTCTGGGTGAAGACAAGCTTTTGTTGTTGGATCACTTCAAGCACTTCTATGCGACACAGGCACAGCGTCCACCATTCGATCTTGACCCCAGCGCATTGCAAGCCTGGACAAACTACCCCTTCCCGGGCAATACGCGTGAGCTACGCAACATCGTCATTCGGCTAACCACCAAATACCCGAACCTCCGGGTAAACATGAAACAGCTCGAGGCCGAATTCGACCCACAACCGGAAATGCTCGATTCTGCGTCGGCGAATACATCCGATGACGTCAGACAATCGCTGCAACAAGGCGACTTCAATCTGGATGACCTGCTGATGAGCTATACTAGCCGCTACATTGATGCCGCCATGGAGCTGGCACACGGCAACGTCAGCGAAGCCGCTAAGTTGTTGGGGATCGCCCGCACCACACTGTACAGCCGCATGGAAGCAGTACAGAAACACAAAACACAAAAAATCCAGTAAAGGGGAGATAGATGTATCTGGAGCACTTCGGCCTGACCGAACCACCTTTCAAAATCACTCCGGTCACTGAATTCTTTTTCTCCGGCGCGAACCGAGGCGAGATCCTCGATGCACTGATCTACGCGATCACCGACGGTGAAGGCATCATCAAGATCAGCGGCGAAGTCGGCAGCGGCAAGACCATGCTGTGCCGCATGCTGCTAGATCGCTTGACCTCCAACATCAAAGCGATCTATCTCGCCAACCCCAGTATGTCGCGCGATGAGTTGCTGTACGCTATCGCCGACCGTCTCGATCTGAATCTGGAAGGACAGCGCGTCAACGTCATCCTGCAAACGCTCCAAAACCATCTGGAGGCGATGTACGAACGCGGTGAGCGTTGCGTGGTGCTGGTCGATGAAGCGCACGCCATGCCACTGGAGACACTGGAAGAGCTACGCCTGCTGTATAACCTTCAGGTCGGCAAACACAAACTGATCCAGATCGTGTTGTTCGGACAACCCGAACTGGATGAGAAGCTGGAACAGAGCAACATGCGCCAGCTCAAGGATCGTATCGTGCACCACTTCAGCATTCTGCCGATCTCACGCAAAGTGATCGATTCCTATCTGATGTTCCGCATGCGTGCCGCCGGATACAAAGGCCCGGATATCTTTTCCCCCGCTGCCGTGCAACTGATCGGTAAAGCCTCGCAGGGGCTAATGCGGCGCGTGAACATCCTCGCCGATAAAGCATTGCTTGCCGCCTTCGTAGAGAACACGCACAACATCGAAGTGCATCACGTACAAGCCGCCATCCGCGATAGCGAAATGACCTCTAGCCGTAACTGGATCAATCGCAAAAGTGTGTCAATGGCAGGCGGCGTCGCGCTGTTCGCCGCGACACTTGCCGGTGCCGGATGGTTCATGGGACGCGAGAACACCCACCACAGCAACGAGATGGAGATGTCGCAACACCCTCCCGCCGCACTACCCATCGTTGTTGTCAGTGCGGTGTCACCCGCCGCCGTAGAGCCTGCTTCCGCTGTTGTGGCGACCGCCTCCGAGGTGGTCGCAACTTCTGCTGTCGTCGCCTCGACTAGCGAAGTGAATCTGCCTCTCGAAAAGACGCTCACCCTCCCGACAGAGCCACCCGTCACCACGCACCCATCATCAGCTGCAACCACAGCAATACCGGTAGCTCCAGCTACACCACCCGCCATCCGCGAAATCGTAGCGAAAAAAACCGTGACGTCACTTGCATCAAAAGCATCGTTACTGGAACAACGCATTGATGCGACCCGCAGCATGATGAGCGCGCCCAACCGGGGAAGCGTCAGCATCCAACTGTTCTATACCGACGATATCCGTCCCGAACGCATGGAACGCTTTCTCGGGCGCTCACGCAGATTGGGCAAACTCGATGAGATATACATCGTGCCGATCAAGCTGAGCGGCAAGGACGGCTATCGCGTGCTATATGGCCTGTATGCCAATAACGACGCGGCTCGCAAAGGCATGGAGGGACTCCCTCAGCGCTATAAAGATGCTTTTGCACCCACCTTATACATGCTAGACAACACGCAGAACACGCCCTAAGCGCTTGAAGTGCAAAAGCATATAGACTGGATTACATATTGCCGCATGCGCAAAATGGTGTTACCTTTCACCAAAACTTAGGGGGAAAAGGGCAATGAGGTTCACTCGCATACTACTGTGGTCGGTCGGCATCTCACTCACCGCTTGCGGCACCAAACCACTCGTGCAATCGGATAAACATCTCCAGCAAAGTAGCTTGGCCCCCGCCCTCACCGGCAACATCCCGCAAACCAGCAAGCGCTCAGTCGTCCTCCCTCCTCCCAAACCCGCAGCCAAAGTAGAAACTTACAGTGTCGTCGTCACCAACTTACCGGTGCGCGAAATCCTGTTCGCCTTGGCGCGTGATGCGAAGATCAATATCGACATTCACCCCGGCATACAAGGAGAGGTCACCCTCAATGCCATTGACCAGACCCTGCCGCAGATTCTCAGCCGCATCGCGAAACAAGTCGATATGCGCTATGAATTGGAGAACGGCAATCTGAGTGTGATGCCGGACTCTCCCTATCTGAAGTCTTACAAGATCGACTACGTGAACATGTCGCGCGATGCCGATGGCGGTATTTCGAACTCGACCCTAGTCGGTGGCGCGGCCGCCGCTGGTGCAGCCGGGAACAATTCGAAACTGTCTATCACGAACAATTCCAAGAACCACTTCTGGGAAACTCTGGTCAAGAACGTCACCGACATCCTGCGCGAGACCGACAAGATATTGCCGGAAGGCTCAAGTGAAACCGTTGTGGAACAGAACAACACCGCCAGCACCAGTGGAACGGGCGCACAAGCCGCAACGGGAAAAAGTCGGTGGTCAAACCCGGACTTGAGAACAGCCCGAATGCCGCCACCGTCGAGGGAGAGGGCACGACCGTCACTCGCCGTAGCACCTTCCGTGAGGCCGCTTCCGTCATCTCCAGTCCCGAAGCAGGCATCCTGACCGTGCGCGCCACCGGTAAACAACACGAGAAGATTCAGGACTTCATCACCCAAGTCATGCGCAGCGCACGACGTCAGGTACTAATCGAGGCGACCATCGCCGAAGTCCGCTTGAACAGCAACTACCAACAGGGGATCGATTGGAAGAAGCTGCGTATGCTAGGTACGACCAAAGGCTTTGCGCTGACACAAGCTGGCACGGCTGGACTGCCTGCCGCCAGCACAGGCTCGATGCTGTTGCTGAATTACGCTAACCCAACATCCAAGCTGGGCGATTTGACGGCCAACGTCTCACTGCTCGAATCCTTCGGTGATGTGAAGGTGCTGTCCAGCCCCAAGATCAGCGTGATGAACAACCAGACTGCGATGCTACGCGTCGTGGACAATCTGGTGTACTTCACCATCAAGGCCGACACCGTCGCCAACCAGACCACCAGCACGACGACCTACACCACCACCGCTGTTACCGTTCCGACCGGATTCACCATGAGCGTGACGCCGCAGATCAACGACAGCGATACCGTGCTGATCAATCTGCGCCCTTCCATCACACGCCGCATCGGCTGGGTCAACGATCCAAACCCATCGCTGACCGTCACCAGCCAAGTGCCCGTGATGCAAACGCGCGAGATGGAGTCGATATTAAAGATCGAGAACAATCAGATCGCAGTGCTGGGTGGCTTGATGCAAGACGATATCAGCAATCAGACCGATAGCGTCCCCTTGTTGGCGAATATCCCTTTCTTCGGTGAAGCATTCAAGAATCGCAACGACACCAAGACCAAGACCGAACTGGTGATCTTCCTGCGCCCGGTGGTCATCAAAGACGCCAGCATCGAAGGCGACTTCAGCGAGTTCCGCAGCAATCTGCCGGATGCAAACTTCCTCAAGCCTGAAAGCGAGAAGAAGCAATGAGCCTGCTACTCGACGCGCTTAAAAAATCCGGCGACAAACAACAACCAGGCACAGGGCTGTCGCTAGAGGAACCCGTTCCCTCACGAACGACTTCCGTCGCGCCCGCACCCGCCTCCGCTTCTGGATCACGCGCCGCCGGAGAGGCTTTATTCGCAGCAAAAAAAAAGAAAGCAGCTAACACCATGCGCTGGAAATTGGGATTGATCCCGACAACTTTGTTGATCTGCAGCGTCTTAGGCTCTGGATACGGCTATTACGTCTGGCTGCAACTTCAGCCACCCAGTCAGCCCCGTGTAGCACAACAACAAGTGACACCGCCGCCACCGGCAGCACCCACTCCTGCGCCGATCAAGATCGCTGCTGCGCCTGCATTGGTTCCGTTGCCGCCCACACCGGAAGAGGTCGCACCTACGCCCACAGAACAAGCTCCCGTCGCAGCGCGCAACGAGGATTTCGATGCGCCACGCAACAAGCCCAAAGCCAGCCAGCCACGTAGCAAACCCGTCGCATCCGGCGTCACGATCCAACGCAAAGTCGAAACCGACACCGTCACCCCCGCACTGCTTGATGCCTATCAAGCCTATCAACGCGGCGACTACGTCACGGCAGCACAAGCCTATCAAGGAGTGTTGAGCAAGGATGCGCGCAACCATGATGCCCTGCTAGGCTTGGCAGCAACGGCGCAACAACAAGGCCAAGACGAGACTGCGCAACACTACTACCGTCAACTGCTGTTGCTCGATCCGCGCGACCCCTCTGCGCAAGCCGCGCTGTCGGCCTATGCGCCTGAAGGCACCAGCAACACGGAAAGTCGTCTCAAATTACTACTGACCGAACAACCGCGTTCCGGTGCGTTGCATTTCGCATTGGGCAATTACTACTCAGAGCAATCGAGCTGGGGCGATGCGCAGCAGTATTATTTCAACGCGCACACCTTAGAGCCGTCCAACGCGCAGTTCGCCTTCAATCTGGCGGTGAGCCTGGATCATCTCGGACAGCGCAAACTCGCTGCCCGCTATTATCAGCAAGCCTTGCAGCTCGATGCTTCCGGCAACTCGGGGTTCGATCACGCACAAGCACAACAACGCCTGAATGAACTGAACCCTCCTCATTAAGGACGACGATGGCTGCACCGCAACAACAAAGTCAGCAACCCATCGGGCACTTGCTGATAGCAAAGGGAGTGATCAGTGAAGACCAACTTCGCATCGCCACCCAAGAGCAGAATAAATCCCCGCAGCCGCTAGGCCGCCTGCTGGTACGTCTCGGCTTCCTATCCGAAGCCACTATCCGTGACGTGCTGTCCGAGAATCTCGGTCAGGAAAGTGTCGACCTGACCAACGTCCTCGTTGATCCTGCTGCGATCTCGCTGATTCCCAAAGAAGTCGCTAGGCGTTACATCTTGCTACCCCTGTCGGTGGATGCGGCCAACAAGAATCTGACCATCGCCATCGCCGACCCGGACAACATCATCGCGCTCGACCAAGTGCGTGCGCTGCTGCGCGACGAATACCGCCTCACCACTCAGCTCGCCAGCGAATCCGACATCCTGCGCGCCATCGACCAATACTACGGCTTCGAGCTCTCCATCGACGGTATCTTGCATGAGATCGAACCGGGTGAGATGGATCACCAGAATCTGCAGCAAGGGGTGAATGAATTCAGCCAGCCGGTGGTTCGTCTGATCGACGCCTTGCTCACAGAAGCCGTGCAGCAAGGCGCATCGGACATCCACTTCGAACCGGAAAACAGCTTCTTGCGCATCCGTTACCGCGTCGACGGCGTGTTGCGCCAGGTACGCAGCTTGCACAAGAGCTTCTGGCCCGCGATGGTGGTGCGTATGAAAGTGATGAGCGGCATGAACATCGCCGAGACGCGTGCGCCACAAGATGGTCGCATCTCGTTGCGTCTGTCCGGTCGCCCCATCGATTTTCGTGTCGCTTCGCACCCCACTTCGCACGGCGAGAATCTGGTATTGCGTATCCTGGATCGACAAAAAGGCATCGTGCCGATCAACCAGATCGGTTTGGACGAGATCGCACTCAGCACCCTGACCACCATCGTCGCCAAACCCGAGGGCATCGTGCTGGTGACCGGCCCCACGGGTAGCGGTAAAACAACCACGCTGTATTCGGTGCTGAATCACGTCAACACCGAATCGGTGAACATCATGACCTTGGAAGATCCGGTGGAATATCCTATTCCGCTGATCCGCCAAAGCTCGGTGAACGAAGCGGCCAAGCTCGACTTCGCCAGCGGTATCCGCTCCTTGATGCGCCAAGACCCGGACATCATCCTCGTCGGTGAGATCCGCGATCATGCGACCGCCGAAATGGCGTTCCGTGCCGCGATGACCGGTCACCAAGTGTATTCGACCCTGCATACCAACTCCGCTATCGGCGCCATCCCGCGCTTGTTGGATATCGGCATCTTGCCGGACATCATGTCGGGCAACATCATCGGTATCGTCGCCCAGCGCCTGATCCGCCGACTCTGCCGCCATTGCAAGTACCCCTATCATCCCGATCATGCTGAGTGCAAGATATTGGGCGTCCGCCACGAAGAGAACATCACCATCTATCGTGCCGCCGGTTGCGACCTCTGCTACCACCAAGGCTACTCAGGACGGCAAGCCATCATGGAGATCCTCAAGATGGATACCGATCTGGACGATCTCATCTCGCGTCGCGCCAGCACCCGTGACATCAAGAACGCCGCGCTGGAAAACGGCTTCCGCCCCTTGGCGCAAGATGGTGTGCGCCGCATCCTGCAAGGTGTGACCTCCATCGCCGAAGTCTCGCGCGTGGTGGATCTGGCCGACCGCCAATAGAAATTCGCCATGGCGCTCTATTCCTACAAAGCGATCGACAGCACCGGCAAATCCACCAAAGGTTTGCAAGACGCCTCCAACCTCATCGACCTAGAGATGCGCCTGAAGCGTGCCGGACTCGATCTCATCAGCGCTAAAGAGGAAGCGGAAAAAGCTTCGTTCGGAGGTACCAAGGTCAAGCGCACCGACCTCATCACTTTCTTCTTCAATCTTGAGCAACTCACGCGCGCTGGCGTACCCCTGCTCGAATGTCTCGCCGATCTGCGCGACAGCATGGAAGAACCCGCCTTTCGCGAGATCATCGCCAGCGTGGTCGGCTCGATCGAAAGCGGTAAAAAGCTCTCGCAGGCGATGGCGGAACATCCCAATGCCTTCGACAAGATCACCGTCAACCTGACCAAAGCAGGTGAAGACAGCGGACGCTTGGTCGAAGTGTTCGGCCACCTCACCGAGTCGCTGAAGTGGCAAGACGAGATGGCCTCGCAGACCAAGAGCATGATGATCTATCCGGCCTTCGTCGGCACCGTGGTACTGGCCATCACCTTCTTCCTCATGATCTACCTAGTGCCGCAACTGGTCGGCTTCATCAAGGGCATGGGGCAGGAGATACCGATCCAAACGCGCATCCTGCTGGCGACCTCTTCCTTCTTCGTGAACTACTGGTACGTCCTCCTGCTCACCCCTGTCGTATTATTCGGCAGTTACAAGGTCGCGCTCATCAGCAATCCCGGCCTGCAGTATCACGTGGATAATCTCAAGTTGCACATATGGCCGACCGGCCCTATCTTCAAAAAGATCATTTTGGCGCGCTTCGCCAATACCTTCGCCATGATGTATGGCTCGGGCATCACCATTCTGGATTGCATCGCCAACTCGCGCGACCTCGTTGACAACCAAGTCATCGCGAGAAGCTTGCAGAACATCATGCAAGAGATCGAGTCCGGCAAGAACCTGACCCAGAGCTTCCAGGCCAGCGGCATCTTCCCGCCACTGGTGGTGCGCATGATGAAAGTGGGCGAGGCCACCGGACAACTTGATAATGCGCTGCTGAACGTCAGTTATTTTTACGACCGCGATGTGAAAGAGTCGATCGCGCGCGTGCAGGCGATGATCGAACCCATGATGACCATCATCCTCGGCGCATTGTTAGGATGGGTTATGCTATCGGTGCTGTCGCCGATCTACGACATCATCAGCAAGGTGAAAATGTAAATGGCCAAGACCCTACTCTTCCTCAGTGCAGACTCATTCCATGCCTCCCTCTGGAACGGCGGCAAACTGGGAGAGACGCGCTATTTTTCCAATGACGCCAACGGACGCGAGCAATTCTCCGCTTATCTGAAACAGCATCGGCATCCCACTTATCTGCTGGTGGACGTCATCGAAGAAGACTTCCGGCTCGAGACCATCCCGCATCTGACCGGCTCTGCCCGCAAAGAGTTGTTGAAGCGTAAATTCGAACAGTTCTATCGCGGCACCCCCTTCCATCAAGCGAGTCTGTTGCAGCGTCAGGAAGAAGGCCGTCGCGACGACGATATGATGTTCTCGGCGCTGACCAACCCGGCGCGGATATCGCCATGGCTCGATGCTTTATTAGCGAACCACATCCCGCTCGTCGGCATCTATTCGCTGCCCAATATCATCACCCCGCTGATCAAAGACATCGCATCGGATCATGTATTGCTGCTGTCCTGGGAAAAAGATGCGGGATTGCGCCAGACCTATTTCAATAGCAAACGCCTGCACTTTTCGCGTCTGATCCCGATCAGCAGCAACAGCACTTTTAGCGAATCCGTCTCCACCGAGACGCCGCGCACCCAACAATACCTGAAGAGCCTGAGCCTGCCGCCACCGGGAGAAGTGCTCGATGTCCACATCATCTGCCATGCCGACGATAAGCAGGCCTTGCAGAGCCATCTCTCCGGCAGTGGCGACCTGCACTACACCTACTTGGATGTTCAGGAACTCGGCAGCCGCTTCAAAGCCAAGAACACCTACACCGACTCGGATGCCACACCGCTGCTGTTGCATCTGCTCGCCAGCAAACCGCCGAGTACGCATTACGCCAATTCAGACCACACGCATTTCAATTCGATATTGCGATTGCGCCGCATCCTGTTCGGCCTTGCCGCAGTGACCATGCTGGTCGGCTCACTGTGGAGTGGCATCTCATTCATGCAGGGACAGGATTACGCCGCCGAGACCGCGCCGCTCAAGACGCAGACGGAACAAGTGCGGCAACAAACGCAGCAAATCATCAACAGCTTCGCCAATACCACGGTTCCGGCCACCGACATGAAGACCGCCGTGCTGCTGGCGCGCAAGCTGGACAAATACAACCCCGAGCCTAAAGACATCATCCGCGACCTGACGCTCGTGCTGGATGATTTCGCCCGGATCAAAGTCAACAAACTGGCGTGGCAAGCCAGCGCCACAGACGCGGCGCCGTCTCCCTATCCGGCACAAGTCATGACCTTTGAGGCTAGTCTCGCCGACTTTGGCAGCGACTACCGCAAGGCGCTCGACTACCTCGAACGCTTCCAACAAGCGCTCACTCAGCGGGGTTATACTGTCAGCGCACAGACTCTACCACTGGACGTCAGCTCTAAAGGCAGCATCAGCGGAGAATCGCAAAAATCGGACGGCAAGCCCGCACAGTTCACCTTGAAGATCATCTGGAGGCAGAAAGAATGAGCTTCTCAGTAGCCGACATCCCGGAACTCAAACTCAGCCTAGGCGCTTTTGTGCTCAGCCTCGCACTGGCGGGCGGCGCAATATCCTTCAGCGAAAACCATCTGGCGCAAACTTTGAAAGACCGCCAAGTCGCGCAAAAGCAACTCACCGAGGCGCGCGACAAACTCAGCGTCGCAAAGAACGACCAAGACAACATGGCGACCTACGCGCGGGAATACGACGCACTCTTGGTGCAAAAAGTCATCGGCACTGAACAGCGTTTGGATTGGATCGAAGGGTTGGAGAAACTACACAACCAAGGCGGCGTCCTCGACTTCAAATACACCATCGACCCGCAACAAGGCTACGCCCCCAACCCGCCCATCGATGCGGGGAACTTCCTGTTGAGTCGCAGCAAAATGTCGCTACAGATCGACCTGCTGCACGAAGAACAGTTGATGAGTTTCTTTGCCAATATGCAGAAACAACTGAAGGGCTGGTTTGTACTCGACGGATGCTCGCTTTCGCGCAGCAGTGAAGAGAATAACGCCCCGCTTAAAGCCGATTGCAGCGGCGGCTGGTTCACCATGAAGAACAAGAACGCGCCATGAATAGATATTGCCTCCCCCTGATCGCACTCACTCTTTCCTGCGCACTCGCTGAAGCGCAAGCGGGCGAATTAGGCCGACTGTTCTACACGCCACAACAACGCCAGCAATTGGACCTGCATGAGACCAGCGTCAACGCCGTCGATGGTGGCGGACGCAATTTCATCATGGTGAATGGTGTCGTGCAGAAACAGGGCGGCAAACGCATCGTCTGGCTCAATGGCGCAGCGCAGGCCGCAGGCGAAGGTAACGACAAGACACCCGCCAATGTCGCCGTCACCGTACCGGGTAAAACGTACCCCGTACCCGCCAAAGTCGGACAACGCGTGATGATTGAAGCGCCGCCCGCACCAGAAGAAAACAAATAAGCAGACCGCATCATGCACACCCTGCGCAAATCCCCCCAGACCAAACAACGGCAACGCGGTGCAGCGTTCATCGTGATGCTGGTTATCATGGTCATTGGCGTAACTGCCGTATTGATTGGCTCGCTCAGTGCCATATCGTTGCACACAGCGCGCGACAGGAAAACCGCTGACGCGCTAGCTCAGGCCAGAGAAGCATTGATCGCTCGCGCTGTCGCAGATGCAGGCCTACCTGGCAGCCTACCCTGCCCCGATACGACGGGCACAGGTTCTGCTGATACCGCCACGGATTGCCCAAACTACATCGGACGGCTCCCGTGGAAAACTTTAGGCTTGCCTGATTTACGCGATGGCACAGGCGCTCCACTTTGGTACGCCTTGTCCCGCAATTTTCGCGATGCTCCAACCACAAACATAATAAATAGCGATAGTGCAGGTAGTTTAGTCATTGCGGGCAGCCCCTCGGCCAACAATGTCGTCGCCATCGTTTTTGCGCCGGGCCCCAGCCTCAGTGCACAGAGCCGTTCAGACACACAGACAGCCCCGTGTACAACGACCAACAACAGCACCATCGCTCAAAGCCTCTGTGCCGCCAATTATCTTGAGGGCAACAACGCAAATCCCAGCCCCGCAGCGACCCCTAACACACAGTACGTGGCCGGAGACGCCAGCGACACTTTCAACGACCGTCTGATTTACATCACAGCAGACAGCTTGCTGCCCAGCGTAGAAAAACGGGTCGTGCGCGAGATCAAACAATGCCTAGACGACTACGCAGCGGTTTCCGGTAGTAAATACCCGTGGGCTGCACCAATGTCTCCCGTAGCTTACACAACCACCTCGAACACCTTGTTTGGCCGCATCCCGGATCAACCGACGATCTCTGTCCCGTTCAATATCAATACCAACACCGATCCCAAAGTCGTTGCACTGCGCAACGCACTGTCCAATCTGCAAGCGGCTGAAACTGCCTGCCAGACCAACGATAATCTGCAAGCTGCCTTGACGGCTGCGGCCAACGCATTGTTGACTGCCACCAGCAACCTAAATTACTCAGCACTCGCTACTGCCAATAATTCTGCCAAAGCCGCTGCCAATGCAGCGATACCGACGGCTCAAGGAGGTAGCACCTATAGTCAACCTTGCGACTATATTGACAACCACAACTCTGCCAATGCAGTTCAAACCAATTTGAACGCTGCCAACAGTAACTTCCCAGCAACCGTTCCTGAAGACCTTGAGATGCAGGCAAATTGGACGGCCACATGCGTCCTTTTTTCTCCGCCAACTTACTGGACGAATAGCTGGAAACAACTGGTGCTCTACCGCGTGTCTAATCCCTATCGCCCCTTGGGCAATAAGACCTGCGGCACTTCATGCCTAACTATCGACGGCAACGGCAACCCTAATCAAGGCTCAGGGAGCTATCGTGCAACCGTTATCGGTTCGGGCAAAAATCTCAACCAGACCGCCAGAGTAACTACCAACGTCACTTCTTATTTGGAAGGTGCGAATTCTGCGGTGGCCAGCACGACGACTTTAGAGACTTGGCAAAAAGCGGAACAAGAAAGCAAGGTCATCAATGACTTTGTGGTTTGCCTTGATGGTAAAGGTGCGGATCAAAATTCAAAATGCTACTGATGAAAAAAAATAATCCACTTCGCCAACACATGACCGACTCGGCTGGTTTCAGCTTGGTCGAAATGGGTGTTGTGCTCACCATCGTCGCTCTATTGATGGCTGGGTTGTTGCCCTCTTTGTCCAGCCAATTGGACCTTAAGCAGATCAATGAAACGCGCACGCAGATGGAAGAGATTCGCTCGTCGCTGATCGGCTTTGCTGTCGCCAACGGACGCCTGCCCTGCCCTGATACAGATACCCCGCCGGATGGTGTCGAGAATTTCGCAGCGCCTGCCACTACCAACGATGTGCCTCAGATCGGCAAAAGCACAAAAGCCATTGCGTGCAATTCGCAAAGTGGCGGACTACCCTATAACCAACTGGGAACGCCCAAGTTAGACACTTACAATGGCGCCTATGTCTACCGCATCACTTCTGTCTTTGGCGAAAAAGATGAGATATACAGTGGCCTCAATGCCACCGGCACTCTGCTCACCACGACCTATTTCAAGCTCTCTAATAATGGAAACTTGAGGATATGTATGACTGCCGCCTGTTCATCCCCTCGATTATTTGATTATGCAGTAGCCGTGATCGTCTCTCGAGGAAAGAATTGGGCATTGACTCCCTCTACCGATGAGGCCGAAAACATAAACAATACCAACGATTTTGTCAGTCGCGATTTCTCATCTGACTTCGACGACCTCGTGGTTTGGATATCGCCCAACACACTGTTCAACCGCATGGTGTCGGCGGGGAAACTACCTTAAGCTCTGCGCCAAGTTGTACCCTGCGCGGTATCTTCCAGTACGATGCCCGCTTCCAGCAACTCTTTGCGGATACGATCCGCCTCAGCGAATCAGTCCCAAAAATCCACCTCTACGCCTTCAACGAGTCAAGTAACATTTTGGCGGCATTCGGATTGATCTTCTTTAGTTTGGAAATTCCACTGCGCAATCTTTTTTCCCACCCGGGTCCATTTTCTTTGGCTTCCCTGCAAGTCTCAATCAGTTCGTCCGGCCTGAAATCCAGATAGTATTGAATCAATACATTCGCCTGTCTGACATCCTTATTGATTTTTGCCGTTTCTGAAATTTTTCTTTCTGCGGACACGATGAGTTTGTGGATCGCAAAACGATCTGGTTTGGGAATGGTGACGAGAACCGATCCATCATTACCCAGTGCGACTGCCTGAACCGTATCTTTCATTGAAAATTCCATGAACTTTAACGGTTGCATGGCAATTGAAAGCCCTTCGATATGAATCGGATCATCTTTTCTGGATATTTTGGACGTCAAGAAATCCACCATAAAAGCCGGGTCGGTCGGATTTAGATAGCGCGCGCCTTCTGTGCCGCTAAAGGTTGAGATCGGGATCAATCCCATTTCAAGCGATTCCAAAGCGGTTCTCGTTTCGACCTTAATATTGGATGGCAACGCGACAGAGATATTTTTCCCCGCATGGGCAAAATCAACATCCTGAGTTTGCATGCGCTCCTCGGGCAATATTCCGAGCATATTGCACATCGTCAAAAATGCATGGGTTCCAACCAGAATGCCTCCACGTTTAAAGAAACCGTATTCGGAAAGTCGTTTGATGACCCTGAAATGCTTGGGCAGTAAAGGATTGCAACCCAGTGCGATTGCGGCAGCAGCCAGCATACGGATTGGCTTCCCTTCATGGGATTGATGCAGTGCAATGAGATTCCTGATTTTTTCGCTATCCGGCCCGATGTATATCTGCTTTATCGAACTATCGATATCGCGATATTGGAAATACCAGTATTTTTTTTTGTGTACGTTTTTGGTGCCAAAGCTGCCATTTAACCCAGCAACGGAATTGGAGACACTTGATGACAATACGGAATCAAACAAATCCGCATAAGCATTTTGTGCGCTTGAGGTGAGTTCAATATAAAGTCCCATGCCGAAACTTTATCATACATTTTTATATTTTGTAGTATAAAAACGGTGTTGCCTTAAGCCCTACGCCAAGTCGTACCCTGCGCGGTATCTTCCAGCACGATTCCCGCTTCCAGCAACTCTTTGCGGATACGGTCTGCCTCGGAGAAGTTCTTAGCTTGCTTGGCGGCGATGCGCGCTTCGATCTAAAGCATCAATGTCCAAAGCCCCCCGCTAGCCTCAAGTGTAGGAGTTGGCACTGTCAAATACATAGAAGCTCTGCCTTGCAGAAAATCCTGCGCATCGCGTTGCAACAAACCGAGCACTCCTGCCAACGCCTTGAGTTGCACCGCCGCTTCTACTGACTGACTGCGGTTTACTTCATTGGCGAGGTCGAACAGCACAGCGACGGCTTCGGGGGTGTTGAGGTCGTCGTCCATCGCGGCTTTGAAGCGTTGGGCATACGGTTCGCTCCAATCAAGACCCTTCCCCCTCCCCTTATCAGGAAGGTGACGAGATGATGAACGCTTTGCTCCTCCGATAAGGGGAGGCCAAAGGGCTATGGTCTTCAGCGCAGTGTACAACCGCGACAGCGCACCTTTCGCATCATCCAGATGCTGGTCTGAATAATTCAGCGGGCTGCGGTAGTGCGCGCGCAGGATGAAGAAACGCACCACTTCGGCATCGTATTTCTTCAGCACTTCGCGGATGGTGAAAAAATTGCCGAGGCTCTTGGACATCTTCTCGTTGTCCACACGCACGAAGCCGTTGTGCATCCAGTAGTTCACGTACTGGCACTGGTGCGCGCCTTCGCTTTGCGCGATTTCGTTCTCATGGTGCGGGAACTGCAAATCCGCGCCGCCGCCGTGAATGTCGAAATGTTTGCCAAGCAATTCAGAACCCATCGCCGAACATTCGATGTGCCAGCCGGGACGACCCTTGCCCCACTTGGAATCCCACTTCACTTCGTCGGCTTCGCTGTCCTTGGCGTGTTTCCACAGCACAAAATCGAGCGGATCGTGTTTGTCGGAAGCGACTTCCACGCGCTCGCCCGCGCGCAAATCCTCCAGTGATTTGCCGGATAATTTTCCGTAGCCGTCGAACTTGCGCACCGCATAGTTCACGTCACCATCCGCAGCTTGATAGGCGAGGCCGTTCTGTTCCAATTGCGCGATCATCTCCAGCATCTGCGGCACATACTGCGTGGCACGCGGTTCATGGTCGGGACGTTGCACGCCCAGCGCGTCGGCATCCTCATGCATGGCGTCGATGAAACGCTGCGTGAGCGTGTGGATGGATTCCTTGTTCTCCGCCGCGCGCTTGATGATCTTGTCGTCGATGTCGGTGATGTTGCGCACGTAGGTCACATCGTAACCACTCTCTTTCAACCAGCGCTGCACCATGTCGAACACCACCATCACGCGCGCATGGCCGAGGTGGCAATAGTCGTACACGGTCATACCGCAGACGTACATGCGCACAGTATTCGCCGTGATGGGTTTGAAATCCTGCTTGTCGCGGGCGAGGGTGTTGTAGATTTTTAACATTTGAAAACCTTACCGTTACCGTCATTCCCGCGCAGGCGGGAATCCAGTCAAGACTTAAAATTCTCCGCAACGCGGAGACAGAACCAACTGCATATTGAATCGAACCACTGGATTCCCGCCTGCGCGGGAATGACGGTCAATTTTGTTCTTTCGCCCAAGAATCTTTCAGCGTCACGGTGCGGTTGAACACCAGCTTGCCGCCCGCCTGGTGGTCGCGGCTGTCGGTCACGAAATAGCCGAGGCGCTCGAACTGGTAGCGTGTTTCCGGCACGGCATCTTTCACACTCGCCTCTACCCAGCCTTGCACCACGGTCAACGAGGTCGGGTTCAGATGCGTACAGAAATCCACATCGCGATCAGCATCAGGTTCCGACACGGTGAATAGTCGGTCATACAAACGAATCTCGGCAGGCAACGCGTGTTCGCGCGACAGGAAGTGAATCACGCCCTTCACTTTGCGGCCTTCCGGGATTCTTGCCCAGCGTGTCGTGGTCGATGCTGCACTTGAGTTCGATGACATTGCCCGCCGCATCTTTCACCGCTTCGTCGCAGCGCATCACGTAGCTGTGGCGCAGGCGGATCTCACCGCCGAGGATGAGACGCTTCCAGCCTGCGGGCGGCACTTCGGCGAAGTCGTCGGCTTCGATCAACAGCGAGCTGCTGAACGGCACGACGCGCTTGCCCAGTTCCGGCATGTTCGGATGGAAATCCGCTTCGCGCATTTGCGCGCCGTCAGCATTGGTGATGGTCACTTTGAGCGGGTTGATGATGGCCATCACACGCGGCGCGCGCAGTTCCAAATCTTCGCGGATCGCGCCTTCCATGATCGCCATGTCCACGCTGTTCTCGCTCTTGGAGACGCCGATGCGTTTGGCGAATTCGCGGATGCCTTCCGGCGTGTAACCGCGACGGCGCATGCCGCTGATGGTGGGCATGCGCGGATCGTCCCAACCGCTCACGTGTTTCTCGTTCACCAGTTGCAGCAGCTTGCGTTTGCTGGTGATGGTGTAGTGCAACTCAAGCCGCGAAAACTCGTACTGGCGCGGGTGGCAAGGGATGGTGATGTTGTCCAGCACCCAATCGTACAGCGGGCGGTGGTCTTCGAATTCCAGCGTGCAGATGGAATGGGTGATGCCTTCCAGCGCGTCGGAGATGCAGTGGGTGTAGTCGTACATCGGGTAGATGCACCACTTGTCGCCGGTGCGGATGTGGTGCGCGCGGCGGATGCGGTAGATGGCCGGATCGCGCATATTCATGTTGGGCGAAGCCATGTCGATCTTGGCGCGCAGCACCATCGCGCCGTCGGCGAATTCGCCGTTTTTCATGCGCGTGAACAGGTCGAGGTTCTCGGCAACCGAGCGGCTGCGGTTCGGGCTGTTCTTGCCCGGTTGGGTCAGCGTGCCGCGATATTCGCGCATCTGCTCCGGCGTAAGGTCGTCCACATAGGCCAAGCCTTTGTTGATGAGCTCCACTGCATAGTCGTATAGCGCATCGAAGTAGTCCGATGCCCAGCGCACTTCGCCGTTCCATTCAAAACCCAGCCAGCGCACGTCGTCCTGAATGGATTGCGCGTATTCGTCGCTTTCCTTTTCGGGATTGGTGTCGTCGAAGCGCAGATTGCACTTGCCGTTGTAGTCCTTGGCTAAACCAAAATTGAGGCAGATGGATTTGGCATGTCCGACATGCAAATAACCATTCGGCTCGGGCGGGAAACGGGTTGTGGCGATGCTTGCTGCTTGCCGCTGGCCAGATCGCCATCGATGATCGTGCGGATAAAATTGGAGGCAGGTGCGGCAGAGGCGGGAGGATTGCTGCTCATTTTTCGTTCAAAAAGTGTCGGCGATGAAGGTGCGGAATTCTACCCGAAAACCGCCCAGACCATGCCGTAGCGCAATCCGTGTAAGGACGTCGCTTATTTGGTAGAATCGCGCACTCTCTGATTGACAAAGCCATTGAAATTTTTCTGGAATCCACGACACGATGAATATGTTCACACTGTTTAGCCGAACCGCCGCACTGGGCCTCTTGTTGGCCATCACCATCACTGCACAAGCGGACGAACTGCAAGACGCCAACAAGCTGTTCAAACAAGGCTTACACGCGCAAGCAATGGAGAAGGTCAACGCCTTCCTCGTTGCCAAACCCAAGGATGCGCAAGCGCGCTTCCTCAAAGGCTTGATCTTCGCCGAACAAGGCAGCACCGCAGATGCCATTACTACCTTCACCGAACTCACGCAAGATTATCCAGAACTGCCCGAGCCGTACAACAACCTCGCCGTGCTCTACGCCGGCCAAGGCCAATACGAAAAAGCCAAGAATGCGCTGGAGATGGCGATCCGCACCCATCCCAGCTATGCCACCGCGCATGAGAACCTTGGCGACATCTACGCCAAGATGGCGAGCCAGGCCTATGACCGCGCGTTGCAACTGGACAAGAGCAACACCAGCACCCAGACCAAGCTGGCGCTGATCCGCGAACTGTTCAGCAAGAACGCACGCACCAATGGCAAAGCGACCACCACTGCCGATGCGTCCGCACCTGTTGCCGCATCGTCCAGCGTGGCGACTACCCCTGTAGCGACCACCACCACCGTGACACCGACCGTCCCAAGCAAGCCTGTCATCGTCGCGACCACACCCAGCACTGACACCAATGCCGAGGTGTTGAAAGCGACCCAAGAGTGGGCAGCCGCCTGGTCTGCCAAGAACAGCAAAAAATATCTCGCGTTCTATTCCAAGGAATTCAAAGCACCCGGTGGTGAAAGCCGCAGTGCATGGGAAGCCCAGCGCAAGCAACGTATCGCCGCGCCCAAGTCCATCCGGGTCGAAGTGCGCGATGCAAAAGTCAAAGTCGCGGATGACGCCCATGCCAGCGTCAGCTTCAAACAAAGCTATCACGCCAGCCATCTGAACAGCACTTCCAGCAAGACTTTGGATTGGGTGAAGGTCGCAGGTCAATGGCAGATCGCGGAAGAACTTTCAGGCAAATAGATCATGCATAAGCACCTGCTCGCCCTGTCGCTCCTCGCCTTTGCCGCCCCGGTCGCGGCAGGTGATACGGCTTCGCGCGACTTGGAGCTGGGGCTGGCCAAGAGTTTGCGCGCGGTCGGCGAGAATCGCCTCGATGTGGCTTTGAGTGAAGTCGACTCTTTGCTCAAGATCAATCCCAATTTCAAATTGGCGCAACTGGTGCGGGGCGATCTGTTACTGGCGCGCTCCAAACCGATCAGCGATTTCGGCGATGCACCCAACGCCCCGCGCGACCGCGTGCAAGACTTGCGTGACGAAGCGAATGCCCGCCTGCAACGCGCGCAGCAACAGCAGCCTATCGCCGTGCCGAAGTATCTGTGGCAACTCTCGCCCACACAGCGTTATGCCGTGGTGGTCGATACCAGCAAGTCCACGCTCTATCTGTTCGAGAACGTGAACGGCGAACCGCGCTATGTGGCGGATTTCTACATCAGCGTGGGCAAGAAGGGCGCGGACAAAGTCTCGGAAGGCGACCAGAAGACACCGATCGGCGTGTATTTCGTGAACGAATATCTGAGCCGCGACAAGCTCACCGACTTCTACGGCTCCGGTGCCTATCCGCTGAGCTACCCTAACGAGTGGGATAAACGCCAAGGACGCGACGGCCACGGCATCTGGTTGCACGGCACGCCTTCGGACACCTACAGCCGCCCGCCGCGCGCCAGCAACGGTTGCGTGGTTCTCGCCAATCATGATCTCAGCGAGCTCGGCAAGCACTTACAGATCGGCCTTACGCCGGTCATCATCACCAGCAAGATCG
Organism: uncultured beta proteobacterium; assembly: GCA_963822425.1. GTDB lineage: Bacteria > Pseudomonadota > Gammaproteobacteria > Burkholderiales > Gallionellaceae > Sideroxyarcus. The sequence continues at coordinate 117,002 of CAWGHS010000027.1, forward strand.
ACTGGAGCGACGAGGCGGATCGCAAAGAACGCACCGAGTTACAAAAAGCGATCGAGCAATGGCGCAGCGATTGGGCGAGCCGCGATACCGACGCCTACCTCGCGCATTACGCGCAGGACTTCTCCACGGGCAACATGAACCTGCCAGCCTTCGCGCAGCAAAAGCGCCTCGTCAATTCCGGCAAGACTTGGATCAAGGTCAAGATGTCCAACGTCAGCATCTTCCCTTACCCCAGCCAAGCGAATCTGGTCGTGGTCAACTTCGAGCAGGATTACGAGAGCAACAACCTGAACAATCGTATGCACAAGCGCCAATACTGGATGAAGCAAAATGGAAACTGGAAGATCGTCTATGAAGGAGCCGTATAAATGAAATTCATCCGCTTTACTCTCGCATTCTTGCTGGTCGGACTCTGCGTCCTACCCGCGCACGCCGCATCCACCACCGAAACCAAAGGAAATATGAAAATGGTAAAACTGCATACCAGCCAAGGCATCATCACTCTGCAACTTGACGCCGAGAAAGCACCGATCACCGTGCAGAACTTTCTCGACTACGTGAACAGCGGCTTTTACAACGGCACCATCTTCCATCGCGTGATCCCCAACTTCATGATCCAAGGCGGCGGTTTTGAGTCGGGCATGAAAGAGAAACCCACCAAGGCACCGATCAAGAACGAAGCTGCCAACGGGCTGAAGAACGAGCTCTACACCATCGCCATGGCGCGCCGCCCGATCCGCATTCCGCCTCTGCACAATTCTTCATCAACACCAAGAACAACAGCTTCCTCGACTATCCCGGACAAGATGGCTGGGGCTATTGCGTATTCGGCAAAGTCGTTGAAGGAACCCAATTCGTCGATGCCATCGGCAAAGTGAAAACGAGCAACAGCGGCTTCCACCAAGACGTGCCGAAAGAAGACGTCGTCATCATCAAAGCGGAAGTGGTGCAATAACCGCATCCGGTTCCCTCTCCCTGCGGGGGGAGGGTTAGGGTGAGGGACTCGCTCCATACAAAAATATGCAGCCCAAGCAAACACCCTTCTCTCTTTTCATCTCCGACCTGCACCTCAGCCAAGGGCATCCGCACAGTACGGAGCTGTTCCTGCGCTTCGCCACCGACATCGCGCCCAAAGCAGAAGCCCTCTATATCTTGGGCGACCTGTTCGAATACTGGGCAGGCGATGACGATGTGGGCGATCCGTTCCATCTGCGCATCACCGACACCCTGCGCCAGCTGAACGCACAGGGCACGCGCATCTTCATCATGCACGGCAACCGCGATTTTTTGATGGAAGAAGAACTCGGCTCCGCCTGTAATGCGACGCTGCTCGACGACCCGACATTGCTTGATCTGTACGGCACACCCACCCTGCTCTCGCATGGCGACACACTGTGCACCGACGATGCCGAATATCAACGCTTCCGGGAACAGGTGCGCGATAGTGAATGGCAAACGCGCTTCCTCGCACAACCCCTCGCGCAACGCAAAGCGCAGATCGAACAACTGCGCCAGCAAAGCGAGACACAAAAACGCAGCAAGGAAATGACACTGATGGATGTCAGCGATACCGCCGTCAACGAACTGTTACGCCAACACCACTACCCGCGCCTCATCCACGGACACACCCACCGACCGGCAAAACACCTGCATCAAGTGGATGGGCACACCTGCGAACGCTGGGTACTGGGCGATTGGGATAGCAAAGCGAATGCGCTACGCTGCGACAAAGACGGCATCTGTTGGGAAAGTATTCCTGACTAGCTGCAAAGTGGGTTTTAGCGAAGGGCTGAAAATAACCCATTGCTGTCTGTGGCCAGTGGCCACTATCGTGCATTCTATTTTCAATAGCCCCTTGTGTGCGACGCTATCTTTAAACAACCAGTGAACAATTAATATTTTATATTTCAGCGGGTGGGTGCTATCTCTGGTATGCGCCTTCAGTCATCCAGTAGAATATTTTTTGTAGCCAACCAAGTCGACTCAGCATTTCGTACTTGGCTAAGTCAGCCGCTTCAGCTACCCGAGCATAAATTCGGTACGGTACAACCCGATTTACAAAGTTTTCCTGTAGGAATATAGGCCTTGTCAGATGGAAGCGTTACATCATGATAAGCCGCCCCCCAACCTTGTATTGTGCATCCCTCTTCGCAATGCTCGCCTGTAGGTGGTATAGAAGGCTCACAGTGTCGCTGTCCTGACATACCCAAAGTACAGCGTATGCCGGGTCCGCAAGGCGCACCCGAATAAGTTGGTCCCGAAGGTGCGCGAGTAGGCTCACTACGAAGCGGAGCTGCTTCTGCATATAAAGTCGATTGCGGCTTTGCTGCTACCTGCGGTACAGGCCTCTCGGCACTTGGACTAGCTGCATTTTGAACGCCATTGGGTGGCCTTGAATTTCTGGCCGCTTTCAGCAGCCTTTCATTATTCGCCGCCTCCGCCGCTATCGCATTGCTCTGGCGCTGACGTTCCTGCTGGGCAAGTATGGCCTGCCGCTGGTTTTGTTCAGCACTCAGCCTGTCAGTCGTGCTTTTCGTATTACTCATGCCCTCTTGCCCGGCCGCACTGTCTTTCATAGCAGAAGTAATAAATTGAGTTTGCTGCTCTGATGACAGGTTGCCCAAACCACCGATTCCGGCTCCCACACCAATGGCCGCCAGCTTACTCCACTGAAAGCCGCTGTCCCTTGCGGCCTCTTGCTGCCGTCGCTGCTCTGCCAGCGCGATACGCTCTTGTTCGGCACGGCGATGTTCTTCCTCAACACGCAGCCGCTCTTCCTCGGCAACCTGCCATTTCTCATGTGATAAATTCTGTCGAGCTGCCGCCAGCAGCTTTTGATCACTCGAATCGCCTGCCAATTTTTCAGCTTTCGCTATCTGCAAATTAGTACAAGGAAAATCACGTTCCCGTGTGCAGGTATTGGCCTGATTGATCGCTTCCTGAAAATCCTGCTTATCAAGTTGGTCCATTTTCTCGGACAGATCGAGCATATCCTGCATACCTGAAACCGCAGGCAACGCGGTAAACAGGATCGCGATTAGTACAACTTTTAGACAAACAAAAACATATCGCCTCATAACCTCATACTCCTAAAAAACCCACACTTCTGCAGACTCAATCTTTATTAGCTAGTTTTCAGCCGTGCCAGTCTGATCTTCTGTATCAACCTCATCTTCTGTGTCGGCTTCATCATCAACTGCATTCGGATTTTTCAATTCATCCTGTTTTAAAGATGTCAGATAACGCATTACCCTGAATCCAATAGTTTGCTGTCTTAGCCCTTCCCAATCGACTCTAAAAATCTCATATTCCCAATCGCTGAATGACGTAGCCCATGAACCACCACGTACCAAGCGAACGCCAAAGCCAGCAGAAACAACTTTTTCCCCTTCCACCTCTCTTTTGGGTGCATCTTCTAGCCACTCATTTACATTGCCAAAAATATCGTAAATCCCCCATTGATTCGGCTTAAAACTGCCTACTGGCGAGGTATAGGATTGCGCATCATTACACAGCCATGGCTTGCCCAAACCGGCACCGACATCTCCCTTGGCTGTTTCGTCGTAGAGATTCGCATATTGGCAAGCGCCCCCTTGTTCAGCCCACGGCAGCACTACCTTTTGACCAAGTTTCCCACCCGCCGCCCCCAACCACGAGTTAGCATCTAAAAGTTGATAGTTATGTCCTGTTTTTGCAGAGAGCCATTTCACATACTCCTTCGCATCCGCCCAGGAAACACACACTACGGGATGATCATCAGTTTGCTTAAAGCCCGGACTTGCCCAGTTACTTCCTTCGTCAGGCATGAACCGTGCATCAGTTATCAGACCAGCACGTTCAAATACTTCACAGTTTTTGGTACTAGCTCTCCTTGTTTCCTTCGCAAAGACGGAAAACTGCCCTCTGGTAATCTCAAACTGGCCTATAGCAACAGGATCTTTCCCGGGCGAGGGAACCAGAACCATTGCCGGGCAGCTCGGACAATCACGGAAAGCTTTTCCATTGCCAACTTCAGCACCTTGCTGGCGCACCATTGACAGCGCCGAAGCCAATTCGGCACGATTCTGCGCCCATCTTTTCTCCTCTTGCTTTGCTGCTTCCATCCGTACCAATTCCAAGCGCTTGTTCTCAATTTTTTGAGCTGCCGCATTTAGTTGAGGCTCAGACAAAATCACTTCTACTTTCTTGATACTTCCCTCACCGATACGCACATTCTGCTCAAAGACTCTTTCATGTTGCGCATCCACGATCTTTACAACACGCAGCGGTAGCACACCTTCAGATACTTGGATATCGACCGGACACTCACCTCTGAACTTGCCGTTTATATAAACCTCAGCGTCTGCATTTTCTCCTGAACATGCCACACGGAGCACTGAGTCTCCAGCATGAGCAACTATCTGGGCGAACGAGGTTGTTAAAAATAAAACTAGGCAAGAAATTAATTTCATATGAGCTCACTATTTTCAAGTTTATACAGGTCTTGGCACTACATTAAATGTATCGGAAGGTGAATTCTTGCTCATTGCGAGCCACGAATATGACCACCTTTTTATGGTCTTGAAATAACAGAATAGCAATATTTTCATGGGGCTTTCACCTTGATTTTTATAACTGCAATAAAAGACTAAATCGCATAAATCAAACCAATTCTCTACTGGACTACACCCGCTTTAGTAGACGGCTTTCAGCTTCCAGCTCGTGGCCTCTTGAACGAGGGGGGCGAATTTTATGTATTGGACGATTGCAGCCACTCAAACAAAATGCTGATCACCGCTTCCCGCTACACAAATTCTCGCACGGCACGCCGTCTTTATTCCGATCCAGTGTCTTCACGCCGCAGCGCGTGAGGTAAAAGTGAGCTTCGTCGCATGAGCTCATTTGCGCACAATGGCGTTTCTTGCCGCACTCCATGTCGTACAGCACTTTGGGCGATGCCGGACTAGCCGCAGGTTGATGAGTTGGTGCGGTCGGCTTCACTGAGGGGTGGAGTTTGCGCCACTGCCACGGCGCTTGCGGGCTGGTCTGCGTCCACAATCCGCGCCGCGCTTGTTGTGCATCGCTTTGCAGGCCGATGTAGGTCTTGTCGGTATGATAGTGCGAATATTCCCACGCCATGCCGCGCTTCACCTGTTGCTGGTTGACGTCCAGACCATCCACTTTGATCTGGCCGACGATACGTCCGTATTGATCGACGGCTTGGCTGTCGATCTGCACCGTCTTCTTGCCCACCATCTCCAACAATGAATCGCGCGATTGCTTGCCGAAGGCTTGGTCTTTCTCCGGCGCGTCGATGTTGGCCATGCGCACTTTGATCTTTTGGTTGCCGCGCAACACCATGATGGTGTCGCCATCCATCACCGCGATGACTTTGGCATTGAAAGTCTCGGCCTGTGCATTCAGTGCGATGCAACACAGCAATGCGATGAGCGTTCTCATATGAGGATGCTCTTGATGACGGCCAGGCATAGCAGCGTGTAACCCGCCGCAAGGATGTCGTCGAACATCACGCCGAGGCCGCCATGCCAAGTCTGGTCGAAGTGGCGGATGGGCTCGGGTTTGACGATGTCGAAAAAACGGAATAGCGAGAAGGCCAGCACTTGCCACACCAGACCTTCCGGTGTGAAGAACAAGACTAGTGTGAACGCGACGATCTCGTCCCACACGATGCCGCCGTAATCCTCCACGCCCAGCGCTTTGCCCGTGGTATCGCACACCCATACCCCGAAGGCGAATGCCCAGATGAGTACCAGGATGAACATCGCATCGGTGAGCCGGGGCGCGAGATACCAATACATGGGGAAGGCGACCAGCGTGCCCGCCGTGCCGGGGGAGCGCGGGAAAAGACCGGCGCCGAATCCGAAGGAAAGGAAATGTGCCGGATGGCTGAATAGGAAGCCCCAGCTGGGTTGTATCTTGAGCTCGTCATGCGAAGTGGTCATAGCCGCCTTCCTCTATCTTCATCACACTACCATCCGCCGCGCGCACCATGCAGATTTGCTCGGCACAGATGCTGCCGATGCGGGTGAGCGGGAGTTGCAATCGTCCGGCCAGCACATCGATCACGTCACGTTGTGCAGGCGATGCGGTAAAACACAATTCATAATCATCACCGCCGGAAAGAATGCAGTGTTGCGCCAGCACTTCATCAATATCGTCATTCCCGCGCAGGCGGGAATCCAGTTTAATTGATTCGCTGGATTCCCGCCTGCGCGGGAATGACGGAATCTTTGCCAAGAATATCTCCGCCCCGAGTTGTGAGCATTCCAAGATATGCCCAAGATCAGCGAGTAAGCCGTCCGAGATATCGATGGCACTGCTCGCGACACCGCGCAACGCCAACCCCAAAGCCACCCTCGGCTGCGGTTGATGCAAGGCTGCAAGGCAGTGAATACGGGCATCTTCAGGCAGTGCCATTTTACCTTGCAGATGTGCCAAGCCTAGCGCCGCCGCCCCCAGTGTGCCGGACACCCAGATGTCATCGCCGACCTGCGCGCCACTGCGACGTAAGGCTTCGCCCCGGGGAACTTCACCCATGATGGTGACGCACAGGTTGAGCGGCCCGCGTGTGGTGTCGCCACCGACGAGTTCGATACCGTGCTCATCGGCCAAGGCAAAGAAGCCGGCACTGAAGCGTTGCAACCAATCTTCGTCGGCCTGCGGCAAAGATAAAGCCAGCGTCGCCCAACGCGGCGTAGCGCCCATCGCCGCCATATCGGAGAGGTTGACCGCCAGCGTCTTGTGCCCCAGTAAAAATGGATCGGCATCCGCAAAGAAGTGGGTACCGCTGACCAGCATGTCGGTAGAGACAGCCAATTCCATGCCGATGCCCACCCGCAGCAAGGCGGCATCATCACCCACACCCAGAACACTGAGAGGCGTGGCGCGGGTGAAATAGCGCCGGATCAGATCGAACTCAGACATGGCGCCGGACTACTTCGCGGCGACCTCGGTCGCGCGCAATTGGGCGGCTAATTTATCCAGCACGCCGTTGACGAATTTGTGCCCGTCGCTGCCGCCGAAGGTCTTGGCCAGTTCGACCGCTTCATTGATGACGACGCGATAAGGGATCTCGGGATGTTGCGCCAACTCGAAGGCCGCCAACAACAGCACGGAATATTCGACGGGACTCAACTCATCCAGCTTGCGATCCAGATGCGGCGCGATCTGCACTCCCAAAGCCTCGTGCTGGGCGATCGCCCCCTTCAGCAACTGCCCGAAGAATTCGGTGTCGTAGCGCCCCAGACTCTTTTCATCGCGCGTGCCTTTTTCGATCAACGTCGCGCTCTTGCCGGAAAGACGCCATTCGTAGATGCCTTGCAGCGCCAGTTCCCGTGCACGATGACGTTGGCTCTTGGCGGGTGTGTTCGTCTTGGCGTCGCTCATGCGATGGCTTTCAAAAGCTGCACCATCTCGATGGCGACCAGTGCTGCTTCCGCACCTTTCACATTCATACGCACTTCGGCTTGTTCATCGGTATCGGTGGTGAGAATGGCATTGGCGACGGGGACACCACTGTGTAATTGCACCTCGCCCACCCCGCGTGCCGATTCGTTGGAGACGACTTCAAAGTGATAAGTATCGCCACGGATCACCGCACCGAGCGCGATGAGCGCATCGAACTTTTTACTTTGCGCCATGGCTTGCAACACCAATGGGATCTCCAGCGCACCGGGCACGGTCGCCAGCGTGATGTCGCTCTCGCGCACGCCGTTTTTTGTCAGCTGCGCACGGCAGGCGGCCAGCAGGCCTTCGCACACCACCTCGTTGAAACGGCTTTGCACGATGCCGATGCGCAGGCCTGAGCCATTCAGGTTCTTTTCAATCTCTTTCACGGATACCTCCTATAAATTCATTCTGCGGGCGAATCGCTGCGTCGCGTGCTCGTTCGCTCCTCGCCTATCTACATGATATGTCTCGTCCCTCACTCCGCGGCTCCTTGCGCTTCATCCCGCAGAATGAATTTCAAGGGGCATGCTCATTTCATATCCTTGGTTTGACAGTAACGCACGATCTCTAAGCCGAAGCCCGTCATGCTGGGCAATTTGCGCGGTGTGGCGATGAGGCACATCTTGCCGACATTCAGGTCACGCAGTATCTGCGCACCGATGCCGTAACTGCGCGGATCCCACTGTGCATGATGCGGCTCAGGTGTCGCCGCCGCCCGCGCCAACAGGTTCGCCGATGTCTCGGTGTGATGCATCAACACCAGTACCCCTGCCGCCGATTGGCTGATCTTCTTCAGCGCATCGTGCACGCTGGTGGTATTCGGCAGGCTGACTTGCTCCAAAAAATCCAGCGCCGACAGCGGCTCGTGCACCCGCACCAGCGTCTCTGTCTGCGGCTGGATATCGCCCTTCACCAACGCCAAGTGCGTACGCTGCGTCGTCTTGTCGGTGTAGGTCACCAGATCGAATGCGCCATAGGCGGTCTGCACCGTGCGCCGTGCAACACGCTCGACTAGGGTCTCGTTGTGGCTACGATATTCAATAAGATCGGCAATGGTGCCGATCTTTAAGCCATGCTCTTTGGCGAAAGGGATCAGATCCGGCAGACGCGCCATCTCTCCATCTTCTTTGAGTATCTCGCAGATCACTGCTGCAGGTGTCACCCCAGCCAGTTGCGCCAGATCACAGCCAGCCTCGGTGTGCCCGGCGCGCACCAGCACGCCGCCGTTCTGCGCACGCAAGGGGAAGATGTGGCCCGGCTGCACGATGTCGGCCGGCTTGGCATCCTTGTCCGCCGCGACCTGCACCGTGCGGGCGCGGTCGGCGGCGGAGATGCCGGTGGTGACGCCGGTCGCGGCCTCGATGGAAACGGTGAAATTGGTTGCCAGCGACAAGCCGTTGTCGCGCACCATCAGGGGCAGATTGAGTTGCTGACAATGCGCTTGGGTCAGCGTCAAACAGATCAGTCCGCGTCCGTGTTTCGCCATGAAGTTGATCTTCTCCGGGGTGACGAACTCGGCAGCGAACAGCAGGTCGCCTTCGTTCTCCCGGTCTTCTTCGTCCACCAGCACGACCATACGCCCGGCGCGTATCTCGTCGATGATTTCGGTGATTGGTGCGATGTCTGTCATAGGTGCGGCTCTGAAATAAGTTTTCGCGTATCTGCGGAGGGCGGATTTTAGCACCTTCGGCACCATCCCCGCCTCCCATCCAAGGCATGCCGGGCAAGGCTTCATGGCAAAGTACAAAAAGCGCTTTAAGCACACCGCATTCCGGCGATACCGCCTATAATGCGCACACCGATTTTAGCCGTCCGCGCAATGCAGCGTATCAATCTCTCAAAATGGGCAATCCGCAATCAGGCCATGGTGCTCTACCTGCTGCTTGCCCTGCTCATCTCCGGCGCGGTCGCCTATCTTGAGTTACCGCAGAACGAAGATCCCGAGTTCACTTTCAAGGTCATGACCGTCAAGGTGTTGTGGCCGGGTGCCACCGCACGCGAAGTGGAACAACAAGTCACCGACCGCATCGAAAGGATGCTGCAAGAGACGCCTTGGCTGGATAACGTCGCCAGTGTGTCCACCCCCGGCGAAGCGGTCATCTTCGTCACCCTCAAAGATGACATGCCGCGCAACGAGTTGCGCTTCGCGTGGGCGACAGTGCGCAAGAAGCTGTTCGACATGCGTCAGTCGCTCCCTGAAGATGCGAGCCGACCTTTCATCAACGATGAGTTTGGCGACACCTACGGCTCCATCTATGCCTTCACTTCGGACGTGCTGAGCCCAGCGGAATTGGAACGCGAGGCCAGCTCCGCCCGGCAAGAGTTGCTGAAGATCGCGAACGTCGCCAAGGTGGATTTGATCGGTGAGCAAAAGGAAAAGATCTACATCGAGTTCAACAGCGACAAGATCGCTGCCTTCGGTATCGACCCGCTCAAGATCGCCTCCACCCTCAAAGCGCAAAATGCGATGGAGCCTGCGGGCGAGATCGTCTCTCACTACGACATCGCCAGACTGCGCGTCAGTGGCGACTTCCATTCACTGAAGAGCATCCAAGACATCGGCATCCCCGCCGCTCAGGGCAAGGTCTACCGTCTGGGCGACATCAGTCATGTCTATCGCGGCTATGAGGATCCCGCCCGCTTCAAGATGCGATATAGCGGCAAGGATGCGGTCGGGCTGGCGATCTCGATGACGAAGGACGGCAATGTGATGGAGCTGGGGCGCAAGCTGGATAAGGCGCTCACTGACATTCGCGCGCATCTGCCTGCGGGGGTGCAGATTCATCAAGTCGCCGATCAGCCCAAGGTGGTCAAACAGGCGATCAGTCAATTCATGCAGTCGTTTGCGGAAGCGCTGCTCATCGTGCTCGCCATCAGCTTCATCAGCCTCGGCTGGCGCGCCGGCCTCGTGGTGGCTTTATCCATTCCGGTCGTGATGGCGGGTACCTTTCTGCTGATGAAGTTGCTCGGCATCGATTTGCAACGTGTCTCAATCGGCGCACTCATCATCGCCATCGGCCTGTTGGTAGATGATGCGATGATCGCCGTGGAAATGATGAAGGTGAAACTGGAGCAGGGCTGGAACAAGACCAGTGCCGCCATCTTCGCTTATTCCAGCACCGCGTTCCCCATGCTCACCGGAACGCTGATCACTGCGGCAGCGTTCCTGCCCGTGGGACTGGCCAAATCTTCGGCGGGTGAATACACCATTTCGATCTGCGTCGTGGTCACACTGTCACTCCTCGTCTCTTGGGTGGTGGCCGTCATCTTCACCCCGGTCTTGGGTTACCGGATATTGCAGGAGCATCGCCATGTCGCCGCCTCGCTCTATCAGAATTGGTTCTATGTGCGCTTCCGCAAACTGGTCATCACTTGCATCGAACGCAAAAGACTCGTGATCGGAACCACATTCTTGCTGTTTATCCTGTCCGCATTGGGTTTCAGCAAGGTCGAACAACAATTCTTCCCGCCGTCGGAGCGCACCGAGCTGCTGATGGATGTGTGGTTGCCGGAAGGTAGCGCATTCTCCATGACCGAGGGCGTGACACAGTCGATCGAACGCAGATTGAAAGACGACCCGAACGTAGTGCAATACACCAGTTACATCGGTGGCAGCACACCGCGCTTCTACCTGCCACTCGACCTGCAACTGCCTGCGATGAACTACGCACAGATCGTCATCACCACGCGCGATCAGGCGGCGCGAGAAGATGAACTGAAAAAACTGCGTAAGCTATTGGATAGCGAATATGCGACTTTCGGCATCCGCGTTTCGCGCCTGGAGAATGGCCCGCCCGTCGGCTATCCGGTACAGTTCCGCATCGTCGGCAAAGACTTGGACAAGGTGCGCGAGATCGCCGATGAAGTCTTGAAGGTGGTCAAAGCAAATCCGCATACCAAAAACGTCAGCCAAGACTCCAACGAGCCAATCAAGACCATCGATATCGAACTCGATCAAGCCAAGGCACGCAGTTATGGCATCTCGTCACAAGCACTTTCACGCTACCTGCAGATGCTGCATTCCGGCATCACCGTGACGCATTACCGCGAGGCCGATAAACGTATCGAGATCGTCATGCGCGCGGGTGAAGAGGATAGACGCAGCGAAGATTTTCTCAAGCATGTGCGTATCCACACAGCCGACGGCAAGTTCGTTGCGCTCGCGGACATCGCCACGCTGCACAAACGCATCGAGGAAGGCATCGTCTGGCGCATGAACCGCATGCCGGTGGTGACGGTACGAGCCGACGTGCCCGACAACATCCAAGCACCCGAAGTGAGCCATGCGATCACCGAGAAACTCTCCGCCATTCGTGCGCATTTACCCAATGGCTATCGGATCGAAACCGGAGGATCGGAGGAAGACAGCGACAAGGCAACCGATTCCATCATCACCGTTCTACCGTTGATGTGCTTCATCATCCTCACGCTGTTGATGTGGCAATTGCGGCGCTTCAAACTGGTGGCGCTGGTGCTGCTGACCGCTCCGCTCGGACTGATCGGTGTCAGTGCCGCACTGCTCGTTTTCCATGTGCCGTTCGGTTTTGTCGCCATGCTGGGTGCGATCTCATTGGCAGGCATGATCATGCGCAACTCGGTGATCTTGGTGGATCAAGTAGAACAAGATATCAAACAGGGAGCATCACGCTACGATGCCGTCATCGATGCCACTGTCCGTCGGGCACGCCCCATTCTGCTCACGGCCGCCGCCGCGATCCTCGCCATGATCCCGCTGACCAGCAGCGTGTTCTGGGGGCCGATGGCCATCGTCATCATGGGGGGGCTGTTGGTCGCCACCCTGCTCACCCTGTTATTCTTACCGGCGTTGTATGCCGCTTGGTTCAAAGTCAAAGCTGTGTGATTGAAAGCCGCTCACGCGCTCTGTTCGGATGTCAGCATGCGCTCGACATAACGCGCGATCAGATCGATCTCTAGGTTCACCTTCGTGCCGACCTTCAATTCGTTCAACGTAGTCACATCCAGCGTGTGCGGAATCAGGTTCACCTCGAACTCGTCACCGGCAACATGGTTCACCGTCAGACTCACGCCGTTGATGGTGATGGAGCCCTTGGTCGCGATGTATTTCGCCAAGCTCGATGGCGCGCGTACCACCAAGCGCCAGCTTTCGCCGATATCGTTGAAAGCGATCACATCGCCCACACCATCCACGTGACCGCTCACCAGATGCCCGCCCAGCCTGTCTGACAGACGCAAGGCTTTTTCCAAATTGACATGACCGCCTTGCAGCTCCAGCCCGGTGGTGCAGTTCAATGTCTCACGCGAGACATCCACCGTGAAGTCGTTTCCCGCCAACTTCACCACCGTGAGGCACACGCCGTTCACCGCGATGCTGTCGCCGATAGCGACATCGTCCATGCCGAGTGCTTCGGCATTCACTGTCAGGCGCAAACCGCCTTCCCGATCTTGCGCCGATTTGATAAGACCGACATCGGCCACGATTCCACTGAACATGATCAGTCCTCCTTTGAGATTTTTGCGACGATGCGTAGGTCGTCACCCACCTGCCGTACATCTTGCCATTTCAACTCGATGCCTTGCTCCAATCGAGTCAGTTCGCCTAATTCCGCCAAGCCACGTGCTGCATCGCCCAAGAAACGCGGCGCGAGATACAACACCAGTTCGTCAACCAATCCCGCTCGCAACAACGCACCATTCAGAGTCTTTCCAGCTTCGATCAATACCTCGTTCATGCCGCGCAGCGCCAGATCACCCAGCATGGCAGACATATCCACTTGGCCGTCCGCGCCTGCCATCACGACCACCTCGGCACCCGCCGCTTGCAATGCCATGCGTTTGTGCGCATCGGCAGAAGCGGTGTAAATCAACACACCGCCAGACAAGATACGCGCATCCAATGGCATGCGTAGTTGACTATCCAATACCACTCGCAAAGGTTGGCGCTCGACAACGATCTCACGCACGTTCAATTGCGGATCATCCGCCAATATCGTGCCGATACCGCTCAGTACGGCGCAAGAACGAGCGCGCAGGCGCTGCACGTCACTGCGTGCGGCTGCGCCAGTGATCCATTGGCTCGCCCCATTCGCCAACGCAGTTCGTCCATCCAGACTAGCCGCGATCTTGCTGCGCACCCAAGGGATACCGCGTGTCATGCGTGAAAAAAACCCGATGTTCAACTCACGTGCAGCAGCTTCCATCAAACCACATTCGACACTCATCCCTGCCGCACGCAGTTTGGCGATGCCGCTTCCTGCGATCCGAGGGTTGGGATCCGGTACCGCAACCACAACACGTTGTACCCCGGCGGCAATGAGTGCATCGGCGCACGGCGGCGTGCGCCCGAAATGGCTACAGGGCTCCAAGGTCACGTAAGCCGTCGCGCCATGTGCCGATGCCCCCGCCGCACGCAAGGCATGGACTTCGGCATGCGGCTCACCCGCCCGCACGTGCCACCCTTCGCCGATGATCTTTTCTGCTTTCACCAGCACACACCCGACTCGCGGATTGGGACTCGTCGTATTCAGCCCGCGTTGCGCGAGCTGAAGTGCGAGTGCCATCCACTGATGATCAGCGACGTTCATTGTTTGTCGGTTTTGCGGCGACGGGTGCTTTTAACGGCATCGATAGCGTCGGAGAAATCACCGACATCCTGAAAGCTCTTGTACACGGAAGCAAAACGGATATAGGCGACCTTGTCGAGCTTGAGCAGCTCTTTCATCACCATCTCACCGATCTGGCGCGAACCGATCTCGCGTTCGCCCAATGCAAAGACTTTTTGGGTGACATTGTCGATCGCGGCATCAACCAACTCGGTCGGTACCGGACGTTTGTGCAACGCACGGGTAAAGCTGGTGCGCAGTTTCTCTTCGTCGAATTCGCTACGCATACCGTTCTGCTTGACCACCTGCGGCATACGTAGCTCCACCATCTCATAGGTGGTAAAACGCTTATCGCACAACAGGCAACGCCGACGGCGACGGATGCTGTCGCCCTCTTCGCTTTCACGCGTGTCTACGACTTGCGTAGCGTGGTGTTTGCAGAAGGGACACTTCATAGATTCGAGGAATCAGGATTCCGTATCCGATCAGGCTCCGTATACTGGAAATTGTGCTGTCAGTTTTTTCACTTCGACTATCACGCGCGCGATCACTGCGTCGTCGTTCGGTGCATCCAGCACATCGGCGATCAAATGAGCCAACTTCTCGGCTTCGAGTTCTTTAAAGCCGCGTGTCGTCATCGCCGGAGAGCCGATGCGGATGCCGGAAGTAACGAATGGCTTTTCGGGATCATTAGGGATGGCATTCTTGTTCACGGTGATATGTGCCTTGCCCAACGCTGCTTCGGCATCCTTGCCCGTCAGTTTCTTGGCGCGCAGATCGACGAGGAACACATGGCTGTCGGTACGACCAGACACGATACGCACACCGCGTTCAGTCAGCACTTTGGCCATCACGCGGGCATTGTCGATCACTTGCTTTTGGTAGCCCTTGAATTCTTGGCTTGCCGCCTCTTTGAATGCCACCGCCTTGGCAGCGATCACATGCATCAGCGGACCGCCTTGCAGTGCAGGAAAGATGGCCGAGTTGAGCGCCTTCTCGTGCTCGGCCTTGGCAAGGATCAAACCGCCACGCGGGCCTCGCAGCGTCTTGTGGGTAGTCGTTGTGACAAAGTCGGCGATACCGACCGGATTGGGATAATAGCCCGCCGCAACCAGACCAGCGTAGTGCGCCATGTCCACGAACAGATAGGCTCCAACGCTATCGGCGATGGCACGGAAGCGCTTCCAGTCGATGACCAGCGCGTAAGCCGATGCACCCGCCACGATCATCTTGGGCTTGTGCTGTATCGCCAATGCTTGCACTTGGTCGTAATCGATCTCTTCTTTGTCATTCAGACCGTACTGGATGGCGTTATACAACTTGCCACTGATATTCACTGTGGCACCATGAGTCAGGTGACCGCCGTGCGCCAGACTCATACCTAGAATGGTGTCGCCGGGTTTGAGCACCGACACGTACACCGCCTGATTGGCTTGGGAGCCGGAATGCGGCTGTACGTTAGCGTATTCCGCGCCGAACAACGCCTTGGCACGGTCGATGGCCAGCTGCTCAGCCACATCGACGTATTCACAACCGCCGTAATAACGTTTGCCGGGATAGCCTTCTGCATACTTATTGGTCAACTTGCTGCCTTGCGCTTCCATCACCGCCGGACTGGTGTAATTTTCCGAAGCGATCAATTCAATGTGATCCTCCTGACGGCGGTTTTCGTTCTGAATCGCTACCCACAGTTCTGGGTCGGTCGCGGCGATGGTGTTTTTGCTGGAGAACATGACAAGTATCCCTAAAAATAGTTGAAAAACAGGAAGGGGAAGGATTCTACCATGCCGCGCTGTATGCCTTACAAATGCGGCCTGCCTTCCTTGCCTCACTTATTCCAGCCAATTAAAGTCGTAAATATGGGACGCCATTTGATGCGGCTTCCAAAGCTGTCAAATTTCCCTCGTCCGAAGTAAGAGTCGTAAATGCTGAACCGCCTATGGTTTACTTTATCAAGGCAAGCTGAAACGTAATTCAACAACTCCCAAGATGCTAATTGTTGAGACCCACTTATAGAATTTCCCCGACGACGATAAATTATCCATTTCAGGATAATTTATCGTAATTGCTAATAATCAATATGTTACACTCATTTCAAAAGTATCGCTTCTCATGATGATCCTAGTGAAAAAGGAAACACCACTCTGCGCTTTGTTGAGGAGCCTACAGGCTCAAATCAGCCAAGCATGGAACATCAGGGGTGCGCTGCGACATTCCGCTTTTCGGCCATTACGGACTGTTGTCTGGATTCTCAATTATTTCCGATTTTGTCTAGATAGCGGTCGTTTAATAAGTATTTAGGCCGTATCTATACCTTTTGGCATATTGCTTTGTTGGTTAATGCGGCCTAAGCTTCTACCGGCCTTACTATTTATTCATATGCGGACAGATGAATTTGAGGGCCTTCAAATTATTCAATGGGTTATCGAAAGTATGCACGCCTCATTATTACCAATATTGCGGGTCGGTGCGTCCGTCTAATTACTGTTAGGCAGTCGCATCTGGAGGGCACGACCGCCTGATTACCCTAGTCCTTCCTTCAATTGAAAAGGAGTATGGAAAATGAACAAGAAAGCATTTTTTGCTGCTGTTATCGCCATAGTTCTACCAATCTCAAGTATTGCGCAACCCTCTGCCGATAAGCCTCAGGCGACAACCAAGACAACTTCCAAATCGGAACCGCAAGTCCAACGATGGGGGAGCGCTACACTCACAATGACGGATGACAAAGGAAAAACCACTACAAAAACGGAAAAGTATCCGATTATTGACAAAGCGACCACTAATACACCGGCCTTCAAGGCAGCCACTCAAGAGTTCAACAATTGTTGGGACTGGTGTAAAAGGGTTTGTGATGGATATGGCGTTTGCTGGTTGTCATGCGGCACATCATGTTCGCCATGGTGGCCAAAGTAACGGGCAAAGATGAGGGGCGTAGTGACAACACGCATTTCACCTAACCCTGCATTCGAGAGGGACTGCGCAAAAGCGCGCAGCCCTTCAATTTGAAAGTTAGACAGCGCCGCATGATAGACGCGCTCGAATCCGCCATGTCTTGGATCCGTCGAGCGGGTCTATATGTCACGCTTGGATCCGCGCTGGCTGCCGCCCTTGCCATTGCGATCGTCAAGGTACCTTTGAACGAGTCCCGCCCCAGAACTGCGGACTTTGGGACAAAGAATCCACCTCTGCCTTCAACGACATCGAACGCTAGTTGACCAGGTTTGGACTTGTTGTGAAGTAAACGGTCTGCTCCGAAGTCATTGGCGAGATATATTTCTGGCAAGCCATCACCATCAAGGTCACCCGCTGCTACCGCTAGCGTCCAACTCTGGTCAATAACAGGATCGCTGAGCGGAGTGACATGCTTGAAGCGCACAAATGGGTTTGTGCCTCCTGAGCTTTCCTTCCACAACAGAAAATGCTTGCGGCCTCCGTTGGACGATTTTGACATGGTGTCATGCATTGTCTGAACACCAATTCCATTTGCATTGAGGATGTCAGAACCATCTGGGAAGTAATTGGAAAACAGAATATCGACGTGTCCATCACCGTCGAAGTCCGCTCTCGTCGCGCTGTTGGTAAACCAACGTTCCTCGGAGTCAACAAGTTCAACTGCCTTGAATGAGTCCTTTGTGAGAGGTGCTTTATTTTGCAATTGAAGATACGCGATGGGTGTCCTTCCCCAGAAATAGACAACTATATCCAGCCAGCCATCTTCGTTGATATCTCCAAGCAGGCAACCCATTGCCGCTACGGTGGTATGGGCCGCTATTGCCATCCAGCTTTCTCGGTGGGGACCCAGCGCTCCGTGATTCTGCGCTACATGCACTCCAAGCGTGCATTCCGCAACACCCTGTATTGCCGATTGCTGTTGAAAGAATTGAACTCGGCTGGCTTGACTCAAAGCAGGATTACGTCATTGTTGCCCGTGAAACTCACAACAGCGGGCGCGAATTTACTTTCGACATTGACGTCTGTTTGCCGAACGGGTGCATTGTCGAGCATTGGATTGGTTTGCGCTTGGCTAGGGTAATGTCTGATCGCAGTGACGTAAGCCAACGTTGCGAACTTTCTGTGGCACTGATCGAGCCTTTTGTAGGACGGATTATCTCTGAGTTGTTTGGGGATGTGGGCATTAGCGTCGGAGTTGTCGTTGACGTGCCAGAGGGTAGTGCGACGCAAGAAGCGATTACACGAGCTCTCGGTTCGGCTGTAAGTCTAAGATACGATCCAGATGGCGCCCCGCGTGTTAACGATGCATTTGTTTCTGCCACACACGCCAATTGCATCACGGTAGTGGTTGGACACCGTGAGAGAAAAGTAGCATGTGATTTAGAGTTCATGCCGCCACATGGCAATGATGGATGGCGTTTGATGCTCGGTGAAATGCGGCATGCATTCGCTGTCAATCTGGCAAAGAACACAGCAATTACGGTAGAGCAGGCATGCCTTTCCGTATGGACGGCATCAGAGTGTCTGATCAAGTTGGGCCGTGATGATTGGCCATTTAACGCGCTACTTGCGCTAAGGTCTGATGGGTATCACGCTGGTCCGTTTATCGAACTTTGCAGCGATGAACTTCAACTCGCTGTTGCCTTATTTAAATTATCCGGAAGAGCCTGTGAAGCAGCGTTTGCTATCGCACTGGCTGGCATTGAGCTCGGAGGTTTGAACACTGCTAGCAGTGAATTGGTTGATTCAACAATAGCGATTGATAATGAGAGTGCATGTGCATGAATAAGCGAAGTTTTGAGATGCTCCATCTAGTCACCTTTGAAGAGACAAATCTTGTAGGTAATGTGTACTACACCAATTACTTTTCTTGGCAGGGGCGATGCCGAGAGATGTTTCTGCGTGACCATGCTCCAGAAATACTTGCTGCGCTTCAAGCCGGCTCCCTGCGTCTTGTGACAGCACATGCCAGCTGCGACTTCGTCGATGAGTTTAACGCCTTTGATGAAATCAGCATCCGAATGAGTCTTAACCGCTTCATTCCATATGGCGTAAGCCTTGGGTTCGAGTATAGCCGATCCGGTGCATCAACCGAAGTGCTGGCACGCGGCAGACAGGACATCAAGTTTCTGCAACGGACCCTTGCAAAACAATCAGGCCTGATGGCGCATCTGCATCAAGCAATCTCTTCGCAGCGGTAAGCAGAACCCTCAGAATTTCAGGGCTTTCGTCTGAAGGGAGAACAACGAGCCAAGTCGCTCCCGTAGCGGGAGCGTTCTCTGTGGCGAGTTTTTCTCGGATGTCAGAAGGAAGCGGGGCTAGGGAGTCATCAATGTGAACCGGGAACAGTGAATCATTATGGGTATCTAAACACAAAGTTGCTGGTATCCACATATGATCAAGGAACCGCAGCCAAGGAGTAATCCCCGGAACCGAGAATGACTCCTCTTTACAGGCTAAGCCCTCACGCAAGGTTTCAAGGTACCGAGCAATTTCATCGAGAGAGGCATTGACGAACTCCCCGAGATTGAATGGAAGCCGCACCGAGTGCAGCGAGCAACCCGGTCAGATTGTCATCGAAAAGTGACAATGACAGGGTGGGCCGCCCAACCTCCTCTTTAACTAGATCAACGAGTGCCGTATGTACACCAATTTCGATAACCAGATCCGCCTGTCTCAAAGATGTAAGTGCCTCTCGGAATCGAACAGGCCGTACAAATTGATCGGCAAGCAATTGTGCTAGCGGTTCTTGCTCGATAGGCTTTCCCAATATTGTGGATATGACAGGAATGATTCCCGTTAGCCATTGGTGCTTCTGCAGTTCCTCTGCAAATACCTCTCTAGCTTTTGCCATCAACCGAGAGTGAAACGCTCGTCTGGTCAGAAGGGTGCTTGCGTGTATTCCAAGTGCTTCGCACTCTTTGGCAACTGTTCTGATGGATTCGATTGATCCTGCCAACACGTGGCGACGTTGGGCATTCTCGCAGGCAATGTCCACATCGTGCCGAGCGGCCATCGCAGTCGCAACTTCAAGAGTGGCCTCCAGCGCTAGCATCGCGCCTGTCGGAGAATGGTCGCGCATATAGTTTCCGCGAGCGAGTGAAAGTCGCCTGAGGGACTCCGCAGAGAAGTATCCAGAGGCATGCAGTGCCGGCAATTCGCCGAAACTGTGCCCGATGGTTACCCATGGCGAAACTAGACATTCTGACAACAAAGCAAGACCAGCAAGAGATATCTCTGCAAGCGCAGGCTGCATTACGCCAGTATCTACCAAGTCATCTTTGCAAAGCTCATCCAACCTAAATGCCGACTCAACAAGCATTGGGAATCGCTTTGCCCAAGCTTGAGGTTGAACATCAAAGGGCAGTAACCCCTGGCCGGGGAACAGAAAGGCGATTCGAGGCAATGCTTCAGCCGGTGCTGACCATGAATAGTCCGACCCGATGTGTCTAGTCGATGCAGTTTCTTTAATCAGCGAATTTCTGGCTTCCCGCGCAACAATCTCCAACTGCTGTGGGGTCCCCGCAACAAGGCATGCGCGCCACCCAGGCTGTTGCGCCGGTTCAAGTGACGCTGCCAAATCACCCAATTGCGACCGGGACAGAATGCCAGCCCGCTCTTCTACCAACGCCAGACGGATCGCGAGATCCTCACGGGTCGGTGCATCGAGGGTAATTAACTCCCCGTGCAGGCGAGCATCCTCCGGAATCCGGATTGGTGGAAACTTATCCGGGGAGATGACTGGATCAACCCCCTGCAGAACAACATGACAGTTGACTCCACCAAATCCGAACGAGTTCACTCCAACTGTTATGGCATTATTATGTTGTATTAATTCCGACGCGAACGGTATTCGTAGCCGCTCCGCGACAAACGCTTCTTCAAAAGAACTGTGCGGGTGTTCACACCCTGTGGTTGCGGGAATTATGCGTTCCTTGCAGATGGTCAGGGCCTTAAGCAGGCCAGCCATCCCGGCTGCCGCCTTTGTGTGCCCTATGTTGGCCTTGATCGTACCAACTGGCACAGGCTGTGCTGGACGACTTTCTCGGAGAAGTTCAGCCAGGGCAGAAAGCTCGACAGGATCACCGGTAGCCGTACCGGTACCATGAGCTTCAAAGTAATCCGCGCTCAGAGGATCCAGGTCTGCTCGACGCCAAGCGCGGCGCAGTGCGAGCAGCTGCCCCTCGACGGTCGGGCGCGTTAGGCCACCATAGCCATCGGTGGACATCCCTACCCCCTGAATCCAGCCTAACACGGGCCACCCTTTTTCGGCTGCAAGCTCCTCGTTTGCCAGCACAACAAAAGCACACCCCTCACCAGGCCAAAAGCCATTTGAGTCGCGATCGAAAACACGCATTCCGTCGCGTGCTAAAGCCCCGTTGCGGGCAAAGCCAACCAGTTCGAATGGATCCAGACTTAGGTCTACTGCACCGACAACTGCGCAGGTAATGTCACCTACCATCAGCTTTTCACATGCAGTAACAATTGCGATCAAGGACGAAGCACACGCACCATCCACGCTGTGTGCACCGCCTCTAAATCCATAGTGATTGGCGATTCGACCAGCGATCGTATTAGACAGCCCGCCTGCAAGACTGTCTTCGTCGGGCGGTGGGAATGGCGCCTTGTAGGCTAGCTCAAGACTGTCGAGAAAACCCGAAATCTCGCTGGAAGAAAAGTGATGTTCGGCAACAACACGCACAGTTCGTTCAACATATGGCCAGCGGTAACGCATCAGGTTAGCACGACTGAATTCTCCGGTCAGGGTGTTGGCCACAATGACTGCAGTACGGTCACGTAGGTCTGAGTTGTCGACCAGTGCATTAAGTGTCGATATTGCCCGAGAGGCGACATCCAACGCCATCCAATGCGCCATATCCGCGCCCTTGAACAGAGCTTGAGGAATCAAGAAACGCTCACGATCAAAAGAATATTTTTCAATGAGCGCAGCTTCTATCGGATATATCCCATCTGGATCGCCATTTCTACGGAAATAATCCGCCATGGCCAGTCGTTCAGATGGAAAGCGACGAAAGCACTGACGACTGTGAAGGGCTACCTGCCATAACTCATCTGGTGTGCGCGCCTCAGGATACTCGCAGGCAGCAGCAACCAACGCAATTCGCAGTGACATCAATCACTCTCCCAGATCAAGCTATTAGCGTTTCCAAAATTCATGAATACGCTAAAGCACCGCTGTTGCCTCTTGCAGGGCTTCGTACAAGATATCATGGTATGCAGGAGATAACATTGTTAAGCGTACACAGAAGCGATACAAACACAGCGAGTACAGTTGAACGCATTTTGCATCCCTTTTGAATAAGACAAACTTCACGGACACTAGGGGGTTATGAAGAGATTAGCAATATGCCAAACGGTCTATGCCGCTGCCTATATACCCATCACGAAAGATATAGGTACTTTCCCTGAGAGGGGTGCGAAGGTGACTTACGGATTCATCTCATCACTATTTCTGCGAGGATCAATTGGTCGTTGTTTTCGAAGCAAATAGTGAAACTACTCTTCCATTGATTATTCGTACGCCAATTAGCATAGATTCATAGAAACCTTGTAAGGAAGACGGTCCACTATAGGCATAGAACGACCAGCCATTTGTTGTGAGAGACGGTTCACCAAGCCAATCTTTAATCTGACGCTGGCTTGATCCAAGCCAAATAGATTTACCAAGAGACATTGGGATCAGGTGCGCAGGCAACTCTGGACAGAGGTTCGATTTTGTCGGCGATAAAACTTCTTCTACGTGAAAACTATCGACATCATGCTGGCCACCTCCCATCTCCCCAGACATAATCCAAATACGTTGGGATTTTTTCCCTTCGGAAGCCGTGTAACATGTCCAATATTGGCTTTCGCTAGCATCTCCACGATGTTCAATCGTACCCATGCCCGCTGATCGCAAGATGTCTTTTAATGTTGTCTTCTCAAAAACAACATCCAGTTTTCCCAATGCAATTTTGGTTGTGGGTGAAGAATGAAGCTTTGCACGCAAATTCTCAGTCCTTGGTAAATCTGGAGGCGGCATGCTGCTCTCTGCCGCCTGTACTGCTTGAGAAAGCAGAATCAGAAATACCGAAATGCCTAGCGTCGGTGCTACCAATATTTGCCAAATCTTATGTATAGTATTCATCCAGAAATCCGCCATCTTTTAGAGCTGTGTCATAGTGCTATTTTGGGGTAGCCGCCACTAAAATATCACGGCAAAGGTTCTTGAGGTTTAGCGGACAACTTTTATCAGCATTCTTGGCAATACGGCTCAAGCGATCATCAGGAATAGTCTCGTCGATGTGTCGAATAACAAACTTTCGGAAATCCGGATCCGACTTCAGTATCTCCTCAAGCTGCAAAATATCCTTCCAGTGATCCGCAAGTAATACACTAATCGATTCGCTGAAACCTTCGGCTATCGCACCATCATCGCAATGTGCATAACGCATAAAGTGTAGATGCGATTGCTTCCACGATTTGACCACTGAGACTACACTTTCTGCTTCTTGAGCCTCGTCATTTGTGCAAATGTGCGTGCCAGCAAACGCATAACTAAGAGTACTGCTTAGAAATATAGACAATACTGACTTGGATAGCACATCACGGAAATTTGATTTCATTTATATACCTCCCTTATTTTTGATTACCTGCGTAACTCGCAACAGGTACAGCAATTCTTCTAGGTAAACCACCCACGGTACCTCCACCGCCATGCATGTCAGTTACCGTAATTGTCTTAAGTGGATCAGTTCTATTGAGGTCGCGCAATTTATCAGTCGCTTCATCAGTCGTACGGATGCAACCTAGCGTTTTCGATTCAGGTCCATCACGCCCTGAGTGAATGCCCATGCCAGAACGCCCAGGTACATCGAACACAAAGTTACCGTTGGATCCGTATGGGCCATTTTCCCCACTTTCTGGATGTGACATGTAGTGTGAGTAGTCGTAAGTACCATTCTGCCAAGGGCCGTTACTGGTCGATGTAGTATTGTTAGCAGCGGGATACGTTCCTACCACATTGCCGTTTCTATCTGAAATTGTGATCGTACCCGCACCGCGATCAAAAACCACTTCCGACAAACCAAACGGGTCATACCGACTGATCGGATCTCCCCCCACATACCCATACCGGTTCAACCCACCCTTCAACCCGATCGGATCCCGCTGCGTAAACCTGCCCAACGTTGGGTCAAGGTACCGCGCCCGGTAATAGATCAGCCCAGTCTCGTCAGGCTCCCGTCCAGTATAGCCATAATGCGGCGTTGTACCGGTGGATGCCAACTTGTTGCCCCAAGCATCGAAGCGTTGCGTGGCATCAGTTAATCCTGCGCTGTTCGTGACCCCGACCACGCTGCCCAGCCCATCCTGATGAAAGTACTGCGCAGTGGTGGCGGTGGCGCGGATGATCGCATCGTCGATCTTCGGTCCTTGTGTGTACTGGGCAACTGGCAGGCCCCATGTCGCACCGTATTCGGCCACGAGATCCGGGCCGTTGTAAAGCATGTTGGTGGGAACGCCGGCAACGGTCTTCTGGATACGCCGCCCCTGATCGTCATACACATAGCTTTGCGTTTGTGTGCCGATCGTAGTCTGGGTAAGGCGGTTCAGCGGGTCGTAAGTGAGCGCAAGTCCGCTGTCGCTGCGGCCTTTGAGGTTGCCGTCCGCATCGTAAGTTAGGCTGGCGAGTAATGTGCCGGTGGTTGTGCCGTTCCTGATTTCCTTCAACTGGTTGGCATTGTCATACACGTAGGCAGTGATGCTCGGTGTGGTGACGCCGATGCTCTTGGTGGTACGGTTGTCCAGCGGGTCGTAGCTGTAATTCTCCTGCTGCGCGGCAGTGCCGTTCTGCACTTGGATCAGACGGTTCAGGTTGTCGTAGCCGTAGGCGTAGTTGATTGTCGTGGCACCCACGGTCTCGGCCTGAGTGGCGCGGTTGCCGAGCACGTCGTAGCTGTAGACATGGTTGCTGATGGTGGTGACGCCCTGTTTGTTGACGAGACTCGCTAGGGTGTTGTCGGGGTTGTAGGTGTAGCGCGCATCGACGCCGCTGGAGAGCATTCTTTCTGTTACGCGTCCACCAGCATCGTAGCTGAAGCTCACGTAGTCGTAGTTGGCCGCCCAGATGCTGATTAGTCGACTGACCCGGTCATACTGATAATCGGTGCGGTTGCCGTCGTTGTCCTGCATGTAGTTCAGCAGGCCGCCGGGGCTGTAACCATAGCTCAGGGTCTTGTTGCCACGCGAGTCGTTGGCAGTGGCTCTGCGGTGGCTGGCGTCATAGCTGTAGCTATAGCTGACACTAGGCGATTGGGCCACAGTGACTTGACCTAATGCATTGCGGGTGTAGGTGGTGAGATTGCCCGCCTGATCACGCATCGACTTGAGTTGGTGGCCATAACCCCAAGTGAGGGTGGTAGTCTGCAGCAGCGGATCGAGTGCGCTAACGAGATTGTTGTTGGCGTCGTAGCTGTAGATCCAGGCCTGGTTGAGCGGATCAGTTTCCTTCACCTTGCGCCCAAAGTCGTCCCATGCGACTGTGGTTTGAATCTTGAGGACATCGAGCGCGGTATTGGCACCCGTAGCATCGGTGGTGTAGCCAGCCAGCACCTGGGTGCGGTTTCCGAGTGTGTCGTAGATGTACTGGGTCACGGGACGGATGAGACCCAAGGTGGCATCGCTATATTGAGGACCGACGATGCGTACTGGATGGTCAAGCTCGTCGTAAAAAGTGCTGGTGGTGCGGGTAGTGATGCCATCGCTGCCAGCAACGGTGACCGTGATGGCATTGCCGTTGGCGTCATACGCAAGGCTAGTCTGATGCCTGCCTGCATCGGTGATGGATTTAAGTCGACCGTTGCCAGTGGCATCGTAATAGGCGATGGTGATGGCATTGCCGTTGGGGTCGGTGATGATGCGCGGCTTACCTTCCGAATCCACAGAGCGGGTGACGGCATGATTCTGCGCGTCGGAACGACGTATCTCATGGTTAGAAGGATCATAGTTAAAGCTCAAACTGTAGGCATCTGGGTTGGTAACTAGGACGACATTGCCTGCTGCGTCGTACTGATAGGCCGTGACGTTGCCACCAGCATCCACGCTGGTCTGCTTGCGATCATCTAAGTCATAGCTGACGGAGCGACTGTCCAATAGGCTGCCTGCAATATCAAGACGTTCGCCGCTGGGGTTGTCGTTTGCATCAAACTGATAGGTGCGCAGGTTGCCCAATGCATCGCTGCCCTTGATCGTGTGATCGGCTGCGTCATAGGCGAACTGGGTTGCATGCCAATCGGCGTCAATGCCGCTCGTCTGGCGACCAAGTGAGTCATAGACCAAGCCAGCTGTCTGGACAGTAGCGGCAATGTCGCTGTTTTTCTTGCCGGTGCGGGCTATGGTCGTAGGATAGAGGCCGCTAGCATCATAAGTTCGGGTGATGATTGGACCGGTGACACTGGTTGCGGTGGAACTCGCCACTTGACCCACAAAATCGCGCACCTGTTTGCTGATGATGCGGTTGCCGTAAGCGTCATAACCATTCACCTTCCAGGCGATCATGTCGGTGGCTGCGGGGACGTAGGTCGCTGGATTGAGTATGCTGCAGTTGTTGATAGTGCAATAGGACTTGGTCAGACGAATTTCGTCAGTGAGGTTGCCCTTAGCATCGTATTTGAACAAGGTGTAATTGCCGTTGGCGTCCTTTACCTTGCCAGGCTTATTGAAGGGTGTGAAGTTAACGGTCGTGCACAAATTGGCGCTATCGGTTGTCCAACTGGTGGGACTGGTCATTGTTAGGTTTAGCGTGGAAATGCCAGACTCATTGGCAAACTGCAGACCGCGAACCGTGGAAATTGCATCCATTCGTGTGTTCTCTTGCCAGATGTAGTATTCCAGCGCAGATCCCTCGTAACCACCCAAGAGAAAGGTACTCCATACAACTTGCCCAGTCGTGATATCCACACTTCGGTCAAGTAAGCCAGGCCAGTCCGCTATAAATCCGGTACGCGCCACTTCAAAGGGAAGATCAAACAAGTAAGTGACCTTCATTCCACTTGACATCAAACCGATGTGGTTGCCAGAGTCGCCCGAACCGCCAGCTATCTGAGCAATACGTTTTTTGTTGTCGGCAACGTAGCGCATGTATTTCAACCCAACCAAATGCAGGAACTCTCCTTCGGTGGCATCCAGATTTGCGTTGGGATTAGCATTAGCCTTCACGTTGGCGAGGAGCAAGGCCGCACGTTCGGTCAACAAACGGTCTGAGGTCTGGAACCCGTAGGCTTGCAACGCATGGTAGCCGGATGCGTTGATGTTGGTATAGGTCAAGCTGTTCAGGGTAGGATTGACCAATTCCGCCAGCGTGACGCTGAGCGTGAGTTGATTGTTGGCGGTACACAAATCCACAGGCGAAGCGGCAGCGCCTGTAGCAATCAACGTGCCCTCCTGTCCGTTGACGAGCCCCTTCAACACAGGAACAACATTGATGACATTGCAGGGTGTCGGAGTAGGTGTGGCAGAGATAAGCGTGCCGTCGTTCTGCCAGTTTGTCAGTGCGGTCTGATCCAGCGCCGTAGCTCCTTGATACGACAAAGTCAATCGTCCAAGAATCGTTTGCGGCATGGACAAAGTTGCTGTCAAGAGTTGGACTCCGGTACCTTGATTGACCGTGACATTAAGTTTGTAGCGGTGACTGTCCGGTAAATCCGCCGTCTCCGGGCTTGTCGTGCCAGCCCAAGGCAAGAAGGTGGAGACATCATAGGGGGTCGAGGCGGGAAGAACGTCCACGGTCAGCGGATTAAGGACGCCCGCATAGGGCACATCTGCAAGAGTATTGTTGGTATTGTAAGGCGCGACACCAGCAGCCTGTATCGTCGGCAACACTTGGTTAGCGTAAAATTCGTTCGGTAGTGCCGTATTCCGTCTCGCAAGATAGCCCGCGTAATCAAAAGCGACGTTGGTAGCGATTCCTCCTTGGTAACTGATGTCCTTGAAGCTTGCGTCGAGCGGAATCCAACGAGAACCAGATGCGTCTTGCTGCGTACCGCGATAGTGGCTGTAGGGTAGAAATTCGAGGTTTTGGTAGCTTTGCGACAAACCGTCGACCGGCTCGTGCTGGCCGTAATCCAAAAACAGGAGAATCTGTCATGGTGCCACCCAAAGATGTGCCGCACTTCAAGGCTGGTAAGGAACTGCGGGAAAGAGTTGACTCACAAAGAAACGATCATGGGCTAAAACACATTACGCCAGCAGATGGCAATGTGTTCTTAGATCTAGGCTTCGAGCCGGAGGAAGCAGCGAAATTGTTGGCTGAAACCGATAAGCAAATATCTGAGAAGTTGGCTAACAAAGAGCGATTGGACAAAGTTAGCGATGATGTTGTTAGGGCAGAATCCGAATTTAATGGTCGTGCAAGGAAAATCGGCGTTCAAGAAAAGAATTGCTGTCACGACTGGCAACGAGATGGACAGACTATGATGTCTGTCCGTTGGACATGCGCTAAGTGTGGCAAAACCGAACTCCTCTGAAGGGAAATTAAGCATGCCGCTAGATTACATAATTTTATTGGCCGTTGGGGTGGCTGGAATTGGTGGTGGTTTGTTTTTGCTTCGTGAGGCAAAAATAAACCACGCATCAAGGCGATGAATAATAAATAACTTTGTTCGGGGCTTCAATTTACATCTACACCTATGAGTGCTCAATGTAATTCTAAGGCGCCAGTGCCAGAAGATGCTGTAGCTTGGAACACGACGAATCAAGTTGGAAAAGAAATCTTTTGAATAACCATCGTGCTATTCCAGCAAAATAGACTCTCCTTGGGACAGTTAAGAAACGAACAAGCCTATAATTCGTTTTGTCTGTAGTTGGGATTTTGGAACATTCACGCTGTTAGTGTGTAATACGATGAATTCCGCCACTGAAAACGATCGCAAACCCGCCGCCTGAAACGTTGCACAAAGTAGCTACTTTAGCTATTATTAGTGCATGAAAACCATCACCGCAAAAGAAGCCAAAACACGTCTCGGACAAGCCATCGACACGGCGCTGTCTGATGGTGGAGTCATGATTACAAAAAATGGACGTGACTCCGTTGTGCTGTTGTCGGCGGAAAAATATCGTGAATTGATCGGAGTGCAAGGATTCATTCAGGATGAATATGCCGCACAGAAAAACAAGAACCGGCGCCAATTTAGCGACCTCATCAAAAATGGTTTGGCCAAGGCCAGCGATGCGTCCATGTTTCATGGTTTAGCTCGTAACAGCAAAGTTAGGTATCGCAATGAAGAGTTTTAATCCGTCCGGGATGCAAGAGATCCCAATTAGCAAAGAGGTGATGCTAAAGCTATTTGCAGGAGTCCCGTCGGACGCAATTTTAGTCGGCGGGCAAGCCTTGGCTTATTGGGTTGAGCATTTCAAAATTGATCCCATTCAAGGATGCCCGGAAGGTGAGGAATATGTCAGCCGCGATGCTGATTTCCTCGGTAGGCGCGAGCACGTTAAATTATTGTCAGAGATCGTATCTGGCATTGCCGATTACCCATCCGAAAAGGCCATGACTATATTGTGCGGCCAAATCTTTCTCGTTAAAAATGACGAAAAGACCTACATGAATATCGACGTCATTCACCGGATCGGCAACATGGACACTGAAGCAGTTCGTCGACGCGCTGTCGAGGCATCCATACAAGGGAACGGTTTTCTTGTAATGCACCCTCTTGATGTCCTCGTAAGCCGAGTAGAAAATTATCGAGGCATCAAAGAAAAGCAAACCTCGAATGGGTTGCGCCAGGTCAGCCTATCGATCGACGTTGCCAAGTCGTATGTTGCCGAAGCCATCGAACGTGACGAGAAGGTTGCGTTCAAGGCTATCGAAAAGATCGCCGAGGTCGCCAGAAGCGCAGCCGGCGCATACGCCCGCAAGAATGGAGCGGAGATTTACAATGCAATAGATCCCTCGGATTTGGCAACATCCATTAAGAATGAGATTTTCCTCTTGCGAAGACTCCCGAAGTTAATTGCGGAAATCGAGGACGCCAAGCAGGTTGAGTCAATTCAAATTGATAAGCCAAAAGGCTAGTTCAGCAAGATCGGAACCGGTGGTGGGTTCGGAATCGTTTTGACTGGCGGGTTTCGATTGGAACAAGTGGCGGTTTGCGGTGGAATACGCAGTTAGGCCAATTAACTCAAATACAGCCGCAATGCGCTTACCAAGATGCTCGTCTGGGATGGGCTGGTGCGAGACCGAGCGACGTCGATAATTATGAGTGTCTTTCCAAGTGGGCCAGCGGTTTTTCTCCACACATTGTTGAATAAAGCTTCGAAGCTCTTATGGCGAAATTTTGTTGTAGCCTTTTTTAGCGAGAACAGGTGTTTTGCTAACGTCAATTATTGCTGTCTTCGCATGTCGTTGATGGCTGTGATTGTTGCATGGCGAATTTCCATGCACATTGCATACTTCGGGCATCGACTAGCGAGTGATGTTGTCGAGCAAGATTCTTGTTCCAAAAATCTTGCAATCCCGCATCGTAGTATTGATTGCGCCAACCTTCTTCGAAGAAAACGGTGCTGTATCTCCTCCGCATGTTCTTTGGCCAGCCGTAGAAGTTGAAAAGCTCGCCGACGAACGGCCAATCAAACCTTGGTGAGTCAGTACAAAAAACGACCTCTTCATTGGTAGTCAGCCCTTCGATCCAACCCTTGAGCCGAACGGCCAGTTCGGATTCTTTCATGCGGCTATCGCCGCCTTGCAGCAGTGGCAGGACATTCTCAACCACAAATTCAGAACAAGCACTTTGTTGCCAGGTATCGGTCAACTCTGCATAAAATTCTTCTCCACCTTGCGCTACACAACCGATTGAAATCAAGTGCGGCAGATTGATTCTGTCGCCTAGGGTTGTAAACTCAGTGTCAAAAAACACTTCCATCATTATTCCCAAAAAATAATCTTAGGATTTGCAGCGCCATCCACATTTCATGTATGTGTAACGCGCATTATATTTCGCCCGACTCCAGCATTTCATTAGTGATCAGGACTATTTAAATACTGCCTCTACAAACCTTACCAAGCAAGACAATCACATTGTCTTTGTGATCTGCAAAACGGTAAAGATTAAATCTGTTGAATTGT
>CAWGHS010000028.1:0-118366 GCA_963822425.1 uncultured beta proteobacterium
CGGTACATTCACTGCAAACAATTTGTCGCGGTTCGCTGCAAAATACTGCAAGGCTTTGTTCACCGCCTTGACCACGGCGCGCGGGGTGATGGTCGCCCCTGCCATGTAATCGAACTGGCCGCCGTCCTTCTTCACTTTCCAGTCAGTGTCTTTGTACACCTCGCGCGACTTGCCATCAAACCCTTTGATCCAAGGGTTTTTCGGCAATTCGATGTAGTCGCCCAAGCCGGGCGTCTCTTTATGCGATACCACGCGCACGCCGGCCAGTTCGCCATTGGCACGCACCGCGAGAATAAGGTTGATCTTGCCACTGTAACCATCGGGAGCGATGGCTTCCAACACCACGGCGGAAGGTTCACCTTTAAGGCGTGCGCGATAGGCGAGGGTGCTGTCGTCGTTGCCCAGCAGCGGGTCGGTGGCGATGGTCAACGTGTCCTGGATGATGTCGTTGTCGAACAGGGTGGGCGGCACGATCTGTGTGATGAGTTTGAGTTTTTCTGCCTCTTCGCTTTTCACGATCGCGTCATGCGTCATGAAAAAGGTCGAAGCCAGTATCGCGGTGCCGAGTACGGCGAAGAACACCAGATTGATGGCGGTCTGCAGCGTGGAGCGGGCGATGCGCTTCATTTGCCATCCCCTTTCTTGCCGAATACCTTGGGTTGCGTCCACGCATCGATCAGCGGCACGCAGATGTTCATCAACAAGGTCGCGAAAGCCATGCCGTCGGGGAAGCCGCCGAAAGCACGAATGAGATAGGTCAGCATACCTGCGCCGATGGCGAAGATGATCTTACCCTTGGCCGTGGTCGGCGAAGTGACCGGGTCGGTGAGGATGAAGAAAGCGCCCAGCATTGCCGCACCGGAGAACCAATGGAACAGCGGCGCGACATAGTGTGTCGGATCGAGCAGATGGAACAAGCCCGCAGTGATGAACAGCGCGGCGAGATAGGCCGCAGGCAGATGCCAGGAGATGATGCGTGTGAACAGCAGATAGAGTCCGCCGATAGCGAAACCAATCGCCACCATTTCGCTGCCTTTGCCCGCGAGGCGGCCGAAGATCGGCATGTCGCGAATATCGTTCACTGACAGCCCGAGATGCAATTGCGTCTTCAGGGTGTCCAACGGGGTCGCCATCGTGACAGCATCCAAGGTCAGCCCGGCGGGCAAGGCACCATTGAAGATATAAGCCAATTGGTCGCTGAACGACAATTCGATACCGCCCAGCGCATGGGGCGTGAGCCAGTGCGTCATGTGTACCGGGAAGGAGATGATGAGTACGGCGTAGCCGATCATCGCCGGATTGAACGGGTTGTTACCCAGCCCGCCGTACAAGTGTTTGGAAATGGCGATGGCGAAGGCGGTGCCGACCACGACCATCCACCACGGTGCCAATGCCGGGATAGACAAGGCCAGCAACCACGCGGTGAGCAGCGCGCTGTTATCCGACAGGAACGGTTTGAGCGGGCGCTTGCGCAGCTTGAGCATCGCCGCTTCGGTGGCCAGTGCCGTGATCGAGGCGAGCGTGATCGACACCAGGATCGCCGGGCCGAAGTACCACACATACAGCGCGATGCCGGGGATGAGTGCCAGCAACACGCGCAGCATGATCTGGCTGACGCTGCTGGGGGTAGTGATGAAAGGTGAGCTCCACATGGTGTTGACGATCCTTAATTGGGTTTGGGCGGCTCATCATCAGCGCCGGAATCGGCAGCCAGATCGCGCATTTGAGCACGGCGTGCCTTGATCTGCGCGATCTCCGCTTGCTGTTCTGGTGTGAGTGCCTC
This sequence comes from uncultured beta proteobacterium, assembly GCA_963822425.1. Taxonomy (GTDB): domain Bacteria; phylum Pseudomonadota; class Gammaproteobacteria; order Burkholderiales; family Gallionellaceae; genus Sideroxyarcus. The sequence goes on from CAWGHS010000028.1 coordinate 1,784, forward strand.
GGTGTTCTTCGGATGCGCAGCGGCGGCTTGCGCTTTGGCGCGCTCCATGGCGGCGTTGATGCGCATCTGCTGTGTGTCGTCCGCATCGGCATTCGGGTCGAGCGGCGTCGGCGTCGGCGTCGTGGCTGCCGCACGTGCAGCAGCGGCTTCGCGTTCTTTCTGTGCCAGCTTGTCTGCCTTCTCCTGCTTGTCGCGTTCGATACGTGCTTGGCGATATTCGTGGCGTTCGCGCGCCACTTCAGCTGCCTGCGCTTCGCGTTCGCGTTGCCATATCTCGCTCTTGGCATAGCGGTAGTACTGCACCAGCGGGATGTGGCTGGGGCAGACATAGGCGCAGGCACCGCACTCGATGCAGTCGAACAGGTGGAATTCTTGCGCCTTGCCGAAGTTGTCGGATTTGGCGAACCAGAACAAGTCTTGCGGTTGTAATTCGGCCGGGCACACCTCGGCACAGCGTGTGCAGCGGATGCAGGGCAGCGCGGGCACCGGCGACGGGAACGCCGTGGGTGAGGCTTCGATGATGCAGTTGGTGGCTTTGGTCACGCCTACTGCACCGGAAGGCAAATCCACGCCCATCATCGGGCCGCCCATGATGTGCTTGTGGGTGTCACTGCGACTGCCTGCTTGCGCGACCAATTCTTCCACCGGCGTGCCGAGTAGGACCTCGAAATTCTGCGCGCGGTCTACATTGCCGGTGACGGTGATGATGCGCGATAGCAAAGGTTCGCCGTGCGTGATCGCGCGCCAGGCGCTGTAAGCCGTGGCGACGTTGAAGCATTGCACGCCCATCTCGGTGGAACGCACCCCTGCGGCGACTTCGATGCCAGTGAGTACGCGGATGAGTTGCTTGGCACCGCCACCGGGATACAAGGTGGGCACGGCGATCACTTCCATGCGTTCATGCTTGTCGTCGAGCACGGCCTGACGCATCGCGGCGATGGCTTCCGGCTTGTTGTCTTCGATGCCGATCAACACTTCTTCCGCATACAGCAACTCGCGCAACACTTCCGCGCCGCGCAAGATGTCGGCGGCACGTTCGCGCATCAGCATGTCGTCGCAGGTGATGTAAGGCTCGCACTCCGCGCCGTTGAGCACCAGCGTTTTGATCTTGTGCTTGTGGGAATACGACTTCATGTCACTGGGGAACACCGCCCCGCCCAGCCCGACCACGCCTGCCTGCCGCAACAGGTGGCGCAGGTCGGTATGCGTGGTCTGCTTATAGTCCACTCCGCCATGCGCGACCCATTCATCCTTACCATCAGGGATGAGGGTCACACACAGGTCGGGCAGGCCGGAATGATGGGCGACCAGCTGCATGTCGATGGCGCTCACCGTGCCCGAAGTCGAAGCATGCACCGCGCTGGAGAGGCGTCCTTCCGGTCTGCCGATGATCTGTCCCTTGAGCACATGCTCACCGACTTGTACCATCGGTTCGGCGCGGTTGCCCACATGCTGATGCAGTGGGATGACGAGCTTGGACGGGAGTTTGCCCTGTGCGATGGGGCGGTGCGTGGACTCAGTCTTGTGCGTGGGCGGGTGTACGCCGCCGTGAAATTTGAATAACGGTCTCATGCGGCAGCCTGAATCGGATAAATCGGATAGCGCCACTTCCAATTAGAGATGTCTTCACCGAGGGGCAGCATGCTGATGCAATCCACCGGGCACGGCGCGATGCACAACTCACATCCCGTGCATTCCTGCGCGATGATGGTGTGCATCTGTTTTGCGGCACCGAGGATGGCATCGACCGGGCAGGCCTGCAGGCACAGCGTGCAACCGATGCAGGTCTGCTCATCGATGAACGCGACCGACTTGGCTTTGGGCGCAGCCCCTTCGCCGAAGGGTTTGAACTCCACGCCGAGCAGGTCGGCCAGTTTGCGGATGCCCTCTTCACCGCCGGGCGGGCACTTGTTGATGTCGGCCTCGCCGCTGGCGATGGCTGTGGCATAAGGCTTGCAGCCGGGGTAGCCGCACTGTCCGCATTGTGTTTGCGGCAATACCGCATCGATCTTTTCTACCAGCGGGTTGCCTTCGACTTTGAATTTGATCGCAGAAAAACCCAGCACGATACCGAGTGCCAATGAAATACCGACCATCACCAGAAGTGCTGCGATCATTTCACCAGACCCGAGAATCCCATGAATGACAGACTCATCAGCCCGGCAGTGACGAAAGCGATGGCAGAGCCCTTGAAGATGCCCGGCACATCCGCGCCTTCCAGACGTTCGCGGATGCCCGCGAACAGCACCATCACCAGCGTGAAGCCCACCGAGCCACCGAAGCCGAACAGCAGCGACTCCATGAAGTCATGCTTGGCTTGCACATTGAGCAGCGGGATGCCGAGTACCGCGCAATTGGTGGTGATCAAGGGTAGATAGATGCCGAGGATCTGGTACAACTCCGGGCTGGTCTTTTTGATCGCCATCTCGGTGAATTGCACGATGCCCGCGATGACCACGATGAACGATAGCGTGGTGAGGTAAGCCAGTTCGGGGCCGAGCAGGTAATGTTGAATGAGGTAGCTTGCACCGGAGCCTAGCGTCAGTACGAAGGTGGTGGCAGCACCCATGCCGATGGCGGCTTCCAATTTTTTGGAAACCCCCATGAACGGGCACAGCCCGAGTATCTTCACCATCACGATGTTGTTCACCAGCACCGTGCTGACGAGGATGAGTAGGTATTCGGTCATCGCACTCTCTCTCCTAAGGCGGCGGATTATCCGCCGAATCAGTACCTGCTTCAACCGCGCTTACGCTATATGGATATTCCAGACGGTTATGGCGACGAGTCAATTAACGGATATTTGACTCAGCGGGGTCATATCTATATCTCGATCCGCGTCCCCATCTCGATGACGCGGTTGGCCGGGATATTGAAGAAGTCTGCCGCGTTGACGGCATTTTTGGATAGAGCTTGGAATAAACGTTCGCGCCACAGCATCATACCCGGCGTCGAGCTGGATACGATCAGCGCGCGCGAGATGAAGAACGAGGTGCTCATCATGTCAAAGGTCAGTCCGCGTGAGGCGCACTGTTCCAGTGCCGCCGGGATGTCCGGCGTTTCCATGAAACCGTAGAAGACCCTTATCCGGAAGAAGCCCTTGCCCATGTCGTCGATCAACAAGCGATTGCCTTTGGAGACGTAAGGTTTGTCCTCAACGATGACCGTCAGCAGGATATTGCGCTCGTGCAGTACCTGATTGTGTTTGAGATTGTGCAGCAAGGCTGAAGGAGCGCCTTCGCCGACGCTGGACAAAAAGACGGCGGTACCTTGCACGCGATTGACGCTATCTGCACTGCTCAGCACGATCTCGATGGGCACGGATTGCCGCGAGATTTCAGCGAACATCAATCTTCGTCCACGTTTCCATGTGGTGAGCACGGTGAAGGAAATGACTGCGATGCCTAGCGGGAACCAGCCGCCTTGAGGGATCTTGATGGCATTGGCGGCAAAGTAGGCCAAGTCGGTAAGCAGCAGAATGGAAATCACGGGAATGGCGATGACCAGCGGCCAGCGCCAGAACAGGATGATCATAAAGGCAGCCAGTATCGTGGTGATGGTCATCGTGCCGGTGACGGCGATGCCGTAAGCGGCGGCCAGATTGGTGGAGCTCTGGAAAGCCAAAACCAGGAACACGACCGCCAGATAGAGTGACCAGTTGGTGAAGGGCACATAGATCTGCCCTTGTGCTTTATCTGAGGTCTGGCAGATCTGCATGCGCGGCAAGAATCCCATCTGCACCGATTGATGTGCCACGGAGAATGCGCCGGAGATCACGGCCTGAGAGGCGATCACCGTGGCTGCGGTGGCCAGCAACACCATCGGCACCAGTGCCCACGCCGGGGCGAGCCGGTAGAACGGATTCTCGATGGCTTCCGGGTGTTGCAGTAGCAACGCCCCTTGGCCGAAATAATTCAGTACCAGTGCGGGTAGCACGAAATAGAACCAGGCCAAGCGGATCGGAAATTTTCCGAAGTGTCCCATATCGGCATACAAGGCCTCGCCGCCAGTGATGGCGAGCACGATAGAACCCATCGCCAGGAAAGCCAGCATCGGATCGGCAGTTAAGAAGTGGTAGGCATAGACTGGATTGATCGCCGATAACACGTGCGGGCTTTGCATGATGGATTGGATACCGAATATCGCCAGGCAGATGAACCAGACGACCATGATCGGACCGAATGCCATGCCCACTAGGCGGGTGCCACGCTTCTGGATGAAGAACAGTCCGGTCAGGATGGCAAGCGTGATGGGCATGATGTAGCTCTTGAACTCATGCGAGACCAAGTCCAACCCTTCCACCGCCGACAGCACAGAGATGGCGGGCGTGATCATGCCATCGCCGTAGAACATGGCGGCTGCAAACACACCGAGTGCGGTGACGCCCCATTTTATTTTCGGGTGTTGCGTGATCAGGTCGCTCACCAAGGACAGTAGAGCCATCGAACCGCCTTCGCCGTGGTTATCGGCGCGCATGACGATGACGACATATTTGAACGACACCAGCAGCATGATGGTCCAGAACATCATGGAGAGTACGCCGAGGATATTGGCTTCGGCGACCGGCAAGGGGTGAGCGCCGGAGAAGGTGGCTTGGATCGCGTACAGCGGGCTGGTACCGATGTCACCATAGACCACGCCGATCGCACCCAACATCAGAGTGGATAATTTTTGCTTCGCTTGTACGTTGCTCATACTTGCCCCCCCGTTGATCTTCTCTGCGGAAGAATGAATGGGGCGGCACGATACGCTTGCGCTAGGGTGAATGCAATCTTGGGAAGTCTTGGGAAGTCGAAATTTTTATAACTTTTTTACACCCGCAGAATTCATCTTTACACCGTTTTAATTTGCAATTGCCTACTATGCAATCCGTGTTTTTGCACTGGGAGTGGAATATGGACTGGTTATATCTATTGTTGATTGCGGCCTTCTTCGGCCTGAGCGTGTTGCTGGTGTACGGCATTGAAAAATTGGGAAGACCGTCATGACCTTCTACATCGTCGGCGCCATCGCGGCATTATTTCTGATGGTCTATCTCGTGGTGGCCCTGCTTAAACCGGAGTTGTTCTCATGATTAATTTATTCGTTCAAGTCGTCCTGTATCTGGGCGTGCTGTTGGCTTTGGCCAAGCCGATGGGCTATTACATGGCGCGCGTTTACGAGGGCAAGTTACCCGTCTTTGTGCGCTGGTTAGCCCCCGCCGAAAATCTTTTCTACCGCTTGTGCGGGGTGGATAGCAAACAGGAAATGCGCTGGACGCGTTATGCGATGGCTGCCTTGTGGTTCAGCCTGCTCGGTGTGTTGGCAGTGTATGGCTTGCAACGCTTGCAAGACTTGTTGCCGCTGAACCCGCAAGGCTTAGTCGCGGTCACGCCCGACTCGTCGTTCAACACGGCGTTGAGTTTTGTCACCAACACCAACTGGCAGGGCTACGTGGGCGAAACCACGATGAGCTACCTGACGCAGATGCTCGGGCTGTCAGTACAGAACTTCTTCTCCGCTGCCACCGGCATGGCCGTCGTCATTGCGCTGATCCGCGGCTTTGCGCGCCACACGACAGAAACTATCGGTAACTTCTGGGTGGATATGACGCGCAGCACGCTATACATCCTGCTGCCCATTGCTACTGTGCTGGCTCTGGTGCTGGTCAGCCAAGGCGTAGTGCAGAATTTCTCGGCATACCAAAACGTGCCTCTGGTGGAAAGCGTGAGCTACGACCAGCCGAAACTGGATGCCTCCGGTGCTCCGTTGAAAAATGCGGCGGGCAATACTGTGACTGAAAAAGTGGTAGTGAAAGAACAGTCCATCGCCTTGGGGCCAGTCGCGTCGCAAGAAGCGATCAAGCAGTTGGGCACCAACGGCGGCGGCTTCTTCAATGCCAACTCGGCGCACCCGTTCGAGAACCCCACGCCATTCGCCAACTTCCTCGCGATGTTGGCGATCTTCATCATCCCCGCCGGGCTGTGCTACACCTTCGGCAGCATGGTGGGCGATACGCGCCAGGGCTGGGCGATCCTCGCGGCCATGACGATCTTGTTCGTCGGCTTCCTCGCGGTGGCTGAGTACGCCGAGCAGCAGGGCAATCCCGCGTTCACCGCAATGGGTGTAGATCAAATGGCTTCCGTCATGCAGTCCGGCGGCAATATGGAAGGCAAGGAGACGCGCTTCGGCATCGTCAATTCCGCGCTGTTCGCCACCATCACCACGGCGGCTTCCTGCGGCGCGGTCAACTCCATGCACGACTCCTTCACCCCGCTGGGCGGACTGGTGCCGTTAGCGCAAATCCAGTTGGGTGAAGTGGTGTTCGGCGGTGTCGGTTCCGGCTTGTACGGCATGCTGGTGTACGCCGTGATCGCTGTGTTCCTCGCCGGGCTGATGATAGGCCGCACGCCGGATTATCTGGGCAAGAAGATCGAAGCATTCGATATCAAGATGGCTTCGCTGGTGATATTGATCCCGCCGCTGATCATCCTCGGTGGTACAGCGCTGGCAGTCATGTTGGCAGTGGGCAAGAGCAGCATCTTCAATCCCGGTGCGCATGGATTCAGCGAAGTGCTGTATGCCTTCTCGTCGGCAGTCGGTAACAACGGCAGCGCGTTTGCGGGTATCGGTGCCAACACACCGTTCTATAACACCGCACTGGGCTTCGCCGTGTGGGCGGGACGATTCTGGCTGATGATCCCAGTGTTGGCATTGGCCGGTTCGCTGGCCGCCAAGAAGCGCATGCCCACCAGCGTGGGCAGCATGGCGACGCATACAGCGCTGTTTGTCTGGCTGCTAATCGGCACGGTGTTGCTGGTGGGTGCGTTGACCTTTGTGCCAGCACTGGCACTGGGGCCAGTGATCGAACACCTGAATATGGTCGGCGCACATTAAGGAGATTTGCATGACAACAAAGACTATTCCGTTTTCCCTGTTTGAGCGCGACATCGTCAAACAGGCAATAGTGGACTCGTTCAAGAAATTGAGTCCGCGCCAACAAATGAAGAACCCGGTGATGTTCGTGGTCTGGGTGGGCAGCGTGCTGACGACGGCGCTGTTCTTCCAAGCCTTGGGCGGACACGGTGAAGCACAGGCTGGGTTCATTCTGGCAATTACATTGTGGTTGTGGTTCACCGTGCTGTTCGCTAACTTTGCCGAAGCTCTGGCGGAAGGCCGCAGTCGCGCGCAAGCCGCTTCCATGCGCAACGCCAAGCGCGACATCCAAGCCAAGAAGCTGACCCGTCCGCAGTATGGCGAGAAGTTTGTGCTCGTGCCCAACTCCGGCTTGCGCAAGGATGATGTGGTGCTGGTGGAAACGGGCGACTTCATCCCCGGTGATGGTGAGGTGATCGAAGGTGTGGCCTCCGTAGATGAAAGCGCCATCACCGGGGAAAGCGCGCCGGTGATCCGCGCATCCGGCGGCGACTTTAGTTCAGTCACCGGCGGCACGCGCGTGTTGTCCGACTGGCTGGTGGTACGCATCAGCACCAATCCGGGCGAGACTTTCCTCGACCGCATGATCGCGATGGTGGAAGGCGCGAAGCGCCAGAAGACGCCCAACGAAATCGCGCTCACCATTTTGCTGGTGGCGATGACGCTGATCTTTTTGCTGGCGACTGTGACCCTGTTGCCGTTCTCCCTCTATAGCGTCGAGACATCCGGTGCGGGGCAGCCCGTGAGTATCACCGTACTGGTGGCGTTGCTGGTGTGTTTGATTCCCACCACCATCGGCGGCTTGCTCTCTGCCATCGGTGTGGCCGGTATGGGGCGCATGTTGCAAAAGAACGTGATCGCAACGAGCGGTCGCGCGGTTGAAGCGGCGGGCGATGTGGATGTGTTGCTGCTGGACAAGACTGGCACGATCACATTGGGTAACCGTCAGGCCAGCAACTTCTTGCATGCCGCCGGAGTGACCGAGGCCGAGCTGGCCGATGCGGCGCAGCTCGCCTCGCTGGCCGACGAAACGCCAGAAGGTCGCAGTATTGTGGTGCTGGCCAAAGAAAAATTTGGCCTGCGCGAACGCAACATCCACGAGATGGGCGCGACCTTTGTGCCATTCAGTGCGCATACCCGGATGAGCGGCGTCAACATCGCCGAGCGTCAGATACGCAAGGGTGCAACCGATGCCATCCGCAGTCATGTCATCAGCATGGGCGGCAATTTCCCCACCGAGGTGAATACCATCGTGGACAGCGTCGCACGTCGCGGCAGCACACCGCTGGTAGTAGCAGACGGCGTGAAAGTGCTGGGCGTGATCGAGCTCAAGGATGTGGTCAAGGGCGGCATCAAGGAACGCTTTGCCGAACTGCGCCGCATGGGCATCAAGACCATCATGATCACGGGCGACAACCGCCTCACCGCCGCCGCCATCGCTGCTGAAGCGGGCGTGGACGACTTTCTCGCCGAAGCCACACCGGAAGCTAAGCTGAAATTGATCCGCGAACATCAGGCGCAAGGCCGTCTGGTGGCGATGACCGGCGACGGCACCAACGACGCACCCGCACTGGCGCAAGCCGATGTGGCGGTGGCGATGAACACCGGCACGCAGGCCGCCAAGGAGGCGGGCAACATGGTGGACCTGGACTCCAACCCTACCAAGCTGATCGAGATCGTCGAGACCGGCAAACAGATGCTGATGACGCGCGGCGCGCTGACCACCTTCAGTATCGCCAATGACGTGGCCAAATATTTCGCCATCATCCCGGCGGCGTTTGCGACCACCTACCCGGCGCTGGGCGGGCTCAACATCATGGGGCTGGCGACACCGTCCAGCGCCATTTTGTCCGCCGTGATCTTCAATGCGCTGGTCATCATCGCACTGGTTCCGCTGGCACTGAAAGGCGTGAATTACCGCGCCATCGGGGCGAACGTGCTGCTGCGCAACAACCTGCTGATCTATGGCTTGGGCGGCATCATCGTTCCGTTCATCGGCATCAAGTTGATCGACATGATTCTTGTCGCGCTGCATTTAGTTTGATGCGTCATGCGAAACCCACTACACCGTCATTCCGGCGCAGGCCGGAATCCAGATAATGATCAAAACTCCCACGCAGTGGGACAACGCCAAAACACGGCCTTGTCCGCTACGCGGAATTGTTTAACAAGCTGGATTCCGGCCTGCGCCGGAATGACGGATTAATATTGTGAAAGGAATAATCATGTTTAAAGAACTACGTCCCGCCGTCATCAGCTTTTTGCTGTTGACTCTGCTCACCGGCATCGCTTATCCCTTGCTGGTGACTGGCATCTCGCAGGTGACCCTATCCGGCAAAGCCAACGGCAGTTTGATCGTAAAGGACGGCAAGCCGGTAGGCTCTAGCCTGATCGGGCAATCGTTCTCCGACCCCAAGTATTTCTGGGGACGTCCTTCGGCGACCGGACCGGTACCCAATAATGCCTCCGCCTCTAGTGGCTCGAATCTGGGGCCGACCAACCCGGCCTTGATGGATGCGGTGAAAGGCAGAGTGCAAGCCTTGCGCGATGCCGATCCCGGCAATACGCAGCCGGTGCCGGTCGATCTCGTTACTGCCTCCGCCAGCGGACTCGATCCGCACATCAGCCCGGCGGCTGCCGAGTACCAGCTTGCCCGCGTGGCGAGGGTACGCAACCTCTCCACCGATGCCGTGCGTAAGTTGGTGGCAGAACATACGGAAGGACGTCAGTTCGGCATTCTGGGCGAACCCCGCGTGAATGTGCTGGAACTCAATCTGGCACTGGATGCAGTGAGATGAATAGCGCATTAATGGGCGGATACATGTTGGAACCCTTGCTTGCCATTCTCGCCATCATGCTTCCTCTCGGATTGGCGTATATCGTTATCAGGTTGCCTAAGCGCGTTCAGAAGGGAGAGAATCACAAAGGAAGTGGAAATAAATAATTAAAAATGTATGAGGGAGCCCCGATGAGTTTTAAAGTTGCAGAACATACCGTCCGCCATTTCCGCGAGGTGCTTTTTTGGCCGGTGCAACTGATGCCATCGGCGAATGCCGGGAATGCCCCTTGGGAATTATTGGAGCAGTGCGGCGAAGATAATCTGTGGGATAGGCTGGACGACAGGTTTCAGGCGGGTTCTCCCGATTTTGAGGAAAGACACTACAAGGAGTTTGTCGCCTTCCTGCCCCATGTTCAGCGTTTCATCTACGGTGAAAGCCGGAGCAGTCTGTCGCATGATGCCGATGACCTACCCGGCGGTTCCGCGATCAAGATTTTCCGGCGGCACGATGTTGCGGCTTTGCGTCTGGTGTTGCGCGAGGGTGACGCACCTGTCACTTTGGCAGTCGAACATATCGAACTCTGGTTCTTTGATGACATCAACGTTGCCTTCCTTAAATTGGAATTGTCTGCAAACGATTTGCCCTACAAAGTGGTCTGCGATCTACTCTACCGTTTTGGCCGTACTTACCCGACAGGTTGGGATAGGGACGGGCATGGCAAGCACAATGCCTATCGAGCTGAGTGGCTGGCTAAAGATGGTTCTGTGCTTGCGACATCCGATTCCGACAATCAAGAAAAATTTCTCGCCTACACCAGTAAGCATCGCTCGCCCGGGATATCCGCGCACTGGGATTTTTTGTTGCGTCCCTTGGTATTGGATCCTTCGGACGAGAAGGGTTTTCTGCGATACCGCCAGATCGAATATCACCGCATGCCATTGATGGCGTTTTTGGCAGTGGATGAACCGCGCAGCATGGATCGGGAGAATTGGTTGCGCCTCGGTTTGGTGGCGACGCTGCACCCGGATGAGGCGTTACCGACACGTGATTCCGATGTGTCTGAGTTCGAATCGCGTTACTGCTACGACCGCTTTTGGACCGATAGCGAGGCGGGGCCCAATACGCGTTTCATCTGCACTGGGCGCGCGTTCATCGTGGTTGGTGATGCGAAAGCAGAATATTTCCATGACCAGACGCGCGGGATATTGGCGCAATTCAGACACCAATATGTGTTGTTGTTCATGATCGCGCATTTTCATCGTGCGTCGCTGTTGGTGTTCTCTGACCGCATGGTGGATGCGGTGCATGATCTGGATATCCGCGTGACCCAATCCATCGGCCTTTTTCGGCGCAGGATTTATGCGGGGTTCGAGGCGTTCCTGCGCTTTACCCATCGCTACTGGTTCCATGAACTATCCGAGCGGCCCCACGTGCAAGCGCTATATCGATTGTCTAGTTTGCATCTGGGTAACGATGCCCTGTATCAGGAAGTGAAGGATGAGCTTAAGGATATGAGTCAATACCTCGATAGCAATGCGCAACGCCAGCAATCCACCACCATCGTGCGTCTCACTGTGGTGACGACGTTCAGCATGGTGGGAGCGGTGACGACCGGTTTGCTCGGCACCAACCTCATTGCTGAGGCCGAGTCTCCGATCATGGTGCGGCTGGCCTATTTTTTCTCGGCGGTGGTGCTGACGACGTTGTTCATGTTGTTTGCGATTCTTAAATCAAAGCAACTATCCGATGTGATGGATGTGCTGTCCGATGATCAGAGAAGTTTGCGCGCACGTTTGTCCATGGTCGGTACGGCGTGGCAACGTAGTCCGAAACCATGAACGAGCAACGTCCCGATCCCGATGCACTGCTGGAAAAGGTTCAGCTGGCCGAAGCCAAGCGCCGCCGTGGCCAGTTGAAGATTTTCTTCGGCGCTTCCGCCGGTGTCGGCAAGACTTTCGGCATGTTGCTGGCCGCACATGAGCGCCGCGCCGAAGGCTTGGATGTGGTGGCGGGCTATGTGGAAACGCACAAGCGTGCCGAAACGGAGAAGTTGCTGGAAGGACTGGAAGTCTTGCCCCCACGTCTGGTGCCATACCGCGATACGCAGTTGCAAGAATTCGATCTGGATGCGGCTCTCCGGCGCCATCCTGCACTGATGCTGGTAGATGAGCTGGCGCATAGCAATGCACCAGGCTCGCGCCATCCTAAGCGCTGGCAGGACGTGGAAGAGCTGCTGGAAGCCGGTATCGATGTCTATACCGCAGTGAATGTTCAGCATATCGAAAGCCTCAACGATGTGATCTCGCAGATCACCGGCATCCCGGTGTGGGAGACCGTACCCGACTCGGTGCTGGAAGGAGCCGACGAGATCGAGTTGATCGATTTGCCGCCGGACGAACTGTTGCAGCGGCTGAAAGAAGGCAAAGTCTATCTGCCGCAGCAGGCGGAACGCGCGGCGCAGAACTTCTTCCGTAAGGGCAACCTGATCGCGTTGCGCGAACTGGCGTTGCGGCGCACGGCGGATCGGGTGGATGCGCAGATGCGTGACTACCGCGAAGATCACGCCATCCATGATGTATGGCAGGTCAAAGAGCGGATACTGGTTTGCATCGGGCCGGGCGGCAATACGGAAAACCTAGTGCGCGCATCGTTCCGTTTGGCGCAGTCGCTGAAGGCGGAGTGGATCGTGATGTATGTCGAGACCGCGAAGTTGCAGCGCCTATCTAGAGAGCAGCGCGATGCGGTTCTACGCACATTGAAGTTGGCTGAGGAATTGGGTGCGGAGACAGTCACGCTCGGCGGCGACAGATTGGCTGAAGAGGTGATTTCCTATGCGCGCACACGCAACGTTTCCCGCATCGTATTGGGTAAGCCAACGCTTTCCGGCTGGAAACTACGGCTGTTCGGATCGCTGGTCGATACCATCGTGCGCCAAGCCCGCGACATCGACATCCATGTCGTGGGCCGAGAGCCCGATTTCCTCTCGCAGACCGGGCAGCATCCGTATTTTTCGCGCAGTCGTTTGTATCTCGGACTTGCTGCTGAAGAACCTCATCCGCTCTTCATGTGGCAGACCGCCTATCTGTGGGCGGTAACTGCAACGGCCATCTGCACTGCCATCGCTTGGTTTATCTATGAGCATGTCGATCTGGCTAACCTGATCATGGTTTACCTGATGGGGGTGGTGGTGGTCGCTGCGCGCTACGGGCGCGGTCCGTCGGTGTTGAGCTCGTTCTTAAGCGTGGTGCTGTTCGATTTCTTTTTTGTGCCGCCGCGCTTCAGCTTTGCCGTTTCGGATACCCAGTATCTGATCACCTTTGCGGTCATGCTGCTGGTCGGGCTGGTCATCAGCAGCATGACAGTGCGTATCCAGCATCAGGCCAAGATCGCTGGTCACCGCGAACGCCGCACGGCTTCGCTGTATGCCATGAGCCGCGAGCTGGCGGTGACGCGCGGCGAAGACAATATCCTGCGTGTTGCGGTCAAGCATGTGGCGGAAGTGTTCGAGGCGCAGGCGGTCATACTGTTGCCGGATAAAACTGGACGCGTCGTTTATCCTCAAGGAGAGGGAACGGCGCAATCCTGCCACGGCAGCGACCTGAGCGTGGCACAGTGGGTATACGACCACGGGCAGATGGCAGGACAGGGCACGGACACTTTGCCCGGTGGCGATGTGGTATACCTGCCGCTGAAAGCCGCTTCCGGCATGATCGGCGTGCTGGCTTTGCTGCCGCTCAATCCCGCACGCATTGCGCTGCCCGAGCAACAGCGCCTGCTGGAAACATTCGTCAGCCAGATCGCGCTGGCGCTAGAGCGCGTGCGGCTGGCGGCGGAAGCGCACACTGCACAGCTCAAGATGGAAACGGAACAGTTGCGTAACTCGCTGTTGTCAGCGATCTCGCATGACTTGCGCACACCGCTGGCGGCGATTGTCGGCGCATCGAGCAGCTTGGTGAGGGATGACGACAGACTTGATGGACATGCGCGGCATGAACTTAGTCAGGCTATCTATGACGAGGCGACGCGCATGGCCGGGCTCGCGAACAATCTGCTGGACATGGCGCGGCTACAGGCGGGGGCAGTTGTGCTGAACCGGCAATGGCAACCGCTGGAAGAAGTGGTCGGCGGCGCGTTGGCCGGGCTATCCGCACGCATGACCAATCATCCGGTAAGCGTCAAGCTGCCGCACGATTTACCTTTGGTCGAGATCGACAGTCTGCTGATCGAGCGCGTGTTTGCGAACCTGCTGGAAAATGCGGTGAAGTACACCCCGCCCGGAACGCCCATCGAAATCTCCGCCGCAACCGAACAGGGAGAGTTGGTGGTGACTGTCTCGGATCGGGGGGCGGGAATTCCGGCAGGGGAAGAAAAACGTATCTTCGAAAAATTCCACCGTATCGCCAGCGAGGGCAATCAGGGCGGCGCCGGGTTGGGATTGTCTATTTGCCGCTCCATCGTGGAGGTGCATGGCGGACGCATCTGGGTGGACAATTTATTTTCCGGCGGAGCCGCATTCCATTTCACGTTGCCGCTGAGCGAGCCGCCGCTAATCGAGCAGGAAGAGGCTGCTCAAGCATGAGTTTATTAGACCGTCATTCCGGCGCAGGCCGGAATCCAGCAAGAACAAACATCCCGCGTAGCGGACAAAGCCGCAAGGTTGTCCCGCTTTGCGGGATATATTTAATCCTCTGGATTCCGGCCTGCGCCGGAATGACGCACCGATGAGCAATGCCACCATCATCGTCGTCGAAGATGAAGCGCAGATACGTCGCTTCCTGCGCACCATGTTGTGCTCGGAAGGTTATCAGGTGTTCGAGGCAGAAAACGGTAAGCAGGGACTGAACGAAGCGGCGATGCGCAAGCCAGACTTGATTATTCTCGATCTCGGTCTGCCCGATATGGATGGTGTGGATGTGGTCAAAGGAATACGCGCGTGGTCGTCTGTTCCTATCATCATCCTGTCCGCGCGTGCGCAGGAAAGCGACAAGATCTCCGCGCTAGATGCGGGAGCGGATGATTATCTGGTCAAGCCTTTCGGCGCGGGCGAATTACTGGCGCGGATACGTGTGGCATTGCGCCATGTGTCTTCCACTGCGGGGGGAGAGAATGAAGGTGTTTTTTCGGTGGGCGAACTACTGGTGGATATGATCCATCGCAAGGTTACCGTCAGCGGTGCGGAAGTTCATCTCACTCCGATCGAGTACAGGTTGCTTACCGTGTTGGTCAAGCACGCGGGCAAGGTGCTGACGCACCAGTTGCTACTCAAGGAAGTGTGGGGGCCGAACTATGTGGAGCGCGCGCATTACCTGCGCATCTACATGGGCGCTTTGCGCCACAAACTGGAGAAAGACTCGACGCGGCCGCGTTTTCTGCTCACTGAAGTTGGAGTGGGTTACCGGCTGGCGGTTGATTGAAACGCCCGATTAAATTGCCCTGAAGCGGACGTTGGCAACCGGCAGAAATTAACCCTTCTGAGACATTCCGATTTCCCTATAACAGTCGTTCACCAAACTTTTCGGTATCTAAAGAACTAAATTGAGGCGGCCTTGAATTTGCTAGATTCGATGATTCTGCAAAAGATCGGCATCAGGTTCGGGTCGTGTTTTACACCCGTTTCAGACTCCAGGATAGACATGATTTCCGAATGCGTTCTTGCTCTATGGTATGACCGTGTTACAGCCATTGCATCGTAACTATCGGCGATTGAAATAATGCGTGAACAAATTGGAATATCTTCCCCAGTTAGGTTGTCAGGATAACCTTGACCATTGTAGTGCTCATGGTGGTGCCGAACTACCTTAGAAGCACGAGACGAGTTTTCGATTTCGACCGCTGACAAGATATTTTCACCAATCGCTGAGTGTTCTTTCATTATTTCCCATTCAGCAGCGTTATGTTTCGACGGCTTTAGAAGAATAGCGTCAGGAATTCCAATCTTGCCAATATCGTGAAACAAAGCAGCTATTTTAAGAATGGCTAAATCTTTCTCGGCCATCCCAAAAACTACCGCCATTTCCCCGGCAAGACCAGACACGCGATCTGAATGAAGACGAGTCAAAAGATCACGATGCCCCAGAGCAACTGCCAAAGCCTTGGTGTAGTTGTAGAGAGCGATGAAGGTGAGATCCTCTTGTCCCATTTTGAGCAACCCGCATTACTTATGAAGGATGTTTTCTTTCGTTCATCGTGGCACTAATCGGAACGGATGGCAACCTCAAAAGTCTGCTAATGGCCGGTTTGCGAAGTACAGTTCTGATATTACACCGCTCAATAGCAGCCATTCGCGAGACCTCGATGATTATTGAGCCTGCCTGATTGCTATCGCGCATTCCGCTATCAGATCCCAGCCGCGATAGATCATGCCGCTGTACACCTGCACCAGTGCCGCACCGGCCTGCATCTTCTCCAGTGCATCTTCACCTTTGAGAATACCGCCCACGCCGATGATGGGCAGGGTGCCGTTTAGTTCGGCGGCGAGTTGACGGATGACGGCGGTGGATTTGTCGCGCACGGGCAAGCCGCTCAAGCCGCCTGTCTCGTTGCCGTGCTGCAATCCTTCTACACCTTCGCGCGACAAGGTGGTGTTGGTGGCGATCACGCCGTCGATGCGGTGTTTGATGAGTAGCGCGGCGATCTGTTTGATTTGATCCGCGTCAAGGTCGGGGGCGATCTTGACGGCCAGCGGCACATATTTGCCGTGTTGCTGTGCAAGTTTTTCCTGTTCCGCTTTCAGTTGTGCAAGCAAGGCATCCAGTTCATCGCCCCCTTGCAATTGGCGCAGATTTTTGGTGTTGGGCGATGAGATGTTGATGGTGACATAGCTGGCATACGGGTACACCTTGCGCAATCCGATGAGGTAATCGTCTGCCGCCTTTTCGATCGGCGTGTCGGCGTTCTTGCCGATGTTGATGCCGAGGATGCCAGTGTATTTGGCACGCTTGACGTTCTCGATCAGTGCATCTACGCCACCGTTGTTGAAACCCATACGGTTGATGATGGCCTGCGCTTGCGGCAGACGGAACAGGCGTGGCTTGGGATTGCCCGGTTGCGCACGTGGTGTGACCGTGCCGATCTCGATGAAACCGAAACCAAGCGCGGCAAGGGCGTCGATGTAGGCGCCGTTCTTGTCGAGTCCGGCAGCCAGCCCGACCGGATTGGGAAAGGTCAGCCCCATCACCTCGCGCGGGTCATCCGCTGGACGTTTGAGGATCAGCGGCAACGTCCCCGCGCAGTAGGCGGTATGCAGTGCATCGAGCGTGAGATGGTGTGCGAATTCGGGGTCGAGTGCGAACAAGGCAGGGCGTAAGAATTGGAACATCGACTAGTCTTTCTTAGTGACGATAGGGATGGGGAACGGTTTTTTCTTGAACACCTCTGCGCGTTTTTTGCCGCGCCAGTTCTCGGCGACAACATCGCTGATCTGTAAACACAACACGCCGAACACGGCCAAGCCGAGAATCAGTTGCCATGTGGAGATTGCAAGATAGAGGCCACCCCCGCTCACGCGGTAGGTCGCCAATGCGATACCCCCGACGAGGATGCCGGAGAGCGCCCCCAGCAACACACGACTCCAGTCGCCTTGCGGCAAGCCAGAGAATACGGTGCTCTCATGCCATAGCAATTGCAGCGCGACGAGCAGTGTGAGCGGAGATAGCCAGAACAGCCAGAACAAATGATCGACCCAAACCGTCCCAGCCAGCAGACCGATCAGGGTGAGCAGGAGCAGAAGTTTTGCGGTGGGTTCTGCGGACAAAGTAGGGAGTGCGAATCTGCGCGTGCTCAACTGCATCAAACCGGCCAGCCACAAACGGGTGATCGATACGGCGGGCAGCAATACGCTGCCACAGAGGGCGGCGATCAGCAGTGCCTGTATCACTGAGCTTGCCGCCGTGGCCCAGGTTGCCGCAAACAGATTCAGATAGGCGAGCAACATGCCCATGACCGCTCCTGCCACACTGTTCCATAACAGATAACTCAACTGCGAACGCGACAGGCTGTGACGGGTGCGTCGGAAGGTGAGGGCGTCCAGCAGCATGCCGAAAGCGAACACCGCGAGAGCACTGAATAAGGCGGGTAACCACACCGAGCCTGCCATGGGGAGTGGTGCGATCCATTCCTGTGCCGACAGCGTCAGTGCCAGCGGGGGTAACAATAGCAATGCCAAGATGAAAGTGATGAGGCGATTTCTCATATGCCCTCCTTGGCTAAGACCGATTGCCATGTGCCGTCCTGCAAGCCTTGCAGGGGTTGGAAGTTGGCTTTGTAGGCCATTTTGCGGCTACCGGCTATCCAGTAGCCGAGATAGAGGTAAGGTAGTTGCAGCTTGCGGCACAACTCGATCTGCCACAACACATTGAACGTGCCATAACTGCTATGTGCCACATCGGGATCGTAAAAGGTATACACCGCAGACAGCCCGTCCGCGAGCACATCCACCACACTCACCATGCGTAACACTTCACCTTCGCGGAATTCCACCAGCAAGGTATCGACATGGCTTTGCAGCAGGAAGTTGCGGTATTGTTCTGGGTCGTCGTCATCCATGCCGCCGTCACGGTGCCGCGCTTCTTGATAACGGCGATACAGTTCGAAATATTCCGGCTTATCTTGCAGCGCATGCAAGGAGACAGTCAGCGCATTGTGTTGTTTCCAACTGCGACGTTGTGAGCGCGTCGCTTGGAAATCCTTGATCAGCACGCGCACCGCCACACATTGACGGCAGGCATCGCACCGCGGGCGGTAGGTGAACGTGCCACTGCGACGAAAGCCTTGGCGCACCAATTCGGAATATACCGTCGATGTGATCAGAAAACTGGGGGTGGCGACCTGTGAGCGCGCTTCCAAGTCGGGCAGATAACTGCATGGATAGGGCGCAGTCAGATAGAGCTGGAGCGAAGAAAGCGGAATGTCGTTGAGTAAGCTCATATGAACAAATCGGCATCGAAACAAAAATCCGTCACGGGTGGACAGTGTATCAATTCTTTTAAGCGCATGATGAATTCGCTGCGCGGGATCTCGCGTGCGCCGAGTGAGCTGAGATGCGGTGTGTTCATCTGGCAATCGATCATACCGAAGTTCCATCGGCTGAGTTGCGCACACAGATGAGCCAGCGCAATCTTGGAGGCATCGGTCTTGCGGCTGAACATGGATTCGCCGTAGAACATCCGGCCCAGCGCCATTCCGTAAAGCCCTCCGACCAATTCCAACTCATCGGTGATACTGTGTTGGCTTCCTCGCGTACTCCTTGCCGTGCTACTTGCACTGTCTTCGTCGTTCGCTCCTTGCCGCCTTGTCTCACCTTCGATTTGAAATTGATTTGATTTTTTTGGCATCCAGATTTCTACCGAATGCGCATAGCCCATGCGATGAAGTTCACAATACGCTTGGATCATCTCTTCCAGTATCCAGGTGCCGCTGGCTCCCTCTCTCGGTGCGGCGCAGGCACGCATCACCTGTTCAAATGCCGAATCGGTACGCACTTCGTAGTGTCCGTTACGCAAAGTTTTGCGCAAGGAATGTGAGATTTTGAATTCGCTGGGGAACAACACCATGCGCGGATCCGGGCTCCACCATAGGATAGGTTCGCCTTCGCTGAACCAAGGAAAGATGCCTTGACGATAGGCTTCCAGCACCCGTGCGGCAGACAGGTCGCCTCCCGCTGCGAGCAATCCATTGGGGGAGCGCAATGCGTGCGTGACAGGTGGGAATGCGATTTCGTGGCGTAACAGCGGGATCATTGGCGGTATACAAGCAAGGGCTAGCAGCTTCAACATATGGTCACGTAGACCGATTTGTGCTTATATTACGCCTCATACGTGGTTGTGCGAACGCTAGGAGGCGTGATGTTGGGCATATTTGGCAAGAAGTCGGATCATCCTTTGGCCGACATCAAGTCGGCACAGCAGGTGTTGGAAGAGATACCGAAGAACGATGCGCTGAATGCACTGCAAGACCTGACGGGTTGGATCGAGTCCATTGTCGAACAAGCGGATGATTTTCGTCTGGATCATGAATTCGCGGTGTTACGTATGTTCGATGAGGCTGCGCAACCGCATCTGCATAAGTTGCTGCGCGATTATTTTTCAGTGCAGCCACTCTCCAAGTTTCAAGAAAACCGTCTGTGGACGTTGCTAAATAGCTATTTCACTCACACTGAAGCTGCCTATCACGATGTCCTGATGCGCTATCGCAAGGGGGCGCGCGGTGCTTCCAGTATCAAATCCGAGAGAGCTTTGCTGGGTGCGCGCGGCATCACTGCGCTTTCCGGGCGCTTGAAGTTATCCGTTGCGCGCTACGCATTGGTCGATCCGGTGCTGTGGAATCATCTGGCTGATTTCTATGGCCATGCCGAAACGCATGGCTATCAGAACAATAACGTGGTGATGTATACCCCCGTTCCTGGGGCGACATCGGTGCAACGGGAGTTCGCGATCCTGTTGACTTGGTATGGGGTGAGCGCAGGGGTGCTCAGTCCGTTGCAGGAACATATCACCGAACGCCTGATCGCGTTTGCGGGGCAAGGGTTGGTGGTGGAGTTGAAATATAACGGGAGCGGCTTGTTCGCATTCGATCTTTCACAGCCTACGCCACCGATGCGTGTGACCAGC
Organism: uncultured beta proteobacterium; assembly: GCA_963822425.1. Lineage (GTDB taxonomy): Bacteria > Pseudomonadota > Gammaproteobacteria > Burkholderiales > Gallionellaceae > Sideroxyarcus. Next base: position 22,086 of record CAWGHS010000028.1, read on the forward strand.
GATTCCACGGTGCATCCGGCTTTGCGTTTTCTCGTTGTGGACGAAGCGCTGAATCTCTTGAGCGGACTGATCAAGACGCTGGAGAAGGGCATCGTTCCAGATGGGGTCAATTTTTATAGTGCGAGCTATGATGCCGACTCGGTGCGTGATACCGCACGTCGCTTGGTCGAAGGCTTGACCCAGCCACTGCCTACGCGCCGCAATCCGCGCCGTAAGATCAACGTGAATCTGAAAGTGGCCAACGGTTTTTTCAAGATGCTGGAGCAGACCGATGTGGGGCTGAATTTCAGTCAAGATACCGGGGGGGGGACGTGGGACGTAGAGGACATCAGCGCGACAGGTTTCCGCAGCGTTGTTCCAATCAGTCGCGCGGATGGCATCAAGATCGGTTCACTGGTCGGTAGCAAACCGGAGAATGTGCAGAACTGGGGCGCGGGTATCGTGCGTCGCTTGAGCCGCGATGAAAAGAACAACCTGCACATCGGTGTCGAGGTGCTGAGCACGCAGATCGTGGGCGTGTCGCTGACCGACCGCATCCACGCCGCCGACGGCGAGGCGCAAGTGGCTCTGTATCTGAACCGCCCGACCGATACCAGTGGCGAAGCATGGCTACTCATGCGCCCTGACACTTTTTCAACCAACCATAGTTTGAACATGGAGTTGGCGGGGAAAAGCTACTTGTTGTTGCCGCTGGCCTTGGTTGAGAGTGGCGATGACTATGACCTTGCGCGCTATCGCCGCATGGAACAAGATCGCACGACTGAGTGACAAATCAGTCGTGCATGTGTTGCACCAGCCACTGTCGGATATCGCGAATCTCCTCCGGGCACACCGAATGTGGCATGTCATATTTGTGCCACTCTAATACATAGCCCTGCCGTAATAACTCATCCGCAGAAGCGCGCCCGAAAGCATAGGGAATCACCGGGTCGGCCTGCCCATGCAGCATGAGGATGGGAGTGTCTTTGTTAGTGCTACTTCCTTCTGCTTCAAGGTTACGCATGAGAGGCAGGTAAGTCGAGAGCCCTAATATCCCGCCTAGTTGTTCAGCATGGCGCAACCCGCAGTGCAAGGCGACCGCTCCACCTTGCGAAAATCCGGCGAGAAAGATGTGGTGCGGCGCGATGCCGCGTTGTTTTTCTTGGGAGATCAGTTTTTCGATCTCGGTCTGCGAAGCGCGGATGCCCGCAACGTCTTCCTGTCTGCCGATATTGGCTGCGATATCGGCGGAAGCGGCTCCGGCTAAGATGTCATACCAAGCGCGCATCACATAGCCGCCGTTGATGGTTACCGGGCGCATCGGGGCATGCGGGAAGATGTAGCGTACGGCAACCGGGAGATTCAGTTCTTCCGCAATGGGGACGAAGTCTTCACCATCGGCGCCCAAGCCATGCAGCCAGATGATACTGTATCGAGGTTCGTTGCCGGTTTGTAGCGTGACATGGGGGAGAATAGCGGTCATTTTCTATGTTTGATCGAGCTTATGGATGGACAGGTGCTTGGATTAGGATACAGGCTAAGGTAGTCCGAATACTTGCCGATAGAGTCCTTAGATACATATAAAAATAGCAGAGTTTGGGGGATAAATGAAAAGACAGATCATACCGACTTCAGTTGAAAGGGTGATGCGTGAGGACGATTTTATCGTCTCCATGACCGACCTGAAGGGACGTATCACCTACGGCAACCGCATCTTCATTGAGTTTTCCGGTTATAGCGAAGCCGAACTGCTCGGGACACAACATAACATCATCCGTCATCCAGACATGCCGCGCGCCGTGTTCCAACTACTGTGGGACAAGATCCAAGCGCGCGAAGAATGCTTTGCCTATGTGAAGAACATGGCCAAGGATGGCAGCTTCTATTGGGTGTTCACCAACGTGACGCCGACCTTTGACTCCGGCGGCAACGTGACCGGTTATTTTTCTGTGCGGCGCAAACCGAAACTGAGCGGCGTGCAAACGGCCGGCGCCCTGTATGCCGTGATGCTGGAGGCGGAAAAGAAGGCCGGTCCGTCGGGTGCCATCGCCGCTTCTACCAAGATACTCGTTGATCTATTGAAAGAGAAAGGTCTCAGCTATGAAGAGCTCGTCCTTGCGATTTAAATTCTCCGCGCTTCTGTGGTCGTTCTCCTTTGTCATGCTGGTGACCATCTTGACCGTCTTTGCATTGCACGGGGTAGATACGCTGGTTGCCATCTTCCTGCTAATCAGCATCGCGGTATCGGCATGGGGGCAATGGCTGGTCAAACAATGGCTGGCGCCTCTAGATAAATTGAAAGGAGTGGTGGACGAAGTCGCTCAGGGGAAATTCAATCACCGCGTGACCGGCATATTCGATGCGAAGGATGAGATCAGCTTATTGTGCTGGAGCGTGAATGACATGTTGGATCAACTCGGTGCCTTCTTCCGTGAGCAGGAGACCAGCTTCCGCGCGAATTTGGACGGCCATTTCTATCGTGAAGCGGTGAACGGTGGCATGCACGGCGGTTATAAGAAGGGGTTGGCGAATCAGAACATCCTGCTGGAAGGGATGGCTGGTCAGAAGTTGACCGCCATGCGTTCGCAGATGCTGTCGCGCGCGCATGAGCTCAATACCACCAATCTGTTGAAAAACCTCGTGTCGAATCAGCAAGACTTGCGTGTCATCACCGACAACATGGAACAACTGGCCAAGCTATCCGAGCGCACACGTGAAGATGCCGAGGAGAGCCGTGAATCCGTGAGTGATGTGGTGAAGCGCCTGTCCGGTATCGTCGAGCGGGTCAACCATGCCAATGCTTCGATCACCGAGTTGAACGCGCGCAGTTCAGAGATCAACAAAGCCGTCGGCTTGATCAACTCCATCGCCGACCAGACCAACCTGTTGGCGTTGAATGCGGCCATCGAGGCGGCGCGTGCAGGTGAGGCAGGTCGCGGGTTTGCGGTGGTGGCGGATGAAGTGCGCAAGCTGGCCGAAAACACCAAGAACGCTTCCGAGTCCATCGGACGCATCATGCAGATGTTGCAGGGGGAGGCCTCCAAGATGTTGACGGACTCCGAAGAGATGCGCGAGATCGCCAATTCCTCGCAAGGCGTCATCGGACGACTGGAGCATAAGTTCGGACAGTTCTACGAGTCTGCTGTGACGACCTTGGACAATGCACGCTATGCGCAAGATCTCAGTTTCGCGTCACTGGTGAAAGTGGATCACGTGGTTTACAAACAGCGCGGCTATGTCCTCATCAATGATCTGGAGAATGATGATTTCAGAAAAGCGGTGGGCGTCGATCACCATAGCTGCCGTCTCGGCAAATGGTATGAAGGTGAAGGCAAGACCATATTTGGCAACACCACTGCGTTCAAGAGCCTAGTCGAACCGCACAGCAAGGTGCACGCCTCTGTGCACGCTGCGCTGGCATTGATGGATCAGAAATGGGAGCGTGACGTGGCGCTGCAAGACAAGATATATAACGCCATGAATGCCGCCGAAGAAGCCAGTCTGCGCGTGATGCAGACTTTGGATCAGATGGTCGCGGAGAAACACCCGCACATGATCAAGGCGGCGTGAACCGATTCATTTGGCTCACTTCATCGCGATGCGGGAAGAGCCAGCGAAGACTCCGCTCTTGCAGCTTGGCTTAATTAGGTTCGGGAATGACTTCGCGCAATACCTGAAATAGTTCGCGATAACTCTTAGGAGGCTTCAAAGCCTCCTTTTCTTTTTGTGCGTTGCGGATCAGCGTGCGCAAGTGCTGTGCATCCGCGTCGGGGTATGCCGCCAGCAGTTCAGTGAGCGCATCCGGCTGTTCCAGCAGGCGGTCACGCCAGTTTTCAACTTGATGCAACCATGCCGTGTGTTGCCGTGATACACCGTTCCACGCATCGAGTTTGGCTTGGATGGGCTCCGGTTCCACATCGCGCATGAGGCGGCCGATGTATTGCAACTGACGATTCAGGGCACCGAACTTGGTCATGCGCTTATATTCCAGAATGGCCTCAAGCAAACCCTCTTCCAGATCCAACTCGCGCAGCTTCTCTTTGGAGAGCTCGGTCAATGTCTTGCCGAGGTCTTGCAGTTCGAGCATCTGTTTCTTGATTTTGGTCTTGCTGGGAGGAAGCTCTTCTTCCAGCTCGTCGTTATGGTGTTGATTGCGTGTGTTCATGAGGGCGGTAAGGTTCAGCGGATGTTGCTATGATAGCGCCTCCCGACGAACCAGCCGCTCAAATATTTTATGAATTCAAAAGTTTCAAACGTCGCACGCCCCGCCGACACTCTGCAACAACTCGCCGCCGACATCGTTTCTTATGCCCGTAAACAAGGCGCTTCCGCCTGTGCCACCGAAGTGTCGGAAGGCTTTGGTCAGACCGTGACCGTGCGCCAGGGGGCGGTCGAGACCATCGAATACAACCGCGACAAAGGCATGAGCGTCAGCGTGTATCTCGGCCAACGACGCGGCAATGCCAGCACCTCGGATTTCTCTAGGAAAGCGGTACAGGATACGGTGGATGCCGCGCTCAATATCGCGCGTTACACCGCCGAAGACGACTGCGCAGGATTGCCGGATGCCGACCAGCTCGCGACCGAATTCCCCGACCTCGATCTGTATCACCCGTGGAAGCTTGATGTCGAGCAGGCCATCGCCCTGGCAAGCGAATGCGAACAGGCTGCGTTCCGTACCGACAAGCGCATCAACAACTCCGAGGGGGCGACCGTCAATATCAACGAAGGGTGCTTCATACAGGCCAATAGTCTCGGTTTTATCGGCGGTTATCCCAGCTCGCGCCACAGCGTGAGTTGCTCCGTGTTGGCGGGCAAAGGCGACGGCATGCAGCGCGATTATTGGTACGGCTCGGCACGCGATGCGCGTGAGATTCTGAAGGTGGAGGAGATCGGTCGCATCGCCGCCGAGCGCACCGTGCGCCGCCTTAAAGCGCGCAAGCTCGATACCATGCAATGTCCGGTGCTGTTCGAGGCGCCTATCGCGGGTGGGTTGTTCGGACACTTCGTTGGTGCCGTGAGCGGCGGCAGTCTGTACCGCAAATCCTCCTTCCTGCTCGATCAATTGGACAAACCCGTCTTCTCCAAGAACATCCGCATTGACGACGTGCCGGACATCCGGCGTGGATTGGCGAGCAGCGCCTTCGACGACGAAGGCGTACGCACGCGTCGCCGAGCCATCGTCGAGGATGGTGTGCTACGCGGTTATTTCCTCGGCAGTTACTCCGCACGCAAACTCGGCATGCAGACCACGGGCAACGCAGGTGGCACGCATAACCTCATCATCCAACCGGGCGAATTGGATTTCAACGGACTGCTGCGCAAGATGCAGCGTGGCTTGCTCGTCACCGAGTTGCTCGGCCACGGCGTCAATCCTGTCACCGGTGATTATTCGCGCGGTGCGGCAGGCTTCTGGATTGAGCACGGCGAGATCCAATATCCGGTGGAAGAGATCACCATCGCGGGCAACCTCAAGGACATGTACCAACACATCGCCGCCGTCGGCAATGACGTGCTGGTGCAGGGCTCTCGCCAATGCGGCTCGGTACTGATCGAGAATATGATGGTGGCAGGACGCTAGGCTAGTCGGATTTGCTGCAATAGGTATTATCCCTGAGTCGTCTTCAGGGATGGGCTGATGGCGGTCATGAGGTGCATCCATTAGATTGCTCCAGAGAAACTGGAATAACTATGGGGACTTCAATATGATGCATTGCGACTACTATGATGCGGAAGTGATCGATGCCGTCTGGGAACAAGGGCGCGATCGTTCCCGGAGTGGATCCCAGCAGGCGTCGTAAGGACTGTTGCGGGGCTTGGATAGATCGCGACCAGTTTGGCGTCATGGAACAGAACGGAACCGGATGGAAGATTGACGATATCTCCCTAGACCTCGGTGACGATGAATCGACTGGTTTGCAGCCCATCCAGTGGGAGAACCAATTGGCCAAGAGGGCGTGGGTCGATGGCTTGGCCGAAGGGCGCATCCACCCAGGGGCATGGTTTTGCGTCAGAGAAGCGAGAGTTTGAATCAATTAGCTGGCCGTTCAACGCGGCTCGATCTGCCACAGGTGTTGCGATACCGAGAACCACGCTCCCAACCATCCCAGATAAGCCGAGAACCCCAGTAGCGTCACGCTGTCAGCCAGCGAGAGGTGTTGCAGGCTGAAATTGCTGGCATAGAGTTGCGTCAGGTTGCCGACCTGATGGTTGAGCAGTTGCAGGCTGCCCGCCACCAGCAGCCATGCCGCGACACCACCCAATAGTCCTTGCGTGAGGCCGAAATAGAGGAAGGGGCGGCGGATGAAGGCATCGGTCGCGCCGATGAGTTTCGCCACTTCGATCTCTTCCCGTCGCGTGAGGATCTGCAGGCGGATGGTGTTGAAGGTGATGGCGATGAGGGCGAAACTCAACAGCGCGGCGAGGATGCCGACCGCCATGCGTCCGAAATCCAGCAGGGCTTCCAGTTTATGTATCCACGCCGAGTCGAGCTGTACATGCTCGAAACGTTGCCATGTCTTTAGTTCATCGCGCAACGCCTCCAGCGTCTTCACATTGCTTTCCTTGGGATAGATGATGTACGCATCCGGCAACGGGTTCTGCGACAAGCCGCCGATCACGTCGGCCAAGCCGGTGCTCTGTTGCAACTTCTTCAAGGCCACTTCGCGCGATACGAACTCGATGCGTTTGATGCCGGGGTGCTGTTTGAGTTTGTCACCGATACGTTCGATCTCAACAGCGCTGGTACCCGCAGCAAGGAATACGCTGATCTGCGGTGTACCCGCGATCTGAGTGCCCAGTGTCTGCACACTCTTCAGCAGCACATAACCGCCGACCGGCAGGCTGAGCGCGATGCCGATGATGAGGATATTGAGCAGCGTCGCGTTGGGGGTGAGTAGCAGGCGTTGCAAGGTGAAGCGCAACACGCGCCAATGTTCGAGTAGCGTCTTCATGTCTGTAACTCCCCTTTGTGCAGATGCAAGGCGCGCGCAGGGAATTTCTTCAACACGCTTTCGTCATGGGTGGAGATGAGGAGCGTGACGCCGACCTGATGAAATGATTTGAAGATGTTCATGATCTCGTTCGAGTACTCGCTATCGAGGTTGCCGGTGGGTTCGTCCGCCAGCAATATGGTGGGGCGATTGACGATCGCGCGCGCGATGCACAGCCGCTGTTGCTCGCCGCCGGAGAGCGCGATGGGGTTGGCTTTTTCGCGCTCGAGCAGTCCCACCTTGTCCAGCGCGGCACGTACTCGCTTCGCGCTTTCGCGGTGATCGAAGCCGCAGATCTGTAGCGGCAGCATCACGTTGTCGAAAGCGTTGCGGTCGAACAGCAGTTTGTGATCTTGAAAGATGAGCCCGATGTTGCGACGCAGGTGCGGGATGGCGGCAGGCTTGATGGAGCGGATGTTCTGTCCTTTGACCAGCACACTGCCACTGCTCGGTCGCTCGATGACGGCGATGAGTTTGAGTAGCGTGCTCTTGCCCGCGCCCGAGTGTCCGGTGAGATACACCATCTCTCCCTCGGCGATGTCGAAGCTCAGGTTCTTCAGCGCTTCATGCCCGCCGGGGTAGCGTTTATAGACTTGATTGAATTTGATCATGGTTCAACGGGAATGGTCGGTCTGTATTCATTGATGGAAGTGGATCATGTTGCGTCCGCTGTCTTTGGCTTGATACATCGCCATATCGGCTTGCTTGAGGAGTTCTTCCGGGGTGAGCTTCTGTCCGATGAATAAGGCGACGCCGATGCTGGAGGTGCAACGATGTTCGACGCCGTGTGCTGCGGAACCGTTTTCCGGTGGCAATTGCAAGGCATAGGGCTCGGCGAGGGCACTACGGATCTTCTCGGCAACGATGCTGGCCAGTTCGACAGATTTTGTCTTGTCTTTCGCCAAGTCGGTGAGCATCACAACGAACTCATCGCCACCAAAGCGTGCGATGGAATCGTTCTCGCGCACGCAACGGTTCAGCCTGCGGGCGACTTCCATTAGCAACAGGTCGCCGACGGTATGTCCGTGCACATCATTGAGCGGTTTGAAATTATCCAGATCGATGAACAGCAGCGCGCCATAGCGCCCTGTGCGTTTGCTGGCCGCGAGGGTCTGGCGCAGTCGATCATCCAGCAGGCGACGGTTGGGCAGTTTGGTGAGCGGATCGTAGTAAGCGAGATTATGGATATGTGCTTCCGCCACTTTGCGCTCGGTGATATCGCTGCGAATGGAGATGTAACGGGTGGGTTTGCCGTGCTCATCCAGATAGGGAACGATGGTGGTGTCCACCCAATACAGCCTACCGTCTTTCGCGCGGTTGCAGATCTCACCATGCCATACGTCGCCCGCAACGATGCAGTGGTACATGTCGCGGAAAAATTCCGTCGGGTGCGCCCCCGATTTGATGATGCGGAAGTTCTGTCCGACCAACTCTTCCTGGGAATAGCCGCTGATCTCGCTGAAGCGATCATTGGCATAGGTGATCGTGCCTCGCACATCCGTGATGCCGACGATGGCGTGCTGGTCGAGTGCGAATTTCTGATAGCGCAATTCTTCCAAGGCGACGCGTAGATGTTCTTTTTCCTGGAATAGGGCGGCCTCTGCGACATCACGTGCCTGACCATCCTCGGCTGCCACCCGCATTTGGATGAAGTGCAACATGGCATAGGCAAGGAATTTCCCCGCGTGCGCCATCATGGTGAATTTCTCATGTGGCGAGGTGGAATACAACATGCACAGATCGGACAGGAACAGCAGCATGCCCATCAGCGCCAGCCCCTCGAACAGCCGATGTTCGCGACGCTTGCGCCAATACAAAACGATGACGCACGCCCAGAGCAATAGCAGCGGTACTTGCGTTGGGCGCTGGATACCGAGTATGCCGGTATCCATGTAGCGCGGCAGATTGAACGACAGCGCGAACAGGCTCAGCGTCAATACGGACATGCCGAGAGTGAACAGTGCGGGTGACAGCATCGCGTTGCGGCGCATCAGCCAATACGTCCACGCCATCGCCAAGGGGAGAACATAGGTGGACGGTGGCCATGTGGCCGGGCGCAGGGTGCCGGAATAGTTCTCTATCCAAGCGAGCGCGCCGCTCCACTCGATGCCGATCAGCGCATGCAGCAGTTCGATCCCGGCAGCGAAGCCAAAACCGATCACCAGATAATTGCGCATGTTCGGCTGGATGGTGTGGCGCTCGCCCAGCAGGAACAGCGCCAGCAACATGGACAGGATGGCGTTGCTGGTATCCAGCCCGAGATGTAGGTGCTCGAACTTCTCATTGCCCGTTCCCCACAGCACGCCGATGATCACGGCATACAGCGCCAAGAACCAGAGGAAGGTCTTGAGGTAGCGGGGACGTGCTGCAGCGAGGGAGCTCAGCATCCTATCGCCATCGGGGATGTTGCATTGATCGGGTGCGTAGAGGTCATGCTTGCATTCCCAGTAGTGCTGCGACGAAATCCTCGGCGATGAAGGGACGCAAATCATCCACTCCCTCACCCACGCCGATGAAGCGTACAGGGATGGGATGGGCTTTAGCAATAGCCGCGATGACGCCGCCCTTGGCGGTACCGTCGAGTTTGGTCAATACGAGTCCTGTGACTTGCAGCGCATCATCGAAAGCTTTGACCTGCGACAGCGCGTTCTGTCCGGTGTTGGCATCCAGTACCAGCAATATTTCGTGCGGGGCATCGGGTAAAGCTTTGGCGATCACGCGCTTTACCTTTTTGATCTCCTCCATCAGATGAGCTTGCGTTGCCAGACGTCCGGCGGTGTCCGCCAGCACCACGTCGATGCCGCGCGCCTGTGCCGCTTGCACCGCATCATAGATCACGGCGGCGGCATCACCGCTTTGCTGCGCGATGACGGTGACATTGTTGCGCGCACCCCATTCCATGAGTTGTTCCCGTGCGGCGGCGCGGAAGGTGTCACCTGCCGCCAGCAGTACGGATTTGCCCTGATTCTGGAAATGCTTGGCCAGTTTTCCGATCGAGGTGGTCTTGCCCGCGCCGTTCACACCGCACAGCATTATGACGAAGGGCTTGTGCAGGCTGACATCCAGCGGCCTAGCCAAGGGTTGCAGCAGCTTGAGCAGTGCGTGCGCCAGCGCTTCTTTCAACTGGCTGGCTTCGGTCAGATGTTGCTCTTTCACGTGACGGCGCACATCGGCCAGCAGCGCGTGCGTGGCATCCATACCCACATCCGCAGTGATGAGGATGGTCTCCAACTCTTCATAGAGCTCGTCGTCGATCTTGCCGCCGGGAACCAGCAAGGCACTGAGTTGTCCACCGGTGCGCGCCAAGCCGCTGGTCAGGCGGTTCAGCCAGGTTTTCGATTCGGCAGTGGCGGGTGTCTTTTTCAGGAAGCTAAACATGCAAGGGTGTTCGGAATGGGTTGAAATGTCGCATAATGCGCGCTCATTTTAAGCCGAATCGCGCATCCATAGGGTAGGGAAATGAGAATCCATCTAGTCTTCATCGCGCTGTTGCTGCAAGTTCCGTCTGTGGCGCAGGCGGAAGTGTATGAAAGGACGTTGAGCAACGGGCTCAAGGTCATCGTCAAAGAAGACCACCGTGCGCCAGTACTGGTGCAACAGGTGTGGTACCACGTGGGCAGTATGGATGAAACGACCGGCACCACGGGGGTGGCGCATGTGTTGGAACATATGATGTTCAAAGGTACGACGGACGTTCCTGTCGGCCAGTTCTCCAAGATCATTGCGGCGGCAGGTGGACGTGAGAACGCCTTTACCAGTTACGATCACACGGCTTACTTCCAACAATTGCACAGATCCAAGCTGTCGCTGGCGATGAAGCTGGAATCCGACCGCATGCATAACTTGCAGATGGCGGAAAAAGAGTTCAACAAAGAGATCAAGGTGGTGATGGAAGAGCGTCGCTGGCGCACCGACGATGAGCCGCACTCGCTGATGGTAGAGAAGCTGATGGCGGCTGCATTCCAGGAGCATCCCTACCATAACCCCATCATCGGCTGGATGGTCGATCTACAGAACATGACGGCGGCAGACGCGCTTGCTTGGTATAAGACTTGGTACGCACCCAACAATGCGACGCTGATCATTGCGGGCGACGTCAAAGCGAATGAGGTGTTCGCCTTGGCGCAGAAGTACTACGGTGCTATCCCGAGGGTGAAGTTGCCGCCACGCAAGGCGGTGGGCGAAGCGCAACAAGTCGGTATCAAGCGCCTCACCGTCAAGGCACCGGCAGAGCTGCCTTATCTCGTCATGGCTTATCACGCCCCGACACTGCGCGATGCAGAGCAGGACTGGAAGCCTTATGCACTGGAAGTACTGGCGGGCGTGTTGGATGGCAACAGCTCGGCGCGCTTGAACAAGTCCCTGGTGCGTGAGCAGCAAGTGGCGATGGATGTGGGGACGGGTTATGACAGCGTGGCACGCGGCCCCGGTCTATTCGTGCTGGAAGGCACGCCACGCGAAGGTAAGACGGTGGGTGACGTGGAGCACGCACTGCGCGAACAATTGGAACTGTTGGTGCGCGACGGCGTGAGCGCGGAAGAATTGCAGCGGGTGAAGGCGCAAGTGATGGCGGGCGAAGTGTATAAGCTCGACTCGGTGTTCTATCAGGCTATGCAGATCGGGCAACTGGAAAGTGCCGGACTGTCGCACAAGGTGATCCCGCTCATGTTGCAGAAGTTGCAGGCGGTGACTGCACAACAAGTGCAGGACGTGGCACGCGAGATATTCAACGACGATCAACTGACGGTGGCGGTACTCGATCCACAGCCGCTTTCTGATAAACCGAAACATAATCCAGCGGGAGCGGCGCATGCTCACTAGATTCCTTTCCTCCATAGTCTTGTTGTGCGCAGCAACTGTCGCAGTCGCTACGCCGCAGATACAACACTGGCAGGCTCCCAGTGGCGCACGGGTATATTTCGTGGAAAATCACGATCTGCCGATGCTGGATGTGGCACTGGATTTCCCGGCGGGTAGCGGCTTCGATGTGGCAGGTAAGGTCGGCGTGGCGAATCTCACGTTCGGTATGCTGGATCTCGGTGCGCAGGGATTGAGTGAAGATGATATCGCCCGCAAGTTGGCGGATATCGGCGCGCAGCTGAGCGGGCAGTTCGATGATGATCGCGCCGGTTTGCGTCTGCGTACTTTGAGCAATGCGGTGGAGCGGGATGCCGCGCTGGACATCTTGGGGCGCATCCTGCAACAACCGGTCTTTCCGGAAGCAATTCTGACCAGAGAGAAAGCACGTCTGATCGCCGCCTTGAAAGAGGCGGAGACACAGCCGGAAAGTATCGCCGACAAGGCCTTTAGCAAAGCGGTGTTCGGCGCACATCCTTATGGTTGGCATACCGAGGTGGCGGATGTGGAAAAGATACAACGTGTCGAGCTGGAAAGTTTCTATCGTGCGCACTACGGCGCAAAACATGCCGTGGTCGCCTTGATGGGCGATGTCACGCGGGCGCAGGCTGAGGTCATCGCACAACAACTGACTGCGGGCTTGCCTGCCGGTGATGCCGATGCGCATGTCGCACCGGTCATGATCCGCATCCAGCCGAGTGAACAGCGCATCGCACATCCGGCGAGTCAGAGCCATATTCTGATGGGTACACCGGGTGTCGCTCGTAATGACGAGGATTATTTCCCGCTGTATGTCGGCAACTACATCTTGGGCGGCGGCGGCTTCGTGTCGCGTCTGATGAACGAGGTGCGCGAGAAGCGTGGCATGGCCTACAGCGTGTACAGCTATTTCATGCCGATGCAACAACCGGGCGCGTTCCAGATCGGCTTGCAGACCAAGAAAGAGCAGGCGGATGAATCGTTGCGTCTGGTGCGCGAGACTTTGCGCACGTTCGTGGACAAGGGCGTGAGCGAAAAAGAATTGAAGGCGGCCAAACACAACATCATCGGCGGTTTTCCGCTACGCATCGATAGCAACAAGAAGATCATCGATTATCTGAGCGTGATCGGTTTCTATGAGTTGCCGCTGACTTATCTAGATGACTTCACTGGCAAAGTGGAGAAGGTCACCACGCAGCAGATACGCGATGCTTTCAAGCGGCGTATCGACCCGAATGCATTGGCGACCGTGATCGTGGGGGCGCCTGAGCAAAAATCAGGGGCAACGAAATAAACAAGGTACGCATCATCGGCGGCACCCACCGCAGTCGCCTTATCCAGTTTCCAGACGCAGACGGCTTGCGTCCCACGCCGGATCGGGTACGCGAGACGCTGTTCAACTGGTTGGGGCAGACCTTGTACGGAAAGCGCTGTCTGGATCTGTTCGCGGGTAGTGGTGCATTGGGTTTTGAAGCGGCCTCGCGCGAGGCGGCGCAGGTGGTGTTGGTGGAGAGTAACCGCAGTGTCTACCAGGCGTTACAAGCCAATGCCCAGCAGCTGGCGTTGAGCAATGTAGCTTTGCGCTGCGAGGATGGGCTAAAATTCGTCCGGCAAGAGAGCGGGTTGTTCGATGTGGTGTTTCTCGATCCCCCTTTTGCTAGCGATTATCTGCCCCAACTCCTACCCCAGCTGGAACCGCGTATGGCTCAGGGCGGCAAGGTGTATGTGGAAAGCGGAACTTTGTTCGAGCCGGATGCAGCGTGGCGCGTGATCAAGCGCGCTAGGGCAGGTGCGGTACATTATCAACTACTAGAGCGTGAGTCAGTATGACCAAAGTGGTTTATCCGGGAACTTTCGATCCCATCACGCGCGGACATGAAGACGTGGTGCGCCGCGCTGCCGGATTGTTCGGTGAAGTGGTGGTGGCCATCGCGGCGAGCCGCACGGCGACACTGTTCACGCTGGAGGAACGGGTGGCGATGGCGCGCGAAGTGTTTGCCGGTTTCAGCAACGTCAAGGTCGAAGGTTTCGACAGTCTGTTGATGAGTTATGTGAAAGCGCAGAACGCGCGCGTGGTGTTGCGCGGATTGCGTGCGGTGTCGGACTTTGAATATGAGTTCCAGATGGCGGGGATGAACCGCACACTGCACCCAGAGGTTGAAACGGTGTTCCTCACACCAGCGGAACAGTACACCTTCATCTCGGCCAGCATCGTGCGCGAGATCGCGCGCTTCGGCGGGGATGTGAGCAAGTTCGTTTCGCCGCTGGTGGTGACGAAGCTAAAAGAAAAGAATCAACGAAAAGGAGAGTAAAAATGGCACTGATGATCACTGACGAATGTATCAACTGCGACGTATGCGAGCCGGAATGCCCGAACGACGCCATCTCGCAAGGCGACACCATATACATCATCGACCCTAAGAAATGCACCGAATGCGTAGGCCACTATGACACGCCGCAGTGCGTGGAAGTATGCCCCGTGGATTGCATCCCGCATAATCCGGATGTGGTGGAGAGCAAAGAACAGCTGCAAGCCAAGTACGAAAAGCTGATGGCGGCGAAGGCCTAACGTTAGCTAGCGTACAAAAAAAGCCCGCGCCAAGGCGCGGGCTTTTTCATTTTGTTTCTTCTAATCCGCAACGAGCGGGTGTAGTCTTGCGGGCGGAGGAAGCGTTTCCCCAATAACAAAAGAGTCCGCGCGCATGGATTCGCAAAAAATCCGGAATTATCTGAATCGTTTTTTCATTAAACCGACAGCGGCATTTGTGGCCGTCGTGTCGTTGTCTTTACTCATCGGCAGTTGGCAGTTAGACAACCTGCGCGAGGGACTCAAACGGGATGCGCAACACAATATCGCGGCCGTGGGCGAACTCAAGGCGAGTCAGATACGCGATTGGCTGGATGATCGAGAGTCCGATGCCAAGACGCTTAGCGATAATTCTTTCTTCACACGCGAGACCCTGTTGTGGATGCGCGAAGGTGCGCACGATGATGCCAGACGCAAGCAGCTCAAGGTGCGTTTGGATTCGTTCTTGAGCGGTCACCATTTCTACGCCATCGTTTTATATGATGCTGCAGGTCGTGTCCTGTTGAGTGCGGGTATGCCAATCCCTGACAGCAAAGAGATCGGAATGGCAGCCCGGCAAGCAATCGTCTCCGGCCGCTTACAATTTGTCGATCTGCACCGTCATCCCAATGGCGAGCTACCCATCGGCTTGGGATTCATCAGTTTACTGCGCGAGGGCGATGTCAATTTTGGTGCTACTTATCTGGCGGAGGATCCGGGGCGCTATTTATTTCCTTTGTTGGATAGCTGGCCGGGGGGCAGTGAGACGGCAGAGACGCAACTGGTACGTGCTGCGGGAGATCAAATCGTTTATCTGAATCAGATGATGGGGCGGGATGAACCCCCGTTGGTTTATCACTTGCCGCTGGATACGCCGGAATCGGCGGCAGCTATCGCGCTGCGCGGTAAACAAGGGCTGATCGAACATGCCCATGATTATCGCGGTAAGGCTGTGCTGTCTTATGCGACCAGCATCAAGGGGACACCATGGGTGTTGGTGTCCAAGGTCGATGAGGAAGAGGCCTACCATTTGGTCGATCAGATGAAGCGCGTAAGTGCATTCCTAGCCTTGTTCATCTTTAGCCTGATCGCAGCGTGGTTCTGGCTGTGGCGCCGCCGTGAGCGGGAGGCAGTGGAGGCGCCACTCCTTAAAGAGCGGATGCGCGCGGATACATTAAAAATGGAGGGAGAGAAACGTTTTCGCATGGTGTTCGAGCATACGGCATTGCCGATGGTGCGCAATTCGCTCACGGGTGAGTTCATCGAGGTCAACGATGCGTGGTGCGGTATGTTCGGCTATGCGCCTGAAGAAGTGTTGTCGCAACATCTGACCTGGCAGCAGGTCACGCATCCCGACGATATGGAATCGGGTTTCTCATTGGTGAAGCAGATGTTGGACGGAGACATCGCGGACTTCAAGATCGAGAAACGCTACTTACGCAAGGATGGCAAAGTGCTGTGGGGGATGGTGCAGGTGTCGCTGGTGCGTGATGCAGCGGGCGTGCCGGAATTCGTTATCAGCGCTATTCAAGACATCACCGAGCGCAAACAGGCGGAGCAACAGATCAGCTTCATGGCCTATCACGACAAATTGACCGGATTGCCCAATCGGTCATTGCTGTTCGACCGCCTGTCACAAGCCATGTCGCAGGCCAAGCGTGATCGCAAGTTTGTAGCTCTGTTATTTGTCGATCTGGATGGATTCAAGGCCATCAACGACCGGCACGGACATGAAGCGGGAGATGCCATCCTGAAGATGGCGGCACAACGCTTTCTGGCGTGCGTGCGTGCGGTGGATACCGTGTCGCGTTTCGGCGGTGACGAATTCGCCATCGTATTGGGCGCGTTGGACGATCCGCAACAAGCAAGGAGCGTCGCCGAGAAGATCGTTCAGGCATTCGCGCAAGGCATGACCTTGCCCGACGGTTGCGAATGCAGCGTCGGGGCGAGTGTCGGCATCAGCATCTATCCGGAACATGGCAGCGCGATGGATGATCTGATGATGGCGGCCGATCATGCGATGTACGACAGCAAACACGGGGGCAAGAATACCTATACCTTCTTCAAGAGAGCGGCATCAGGCAATGCGGATATGCCGTGGATCAGCCTCGACGATGCGCACTTGGTGGGAGTGGAAGAGATCGATGAGCAGCACTACAACCTCACGTATCTGGTGAATCGCTTGAACGAGGCCTTGAAACACGATGAGTCGGAAGCCTCCATCATGCAGATGTTCGACGAATTGTTGGTGGCGACCGCGCACCACTTTGAGACCGAGAGCCGCTTCATGCGGGAGTACCATTATCCCGAGCTGGCTGCGCACGAGCAGGAGCATGCGCATCTGGTGAACGAAGCTACGCATTTGAAAACGCAGTTCAGCCAGGGGCGAGAACTGCTTGCGCTGCAGTCGATCAAAGATTGGCTGCTCAATCACATCCTCTATTCGGATAAGCGTCTGGCGCTGTATCTGAAGCAGCACGGTGTGCGCTGAGTCAGCGCTGGCATTGCGGACAATAGAAGGCCGAACGTTGCCCCTGCCGTATCTGTTTGATGTGCGAGCCGCACACACGGCAGTCCTCGCCCGTTCTGCCATAGACGAAATAGTGTTGTTGGAAATAGCCGCTGCTGCCGTCACTGTGCACAAAGTCGCGCAGCGTGCTACCACCTTGCTGGATGGCGGCATGCAGCACGTCCTTGATGGTCTGTGCCAGACGCTGGCAGCGCGCTAGCGAGAGCTTGTTGGCTGCCTGTTGCGGTCGGATGCCCGCGCGGAACAACGCTTCGTTGGCGTAGATGTTACCTACGCCGACCACCAAGTGACTGTCCATGATGACCTGTTTGATCGCCGCGCTGCGCGAGCGTGTAGCACGGTGCAGATAGCTGCCATCGAATGACTGTTCCAGCGGTTCCGGGCCGAGTGACTGCAACAGCGCATGCTGCGCGATGTCGCCGACATGCCACAGCACGGCACCGAAGCGGCGCGGGTCGCGCAGGCGCAACAACTGTCCATCCTCCAGCAGCAAGTCGAAGTGGTCGTGTTTTTGTGGCGCGCTGTCTGCAGGCAGGATGCGCAAGCTACCGCTCATACCCAAATGCAGGATGAGCGTGCCGTGATCGAATGCGATGAGCAGGTATTTGGCGCGACGCTGCAAGCCTTGTATCGGCTGCCCGCGCAACAGCTGCGGCAGGTTGGCGGGAACCGGCCAGCGTAGTTGCGCGTTGCGGATGATGACATCGGCGACACGCTGTCGCAGGAGATGCGGCGCGATACCGCGCAGCGTGGTTTCGACCTCGGGTAATTCAGGCATCGCTCAGTTTTTTCTGCGGCGCCACATCCAGATGCCGACGGCGATGAACAGCAGCGGCAACACGACGAGTAAGCTCACGCTGAGGAAGCGCAGTTGGCGTTGGCTCAGCACCAGCTTGGCATCTTTGGCGGCATGCGGTTGCAGGGTGATGAGACGTTCTTCATTGGCCAGCCAGTTCACGATATTGACACCGAGGTCGAGGTTGCCGCCGTTGCCGGAGTAGGCATTGGCAAGAAAGCTGCCGCTGCCTACGACCACGATGCGCTGCTCATGGGCGGCGATATCGCGTTGCAATGCCAGTGCCAGATCGACCGGGCCGGGCACATCACGGCTCTTGTCGAAATTCGGTTTGCCGCTCGTGTGTTCGCTCACCCAGCCGCGTGCAGCACCTTCCACCAAAGTGTGTGTCTGCCAATCTTGAGGTCCCTGCTGCCCCAGCGCCCGGGCAAACGGGAAGACGGTGATGAGGTCGAAATCGCGTGTCACCGGGTGCGGCGGATAACCGCTGCCCAGCGCCCAGTTGGCAGGTGCATCCATCTCCTGTGCGGCAGGGTCGATCACGATGCCGGGAGAGAGCAGGATGCCGAGGCGTTCGGCGAGCGGCTCCAGACCGCGCAGGGGTTCAGCATCCAGCAGCCACAGCAGATTCCCGCCGCGTTCGATATAGCGCTGTAGCTTGAGCATCTCGCCCGAACCTATCTTGAGTTGCGGGTGAGTGACCACCAGCACGCTGACGTTGTCCGGGACTGCTTGTGCCTGGGTGAGGTTGAGGCTGGCGATGCGATAGCCGTTCTGTTGCAAACGTTTGCCGAATTCGCCGAGGTCGTGGTTGGCGGCGCCATCCAGTTTGCGTTCACCGTGCCCGCTCAGATACATCAGCAATTGTTCTTTGCTATGTGCCAAGCGTAGCAGCGCGCTGGATAGCGTCTGTTCGTTCAGTGTGGTGAGATGTTCTCGCCGTCCCTCGAATTCCACCACCATCTCACCGTTGCCTTGTATCTTGGCTTTGCGCATGGCTTCCGGTTGTTTCAGTGGATCGACGAAGCTGAGGCTGATGTCGGGTTTGTAGCGCTGATACAGCGCGACGAATTCGCGCACGAACTTGCGAATGTCGCCGAGTTGCGCATCCTGCTCGGTGGCGTATACGGTGATGGATACGGGGCCCTGCAATTGGTGCAGCGCATCTACGCTACCCGGTTCCAGACTGTTCAACGCATTTTGCGTGACATCAAGTTGCGTCGGGTAGTGTGCTGCCAGTTGGTATAGACCGATGACTGCCGCCAGCAAGGCGACGACGAATCCCGCACGTCTCAGAAAAGGGAGTAAGCGTTTCATGATGCGTAGCGCCTTTCATTATCCAGCCGACGTATCGTCAGCCACAGGAAAGCGCCGATGAACAGCGTGAAGTACACCAGATCGGCACTGTTGAGCAGTCCCATGTTCAGGTTCTGGAAGTGCGCGTTTGGCGAAAGTGCGCGTAACAGCGGGCTATCGGCAGCACTCACGTCCAGCATCCATAGGCCGAAAGAGAGGGAGATCGCGCTGACTGCGGCGACGATGGGTTGGCGCGCAAGGGCGGACAAGTACAGCCCCAGCGCGGCGTAACTGGCGGCGAGCAACCACACACCGCCGAGGTTGCTGAAGATGAGGCCGATATCGGCGCGGGTGCCTAAGCTCAGTGTGAGCAGCATGAGTGCGCAGCCGGCGATGATGAGCGAGAGCAACACCAGCAGACCGCAGAACTTACCCAGCACGATATGCGCACTGGAGACAGGCGAGGTCACCAGCAATATCCAGGTTTGATTGCGGCGCTCTTCAGCGATCAGGCGCATGGTGAACATCGGGATCAGCAGCATCAGCATCAACGCCAGCGCGCCACACAAGGGCGAGGCGACAGCGATGGTCACCCCGGGTGCGTTGTCCAGTTGCGCCAATTGAGCTTGCACTTGCAGGTAGTCGTCCATGCGTGCGAAGAAGAACCAGGCGAACAGGAATTGCAGCAAGGCCAACAGCCACCAGGTGGAAGGTGCTGCAAACAGGCTGCGCAATTCTTTTTGGGCGAAGGTGAGGATCATGCGGCGCCTCCATTGACCGGAGCTTGTTGGGCATGCAGTTGCATGAACACCTCCTCGATGCTGCCGTTCTGGCGCATTTCGTCGCTGCTGCCGTTAAAGATCATGCGCCCCTGTTGCAACACGGCTACACGGTCGCACAGGTTCTCGACCTCATTCAGCAGATGGGTGGACAGGATCACACTACTGCGGTCGCCGAGTTCACGAATGAGTGTGCGGATATCGCGGATCTGTGTCGGATCGAGACCGACCGTCGGCTCATCCAGCACCACCACGGCAGGGTTGTGGATGATAGCTTGCGCGATGCCCACACGCTGTTGATAGCCTTTGGATAAAGTGCCGATGAGTTTTTTGCCGCTGTCTTGCAGACCGCAGCGTTGCTTGCTGTCCGCGAGGCGTTCGGCAACTTGCGCGGCGGGCACATGATGTAACTTGGCGGCGAAGCGCAGGAAGTCATCGACACACATATCGCGATACAGCGGCGGATGCTCCGGTAGAAAACCAATGCAGGCCTTGGCTTGCCGTGGCTGCTGTCGCATGTCGAAGTCGCACACTTCGATCTGTCCGCTGTGCGGCGGCAGCGCGCCAGTCAACATCTGCAAAGTCGTACTTTTGCCTGCGCCGTTATGCCCCAGCAATCCCAACACTTCGCCGCGTCGCAATTCCAGTGACACATCATCCACCACTAGATGGCCATCGTGGCGGCGTACCAGGTTGAGTGCGGAAAGGGTGAGGGGGCTGGTCATTGCGGTAGGGGGCATGAGGGCGTGGGCATTGGTCGGAATATAACTCAATATCCGGCATCACATCAAAGCTAAGCACACTGTTGTTTTACTTCGCTAGGGATTCCATGCAGAATGCGCCGGTTTTTTCAGCGCCTCGGTGGGGTCGCAGGTTCGAATAGGGGATTCCCTTGCAGAGCTTGAGTATGCTTGCTGCGGAACCGCGCTTTCATTCAAAGGTAAGTAGTCGATGGATTTTAAATTCCCGCGCCACTTCGGTGTATTCCTCGGCGGCATAGTGCTGTTGAGTGGCTTAGTCACATCACCAGCGTGTCAGGCGGACGCAGCGGCGACAGAAACGACGACAGCGCGGATGCAGGTGACCTACAACTGGCAGCGCCATCCGTCTTACCAAGCCGCTTACACCGGCCCGAACAGCCTCATTGCCAGCGGCGAAAAGATGTACACCTTTTCCGCTACAGCCTTTTTGGGTTTTCGTCCGTGGCAAGACGGAGAGGTCTATTTCAATCCGGAAGTGGTGCAAGGTGTCCCGTTCTCCACGAACTTGATCGGACTCGGCGGATTCACCAATGGCGAGATCACGCGTGCTGGAGGGTCGCACCTTTCGCTGTACCGGCAACGTCTATTTCTGCGGCAGACATGGAACAATGGTGGCGGCACGCAAGCGGTCGAATCGGGTCTCAATCAACTCGCGGGCATGGTCGATAAGAACCGCTTCGTGTTGACGGTAGGTAATTTCTCGTCGCTGGATGTCTTCGATCCCAACACCTATGCCAAAGACCCGCGTACCCAGTTCATGAACTGGGGCAATTGGACCTACGCCGCCTATGACTATGCAGCCGACGCGCGCGGCTTCGGCTGGGGTTTTGCGGCGGAGTGGTATCGGGATGATTGGGCGTTACGTTTCGGTCGCATGTCCGGTCCGGTAGAGCCGAACTTGCTACCAGTCGATCTTGCGCTGGCTATCCATTATGGCGATCAGGTCGAGATCGAGCATGCCCATGTGCTGCATGGACGCCCCGGCAAAGTGAGGGTGCTGGGTTGGCGCAACCGCGCCAAACTCGCCAGCTTCACTGATGCACTGGCTTGGCTGAATGCGCATCCCGGACAATACAGCGGGCCGGATGCTTTATACGCGGTGCGCACTGGTGAAAAGATCAAGTACGGTCTCGGCATCAATTTGGAGCAGGAACTTGGTGATAGCAGCGGATTCTTTTTACGGGTGATGCAGGCGGATGGACGTACCGAGACGCACGCATTCACCGAAGTGGATAGCTCGTTCTCCAGCGGGTTTTCCTTCAAGGGCGATAGCTGGGGGCGCGGCGAAGACATGCTCGGCGTGTCGCTGATGCGCAATACCCTGTCACCCGAGCGTCGCCGCTTCCTAGAAGCGGGCGGTATCTCTTTCTTCATCGGTGATGGTAGGCTGAACTATCGCCCCGAAACGATCTTTGAGGGTTACTACAGTCTTGGTGTCAGTAATGGCATTTGGCTGACGACGGACTATCAGCGCATCCAGAATCCGGCCTACAACGCTGATCGCGGTCCGATCGATGTTTACGCGATTCGATTCCACGCGGAACTTTAAGCGGCCGCACCGCTCTATGTGAGCCTACTCCTGCTGAGTTTTATATTGTGAGTTTCCCGTGAATCTTCGGGGAGGTAATAAATTCTCGGATACAATCGCGCGCCCCGAGGGATCGATGCTGATCGGCCGGTTTTTCTTCTTGTTTTTTAGGACCCTTTAGTTTGGTAGCTCTGCAAAAAAATTCGATGTTGTGTTGCTTGCTGCTGGTTCTATCCGGCTGCACCGCCGGGCCGGACTTCAAGCGTCCGGCTGCACCCACAGCCACAGGCTACACACCTTCCGCCGCCGCGCAAGAGACCGTGTCCGCGCCCACCGTGCATGGTGAGGTGCAGAAGTTCGTTCCTGCACAGGACATCCCGTTCGAATGGTGGACGCTGTTCCAGTCGCCGCAACTCGATGCTCTGATCAAGCGCGCCATGCAAGCCAATCCGAACATCGAAGCGGCACAAGCCGCATTGCGCCAAGCGCAGGAGTACACCAATGCGCAGCAAGGTTATTTTTATCCGACCGTCGGCGCGAGTTACTCGCCATCGCGCAACAAGCTGGCAGGTAACATGGGGGGTAACTCACCCGGACAACAAGGGAACGGCACGGTCATCCAAACTTATTCCAATCCGGCGGGTCCCAAATATAACGGACCTGCTTACTACAATTTCCATGTGGCTCAACTTACCGTGGGTTATGTGCCAGACGTGTTCGGCATGAACCGCAGATTGGTTGAGTCGGCACAGGCGCAACTTGAGATGCAGAAGATGCAACTGGAGGCGACCTATATCACGCTCGCTTCCAATGTGGTCGCTGCCGCGATACAAGAGGCTTCGCTACGCGCACAGATCGCCGCGCAATTGCAGATCGTCAGTTTGAATCAGCAGGCATCCGAGATCGTGCGTAACCAGTTCAAGCTCGGTTACGTGTCCGAGATGGAGGTGACGCAACAGCAGATGACTGCGGCACAGGCGCAGCAAGCGCTGGTTCCATTGCAACAGCAATTGGAGCAGACGCGCAATTTGTTGCGTGCACTGGCAGGCAATACGCCGGATCAGGATGTCGAGGAGACTTTCACCTTGGAGAGTCTGCATTTGCCGCAGGCCTTGCCCTTGAGCTTGCCCTCGAAGTTGGTGGAGCAGCGTCCCGATGTGCGTAGTGCCGAAGCTCAGTTGCATTATGCGAGTGCACAATACGGGGTGGCAGTGGCGAACACGTTGCCGCAGTTCGCCATTACGGGCGCGATCGGTGGCATGGCCTCTACGCCGAGTTGGATGTTCAAGAATGGTGGCGGCTTCTTCAATCTGACCGGCGATATCGCTCAAACCATCTTCGACGGCGGTACACTGCGCGCCAAGTCGCGCGCCGCACAGCAAGGGTTGGCACAGGCGGCTGCGCAGTACCGCAGTGTGGTGATGGCGGCATTGCAGAACGTGGCGGATGCCTTGTATGTCATCCAGTCGGATGCTCAAGCGTTGAAGGCGGCAGCGGAAGCAGCTCAGGCGGCCAGCAAGCTCAGCGAATTGACGCGTAAACAATACGAAGCCGGGTACGTGGATTTTCAAACCGCATTGTTGGCACAACAGAACGAGCAGCTCGCATCCATCAACCTGATCCAGGCGCAGACTAACCGGCTGGGCGATACGGCGGCGTTGTTCCAGGCATTGGGCGGTGGTTGGTGGAACCATCAGGACGATCACACAGAGGCGAAGCAACCTTGAAGCAGTTCAAAAAATCATTATTTGGCATCCTAGTGCTGGTATTGCTGGCCGCAGCGGCTTATGTCGTATGGAATAAGTATCAAGCTGCCGCCAAGCTGGATGCCAGTGCGGCAAAGGTGGTCGTGCATACGCCAACGGACACGCTGCACTTCGAGGCGAATGCGCCGCAATTGGCGTTCTTGCAGATCAAATTGGTCGAAGCCTATCCCGAACCCTTGGTCGAGCCATTGAATGCGCGTCTCGCTTACGATGACAATCAGACGGCGCGGGTGTTCTCGCCCATTGTTGGGCGGGTATTGAAGATCGCGGTAGACGCGGGGAGCGAAGTCAAGGCGGGTGAGGAGTTGCTGCTGTTGGATGCGCCGGACTATGCTCAGGCGACCTCTGATCTGGTTAAGGCTAAGGCCGATCTGCAACGCAAACGCCAGACCTTTGAGCGCGCCCGTGGACTGTTGATGAGTAGCGGCATCTCGCTCAAAGAGTTGGAGGCGGCGGATGCCGATTTCCATCAAGCCGAGGCCGAGGAAAAACGTGCGCAAGCGCGCTTGCACAATTTGCAAAGTTCGGCGTCGGTGACGGATGGTAAGTTTGTCCTGCGCGCGCCGATCAGCGGCACCATCAGCGAACGCCAAGTGAATCTGGGGAGTGAAGTGCGTACCGACGCCACGACGCCACTGTTCGTTATCACAGACTCCAAACAATTGTGGGCGCTGATCGATCTGCCGGAGCGCTATCTGGACAAGGTGGTGTTGGGACAGCCAGTGTCGGTGGAGGTGGATGCCTATCCGGGGGAGGCATTCAAAGGCAAGGTCACGGTCATCGCCGAGGCGCTCGATCCGGTGACCCGGCGCATTCAAGTACGTGCGGAGATCGATAATACTGCACACCGCCTCAAGCCGGAGATGTTCGCCCGCGTCACCCCGGTGGCGGACAGCGAATCGAATATGCCACGTGTTCCGAACTCGGCCTTATTCACTTTGGGACTGCACAGTTATGTGTTCGTCGAGCAATCGCCCGGTGTTTTGCAACGCCGTCAGGTGACTCTCGGTTTGCAGAGCCATGAGTACAGCTATGTGAAAGATGGGCTCCATGCGGGTGAGCGTGTCGTCACCTCAGGTGCCTTGCTGCTCAATTCCGAACTCGCAGGCAATGATTGATCGCCGCACGCGACTGACGACATGCTAGAGAAACTACTTTCCTTTGCCCTGCAACAGCGAGTGTTCGTACTGGCAGCCGCTTTTGTGTTGATCATCGTCGGCTGGCGTGCGGTGCAGGATATGCCGATCGAAGCATTCCCCGATGTGCAGGACGTGCAGGTGCAGATTGTCACGCAAGCACAGGGACAGGCGCCGGAAGAAGTTGAGCGTAGTATCACCTTGCCTATCGAACGCGAGATGAGCGGTGTGCCGCGCATGACGCAGTTACGCTCGGTCTCGATCACGGGCTTGTCGGTGGTGACTCTGACATTCGCGGATAACACCGATGATTACTTCGCCCGGCAACAAGTCATGGAGAAGTTGCAGAACGTCACCTTGCCGCCCGGCGTGCAGCCCAGTTTGGCACCGCTGACCAACGCGGTCGGCGAAGTCTACCGTTATGTCCTAGAAGCCCCTGACGGGATGTCACCGAACGATGTGCGCGCTTTGCAGGATTGGGTGTTGCGTCCGGCGCTACGTCAGGTACTCGGTGTGGCTGATGTGGTTAGCTTTGGCGGTACGGTGAAGGAATATCAGGTTCACATCAATCCCTTTTTGCTGCGCAAATTTGGTGTGAGTATCGATCAGGTGGCGCAGGCCATCAATGCCAACAGTGGCAATACCGGCGGCGGGGTGTTGCAGCGAGGTGATGAAGCCTTGGTGTTGCGCAGCATCGGTTTATTCCAAAGCCTGGATGACATCGCACGCGTTGTCATCACGGCCAAAGAAGGCAAGACCGTGTTGGTCAGCGATGTGGGTGATGTCGTCATCGGCAATCGAACCCGCTCCGGCATGGTGGCCTTCAACGAGTACGACAACATCGTGCAAGGCATCGTGCAGATGACCAAAGGACAGAACGCCAGCAAAGTGGTGGAAGCACTCAAGCAGCGCATCACGCAGATATCGCACAAGTTGCCACCAGGCGTGAAGATCGTGCCCTACTATGACCGTACCGATCTGGTGCGTCACACCGTACATACGGTGACCGAGAATCTGATCGTGGGGGCATTCTTGGTGGTCGCTATTTTGATCCTGTTCTTGCGCAATTGGTATGCGGCGCTGAGTGTCGCAGTCATCATTCCGCTCGCCATGCTGTTCGCTTTCATCCTGATGGACGCACGCGGCGTCTCGGCCAATCTCATTTCGCTGGGAGCGGTGGACTTCGGTATCATCATCGATAGTGCGGTGGTGTTGGTCGAGGCCTTGATGGTGAAGCTCGCCCTAGCCAAGGCGGATGCCTTGCCACAGCACCACACTTACGGTTGGCGCATCCATCTCATCAAACAGACCGGGATCGAGTTGGGACGTCCGATCCTGTTTTCCAAGCTCATCATCATTCTGGCTTTTGTGCCGATCTTCACCTTCCAACGTGTGGAAGGAAAGATATTCTCGCCAATGGCCTTTACCCTGACCTTCGCTTTGCTCGGAGCGATCTTGTTGACGCTGACGCTGGTGCCGACATTGCTGTGCTATGCGGTGAAGAAGAAAGACTTGGCGGAAAAGCACAGCGACTGGATGCATAAGATACAAGAGGCATATCGCCATCTGCTGTTATGGGCGGAGACACGGCGTAAGGCTATCGTCGGTGCGGCCATCGGTATGCTGGTGGTCGCTTTGGCAGGCGCACCGTTGTTGGGCAGCGAGTTTTTGCCCAAACTCGACGAAGGTAATATCTGGCTGACCATCAGTTTGCCGCCGGCCACAGCATTGGATAAGACCAAGGATATCGAACGGCAGGTGCGGGGTATTCTCCGGTCTTATCCCGAGGTCAACAACATCACCACCCAGGTCGGACGACCGGATGACGGAACCGACCCAAAGGGGCCGAATAATCTAGAGGTGATGGCCGATCTCAAGCCGCACGAAGTTTGGCGCTTCGCGGATAAAGAAGAGTTGATCGCCGACATGACCAATAAGATACATGCCATTCCCGGTGTGCCGACCAACTTCTCGCAAGTCATCCAAGATAACGTGGAGGAGGCTTTATCCGGCGTGAAAGGTGAGATCGCAGTCAAGATATTCGGCCCCGACCTTGAGATATTGGAAGACAAATCGACCCAAGTCGCCGACATCTTGAGTGATATCCGTGGCGCCACGGATGTCGCGGCGATCAAGGTCGGAGGTCAGACCGAACTGAATATCACCTTGAGCCGCATCCGCATGTCGCGCTACGGGCTCAATATCAACGATGTGAATGCGACCATCCAGACGGCCTTTGCGGGCTATACCGCGAACGGTTTCTACGAGGGCGACCGTCGCTTCGATGTCACCTTGCGCTTGGATCGTCCGTACCGCGATGCGGTGGAAGATGTGGCCGATCTGCCGATCACCCTGCCGAACGGCGGAACCTTGCCGCTGGGCTCCATCGCGGATATCGAAGTGCGTCAAGGCGCGGCACGGGTGGGGCGCGAGGCGGGCGGGCGCGTGGTGGCGGTGAAAGCCAACCTGCTCGGGCGCGACCAAGGCAGTTTTGTCACTGAGGCGATGCAAAAAGTGAGCGAGCAAGTGAAGCTACCACCCGGTTACACCCTGACTTGGGGCGGGCAATTCGAGAACCAGCAGCGCGCGCTCAAGCGCTTGAAGGTCATCGTGCCGCTCTCGGTGCTGATGATCTTCGTACTGCTGTTCTGGGCATTCAACTCCATGCGCAAAGCGCTCTTAGTGATCCTGATGGTGCCATTCACCTTGATCGGAGGCCTTGCTGGATTGGGCTTGGCAGGGCTACATCTGTCGGTCTCCTCTGCGGTCGGCTTCATCGCTGTGGCCGGTATCTCGGTACAGAACGGCGTCATCATGGTGGAGCAATTCATCGAGGGGATGCGTAACGGCCTGTCGTTGATCGAGAGCGTGATGGAAGGGGCGGTAGCGCGTCTTCGTCCTATTCTGATGACCGCATTGATGGCGGGTATCGGGCTGTTACCGGCGGCTTTGTCGCACGGCATCGGTTCTGAGACGCAGCGTCCGTTCGCAGTGGTGATCGTCGGCGGTATCGTTTCCGCCACGCTATTTACCTTGCTGTTGCTACCCTTGTTGTTCCCGGTCTTCGCGGAAGAGGCGCGGATCAAGGGCGATCAGCCCCTCACCTCGGAATAAGCCGCATCAGCCGATGCCTTGGCAGAAGGGGGCTGAGTTCGGCTAATATGCGGTCTCGCACCAATATGCCCTGACATGATGAATATTCCTACACGCTATCGCAGTCTATTTTTTATCCCTTTGTTGGTTGCCTGCGCGCATGTGCCGCAGCAGACCGCCGATAACTCGTCGGAGCCCGCGAATAGGGAGAGCCTGGAGCAGATCGTCGAGACGCCCAAGCTCGATTTGCCCAAAGTGGCGCTGACTGATCGCTTGATGTACGAATTCTTGTTGGGCGATATCGCGGCGCAGCGCGGCAAATCGGAATTGGCAGCGCAGGCTTATTTTGATCTGGCGAAGACTACGCGCGATCCGCGTGTGGCTAGACGCGCCGCACAACTGGCCTATGAGGCGCGCCAGTTCGATCTCGCGGTGGAGACCTTCAAGCTATGGGAAGAGCTGGAGCCTGCTTCGCCGCTGGCCAAACAGATGTCGCTCTCGTTGTTGCTGAGTGGTGGCAAATTAAAAGAGGCACGCCCGTATTTGGACGAGATATTGCGTAAAGAGCCTGCCAATGCCGGACGTGCGCTGATGAGCATCTACCCGTTGCTGGCGCGCACGGCTGATAAATCCGCCGTGCTCGATTGGCTGATCGAGGTGACGCATCCGTACCCGAATGTGGCCGAAGGTCACTGGGCGATCGCGCAAGCGGCATCAACGGCGGGCAAGAACGAGTTGGCGTTGGCCGAGATACAGCAAGCGGAAAAACTGAAACCCGATTGGGATATGGCAGCAGTGTTCGAGGCGGAGCTGTACATGCGCAGCGAACCCTCCAAAGCGCTGGCGCTACTCAAGAATTTCTTGAATGCTCATCCCGACAACAATGAGTTGCGTTTGTACTATGCACGGGCGTTGCTCAACCAGAAACAATTCGCGGCTTCGCGCGAAGAGTTCCAGCATCTGCTGAATGACCGCCCGGATAGTCCAGATCTGGCCTTTGCCATTGCCCTGATCTCCATGCAGATGGGCGAATACGCGCGCGCCGAACGCGAATTGCAGCAGGCATTGACCAAGGGTGGTAAAGAAGAAAGTACGGTGCACTATTATCTGGCGCAGCTGAACGAAGCGCGCCAGAACGATACGGTCGCTTTGGAACATTATCGCCAAGTGAATGATGGTGAATACACCTATGCAGCGCGCTTGCGCGAAGTCGCATTGCTGGACAAACTCGGTAAATTGAACGAGGCGCGCGATGCTTTGCACCGTGCGACGGCAAAGAACGACCAGCAGCGCGTGCAGTTGATCCTCATCGATGCGCAACTGTTGCGCGAGGATAAGCAGTACGACGCGAGTTACCAGGTGCTGACACAAGCTCTGGCGAAATTCCCGGCGAATCCGGATCTGCTCTATCAAACGGCAATGGCGGCAGACAAGCTGAGCCGCTTCGACATGCTCGAACAATTGATCCGCAAGTTGATGAAGGTCGCACCAGATAATGCCCATGCCTACAACGCGTTGGGGTACAGCTTATTGGATCGCAATGTGCGCATCCCGGAAGCGATCAAGCTGATCGAAAAAGCGTATCAGCTCGCACCGGAGGATGCTGCGATCATCGACAGCATGGGGTGGGGGCATTATCGTCTGGGGAACTTGGATAAAAGTGCGGAATTTTTGAAGCGAGCCTTTACCGCGAACCCGGATCCAGAGATCGCGGCTCATTTGGGCGAGGTACTGTGGGCTCGGGGAGAAAAAGAGGCAGCGCGCAAAGTTTGGCTCGACAGTGCGAAGACCAGTCCTGATAACGAAACGCTCAAAGCGGTGATGAAGCGTTTCATTCCCTAGATATGTCACGTCTCTTCCTGTTGCTATCGCTGTTCCTCGCGGGCTGTTCGAGCACACCGGTTGTTGTCGAGCGTCCGGCGCAGTTTGATGCCCCATTTGCGTTCAATGGGCGAGTCGCCGTCAAACAAGGCGAGCAGCGCCATAGCGTGGGTGTGCGCTGGGTACATCGCGCAGGGGAGGATGAGCTCCTGTTGCTTGCTCCATTGGGAAGGACGGTGGCGCGTATCCACCGTGATGCACAAAAAGCGACGCTGGATGCATCAGGTAAACAATACACCGCGTTAGATATGGAAACCCTGATGCAAGATGTGCTGGGCTGGCAATTGCCGCTCTCCGGATTGCGTTACTGGGTCATGGCGATGCCGTCGCTGGACGACGAGTTTCACATCGAACGCGCCGCGAACGGGCAGGTGAGTCTGCTCCGGCAGAAAGACTGGGAGATCATTTATTCACGTTATGCGGCGAACACGCCAGATGCATTGCCTCTGCGTTTGAAATTGCAGCGCGACGGAATGGAGGTGTTGCTGTTGATCGATGAGTGGGAAAAACAGTGAACGTACTGATTTGTCCTGCACCCGCCAAGCTCAATCTGTTCCTGCATGTGGTCGGACGCCGAGCCGATGGTTATCACCTGTTGCAGACTTTGTTCCGTTTCATCGACCTGAGCGACACATTGCATTTCACTCCGCGTACGGATGGCGAGGTGTGTCGCATCAACTCGTTGGAGGGCGTCCCGCCTGAGCAAGACTTGTGTGTGCGTGCCGCGCGCCTCTTGCAACAAGAGACGGGCTGCACATTGGGCGTGGATATCGAACTGGAGAAGCGTATCCCCATGGGGGGCGGATTAGGTGGCGGCAGCTCGGATGCGGCGACCACGTTGTTGGCGCTGAATCGTCTGTGGTCGCTGGGATTGTCGCGCGAACGTTTGATGCGGTTGGGACTGAGCTTGGGGGCGGATGTGCCGGTATTCGTGTTCGGTGACAACGCTTTTGCTGAGGGGGTGGGTGAACGCCTACAAGCTTATCCTTTGCCTGCCGCGTGCTACGTGGTGTTGTGTCCGCCGGTGCAGGTGCCTACAGCACAGATATTTACGCATCCAGAATTGACACGAAATACGATTTCGATGACAATGCGCGCCCTTCCGAAGGGGGCGGATTTTCGGGCCGGTCGTCAGGATGGTTTGAACAACGACCTGCAGGCGGTAGCTTGCAAGCTGTACCCCGAAGTGGCCGAGTATCTGGCGTGGTTGGCGAAGTTCGCGCCCGCACTGATGACTGGTTCCGGCGCGTGCGTGTTCGCCGAGTTTGCCACGGAAGCGGAGGCACAAGCGGTATTGCAACAGTTGCCGTCAGGTATGCGCGGATTTGTCGCGCATGGCTTGCAACAGCATCCGCTAAAAAGTTTTGCTGCATAGGTTTCATGAAGCATCAATAGAGTTTCGAATGGATGCTTTCAGAAATTCTGTTTTCTGGATGAAGTGCAACACAGCAATTCGCCAGACCACTGAATTTGTGGAAGTAGCTAAAAGTTTATTGGGGAGTCGCCAAGTGGTAAGGCATCGGATTTTGATTCCGACATTCGTAGGTTCGATCCCTACCTCCCCAGCCAGATTCTTCGATCAGTCGTGATGGGCATTCGCGCCCATTTTAATTTCGAGAGGTACCCATGTCCGGCGACATGATGGTGTTCACGGGTAGTGCCAATCCCAAGCTGGCCGAAGGTGTGGCGCGGCACTTGGGCGTCCATCTGGGGCGAGCCAGCGTCGGTCGCTTCTCGGATGGCGAAGTGATGGTCGAGATACTTGAGCATGTGCGAGGCAAGGATGTGTTCGTGTTGCAATCCACCTGCGCGCCGACCAACGATACATTGATGGAAGTGATGGTGATGGTGGATGCGCTGAAGCGAGCCTCCGCCGGTCGTATCACGGCGGCGCTGCCTTATTTCGGCTATGCGCGCCAAGACCGCCGTCCGCGCTCTGCGCGCGTTGCGATCAGTGCCAGAGTCGTGGCGGATATGCTGGTGGGCGTCGGTGTCGATCGCTTGCTGACTATGGATCTGCACTCCGATCAGATTCAGGGCTTCTTCGATATCCCGGTGGATAACATCTACGCCGCGCCGATCCTGCTGGGCGATGTGTGGAAGAAAAACTATAACAACCTGATCGTGGTTTCGCCGGATGTAGGCGGTGTGGTGCGCGCCCGTGCTTTGGCGAAACGGCTGGAATCAGACTTGGCGATCATCGACAAGCGCCGCCCTAAACCGAACGTGGCGAAGGTGATGAATATCATCGGTGATGTGGCCGGACGTACCTGCATCATCATGGATGACATGGTGGATACGGCGAACACCTTGTGCGAAGCGGCCAATGCGTTGAAGGAAAAAGGCGCCGAGCGCGTGATCGCCTACTGTACGCATCCTGTGCTGTCCGGTCCGGCCATCGAACGTTTGGAAAGATCGGCCATCGATGAGTTGGTGGTGACCGACACCATTCCTTTGCGTGAAGAAGCGCGCAACTGCAAGCGTATCCGTCAACTGAGTGTGGCGGAGTTGATGGCCGAAACCATGCGTCGCATCAACGCGGAAGAGTCGGTCAGTTCGTTGTTCATGGAATAAGTTTCGCACCAGCCATGTTGGCTGGCGCATAACCCGAAGCCTCTGGTCGCGGAGCGCTTCATTTGAAGTGGAGAAGTAAAATGGCAATCGAAATCAGCGCAACAACACGCAAAGCGCAAGGAACGGGTGCGAGCCGCCGTCTGCGTAAAGCGAATCGCGTTCCCGGCATCGTTTACGGTTCCGGCGAAGCGACCATGATCGACCTCGATCACAACACACTGTATTACGCACTGCGTAACGAAGCGTTCCACGCATCCATCCTGTCGCTGGATCTGGATGGCAAGAAACAATCTGTGCTGCTGCGCGACTTCCACATGCACCCGTTCCGCCAGCAAGTTCAACACATCGACTTTCAGCGCGTCGATGCGAAGAAGAAGATCCACATGAAAGTGCCGTTGCACTTCCTGAACGCCGAGAGTTCACCAGGTGTGAAGACCGGCGGCGGTATCATCAGTCACGTGCTGAATGACCTGGAGATCACTTGCTTGCCAGCCGATCTGCCGGCATCCATCGAAGTCGATCTGGTGCATCTGGATCTGGGTCACTCAATTCACGTATCCGACGTCAAGCTGCCTAAAGGTGTTGAAGTCGCAGGCCATCACCACGCCAGCGATGCTGTGGCAACGGTACAAGTGCCGCGTGGTCACGTCGAAGCTGCCGCAGAAGCTGCCGCCGCTGCCGATGCTTCCGCTGCATCTACCGCTGCTGCTGCCCCGGCTGCCGCCGCAGCGCCTGCTGCGAAGAAGTAACCCACTGCAGGAACAGCCCGCCATGTCATCAAACGGTGCATGGCGGGTTTTTTCATTATGGATACCTCTAAGAATCCAGATTCCATCCCAACTGCTGCGTTGCGGAAGAAATTTCTGGCTTACATATTTCTCATATGCGGCGCTGCGAAATTTCTCCCACGCCTTGCATTTGGGCGAACTCTGAATTCTTAGAGACATCCATCATGAGCGAACCGATCAAACTCATCATCGGATTGGGCAATCCCGGACGGGAATACGACGCCACACGCCATAATGCGGGGTTCTGGTGGGTGGATGAATTGGCGCGTGTGTATAACGTGAGTTTCAAGGCCGACAGCAAGTTTCATGGCTTGAACGCAAAAGCCAATCTGCATGGGCATGAAGTGCATCTACTCAAGCCGCAGACCTTCATGAACGTGAGCGGTCGCGCAGTTGGTGCGATGGCGCAATTCTATAAGATCACCCCGGAACAGGTCATGGTGGTACATGACGAGCTCGACCTGCCGCCGGGCAGTGCCAAACTCAAACTTGGCGGCGGACACGGCGGGCATAACGGATTGAAAGACATCATTGCGCACCTCGGTACCAAAGATTTCTGGCGCTTGCGTATCGGTGTTGGCCATCCCGGTGATCGTGCGGAGGTGGTGAATTTCGTGTTGAATGCGCCACGCAAGGAAGAGCAGGTGTTGATAGATGAAGCGATGCAGCGTGCGCAAGAGATTGCGCCGCTCATCATCGAAGGCAAACTGGAAGCAGCGATGCTTAAATTGCACAGTGCATAAAACCAACCCCCTCTAACTCCCCCTTGTCAGGGGGAGAACCGAAACTCCTCCCCTGACAAGGGGAGGCCGGGAGGGGTTAAGAAGTTAACGGAGGAAACAACCATGAGTCTTAAATGCGGTATCGTCGGCCTCCCCAATGTGGGCAAATCCACGCTGTTCAATGCGCTGACGAAGGCGGGCATCGCGGCGGAAAACTATCCCTTCTGCACCATCGAACCTAACGTCGGCATCGTCGAAGTACCCGATCCGCGCATGGCCGAGCTGGCGAAGATCGTCAAACCGCAACGTATGCAACCCGCCATCGTTGAGTTCGTCGATATTGCCGGTCTGGTGGCGGGCGCATCCAAGGGTGAAGGTCTGGGCAACCAGTTCCTTGCCAACATCCGCGAGACCGATGCCATCGTGAATGTCGTGCGCTGTTTTGACGACGCCAACGTGGTGCATGTGGCCGGCAAGGTGGATCCATTGTCCGATATCGAAGTCATCCTCACCGAGTTGGCGCTGGCGGACCTCGCCGTGGTGGAACGTACCATTCAGCGCGACGGCAAGAAGGCCAAGTCGGGCGACAAGGATGCACAGAAACTGGTCTCCATTTTAGAAAAGCTATTACCGCATCTGAATGAAGGTAAGCCGGCGCGCACCTTCGGATTGAGCGATGACGATACGCTCATCATCAAACCACTGTGCCTGCTTACCATCAAGCCGGCGATGTATGTGGGTAACGTGCTGGAAGATGGCTTCGAGAATAATCCGCATCTGGATCGTCTGCGCGAACACGCTGCGAAAGAGGGCGCCCCTGTGGTTGCGCTGTGTGCCAAGATCGAAGCCGAGCTGGCTGACCTAGACGACGCCGACAAACTGGAATTCTTGGCTGATCTCGGGCTGGATGAACCCGGCTTGAACAAGCTGATCCGCACGGGTTACGACTTGCTCGGCTTGCAAACTTACTTCACCGCCGGGGTGAAAGAAGTGCGCGCTTGGACCATTCACAAGGGCGACACCGCCCCGCAAGCTGCAGGTGTTATCCACACCGATTTCGAGAAGGGCTTCATTCGAGCGCAGACTATTTCTTTTGCTGACTTCATTGCCTGTGGCGGCGAAGCTGGCGCGAAGGAGAAAGGCAAGATGCGTGTCGAGGGGAAAGAGTACGTCGTGCAGGACGGCGACGTGATGAATTTCTTGTTCAATGTGTAACGGATAAGCGCCATCACTCGTCGTTCAGGTGCGCCAACATGTCGTCTTTTAGTTCGGAAAGCTCCTGTTCGTGCATCTCAAAGTGTTGCAGTACGTCATGCGCATAGAGGTGCCACTCTTTGTCTTTGACATGCAGGTATTCATCGATGATGTACTCTGCCATATGCACCAGGCCGATCAGGTCGAGAACCTCGTTTCCAATCTGGGTGCTGGAGGATGAGAAGATGCTGGTGTCATGGTGATATAAGATCGCCTTGCACACATGCGGCGGTAGAGCCCAAGTGCGTGTCAGCATATTGCCGACCACAGCGTGGTTGGTTGAGAAGTGAGTGTTTTCCGTCTCGCAGAGCAGACTACCTTTTTTCCCTTCCGTCATGATCTTGTCCCGATAGTCGGGGAATTTCTGTATCAATACCGGGATGCCGCAGTCGTGGAATAGAGCCGTGATGTAGGCATCATCCTTGGTGATGGTGGGGAACTTTGTTGCCAATCTTTCGGCGACGCTGGCAGTGAGGCTGGAGCGCTCCCAGAATTTTTCGAAGCTCTGTGCGTTGCCCGACAGGCTTTGTCGTAGTGCGATGTTCTGCAGCAGGTTCATGGTTTTTTGCATCCCCAATACGCTCATGGCATGGAATACCGAAGTCACTTTATTTCTCAGCCCGGTGAAAGGGGAGTTGGCGAGCTTCAGTAGGGGGGCGACGAGGCCAGCATCCTTGCTGATGAGATGGGCAATCCTTTCAAGATCGGCCATCGGATGCTTTGCTTCCTGCAAGATAGAAGTGAGTACGGCTGGGCAGGGCGGGATGAAAATCCCGCTTAACGTTGGATCGTTTGCATCCAGTGCTAAATTTGCGTTCGTCATCTGACATCCCTTAATAATTGAGTTGCAACTCGCCGCGCATCATGCACACATTGGCTATGTTCCGCCATATGCCAAAGTATCTAGATACAGGTCTATATACTGTGCCGCGCGTATAGTCCCTCTATGATGTAACTGTTCTGTTACAATTCGCGCCGCAACATCGTTTCAGTCTAGTTGTTGCCGCCGATTCCGGTTCGTAGTACCCACCTCATTCAGCCTCAGACTGGCGCTCATTCAGGGCGACAGGCCGTTTGTATTTAGAAAGAAACACAATGTCATTTGCATCTCTCGGCTTGTCCGAAGAACTCGTTCGCGCCGTTACCGAGCGCGGTTATACCGAACCCACACCCATCCAGGCACAGGCTATTCCTGTTATTTTGAAAGGTGGCGACCTGATGGGGGGCGCGCAGACCGGCACTGGCAAGACTGCCGGATTTACGCTGCCACTGTTGCAGCGCCTGATGGCCAAGCAAGTCACTGGCAAAGCGCCCATACGTGCACTGGTACTTACCCCGACGCGGGAACTCGCGGCGCAAGTGGAAGAAAGCGTGCGCCTGTATGGCAAGCATCTACCGCTCAAATCCATGATGATGTTCGGCGGCGTCAACATTAACCCGCAGATCAAGCAGCTGCACGGGCGCGTCGACATCTTGGTGGCGACACCGGGTCGTCTGCTAGACCACCTGCAACAAAAAACAGTGGACTTGTCGCACGTAGAAATTCTGGTGTTGGACGAAGCTGACCGCATGCTCGACATGGGCTTCATCCGCGACATCAAGCGCGTGCTGGCCGTGTTGCCCAAGCAACGCCAGAACCTGCTGTTCTCCGCCACCTTCTCCGACGAGATCAAGCTGCTGGCCGACGGCCTGCTGACCAATCCCGCGCTCATCGAAGTGGCGCGCCGCAACCAGACCGCCGAGCTGATCGAACAGCGCGTGTATCCGGTGGATCGCGAAAGGAAACGCGTGTTGCTCACGCAACTCATCAAGGACAACAACTGGTTCCAGGTGCTGGTGTTCACGCGCACCAAACACGGCGCCAACAATCTCGCCGACCATCTGAACAAAGAAGGCATCCCCGCGATGGCGATCCACGGCAACAAGAGCCAGGCGGCTCGTACCCGTGCACTCGCTGAATTCAAGACCGCCAAGCTGCAGGTACTGGTGGCGACTGATATCGCGGCGCGCGGCATCGACATCGCCGAGTTGCCGCATGTGGTGAACTACGAGTTGCCCAACGTGCCGGAGGATTATGTGCACCGTATCGGTCGTACCGGTCGTGCGGGCAGCGAAGGCGAAGCCAGTTCGCTGGTATGCATCGACGAAAAGAAATTGCTGCACGACATCGAGCGTCTCATCAAGCGCGAGATCGCTGTGGTGCAGATTCCCGGCTTCGAACCTGATCCGCGCATCAAAGCCGAACCGATTCTGAACGGACAAAACCGTGGTGGTGGTCAACGCCAAGGGCAAGGTCGCGGCCAACCGCGCAGCGGCGGCGGACAACCCCGCGCTGGCGGTGCGCCGCGTCCCGGTGGAGCTAAACCAGCAGCTGGTGCAAGTCGCGGTGGTGTGCCTTCATCCACGCAACACCGTTCCGGCGGTCGTGGCCGTTAAACATAAATGACCGTTCGTGGTGAGTAGGCCGTAGGCCATATCGAACCATCCGACGCATTTTGCGTCGGGCTCCCTCGATACACCGCGCAAGCGCGGCACTCGGGACGAACGGGTTAAAGGATTTCCAAAATGAACTCAACAGTAAGCAACGAAGCCGCCATCGCCGCTACCCAACTGTGGTTGGAGAAGGCTGTGATCGGTCTCAACCTGTGCCCTTTCGCTAAGGGCGTGCACGTCAAAGGACAGATACGCTATGTGGTCAGTGCTGCACAGACCACGGATGAACTGCTGCGTGATTTGATCAGTGAGCTGGAGGTGCTGGCAGAAGCGAGCCGCGACAAGATCGACACCACACTGCTCATCCATCCGCATGTGCTCACTGACTTTCTCGATTACAACGATTTTCTGGAAGTGGCGGATGCTGCTTTGGAAGAGATCGATCTGGCAGGCGAGTTGCAGATCGCCAGTATGCACCCGCAGTATCAGTTCGCTGATACCGAGCAGGATGACATCACCAACTTCACCAACCGCTCGCCTTATCCAACGCTACATCTGATCCGCGAGGACAGCATCGACGAAGCCGTGGCGGCATTCCCAGAGGCTGAGATGATATTCGAGAAGAATATCGAAACTATGCAAAAGCTGGGGCATGAGGGTTGGAATGCACTGGGGCTGGCGGAAGTGCAGAAAAGCAAAAAATAGATTTTGTCTGTCATTCCGGTGCAGGCCGGAATCCAGCAATCAAACAAATTTTGCGAAGCAAGGCAAAACAAAATGCGTATTGGATAAAGGCACTGGATTCCGGCCTGCGCCGGAATGACGGCAGCTACCATGAATGCGGTATGCTTGCACTATGACCACACCTAACTATTCGTTACTGACCCCCGACTGCGTACTCAACGCTCTGGAGAGTATCGGCCTGCATTGCGATGGTCGTCTGCTTGCGCTCAATAGCTACGAAAACCGTGTGTACCAAGTCGGTATGGATGAAGGCGCGCCACTGGTCGCCAAATTCTACCGACCCGCACGCTGGAGCGATGAAGCCATTCTCGAAGAACACGCATTCGTGCAAGAGCTGGTCGAGCGTGAGATACCCGTGGTGCCAGCTTCCATAATCGACGGTGCCACTTTGCATCACTTCGAAGGTTTCCGTTTTTCCGTCTTTGCCAAACATGGCGGACGCGCGCCGGAACTGGAAGACCGCGATACCTTGGAATGGCTGGGACGTTTTCTCGGACGCATCCACGCTGTCGGTGCGGTCAAAGAATTCCAGCATAGACCTACACTCGACATAGCCACCTTTGGCATCGAACCGCGCGATTTTCTGCTGGCGAATGGATTTATTCCGAATGACATTGAACCTGCCTATCGCAGCGTGGTGCAACAGGCGCTGGATGGCGTGCATCACTGTTTTGATCGGGCGGGCGATGTGAAAAAATTGCGCCTGCACGGCGACTGCCACGCAGGCAACGTGCTGTGGACCGACGACGGCCCGCACTTCGTTGACTTTGACGACAGCCGCATGGGGCCAGCGGTGCAAGACCTGTGGATGTTGCTTTCCGGCGAACGCGAAGATCGCGTGCGGCAGATGGGCGACGTGCTCGCGGGTTACGAAGACTTCTACGAATTCGATGCGCGCGAACTGCACCTCATCGAAGCGCTGCGCACTTTGCGTCTCATCCACTATTCTGCTTGGCTCGCCCGCCGTTGGGACGACATCGCCTTCAAACAAGCTTTCCCGTGGTTCAACACGCAAATCTATTGGCAGAACCGCATCCTCGAATTGCGCGAACAGATCGCGTTGATGGAAGAGCCGCCGCTGTGGCAAAACTAATCGTCATTGATGAAACTACTAGCCATTCGACTAAGCCCGCAAGCGGGCAAGTCGCTGGTTATCCGGCGAAGGCCGGAATCCAGTGATTTTATGTACTGGACACCGGCCTACGCTGGTGTGACGAAACCGGAATAGCATACGTATGAAAAACCAATCTCAGCTTTGTCCTTGCGGCAGCAACAAGAAGTTCGCTGAATGCTGCGCACGCTACGTAGGGAGTGATGAGACTGCGCCTACTGCCGAGGCGCTCATGCGCTCGCGCTACACCGCCTACACTCAGTTACGCGAAGACTATCTGTTGCAAACCTGGCATCCCTCCACTCGTCCTGCCTCATTGGGCTTGGCAGAAGAAGCGCCAACCAAATGGCTGGGGCTCGATGTGAAGCGCCACGAACAACAAGATGCCGATCATGCCATCGTCGAATTCATTGCACGCTACAAAGTGAATGGCCGAGCGCACCGGCTGCATGAAGTCAGCCGCTTTGTATGCGAAGAGGGGCGGTGGTTCTATGTGGATGGTATCGTTGATTGAACCACCCCTGATGTTCAGGCGCGAATCTTAAGCGGATAGTTTGCGGAAATACCCGCGCGCATCGGGTGACCACGTATAGCCCCAACCGAGCAGGACAGAGGTGATCTCGGGTGGGTATTTCTCCCCCTTATCGGGCTTGATCCAAGCGTTACCCGCGTTGACGGAATATTGTGCGGCATGGTGTTGGCAGAAGTGTTGTCGCGCCATCTCCGAGCCGCCGAGCTCTTGCGCGAAGCGGCCTTCCCACGTGCTGAGCTTGTCGTCATTGTGTGGCATGGGTTGGGCGGGCGGGGACTTTGAATTTTCCTTGAGCGCGGCGCCCACGCTAAGTGCGCCCACATCCACCCATCCTTTGCTGAGATAGAACTGCGGTGTGCCTTGGCGTGCGTCATAGAAGTAAGCGACATTCATCTGTTGGCTGAATTCGACGACATGGTGCGTGGCGAATTGCAGGATGACCGCATGCAGATTGTGTTTGCTGTCATTGAGTTTGACGACCAAGCCTTTGGCATCATCGCGGAACTGCAGGAAGGCTTTGTTCTTGATGTCGAATGCGTCGCTGCCTAGGGCGAAATACATGCCTTGCAGGTCTTCGCTATAGAGGTTCCAGAATGCGGCACGGCGACTGTTGTCTGCTCCGGTGGGGGCGAAGAGGTGGAAGAAATCGCGTACGAGGTCTTGTTTGGCCCAGCTTCCGATCATGCTCAAAGCGGCGGGTGAGCATTGCCAGTTCACTGCGTTTTGCGGCAACCACGGTGCGCCCCATTGCGCCACGGCAAAATGGCGCAGGGTCTCGCTGGGCGGGCGGGAGGCGCAGCGACTGTAGCGGTCGAGCAGTTGGCCGAGTGTCTGCGCAACGTAGAGCGGGTATTGATCCAGCAACAGCAGCGATTCATCCACGCGGCGTTGGAATCCGTCATCGTTCTGGTTCAGGATGTGTGCGATCTGCGACTGGACGAAGCGGCGTACCAGCCATGAATCGGCATTGATGTTCATCTCCAGACGCGCTGCCTCAAAGCGTTCCGCGCTATTGGGTGCATCGCGATAGGGCGCGCAGGGGTCATCCGTGAGAAGCTGACTGTGTGTGTTCAATGCTTGCACCCACTGCGGAACATGACCCGCAGCAGTGAGTGCAGGGCGCAAGCGCAGCAAAAAATCGCGCAAGATGTTCCAATTGCTACGACCATTACCTTTGACCGATGCGGCATCAGGGTCGTAGGCGAAATAGGCGTTCAGCAAGCCGCGATAACATTTGCGAAAAGCGCGTGTGTGCGAATGTTGTGTGATGTACTGCAACAGTCTCTCGAGTTGGTCGCGGCTTTCCAATAAACGCTCACCCTGTTCGCGGTAAGCCTGTGTACAGCCATAACAGAGCAATCTCGCTTGACGCAGATCGCGCACAAAACCGGCTTTGTCGTACTGCTGGAGTGCGCTAAGGATACGGTCGCCCGCGAGGTCTGCCGGATCGACTTCGCCGCCCAGCCAGGCAAGGAGTTGTAAGCGCTCGTGTTGGATGGGCATGCTGTCGCCGGGACGGAACTTGGCCAGCGCAACGCGGCTCATGCGTTGCATCGTCTCCGCCAGTTTGTCCAGAGTGTCCATCAGATACGGCAGGTACCAAAGTCGTTGCGCGGGATCTCGTCGAGCTTCTGATGCAGTTCACCGATGCCATAGAACTCCAAGCGCAGTTCGATGCGACGACTTTCTTCCAGCGATTTCTTGGCGGAATTGAAAGAGTAGCCGCCAACGAGGAACAGATCGCGCACCTGTTCCATCTCGGTGGGCGAGAGCTTGAGCTGCTGAGTAGCTGATGGGGCGAGCAGCACGCACAACACGCGCTCGCTACGCTGCAAGCTGAGATTCAGGTTGAGCAGATAATCGCCGCGCTGATCGGCGAAGCCTTCTACCACGACGCGTTTCAACCATCTTTGTGCCAGTTCCTCGCGCGAGAGGGTGAGCAGCTCGCTGACGAAAGTGTTCAGATACTGTGCCTGTTCAGGCGAGAGCTTGGAGCTGCCGGTGTCGAACCGGGCGCGGTCGCCAAAGTCGATCACGTTGCGATTGCGATCGACCGAGATGCCCGGATATTGTTGTGATGTCTGCTCGATGCGACTCCACAGTTTGTCGATATCGTGCTCACGCTCGGCTTGCTTGCGTTCGGCCTCGCTCACGTTCTTGGTGATGGCGAGGAGGGCGACGCTCATCACCAGCAGGAACATCACCATGAGCGCGGACATCAGATCGGCGAACGATATCCAGAAGGGTTTCTCACCTTCATCCTTGTTGCGGCGTCTGACGGGAATGATTTTTCCAAGCATGTTTGCGTGTCCGGCTTATTTGGAGACCGAACCCAAAGTGTCTTCGAGTTCCTGTATCCCTTCGCGCAGCAACTTGACCGAATCGGCGAGTGCTTGGTGGAACTCGCGGTTGGCTTCACCCACTGCTTTGGACATGCCCGTGCTGAACGACTCATGCGAGTGGGCGATGACGTCGGAGACTTTTTCCAGATAACCGTCGGCCTGCTGCTGTGCGGCGGTGAGCTTCTCGGTGGCGGCTTCGATGCGCGAGATGACGTCATGTGACATGGCCGCATCGCGGCGCGCCTGCTCGACGATGAGTTGCATGGAGCCG
The DNA here is from genome assembly GCA_963822425.1 of uncultured beta proteobacterium. Taxonomy (GTDB): domain Bacteria; phylum Pseudomonadota; class Gammaproteobacteria; order Burkholderiales; family Gallionellaceae; genus Sideroxyarcus. Next base: position 64,796 of record CAWGHS010000028.1, read on the forward strand.
ACCAGTTCTACCATCGCATTGCGCGCGGCCTGATAGTCGGCGAACACCGCGCTCAAACTGGTGGTGGCGGCACTGACCGATCCGGCGGCTTGAGTGAGTTGTCCGGCGACCTGTGCCGATTTATCCAGTGTCGAGGTCACGCCATCGCCTGCCTTCGCAAAATCTTTGGCGGCCAGATACAGGGTGTCGGCACCGTTGTTGAGTTTGGTGAGCGCTTCGTTGGTGGTGCTGCGCATCGCCTGCACGGCAGCTTTCATTTCCACGATCGTCAGGTTCACGCCTTCTACCAATGCGTTGACCTGTCCGCCGAACTGTCCCACCATGGCCTGACTGCTGGAGGCGAGCGCTTCCTGTTGCTGCTTGCTGGCCGCGCTGGTCGAGCGCACTTGCGTGCCCAGCTCTTCGATGATGACGCCCATGCGGTCGGAGAGGTTGTCCAGCGCATGCTGCAATCCCTGTTGCGTGTCGCCTTGTGCTTGCTCCATGAGCGAACGCACTTGCTCGACGAACTCGCCCAGTTTGTCGTTCATGAGGCGTTGCCGCGCCTCGGCACCCGCCATGGTCTCGGCCAGTTGTGTGGCCAGGCTCTCGCTGCTGCTCTTGCTGGCCGACTGCATCTCGGCAGCCATTTGCTGTAGCGTGGTGGTGGCTGCTTGTAACGACTGGATGGTTTGCTGTTGCAGGCTGTTGATGCCGCCGATCTGACTGCCGAACAGGTCTTTGAGTTGGGCGCTGAACTGATTCAACACGCTGGTCAGCATGGTTTGCACCGCGTCCTGTTGATCGTTGCGCGTCGCCTTGAGCGCGCTCGCGATCTCACTCAAGGGTTGCTTGAGACTGACTTCGATGGACTTGCTCAGGTTCTGTGCCAATGCGGCATTACTGGCGTTGCTGGCCGCGATCTGTTTTTCGATCAATTCGCCGAACAGCTGCTGCAACTCGTTCTTGAGCAGCGTCGCCGTCTGTCCGGAAGAAGCCTCGGTCGCCTTCACCAGACGCGCCAGATATTCCTCGCTCGCACCGCCCTCGAACAGGCTATCCAATAGCTGGGTGAGTTGTTCTACTTGGGTATTGAGGCGGGTGACGACGAGCTTCTCGATAAAGGTGATGATCATCGCCAGCGTGATCGCACTCGCAGAAACCAAGAAGGCTTCCCATACACCGTGCAACAGATGGTTCAGGCTGTTGCGCACGATCACCGCGTTCTCGGAGACTTCGAAGGCCTGCAAGCCGATGATCAATCCGTAGAACGTCCCGATGATACCGACACCGGTGAACAGTCCGGGCAGATGCTTGAAGAAATCGGTACGCAGCGGCGTATCCACGATGCTCTCATGCGGGAACATCAGATTGGCCGGCACGGTAGAGCGCCAGCGCGAATCCGATTGTCGGTGCAGCGAATCCGCATATTCCTGCCACAGATGCGCAAGCACGCCGGAGTTGGCGAAGATCATTGCCATGTCGTCGGCAGGTTTACCCTCCAGTGCGCGCAACTGCCGCACGATGCGTGAAATGCGCCAAGAGACGACGATCGACGGGATGAAGAAAAACAGTAAGAACGATAGAGCCAGTAGTCCGAGTATCGCCGCAAAGAAAAAGATATGTTCCGGGAGTTGGTCAAAATTAAACATGTTGGGCTCTTCTGGGTCTGAGGGCAAAAAGCGGTCTGTATAATACACTGCATGGTAGAGGCAGACGCATGGAATATGGATCAAGAACCCCATAAAACGACGCAGGACAAAGTGGTTTTATTCGCGGACGTGAGCGGAAGTACCCACCTTTACGAAGTGCTGGGAGATACGCGCGCATTCGCGGCCATCAACCAGTGTCTGGCGGTATTACGCCGCGCCACGGAAGCCTTTCAGGGGCGGGTGGTCAAGACCATCGGTGATGAGATCATGGCCGTATTCCCCAGCGTGTTGACGGGTGTGCAGGCGGCGTGTGCGATGCAGTCCGAGGTGGAGGCGCTCGTCCCCATCGAAAATAACGTGCGCTTGGCGATTCGCATCGGTTTGCACTATGGGCCGGTGTTGACACAAGGAGACCACGCGGACGTATTCGGCGATACGGTGAATGTCGCGGCACGCTTGACCGAATTGGCTAATGCGGGGCAGATCATCTCCTCGGGAACCACGGTGGCAGGCTTGTCGCCCTTGTTGCGGGCATCGACGCGCGCCTTGTATGCCTTGCCGCTCAAGGGCAAAGCGTCCGATATCAAAGTGGTCGAAGTGTTGTGGCAGGAAGGGGAGGACGCGACGCTGATGGTCGGGCGCACCCATCCGGCCGCACAAACCGCCGCCACCTTGCGTCTGGCACATCAGGGGCGCGAGATGGTGCTGAATGCCGAATGCACAAAGGTTGTGCTGGGGCGTGATGAGCAGGCGGATTTTGTGGTGGCGGACAAGCGGGCATCGCGCTTGCATGCGACGTTGGAGCTGCGGCGCGACAAATTCGTCTTCATCGACCAAAGCTCGAATGGCAGCTACATCACCTTCAGCGGCGAAGGTGAATTGCTGTTGCGGCGCGAAGAGATCGTGCTGCGCAATAGCGGCATCATCTGTCTGGGGCACTCGGCGGGCAAAGATGCCGAAGGGGCGATCACTTTTTCCTGCGAGGGGTGATGCCATCCTGAAGTAGTGGTTGATGCCGGTAGCACCCAGTGCTACTATTTGTCATGATCAAAAAGTCACCCAAAACGGCTCGAACATTTAAGACAGCGTGGTTTGCTAAAGAGGCTCGCAAAGCAAAGATATCTGATGAGGATTTGTGTAAAGCCATCAAGCAAGTCATACAGGGGTAGGCAGATGATCTCGGTGGTGGAGTCTTTAAGAAACGACTGAACGACAACATGCACCGCTCGATCATTCTGACCAAGGCAGGCAAGCATTGGATATATGCCTACCTCTATGCCAAGAAAGACCGAGAGAACATCACTCAAGATGAATTGTCAGGATTCAAGAAATTGGCAAAAGACTATGCGAGTGCCGGAGAAGACAAGATTGCCGCACTGTTAAGAGACAAGGAAATACTGGAGATCTGCCATGACGACTAAAACGACTACCGCAAAACCCAAGAATGATGCATTCGCCGCCATTCAAAGTGCGGCGCAAGGATTGCACCGTGCTGGCGCAATCACCAAAACAACGCTGCGTGAATACGACGCACTCTGCTTGGATGCGATTCCCGAATTTAACGCCAAGGACATCAAGCGTATCCGTGAACACGCTCACGTTAGCCAACCCGTATTTGCGCGCTATTTAAACACCAGTGAGTCTACCGTTCAAAAGTGGGAAGCAGGCCAGAAACGCCCAAGCGGGATGGCTCTTCGTTTGTTGAGCGTGGTTGAAAAGCACGGTCTTGAAGTGCTTGTCTAAGCATTACTGATTTACCGCAAAGACGAACGTCGCTTCTTGAGTTTGTTGCAGTCATTGATATTTGCAGAGGCATCCTGGCGTAATCGGCCAATAGCAGTCTTATAAGGGTGTCCGCTTTGCGGATAGAAATTTGGAAAATGCGGATCGGACATGTCCCCGTTGTGGACATATCGCCTGCCCCCTCAATTCATAAATTAGCGGAAACTATCGGATGCGAACAATTAAAGCTTGGCTTCTTCTAGTCATAATTTTGACATGCATACATGGGGCGGAAGCTCAAGAATATTATTCTGTTTCAGATCAGGATGGATACTCAAATCTCCGGAATGATCCGAGCGCTGAAGCAAAGATACTGAAACAAGTGAATTCTGGTCACTGTGTCGTCGGTCTATTTGAGGACAAAGGCTGGACAAAAGTTATCGTTGTCTTTACGAACGAAAGTCTAGAAGTTTCCGGATTTATCCATAGCTCTAAACTTAAGAAAGACAATAGATGCAAAGATGATTCGAGTGTCCGTAGTATTCCGGTCGGTGAATTCGCCTTGCAAGGACTTGATTTCAGCAAAGGCTTTTCGGAAGCAGCAATTTGGTTCAAGAATTACGGAAAAAATCTAATCGATGACGGCTCCTACGCAGAAGGCTATTCAGAATACGTGATGGATACTCTTGCCAAATCATTCAAGTCGAGCGTTGCATTCCTTTCTACTTCCAAGAAAAGTAATCCCGCTTTTATACAATTTATATTGCAGCATATCGATGCCACAGGAAACGCCTCCGATTTAGACGCGATTCTGAAGCAGGCAGGGATATGCTTAGCACAATCACCAACCAAGATTTGTGAGCAGATTGAAAAACGTGCCAAATCAGCTATAGATGAAATGTGAATACGGCAAAAGCATCGTCTTGCTTTCGTTAAAACGCCGATACTCTAGGTGTCCTGTTTCGGGAAAGTGGCAAGACCGAACAGGGCATGTTGAGGTGAGTTGCATGCGACTGCTTTGGCGCAATGAATTCACCAGGTCAAATGACTGTTGCGGGTTAGCAAGAGACGGTTGAGCATCATCAAACGCGTGGTTTTGAATGACCGCTGTTGAGCGTGAAACGGTCATCGCAGCGGGGTTCGAACTGACATCCATGTCAACTAATCGCCAGCGACCGTTCAAGTCGAGCATCTGACAATACCGATCAGATGAAGTCTGGAACACTACCGCTCATTTGTTGGGCTCGCTGCTGCCTCGCGTACTTCGCCGCAACTTGCGCCGCACTTCTTTGCTTAATTCTTTTTTGGCTGCCGCTTCCTCTTCCCGCTTGGCCATCGCGCTTGCGAATATCTTTCCGCGTTCGTCAGATAACGCCGCCAGTTCTTGTTGGCGGCGCGCTTTTTCAGCTGCCGCTTGGGCTTGCTTTTCGGCGGCTGCTTGGCGTTCGTTCGCTGCGGCTGCCTTGAGTTTGGCCATGTGCTGTGCCAGTTGCGCCTTGCGCTGCTGCTCTTGCAGGCGTTGCGCTTCAGCCAATGCCTTGGCGCGTGTCGCCGCCTCGTGTTGCGCACGCCGTGTCGCTTCGGCGTCTACTTTGGCATTGCGTTGCTGGCGTTCGCGTTCGGCGGCAGCCAACAATGCTTGGCGCTGTTGCTCTTGCGCTTGGATGATCTCCTGCTCTTTTTTATCGATGTTGGACAGGCGCCGTTGTGCCAGATCGGCGAACTCACCCTGCGGGAACTGATGCAGGTAGTTTTCATAATCGGCACGTTGCGCGCTATGGCTGATCGCTTTCCACAACTGGAGGTCGTGTTGCCGCACTGTCTCTGCATCAGCCACGTTCGCGGCAGCTGGTGCTGCGGGGATGAGCAGGGTGGCATCTGCCGCGACAGTGGTCGCGTTTTTTAAGGTCTTTTTGAGTGCGCGCATGAACTCTGCCGCATTCTGAAAACGTTCCTCGGGTGTCTTCGTCATACTACGCAACACCGCCTTATCCAGTTCGGGCGTGACCTGAGGATTGAAGTGGGAGGGCGGGGTGGGGAGCTGATGCAACACCTTGTTCATGATGGTGATCGGACTTCCGGTGAAAGGCCGTTCGCCGGTCAACATCTGATACAGCGTGACCCCGGCGGAATAGAGGTCGCTGCGGCCGTCCACTTCCTTGCCCATGAATTGCTCGGGCGACATGTAAGTGGGCGTGCCCAAGACCATACCGGCCTGAGTGAGGTGGCTGGAGTCGATCTTGGCGATGCCGAAATCGGCGACTTTGATATCCCCTTCCGCAGTGATGAGGATATTGGCGGGCTTGATATCGCGATGCACCACGCCACGGCTGTGCGAATAATCCAGCGCATCCAGCAGTTGCAGCATGATGTGCAGACAATCGCTGACCGCAAGGCGCTCTCCGGTATCGAGGTATTCTTTCAGTTCTGTGCCTGCCACATATTCCATGGCGATATAGGCTAGGTCGCCCTCTTCACCGTAATCGTAGATCGCCACGATCTTGGGGTGCGACAATCGTCCGGCGGCTTGGGCTTCGCGTCGGAAGCGCGCGAAGGATTCTTCCATCTCGGATTGTTCCACCAGTGATTTCTGAATGGTCTTGATGGCGACGATGCGTTGAATGAAAGGGTCGAAGCCTTCATAGACGACCCCCATCGCGCCTTTGCCGATCTCGCGGCGCAACTCATATTTGCCTAGTTTTTCTGCGATTGCCATGCGATTGTTCGTGATGAAAGCGTGACTGCGTATGGGGCGCGATTCTACTACGATTGCGCAGAGGTAAGCGTTTGGGGCGGTGAGGAAAGATTTGATGCGAATTTCACAAATAATGAGGTTTCATTTGCTCAGAGAGGTTCGGCGGTGGATCCCGCGCGAGCATGTCATGCATGCAGGTTCTTGCAAGCCTCCGGCATGGTCGTGCAGTTACATTTTCTGGGTATAGGCCACCAGTTGATCCAGCGCTATCCCCCAGCCTTTCTCATAACCCATCGCAGCATGCTTTTGGCATCCAGCTTCGTCGGCGTGGCGCACCGTCGCGGTGTAGCGCGTGCCATTTTCATGTGTCGCCAATTGGATAGTCGCCGTGAAAAAGAAGTCACCAGTTTCTATCGCATTGAGAGGAAGAACCGCTGGGCGAAAACCGGGTAGCAACGCATTGGTCCATGTGAGTTTTTCATTTTCGATCACCTCAAGGTAGCAACCGAGATTTGGGAATTTTTGACCTTCGGGTGACTGCATCACGGTATGGAATTGGCCGCCGGGTCGCAAGTCGATCTCGCACGCTATGGTCTTCCACGGCAATGGACAGAACCACGGCATGAGGTGCTGTGGCTGCGTCCATGCTTTCCAGATCAATTCTTTCGGTACATCAACGATGCGTTCGAATGAGAGGTCGAGCTTGGGATCAAGCGTTTGGTTCATGATGTGTTCCTCCTGTAGAGGTTTAGGCCGCATCTGCGGCACGTTGCAATCCGGCGATGTCGATCTTCTGCATCTGCATCATGGCTTGCATCACGCGCCCTGCCTTGGCCGGATCGGGGTCGCTCAACAACTGGCCAAGTTGCTTGGGGACGATCTGCCAGGTCACGCCGAACTTGTCATCCAGCCAAGCACACTGGTTGTATTTGCCGCCCGCCCCTAATTTTTCCCAGTAGTAATCGACCTCGACTTGATCTTCGCAGTCCACCACGAAGGATGTCGCCGGGGAGAACTTGTACATCGGGCCACCATTGAGCGCGACGAAGCGCAGGCCGTTCAACTCAAAGCTCGCCGTGAGTACCGTGCCTTCCGGCAGCGGTGCGCCTTTGCCGTAACGGTTCACGCTCAACACTTTTGAGTTCTTGAAGATGGAGACATAGAAATTCATCGCCTCTTCCGCTTGGCCATCGAACCATAAGAACGGTGTGATCTTTTGCATAATGTTTTCTCCAGATGAGGTTTTATGTTCGCCGCTTTAAATATAGTGCAGCACCCGCCCATGCGCAGGGTATAGCGCTAAGTGCTAACGCGATGGGATACCAGTGCGCCCCCATATCCCACATGGCGATACCGCCTGCCAAGCTGAGTACGAAACCGATGCCGCCCATGATCATGGCGTGACGCAAGGGATTGCACGGCGCGAGCCTAGCAACAAGATAACCGCCAGCGATGCCATAAACGATGCGGTATGCCAGCGCCAGCAGGAGCAGGCCGGTGTCGGTCATCGGTTCGCCCCACGGCGGATAGATGCCCAGTGCATGAAACAACTGGTCGGTACTGAGGGAAAGCACAAACACCGCAATGAATCCGGCCAGCACAGCGCCGATGCTGTGCGGGATATTGCGAGATATCTCGTTGGAGTCGTTCATATGGCTCTCACCGTTCTGCAATCGAATCAATTAAACGGGCGCACCTCTACCGGCGCCCGACAGGCGATGGCGGCCTTGCGCCCCCACGTCATCGCCTCGTCCAGGTCAGCGGCTTCCAGCACCCAAAAACCACCGACGTGCTCTGTGGTCTCCAGATAGGGGCCGTCGGTGATGAGCACCTGACCATTGGGCTGTGTCCGCAAAGACTTCGCGCTGCTTGCCGGGCGTAGGCCGCCTACGAAAATCCTGACACCAGCAGCCTCCATTTCATCGTTGAGCGCATCGATATCGCGGGACATGGCTTCGTCCTCTGCGACGAACGGGTCGTAGTCGTCGGGGAGGTGAATAGCAACCAGATACTGTGTCATGACTTCTCCTTTAACTGAACGTTTGGCGTATGTCTTGTCGTGCAGCGGCAGTCAGTGTTCGACGGCGTACTGAACTAGGAGCAGGCTCGAGCCATCGAAGGTGCGGGTGTCCAGCAGGCGAAGCGAACCGGGCGGTCGGGTCTCGAATGCCCGGATACCCTCGCCGACAACGCCAGCGCCGATCATGAAATGCAGCTCATCGACCAAGCCGGCGGCGAGAAGGTCGTTCCAGAGGACATGACTGCCAAATACTAGGATGTCCCTCCCTGTTCCACGTTTGAGTGCCGCGATCTCCGCGTGCGCACTTGCACGCCGTACGACGCGGGTTGGCCCCCACCCCCCGACTTCGTCGGGCTTCAGTCTGTTCGAGACCACGACTTTTTCGATGGCTGTATTGAGGCGCGAGATCTCGCGCTCAACAGCCGGCTGGCTTACGTCCTCGGCGATTGCGGGCCAGTAAGACTTGAACATCTCAAATGAATTGCGTCCAAGCAGCAAGGTATCGGCCGCGCGGAGTCGTTCCGCGTTGTAGTCGGAGAAGCCGTTGTCGAAAGGCATGGCCATGATGTTCCCGCCCGGGCCGGTGTAAAACCCGTCGAGCGAGATGAGGTTGCAGACGATGAGTTTGCGCATGATTGGTGAATCTCCTTCCAGATGTTGAGAGCTTTGAATACCTTTCCTGCGCTATTTTTCTGCAATGACTTTGAGTTTTGCCAACCCTGCCTCGAAATCTCCGCCTATCATTTTGTCCATATTGAATATCAGCCCCATGATCTTCGCTATGTAGTTCTGCTTGCAAATCAAGCTCCAAGTGACTTGGGTGGAATCTCCCGACTTGTTCAAGGTGAATACGACGGAGTTGCGCCCCTCGAACGGGCTGATCATATGCAGGTCGAGCGCGATCTCGTTGGGTGGTGTGCTGTCCGTGATGGTGATCTCGCCTTGGCCTACATCCTTGTTTCCTTCCCACGCATATACAGCCCCCTTGCCACTGGCGCTGCCGCTGTAGGTCTTCTTCATCGCCGGATCTTTGTTGTAGGGTGTCCACTCATTCCATTGATGGAAATCGTTGATGAGGGCGAATATCTTTTCCTGTGGCGCTTTGATGCTGATCGAGCGCTCGACATGAATGGTGTCGGGCTTGGTTGCGGCATAGATCAGAATGATCGCCAGCAATACGACAACTGCGATAAGAATGATTTTCAACATGATTGCGCTCCTTGTGGTTAATGTTGTCCGAGATAGGCGGCCAAGCGATCGAAGGTGCTGTTCCATCCTTCGTCGTGTCCGTCACGTTCGGTGATGGACTGGAATGGCGTCTGGTGCATCTCCATTCTGGTCTTACCGTCCACCTCATTAAAGTTCACCGTCACCAGTGTTTCCAACCCGCGCTCGCCGATTTCTTCCCAAGCGAAGGTGAATACCAGCCGCTCCGGTTTGGCGACTTCGCGGAACACGCCGCCATGCCAAAGCGGCTCACCCGTTTCAACTGATTTCAAACAATTGCGCCAGCGTCCGCCGGGGCGCGCATCCCATTCGATATTTGTCGCCGGATGATGGCTCGGCCCCCACCAGTGCAGCGCATGTTCTTGCTTCGTCCATGCTTCCCACACCAACTCTCGTGGCGCATTGAAGTTGCGAATGATGGTGAGCGCTGAAGAGTTTTGTGTGTTGACATCCATGTATGTTCCTTAGCCGTCGATGGCTTGTGCCAGCCGTTCGAGAGCTTCTTCCCAACTCACGACGAACCGCGCTGCGGCGGCGGCCTGCTTGCGCTCTGCGGAAGCAAAGCGAGTGTGCAAGGTAAGGCGCGTCTTCCCGTCTTGTTCGGCAAAGCTAACCGTCACCACCGCGCGCGGTGGAATTCCTGCGCCACATGGGTGTCCCTCCGTGGCCTCGCCGTCGTACACGATACGCTCATGCTTCACAATCTCGCGGAACGTACCGATGCAGGGATAGACATTGCCGTCCGGCGCACGCATCTCCAGTCGGAAGCGTCCGCCCACCTTGAGGTCGCTTTCGCAGGTTTTATTGTTGAATCCCGCAGGCCCCCACCATTGCATGATGTGTTTGGGGTCTGTCCATGCTTGCCACACCAACTTGCGCGGCGCAGCGAAAGTGCGGGTGATCGTCAGTTCGTTTTCTTGCGCGGTCATGCCAGCTCCTCAAGCAATGCCGTGAGTTTTTCCAGGCTTTGTGTCCAGCCTTGCTCCATGCCCGCAAGCGCTCCGGTCGCGGCAGGTGTGAAATAGAGAACGACAGCTTGTAGCGTGACTTTGGTCTTGCCGTTGTATTCCTCGAACGTCACGGTGTTGCGTGTCGCGATCTGCGGTTTGCCGCTCTCATCTGGGAGTGCATTGGTGATGAAGACTAGCCGTTCCGGCGCAAGCACCGTTTCAAAAACGCCGCCCATCGGCATATCGAAATCGAACGGAGAGCCTTTCGGGCCGCGCATGTGTACGAGAATGGCATTGCCGGGGCACGTATCCCATTGGCACAGCGGATTGGTGAAACCATGCGGCCCCCACCATTGCGCGACGTGTTCCGGTTCAGTCCACATTTTCCATACCATTGTGCGTGGGGCATTGAAGATGCGGGTGAGCGTAAGCTCGTGCGGTGTCGCGACCATCGTCTGTTGCAGATGTTGTGCGAGATGATCGAATGCTTGATTCCAGCCGTCCTCGTGTCCATCGCGCGATTCGACAGAAAGGAATCCGGTCTGCCGGAACGTCATGGTGGTCTTGCCCTGATGTTCGGCCAACTGCACAGTTACGATGGTTTCGTGTCCGGGCTTGCCGTTCTCGTCCCAGACATGGGTGAACACCAACCGTTCGCAGGGGACGACCTCGCGGTAGGTTCCGCCAAAGGTCAATTCCTCGCCGTTCGGCGCGCGCATCGCGGAGCGCCATTTACCGCCTGGGCGCAATTCGCCATCGCCGTATAGCAGCGTCAAGTCATCGGGGCACGCCCATTGCATCATGTGTGCCGATTCCGTCCATGCTTGCCACACCAGCCATTGCGGGGCGTCGAAGGTGCGGACGATGACTAATTCATTTTTATTTTCTGTGCTCATCTCTAACTTTCAAATTTGGTGGTCGCGATATTTATGCTTTCTTCTTCGCTCTTGTGCATTTATTGATCTCGTTTTACTTGGTAGTGCAAGCACACCACACCCGACGCAAAGATTTTACTTTTCACCAACTTGAGTGCGGTTCTGTCCTTGATGTTTTTGAATAAGGGAATACCCTGCCCAAGCAAAATTGGATTGATGAATAACCAATACTCGTCGATGAGATTTTCCGCCATCAGCGCATGAGTGGCGGAGGGGCTGCCAAACATCAGGATTTCGCTACCCATGCCTTGTTTCAGCTTGGTGATTTCTCCAGTTAGATTGCTGCTGATGATTTTTGTATCGGAATGATTTTTTTCTTGCAACGTTTTGGACAACACAATTTTGCGGACTTGCTTGTACCAGCGCGAGTGCTCATGGTCATGCTTGGTTGCCGCTGGCTGATCTGCCGCAGTTGGCCAGTACGCCTCCATCATTTGATAAGTAACTCGTCCATACAACGCGGTGTCAGTTTGCTTAATCCGTTGCTCCACATACCCGAATAATTCTTCGTTAATGCTTATCCAATCCAGCCCGCCATCGGCGGATGCTACAAAACCATCCAATGACACGTGTACAAACGAAACGATCTTTCTCATGACTTTCCCCCCGATTAAATTTTTAATAAGTAGCCTGCAAGGCGCGCCAATGTTTGATTTCCACCATCAATCGCACCATGTTTTTCAATCACCATGTTGCGCGCCTCAGCAGTAGAAAAGAGAAGATGTATTGTTACTTTGGTTTGCCTGCCAACCACCTCGAATGTCCACGTTGCATCAAAATTCGCGTTGGGATCCCCTTTGCGTCTTCCACCATTGGATAACTCGATACGCTCAGGTTTAACGATAATGGTGTACACACTTTTGTTCGGATAATTCGTACCATCTGGTCCATGCATGACGTGATTCCATTCGCCACCCACGCGAAAGTCCATTTTCTCCAGCGTGTTGGTAAAACCGTTCGGCCCCCACCAATGCACCACATGCTCAGGATTGGTCATCGCCTCCCACACCAGTTCACGTGGTGCATCGAATAGACGCGAGATAACGATTTCGCGGTCGGCGTTGGTTGCCGCGGAATCATTTTTTCTTGCGTCCATTTTTCTTTTCCTTGGCTTGTAGCTCTTGCAGGTATACATCCAGCCGGTCGAAGCTCTGCTCCCAAAATTGGCGGTACTGCTCGATGAAACCGGCGGCTTCCTGTAGCGGTGCGGCTTCCAGCTTGCATGGCCGCCATTGCGCTTGACGACCTTGGGTGATGAGTCCCGCGCGTTGCAGTACCTTGAGGTGTTTGGTCACGGCAGGTGGGCTGATGTCGAACGGGGCGGCCAGTTCGGCGACCGAGGTCTCGCCCAGCGCGAGGCGCGCCAAGATGGCGCGGCGCGTGGGGTCGGCGAGGGCGGCGAAGGTGCTGCTGAGTCGGTCGGTGGGCATTTCGGTGAACCTGTTTTGTAATTAACCGGATGGTAAATTACACTTCTGCGGCATGGCATGTCAAGCGCGGTTTGCGCAAGTTAGACATTCCCCTTGCTAGCCTTTAGACTTGCGGCCTTTTTCACAGGCCAGCACCATGTCCGACGCCACCGAACAACCCATCCATGAACCCGCCGCCGTGCCGCGCGACAAGATCGCGCGCGAAGTGGCGCGTCGCCGCACGTTCGGCATCATTTCCCACCCCGACGCGGGCAAGACTACGCTCACGGAAAAGCTGTTGCTGTTCTCGGGCGCGATCCAGATGGCGGGCGCGGTGAAGGCGCGCAAGAGCGGACGCCATGCGACTTCCGACTTCCTTGAGATCGAAAAGCAGCGCGGCATCTCGGTGGCTTCGTCGGTGATGCAGTTCGAGTACCGTGACCATGTGGTGAATTTGCTCGACACGCCGGGTCACCAGGACTTTTCTGAAGACACCTATCGCGTGCTGACCGCCGTGGACTCGGCGCTGATGGTGATTGACGCGGCCAAGGGCGTGGAAGCGCAGACCATCAAGTTGCTCAACGTGTGCCGCATGCGCAACACGCCCATCGTCACCTTCATGAACAAGATGGACCGTGAGGTGCGCGACTCGCTGGAGTTGCTGGACGAGGTGGAATCGGTGCTCAACATCCAATGCGCGCCGGTCACTTGGCCGCTCGGTATGGGCAAGTCCTTTCGCGGTGTGTATCACTTGATCCGTGATGAGATTCTGCTGTTCACGCCAGGTGAGGAAAAAGCTGACGGTGAGGTGGAGATCATCAAAGGGATCGATAATCCCATCTTGGTTGAGCGCTTCCCGCTGGAGATCGAACAGCTCAAGATGGAGGTGGAGCTGGTGCACGGCGCATCACATCCCTTCGATCTGCAACGTTTCCTCGAAGGCAAGCAGACACCCGTGTTCTTCGGCTCCGCCATCAACAATTTCGGCGTGCGCGAGATTTTGAATGCGCTGCTGGACTGGGCACCCGCGCCGATCGAGCGCGATGCCACGTTGCGCGTCGTGAACCCGAGCGAGCAGGCGTTCTCCGGCTTTGTGTTCAAGATCCAAGCCAACATGGACGCCAACCACCGCGACCGCATCGCCTTCCTGCGCGTGTGTTCCGGTCATTTTGAGCGCGGCATGAAAGTCCGACATTTGCGCATCGGCAAGGAGATCAGAGTTTCCAACGTGGTGACCTTCATGGCCTCTTCGCGCGAGCAGGTGGAAGAAGCCTACGCGGGCGACATCATCGGTTTGCCCAACCACGGCAACATGCAGATAGGCGACAGCTTCTCCGAAGGCGAGCAGTTGCAGTACACCGGCATTCCCTATTTCGCCCCGGACTTCTTTCGCTCAGTGCGCATCCGCAACCCGATCAAGGTGAAGCAGTTGCACAAGGGCTTGCAACAGCTCGGCGAAGAAGGTGCGGTGCAAGTGTTCAAGCCGGTGGACGGCGGCGATCTCATCCTCGGCGCGGTGGGCATGTTGCAGTTCGACGTGGTGGCCAGCCGCTTGCAGGGCGAGTATGGCGTGGATGCGATGTTCGAAGGCACCAGCACTACCAGCGCGCGCTGGGTGACTTGCGACGATAAGAAGATACTCGCCGATTTCGAGAAGGCGCTGTCGCACAATCTCGCCATCGATGCGGCGGGCAATCTGGCTTACCTTGCGCCCAACAACGTCAATCTGAAACTGACACAAGAACGTTGGCCTAAAGTCGTCTTCCATACCACACGCGAGCACGCCATCAAGTTATGACGCAGCAACTTGAATTCCAACTGCGTGGCGAATTCGTCGAGCTCAATCAGCTGCTCAAGTTGACCGGCGTGTGCGATAGCGGCGGTGCGGGCAAGGCGTTGGTGGCGGAAGGCATAGTATCCGTCGACGGACAAGTGGAGTCACGCAAGACGGCGAAGATCCATGCTGGGCAGGTGGTCACCTTAGGTGATGTGCAGATACGGGTGCGTACTTGAGTCATGTTGTACATCGTCCATAACGTTGTCATTCCTGAACGCGAGATCGAACTGACGGCGGTACGAGCACAAGGGGCGGGTGGGCAGAACGTGAACAAGGTGTCGAGCGCGGTGCATCTGCGTTTTGACATCGGCGCTTCATCGTTGCCTGTGGAGTTCAAAGAACGCCTGCTGCAACTCAACGATCAGCGCATCACCAAAGACGGTGTGGTCATCATCAAGGCGCAGGAATACCGCAATCAGGAGCAGAATCGCAACGAGGCGTTACGGCGTCTGAAGGCGATGTTGTTATCCGTTGCAGTGAAGCCCAAGCCGCGCGTAGCGACCAAGCCATCGCGCAGTGCACAAAAGAAGAGGGTGGAGACCAAGGTCAGGCGTGGCGAAACGAAATCGTTGCGCAAGCGAGTGGTCGATTAAACAGTGATTGCGTTTTGCAGGTAGCGGTCGAATTCTTCGGCGGGCATCGGTTTGGCGAACAGGTAGCCCTGAACATAGTCGCATCCTGCAGCGATCAATATATCGCGTTGTTTCACCGTCTCCACCCCTTCGGCGATGACTTTCATCCCCAATTTGTGTGCCATGACGATGATCGCTTCGGCGATGGCTTGATCGCCGGGGTTGCTGACCATGTTGCGCACGAAAGACTGATCGATCTTGAGATAGTCGATATCGAATCGTTGCAGATAGGACATCGCCGAATAGCCGGTGCCGAAATCATCCAGCGATACTTGGATGCCGGCATCGCGGAACGCCAATAGTTTCTCTTGCACCTCGGGGCGGTCATCCATCAATAGACCTTCTGTGATCTCTACCACGATGCAACTGGGTGGGATGTCGAGGGCGTGCAGCCAACTGAGCAGATTCAGATTGTTGTCCCCCGTGATGAATTGACGGGGAGACTTGTTCACGCTGATCTGCATACCCGCGAGGGGGCTATTTTTGCCGGAACACCAGTGTTTGGCTTTGAGCGCGGCTTGCCGGAACACCCAGTCGCCGATGTCATTGATGAGCCCGATCTCTTCTGCCAGCGGGATGAAGATGGCGGGGCTGACCAGTCCGAGCTTGGGATGATGCCAACGCAATAGCGCCTCCGCTTTCGCGGGCAATTGCGTAGAAAGATCGATGATCGGTTGATAGTAGATCTCGAATTGTCCGCCATCGAGTGCGCGCCGCAGGTCGTTGCTGAGCTGCAATCGGGTTTGCGCCGCCTCCTGCATGGATGCCGTGAAGTAGCTGTATTGGTTGCGCCCCTTGCCCTTGGAGACGTACATCGCTTGATCGGCGTTCTTCAGTAACGAACTGACATCGTCCGCATCTTCCGGATACAGCGTGATGCCGATACTGGCGGAGACGTACGCGGTGGTGTCGTGGAGCATGAACGGCTTGGCGAGGATGTGGGTGATGGTATCTGCCAGCGCACCCAGACGTTTCGGGTCGGAGAGTCCTGGCAGAATGATAGTGAACTCGTCTCCGCCCAGACGAGCCAGCGTGTCGGATTCGCGGATGCAACCCGCGATACGTTTGGAGGCTTGTACCAGCAAATCGTCTCCCGCTTCATGACCCAGTGTGTCGTTCACTTCTTTGAAGTGGTCGAGGTCGATGAACATCAGCGCCAAGGATTGATGGTCGCGATCCTCGCGCTTCATCTCCTGAATCAGGCGGTCATGGAACAGGCGACGGTTAGGTAGTCCGGTAAGGACGTCGTAATTGGCTTGGCGCCAGATGATCTCTTCGCTGCGTTTCTTGTCGGTGATGTCGGAAAAGATGGCGATGCGTTGACGTACGTCGCCATTCTCATCGCGTACTGTGTTGATGGTCAGCCATTCGGAATAGTGCTCGCCATTCTTGCGGCGGTTGACGATCTCCCCTTGCCAGCTTCCTAGCGTTTGAATCGAGCCCCACATCGTCTGGTAGAAGTCTTTACCTTGTTGCCCGGAGCTGAGCATCTTGGGATCCTGGCCGATAGCTTCGTAAGCCTCGTATTGTGTGATCTGGGTGAATGCAGGATTGACCGCGATGATCCTGTTGCTGGCATCGGTGATGATGATGGCTTCCGGGCTGGCTTGGAATACGGTGGAGGCGAGCTGTAGACCTTCTTCATCGAGCTTGCGCTCAATGGCGATACCGACGATCTTCGCCATCCCCTCGATGAGTTTGATCTGTGCTTCGCTGGGGGAGGATATCTGGCGCTGGTAGAGCGCCAGTGTACCCAGCACTTTGCCCTTGGAAGAGAGGATTGGCTCTGACCAACATGCAGCCAAGTTGGCTTGTGCTGCCAACTCCTTATAGGGTGCCCAGTTAGGATGCGTCTGAATATCGGCAACGATGGTGCGCTCTTTGCTGGCAGCGGCATGGCCGCAGGAGCCGCGACCACGACCGATCTCGAAACCATGTACCGCATTGTTGTAAAAGTCCGGCAGATTGGGGGCTACGCCGACAAGCAGATGTTTGTCATCCTTGTCGACAAGCAGGATGGAACATAACACTTGCGGTTGCTCGGTTTCGATCTGCCGCACGATAGCGTAGAGGATGTCTTGCAAGTCGCTGCCGCGCGCCAGCATCTCCAGCACTTCGCCGCGTATCTGTTCGCGATGCAATGCCTGTTCGCGTTCGGTCACATCGTTGATGACAGAGTACAGCAGTGGCCGACCATGGTAGTTCACATGTCCGGAGTGCACCTCGACCTCGCGTATCTCGTTCGAAGCTACACGATGTTTGAAACGGAAGAATCTACGTTGCTCGGTGTTAGCCAATTCCATTTCGCGCTTCACCTCTTGCGGCGGCAGGGTGTTGATGTCGGTGATGCGCATCTCGCACAAGGTCTTGACCGACCAGCCATAGTAAGCAGCAGCGGCAGGGTTGGCGTCTACGATAGTGCCGTCCGCTGGGTCGATGAGCAATTTGATCGACGTGTTGTTGGTGAACATCGAGCGATACAGTAGCTCATTCTCTTTTAGGATTTTTTCGTCGTTCGCAAGGTGTGCCTGCAATTCGTTGAAACTCGCTTGCAATTGGCGGATCTCAGGGCTTCCTTCTACGGGGATGCTGCGCAGAGAAGGTGGCGTGCCACGAGCCAGTCTATCGATCCGGTCGGCAGAGCGAGATAGCGGCGAGAGTTCGTGCTGCAAGAATTTCCAGACCAACAGTATGGCGAGCAGGGATACGACCAGTGCGACTTCGATGGCCTGATTGCGGATATGGGTGATGCGTGCGAAAGCCTGCGACGTGGGAAGGGTGCCGGCTAGGAACCAGCCCGCACTGGGTATCTGCTTGGCGGAGGAAAGTTCTTCGATGCCCCGTGAGCTGACCGCAATGCCGGATCCTTCGAAGCCCTGCATGTAGCGATCATGCATTTTATTGACGCCTTGAGGCGGTAGCGCCTGCAAGGTACGCGTCTTATCGGTGGCGGTGATGAACAGTTTATCCTTGGGAGAGATGACTAGGTAGGCGCTGGCATTGGGATGGTTCTTTGTGTTGAACTCCTCGAACAGGCTGCCATCGCTCAGGCTCACCACGCCTGCGAATACGCCAATGATTTTGTCATCTGCGCCGAAGATCGGTACCGCCATCACCAGCCTCGGGTCTTTGACGAAACGCCCATATCCCGGCTTGGAAAGCGCGGGCTTTCCGGTGGTCATGACGGCATGGAAAAAATCCCGATCCGAAAAATCTGCGCTACCACGATCTTCAGTCGCTGGGTAATCGGCGATACCGTGACCATCCTTGCCGATCACGATCACGCCCAATGTGCATAGCCTGTAAATGGTTTTGCGTTCCGCCAGGAAAGCGATCATCTGTTTGCGGTTCGCCAGCATGGCGGGCCTGATAGAACTGGCGATCAGCGCTAGTGAGTCGATGCGCAACTTGACCGCATTGTCGATGCGCTCTGCGACAAAGGTGACTTCGGAAAGCTGTTGTTCGGAGAGGGAGACTTCCAGTTCTTCGCGGAGGTGTTGGGAGAACTGATAGGTGACGATGCCGATGGAAAGCACGAACAGACACACCGTGAATACGGTCACCTTGAGTTTCAGGCTGAGATTTTGGAATGCACGGATCATGCTGTAACGCACCGCCCTCCTCGGTTTGCCGCATTTCGCGCTCTTATTTATTGGTTCCCGCCATGATTGGCGAGAATGTTTTATATCCCTAGAACGTCGGGGGGATTCTACACCTTTCCGTATATACCGTTTTTGTGTTTTGCGAAGTGGCGGCGACTTATCTACGACGACTGCTGCTACTACTACCGCCCATGAGTGATCCCATCACGCCGCGCACGAGTTGCCGCCCGATCTCGGCGCCGACGGTGCGCACGACGCTTTTGACGAGTGCTTCACCCACGCCTTGCCGCCGCGTGACTGTTCCGCCACCACCGAAGATGCCGCCCAGCATGTCGCCGAGCCCGCTAGTGGAAGCAGTGCCGTTTGAAGTATCCGGCTGTTTTTGCGAAGCGCGGCCTTTGAGTTTTTCGTAGGCCGATTCGCGGTCGATGGTCTGCTCGTAATGTCCGGCGACGATGGAATCGGTGATGATGACCTTGCGCTCTTCTGCGGTGATGGGACCGATCTGTGCGTGTGGTGGCACGATGAAGGCACGCTCCACGATTTGCGGGCTGCCTTTTTCGTCGAGCATAGAAACCAGCGCTTCCCCCACCCCCAGTTCGGTGATGACCGAGGCTTCATCCAACTTCGGATTGTCGCGCATGGTCTCGGCAGCGGCGCGCACCGCTTTTTGGTCGCGCGGGCTGAAGGCGCGCAATGCGTGTTGCACGCGATTGCCGAGTTGACCTAATACCTTGTCCGGTACATCCGCCGGATTCTGCGTGACAAAATAAACACCCACGCCTTTGGAGCGGATCAGGCGCACGACTTGCTCGATCTTGTCGATAAGCGCGGTCGGTGCATCGTTGAACAGCAGGTGTGCCTCATCGAAGAAAAATACCAGTTTTGGCTTTTCCAGATCGCCCGCTTCCGGTAATTGTTCGAACAACTCGGACAACAGCCACAACAGTAATGTCGAATAGACTTTGGGGGCTTGCATCAGCTTATCGGCGGCGAGGATATTGACCATGCCTGCGCCTTTGCTATCGGTCTGCATCAAGTCGTCAATGTTCAGCATGGGTTCGCCAAAGAATTGTTCTGCACCTTGGTTCTCCAGTTCCAGCAAGCCGCGTTGGATCGCACCGATGCTGGCGGTGGAGATGTTTCCATATTCCGTGGTGAAGTCTTTCGCATGCTCGCCGACATGCTGCACCATGGCACGCAGGTCTTTAAAATCGAGCAGCAATAGCCCGCTGTCGTCGGCGATCTTGAATACCAGCGTCAGTACGCCTTGCTGCACATCGTTCAGATTCAGCATGCGCCCTAACAATAAAGGACCCATGTCGGAGACGGTGGCGCGCACCGGATGTCCCATTTCACCGAACACATCCCAAAATGTGACCGGGTAAGCGCGGTGTGCGAATTCATCCAGTTGTAATTGCTCAACGCGTGCTTGTACTTTGGCGTTACCGCCACCGATCTTCGAGATGCCGGAGAGGTCGCCCTTGATGTCAGATAAAAATACCGGCACGCCGATGCGGCTGAATGATTCCGCCAGCGATTGCAGCGTGACCGTTTTACCCGTACCGGTCGCGCCGGTGATGAGGCCGTGGCGGTTCGCCATCTGCGGCAACAGGACGAGTTCGTTCGCGTCGTTTTTAGCGATCAGTAGCGGTACGGTCATTTAAATTCCTTTTGTGTGAAATAGATCGGCAGTGCGTTGTAACGGGGTGATGACACTAGTAGAATGAACCCCGTACATTATGGCGGTTGGTGTTTTCTGCCGCAATCAGTCGATCCTAATTTTAAGGAGGATGTCATGGCCATCAATACAGTTGCTTCCGGCAACAACTACGTGTCACAGGTGCAACCGCAGCCGCAAACTCATTCGGAAAGAGTGAGTGAAAAAGAGCGCGACGCAAATCGTGATGACAAACGAGCCGCTGCCGCTGCAACCGCAACCAACGAAGCACCTAAGCCTTCTGTCAACACGAACGGTCAAACGGTCGGCGCGCTGATCAACGTGAAGGCTTGAAGTCTGATAGTTTGGATTAAGAGTCCACGAACTTAGAAGAAATAATTTAAAGAAACTTCGGTGTTTGCCGATACCCAGTGTGAGGTGTAAAGATTGCACCCGTACAAGTCAAAAAAATCAAAGGAGAGTACTCATGGCAGTTAACTCAATTAATTCTGGTAACAACTATGCATCTCAAATACAGCCGCAGCCACAATCGCACTCTGAGCGGATTTCTGAAAAAGAGAACGATGCCGATAGCGATGATGGCAGCAAGGCTGCTCCGGTGAATGCACAGCCGCAACCCACCGTTAATACGAATGGGCAAACCGTCGGGGCTATCATCAACATCAAAGCCTGATTTTAAAAAAGGGCAGGCAAAATAAACGGGCACAGCCATCGGGGCTGCGCCCGTTTTTTCTATAGGTTTGTTTAGGCAGTTGCTGCCGACTTTAAGCGGACGAGGTTGAAAGAATAAATTTTTCATCCAAAATTAATTTTATTGCCATGTGTGCGGATTAGTTTAGCTACCCTGTAGCATGGTCATTAGATTGAAGGTCAAATCCTTGGAGGCGGCTATGAGATTTTTTACCGATCACTTTTTTACCGAAGAGCAAAAAGTACGTATTCTTGGCAATGCTTATCTGAAGCGGCAGGGAGAAGATACAGCAGATGGAGTTGGAGAACCGATTGGCTCGTTCCGAGGTGGAACAGAAAAAACTTCAGCAACTGCTTGAGGTGAAACGAGCTGATCAATTTCTCAAAGCTAGTCGAAGTTATCGCCCTCGCTTTTATCTTGTGTATCGTTCCTGAGCTGGCTGGGGACGCCATTTTCTCCACTAACTTGATTGTCTAGTGTTTGCGGTCGAGATGGATAGCGGCGAGACTGCGGTAATTTATCTGAATGCCAGCCTGTTCTGCCTGTATGTCCGCAAAGTAGCTTGATCTGACCATCGGTGCGCATGCCGCATGTGAGAAGCCTATCTCTTTCGCCGCATCCTCAAACATCTTGAATGTTTCCGGCGGCACGTAGCGCAGCACAGGCAGGTGACCGTCGGAAGGTTGCAGGTATTGTCCCAGCGTGAGCATCTCCACATCATGGTCACGTAGGTCTCGCATCACTTGCAGCACTTCCTCGTCGGTTTCGCCTAAGCCCAGCATCAGGCCGGACTTGGTCATCACCTGCGGGAAGCGCAGCCTTGAATTCTTTGAGCAGTTTGAGCGAGTGCGCGTAGTCGGCACCGGGACGAGCCAACGGATACAGGCGCGGCACGGTCTCCAGATTGTGGTTGAGCACGTCGGGCAGTTCGCTCGCCATTGCGTCCAGCGCCACATCGAGGCGACCACGGAAATCCGGTACCAGCGTTTCCAGTTTGGTGGCGGGTGAGGAGCGGCGAATCTCGCGCAGGCAGTCGGAGAAATGTTGTGCACCGCCATCGCGCAGGTCGTCTCTATCCACGCTGGTGATGACGACGTAACGCAGTTTGAGTAGGCCGATAGAGTGCGCCAGATTCTTGGGTTCATCGGCATCGGGTGGCAATGGTTTGCCGTGCGCCACATCGCAGAACGGGCAGCGGCGGGTGCATATGTCGCCGAGGATCATGAAGCTGGCCGTACCTTTGCCGAAGCACTCGCCGATGTTGGGGCAGGATGCCTCCTCGCACACGGTGTGCAGATTGTGTTCGCGCAGCATGCGCTTTACTTCGTTATAGCCCGTGCCGCTGCCTGATTTGACGCGTATCCATTGTGGTTTGCGCAGACGTTCCTGTAAGGGGATGATCTTGATGGGGTTGCGCGCAGTTTTGGCTGAGCCGGTTTGTTTGTGGGTGTCGTTCATAGGCCGGATTGTAAAGCATCTTGAATACCCAAGCATTAAGGTATGGTATATTGCGCACCAATGGTTACGCCATTCCCCCTTTACCAACATTGATCAGGAGACTGCCATGGAACACCAATTGCCCGCTCTGCCGTATGCCAAAGATGCACTCGCGCCGCACATGTCCGCCGAGACCTTTGATTATCACTATTCCAAACACCATCAGGCGTATGTTACCAACCTGAACAACCTCATCAAGGGGACGGAATTTGAAAGCGCCACACTGGAGGACATCATCAAGAAGGCGTCCGGCGGCATCTACAATAACGCGGCACAGGTTTCCAACCACACCTTCTTCTGGCACTGCATGAAGCCGAACGGCGGCGGCGCCCCGACGGGTGCACTGGCGGACGCCATCGCCAAGAAGTGGGGTAGTTTCGACGACTTCAAGAAAGCCTTTCAGACTTCAGCCGTGGGCAACTTCGGTTCCGGCTGGACTTGGTTGGTGAAGAAGGCCGACGGTAGCGTGGATATCGTCAACATGGGTGCGGCCGGTACACCGTTGACCACCGGCGACAAAGCGCTGCTGTGTGTGGACGTGTGGGAGCACGCTTACTACATCGACTATCGCAATATGCGCCCCAAGTTCGTTGAGACATTTCTTGCGAGCTTGGTGAACTGGGATTTCGTGGCAAAGAACTTCGCGTAAGCAATCACAGATTGCAACAAACTAGCCCAGCCTTGCGCTGGGCTTTTTGTTTCCCGTCATTCCGGCGTAGGCCGGAATCCAGTCCAATAGAAAAATTCATTGTGCAGCAATGATAACCTCCAAGGCATGTTGAATAAACCCGCTGGATTTCCGCTTTCGAGGGAATGACGAGGCCTTGTCCGCCCCCTGACCTGCCCCAAGAGCTATGGGGACGCTATGCCAAAAGAGATGTGCAAGCTCAGCGTGAGTACCTAGAAGAGTATTTGTCCGATAGTTTGTACACCTCTTGGGCTGGTATGCCTTGGCGCAAGATGCGCTCTTCGCTCATTGAGGATTGGCTGGCTTCAGAATCATCTACGCATTATTCATATTGGGAGCGATGGCTGACATGATCTGGTATGGGGGAAATCAATATTGCGCTGAATGTGAACGCAGTTGCAATACGCCTTACGCCTCAACGAAATGCTAAAATCCCGCCATCTGTAGTTGATCCCAAAGGAGCAAACATGAACCCGAACATGGAAGCGTTGGCCAAGGAAACGATGGCGCTGGATATTGAAGACAGGGCATTGTTGGCAGGTAAGTTGTTGTTGAGTTTGGATGAGCCTACTCCCTCCGAGGTTGAGCGTTTGTGGTTGGATGAAGCAGAACGCCGCCTTGAGGCTTATCGCGCTGGGCGTGTGCAGGGCATTCCTGCGGATGATGTTTTTCGTCGCGCCATTTCTGAATTGTCGTGAAGGTCGAGTTCTTACCTGAGGCAGATGAGGAATTTCGGGAAGCTGCGCGGTATTACGAGAGCGAAGCTGCTGGTGTGTGGGTCGCGTTCATCACGGCAGTGCATAAAGGTGTGGCTGAAATAGTTGAGTTGCCACTGGCTGCTCAGGCCATACGTGCCGGGATACGCAAGAAGGTATTGCGCCATTTTTCATACAATCTTTTCTACGCGATTGAGGCAGACACTCTCGTGATCGTGGCGGTGGCACATCAAAGAAGGCGGCCAAATTATTGGCGTGCACGATTGCAAAATTTGAGGATCAAGCCATGACTAAAAAAATCAAAGTTGCTGACCTGCTGGAGTTCGACATCACCGAGTATCTCGATAGTGAGCAGGCGATTGCCGAATACATCACTATTGTGTTGGAAGAGAACGACCCCGCTGCATTGGGTGTGAAGTTGGTTGCGCAGCCAGTACATTCGTGATGGTGCGTAAGGAAGCATGATGACTCTTTTTTATTTAGGGGCGGGGCTTCCGGCCTTTTGTTTTTGTCGAGGCCTGATGGGCTGGTAAACTCTGCGCTATGAATCTAAAACTTATCCTGCTCAGTCGTTTTCGTTTCGCCTCGGCAGCTTTGTCTAATCTGCTGGCGCGTTACTGGAAGCGCAATTTCTATTTGTATCTGGCGGCGTTGTTCACCGTGTTTGCCGTGCTCGATACGACTCTTTTGCATATCACCAGTGAGATGCGCACGGCGGCGTTCGATGCCATGGTGCGCTATCGTTTAGCGCCACCGAAGCCTGACCCCGAGATTGTCATCGTGGACATCAACGAGGCGAGCTTGGCTGCGATGTCCAAGGAATACGGGCGCTGGCCGTGGCCGCGCCAAGTGTTGGGCGAATTCGTGGAACAGTTGGAGAAGCAGCAGCCCAAGGCGGTGGTGTTCGATATTCTGTTCAGCGATGCGGACGTGTTCAACCTGGACAGCGACGCCTATTTCAATTCTGCTATCGCGGGAACGAATAATACTTTCTTTCCGATGCTGCGCCTCGATCCTTCCAGTGACGGTCTGAGCGAGATCAAGTTTACGCAGATACCCGGTGTGACGGCGAACGCGGACGAGGCACCCAAACCCGAGGCGACCATCGGTGTCGTCCTGCCGCATTTTCAGTCGGTATTGAGTGGCGGCAGGTTGGGTACGCACAATGTCTATCCGGATGCCGATGGGGTGGTGCGCAACTACCCGGTATACCTCACCAAGGATGGTTGGAACGTGCCTTCGTTGCCTGCGCGTATCGGGCGCGAGTTCGATTGGGAAGAACCGCGCACTGCGCACATGCTGTTGAACTGGCGCGGCAAGCCTTTCAGCTACCATTACGTGAGCTTTGCCGATGTCTATCAGGACATGGGGAGCAAGAATAAACAGCGCGCGCAGGATGAGTTCAAGGGCAAGATCGTGATCATCGGTTCCACCGCACCCGGCTTGTTCGATGTGCGCGCCACGCCGATGGCGCGCCTGCACCCCGGGGTGGAAGTGCTGGCCACCGCCATCGATAACTACAAGCACGGCGATTCATTGCGTTTCCCCGAAGGGCGCATTTGGTACCTGCTCATCACGCTCACCATCATCTGGCTCACCGCATGGGCGTTCTATCGCGAGGATGGGCGCGGCAACATCGACAAACTGTTCGGCTTGTCGCAGATCATCCTGATCGGGTTCTCTTTCGCTAGCATCAATTTCAGCAACACCTACATCAATCTGGCCGGGCCGGTGATGTTGGGCATTGCCTACTTTACGCTGGCACGACTGTATGCGACGGCGACTGGCAAGGCGCTGGAACAGAATATGGTGCGTGCAACGACTGCACGCAGCGGCGATCTACAAGCTACCTTACTGTTGATCCGTCTGGATACCCAGCACAACCTGATCCCCGATGGCGTGTTGGAAAAGATACGTCTCGGAATAAAACGTACCGGCTCTGCCAACAAGAGTGTAGAGGTGCTGAGCGGAGGACAGAAAGGGCTGTGGGGATTGTTCGAGAAGACCATTGCCATTTCCTGGGTGGCGGATGCAGAAGACGCCGCGGCACAACAGGCGATCACGTCCGATATCGAGCGCATACTGGGCGGTCTGCAACCGTTACTGGGAAAATTCTTGTTGCATGTGGATGGTGCGGCAAACCATGTGTTGCATCAGGGTAGGGTGCATGGAGGCATCCAAGCGGCAGAAGGGTGGCGCGCACTGTTCGCCGAAGCCTTACTTAAATGGGAAGTCAAACATGAAGAATGAATTGAAGAAAGCCATCACCTTATTTGTGTTGCTGAGCGCGCAGGCCGCATGGGCGGCAGAGAACGGGACGTTGCTAAAGCCAGATGAACTCAAGGCTGAGCCGTTTCGAGATGCGAAGACAGTGAAGAGTCTGACGGTCGGAGAGAAGGTCGAGATCGTGAGCAAAGACGGCGGTTGGTTCAAGGTCAAAGCGGGCAAAAGCAATGGCTGGGTGCGCATGTTGAGCGTACGCAAGGGAGATGCCGTCAAGTCGAAAGGCGAAGCAGCGGGTCTGTTGAGCTTGGCTTCCGGTCGCGCGGGAACGGGCAAGGTGGTGGCGACCACCGGTGTGCGCGGCTTGAATGAAGAAGAATTGAAAGCGGCCAAATTCGACGAGCCGGAGGTGCGGTTGGCAGAGTCTTATGCTGTCAAAAGATCCGATGCGCAACAGTTCGCGGCGCAGGGAAAGTTGCTTGCGCGGCCTTTTGATTACCTGCCTGCCGCTAAGTGAGGAATGATGATGAAAATTTCTAATAAGATATTCGCACTCTGTGGTTTGTTGTTTGCATGTCAAGGCTACGCCTTCGATTTAGGACAATTGCAAGACAAGCTCAAGAGCGAATTGCCGAAGGTCAATCCCAAGTTGATCGAGGTGGCGAAAGAAGTCAGAGGGCCGGACGATGCGGAAGAGATCGCTATCGGTCGCCAGATCGCGGGCAATCTCTTGGGTGCATCGCATCTGGTGAAGGATGCGCAACTTCAAAAATATGTGAATCAGGTTGGCGAATGGGTGGCGAGCCAGAGTGAACGTCCCGATCTACCTTGGCATTTCGGTGTGATTCAGACGGAGGACGTGAATGCGTTCGCTGCGCCGGGTGGCTACATCTTCGTGACCATGGGGCTCTACCGCTTGTTGCAGAATGAAGCTGATCTGGCGGGAGTGTTGGGGCACGAAGTCGGGCACGTCATTCGCAAACATCATTTGAAGATATTGCAGCAGAGCCGACTGGTAGATGCCGGTGGTAAGGTCTTAGCCAACGGCATCGGCGGTAGCGACAAGGTGCAGCAGCTGATCGGCAGTGGTGCGGAGATCGTGGCGCGCGGCTTGGATAAGGACGCCGAATTCGAAGCGGATCGCATCGGTATCGTGCTGGCGACTCGCGCGGGCTATGACGCTTATGGCCTGCCCAGCGTGTTGCAGCAGATCGGGCATGCCAGCAACGACGAAGGGCAAGTCGCCTTGCTGTTCAAGACCCATCCTCATCCAGACGAACGCTTGGCGCGTTTGGACGGTGCGATGGCCGACCGTTTCGACCGCATCAAGGGGCTGACGCTGGAGAAACGTTTCTATCGCGTAAAGTAGTGTCTATGCTTTCAGTCGATCAAATGAAGAAAGTCCATAAGGCTGAAACGTCGTCACTTCCATGAAGATGGGAATGATGGATTACTAACAACCCGCAGCAACTGTTCAAATTTCCCTACCACACCAACGCAACAACTTGGTTACATCGACGGCCTAGTCCGATATATAGGCCAAACGGCATATGGACAGAGATTGATTTGTGAGTGAGGATGCGCCGCGTTTGATTATTCAAAATGACGGGGCACATCACACCATGAACATCATTACCAGTATGCGACTCGCCTGTAGCGTGCTATTGCTCGGACTCATCACCACCACCGCGCATGCCGACACCTTAAGCTACGACGCCGTGGGTAACATCGCCAGCCGCACCTCGGCACAAGGCACCACCACCTACAGCTACGATGCATTGAGCCGCCTCACGGCCGAGACCAGCCCGACGGGTTCACAGAGCTACACCTACGACGCCAACGGCAACCGCCTGTCTGACGGACTGGGCAACTACACCTACAGCGCCACCTCCAACCGCATCACCAGCCGTTATGGCAAAGCCATCACCACCGATGCCGCAGGCAACATCACCGCAGACGGGCAGGGGCATACCTATGTCTACAACCAGCGCGGCTACCTGTCTGAAGCGAGACTCAATGGCGTACTGCTGGCCAGCTACACCTACGACTACCGGGGACTGCGCACACGCAAAGTGACCACCGCTGCCGCACCGCAAGGCGCACAAGTGGTGCGTTACACCTACGACGAAGCGCACCACCTCATCGCCGAGAACAGCGGCACCGGTGCCGCCATCCGCACCTACGTGTGGCGTGACGACACGCCCCTGGCACAGATCGACCATGTGCCCAGCCGCAGGATCATCTACCTGGAGACCGACCACCTCAACACCCCGAGGGTGGCAAGAGATCAGGCACGGAACGTGGTGTGGACATGGGACAGCGATGCCTTCGGTGCCACCCCGCCGAACCCGAACCCCAGCGGCGCAGGAGTCGTCACCATCAACCTGAGATTCCCCGGCCAGTACTACGATCAGGAGACGGGACTGCACTACAATGGATTCCGCTACTACCACCCCGGCATGGGACAGTACATCCAGCCCGACCCCATCGGACTCAGGGGTGGAACGTTCTCGACGTATGCGTATGTGGGGGGGAATCCGTTGAGATGGAGTGATCCGACTGGCGAATTTTGGCTATGGGATTTATACCAATGTATGAAAACCACAGAAGGGTATCAAGTGAATAAAAATTCATGCAAAAAAGAATACAACAGTTGCAATGGTGATTTGAAAAAAGAAATCGAATTTACCGAGAAGTATGGTGGCGATTCACCTGAGGCGGCTTTATACAACTGCTCAAGAGGTAAAGATCCAGAACTTTTCAAAAAAATGATTAAGATTTGTGGAGCTGTGGCTGCTAGTCCCAAAGGTCCTTGGCCTCTCAAAAAACCATAATTCAATTTTTTAAAGCGCACGACGATTATGAAAACCAAAATAGCCATTGCTCTTATTTTTACATTGATTGTTGGTGTTTGTGCGGGATGGTTTGCCAGCACTCAATGGGAAAAAAGAATCAGGGAAACACAAAGTGTGATGGCTGAAATAGCTGCACATGATGCCGCGCAGAATGGTGATATGGATAAAGCAATTGAATTTAGTGCTTACGCATTCGCGCTAAATAACGAATCACCTACGGCGGAAATACAGTTGAAGGAATTTATCAAAAAGCGTACTGACCAGATAACCGCATTAAAAAAACAAAAGGGATTGGCACAATAATAATCATGGGTTGGTTGGTATATTTTATTGGAACGGCGTTCTGTTTTTGGATCGTTTTCCTTGGTGGGGCTGAGAATTTAGAAGGGCGGTTGTCATCGGCTATTCTAATTCAGGCATCAGCGACATCGTGGACCGCCGCTGGGATAAAGCTATATACGGTCATCAGTTGGCTTGCTGTAACTTTTTCAGTTTTTGTGTTTTAGTGAACGTGACGTAATGAAGTCACGATTAAAATTTAATTTCATAGTGAGCGCTGCGCTTTCGATGGCGGTGATTTTCTTTTTTTATAAAGATGAACTAGGGCGACATTTAGGCAACTACTTCCTGACGTATTCAATTATTTGGGTGATGTCGGTAGTTATGCTGTTGCTTATCAGCTTTAAGCTAATGGGGGCACCCACGGTGCTAAAGGTAATCATACTGGGAGTTGCAGTGGGTTATCTATCGTCAGTAATGGCACATGTTTTTGCTGTTGTATTGGACGTGTCTAACATTAGGTTTGTCCACATGCATATTTCAGTTGATGAGTTTGTTATCCCACTTTTAACGCCCTTTATCCTTTTTAAGGGGTGGCTGTTCAGCGTACTTTTTATACCGGCGGCATTGTTGTTGAATAGGTATAGCTCAAATTCATGACTGAATTTATGAGAGCTAAAGTCGAACTAAATCTATCAACGAGTTGCACAGATAGGATTCTGTAAGCTGCATCAAGGGGCTGACGCTGGAGAAACGTTTCTATCGCGTAAAGAAGTGATCTCTTCATCCACACGCAACAGATTGTAGTGTGCTTGGTAGAGATTGGGATCAAGTCGCAATGCGGTGGTGAACTCGCGGCGTGCTTCTTCAGGGCGTTGGGCAAGTAGATAAGCGTGGCCGAGGTTGTTGTGTGCGCGTGCTTTGTCCGGCGAGCTTTTTACGGTGGCCTCCCACAGACTCACTTCACTGACATAAGCCTGATTCCGCCACACTGTGAGGCCGACGAAGGTGAACAAGAGTACGGCGGCGAGCACTTGCGATTTTTTGGCGTTCAACCACAGTGTCAGCTCGATACTCAGCGCAAGCAGTAGCGGCCAGCTTGCCAGATACCACTGGCGTTCGTTGGCGATATCGAGACGCGGCAGCAACAGATAGAGCGGGATCAACTGCAACATCGCCCATGCCAAAGCGAAGCTGATCCAGGGACGCCGACGCCAACAGAGCAGCATGGCTCCACACAAAAATATGAACAGCAGCAATGGCAGGAGGCTGTTGGAGAGGTCGTGCAGCATTGGCAGATCGGGGTCGATATTCAGCCACACCGGAAACACCCATTGCCGTAGCAGATAGGCGAAAGCGGAGAGTTGAGTGGCGACGTTGCCTGCGAAGCTGTTGAATTCTGCACTGCGCTGCATCTGTGCCGAATAACTGTCGCTGAATACAAATAGCAGCACTGTGATGCCAGTCGCCAACCAGACCGGCCATTGTTGTTTGAAGGCTATCTGCCATCTTCCTCCGCATCCTGCTTCCCACAGCAACAGCGCGAATGGAAAAGTGATCGCGGTCTCTTTTGCGCCGAGTGCCAGCACGAACAACAAGGTCACGCTGGCATAGAGATGGATATTGCTATGTCGCGTGCGACCGATCACGTAACACCACAATGCAGCGAGATAGAACAGTGTCATCAACGAAGCAGAGCGTCCGCTGATATAACTCACGGCCTCGGTGTGGATGGGGTGTGTTGAGAACAAGATGGCGCTGAGCAGCGGCACTGAGCGGAGTTGTTCGCGTTGCCATTGTTGCTCGACGAATACTTGCGCCAAGCGATAGACCAAGTATGCATTCGCCAGATGGATGAGCAGATTGGTGAGATGGAATCCGATCACGCCAAGACCTAGTGTCCAGTTCAGCGTGTAGCTGAATTTGAGCAAAGGGCGGATGCCATGACTCAAACCGGCGAACCAGGCTGCCCAAGTGTGCACCTGCGGTTCGTTGACGATGACGTTGTAGTCATCGAATTGGAACTCGCCTATTAACACGTTCGCATAACTGAGGGTGACGGCTAGCGCCAGCCACAGCAGTACGCTCAGTGAAGATTTAGGGCGTCTGGCGTGCATGGTCGAATGCGAGATCGAGTATGTCCACTGCGTCCCACCAGCGGTCTTGTCCATGCAGCAGGATCAGCAATACCTCGGCATCGCCGCGCTTGGCATAAGCGACTAGGCATTTTCCGGCATTAGGCGTGAATCCGGTCTTGAGGCCGAGCGCACCGTCGTAACGGCCGATCAGCGCATTCTTGTTTTGCAAAATGTAGCGTTGACCATCCAGTGCCGATATCTGCAAAGTCTTGTGTGAGGTGATGTCGATCAATGCGGGGTGCTTGAGTAATGCATGCGTCAGAAGGGAGAGGTCGTGCACACTGGAATGGTGGCCTGCCGCGTCATGTCCGCAGGCATTGGTGAAATGTGTGTCGTGCATCCCCAGCGCCTGCGCGCGCTGATTCATCCGTGCGACGAAGGCGGCCTCGTCGTTGGCGAGATGATCGGCCAGCGCATGACAGGCGTCGTTGGCGGAGACGATGAGCGCAGCAGCAAGCAAGTCTTGCAGGTGAAAGCGCTGGTCGGTCTTCAAGCCAAGGCGGGTACCCGTCTCGCGTGTCGCTGATGGGCGGATGGTCAGCACATCGTCCGCATGTCCGTACTCCAGCACCAGCAGCGCGGTCATCAGTTTGGTCAAGCTAGCCGGAGATAAGTGACGATCCGGCTGTTTAGCCCAGATCACTTCGTTGTTCAGCTCGACCTGATAAGCAGACGCGACCTGCGGAAAAGGATCGGGCTGTGCTGCCGACACCAACGGTGCAAGCAGCCACAGCCCGATGAAGAGCGTAGCGCGCAACTTAGAATCCGAACATGCCTTTCAATTTCTTGGCGCCTTCTAACACTTCGGTCGTCGTGCTTTTCTCCTCCGACTTGCCCGATTTGCGTGTGGTGGGAGCTTCGCTGGATGTGCTGTCATCCGCATTCTCTTCCGTCGCATCGCTCTTGCCGCTCAGGCATTTCTTCATATCTGCCGCACGTGTCTCTGCCGTATAGCTGCGCCCCTCACACTCCTTGCGGCGTTGCACTTCACGGTATTTCTTGGCTTCGGCTGGGCAGTGTTTGGCGAGTTCGTTGTAATTCTTTTCGCCTAGTGTCTTGCAGATCGACTTGGTGGTGGCAGCCATGTCTAGATGACATTCCTTGGCAACGCTGACTTGTGCACCCTTTCGGTCATGCATGAGCAAGGCGTTGTAGGCTTGCGGATCCTTGGGGGCGTCCTGTTGCACCATGTCGCACAACTGTTTGCGCTGATCGGCGCAGAGAGAGTCTTTTGTCAGGATGATGTCCGCACCGCTGATCCAATCGGCTGTGCCACGGTAGCTTGATTTGTCGCAGCTCTGGGCTTTTACCTTTTTGACCATCTCTTCCGTGTCGCAACTCCCGCCGAGGCGTTTGCCGCTGAAGGCCATCTTCATGTTCATGTCGTGGCCGCCGGACTTGCCGGAGAACTGTATCTTGCCTTCATAGCCGTTGGCATTAGTAGTCTGTTCGCCACTACCCGTCATGACTTCGCCGTCGTGGTTGCAACGGGCTTTCCATGAGGTCTTGTTGCCGACGGTCTTGATATCCGTCATCTGGCAGTCTTTGTCACCGGAGGTCTTTCTGGGGTCGTTCTCGCCGCCCTTGGCGATGCACACTTTTTGCGTGTTGCCGGGCATAGCGAACGGCATGCCGGGCATTTCCATTTTGCTGGTGACTTCCCAGTATTCGCCCGTTGCAGCCAAGGCTGTGACACTCGACAAGCTGGTCATCACGGCGAGCAAGGCGGTGAAGTGTTTGTTCATGTTAGCTCCCTGAAGTTTGATTGATCTTGGCTGCGTTTTATTTATGCCGCCGCGATTCTTTGCCTTCCCTGCCAAGACGTCAAGTACAAACTTTATGTCTTGCGGAGTAGAAAGGCTTTGATACGGGCGACTGCGGTGGTGAGGTGCTGTTTGATGTGCTGATAGGCAGGCCAGTTGTCCAGATAGGCGTGGATACGGTTGCGGTAGTACATGACGACGGTGTACAGGCGTGCGAACCAGGCGAGCTGCATCAGTGCCGGACGGGTGAGGTTGAAGATGCGCGAGAACAAGGCCATGCCGAGCAGCTTGGCGGCCACGAAGACAGCGCCGCCGATGAGCCAATGCCCTGTTGCGATGGCATGCAGGCCGAGTAGTTTGGCGGGAATGAGAATGGTGCCGGGTAACAGGAAGGCGAACAAGGCCCAGCGCGGCGGCAGGGCGGCGATGCGGGTCTCAACGGCATGTACCAGGCGCTTTGCACCGAGCCGCGCCATCCAAGCGGCCGTCCAATCCCAGATGGCTTCTTCGATGAGGAAGATGATCGCCAGCGTCCACGTGAACGGGGCAAGCAGCCACTTCTTTAATTTGTGCATCATGAGCGTCCGATATTTTGAGGGAAGGATTCTAGCAAGGCTTTGGTAGAATCACGCCTCAAAGTTCCCACGCTACTTGAAATGACACCCACACTCGTCTTCGACATCGAAACTATTCCCGACATCGCCGGATTACGCGCGCTGTATGAACTTGATAACGCAGTTGGCGATGGCGAAGTGGCGGAGATGGCTTTTCAGATGCGTCGTCAGAAGACCGGCAGCGACTTCATCCAGCATCATTTACAGCGCGTCGCGGCGATCTCCTGCGTGCTGCGCGAGGGCGATAATTTCAAAGTGTGGTCGCTGGGTGAATTGGGGGAGGACGAGGGTAGTCTCATCCAGCGCTTCTTCGACGGTGTGGAAAAATACACGCCGCAACTGGTGAGTTGGAACGGCGGCGGTTTCGATCTACCCGTGTTGCACTATCGCGGCCTCATTCACGGCGTGCAAAGTCCGCGCTACTGGGATCAGGGTGAGGACGACAAGGATTTCAAGTGGAACAACTACATCAGCCGCTACCACGCGCGCCATCTCGATCTGATGGATCTGCTGGCGATGTACACCGGGCGTGCCAATGCGCCGCTGGATGAACTGGCCAAACTCATCGGTTTCCCCGGCAAGTTGGGCATGGACGGAAGCAAGGTGTGGGAGGCGTATCAGCAGGGCAGGCTGGCCGAGATACGCAACTACTGCGAGACCGATGTGGTGAACACCTATCTGGTGTTCGCGCGCTTCCAGTTGATGCGCGGTCAGTTCAGCAAGGCGCGCTATGCGCAGGAATTGGAGTTGGTGCGCGGCACTCTCGCCAAGTCCAGCGAGGCGCACTGGGCAGAATATCTTGCCGCTTGGGACAAGGCGTAGTCATGCTGCGTCAAATTTGGCTGGCACTCGGCTGGCTGTGGGTCGCTGTCGTGTTCTACCTATCGCTGATGCCGCATCCCCCGCAACCCCTCTCTTTCAATGGCGTAGATAAACTGGAACATGCCTTCGCTTACGCCATGTTGATGGCGTGGTTCTGCCAGCTCTATGTCGAGCGCGGCATGCGCATCCGCTTGTGTCTGGCATTCGTGGCGATGGGCATCGGCATCGAGGTACTGCAAGGGATGGGGGGCGTCCGTTATTTTGAGTATGCCGACATGCTGGCGAATACGACCGGTGTGTTGCTGGGTTGGGGCTTGGCGCAAACGGGCTTGGGGCGAGTGTTGTCTGTCCTTGAAAAAAAGGCGGCATTAAGGAGAGGTCGATGAAGTTACTTCTGCTATTCATCTTAATTGCGCTACTCGTCCTGTTGTATCGCAAGTGGGCGCAGACATCGCGCCAGCGCTTTCTCGATCAATACCGAATATCCGATGCGGTGGTGGATCGTTTCCGTCTGAAACATCCGGAATTGAATGCGGCACAAGAGGCATTGGTGCGCGATGGATTGCGGCAGTATTTCCAGATATGCCAACGTGCGCGCGGCCGATTCGTCGCCATGCCATCACAGGTGGTGGATGATATGTGGCACGATTTCATCCTGTTCACACGACATTACCGGAATTTCTGCGACAAGGCTTTCGGTCGCTTTTTGCACCACACGCCGGTCGAGGCGATGCCGTCACCGTATCTGGCGACGGTCGGGATACGGCGTACTTGGTTCCATGCCTGTCATATCGAGGGTATCGACCCCAAGCATCCGGATCGCTTGCCGCTGCTGTTTGCGCTGGATGCGCAGCTCGGTATCGCACAAGGTTTTTTCTACACCCTGAATTGCGCGAACACGGCGATCTCGTCCAGCAACACTTTCTGCGCGTCCAACATCGGCTGTGGTGGCGCCACGGGATGTGGAGGGGATAGCGGCGGTGGACATGGCGGGAACGGGGATGGCGGTAGCAGTGGCAGTGGCGATAGTGGCAGCAGTTGCGGTAGTGGTTGTGGCGGTGGGGGAGGAGACTAACGGTGGGTGATGGTGGTATGAAAAACAACAGTGTAGTGGTTGAGTCGATAGATCATGAAGGTCGCGGCATCGCGCATGCGGACGGCAAAGTCATCTTCATCGAGGGGGCGCTGACTGGCGAGCGCGTGACTTATTCCACGTATCGCAAGAAGAGCAACTACGAACAGGCCAAAGTCGAGCGGATACTGGAACAGTCGTTCATGCGCGTGCAGCCGAAATGTCCGGTGTTCGGCGTATGTGGCGGTTGCTCCATGCAACATCTGGAACCGCGCGCGCAGGTCGCCGTCAAACAGCGCGTGCTGGAAGATAACTTGCAGCGCATCGGCAAGGTCAAACCCGAAGTCGTGCTGCCGCCTATCTACGGCCATGCATGGGCGTATCGCCAGCGCGCGCGCTTGTCGGTGCGCCATGTGTTGAAGAAGGAAAAAACACTGGTCGGCTTCCGCGAACAGAACGGCAAATATGTGGCGGATATGCAGCACTGCGAAATCCTGACGCCCAAGATCGCCAACTTGTTGCCCTTGCTGGGCGAGTTGAACGAGCGCTTCACCAAGCGCGATATTCTGCCGCAGATCGAAGTGGCGGTTGGCGAGCATGTCGACGTCTTGGTATTGCGCATTATGGAATCGCTCACACCGTCGGATGAGGTGCTGGTGAAAGAATTTGCCGATAAGCATCAAGTACAGTTCTGGACGCAAACCAAAGGGCCGGAAACCGTTGTACCTTACTACCCGCTGGATGCGCCGCAGTTGAGTTACAGCTTGCCGGAATTCGGCATCACCATGCCGTTCGCGCCGACCGAATTCACGCAGGTGAATAGCGACATGAACCGCCTGATGGTCAGCCGTGCCATACGCTTACTTGATCCCCAGCCGCACGAACGCATCGTTGATTTCTTTTGCGGCCTTGGCAACTTCACCCTGCCCATCGCACGCAGCGGCGCACAAGTACTCGGCGTCGAAGGCAGCGATGCCTTGGTGAAGCGCGCCAGGCAGAACGCCGCATACAACGGCCTTGACCAAGACTCCCTCTCCCGCCGGGGGAGGGGTGGGGTGGGGGTGGAGTTTCAGATGATGAACTTGTTCGAGATGGATGAGTTCGCGCTGGCCAAGGCCGGACGGTTCGATAAGTGGCTAGTCGATCCTCCGCGTGATGGCGCCATCGAACTGATGCGATCCATCACGCCCGAGACCGCGCCGCAGCGCATCGTCTATGTTTCATGCAGCCCGTCTACCTTGGCACGCGATGCCGAAGTGCTGGTGCATGCGAAAGGCTACGTGCTGAAAGCGGCTGGCGTGATGAATATGTTCCCGCAGACCTCGCATGTGGAATCCATCGCGGTGTTCGAGCAAAACAGATAGCGCGGGCGTCAACCGACTAGGATTCCGCGCGTGGCGGGATAGTGGAATTTGCAGCCCTATACAAAATACAGTTAGCGATGGTCTTGATCGAATTTCCTCTCTGCTTTTTCAAGGTGGCTGATCAGTAGGTGGGAGATGATGTTCACTCCGATGCCCGCGAACAATGCAGGTAAAAGATAGAGCGCCAAAGAAATCTCTGACGAAAATAGCTGTTCGGCGATATTGGAAAGTGAAGATTTTGCGATACCGTTCAATCTTTGCAGGAGAATGATGCTGACACCAGAGATCACGATCAGCAGGATGCCAAACATCAGGACGGTTAAGCGTGAAATCATCTTCTTCCACATCATGTAGCCATAGATAGCTGCGGGAAGAATCAAGGTAAAAAGTACTAGGAGTAAAAACTCAGCCTCAAAGAATACGGAGTTGCTCATGGGTTATTTCTCCTGACAATGAGAAAGATCGAGTTCTGTTTGGTTAAGCTCGCTATGAATTTTCAATTGCCAACTTTACTTGGTTGACCTCTGTCCTGACTTTTAACCATGCAGTGATTTTCCGCAGGTCTTCTCTCGATAACGCTCTCTTGGTCTTGATATTGACTAAGAGCACGAAAAACTGTTGGGGTTGATCGGCTTGAATCTCACCAACCTTGGCGATTGCCAATTTTTTGATTTGTGGATATTGAGCTACAAGTTCATCGAATATTTTCTTTTGTTCCTTGAGATTGAGAGTCTGCCTGCCTTTGACGTCATCGGTCACCTGATGGGCTGTTAATATCTCATTGAGTAGTGATTTTCTCAGTGAGGTTTCATCCAACTCTTTGATAACGGTTTGGTGGAAGACTAATTTGGCATTGGGTATTCGATATGCGCCTAATTTTCTGGTCAGCTCTCCTACCTTCACATCGTCAAGCATTGCTCCGACCAAAGTGAGGTCGATTTCTTTTTTGGCCGGGGAGATTTTTTGTTTGGCTACAAAACTCTTCTCGAAGACCAATTCTTTGTTAATAAACTCATTGGCTCTGGAGTTAAACACCTCTCGATCTACTAGTACGTAAGCTAGATAGATGCTGGGCAGGATGGTTACCAACACCACGATGTAAATGTGACGCTTTACTTTGGATTCTAACTCCTTGCTTACGAACTGTTTGTGTGGAGGGTCGAGATAGCTGACTAACATTAAAGTGGAGAGTGCGATAAACACACAATTGATTAGGAATAGGTAAATCGCACCGAAAAACATTTCCAAAGAGCCGTGAGCGAGGCCATATCCGGCTGTACATAAGGGCGGCATCAATGCCGTGGCGATGGCTACGCCCGGTATAACGTTGGATTTTTCTTTTCGCGTTAGCGCGATGATTCCAGCAAGGCCGCCGAATAGTGCAATCAATACATCCCAGATGGTGGGGGTTGTTCGTGCGAGCAATTCGGATTGCATGGTTGAGAGCGGACTGATCAGAAAATACACCGTCGAGGTGAAGAGTGAGATGAATATTGAAACTATCAGGTTGCCCAGTGCTTTTTTAATGAGAATGAAATCGTTGATGCCGGCACCATATCCCACCCCCATGATGGGTCCCATAAGTGGTGAGATCAACATCGCACCGATGATGACTGCGGTCGAGTTGACATCTAATCCAATAGAGGCAATGAATATCGCTAACATCAACACCCAAAGATTAGTCCCTCCGATATGCACGCCGTCGCGAATATTTTCATCAATCTCTTCAAAGCTGGACTGATCGGCATGCAAGCTAAGGCGATTGAATAACGTTGCGCGCATCCGAGAATAAGTTGTTTTGACCATAAGGGGATATGTTCTATCGGTGAGTTTTTAGGGGCGAGGTATGTCGGGTAATTGATTGTCCCTGTCCAAGGGTGTCAGTGCTCGGTATTTGTCTCCAGAAGAAATTTTCTGCGATTGATTCTTATGATGATCAATAGTGCGCCGGAATAAATGAATGTGGACATCATGATGACTCCGATCACGACTGCCTTGAATAACTCAAGGTGTTCAAACGTCGCAGGAATCATGCTGATCATCACGATCGAAAGTCCCCCTTTGATGCCGGCAAAAGTGAGTACCCCCCACCAGCGAAAATTGATGTCGACCATCCGATCGGTCTTATTGGAGAGCCAGGCGAAGAGCCCGATCATCGCGCCACGGATAAGCGTCGTCGCAAGGAACATCCAAAGGATTTCGGTTTTGTACCGCCACAGTAGATCCATATCGATCATTTCTGCCATTGCAATGAATAAGATCGTGTTGGCGACCATGGCGAGTAGTTGAATATCCTCTTTGGTGCGCAGGTGGCGGTCTCGTTCCGCAATCGTTGCTTTGATGCGGCTAAGCATTTTTTTTAATACGCCAGACGAGGTGTTGTTTTTCTGCGCTTCGAGTTGGATAGCCGCTTCCTCATGTTCTATCACCGAGCTTTCATCAGCGAATTGACGGGTCATCACATGGTGAACGGTGATGGTTGCAACAATGACGGCAAGAATTCCCGAAAGATGGAAATGTGTGCGCGCTCCAAACAAATTGAGTACGCGGTAAAAATTTTCTGACAAGGCGAAAGCCCCATATCCCGAGATGATTAGCACCATCATTTCGGCGATGCGGTTTTCGGTCGATTTCATCGCAAACAAGCCGATGATGCCCACAACGATACCCACCGCGATTGAGCCGAAAACAACTTCGCCACTGATCTCTGCAATATAGGCTGCCGTGATCTGTCCTCCGGATAGGGCGTACAGGCCGATGAAGACAAAGGCGATCAATGCGGTCGCATCATTAAATAGGCTCTCGCCTTCTGCCAATACCTTTAGGCGGTGAGGTAACTCAAATTTGGAGAAGATGCTGACTACCGATACAGGGTCTGTCGCTAACACCATGGCGAACAAAACGATGACTGCCGCATTTGAGAGTGCGTATTGGGAAAATATCCAGTTAGAAAGAGGAAGTGACATTAATATCGAAAGGACTACTGCGACTACGGCAAGATAGAGTAGGCTGAGTCCATGCTTTTTGAGATCGGCGATCTTGATTTCTAATGAATCGGAAATCAGGAGGATAGGGAGCAAAAAAACAACCAAGGATGCAAAGTGATTCGCATCCCCGGTCAAGATTGGTACTTGGTCAAAAAAATAATGAGCGGCAAGTGAGAGTGCGATCAGCCCTAGTGGTGAGGGTACCTTAAGCTTATCTTCGAGTTGCAAGGCCAAGTACAGTATGCCTGCGATCATGAGCAAGGTGGTGATCATTAGGTATCGTCTGTTTTATTTGAAGTCTTTGCAGTATCTCATCATTCGGTCAGCAAAGTGACCGCAGTACCGCGTTCGGCGGCAGCCTCTAGAACTGAGCTGTTGATTTGCGCTCCCAGTGCTTCGTTACCCACACCAGATGCCGGAATTTCTTTGAGGATATCAACCGCCAGTGTTTTGAGGGTCTCGAGGTGGTGAGTCGGGTTCGCCGACAATGGCCACTCCGCCTGAAAGTGCAACATCGCATCCTTGTAGACGACAACCAGCAGATAGTTGTTGTGGTTAGGTGTGTTGATGTTTTTATCTTGGATCGAAAACAAACAGGCGGCGCTACTCTGTGAGGCGGGGACTCCCGCAGACTCGAACCTTTCTACGATGAGCTCGATAAAGGGTTGTGCCAAATTGAGCTTAGGGGCGAGGAGCGCATGGTATCGTCCAGGGCGTTCGATGGTCAGCCGATTCTCTAGGGGCGGCGTCTTGCCGGGGCGGAAGAAAATCAAGAATAAGATGCTGAGTGTGATGACGGTGAGCGTCTCGATCATGAGGGTCTCTTTTGATTGAACCGCAAATATTCTTGGATCGGTTGGTGTGCTGAACTGCGGAAAGAGGTTGCGGGATGAGTACCGCGATCCTCTATCCTTAACCGATCAAACTGAATCAGATTAGAGCATGTGAATAAAGTCGACGCGGCGGTTCTCTTTCCAGCATGTTTCATCATGGCAAGTGAGGCGCGGTTTGCTTTTCCCCAAACTGACCAATCTGATTTGCTTGGCTGATACACCATGCATCACTAAGCTTTGCTGAACTGCCGCAGCACGCTTTTCTCCCAAGGACATGTTGTAAGCATCGCTTCCTCGCTCATCCGCATTGCCCTCTAGTGTCACGATGTCATTCGTGTGCATCTTGAGGAACTCAGCTTGCTTCTGAATGATGCTTTGATACTCCGGCTTGATAGTGGATTTGTTGTAGTCGAAGTAGTCACTTTGTTTTTGAAGCTGTTCGAGTTCGGCGGTCAATCGCTTCAGTTCGAGCTCTGCGGCTGAAGGTGCGGCAACGGTGCTCACCTCAGTTGCGGGTTTTTGAGTGTTTTCCTGCGGTGATTGCGATGTGTTGGTTTTGGGTGAAGAGGCGCACGCGGCTATCACCAGCGAGGCCAAGACGGCGATGATTCTTTTCATGACTAAACTCCTCTTAAGGGTTGAAACAATATGAAGCAGTGCTATTAACGAATTCAAACAAATATGGTTGACGACAATTTAATTTATATAAATATAAATGTTGGAGCGTATAATCGCAACAAAGTTTCATGTCGAGCTATGAACGAGGGGGCTAATTGAACAGACGTAGCAAAAATCTACTTTCGCTTCAGGTGCTAAAACGGTTCCGGGTCATCTACGGTTCTGTCAGGCAGCAGTTTCGAGAGGTGGAGCAGTCGTGCGGAGTCACCGGGTCGCAATTGTGGATATTGCAAGAGGTGGCAACAACGCCTGATATAGGAGTGTCTGAATTGGCTGAACGCCTGTCCATCCATCAATCTACTTGTAGTCAGCTAGTTGAGAAACTAGTCTCTCGAAACCTTATAAGCAAAGAACGTAGCAAAGAAGATCAGCGAAGAGTTGGTTTGCGCTTGACTGACGAGGCGTCAAAGATATTAAAAAATGCTCCCGGTCCGGCGGAGGGCATACTTCCAGAAGCCTTGCAGGCACTATCTGCATCTGCCTTGCTGACATTGGATAAATCGTTGGTAGAAGTGATCGGGCAATTGCGCCTAAAGGATGAAAAGCTGGCAGACAAGCCATTGTCGGACATGTAAGAACCGTACTGATTGAAGCGGCGATTTGATTTCCGATGATTTAACTGTTGACTCCACTGACTGATGGACAGCTTGGTCAGTTTTCACCCACTGAAGTCAAGTGGGTGATTTTTTTAGTGTCAGTGCATCACCGCTGAACTCGATACCCTCCCAACCCGTTTTGATGAAGTTGCGGATGTTCTGGTGATCGCTGCCTTCCGGGTGCTCGAGCACATCGTTGCGATAATAGGTGCCAAAGCAATGCAAAGTCTGTTGTTGCGACAAACCGTGTATCCGCGCAAATGAAAACAGCTTGCATGAGCCGTTGTTCTTGCCTGCCTCATTGAGCAAGGCGCCATTCTGGAATTGGGTGGGCGTGAAGTCGTACAGTGCATCGATCACAGCCAAGGTGTCGTTGAAGGTGATGGTGTCGGGGGATTCGCTCAGGCGTTGCAGCAACTTATTCAGTTCCATAGATATCTTTCCGGGAGTGACATGAAAAAGGCGGCCTAGGCCGCCTTTTTATTGATGCGAGGAAACGTCAGTCTTTTTCGCCCGCGAAGGCCATCAACAGGCTCAGCAGGTTGACGAAGATGTTGTAGATGTCCAAGTACAGCGCCAGTGTGGCCATCACGTAGTTGGTCTCGCCGCCGTGCACGATCTGGCTGATGTCGAACAGGATGTAGGCGGAGAAGATGAGGATGGCGATGGCGGAGATGGTCAGCGACAGCACGGGGATTTGGAAGAACATGTTTGCCAGTGAAGCGATCACCAGCAGGATCAAGCCGATAAACAGAAATTTGCCCATGAAGCTGAAGTCTTTCTTGGTCACGGTGGCGATGGTGGCCAACGAGAAGAAGATGACGCCGGTGCCGCCTGCGGCCATGCCGATGAGTTGTGCGCCGTTCTTTAGGTGCAACGCCACTTGCAGGATGGGGCCAAGGAATACGCCTGCGACGAAGGTGAAGCCGAGCAGGGCGACGATGCCCCATACGCTGTTGCGCAGGGCGGTGACGGCGAACAGCATGCCCATCATCACGCCGAACATCAGCAGCGAGGACATGATCGGATGTTCAGCCATGATGGCGAGGTTGATCGAGGTGCCGATGAATGCGCCGATGATCGTGGGGATCATGGTCAGTCCCAGCATCATGTAAGTGTTGCGCAGGACTTTGTTTTGCTCGACGGCCAGCGTCGTGATGGGTGCTACGGATGGGTTTTCGTATTGCATGTGTGCCTCCTAAAAAACGGGTCTGTTTCAAAAACAACGGGCGTGAGACTACAGAAGCGGTCTAAAAGTTGCAACCATCATGCGTTTCGCCTTTTGGCGTAAATGGGATTTCGGGTATCATGGCGCCCATTCCAAGAGGTCGATGCGGCCTCCGCAGGGAACTTTTCGAGTGGAACGCTAGCCGTAGGTGGGCATCTCGTCAGGTTCGTGGGTATTTGGAGGTGTGGCCGAGCGGTTGAAGGCACTAGTCTTGAAAACTAGCGAGGATGAGAGTCCTTCGTGAGTTCGAATCTCACCGCCTCCGCCAAATTGTGTAATTTCTTGAGGAGTTAAACCATGTCGTTGCGTCATATCCTTGCTGTTTCCTTGTTGTGTGTAAGTTCGGTCGCTGCTGCGGATACGCTGGATATCGCGTTGAGCAATTCTGCGGCGCAATTCAAATATGGTGTTCCCAGCAGTCTGGCCGGCAAGTCTGAGATGTACGCCG
Source organism: uncultured beta proteobacterium (assembly GCA_963822425.1). Lineage (GTDB taxonomy): Bacteria > Pseudomonadota > Gammaproteobacteria > Burkholderiales > Gallionellaceae > Sideroxyarcus. The sequence continues at coordinate 108,629 of CAWGHS010000028.1, forward strand.
AGATGATGTACAACGACGTGAACAGTCTGATGGGCGGCGCAGGCGTATTGGTCTCTAACGATCAGGGTAATGGCTTGTCAGTTGGTATCGGTGCCAAGGTCGTTGCAGCCAACATCAAGTGGAGCCCGAACCGCAAGAACACTTCCGCTGTGGCGCTGGGTGCTCAGCTTCGTTTTGAAGTACCTGCCGAGCGTCGTTTGGCGTTCTCCGGTGAATTCTACTATGCGCCCAAGATCATCACTTTCGGCGATGCGGATAGTTTCCAGCAGTTCGGGGTGCGCATGGAGTATGCGATCTCTCACCAGACGCTGGCCTATGTTGGATACCGCAAGATTTCGTTCGGTCTGCCGAACACCAACAACGAGGCGGTGATGGTCAACGGCCCGCACATCGGTATCCAACTCGCATTCTGATCGTCAACTCATCATTCAGTGAATAAGGGGATGCCATGCTTAAGATAGGATCGTTGCTGGTGCTGTTGTTTGCAGTGGTGTCTCCCGTTCACGCCAAAGATGTCTCCGCGCAGCAAGTGGGCGTGGAGTATGCCCGCGAGAATCTGGAAAAAGCCGAAACGGAACACAAGGACAACTTGCGGCGTGTGGCTGACTCCGAAAAGAGCTTGGCGGATGCACAGAAGCGTCTAGCCGAGGCGCAAAAGCGTTTGGCGGATGACAAGAAAAAGACTGAAGTGTCGAAGAAGAATGTAGAAGAGGCGCAGGCGAAACACGCCAGAGCGCAGGAACTGCTCGACCAAGCTTGGAAGAAGTGATCCGTTCTGCGCGCTCAATACCCCAGAGTGCGTGCTCCCTGATAGAAGAGAAAACTGACGATCCACGCTAACACCAGCGACCACAACACGGTCAGCAGGGTATAGCGCAGGTCTTTCGATTCGCTGCGCAACGTGGCGATGGCCGAGAGGCAGGGTGTGTAGATCAGCGTGAACAACATGAAGCTGTAGGCCTGTACCCAATCCAGTTGTTGTCCTAAGGCATGTCCCAGTGCATCCCCGCTCAGCCCGTAGATCACAGCGAGCGAGCCGATGACGATCTCTTTAGCGACGAAGCCGAACAGCAGGGCGATGGTGAGTTGTTCGTTGATGCCGATGGGGGCAAAGATCGGATGCAAGCTGCTGCCGATCATGCCCGCAAGCGTGTCGGCACTGGCGGGTGCGGCACTCAGGGGGAGGTGGGTGAGCAACCAGACCAGCACCACACCGGCGATGATGAATTGCGTGGCGCGACGCAGAAAGTGTCGCACTTCCAACCAGCCGCGCAGCAGCATCTGGCGTACGGTCGGGAAGCGGTAAGGCGGCAGCTCCAATACGAACGGTTCATTGTTGCGGAAATTGTTCTTGAACAGCAACGCGGTGAGGATGGCGGCGGCGAAGCTGAACAGATACAGACTGAACAGCACCAGCGGGGCGGCTTTGGGCGAGAACAGCGCGGCGGTCAGGAATACGAACACCTGTAAACGTGCAGAGCAGAGCGAGAAGGGGATCACCAGCATGGTGAGCAAACGCAGTGAACGCGAGCGCATCACGCGCGTACCCATCAATGCGGGTACGTTGCAGCCGAAGCCCATCAGCAGCATGACGAAACCGCGTCCGTCCAAGCCCAAGCGCGCCATCAATGCATCCATTAGGAAGGCGGCACGCGACAGATAGCCGCTGTCCTCCACCATCGCCATGAACAGGAAGAACAGGATGATGATGGGCACGAAGGCGGCGACCGTGGCGACACCGTTGTAGATGCCGTCGAGTAGCAGACCGGAAAGCCAAGCGGGTGCCCCCGCCAGCGCCGGATCAAGCGCACTCACGCGCAACCAGTTGAGTGCATCGCTCACCCAGCCTTGCAGTGGTTGGCCGAAAAAGAAGATGCCTTGGAACAACAGATACATGATGCCGAAGAAGATCGGCAGACCCAGCCACGGATGCAGCATCACGTGGTCGAGCTTCTCGGTGAGATTCTCCGGCAATTGCGCGGGTATCTGTACCGCGTGCTGCAATACGCGCGCCATCTCGGATTCGATATGCTCGTCTTGCTCCAATTGGCTGCGCAACTGTTCTGCCATGCCGGGTGTGGGGTAGCGCAAGGCTTTGGTGATGGCATGCAAGGCATCCGGATAGCCTGTGCCGTATTTTCCGCTGAGCAAAAAGATCGGCATGCCCAGCATCTCCGTCATCTTCTTGCTGTCGATGGTGATGCCGTACTTCTTGGCCTCGTCCGCCATGTTGAGCAGCACCACCAGATTCATGTTGAGTTGCTTGAGTTGCAGCAGCAGGCTCATCTGGCGTTCGATCTGGGTGGCATTGAGGATGATCAGCGCCAGATCGGGGATGTTGTCATGCAGGAAATGGCGCACCACCTGTTCGTCGTCGGAAAAACCATGCAGGTCATAGATACCGGGCAAGTCGATGATCTCCGCCATGTCGCCGCCAAGCAGTATCTTGCCGCTGAGCAGTTCGACGGTGATGCCGGGCCAATTGCCGACGCGCGCCGCTCCGCCGGTCATGCGATTGAATAGCGTGGATTTGCCCGTGTTGGGCATGCCCAAGAGTGCGATACGTTTCATAGCTTGCTCACCGTGATCTTCGCAGCTTCGTTGCGGCGCAACAGGATATCGGTGGTGCCGATGCGGACTTGCACGGGGCCGGAGAAGCTGGCTTTGCGGATCAGTGAGATTCGTTTTCCGCTGCGAAAGCCTAGCGCCTGCAGACGTTGATGCAACGCCTCTTCCGCGTGGATGGCGACGATGGTGGCGGTGTCGCCGGGGCGCAGAGTGGCAAGAGTGATCGCAGGCATGGTGGGGTTTCCGAGTGCCCGCATTATTCCACAGGGGTGCAGCTCTTGTCGCGTAAGGCGGTAGGTATAAGGTAGAATGCGACCTTTATTTTGTTGTGGCAGCGAACATGATCCAAGGAAGTCTCGTAGCGATCGTCACGCCGATGCATGAGGATGGCAGCCTAGATATGGCGGCCTTCCGCGCGTTGATCGATTTCCATATCACCGAAGGTACCGACGCCATCGTGGTGGTCGGCACCACAGGTGAATCCCCTACCGTTGATGTGGAAGAGCATGAATTGCTCATCGCGGAAGCGGTAAAGCATGCGGCTAAACGTATCCCGATCATCGCGGGTACAGGCGCGAATTCGACCAAAGAAGCCATCGAGCTCGCTTCATTCTCCAAGAAGGCGGGCGCGGAGGCATCGCTCACCGTCGTGCCTTACTACAACAAGCCGACACAAGAGGGGCTGTATCAGCACTTCAAGGCCATCGCCGAAGCGGTGGACATGCCGCACATCCTGTACAACGTGCCTGGGCGTACCGCTGCGGACATGAGTAACGACACCGTGTTGCGTTTGGCGCAGATACCCAACATCGTCGGTATCAAAGATGCGACTGGCGGTATCGAGCGCGGTAGCGATCTGTTGCAGCGCGCGCCCAAAGATTTCGCTATCTACAGCGGCGACGACGCGAGCACCTTGGCGCTGATGCTGCTGGGCGCGCACGGTACTATCTCGGTGACGGCCAACGTCGCGCCGAAACTGATGCACGAGATGTGTGTTGCGGCATTGAAAGGCGAAGTCGCCAAAGCACGCGAGATCAACTTCCGCTTGCTCGGCTTGCATCGCCACTTGTTCGTCGAAGCCAACCCTATTCCGGTGAAGTGGGCCGTGGCGCGTATGGGCAAGATGAAGAACAATTTACGTTTGCCGCTGACTCCGCTTTCCACAGGCGCACAGCCTGTCGTGGAAGCGGCGATGCGTCAGGCAGGAGTCATTTGATGGGAGTCGTCATGCAGTCAAGGAACATCGTATCGGGTCTGGTCGCAGTTATCTTTATTGGCCGGGTGCGGCATCATCTTCGATCGTAAACAGGTCGATTACAAGGCGGGTGCGGTGCAAACCCAGCCACTGGAAGTGCCGCCCGATCTGACCGTGCCCGAAACGGAACAGCGTTACACCATTCCCGGTACGGATGGCGAGAAGGTCGCGCGCTATTCTGAATACACCAAACAGTCGGTGGAACAGCCTTGTGCGGCAATCCCCGCAGCGAGTGCCGCCGTCGCGGCCAGCCCGGCGCCGGTAGCAGTTTCCAGCGCCAAATTGCAAGACAACAATGGCAGCAAGAGCATCTTATTGAGCGAACCATTCGATCGCAGTTGGCGCAAAGTCGGCTTGGCGCTGGATCATGCGGGTATCGTGGCGGCGGATAAAGATCGCGCCAATGGCATCTATTTCATTCCCGCGCCGGGCAAGTCCAAGAAGAAACTCAAGGACTATCAAGTGACCGTGCATGAAACCGCGAGCGGGTGTGAGATCGCTGTCAATGATGGCGACGGCGAAAGCAATTCAGAGACATTGCGTTTGACCGACCTGCTGTACAAGAACCTGGAAAAATAACCTCTCAGCGATGCGCTTCGCTTTACTCGGCAGCGGCAGCGAAGGTAATGCGCTGGTCGTGCAAGTCGGCGACACGCGAGTACTGATGGATTGCGGCTTTTCGCTGAGCGAGTCCGTCGCGCGTCTGGCGCGACTCGGCCTGCAAGCTGCACAATTGAGTGGCATCGTGGTCACCCACGAACATGGTGACCATATCTCAGGTGTCGCCAAGCTGGCGCGCAAATTCAACCTCCCTATCTGGATCACCCACGGTACCTTGCGTACCCAGAACGCAGCCTTCGCCGAACTTTCCATCACCGAGATCAACCCGCACCTGACCTTCACCATCGGTGAACTACAGGTGCAGCCCTATCCTGTGCCGCATGATGCGGCAGAGCCGGTGCAATATGTGTTCAGTGATGGCGTGCGCAGGCTTGGCGTACTGACTGACGTCGGCTGCACTACGCCGCATATCGAAGCGACCTTGAGCGGTTGCCATGCCTTGGTGCTGGAGTGCAACCACGATGCCGAGATGCTGCGCACAAGTGACTACCCCTCTAGTCTCAAACAGCGCGTGGGTGGTCGCTATGGACACTTGAGCAATCACGATGCTGCAGCCTTGTTGGGACGGTTGGATAACAGCCGCTTGCAACACATCGTGGCGGCACACCTGAGCCGTAAGAACAACGCGGCGGTATTGGCTGTGGCGGCATTGAGTGAAACATTGGGTTGCACGGCGGAGCAAGTGTTAGTGGCGACGCAGGAGTATGGATTGGATTGGCACGAGATCGCGTGAGGAAAATCTAAATCGTAGAAAAGAAAAAGCCGACTTACATCGTTTTTCTGGGAATGCCGAGCACTCCGTACGCTACCGAACACTGTGTAGCGGTAGCGCCCTCCTTATAAATATTAAATTTTAATTAACGAAGGATTGGGTAAAGATTCCCTCATACAAACATGGGTAAATGGAAGAAGGAGGAATTCGAAACATATAACTAGAAAAAGATTACTGCATTGGGGACGGACGAGTCACAATGAAATGCGATTTCCGAGCTAGTTTTAATGGGTTTCACCTGGATCAAACGTTGGGTATATGGCATGAAAAAGCAGGAATAGTAAAACTACAGACCAAAGAATTAGGGGTGCTCCAGCTGTTGGTTCGGTATGCGGAGCGTTTGGTTACTAAAGATGAGTTGTCTAAGGTGGTGTGGGGTGACCGGGTACCGTCCGACTCCAGCATTGCAAGATGTATCTCAAGAATCAAGTCTGCCTTGGATAGTGCCGCGCCGGGTTCGTCCGCACTTATTCAAACAACCTATGGGAAGGGTTATTGTTTCGTAGGTGAAGTCACTTCCAGTCTGAGTTATTTAAGCGAGGACTGCTTCAATACCCTCATCAATCTTTCACCTAGCTTTATCGCGTTCAAGGACGACCAAGGGCGGTGGCTTGCGGCAAATCTGGCGGCTCAAAAATTATTCAATTTGGAAATGCGAGATTGGTTGGGCAAGACCGATCAAGAGTTGGTTGAACTATTGCCTCCTGTCTATCAATCAGTGTTAGAGGGATGGGCAAGTTCAGATGCCCTCGCATGGAAAAATAAGTTACCGACCAAATCGCTCGAAATGGTTGTTCAGGCCAACGGAATCAAGCGCTACCTAGAAGTGACAAGGTTGCCGACTTGCCATGAAGACAGCGACCGGAATGTGCTGGTTATCTACGGGCATGATGTGACAGAGATCAAGTCCGCTACGGATAAGATCATGCTGGCCGACCATGTTTTGGAAAACAGCAGTGAGGCGGTCGTTATCACTGATGCTAATAATCAAATTTTGTCGGTCAACCGTGCTTTTACTGCCATATCGGGTTATGCCGAAAAAGAGGTTATTGGCAAGAACCCCAGAATCTTCTCTTCAGGTCGTCACGCCCCCAGTTTTTATCAATCGATGTGGCGGCAGATCGGTGTTGAAGGGGTTTGGCGTGGAGAGGTATGGGATCGGAGAAAGAGTGGTGAAATCTACCCAAAGTGGCTTGATATCAGCACGGTTCACGATGCAAACGGCCACCTGACAAACCACGTAGGCATTTTTTCCGATTTGACCGAACGAAAATCGATTGAGGAGAAGATCGAATTTCTTGCGTATCACGATCCGTTAACGCAGTTACCCAATCGAATGTTGTTGCGAGACCGCTTCGAACAAGCGATCGCAAGCGCGGGACGAGAGAAGACGATGGTTGCCTTTCTCTTCCTTGATCTTGATAAATTCAAACAGGTCAATGATTCACTAGGGCATGTGGTGGGTGACGAGATGCTCAAGTTAGTCAGTGAGCGATTGACGCGATCTGTGCGTGATAGTGACACGGTGGCTCGCTTTGGTGGCGATGAGTTTGTGGTGTTGTTGACGAATCTGCGCGATGAAAGTGCTATTCCTGTCGCAGCAGAAAAAATCCTTGCGGAACTGTCTGAACCTTTCTTCATTGGAGATGTAGAGTTGAACTCCTCGTCGAGCATAGGAGTCGCTTGCTATCCGGGTGATGGGATGGATTTCGATACGCTGTTGAAAATGGCGGATGTCTCAATGTATCAAGCAAAGAGAAGCGGTGCGAATACGTACCGCTTCTTTACGGAAAAAATGAATGTAGACGCGGTCGAGCAATTGCATCTGCAAAATTCATTGCGTCAGGCGATCAAGAAATCCGAATTCACCTTGCATTATCAACCACAGTTCGAAGCTGATGGAAACAGGCTGATCGGCGTAGAGGCATTGATACGCTGGCATGGTGAACAAGGGACTATTTCGCCCGCCAAGTTTATTCCGGCGGCGGAAGAGAGCGGGTTGATCATAGCAATTGGTGAATGGGTGTTGTATGAGGCCTGCCGCCAAGCACGTGCATGGCAGGTGCAGGGGGGCTTCACACACACGATTGCGATCAATTTATCCGCCGTGCAATTCAGGCGCGGGGATATTGTGGAGACCGTAAAGGGGGCGCTTAAAAGTTCCGGTCTCAAGGCTAAATTTCTAGAGCTGGAGCTGACCGAATCCATACTCATTCAGGATGTTGAGTATGTGCTGGAGGTGTTAAAAGAATTGAAGCAGTTGGGGGTTTCGCTATCCATTGATGATTTTGGTACAGGCTATTCCAGTTTGGCCTATCTGAAAAAATTCCCGGTAGATAAATTAAAGATCGACCAATCTTTTGTGTGCAACATGACCAATGATGCAAATGATGCAGCCATTGTCCATTCCGTGATTCAACTCGCCCACAATCTGAAATTAAAAGTCATTGCCGAAGGGGTTGAGACTCAGAAGCAGGCTGAGCATTTGCGTAGAGAGGGGTGTGACGAGGTGCAGGGCTATTACTTTGGGCATCCTATGCCTGCGGCAGAGTTACAAAAACTACTGCAATCAACTGTAAATCGAATGGAGTCAGCGGATAACGAAGGATAGGAAGCGTGATTTTATTAATGGGTAACTTTGGACAAAATCAGTCCATGTGTACGGAGCAAAAATAAACTGTCAGGAGATGCAATATGCGCAATAACCAACAGGTAACCGGCCGCGAATACCCCTTTCCACAAGGGGAAACAGTCATTTCCTACACCAACCCAAAAGGGCAGATCACGCGTGCTAACGACGCTTTTATCGAATTGTCTGGATTCACAAAAGATGAATTGATTGGCCGCTCACATAATCTGGTGCGTCACCCAGACATGCCGCCAGAGGCTTTTCGAGATATGTGGGACACCTTGAAGAAGGGGCGCCCATGGAGTGGTGTCGTGAAGAATCGGCGCAAAGATGGGGATCATTATTGGGTACGCGCTTATGCCTCCCCTTTGGCTGATGGCACGGGACATGTGTCAGTCAGAGTGGCCGCTTCTCGTCAGGAAGCCAATGCGGCAGAGCAACTCTATGCTCAGATGCGCACTGATAAAAAGATCAAGTTGGATGAGGGAGCGCTTGTCAGCGGTAATGTACTGGCCAAACTGGTGATGCGACTGAGCGGCATCGGGTTTGTGACGCGGTTATGGCTGATGACAGGGGGGGCTATGGCTGGGTTTATGCTGGCCGTCGCAGACAGGCGATTTGGCCTTGAGCATTTGCCGCTGGAGTGGTTGTATTTTTTAGGTGCGCTCGCATTATTGACGCAAGCTTGGCTGATGAGCGGCAAGCTGAAGCAATGCATGCGCGAGTCGATAGGGGCGGCTGAGTCCATTGCGGCAGGTGATCTGGCGCGCCCTCTTCCCGTTGCGACGAAAGATGATCTGGGTAAGCTGAATGCGGCGCTGTCGGTGATGCGCAATAACCTGCATGAGCTGATCGCCAATGTGCATGAGGGCATCGTTTCTTTGAAGAAAAACTCGGGAGATGTCTCGACCTCGGCACACAGAAGCTTGCAAGCGACCGAGATGCAATCCGAAGCGGCAGCCGGTATGGCGGCCGCGATGGAAGAGCTATCTGTCTCGATCGATCAAGTGAGCGAACATGCCAAGGACGCGCATCGCGTCAGCCAACTATCTAGCGAGCAAGCCAGTGAAGGGGGGCGCATCATCCACCGCGCAGCAAGCGAAATGGAACACATCGCCACTGCAGTGAATCATGCGGCTGGAACGATACGGGGTTTAGAGGAATACTCCGCGCAGATATCCGGTATCGTTAACACCATCCGCGAGATTGCTGATCAGACTAATCTTTTGGCACTGAACGCAGCCATCGAAGCCGCTCGTGCGGGGGAGCAAGGACGTGGCTTTGCTGTGGTCGCAGATGAGGTGCGCAAGCTTGCTGAACGCACGGCTGCTTCCACTAAAGAGATCACAGGCATGATTTCCAAAATACAGGAGGGAACCAAACAAGCGGCCAGTGAAATGGAGATCGGTGTAAAACGTGTCAGTGAGGGTGTCGGATTGGCACGCGATGCGGGCAATTCCGTCAGCAGCATCAGCGAGGCCGCGCAGCAGGCTTCGCAAGCAGTGGAAGACATCACGCAGGCAATACAAGAACAATCGCTGGCGGCACGCGAAATTGCGTTGCGTATCGAAAAGATATCCCAAGGGACGGAAGAGAATACCTTGGCATCGGCACAAACGGCCAGTTCGGCAAAGGAGATGGAGGTCTTGAGTGGACAGTTGGATGAACTTGCATCGCGCTTTAGAATCGCATGATTGTTTTGTAACGATTTACCGGAGGTGCTTATGTCAAATGATGAAGTTTTTTTTAAGTGGTCTTCTGCCTACAGCGTCAATATCAAAACCATTGACGATCAACACCAAGAGCTGGTCAACATTCTTGACCTTGTCCATCGCCGTATCCAAGCGCGAAGGCGACAAAGCCATTGCCGGAATATTGGATGCGCTGATGACT
>CAWGHS010000029.1:0-14890 GCA_963822425.1 uncultured beta proteobacterium
TTGTAGCAAACCTTCCCCGACGATGTAGTAATGCCGACAGGGGAGGTACACCAAAAAATTAGCTCACTGATTTCAAATCATTTTTTTAGTGGCACAGGGCTTGCTATCTACTCAGTCAACACAACTGACAAAGGACTGAGGTCAACATGGCACAACTCACTGCAAGCCCTTCCTCCCCCACACTGAAATTGTTGGGCGGTATCAAAGTCGAAGTCGCCGGACAAGCTGCAGCATCTGGTTGTAGTACGACTGGCGCTGCTGGCAAATCCAGCTGCGGCTCGTCCGATGGTCAGGACGATATGCCTGCCGAGATCTGGGAGAAGGTGAAGAACCATCCTTGTTATTCGGAAGAGGCGCACCACCATTACGCGCGCATGCATGTGGCCGTCGCTCCTGCTTGCAACATCCAATGTAACTACTGCAACCGTAAATATGATTGTTCGAACGAATCCCGCCCCGGCGTGGTATCGCAAAAGCTGACACCGGATCAGGCCGTGAAGAAAGTGCTCGCGGTCGCTTCCGAGATTCCGCAGATGACGGTGCTCGGTGTCGCCGGCCCCGGCGACGCGCTGGCGAATCCGAAGAAAACATTCGAGACCTTTGAGCGCCTACAACAGGAAGCGCCGGACATCAAACTGTGTCTCTCTACCAACGGTCTAGCCTTGCCCGACTATGTGGATGAGATCGTCAAATACAACGTCGATCACGTCACCATCACCATCAACATGGTGGATGCCGAGGTCGGCGAAAAGATATATCCGTGGATCTTCTGGAACCACAAACGTATCACCGGTCGCGAAGCGGCTCAGATACTCACGGATCGCCAGATGCTCGGCTTGGAGATGCTCACCGCGCGCGGCGTGCTGACCAAGATCAACTCCGTGCTGATCCCCGGCATCAATGACAAACATTTGATCGAAGTGAACAAGGCGGTGAAGGCGCGCGGCGCTTTCCTGCACAACATCATGCCGCTCATCTCCGAAGCCGAGCATGGCACGGTGTTCGGCCTCACCGGACAACGCGGCCCGTCCGCACAGGAGCTGAAAGAAGTGCAGGATGCCTGTGCCGGAGGAGCCAATCTGATGCGCCACTGCCGCCAGTGCCGTGCCGATGCTGTGGGCTTGCTGGGCGAAGACCGTAGCGACGAATTCACCCAAGACAAAGTCGATCAAATGGAAGTCGTTTACGATCTGGAGAAACGCCGTGAATATCAAACCAAAGTCGAAGTCGAGCGCCAAGCGCAGCATGCCGCGAAGGAAGCCGCTGTGGTTATGGCACAAACGCAAGGCGGACTCGATATGAATCTGCTGGTCGCGGTGGCAACCGAAGGCCAGGGCAAGATCAACCAGCATTTCGGTCACGCTACCGAGTTCCAGATATACGAAATCACCTCGCAACTCGGCAACATCACAACCGCCTTCGTCGGCCATCGCCGCGTCGACCTGTATTGCCAAGGCGGCTACGGTGAGGACGAGCAATTGCCTTCCATCGTCAATGCCATCAACGATTGCCATGCCGTGCTGGTCGCCAAGATCGGTGCCTGCCCGCGCGACGAACTGAAAGCGGCGGGGATCGAACCCGTCGATCAATTTGCGCACGAGTTCATCGAACACGGCTTGTTGAGTTGGTTCAACGACTACCGCGCGCGCATCTCACGCGGCGAAGTCGAATACCAAACGCGTGGCGATGCGAGCATCCGTCAAGGTGCGTACCTCGCGGCCTAATCAATTTTTATCAAAGGAGAAATACCATGGCTTACAAAATCGTTTCGTCTTCATGCACAGGCTGCTCTGCGTGCGAACCGGAATGTCCGAATCAGGCGATCATCGAAAAGAACGGCACCTTCATCATCAAGCCGGAGAAATGCACCGAATGTATCGGTCACTTTGATGATGCACAGTGCGTCGCCGCCTGCCCGGTCGACAAGACCGTCATCATCGACAACAGCTATCCGCGCTACGTCGCAGCCTAGGAGACTCTATGAATATCGTCATCACACCCAAGGCCGAAAAATTCATCAGCCGTATGGTTCGCTTTAACGGCGGCGAGGCCAGCTCCGGCTTCCGTCTGTCAGTCACACCGGGCGGCTGTTCCGGCTTGAGCTCGAGCTTCACAGTCGAAGCAGCCCCCTTGGCAGGTGACGCGGTGCTGGAAAGCAACGGCATCCGGGTCTTCCTGCCCGCCGAGAGCCGTATCCTGCTGGAAGGTGTGACCATCGATTTCGCTGATACAGCGATGGCGACCGGACTGAGCTTCATCAACCCGAATGCGCAAGCCTGTGGATGCAGCAGCTCAGAAAGTCCTTCTGCGCCGCCTAAATCTGCGAGCGTCAGCATCAGCAGCATCCAACGCAAACACTAACGACGTGAATCATGCCTGCCACCTGCGATGAATTACCCAGTTCGCTTGTCGGCTTGTCCGCAGATGCCGCACATCATCTGCATCTGGCAGGCGTGAATTACACACAGGACGCCATTGCCGAAGCACACCTCGCCGAAGCTTTGCGTCTTGCCCCGGAACATCTGGCCGTGCAGGTCGGTTACTACCGTTATCTGTTCTACAAGGGGCGTTTGACTGATGCCCTACAGCAGTTGGGCGTGTGCCTAAGCAATGCCGCACAGCAAAGTGGCCTACCCGTCGATTGGCATCTGGCCAAAAAATCCGATGCCGATTTCAGCAATTTCGATTCGATCTGGGCGCGTTTCTATCTTTTTGCACTCAAGGCACACGGCTATATCCAAATGCGCCTCGGCCGGGAGGAAGAAGGACGCCGCGCCATTCTTAAAGTGTTGGAGCTAGACCCCAGCGACAAGGTCGGCGCGAAAATATTGATCGATGTGCTCGACCGCCAAGGACATGACGACTATGCATGATCCTATCGAAACCGTGGACTGGCAGGGTAAGGAGGTCGATTGCGTAAATTGTGCGCATGCTGATCTGCTCGCCCAGGGACTGTGCAAGCCACGCCATGCCTGTGTGTATGACCGCTATGCCAAACGTATCGATCGCTTCTTCGGAACGCACCCCGGTTTGGCCTTGACCTATCTGACCCATCCTTATTTTGAGGTGCGCGCGGTCGCTTCCAAATACGTGGACATCTTCCATCTCGCACGCATGCGTACCGATTTGGATGAGACGGTGCGCAGCATGGTCGCGTTGCGCCTACCACAGGGACAGCTGCACACGATGCGCAATGACCCGGAACGCGAGGTGCGTATCCGTGTGGCCTATCGTCTACCGCAGAACGAGTTGGGACAGATGATGCACGACCCCGACTACTACGTACGCACCGTGGTCGCCAAACGTATCACCAAGAGCTTGCTCAACCTGATGTTGCACGATCCCGATGTGAGTGTGCGCATCGCAGTGGCCGAACGTATCGATGTCGACATGCTGAAAATGATGTGTTCGGATCAGGATGCTGCCGTGCGGCTCAAGGTGATGCAACGCTTGCCCCAACAGCATCTGCACACGATGCGTCACGATGAGGACTGGCGCGTACGTTACGAGGTCGCACAACGTATCGACACTCAGTATCTGAACGAGTTGGCGCATGACGAAGACGAGATGGTGCGCGAAGTAGCACTGATGCGCCTGTTGGAGACCAGCATGCAAAGCGAATCCAAACAGCGGAGGGTATATGGCCAAAATTAGTCGCGATAGCAGCGTCGTCGAATTGAATGATTCGCCCGAGTACGAATATGGCGAAAAAGTGATTTCCCGCTTCAAGATCCGCAATGACGGTACTTATCGCGGCAAAGAGGTCGGTGATGTGCTGGTGGAAAAAGGTGATGTGGGTTACGTCTCCAGCATCGGCACCTTCTTGCAACAGTACTACATCTACGGCGTGGACTTCTACGAACGCGGCACGCTGGTCGGGATGCGCGGCAGAGAACTACTCCCGTTCGAGCAACAGACGGAAAGTGAGGCTGAAGATGTTGGACATTAGAGAGCCCAAGTTCCAATGGGGCAGTGTGGTCGTCGCCTTGATCGACCTTGTCAATGACGGCAGCTACCCCGATATGGCTATCGATGCATTGCTGGTCGCCAGTGGCAGCAAAGGCGAAGTCGTACAGACCGGGATGCATGAGGAGTCCAACACTCCCGTGTATATCGTCGAGTTCGCCGATGGCAAAGTGGTCGGTTGTTTGGAACACGAGATCGAGCGCGCCTAAGGTGACACGATGTCTGCCCTCTCCGTTCATCCCCACCCCAACCAGTTCGATTGCAAACGCATCGAACGTGCGCTGGAACAGCGTGAGCGTTATCGCTATGTCACGCCGCAAGTGGTACCGGATGAAGAAGACCGTGGCTACCGCATTGAAAGTCCCTGTTGCTCGCGCAACGTCGAACCGAGCGGCGGCATCATCGATATCGCCTTACTCAAGTTCTTCAAACCCCATTGGTTGTTGTATCGCAAGGATCATCAGTACAGCACCTGGGTACTGCATAGCGTGACGGATACCTTGAACGAAGCACTGGACATCTTGTTGCCGGATGACGAGCGGATATTCTGGCCATGATCTATCTCGACAACAATGCCACCACCCGCCTTGCGCCTGAAGTACGCACCGCGTTGCTGCCCTTGCTGGACGAAGAGTACGGGAATCCTTCCAGCAAGAATGCACTGGGACAACGCGCCAAGGAACGGATGATGCTGGCGCGCCAATCCGTCGCCAGTGCGCTCAAAGCGACCCCGCCCGAGATCATCTTCACTGGCAGTGCCACGGAAGCCAATCATCAAGCCATCCTCGGTGCTTTGCACCATTTCAACGGCACACGCCGCCACATCGTGAGCAGCCGGGTCGAGCACCCCGCCACCCTCAAGCTGCTGCAATGGCTGGTAGAGCGCGGCCACTCCGTCACCCTATTGGATGTCGATAGCAACGGGACGTTGGACATGGCGCAAGTGGATGCCGCTATCAGCAACGACACGGCGCTGGTCTCCCTTATGTGGGTAAACAACGAGACCGGTGCGATCTTTCCAGTGGAACAGCTCGCACACATCGCCAAAGCACGCGGCGCCTTGTTCCACACCGATGCGGTGCAGGCCATCGGTCGCTTGCCGCTGGATTGGAAGAACAGCGCCATCGACCTGCTCTCCCTATCGGGACATAAACTGCATGCCCCCAAGGGCATCGGCGCATTAGTACTGCGCAAGGGTTTGTCGCTGACACCGTTACTGTTCGGTAGTCAAGAACGCAATCGACGCGGTGGCACGGAAAACATGCTGGGTATCGTCGGACTGGGGGTCGCCGCAACACTGCTGGACACCGGTGTACAAGAACGTTTGGGTAGGTTACGTGACCGCATGGAAAGCCGGATATTGAATGGCGTACCCTTCGCCCGTATCAATGCGCAAGCGACGGCACGCGTCGGCAACACCAGCAACATCCAATTCGGCGAGTTGAATGCAGAAGCCCTGCTCATCCATCTGGAGCGCGCCGGGATCATCGCTTCCAATGGAGCGGCCTGTCAGTCCGGCGGCAGTCAGGCATCACATGTACTGACCGCGATGGGGCAAGACCGGACTGCCGCGCAAGCCGCATTGCGCTTCTCTCTGTCGCACTACAGCAGTGATGACGAGATCGAACGCGCGACCGAAACCATCATCACCACTGCGCTGGAGCTGGCTTGGCAAGACAGCGCACAACCTGTTCTATAAAGAGGAAACCACATGAAAGTCATGGTCAGAAAGAATGCAAAAGGCGAAGCCTCCATCTACGTCCCCAAAAAGGATCTGGAGGAGCCGATCGTGTCTTCGGAAAAACCCGACATGTGGGGCGGCATCATCACACTGGCCAACGGTTGGCAATTGGAGCTGCCGGAGATGGCGGCAGACACTCGCTTGCCGATCACCGTTGAAGCGAAGCATATCAACCGGGAGTGAACACCATGCCATTGAGCACATCACAGATCAGCTCCATCGATAGCTCGGTCGCTGCATTGCTGGCCAGCGGCGAGCCGCTTGTGCCCGGCTTGCGTAGCCAGTACCCGCAGATCACCTTCGTGCGTTGCGCGCTGGAGGACATGGATGGCTCTCCATACCGCACCGGAAATGGCTACCAGCTCTATCTGCTCAATCGCAGTGAAGTCTGCATCAGCATCACCGACAGCCCGGAACACGCCGATGGCGTGGTCGTTGCGGTATGAGTGAAGACCTCATCCGCCTCTCCGACCCCGATATCACCAAGCGCGAGCTGGCGATGGTCGAGACCGCCTTGTGCTCGCCAAACTTGAGCCAAGGTGCCTTGGTCGAGACATTCGAGCAGTCCTTCGCCGACTGGCTGGGACGCAAACATGCCGTGGCCGTATCCGGTTCGACGCTGGCATTGTGGATGTGTCTGGAGGCATGGCAGGTACACGGCACAGACGAGGTCATCACCTCGGGACACTCCTGGCATCAGATCGCGCGCGGCATCTCGCTGGCCAATGCGACTCCGGTATTCGCCGATATCGATTACTGGGCGGGCACTCTCGCGCCGGATAAGGCTGCCGCCAAGATCACCGACAAGACTAAAGTCATCCTGGCAGGCAACACCAACGGACATCCCGCCGATTGGCAGGCCTTGCGCATCCTCGCCGAACAGCATGGCTTGCACCTGATCGAGGACAGCACCGAAGCCATCGGTTCACGCTACAAAGGAACACAAGTTGGCAATTTCGGCGATTGTGCCATCTTCGATTTTTCACAACCTTCCGCATTGTGTTGCGGTGAAGGGGCGATGATCGTCACCGACGATCTCGACTTCGCCCGCACCTTACGCTATCTGCGCGACCGCCAACCCGAGCAACGCCAGTCCATCAGCATCTCGCTCCTGTTGCCGTTGAATGCCCGCATCAGCGAACTGACTGCGGCGCTCGGCATCGCCCAACTCCAGCGCATCGATGACATCCTCGCCAAACGCAGGCAGGTGACCGAATGGTACGAGGAGCAGATCAAATCATTTGAAGGGATCAAACCACCTTATTTGGCTCCCGATGTCGAGTCTGTGAACTGGTTCCTCTATACCGTGCATCTGGGTACCCGCTTCTCACTCAGCAGTTGCCGCGCCATCGTGGATGACATGCGCACGGCTGAAGTCGAGGCTGAGTTGTATAGCTACCCCTTGTATCTGGAGCGCTATTACATTGAAAAGGGCTGGCGCAAAGGCGGCTGCTTCGTCACCGAGAAAGTGGCGGACCGCGCGATCTCTTTGCCCTTCCATACGCATCTCACCGAAGAACAGATCAAGTTCATCGTGAAGACTGCCAAGGATGCTTCCATCAACATCGGCGCCGGTGCCGCAATCTATCTTTGATTTTTTTAACCAACCCACCTAGGAGTGAACATGCCAATCGTATCCATACAACCTTCCGGAAAAACCATCGAAGCCACTGAAGGCGCCCGTCTGCTCGACGTGCTCAAGAACAGCGGCGAAAAGATCGCACACAAATGCGACGGTCAAGCTCAATGCGGCAGTTGCCACATCTACATTCAGGAAGGACGCAAAAGCGTGTCCAAGATACAAAAACCTGAACACGAGAAGCTGGACAGCATCATCGGTGTCGGTTCGAAATCACGCTTGGCCTGCCAAGTGCTGCTGGGCAACGAGAACATCAGTATCGAACTGCTTGGATTCTCGTCCGGCTTTTAATCATCAACCTAAGGAGCCGCCATGTCGGACAATACAGCGATCAATGAAATCTTGGCAGGACTGGAAGCGGGACAAGTCGTTCCCTATCTCGGTACCGGTATCTGGGCAGCGGCGGCCACGCCTCCCGCCCATCCTGTCGACCATCTGCAATTGGTCGCCAAGCTGACCGAGCGCATCACCGTCTCGCACAAGCTGCGCAAAAATCTGACCGGGGCGGCTCAATACATCGAGAACTTCAAGCACCGCAAGACGCTGACCGGGCTGATGAACACCGCCTTCCAAGCCCATACCACGCCCAGCGAATTGCATGAATTCATCGCCTCATTGCACAAACTGCCGCTGGTGGTGGACGCTTGGTACGACGATGCCATGCAGCAGGCACTGGCACAGCATCCCGATTGGGGACAGGTGCAAGGGTTGAGCCAAGCAGAACATTATGGTGAATGGGTACGTTATTACACGGCAAAAGGTGAATTGGCAGATGCGGAAACCGCCCAAAAATGGCAAACCCTGCTGTATCGCCCCCTAGGATCGGCCAATCCGGCACAAAACTACATCGTGTCCGATTCGGATTATGTCGAGATCCTGACCGAGATCGACATCCAGACCCCGATCCCGCCCTTGGTGCAGCAACGCCGATTGGGCAAGAATTTCCTGTTCCTCGGCTGCCGTTTTGGCTACCAACTCGACCGTATCTTCGCGCGCCAGATCATGAAACGCTCATCTTTTCAACACTGGGCGCTCATTGAGGGTGAATTGACCAAAAACGAAGTACGCTTCCTGAAAGAGATGAATATCACACGTCTAGACATGCCGCTAAGCGCCTTGATCGAGGCTTTACATAAGCGCCAGCCAGAACTCATATAAGAAATCAAGCTTTCTTTAATGAGAGAAAATCCTAATGAAATAGGATTTACCTCTTGTTAGACGCTGATATTTCCCTGACAATACGGCCTGCATTTCGTTAACCCAAAGGAGAATGAAGTATGAACCGTAAAGAACTGATCGACGCATTGGCAGCAAAGACAGAAAGCAGCAAGGCAGATGCAGACCGTAATATCGCTGCGCTGATCGACATCATCACCGCAACCCTGAAGAAGGGCGACAACGTTGCATTGGTCGGTTTTGGAACGTTCGAAGTGCGTAAGCGCGCTGCTCGCAATGGCCGTAACCCAGCCACTGGCGCAGCCATCAAGATCAAAGCCTCTAAGCAACCAGCATTCAAGGCTGGCGCGACACTGAAGGCAGTTGTGAACGGCACCAAGAAGTAATCGTCCACATCACAGCAATATGCAAAAGGCCGGTGTATCACCGGCCTTTTGCTTTGCTGCATTCGTATGCCCTCTTCTTATCTCGCCAGTGGCACCCCGTACAACACGAACGCAGACCACACCCGTGGATCGCGGAACGCTGCCCCGTAATCCCCGCGCGCAAAAGCACGCTTGGTGTTGTTGAGTGCGGTGACGTGGTCTTCGCCCTGCTTTATACGCTGCATGAAGGCAGGCATCAGCGCCGCCGTGCCTTCATCATCCACCGGCCACAGTGACATCAACGTGTTGATATTACCCGCCATGAAAAAGGCATATGGCAAACCGACGACCCCCTCGCCTTGTTGTTGGCGTCCGATACCCGTATTACAAGCGGAAAGGAGCACCAGATCCGAATCCAAGCTCCAATCCACGATGTCTTGATCCATCAAATAGGCGCTAAGCGGATCGCCTCCTGAGCTAAGCACCAGTGCGCTGCGTTCGTCGTCCACATAGCCATGTGTCGCAAAATGCAATATCTTAAAATCCTTGAGTGCCTTCTGCCGTTGCAGCTCAAAGAGATTGGCCTTACTGGCCTGCGGCCCCAGCAACTGCCGCTTGTCTTTATACATGAGGACTATCGCCGCTGACTCCTTACGCGTACCCGGTAGCGCAGGCCAACTGATCCCTCTCATCTGACGTAACGACGGCGTATCTAACACATCCGGGGCGGTTGCCACCTCCACATATTGCGGATCCGCCACAGACAGCACACGTGACACCCCATTGAGTTTCCTCGTCGCCCCCCGTTTCTTCAACTCCGCATACACCGACAACGATTGAATATAAGCGATATCCACGGCCTCCAATACGGAAACACCACGCCGCGTCAGCGTCTCGAACGGCAGATAGGATAATGCACCATCTGGACTGATGATCAAGCGCTGAGCATCTTGGTAATATCCGGCAAAGGGAGCAAGCAAGCGCTCATACAGCACATCGCTGAGATCGCCGAAGTTCCGTATCGGCCGAGCGCCGGCAGGAGCTGTTCGTCCAGTACTGAAGCTGCCATCCGCCGCCTTCCAGATTGGCAGTCCATTCAGCAACAAACCGTCCTTTTCGACCTCCGGCAGTTCGATGAGCTTTACACCACGACCTCTGGCAACAGACTGCAGCATCTGACGATAGAACTGCAACAGCGCCTCATCTTGTGGCGTGAACGGAATAAATATCTGCTTGATGCTGTGTTGCGTCGGGAGGACCCGCTTCTCCATATTTTGTGGCGTGACGGCGAGCAAGGTGCCGACATAACCACCGGGGACACGCAACCAACTCAGATAGGCCTCATTGATATCCAATGCGCTAATGGGCGAGTCGAAGAGGCCGTTTTCTCCGAACTGATACTGCATCAATGCCACTGAGCTAAGGAATCCCGGTGTGCCTTGTTTCTTTGCCGCCAGTTTGCCCAGATAAACATCGCGCTGCATACTTTCAGCCTCTTCCGTATCTGCGAGAAGCGCTTGTAATATCGCCTGCGCAAACGGCGGCGCGTTAAGTGACAGTTTCCTGAGATTCTGGCGCAGCGTAAGGATAGTCTGCAACTGCCGATCCAACTCAGCTTTGGCTTCAGCATCGGTTTCACTGGCCAATTCTTTGGCCCAACGCTGGGTGCGCAGCCGTTTTAACAGACGCTGCCCGCGCAAGCTTTCTGACTGCATGGGCAATATCTGCACGCCCTGCTCCACATCGTTGCGTACACGCATGCGCTTGAGTTCGTCATAACGTGCGAGATCGAGCGGATTGGTGCTCATCGAAGGGTCGCGGCTTTGCTCGATCTGCTCATCCAAAGCCTGATACAGAGCCGTTGCATCGGCACGGGCACCCAAGTCGCGCAAACGGTCGGCCAATGCCCAAACGAATTGCCGTTCGTAACTCAACAAGGATTCATGCTTGAACCGAGGTAGCCATACCTGCGCCGTCTGCTGCAAGGCTACGGGCTGCCCTTGGGCAATCGCCAGTAATTCTGCGATGCGTTTCTTGCGAATATCACTACAGCCATCCCCAACCGCACAGGCTTTTTGCACACGCTGCAGCACATCCAGCGCAGGCGCCCACTGTTGCTGTTTGAGTGCCAACAAGCCAAATTGCAACGCCTGTAGCGTGTAAGGACAATCTTGATCGATCAGTGCCTGGATACGCAGCCCGCCATCGAACAGCGACTGGGTGCTTCGTGCCTGCTCCACATCGATGAAAAAACGCTGGCTTTGCAGCAAGCATTGGCTGGGTTTGGCGAGTTCAGGATGCTCGGCAAGCAGTGACAGACCGAACTGCCACCATTGCTCTGCCCGCTCCAGCCGGCCTTGCAAGGCCGACAACCGCGCAAGGTTGACGATGTCCCACAACGCGTTGCCATGATCATTTTGAGCAACATGCTGTGGCAATCTCAGTAGCCATTGAGAAAACGCTCCTGATAAGGAGTCGCGCAACTCGAACGCGTACGCATCGCGCTCGCTCGCACCGACATCTCGTTCCAAGCGTCTCAACGCATCCGCTTTTTCCTGCGGTGCAAGATTGGTCTCATGCTCCACCCAATATCGAGTCTGATTGCGCTGGCTCACATCAATATCAGAATACGCCAAGAACAGATGTTCGTAGCCAAACCTGAACCAAGCGGCGCTGGCATAGGTGGCGATATTCGGATCAAGACAGCGGAACCCCATCTCCACATTGAAGGGTAGATGGCATAGATCGCTCAGCGCGGAGACCACCACGGCATCACGCACAGTCAGACCCGTTTTCGACGTCACTTTTCGCCACTCGCGCGCAAGTGCGTCGAATTGGGCTTGTAACGCCGGTGCACAAGCCGACGGATCTTTACGGCAGACCTGCGTCAGCGCATCCAGATTCGAGCTCCACGCATGGGTGACCCAATCATCCCCTGTCTGCGACAGCGACCGTTGCACGGGCAAGCGATTAACATAGTCGTCGAGCAAGCCCTTAAGCGGTGTGCTGATCGCAGAATCGCTGGTGGTCAGATCGGCGCGCGGTAGCGGCTCCATGGCATAACTGACACATGGCAGACAAAAACAAGCAATAACCATGGGCAGATAAAGCAATGGCTTCATGGCAACTCCCGCACAACTCTGAACCCTGTGGTCGCGGAATGTTCTCTAGCATCGACTGGGCGACGCGGCGCGGCGTTATCTAAAAAATCCGGGCCACGCACGACGCGCACTGAAACGCTATCTTTGTCACACCCACCGACAGCACCGCCATCCGTGGGGGCATCTTTGTAATCGTTATTCCAGCAATCTTGCATCCACTCCCCCGCATTGCCTTGCATGTCGAACAGCCCCCACGGGTTTGCACTCAAGCTAGCCACGTCGATCAACGTCGATTTCTGTGTAGATGCACACGGCCGGTCGAAGGGGAAGAAGGTCGACAACAGATGCTCTTTACCACACCCCTCGATAGCCGCAGCACCCCACCAATAGCGGCTGGACTTCCCGGCATGCGCGGCGTAATCCCATTCAGCCTCGGAAGGCAAACGATAGCGCTGCCCGGTATGGCGCGACAACCAACGTACATAGGCACTCGCCGCATACCAATCCACCTCCACTGCGGGTAGCCTAGGAGAGAAAGACGGCGACGTGTGACTCACTCCAGCGTTATAACCTGTACGATCTAGAAAAAAACGAAATTGTGCTGCGGTAATTTCGGTTTGCCCGATGGCAAAACGGTGATTGAATTTGACCTGATGCACCGGCACAGTCGAAGGGTCGCCCGCCATACCCATCATGAAATTTCCGGCAGACAGACTCACCATCACGGGACACTCGGCGCAGTCTTGCAGCTTAGGCGATGCGGCTTGAGATATACCGCATGCCAATGGCAGCAATCCCAGCAGGAGGCCAAGCCTAAAGAACATCATGTCTACTCCAACCATCAGGCTTCTCCTCGACCACCACCAACATCCCAATACGGACAGCGGGCGTTTTAATAACACGAGCTTGTCGTTCTTCAAAGTGGCCTCGACATTGTTGGCGCGCCGACACTACATAGCTGACCCTTAATTTTTAGGGATGACTCATGGCCATTGATGTCGTACAGATCGCCCTCGATCTTATGTCTCGCGGGCGATCCACTCGCACACACTCAAAGGCAGTAATTCGCTCCTGCCACTTTCACCAGCGCCAGCAATCCCTGGAAGGCCTGTGTCACCTCAAGCGCCATCTTTGCACCTTGTTTTGAATCCACCTTGGATATCTCGCCCAGTTGGTCGTATGCGACATTGATCTCGCCCTTGCCGACCATACTGATCTTGATCGGTTTTTTCTGGGCGTTGTACTTGAAGAGAAGCTCACGTCGCACATGCTTGGCCTTGTCGCTTTCCACCATGCGGACGATGCTGCCGCGACGGTCGTAGCTCAGGCTGACCAGATGCCCGTTCCCCGTCGAAGCGCGAATCAGATTGCCTTGCTTATCGTAGCTAAAATCCGTCGTTTCTTCATTGGTCGAGACCCGCGCCACTTTGCCCAAAGCCGGATGGTAAGAAAATTTCGCAAAACTTCCGTCGGCTCTGCTGATGTATTTGAAACGCTCCTGTTCATCCAGAACGATCTCCTCTTTCCCCGCTGTGTCCGTTTTGATCACACGCGACAACCTCTGTACGCCGCTGACATCCAGCGTTGAGAAATATTCCGCCACACGCACCGTTTGCTTCCCGTCCTCGTTCGTCGTGGTAGCCGTGGTCCAATGATGCAAGGCCGGATATTCCGGGTCATTTCTATAGGTATAAGAGATGCGCGGACTGTAGGGATCATGCACATCGGCGATGCGGCCAGCTTCGTCGTACTGCAACTCCATATGCGTGTTATCCGTATGACTTACTTCCTTTAACTTGTGCTTGGCATCGTACAAATAGTTAACATCATTTCCCCCAGCATCACTGGAAAATACAAGGTTGCCCTTGTCGTCGTAGCGATACCTGATGACGGGTACATCCTGCTTGCTTCTCGCTTCGACCACATGCCCAGTTGCATCCCACATCAGGTTCAATTCCTGCCCTAGCGAGTCGCTTATTTTGTCCGGATGATCTCCCGTGTAATGAATGACGACTTTGTAGTTCTCATCTTCCTGCCGAACGAGGCGCCCGGACAGGTCGAAGTAATCGATGCCTTTTCTACAGCCGATGCGCTGATATTCATCCCGACTCCGTGTGATTGACGCTTTAGCACACTCGTCCGAATGCAACTTCGCATCAATGGCTAGCTGTGTTTGGATACCATACTGCCGTACCTTTTCACTTCTGAGCTCCGCACTCAACAATAGTCGGCTACGCAAAGCCGAGACCGCATCGACGCTCAAACCTTCTTTTTCGATCGCCACGGCAACGATCTTCTCCACCCCGGATTGCAGAGCATCATCACCTTGGGACGAATAACGTTCACTCTTTTGAGTGCTGATATCTTGCACGACAGCCGATCCATCCGGCATCACGATCAGGCGGAGTTCAAAGGGAGTTCCCCATCCATAGCCAAACCAGCCGGTATCGGATGATTTTGAGTTATAGCTGCGCGTCAGATTGAGTTCATGATCCCCAGATTTTTGCTCGATATCCGAGTAGTGGGTACAAAAATTACCGCTCCGTGTGTCTACACAGGCAAGCGTGCTTAGCGGGAAGATCAAGAGTGCGATACAAGCTATTCTGATATTCATTGTTTTATCCTTTTCAGTGTGTCGCGTTTATTCGGTCGCGGTGAATGATCATCGTCTCAGCCTAGGACGGAGACAAAATTCACCACCCCCACCGTTATGACGTAGCGGCAGAGGCAATCATCAGGATGGATCATTTCAATGGGATTGGACGGTAGTAGATATCGACCAATTGCTTAAACCGAGCCAGACGTGAGGCTGTGGTCACCTCAGAATATTTTCGAGGGGGAGTGGTATACGTCACTTGATCCTGCAATTTTTGTAACGGGTACCCCTTGGACGTAGCGAGCT